>CAWGJZ010000001.1:0-1183602 GCA_963823145.1 uncultured Acidobacteriota bacterium
AGGCGCCGGCGGGCCATCGTCGAAAAAGAGAGGCTGAGAAACGCGGGGGTGAAAGGAATTCGCAGGCGGTGGCGGCAGGTTGCGGCCGGTTGGGGCGGTTGCTGGCGGAGAAACGTCGGAATAAAACCGTCTGATTCATGAAGGAGTTCCAGCGAGATGGGCCGCCCGCGCCTGTTTGACGAGCCGCTGACCCCGGCCGAGCGGATGCGCCGCTATAGGCGTCGGAAGCGGCTTTTGGACGTCAAACCCGTCACCTACAGGCCCCTGGAGGCCGTTACGGAACCCGTTGCGAAACCGTGGCGCTTCCGGTTCGACGCGACGGCGATGATCGGCTGACGGGGGTCCGACGTCTTTCAGCGCCCCCAGCGTGCGGCCTCGGCCTGTCGCTCGGCCTCGGCGCGGGCTTCCTGCGCCCCCTGCTCGAGATCCGCGTCCTCGATCCACGATGTCGCGCTATGATACGCTTGAAACAAGCTCAGGAGATTGATCGGCGGACCGGGTCGCCGTTCGAGAAACGGGGCACGACCTCAAACCTCTCGGGCCGCGGCTCCCACCCGGCAATGACCGGCGCCGCCCTCCCGTGCTCGCCGCGCGGGCCGCGTTCGCCCCGGGGCCCGGGAGGACCATCAGCTCCGCGCGGGCCAGCATGACCGGGCGGGCCTCGCCGGTCGACTTGCAGGCGCTCCTGAACGAACGAAATCTCGCCGACCTTGGCTTTCAGCTCGGCGACCTGCGAGCGCAAACGCTCGTTCTCGGACCTAAGCGAACGAACATCTTCACTGACCGGCCGAAGGCGGTCACTAGCGAGTTGAGGACGTCGTCCGCGACCTCCGCGAGCGCCTCGATATCGGCCTGCGTGTGACGTCCCGCTCCGAAAGATCGGCCAGACCCTGGGCGAACACATCGCCGCCAAGAGGCCCTCGATCCGCAGATGGAGCGCGCTCGTCGGGCTCGCCAACGGGCTTAAGACCTAGCGGCCGCAGGCGGCTCGAGGGTCCGGCTTCGGCCAAGACGCGACCGTCGAGCTTGGTCTTGAAGACGATTTCGGGACTGGCGCTGTCGGTCATCGGGTTGCCTCGCCTTATCCACTCCGGAAAGTCGCGACCGCTTTCGTGCGGGGGGCCGGCTCCGGTGTCGCGGGGACATTAGGCCGAGGGCCTCCACCAAGCACGCCCGGGCCCCACATCAGCTTCAAACAAACTTCGATGCTCTCAGCCTGAGCCAGACTGGCGACGGCGGCGCGCAGATCACCGACGTCTCGCGTCAGCACCGCATTGCGTTCGTCTCCATGCGCGCCTCGCAGTAAACGACAGCCGATGGTACACGAATACTAGGCCTCCCGCCTCGCCTTTTCGAGCACGCTAATTCGCCTTTTTAAGGCGGCGATCTCTTGGCGGTCGCGCGCTGGCGCTTGTCGATCGCTTCGCCGATGCGCGGCTCCAGGGCGGCCATCTCGGCGGCCCGAACCGCGGATTGCGATTGGAACGGTTTTGGCGCGGCCGGCGCGTCGGTCTGCGTTGCTTTGCTCATGGTTAATTCTCCTCGGTTAGTCCGGCGCGGTTTCATACGGCGCCTCCGTCGCTCGCAAGCGCAGCAGCACGGCGGCTCGCGCCCGACTTGAAACGGGTTGCCCCACGGCGTCGTGCGGTCGACCTTCACGGTGTCGGGCGGCATGCGCCACCCCTTGGTCCGGCGAAGCTGAACCCGGCGCGGCTGGCGGTTCGGCGAGCGGTCAAGCATAAGTGTTATCACATCGCCGGCAGACGGCGGGTCGAGCCGAGGCTCTGACGACGAGAGCCGCCGCTCCGATAGACCACCGTCGCGCCGCTCGGCACATAGGCCGGCGGCTTGGGTGGCGGCGCGCTCGTCCCCAACGCGGTGAGCAGCCGGTCACGCGCCTCGACCAGCTTATGGAACATCTCTGCCGTTCCGCCCACGTCCGGATGCGCTTCTCCACCGCCCGCCGGAACGCGGTGAGCACGTCCTCCTTCGTGTAGTTCTCGGGCAAGCCGAGCAGGAGCCGCGCTTCCTCGAGCGGCATCCGCAAACTCGGCGGCGGCGCGAGCCTGGCCGTAGCGCTCCCACCAGGCCTCATCGAGCGCAGCGGCGATGCGGCCCGTGCGCGACGCGACGAAGCGAACGCCGCGCCGAAGGCCCACCAGCGATAGAGATGCCCGCGATCCAGCCGAGCGATCTCGCCGGCGTAGCGCACCACCACGTTGCGCGCAGTGACCTTGAGGACCTCGGTGTCGAACCAATGCACGCCGTGGCGGTCGATCCGACCGCCCGCACCTCGACCGGAACGTCGGGCGGGTGGAAATAGAGGCGACCCTTCAGCGTGGTCGTCTGCCAGAAGTCGAATTCGGCCCACATGTGGTCGCGATCGACCTTGTACCAGCGAGACCACCGTCCGATCCGCTCGCAGAAGTCGAACAGCTTACGCGCCGCGAGCCATGACGGATCAGCGTGAAATCGATCGTCGTATTCTTGATCGAAGTCACTGGCGCCTGTCCGCGAGTCCCACTTCGTTGGACGCTTCTCGCGCCCCAGCGCCGCCTCGGTGTCGGCGTGAGCCTGGTCGCGGAGCTTCTCGGCGCGCTCGTAGGCTTCCTTCACCCGCCGCAGGATCCGATGCGCGGCGCGGGTGGCCGAAAGGCGCTGCTCGCGGGTCGGCTTCGCGCCTTCGAGCCCGTAAGCGTTATCAGCGAGGTCGGCAACGGTCACGCCGGTCACGGGTCGCGGCCAACAGGTCGGCGATGCACGCCTCGACGGCGCCCGGTCCCTTACTCATCGCTGATAACACTTAAAGGTCATCGCGTCCGTCCCCGCCGCCGAGGAAAGCCGCCTCGCGCTCGCGGGCGGGGACAGGATCGTCGTCGCCGTCCTCGAGGTCATCGTCCAGGCCGCGGCGGCCGTCGCAATCTTCCTGACAACACATGGCCCATGCGACGACGCGCGCCACGACCGCGATCTGCCGAAGGGCGAAAGCGACGCCCGATCGCGAGAGCATGTCGGGGAGTATGGCGGCGAGCGCAGCCTCCGCGCGTCCGACGTTCTCCTTGAAGCTCATCTCGGCCGCATTGGCGTAGATCAGCCGACACACTTTTTCGAACGCGTCGACATCGTTCATGGCGTCCTCCTCATTTCACAGGTCATCCGAGACAAAGCCTTTTTGCTGGCCTATCTTGTGTTTATGGTGGGGTGCAGACGACGGGCCGAAAGCCGGGAAACCCAGGCCTCGCGCGCGCGCACGAGTGGTACTTGCGCCGGTGTTGCCTGTGTTGCTTCTGTTGCCTTGAGAGCTGAGGCGTGTGGCAACTCCGGCCGCGTCGGTGGCACTGGCACACCGGCAATACCGGTGCGGGGTGTACGCGCGCGCGCGCGAGCCGGAGTTAATGCGCGGGAGCATTCGGCAGCTCCCAAATCACGAAATGGTCCCTGCCCCTGCCCTGACGCTCCGGCCTCACCCCAAGGTCCTTCAACGCGTAGCGCAAGGTCCGTTCTGGGATGCCCGCGGCGCCCGCTTTCGCGATGACTTCGGCGGCCAACTGCGGGCCATCCTTCAGCGCCTCGGCGAGGAACAGCACGGATTTGCGTTGTTTCCCGTCGGCCGGCTTTTCCTCCAGCTCGGCGAGAATTCGCGCGCCGCCCCTTCGATCGCCGCGCCCCACAAGACACTTTGCGCCAAAATCTCCGGATAGCGATCGAGCGCCCGTTGCTGCAACTGATAGTCAAACCCGCCCCAGTCGGGGCCGTTGGCGACTTTCACCCGCAACATCACCCGGCGCATGCCTTCGCCGGCGTTGATGTCTTTGGCGGCCAGAAGCACGCAACGCGGCAGGGCATGAAAGGCGAGCGAGCCGGAAACTCGTTCAAGCGGGTCTCCGCCGTCGGTGAATTTTGTCAGATGATGCACGCCGAGGCCGCAAGCGCCGATTTGTGCGCAAAATCGGCGAAGGGCTGCAGCCCGACTCGGTCTCAACGTTCTTGTGGCAATCGCCTTTGACGGTAAGGGCGATCGGATCGAGCACGATCAGCGCCACGTCGCCGACCTTCTCGATCGCGGCGGCCAACGCGGGCATATCGCCGGCGGGATCGAAAGGACGTTTGCCCCGGCTTCGCGGACGCCTTCGATAAACAGCATCTTCCGGGGTCGCCGCCAGCCGCCAGAAAACGGGGCAATAACGTGTCGCGGATGCCGTCCTCGCCCGACCAGTAGAGGGCGCGAAAGGGTTCAATTCTTTGGCCATCCGGCCATTGGCCACCGCTTGTGATCGTCGCGCAGAACGACAGCGCGATGGTCGATTTCCCTGCAGTGGATTTGCCAGCGATGAGGTTGAAGGCGCGGCGTTGCAGCCAATGGGGCCACAACCAAGAGATCTGTTCGGGCATGAGCGTGTTGCCGTTGACGAGCAAAACTTCAGGTTCGGCGATCGGCTGGCCGATCGGCGGGGCGTCATTGGGCGGCGGCTCTTCGCCCTGGTAGTCGAGCCAGGCGGCGACTTTCTTGGCGGGCGGCCTGCTGAACGTCTCTGCGAGCAGGGGGAATCCGGCGCGCTTGCCGGCCTCTGCGCCATCGCGGGCGGTCCGTTTCATGTCACTCCGCTTGTCGCCCGGCTGGGCCGAGGCTGCGGCGACCGCCTCAGCGAACAGGGCCGCCTCAGCCGGCGAAAAGCCGCAGCGCCGCAGGAATCCGCCGAGGACATGGGCGCCGCCGTGCCGCGCGCCGACCTTGGGATAGTTGCGAGCGATCTCGGTCGCCGCCGCCAGGCGGCGCGCGTGCTTGAACAGCTCCTCGCCGTCTATGGCGGCAATCCTTCGGGGCCGCCGCCCTCCCAGGCGATCGGTTCGCCAGAGATGTGCATGCTCGGCGGAAAGATGGTCTGTGCGGCCCGTCCGCCGGCGCCCATGCGGACCTCGAGAAGCCCGTGCTTGTCGGAACCGATGAATTTTGCGCGCCGCGTTCCTGGGTTGCGAGAGGTTCGAACGATAGACATAATGGGACGCGGGCTTGCTTGCGTGACCAAAGACGGCGGTGGGGGCAGGAAGTAAGGCGCGGCGCGGGTCGCTTCGATACAGTCGAGATCGATGTCGCACAGGCCGCCGGAGGCCTCGCCGAGGATGACGCCGATGTTCTGCGGCTCGCCATTGAAATATCGGGGCGCGGTGTCCACGCTGATCCGCATGTTCTGCCAATCGTCTAAGACTGGCCCCTTTTGCGGAAGGGAACGGGATCGGGGCCATGCCGTGAGCAATATAGTCGAGCGCCGCCGCCAGCATGTCGGCGTCGTCGAACGGGGTCACGGCGCGGCCTCCAGGTCGTCGAGCGCGCGCGGATAAGCCTCAAGTAAGGCTTCGATCGCCCGCTCCGAAAAGGCGTCTGAGGTCGCCTTGTCGTAAACTGGAGGATGTTCGCGTAGGCGGTCTTGCCGCGCTCACATCGCGGCGCACCCGGCCGCCCCAGCGCGCGCAATCCGGCCACCACAACTTTCTGCGGATACGCCTGCCGCGAATCGATCACGTTGTACACTTCGTGCGCGTGACCAAATCCCGGCGCGCCCGCGTCGTCAGATTTCGAATCAGTCGTCCACACCTCGTGCCCGTCGGGGTGCGTGTGGAAGCGTCGATAGTGAAAATCCCGGTTCAGCAAGCCGAATTTCCATAGATGGTAGGCGATGTCTTTGCCCACATAGGTCACCGTGCCGTTCGAGCGCACGATGATTTTCGCTTCGGCCAGTTCGGTGGGCTCCTCCGCGGCCGCGACGTCTCCTTCGGGAACTGCGCCATTTTCGGAAACGTCTTTATCCGAGGGAAGCTGCATCACCCAGCAGCCCGCGTTTTTCCCCGCAGTGGCCAGCTCGATCGCGCCGCTCCGTTTCAACAGCTCGAAGGCGGCGTCCCAGAATTTCAGGTGCAGCACGTCGCTTTCGCGCGCCAGCAAGTCATAGTCAATCCCCAGGCGATCCAACGTCTTCAAATGGCAGTGGACGATTGCCGTTGAGACCACCTCCGCCATCTTGGCCGCGTCGCCGTGGCCCTCTTCGATGTCCTTGAGCGTTTGCGAGCGAATCTCCAGCCGCGATTTATCTTCCGCCAGCCACAGCGTGACGCGCGTGTAAAGGTCCCAGCAAAAATAATCGAATTTCGGAGCCGCGGCGAGTGCGCGCACTTCATCCAGCGTCTTCGGTTCTAGGTGCAGAAATCCGAGGACCGCGTCCGCCACCTGCACGCCCGTGTTGTCGATGTAGTTTTGCACCTCTACGCGGCGCCCGGCATAGCGAAGGATCCGCGAGAATGTGTCGCCCAGAACGGCGTTGCGCAAGTGTCCGATGTGAGCCGCCTTGTTTGGGTTGATGCTGGTGTGTTCGACGACCGTCTTCGTCTGGACGCCCTTCGATGCCGGCGCACCTGCGCCAGCGGTTTGCTGTTCCGCCTCTGCGCACGCTGCGCGAAAAAACGCGGCGCGCTCCAAAAATAGATTCAGGTAGCCGCCGCCAGCCACCTCCACGCGCGCTACGCCTTCAATCGGCTTCAGCGAATTGGCAATCTCCTGTGCCAGCGCCCGCGGCGGTTTTTTCAGACGCTTGGCCAGCTCGAAACATACCGGCGAAGCAACTTCGCCCATTACAAGCCTGGGCGGCCGCTCGGTCGTCACTTCAACGTCTGTCTTGTAGCGCTCGCGAATATGATGTCGCAGCGCCTTGCGAATTCGCTCGTCAATCGCCTTATACACGTGGCTCCCAATTGCTCAGAAAATCCCGCGACTATGGCAAACGATCGCCCTGCCGCCAGATTTCTCGATCAGCCGCGCTCGTCGAAAAAATAGCAGCCGATAATAGTATCAGCTAACCCGTCCCCACGTTGTATCCCGCTTGCTCGCACTGAGAGCAGCCGGGCAATGTGCGAATTTGCCGTGGATTTTATTTCTTCTCTTGCAGCAGTCTTCGTAATTGGGCTTCTGCTGTTTTCTTTTCGGGATAACTTGGCTCGACCTGCTCAAAAGGCTCTTCGGTTTGCACAATAATCCACTCGCCAAATTGTTCCTCTATCTGATATTTCACAGTACCCCCTATACAATTTGACATATCCGTCGTCGTGTCCGCAGACGTCCTGGATTCACGCGGTACACTTAGGTGCGGCCCCGGCGACCTCGCGGAGGCGACTCCATGAATATCTTTCGAAACAAAAAAGTCGTACCTGATGTGGACGTGGAAGAGCCTGAGTTTCAATTGGACGCAACCACTGGATACTACTCCAAACATTCGGGATGGGAATACTGGAACGTCTACCCCAGACAAATGCGGTTGAAGCACGATTGGTGCAGCGGTGGCCCACCGAGACAGGAAGACGTTTACGAGTACGCTGTTCGCCGCACATCCGTGTTTGTGCGTCTTCTTGAAAGGTCAAAAGACGATGACGAGCCGGTGTACACAGTTTTTGATGGCACGATACTTCAAGCACGGCTTGAAGAAGACTACGCGAAGAAGGCTAGGGAATATGAAGCCGGTGGAAAATGGGAAAAAGCAGACCCGAAAATGAAGGAAATAATGCTAAGAGATACTCCGGCAATTGTTTCTGCGGGGCTTCAAAAAGAGATAACTTGGAACGAAATTTACGGAGCCGATCGGTATTTCATCCTTTCCAAGCACGCAAATGCAACCGAGAACCGCAGTTTCTTTATGGATGAACACCGCCGGTACGAAGAAGCGTTCGCTTTGTTTGCAAAGCAGGTCGAAGAATTAGGAGCAGTGTGGAGCGACAAATTCGAACGGTACGAAGCCCCCGAAGGCGGAACCGCTGAAGCAAAAGAAAACATTGCGGCAAAACTCCGCGTCTACAATTTTGGATTTCGCAACCGTCAGGAGTTTATGGAGAAAGACGTAATTTTTAGCGTTTTGAAGGAAGCGTACAACACCGGGGGTAAGTAAATAACCGCATTAATGGTTGTTCGCTCCTAAAGGACAAAAAGCCCCGGACATCAGTTAACCTGTCCTCCTCTGGCCTCTAACGTCTAGCCTCGTGTAGCCCCTCCCCTTCAGGGTGGCACCTCGCTTTTGCCTCCTTCTTGTCGGCCTTTGCCCTTACGTTGTCATCCCGAACCCGGCCGCTTTTCAGGCCGGTGTGACGGATCTGCTTTTGGCTCCGCCTTTGCCTGTGTGTCGGTTTGACGCTCATCCTTCCTTGTGCTAAGAGACGCTTCGGGAGAGCCAAGGCATGCGCCATCGTATCCACCCGCCGTTCATCCTTTCTCTTCTGTTCGCGGCGGCTATCCTCGTCCCGACGCCTTCCCGGTCCCAAACGCGTACCGTTGCGGGTGATTTCGTGATCGAGCCGCCCACCCTGGTTTCGCTCGGTTTCGAGTGGCGCATCTCCGGAGACGACAATCGCAACGCTCGCGTGGACGTGACCTATCGCAAGAAGGGCGAGCAGCAGTGGCGAAAAGGTCTGCCTCTTCTGCGCCTGCAGCGTGAGCAAGTTTCGGGCGGAGCGCCACGCGATGGCGGTGTCCATTACTTCAACTATGTGGCTCCCAACATGTTTGCCGGCAGCCTGCTGAATCTCGAGCCCGATACGGAATACGAATGCCGCTTCGTTCTTTCCGATCCCGACGGCGTGAAAGGCAAAGCCGAAAAAACCGTGGTGGTGCGCACGCGCAAGGAACCTCAGCCCGCCGAAGGCGGGCACATTTATCACGTTTACCCGTTCGGCTACAAAGGCGCCAAGCAGCAGCCTGCCTTCACCGGCCTGCTCGCCGCGTACTACATGGGGTCCGACGAATCCGATCACTCGAATGTGATGCCGCCGCGCGTGCGCCCCGGAGACATCATCTTGGTCCACGCCGGCCTCTACAAAGACAATCGTTTTGTCTACAGTGGCTTCGATCGCACCATCGCCGCCTACGGCACGCCCTTCGACGGAACGTATTACCTCACCCAGAGCGGCACGCCTGACAAACCCATCGTCATCAAAAGCGCGGGCGACGGCGAAGTGATCTTCGATGGCGATGGTTGCCAGAATCTCTTCAACTTGATGGCCGCAAATTACAATTATTTCGAAGGCATCACTGTGCGCAACACCAATGTCGCCTTTCTGCTCGGCTACAAGAATATTGGCGGCTCCAGCGGCTTCACGCTGAAGCATTCGCGACTCGAAAATATCGGCCGCGGCGTGGAAGACGATTGGTCCGGCTCGAAGAATTTCTATATCGCGGACAACGTCTTCATCGGGCGCCACAATCCTGAGAAACTGCAAAGCTGGTGGACGCCCGCGGTCTGGGCGAAATTTCCAGGCTATCCCGCGCTAATCACTTCGGAATACGCCGTGAAAATTTACGGTCAGGGACACGTGGTCGCCTACAACTACGTCGCCAACTGGCACGACGGCATTGACATTGCCACCTACGGCGATCCCGACGGCACGCCCAATGAGTTACCGGATCGAG
The DNA here is from genome assembly GCA_963823145.1 of uncultured Acidobacteriota bacterium. GTDB lineage: Bacteria > Acidobacteriota > Terriglobia > Acidiferrales > UBA7541 > Palsa-295. Next base: position 9,443 of record CAWGJZ010000001.1, read on the forward strand.
TGCCAATCGACATCGATTTCTATGGCAACGATTTTTACAATATGGCGGATAACTGCATGGAAGCGGATGGAGGCGCCCACAACATTCGCGTTTTTAGAAATCGCTGCTTCAATTCGGCCGGTGGCGCGCTCAGCGCGCAGCCTACGTTCGGCGGCCCGCTCTACTTCTATCAAAATCTCGTGTACGACGCGACCACCGGCGGCCCGTTGAAGCTGATCGATACGCCGGCGGGAGTGTTGATTTACCAAAACACGTTTTTCGGCCAGGGCCGCCTCATGGGCCCGGCGTCCAACATTCACTTCTTGAATAATTTGATTCTTGGCGACGGCTGGGCTGATCCCATCCTCAATCTCCGCACCTACACGAATTATTCCACTTCGGATTACAACGGTTTTCGTCCAAATCCAAATGTGGCCAATGCTTTTGAGTGGACTTCTCCCGCCTTCGAAGTCACGGCTGACTATCAGGGCAAGCTCGTCACGCGCAATTTCAAATCGCTCAAGGAATACAGCGAGGCCACCAAGCAGGACCAGCACAGCGTGCTGGTCGACTACGATATTTTCGTGAATGCGAAAATTCCGGACAAATCCGATCCGGAGCACTTCTACAATCCCGAGGATTTCGATTTCAGGTTGAAGCCGGGATCGGCAGCCGTCGATGCGGGCATTCTACTGCCGACAATCAATGACGATTTCACCGGCAAGGCTCCCGATCTGGGCGCCTACGAATTGGATCGGCCATTGCCGCGTTACGGCCCGCGGTCGTGGCCGGTGGGCGCACCAGATAGTTCAGCGCCAAGGTCCGTCACCGGCCCTCCGCACTAAGCGTCCGATCCGTAACGGTCAGCATCTTGCCAAAAAACCGGCAGTTTACTTTTTGGGAAGCAAAAGATTCTTAAGCACGAACGCGAGTTGTTCAGCGATACGGCCCGTTTGCGCGACGGATTCAAGCTGCCTGTAGATATCCTCCGCGTCACCCTGCTTGCGAACGCCGACAGCGCACACGACGACCACGTGATGCTCGGGATAGATTCGGTAAACCACGCGGTGGTTGCCGAACTGGTGTTTCCAATAGCCGACCAGCGAGCTGCGCAGTGGCAGCCCGTATCCTTCAGGGTCTACGGCCAGCTTCTTCTCCAAGACTTTTCGGAGTTGCTTCCGCACGCTGCCATCGAGGGATTTGATATCCGATGCGGCATCTGGCGTGTATCTGAGTTCAAAGGGAGCTTTGGAGCGCGTCTCGTCTGGCGTTGGCGCAGAAGGCGAAGGCTGTTTTCCCCCTTTGCTCATTTGCCAAAAACATCTGCTGTTGTGAGTAGTCGGCCTGCTGCAACGTCATCGTCGATGGTCTTTGACAGCGCCAGCAATCGGTCGGCGAGATCGCGATCCGCGAGAATCTCCAGAGTGGCGAGAATTGACTCACGCTCCTTCACCAAGGAATCCAAAAAGTCTTTGTCCACCAGGTACTTTGAGGGCTGGCGGCGGTTCTCCACCAAGACCACCCGGTTTGCTCTCGCTTCTTTCAGGTATGTTTTGAGCTTGCCTCGAAGGTCGGTGGCTGAGACCTTCTTAACAGCGATGGAAGTTCGTGCCATTTGAGGGCTCCTAATGTACGCTACATCTCTTTAAATGTACATTTGATAGATACGCCCTGTCAAGCGATGCTTTGCGGCTCGGGGAAGCTTGCACGGAATCGAGGATAATTACAGCGGCGAGGGGACGGGTTCAGGAACGCTCCACTCTTCTATTCGATGCAGTGCGCCGCAGTCCAAGCATTTCGTTGTCGCATAGTGAGCCGAGCAATTAGGACAGACGGCTTGCGTTTGGAACGTATCGAATCCGTTGTTGCACAGACTGCAAAGCCAATAGGGACCCATGAGCGGCGCCGCTTTACACGACGGGCAAGCAAAACCCTCGCGGCGCGGCAACTTTGCCACTCGCGATAATGCCAGCGCGTGTTGCAGCCCGCTCCAGCAATTCAAAAGAATAAAAGCCGCGAGAACTCCGAACCAGATGGATTGCGCCCACACAGCTAGTCCGATTAGTCCAGCGACGCCGATGAAGCCGATGATCGTCGCTGCCAGCAGGCTTCGCGCGCGCCCGATGCCGAACCACAGCAGCGACCGAAGAATCTGGCCGCCGTCCAGCGGATAAATCGGCAGCATATTGAAAATCAGCAAGCCAAGATTGATCAGCAAAACGGAGTGCAAAAAGTGGTACCCATTCGGCGTCGTCGTTTCCGCCCAGCCCGCCGACTTGCACGCGCGATCGAGCGCATACAAAATCGGCAGCAGCGCCACATTCACCAGCGGTCCGGCCGCCAGACTCCAAAGCGTGGCGCCCGGCCGCTGCGGAGGATCGACGTATGCCACGCCGCCAAGGGGCCACAGCACGATTTGATTTGATGTCCCGCCAACCTGCCGGCACGCCAGCGCGTGCCCAAACTCGTGAAGCATCACGATCAGAAATAGCGCGAGATATTCCAGAGCGTTCCAGGAAAGAGACGAATAGCTTGTGGCGCGGTCCTGAATTTCGTACGCCGCCACCAAAAACCACGACCAGTGCAAAAACACGTCAATCCCGGAAAAACGAAACAGGTGAAGCGAGCCTTTGCGAATGTTCATCGTATACAAGATTTATAGCACAACGCGACTCGGCGGGCGGTCCACCAGCACTAGGATTCCCGCCGTTTATGGGTCCGTATTCAGATTGGGATCCACCGAGGCCATGGGGCGTGGGAGGCGATATCGGGTTGGTCCCGGCAACTCAACACGGGCTTCGCCCTTCGCGATGAGTGGTTTGGGGGACACATTGCAATGTTCTTCCAGGCATAACCTCAGGCGCTCGGCAAAGACCCGAATGTTTTCGACCACGGAAACACAACCGTGGTGATCTCCCGGAATCGCATAGGCATCAACGGCCAAAGCGAGGTCGCGCCAACCCAGAGCCGGATCGTGTGTTCGGCGTTTTTCATCGCTGGCGTGAAAAACGGCGACGCGTCCTGGATAGAGTCTCGGAAGATAGCCCTTTATCAAGTACAAGTAGTGCAACCGAACCCTTTCCCCTGTCCATCCCCCTCCGAGATCATTTTCCGCGGCCTGTTCCGATGATCCGTCGTCTGATCGGTGCCACAGGCGTCGAATCGATGACTGCGCGACTCGTCGAACCCGCCCGAAATTTCGAAATAACAATCGAATTTTCTGCCAACGGGATAGCTCTTCAAAGACCATGAATTGGCGGTAGAGCCCGTAAGAGCACTCTAACTCACGACGCTGGCTCAAATTCAGGCCACGAGCAGCCAGATGCAGGATCCTGCGTAGCGGCCTCAATCCTGGCTCAAGTGCTGCCGTCTCAACGAGAACAGCCAATCGCACTTCTTCACCCTGGGCTCGGAGCTGCTGTGCCATTTCGAGGGCTATCAACCCACCATTGCAATGGCCTCCCAACAGATACGGACCGTGAGGCTGGGCCTCGCGGAGAAAATGCAGATATCGCTCGGCCATCGATTCCACACTCAGCGGCAGATCATCGCCGGGCGGCAGTGGGTGCAGCACGTAGAAGGGTTGATCGTGCCCCAGAAGGGGAGCGAGCGTCCGACAATAAAGGCCCCAGCCGCTAAACTGACCGTGCAGAAAAAAGAACGGCGTCTTCGACTCGTCGCCGGGTTGCAATCGCTCCAGAGGCGAAAAACTTTGAGTATCCGAATGCAGTGCGATGACCCTTGCCAGCTCCTCCACCGTCCGGGTATTCAGTAACGTTGAGATCGGGACTCGTCGCCCGAGGCGCAATTCGATTTCGGTCATTAGGCACGCAGCCGAGAGGGAATCTCCGCCGACCTCCACGAAGTCGTCGTTAATGCCCACGCGCTCGATGCCGAGGATCTCCTGCCATAATCTGCAAAGGAATTCTTCCTCTGCATTCCGGGGAGGGACGTAGACGCGATGGGCTGCCGGTGGGGGCAGAGCCTGATAGTCGACCTTGCCGTGAGAATTCACTGGAATTGAATCCAGTGCCACAAAAACGGGAGGTACCATGTGTTCGGGAAGAAGTTTGCCGAGAGCGCCCCGCAACGCAAGCGTCGATGGCCCCGGGATGGTTGCCGACACAACATAGCCAACCAGGGCTGGTTCACCGCGGCTATTTTGCCGCGCGATTACAACGGCATCCCTCACGTCATCGACCTTGCGGAGCGCATCTTCCACTTCCGCCAGTTCCACTCGATTACCGCGAATCTTAACTTGCCGGTCCTTGCGACCAAGGCAATAGAGGCAGCCGTCATCCGTAAGCCGTCCGAGGTCGCCGGTTCGATAAATTCGGGCTCCAGTGCCCGCAGGATCAGGAATGAAAGCGGTGCGCGTCAGATCTGGCCGACCCCAATAGCAGACGGCTAGGTAATGACTCCGGATTGCGATTTCACCGACTCTGCCGGTCTCGACTTCTCGACCGTCGTCATCCAAGAGCAGAACGTCCTTGCCCCACGTCGGATAGCCGGCAGGAATCATCTTTTCGTCGATCGCCGTGCCATGGCTCGCGAAAAATTCCCGGAAAGGTCCAACTTCCGTCGCTCCAAACGAAGCCACGAACGTGCACGTCTCACTGAAGTACCTTTCGAATAGCTCAAAATCGTGAAGCGTAACCGTCTCACCTCCGAGCCGAAGTATTCGGAGGTCGGGGAATTGCTCCTTGTGTGACAAGCTCTGGACTAATGCGCGGAAAATCGAAGGGCTGGAATGGTAGATCGTAATTCGTTCGTCATGAAGCCAAGCGGCAAGTCCCTTGGGGCCTTCCTTCCGAAACTGAAACGGGCACGCCGAAGCGCCATTCAGCAAAGCGCTGAGCGTAATTACGAGGGACTGTGAACTCGTGCGAGCGGAGACCATGCAGACCCTGTCCGACGCCGAAAGCCCCACTCCGTGTCCGTATACGAGGCCCCATACGAGGAGATTGCGTTGGCTCTGGAGGACACCCTTCGGTTCACCGGTCGAACCCGAAGTGTAAACGATACACGCGGGCGCGTCCGCGGGAATGGCAAGCCCAATATTCTCATCAGAGACGGTAGCGGGAATCGTCTCAATGACGAGCGCTTCCCTTTCGGACAAACGGCCCGCAATTTCAGAATTCTCCACGTCCGTGATGACGAGCGTGGCTTCCACATGATTCAACAATTGCAAATTCCGCGTCTGTGGATGCGCCGGATCGAGCAGCACGAAAACCTTGCCGGCTTTCAGAATGCCGATTATCGCGGCGATCGTGTCAGCGTCATCCGAAGCGAGAATGGCGATGTGTTGTGATCCCGTGCCGCATCGCTGCACAATCTCGCGCGCAATCCGGTTCGCGGCCTGGTTTAGCTCTCTGTAAGTCAGGGCAGTGCGATGGGTTCTTAGTGCGGGCCGTTCGGGGTATTTGCGGACTTGTTCCTCGAAACGAGCGCAGACGGCTTGTTCGATCTCACGCTCGTCGAACCCGGCATACTTGGTATTCGAGTCTCGAACTTCAGTCCGGACCGAAGACGAGGTCGTCCACATTTTGGAAAAACGCCTCCAGCCAGAAACAACGACCGCTATGGTGTTGGCTTAAACTGCAATTCTCGATCCGAACCGTGGATCGGGCAAACTAATGACACAGCTAGAGTTACGGTCGCCTTGGGCTTTGAGAAGGTAGGGACTTGTCCCCAAAATGGAAATAATTGTCTCTGAACTGTAACCGTTCGGTTAGCTAGCGTTCCCGCGCCGACGATTCGCTTCGTCGAGCGAATCTTGATGCCTCTCACTCGGGAAGTCTGCCCATACCCATTTGGAAATGAAACGGAAGACAGATTGGACAAAACCATGGCAACCACTCCACAGAGCCCTGGCAGAAAACGCAGGATCGTCTCTAGAAATGGCGTTAATCGACGCACTACGAGTCATGAAAGCTTTCTCCATTTCCAGGCTGAGGCAGGACAACCGAAGCGCAAGCTACGTCGCCGAAGACGAGGCTACGTGCTCGGACCGAAATCCTATCCCGATGATGCGTGCCGGTATGCGCCGCAGGACCGGCATTTGGCGAAATAATTTGAGTGGAAGCGGCAGCGACTGAATTTTAGTCGTGCTTTTCAACGTGGGCGTGATCACTCGATTCTGAATCAAGATTTGGAGGCCTTGCGTCGCGCGTGTTGGAAACATGCGGCGCCGCTGAAACTTTTCGAGATGGCGTTCCGTCGCGGAATTGCTGCGGAGCGGCTCGGCAAGAATATTGGCGGCGGCCACCGCGTCTTGTATGGCCAGGTTGATCCCCACACCGCCGATGGGAGACATCGCGTGAGCCGCATCTCCGATGCACAGCAATCCCGGACGATACCATTGCCGCAAGCGGTCCACGGCGACAGCCAATAGTTTGATGTCGTCCCAATCCTTTAGTTCGTTCACTCGATCGGCGAGAAATGGTGCGAGACCGGCGATCCCGTCGCGAAAACTTGCGAGACCTTTCTGGCGCAACGCATCGAACCCTCCCTTGGGAATGAGGAACGCGCATTGCCAATATTCATCGCGATCCAGCATCACAAGAAATTTCCCGGCGTCGACGCGGCCGAGAGCCTGGCCCGGATCGCCGGGCTTGCGCGAAATGCGCATCCACAGCACATCGATGGGAGCGCCGAGCTGCATCACCTCAAGCCCGGCCTTTTCGCGAAGGATCGAGTGGCGCCCGTCAGCAGCGACCGTGAGATCGGCGCGAATTTCGATCCCGCCGCGTTTCGTCTTTGCGAGAAGGCCTCGGATTTTCCCATCATCTTCAATCAGATCGAAAGCCTCGGATTCCATTCGGAGATGAAAGCCGGGATAGCGCTGCGCCGCTTCAGCCACAAAATTCAAAAAATCCCACTGCGGCATCAGCGCAACGAATTTGCAATGCGTCCGCAGATGCGAGAGATCGGCTATCGGGACCTCGTAAGGCCCGATATATCCCGATAGTTGGCGGATTTCCTGATGCTTGCGCTTAAGAAATCCTTCGAGTAATCCCAGTTCGTATAGAACCTCGAGCGTCGAAGGGTGTACAGTGTCGCCGCGAAAATCGCGCAAAAAGTCGGGATGTTTTTCGAGGACTACCACTTCGATTCCCGCGCGCGCCAGAAGAAAGCCGAGCATCATGCCGGCAGGTCCGCCCCCCGCGATGCAGCATCGCGTCGTTATTTTTTTGGAGTCTTCGGATTCAGCTGGCAGTACCATCGCTCTCTACGAAAGTCTACCTGAACGCACGCAAATACAAATCACGCGCTTTTTCCCGCACGAAAAGCTTCGAGATTGAAACAATATTCGAACGAGTTCGAAACATTTGAGGGTCGGAAAACGACTGGAAGGCCCTACTTCAACGCTGCTTCGGCGACCGGCTGGGCCTCGGAAGGTTTGGGTGGGGGGGGAACCGCGACCCAGCCGCATCGGCGAATGCACGCACTCTAGCAGACGATTCCCCGCGCCCGTTCGTCGAATTATCGATTGGAATGATTTGTCTTCTGAATCCTCGTAAGCGATTGATTCATGGCGTGTTCCCCTGCGGCGTTTACAAAACTTTAATATTCAAATTCGCTATTTTCCCTTGCGCTTCTGTCGGCGTAGGAATTCTTCAAAAGAATCCTGGCTCGCCAAGCGGTGCAGCAGCGCGCGCCGCCGCGCCGCCGAAATCGGTTTTTTGAACAATTTTCGCCGCGCGGCGCCGAGCTCTTCGATCCAGCGTTCGTACTCGTCGCCGAACTGCCGCTCGATCTGTTTTCGCAAGCGCTGCGCGAGAGCGGGGCTGTGGCCGCCGGTGGAGATGGCGATTTGCAGCGCGCCGCGGCGGACCACCGAGCCGTAGTAGAAATCGCAATGCGCGGGGTCGTCGACCACGTTGCACAAAACTCGGCGGCGACGCGCTGCGCGAAAAATGCGGGCGTGAAGCGCGGGCGAGGAAGTGGCGGCCACGGCGAGGAAAATGTCCTTCAAATCGGAAGGGCGGAATTTGCGCGCGTCCCAACGGATTTTTCCGGCGCGGGCCCAAGCGCGAACGCGTTCCGTGGCGGCGGGCGCTACCACGCGAACTTTCGCCTCTGCTTGAATCAGGCTTTCGATTTTTTCCTCGGCGACTTGCCCGGCTCCGATGACCAGGCAGCGACGTCCAGTGAGTTTCAGAAAGGCAGGAAAGAGAGGCATCGCTTAAATTCCTCGCTGATTTGCCGATCTTTCGAGTTTGACGCATATTCGCATCGCGGGTTCACGCGGTTTCGCCGCGGACCAGGTCGTCGTAGGTCTCGCGCTTTCGGGCGACGCGGAAACGGCGGCCCTCGACGAGAACCTCGGCGGCGCGGCGGCGCGCATTGTAATTCGATGATTGCGCGAAGCTATAGGCTCCCGCCGCCCAGATGACGAGAAGATCGCCGGGCCGAACAGGGGCGAGCGGCCAATCGCGGAGAAAAAAGTCTCCGGACTCGCAGACCGGGCCCACAACTTCCACCCGAATTTCCCTGGCGGCCGAGGAACTGCGAATCGCCGGCGTGATGGGATGAGTGGCGCCGTAAAGGGCTGGGCGAATCAAGTCGTTCATCGCTGCGTCCACCACCACGAAAGTCTTGCCGCGATTCTGCTTCACATAGAGCACGCGGGCCAGGAGAACGCCCGAAGGTCCGACAAGGGTACGTCCCGGTTCGACGAGCAAGGTGCAGCCGAGCGGCCGGACGATCTTTGAAAGCGCTTTTGCGTATTTCTCCGGCGCCAGGGGCGACTCATCCGTGTAGCGGATGCCGAGTCCGCCGCCGATATCGAGGTAGCTGAGGCGAATGCCCTGGCCCGCGAGATCGCGGACATAAGAGGCAAGGCGCGTCAGAGCGCGGCGATAAGGAGACATGCTAAAGATTTGGGAACCGAGATGCGAGCTGATGCCGCGCCAGGCGAGCCAGCGAGAGCTTTTGTGCGCGAGATAGAGCCGGCGAGCTTCCAGCCAGTCGATACCGAATTTGTGATGACGAGCGCCGGTGGCGATGTGGGGATGACCGCCGGCCATGACGTCGGGGTTCACGCGAATCGCCGCCGACGGGCGGCTGCCGGCTCCGGACGAATGTCGCGCAGATTCGCTCAGAAGCAACTCAAGCTCGGCGCCGGATTCGATGTTGAAAATCAGAATCCCGGGTGGCGCCGCGCGACTAGCGCGATAGCGGAGGGCTTCGCGGATTTCGTCGCGCGTCTTGCCGACGCCGGAAAAGACGATGCGCGCTCCCCGAACGCCGATACGCCGCAGACGGTCGAGTTCGCCGCCTGAGACAATGTCAAAACCGCTGCCGAGATTCGCGAGGACGCGCAAAACCGAAAGATTGGAGTTCGCTTTCACTGCGTAGCAGAGCCGATGCGGCAGTGAGCCGAAGGCGCGGTTCAGGCGTCGATACGCAGCTTCAATGCTCGCGCGGCTGTAGACGTATGTGGGAGTGCCGACTGCGTCCGCAAGGCGAGTGAGCGCGACGCCCTCGCAATGCAGAACCTGGCTTTGCCGAGATGCGGCGCGTTGGTAGGCAAAGAATGGCGTGTGATCGGTTGGATCAATGCGGCGCTGGATTTTGCGCTTGCGAGTTGAGTTAGAGGCAGGCGTCATTTGGGCGCGGGAGCTTCTGACGCGTGATAGCGTTCAAAAATCATGGGTAGCATCATACAAAGTCCGGCGCGAAAAGCCACTTCGGGCGCGATCGCGATGAACCTCTTTACGTGCGCTATCACTGAAGGCGGGCATCGCTCCTATTGACATTCGATAGGAAGAAGGCTTACTCTCCCATCGAATTTCTATAGGAGCTAGGACGTGACCTCTGAACCGACGAATGTGCTGCAAGGCACCCTGGACCTGATTATCTTGAAGGCCCTTGCCCTCGAAGAGATGCATGGCTTGGGCATTTCCCGCCGCGTCGAGCAGATTACAAAGGGCACGTTTCAGGTGAAGCCCGGATCGCTGTTCCCGGCCCTACATAGGATGGAAGAAGCCGGGTGGCTGAACTCCACTTGGGGCGAGTCCGACAACAAACGACGCGCCAAATACTACCGTTTGACCAAAGCAGGTCGGCGGCAACTCGAAACGGAAACCGAGCGTTGGGGCCGGATTTCGTTGGCCATAGCGCGAGCGCTGGAAGCCTCGTAAGGTGAAAGCTGCTATGCAACTGCTCTCACGTGTGAAGAGTTTCTTGCGAGGCTTTCTTCATAAGCAGCAAATCGACGCGGAACTCGACGACGAGATTCGTTCCACTCTCGAATTGCTGACCGAGCAGAAGATCAGCGAAGGAATGAATTCAAAAGAAGCGCGGAGAGCGGCGGGGATCGAACTGGGTGGTGTCGAGCAGGTCAAAGAGCGCGTTCGAGCGGCACGCACGGGGGCATGGCTCGAAGTGGTCGTGCAGGATGTCCGCTTCGGATCGCGAATGCTGCGCAAGAATCCCGGCTTCACGGCAGTCGCTATCTTCACGCTGGCGGTTGGAATCGGTGCGAACACCGCGATTTTCAGTTTGCTCAACGCCGTGCTCATCCGCTCTTTGCCCTATGAAAATCCAGACCGTCTGGTCTATGTCTTCACGCCCACGCACGACTTGCCCCAAATTCCCATCGACGCCATCGGCCCCAGCAACGGAGATTTTTTCGACATTCAACGGCAAGCGCATTCCTTTTCAGCAATCACTCTTTTCGACCAACGGTTCTTCAATCTCGCGGCAGAAGGGATGGCGCAGCGCGTCAGCGGCGTATTCATCCAGCCCAATTTTCTATCGACTCTTGGTGTCAACCCGCTCTTTGGCCGCGCCATCGAATCCGCCGACACTGAACAGGGCAACCAGCACGTCGCCATCATCAGCTACGCGTTGTGGCAATCCGTCTTTGGCGGCAGCACGCAAGTCCTCGACAGGAGCGTCACGCTCGACGGACAGATTTATCACGTCATCGGCGTCATGCCCGCCTCGTTCGGCTATCCTAGTGGTAACGAACTTCCTTATTCAAATGAAGGCCAAACGCAACTTTGGCTGCCCTTGGCTCTCACGCCGCAGGGAAAGACCGACCGTGACAATCCGATAGGCAACGCCATTGCGCGCTTGCGCCCCGGCCTTACGCTCGCCCAGGCTCAGGCCGAGATGAACACCATCATGCCGCGCCTCTATCCTGTTAATGCCTCCTCCTTCTCGCCGTTTAAGGATTCGTATTGCGTTCTGCGATCCTTCACGGACACTGTTGTTGGCGGTGTGCGCCTCTTCGTCTGGCTTCTGTTCGGAGCAGTATCTTTGGTTCTGTTGATCGCTTGCGCCAACGCGGCCAATCTCCTCCTCGCGCGTGCGGCGGGTCGCACTCACGAAATGGGGGTGCGCGCGGCCCTCGGCGCGCGCCGGGGACGGCTGATTCGGCAAGTCCTCACCGAGGCCCTCTTGCTCGCCTCCATTAGCGGCGCGCTCGGAATCCTCATCGCCTATGCCGCGATTCGCCTTCTGCTCCGCCTGAATCCCGGCAACATTCCACGTCTGAACGAAACATCTCTCGACTTACGCGTTTTGGTTTTCGCACTCGCCATTTCCATCCTCACGGGCGTCGTATTCGGCATTCTTCCCGCCCTCGGCGTCTCGCGCACAAATTTGACCGAGGTCCTTAAGCAGGGCGGCAACAAAGGCATCGTCGGTCCTTCAAAGCGCTGGCGCCACAGCCTCATCGTCAGCGAGGTCGCGCTCGCGGTCGTCTTACTCACGGGCTCCGGCCTCCTCATTCGCAGCTACGTGAACCTGCAAAACGTTTCTACCGGTTTCTCCGATTCCACGCTCAGTATGCATATCGCTCTCGACTCGCGCTACAGCAAGCCCGAGCAGCGCCGGGCCTTTTTTAACAACGTCCTCGACAAGCTTAGCGCCTTGCACGGCGTAACCGCGATTGGCGCCATAAGTGACTTGCCGCTGAGCCATTCGGAAACCATGGGTTTATTCATGGTCGAGGGCTATGCGAACAAGAAAGGTCAGGCCGTCGATTCGCGACTAGCCACCGAGAATTATTTTCAAGCTATGGGCACGCCGCTTCTCGCAGGTCGCTTCTTCACGCCCGGTGATGCTGTGCCCAAAGCCCCGGGAGTTGTCATCATCAACGAAGCATTTGCTAAAGCCTATTTCTCGGGTCGCCCTGCCATCGGCGGCCACCTCTGCATGTGTTATGTCTGGGGCACGACCAAGGTCAATTGGTCGATCGTCGTCGGCGTCGTCGCGAACACGCGACACTCCAATCTGGAAAACGCGCCGCCTCCTCAGGTCTATGGCTCCTTCTGGCAATATGATCAGGGGCCAAACGGCGGCTATATTGCGATTCACACTTCGTCGTCTCCCGCGGAAATCATTCCTGCAATTCGCGCTGCCGTCCGCTCGCTGGATCCAAACGTTCCCGTCGCCGACATCCAAACCATGGACCAGCGCGTTTCCGAAGCCAGCGCTCTGCGCCGCTTCCAAACGTCTTTGTTCGCCGTTTTCGCCGCCGTCGCGCTGTTCCTCGCCTCCATCGGCCTCTACGGGGTGATGGCTTACTCTGTGAAGCAGCGCACGCCGGAGATCGGCATCCGCCTTGCCCTCGGCGCGCAACCGTCGAACGTTCTCAAGCTCATCGTCCTCCAGGGAATGACGCTGACGGTTGCGGGAATCTGCGTCGGCGTTGCCGGCTGCCCTCGCCCTGACGCGTTTCTTGTCCTCGTTGCTCTACGGGATTGCGCCCAGTGATCCGGCGACTTTCGTTATAGTCGGTATCGTGCTTCTTGTCGTCTCGCTTCTCGCGTGCTACGTCCCCGCCTGCCGCGCCATGCGCGTCGATCCCATGGTCGCGCTGCGGTACGAGTAGTCGTCGGAAATCACACGATAATTCTTGGATTGTCAGAAGGTATCGTCGAACCCAATGTGCGTGACTTCGGTTCCAGCCTCCAGAATGACAGTTGCGCCGCGCGCGTTTCCCTTGCAGTTCAGGAACATCTTGTGGAAACCCACTTCAACAAGATGCCCAGTATGAACGGCATCGGCCAGAAGGAAGAACAAGGGGGGCAAAGCGGAAGGCTCGCGCGGGTGAGGCGGCGCGAGAGGTGGCGCTGCGCGCCGATCATTTATGTCGGAGCCCGTTCGCTTCGCTCAGGATGAACTGGAAGTTCCGACCCCCTAATTCGGCCACCCCCGCACCCTTCGCAAAGGGCTGTATTAGTCAAGAGAGATCCTTTGCAGTCCCGGATGATTGAGTTAGCTCGCGCAAGCGTTCGGCGGGAGTTTTCCCCTTGAGCGCTAGATGAGGCCGATCTTCGTTGTATTCGGTTTCCCATCTCTTCAGTTTTCGAGCAAGATCCCTTTTATGTTTGAAATGCTTTCCCTGGTAGAACTCCTCTGAATCTGTCTTGTGGCTCCGCTCGACCTTCCCGTTCACCTCAGGGCAGCCCGGAGGTATGTGGCGGTGAGAGATGCGGAGATCGGAAAGATGCCAGGTGAACTGTGGTCCGAATGAAGAGCCGTTATCGGTCTGAATCTTCTGAATAGCGAAGGGAAAATGATCCCGGACCTCTCGGAGGAAGTCGATAGCGGTCTTGGTGTTGTCGTGGTCGTAGATGCGCAAGACACGAAATCGGGTCGCTTCGTCAATAGCCGTGAATTGATAAAAGCGCTGACGCGCTCTTCCCACACGGGGAACGAACTTCACATCGAGTTGGACAGAGCGGCCTGGAACCTGCAGAGGTGCATCCGGTGGCTTAGGGCCGGGACGATACTTCTTCTGTGAAACGGGTCCAACGTGATGACGATGAAAGATCTTCAGGATAGTCGTCGGTGACACGTAGGCGTGGTAGTGCCGTTGAAGATAGAGGCTGACTCGAACGGCGCCGTAACGACGCTCTTCCAGAATGCGAAGGATTAGCGACACGATTTCAGGTGGAATACGAAAGCGGATCTTGTGGGGTCTCCGAGGCAAGTCCCGGAGACCAGCTACTCCGTGCTTCTCATAGCGCTCTTTCCAGATGTAATAGAGCGCCCGCGATACCCCGAAAAACCGGCAGGTCTGGCTGACGTTGCCGCTGATGCGCTGCGCATGCTGCAGCATGCGCAGCCTGGCTTTTACCTTCCTTGCCTGGATCTGCTCGCAAACTGGATTCTTCATCCCGAACCTCCTGCGGTGGGCTGTGAGAATAACCCACCTGTCCGGCATGTCTATTAGCAGCTACAAAAAGGCGGCGCGAAGGATACGGCACCCTCAGGTTGGATCGAATCTCTAGCTTAAATCCGGTGTGATATCATCCGCCCGCGCGTTGATGTCAATGTCGGAAAATACGAAGAGAAAGGGTGCGCCACCCGGCCGGGGCTGAAGCCCATTTCGATTGAAGCGTTGCTTCCCCCTGCTGAAGCAGGGGGCTTCCACCGGGCCCACGAAGAGAAAGGGTGCTCCACCCGCCACGTCCATCGTTCAGGTCGATGCCAACTAAAACAGAAGGGGAAGTATGATAGATCACGTTATTCTCACAGTCAGTGACTTCAAGCGTTCAGTTGCTTTCTATGCCAAGGCTCTGAAGCCACTTGGGATCACAACTCTTCCAGACTACGAAGGCAAAGACGGACACCCAGACTTGAAGGGTTTAGGTGTTGGCAAAAGCCATTTTTTCTGGCTCAAGGAAGGGAAACCCGATCCTCAGGCCGTTCACGTCGGATTCGTAGCGAAAGACCATTCCGAAGTAGATGCATTCTACAAGGCCGCTTTAGCAGCTGGAGGAAAGAGTAAGGCATCACCTCAAGCTCGGCTCGAATACTATCCTGGCTATTATGCGACCTGGGTGCTTGATCCTGACGGCCACGATATTGAGGTCGTCAACAAGAGCTAGTGCGGTGACTGTCGACAGCAATTGCAAACGAGGAGTTGCGATATGACAAACGCTAATCGGCTCCTAAGCCTGCTCTTGTTGGCTGTGGGCGGCATACTGGGTGGGCTGTTTGTTTCGGCATGGGATCACCGCGCCGCTCTTGCAGAACGCGATAATCCACAATCCACTCCTGCCGCAACCACGCAAGCGGACTTGGCGCATTTGAAAGAGATTGCGCCGCCCGCGTCTCATCCAATGGTTGATGTCGCGATGTTCGCGACCAATCTCTGGTTCGCAGGCCAAAAAAAGAATTGGCCGTTGGCCAACTATTACTTGGGAGAAATGCGTAACCGCATGCGGTGGGAAGTGCACTTGAATCCCGGGCCGAAAAGGGCCGACGGCACAATCGCGGAGATGCAATCCATCTTCGATGGCGTTGACAACGGCACCCTGACCTCAGTGAAGAAGACTATCCAGATGAAAGATAGCAAGCAGTTCGCCGTGGAATACAAACACTTGCTCGAGGATTGCTACTCTTGTCACAAGACGGTTGGCCGGCCGTACCTGCGTCCCATGGTTCCGGTTTCCGGTGCGCAGCCCATCATCAATCTCGATTCGGAAGCCACCTGGCCGCAATAGGAGCCATACTGCGTGAGGGTCAAAATCGGAAATTCCAGCTTCATTCGCGGAAAGGAACACATCTTGCGCTTAGGAGCCTAAGATGAAGACGGCAGCGAAAATTGCAGGGGGAATCCTGGTCTGTTTGGTTTTGGCGTTGGTAGTTCTGCGCATCACTGGCCTTAACCCTATCGGGGATACACCCGGTCCAAGGAATTATCCGGGGTTATGGCTGAGTGGACAGGTTGTGACTACTCCGGTGACCGATTGGTCGTTCGTCACGAAATATCGGACGGACAAAGTGCAGACGCGAACTTGGTTTTTGATTCCTCACTCGGTGACAACGGGTTTCATCGTTTATCAGGGTCAGCTTTATTTGACGTCAATGTTCCCCGCGGGAATGCCGTTCCCGCAAGGGAAGATGTGGGTTTCCGACGTCATGCGTGATCCGCATGTCCGCCTGAAGTTCGGAGATAAATTGTATGACTGTATTCTGTCCCCGGTCACCAACCCGGATGAAAGAGCGGCCGTTCTCGCGTCGAGGGCAATACGGAACCCTCAACCTACGACCTCAAACGCGACCAGTGGCCGAGTAATGCATCTTTTTCACGCAGTGTCGCAGTGAAAGCGCGCTGAGCATACGCTGCTGGAGTCGTGTTCTCGGGCAAATACCGGGTAGTACTCCACACGTCCGGTTGAGCCCGCACAGCTAATCGGACATGTTCCCGGCTATCAGGCGCTTGTTGACATGGGGCTGGCAAAGGCACAAATGTGAAGCGGTAAAGACCGGCACCGCAGTGTGCCATTTGGGAAAAGGAAAGGACGAAAAATGAGTTCGCAACCTCAAACGCATGTGAATCCGGAGCGGCTAATGCAAATCACGTGGAGTTTCGCGCAGCCGCTGGCGATTGATAGCGCAATACAGAATCGCGTGTTCGAAGTGCTGGACTCCGGGGCGAAATCCGTGGCCGAAATCAGCAAAGAGACCGGGGCTTCGGTGCGCGGCCTTACTGCGGTGATGAATCTGCTCGCGCACATCAATCTGCTGGCCAAGTCGGCCGACGGCCGCTATTCGCTCACGCCTGAAAGCGCGGCGTTTTTGGTGAGCTCGAAGCCGGGCTACATGGGCGGTTTCATCCACCAGATGAGCTCGCGGCTCGCAGAGGCCTTCCTCCGGTTGCCTGACGTGACCCGCACGGGCACACCTCAGGAAGGCGACGAAAGCGAAAGGCCGGAAGCGGCCGCCTTTTTCGAGCAGCTGGTGGTGGACATCATGCCGCTGGCCTATCCTCCCGCGCAAAAGTTGGCCGAGGTGCTGGGCGTCTCGCGCGCAACGCAGCCTGTTTCCGTGCTCGACTTGGCTTCGGGTTCCGGTGCGTGGGGCATCGCGCTGGCGCAGGCTTCGCCGCAAGTCAGCGTGACGGCCGTGGATTGGCCGAGCGTGCTGACGGTGACGCGACGGATCGCGGGACGATACGGCGTCGCCGAGCAATTTCACGATCTTGGCGGTGATCTGTTTCAGGTCGATTACGGAAAGGGCCATTCGACCGCGACGCTGGGAAACATCCTGCACATGCTGGGTCCGGCGGAAAACAAAACGCTGCTGAAAAAAACATTCGACGCCCTCGGACCCGGAGGGACGATCGCAATCGGAGAATTCCTTGTGGATGACGACCGCAACGGGCCGCTGGTGCCGCTCACGTTTGCGATCAACATGCTGCTCCATACGAAGAACGGGAACGCATACACCTTCGCGGAGATTCGCTCTTGGCTCGAGGAAACAGGCTTTGTGAACGCGCGGTTGCAGGCGGCGCCGGGGCCTTCACCACTGGTGCTGGCCGAGAAACCTAAAAAATGAAGCGATTTCAGCGCCGCTGCGAAGCTTTTTTCAGGTCGGCAACGAACTTCGCGAATTCTATGCGGCGTGTTTCTTCATCTGGCGCTCGCAATATCGCGGAGGGATGAATCGTGGCCGCCACCGCGGGAGCGAGCGGAGATTCCAAAAACTCACCGCGGTGCTTGGTCACCCGAAAGTCGCGGCCTAACAAGGATTGTGCGGCCGTCGCCCCCATGCAGATGATCACTTGCGGGCGCACGACGGCAATTTCCGCTTCGAGCCATGGCCGGCATGCCGCAATCTCCGCGGAATTCGGCTTTTTGTGAACGCGGCGCTTGCCTCGCGGCTCCCATTTGAAATGCTTCACTGCGTTGGTGACGTAAACTTCCGTTCGATCAATTCCAGCTTCGATCAGGGCGCGGTCGAGAAGCTTCCCGGCTGGTCCGACGAATGGCCGGCCATCGAGATCCTCATCGTTCCCCGGCTGCTCGCCGATCAACATGATTTTCGCGCGCGGCGGACCCGCGCCAAAAACGGTTTGAGTGGCATTGCGCCATAAATCGCAAGCGTGGCAATTGCGGGCGGCATCTTGCAGTTTCGGAAGCGTTGGATTGGGCGGAATGGGCGGGCGGCGAGTGCCCTTAGCGGCGGGACGATCTTCGGGCGGTCGCTTCACGACGGTTTGATGCGCGACGACCAGCAATCGCGACAGCCGCGAAAGGCGAAGAGTAATACAATAGAAACGCCCCCCGGGAGTAGCGAACGCACAACTGCATCTGGAGCTGCGGCATCTATCTGTGATCTGGGTTCTGACGGAAAATGTCCGATTGAGATCGCGCCGCCGCGGGGAAGTTCGACATGGCTATTAAACGCAGAATAATCGGCGGTTTCCTTGCATGTGCGTGTATGGCGCTGCCGTGCGCGCATGCGCAGGAGCAAGCTCTCGCTCGGCGGGGTGATCCGGCGCCTTCGCACCGGGCTGATACACCTCCGGCAATGGAGACGGTGGATCTGACGGTGCCAGAGGGCACGCCTTTGCAAGTGGCACTCGCCAAAGAAACCCGCGTGAAGAAGGTGGGCCAGCCAATTCAGGGACGAATTGTGGAACCGGTGTATTCGTTTGACAAAATCGTGATACCCGTGGGCACCGAAGTGGATGGTCAGATCATCAAAATCCAAAGTCCATCCGCCGGGCGGCGCACCACTGCCGCTTTGGATGCCGATTTCACGCCCGCGCGAAAAACCGAGATCGAATTTGACAAACTGATTCTGCCCGATGGAAATCGCTTGGCCGTTCATACGGTGGTTACGCCCGGATCCGGGCAGCCTATCGAATTTGTCTCCGCCGCGGCTGATGCGAATCAGAAAAATGGCGTCAAGAATGAGGCGGCGGCGAGGACCGCTGCGGCCAAGCAACAAGCCAAGCAGGAATGGGACAACGCGATGAAGCAAGTGAAAGAGCCGGGCAAGCTTCATCGGATCGAGCGGTACGCAATCGCGCAACTTCCCGTTCACCCGCAGTACCTGCCGGAAGGCGTCGTCTATTTTGCCGAGCTACAACAGCCGCTCAAGTTTGGCAGCGAACCGCTCACTCCCGCGCTGGCGTCCTCGATCGGCGCGCCGCTTCCGGACGGCAGCGTGGTTCACGCGCGGCTGATCACGCCTTTGAATTCGGCGAGCACGCAAAAGGGCGCGGAAGTGGAAGCCATGGTTTCGCAACCGCTCTTTGACGACGGGCGCTTGATTCTCCCGCAGGGAAGTTTGCTGAAAGGTTCGGTCGTTCAGGTGCAGCCGGCGCGCCATATGAGCCGCAACGGACAACTTCGCATGGCATTTCACGAATTGAGCCTTCCGAGCGGAGTCGAGCAGAAAGTGGAAGCGACGCTGGCGGGCGTCGAGGCGGGAAAGGCCAGCAATCTAAAGATCGATTCCGAAGGCGGGGCTCAGGCGACTACTTCAAAGTCACGCTACTTTGCAACTGCGGTCTCGTTAAGCCTGGCTGCAGCTTCCTTCGCGGGGGATCCTGACGCGCGGGCGGGAGGCAATCCCGCGGGCAACACGAGCAACCGGGTGGCCGGCGGAGCGGGCGGATACAAGTTGATCGGCATCGCCCTCGGCCTTGCCGTGCACTCGCATCCTTTGGGCATGGCCATGGGCGCTTATGGAGGCGGCATGTCGATCTATATGCACTTCATCGCGCGCGGCCACGAAGTAGTGTTTCCGAAAAATACCGCAATGGAAATTGGCATCGGGACTCGCCGGCCAGCGGCAGATGCGCCAGCGCCCGCTAAGTAATGCGATGATGCCACTTCCTCTCTGAAAATACCTTCGATTCGCGCCCGGTGATAACTTCACACGTACGTCCTGCGTCTGTGATCGAGCAATTGCTAAAGCTGTGTTTGTTCTGCTATAAGTCGGCGCGATCTTTGGTACAGGGAGAATAGGACGCGATGAATAGGAAACTTTTCATGCTGGCTAGTTTGAGTGCTCTAGCTCTCATTGCCGTGATAGGTGTGGCGACGAAGGCAGGCGCCGCCGCAAAGCAGGGGAACTCCATGTCTTCGAGCAGCTGCGACCGCGCCTGCCTGAATGGATTCGTCGATAAGTACCTGGATGCGGTGGTGGCGCACGATCCCTCGCAAATTCCTGTGACCAAGTTTGTCAAGTTCACCGAGAATGGCCAACAGCTCGAGCTGGGCGACGGCTTTTGGCGAACTGCGACTGCGCGGGGAAAATACAAACTCTATGTGGACGACGTGCCCGCGGGCCAAGTTGGTTTTCTCGGAACGATGGAAGAGGCAGGCCAGCCCGTAATCGTCGCGCTGCGGCTGAAAATTGATGAACAGAAAGTTTCCGAGGTCGAGACCATCGTCGCGCGCGGCGCAATGGCTACCGGCGGGGCGAAGAACCTTGAAACAATGGGCAGCCCGCGCCGCGCTTTTTTGGAAGATGTTCCCGCGGCCGAGCGCGTTTCGCGGCTCGATTTGATTAAGACAGCAAACAAATATTTCTCGGGCATGCAGCAGGACAATGGCAAGGGCGACTATTCCTTCTTCGCCGACGATTGCAATCGCCTGGAAAACGGCATGCAGACCACCAACAATATGACTCCCATGCCTGGGCTAACCGCCTCCGGAGCGCCGCGCCCCGCCCCGTCGCGCAAATACGATCCGGCGGTGAATCCGACGATGTATTCCGCCGGATGGTCGTGCAAGGACCAGTTTCGCTCCGGCCTACTGCATTTCGTGACGCGCATCCGCGACCGCCGCTATCCAATTGTCGACCGGGAACGCGGGATCGTTTTCAGCTTCGCCTTTTTCGATCATTCGGCAGGGGACACTCGTAACTTCGAGACTCCCGACGGACGCGCGGTTACGGCGGGACCCACAACGCCGTGGACGTGGGAACTCGCGGAGCTTTTCAAGGTCGATCATAACCAGCTGCATCAGATCGAGGCGGTCCTCACGCAGGCGCCATACGGAATGGGCTCGGGATGGAGCAGCTGGGAAGATTCCCGATCCGATCAGCCACAGTGGTGAGGTTCGAAAACCTCGCGTCCTAGCCGCCGGAACACGTGACACAATGGCCAGTGATGCGACCGGCCAACCGTTGCCCGTGGAACATTTTGCTTATCCTTATTCTGTTGAGGGGCTCGGGACTTTGCGCTCAGACGAATACCGGCGAGTTGCGGCTTAAGGTCACCGATCCTTCCGGTCTCGGACTGAAAACAAAAATCGAAATATCGAGTACCGCTAACGAGTACCGGAGCAGCCTCACCACCGACGACTCCGGCAATGCAATCGCTAAAAACCTTCCCTATGGCGTCTATCGAATAACGGTGGAGCAGCCGGGCTTTGCTCCCGTATCTCAAACGGTGCAGATTCGTTCCGCACTACCGCTGAATTACACGATAAAACTTAAGCTCTCGGCCGTCGCAGCGTCGGTTACCGTATCTGCGGACAATACTTTGATCGACCCCGATCGTGCCGGTTCCGTTTACCAGATCGGCTCCGGCACAATTCAGAATCGGCTGAGCTCGTTGCCCGGCCGTTCCCTGCAGGATCTGGTGAATTCCCAGCCAGGCTGGCTTTACGAGGGCAATGCCGTTCTTCATCCGCGCGGCTCAGAATACGATACGCAGTTCGTCATCGACGGCATACCACTCATGGACAACCGCTCTCCGAGCTTCGGCCCGGAGATCGGAGCCGACGACGTTGAGTCCATGAGCATCTATACCGCCGGTTTTCCCGCCGAATATGGAAGAAAGCTGGGCGGCGTGGTAGAGATCAATACGCAGCAAAACACTCAAACCGGTTTCCACGGGCAAGCGGTTCTTTCCGGCGGCAGCTTCGATACTGCAGGGGCCTTTGTGCAAGCGCAGGATGTTTGGGGGAAAAACACGCTCGGTTTTAGTGCGGACGGAAATACCAGCGAGCATTACTTGAATCCGGTGGTTCCGCAGAATTTTACCAACACTGGAACAACCGGCGATTTTTCCGCCGACTACGAGCGGGATTTCACGCCAAGCGACCGATTGAATCTGAGTGTTCGCCACGAATTTTCGCGATATCTCGTTCCGAACGAGCAGCTGCAGCAAGCAGCCGGCCAGCGCCAGAACGGCGACAATTTTGAAACCATGGGCATCGTCGCTTACCAGCACACATTCTCATCCGACATGGTGGGCGACTTGCGTGGCATGGTGCGCGAAAATTCGAACGATCTGTATTCCAATCCACTTTCTACGCCGATTATTGCGTTTCAACACAACTGGTTTCGTGAAGGATATTTCAAGGGCGACATTTCCATTCATCATGGCGTTCACGAATGGAAGATGGGAGTTGAATCGGACAACATTTTTTTGCACGAAAACTTCGTCAGCACCATCACTGATCCTTCGCGTTTCGACCCAGGCACGCCTCCCACGTTCAATTTCCCCGGGCCTTCCAACCCCAGCGCCGGTAGCCGTCCTGATCTTGAGCAATCCGCTTTCGTGCAGGACCTGATTCGCCTGGGGCACTGGACGATCAGCGCGGGCCTGCGCTGGGACCACTATCAGTTGCTCGTAAACCAAAATGCCGTCAGTCCCCGGCTTTCTGTGTCGCGTTATTTTCCTTCCGCGGCATTGGTGCTGCACGTTTCCTATGACCGCGCCTTTCAGACGCCCTCATGGAACAATATTCTTCTTTCCAGTTCTCCTGCGGTCCTCTCTCTCAATCCGAACGTTCTTCGCCTCCCTGTCGAGCCTTCCCGCGCGAATTACTACGAGGCTGGCCTGACCAAGGCGTTCCTAGGGAAATTCAAGCTGGATGCGAATTATTTTCGCAGGCTGCTGAATAATTTCGCGGATGACGATCAACTGCTGAATACCGGCGTGAGCTTCCCCATCGCGTTTCGAAAAGCGATTATCTACGGCGCGGAGGCGCGGCTCGATCTTCCGCAGTGGCGTGGCCTTTCAGGTTTTGCAAGCTACTCGTATACGGTTGGCAACGCGTGGTTTCCGGTAGTCGGCGGACTGTTTCTCGGGCAGGACGCCGTCAACGGGACGACTCAGCTTTCGGGGTATTTCCCCGATTCTCAGGACCAACGGAATACCCTTCGCTTTCGCACGCGCTACGATGTCGCGCCGCGCTTTTGGATCGCCGGAGGAGCGCAGTACGGAAGCGGACTGCCATTCGATTTCAACGGCACTGAAGCCTTGGCCCTCGCGGAATACGGTCAGAGGGTTGTGGACCGCATAAATTTCGTTCGCGGACGCGTGCGGCCATCGCTTTCGGTCGACCTTTCGCTGGGCGCCGAGATTTATAAGTCAGATTTTCTCGCGATGCGGATGCAATTCGACGTGGAAAATCTGAACAATCGTCTGAATGTGATCGATTTTGGCGGACTGTTTTCCGGAAACGCAATCGCGCCACCGCGAAGTTATTCCGCGCGCCTCACCGCGAGTTTTTAGGCGATTGCTGGGTGCGCTCGGATGAGGACGGAGGTGCAGTCGCTAGCGTCGATCTTGGATTTTCGCTGCTTGCAACGACTCATTCCATGCGAACGGCGATCACTTCCGTGCCGCGCTCGCGAATTTCGATGGCGACCGGCGGCCTGATTCCAGTCCCTTGCACGATGTCGCCGCGAACCAACCCGGCGCTGGAAGATCCGTAGCGCAACAGATCGTAAATCGTACGATCGCAAGGGTTAACTACCATCGGGTGGTCGGCATTAAACTGATAATCTTGCCGCAACATTTCCAGGTTGCTTACGTATTCCAGTTCGCAGGTTCCGAATGGAGCCTGTAGTGAGAATCCCCAATACTGCCCGCGCGGCAGTCTCACGACCATTGCCGGCTCGGTCTGACCCGTAACCGAATCGGGGAAAAGGAACCGTTTCGCGGACCATGCCTGCTTCAATTCCTCAGTTGTGCCGATCACTCCAGGCCCGAGCGGCAAAATTTCCTTCGGTTTAGCGGGTTTCGCCACAGGGGGAGCAGCAAGAGGCGCAGCGTGAGATACGGTCTCCACGCCCGAACCACGGCTCACGTGAAGCGCCAAACCTCCGCTGATAATCACCACCCCGGTGGCGGCTGCGATGATCCACGCAAACGATGGGATCGCGGCGAGTTTCGCCTTTACATCTTGACCCCCGGACGTGCTGACGGTCTTCTTCGCCCCCGAGGGAACCCCAGGAATGTTCGGTTCTGACGGCTTGAAGGGGTCAATCTTCTTTTCGTCTGGCATTTGTGCGATCCAGAAAGCCCCTTCAGCTTGCAGGGACCTTGCGGGGAATGCAATATGCTGGACGTTTACGGTATTAACGTTTTCGTATGAGAGACGGTCTGCTTTCCGTACGGGGGCTGTCAGGCGGGACGGTCCAGGCGTACTGAATGGTGGGCCACGTATTCGTTGAGGTTCGCCAAAATCAGCAGCAGCTCAAGCATCCGGTCGCGCTGATCCGGATTCGGCTCGGCCGCGCCTTCTTCGAGGTTTTTCACGATTGCCAGGGCATCCGCAAGCAGCCACTCCAGGTCGCCCGGATTCATCGGGCGGCCTTGGCGGCAGCGATCGAAGGTGTGATCGGTCCGCAGAAACGCTTCGTCAAGAAAGTGATCGAGACACAATTGCTCGGCGGCCAGAGCTGTGGGAATCGAATTGGCGCACGGAGTTCTGCGGCAACTCCCGGGCGCTGCTGCGTTCATGGCAAACCCCAAAAAAACCTCGGCGTAAACTCCGAGGCAAGTGGGCCGAGCCTAACATAATTTTTGCGAAAGCGAAGAAGTATCGGTGCGGTGTTACGAAAGAATTCCTAGGCCGCGGTGCCGTGGCATTTCTTGTATTTCTTGCCCGAGCCGCAGGGGCAAGGATCGTTTCGTCCGACTTTGGCGCCCGAGCGGACGGGCTTGGGCGCTTCGGCCTGCGCAGGACCGGCCTGGAATTGCAGATTTTGCTGTTGGCGCCGCTGGCGCTGTTCGATCTGCCTGGCCTCGTCTTGAGGCTTGGCAGGCTGCATGAGGAAGAGAAAGCGCACGGCTTCCGTGTCAATGCGGTCCATCAAGTCGTCGAAGAGCGTGAATGCTTCCTTCTTGAACTCGACAAGAGGATCCTTCTGCCCATATCCGCGCAGCCCGATTCCCTCCTTCAGGTGATCGAGCGTGAGCAGGTGGTCCTTCCACTGCGCGTCCACGATATCCAGCAAGATATGGCGTTCGAGCCAGCGGAGTGTGGGCGCGCCGAAAAGGGTTTCTTTGCCCTCGTAGCGCGCTTTCATTTTTTCCGGCAGCACAGCGGCTAGCTCGTCGTACCCGAGTTCGGCAGGCTCAATTTCCGCCGTCTTGAGATCGAAGCCAAACTGATTCAGCAATTCATTGGAGAGTTGCGTGACATTCCATTGGTCGGGGTGCTGATTGCGCGGGCAATAGGTTTCCACCAGTTGATTCATGATGGCTTCGGCGCGTTCGACGACGAATTCCTTTTGATCGCGGCCTTCCAAGAACGATCCGCGGAGCGAATAGATCGTCTCGCGCTGTTTGTTCATCACATCGTCGTATTCCAGCAAATGTTTTCGCGCCTCGAAGTTCTGCGCTTCCACGGCCTTCTGCGCGTTCTCGATGCGCTTACTGATCAGCCTGGATTCAATCGGAATGCCTTCCTTCATCCCCAGCCTGTACATTAGGCCCTTCACGCGCTCGCCGCCGAAAATCCGCAGCAAATTATCCTCGAGCGAGAGGAAAAAGCGCGACGATCCTGGATCGCCCTGCCTTCCCGCGCGGCCGCGAAGTTGATTGTCGATGCGCCGTGCATCGTGGCGCTCGGTGCCCAGAATGTGCAGCCCTCCCATGGCCACCACGTCATCGTGTTCGGCGCGGCACTGTTCCGCAAACTGATCGTAAAGCGGCTTCCATTGATCGAGAGGCACCTGAAAAATCTTGCCCTCTTGTTGGAAGAGCACCATTGCTGGATTGCCCGCGCCGTTCGAGCCCCCGGGGCCCGCGCCATTGCCGCTTTGCGCGGCTGCGTCGGCCTGCGCCGTTGTTTCGGACCCGGGCGCCGCGCCGATCACCGCGCTCGCCGGCAAATAGGGCATCGCAAGCTTGTTTTTCAGACAGTACTCGCGAGTCATCGCTTCAGGGTTGCCGCCGAGTAAAATATCGGTTCCGCGGCCAGCCATGTTCGTGGAGACGGTAACCGCACCCTTGCGGCCGGCCTGTGCGATCACTTTTGCTTCGCGCTCGTGCTGCTTGGCGTTCAGCACCTGATGAGGGATGCCCGACTTTTTCAGCAACTCCGCGATTTTTTCCGATTTCTCGATCGAGATGCTCCCGATGAGCACGGGCTGCCCGCTCTCGTAATATTGCCGGACGCCGCCCGCCCGCGTCCCGTCCTCCTGAAGGATTCCGTTCACCGTGGCTTCTAATTTTTCCGCTTCCGTACGGTAAACCACATCCGGATTCTCGATGCGAATCAGCGTTTTGTTCGTGGGAATCGCCACTACATCGAGGTTGTAAATCTTATTGAATTCGGGCGCTTCGGTTTCGGCGGTTCCGGTCATGCCGGAAAGTTTCTTGTACATGCGGAAGTAATTTTGGAATGTGATGGTCGCGAGCGTCTGATTTTCACGCTCGATTTTCACGCCCTCTTTTGCTTCCACCGCCTGGTGCAGGCCGTCCGACCATCGCCGTCCAGGCATTTGACGGCCGGTGAATTCGTCCACGATCACCACCTCGCCGTCCTTGACGACGTAATCGACGTCCTTCTCGAATAGCACGTGGGCGCGCAGGGCTTGGTACACATGGTGGTTGATTTCCATGTTCGCGAGGTCGAAAAGGTTCCCCAGATTCAGCAGTCGCTCGCTTTTCGAGACGCCTTCCTCGGTCAGCGTGACCGTGCGCATCTTTTCATCCACCGTGTAGTCGATTTCGTGGATCAGCTTGGGAATGATTTTGTCGATGCGGTAATACTTGTCGGTGGATTCTTCGGCTGGACCGGAAATAATCAGCGGAGTGCGGGCCTCGTCAATCAGGATCGAGTCCACTTCGTCCACGATTGCGAAGTAGTGGCCGCGCTGGACGCAATCCTTCAGATCGTATTTCATGTTGTCGCGCAGGTAATCGAAGCCGAATTCGTTGTTGGTGCCGTAAGTGATGTCGGCCCCATAGGCCGCCTTGCGCTGGGCGTCGTCCAAATCGTGAACGATCACGCCCACCGTCAGTCCCAGGATTCTGTAGATGGGACCCATCCATTCGGCGTCGCGGCGCGCGAGGTAATCATTCACCGTTACGATGTGCACGCCTTTGCCGGTGAGAGCATTCAAATAGGCGGCCAGCGTGGCGACCAGGGTTTTGCCCTCACCGGTTTTCATTTCGGCGATTTTGCCGTGGTGCAAGACGATTCCGCCGATGAGTTGCACGTCGAAGTGCCGCATGCCGATGATGCGGCGTCCCGCCTCGCGTGCCAGAGCGAACGCGGGCACGAGCGCGGGCTCGAGTGCATCTTGCAGCTTGCGCCGGAAATCCGGGTCGTCGCGCTCGAGGCCTTCGAGGCGGCCCTGCACTTCGGACTTCAGCTCAAGCGTCCGCGGGCCGATCTGCTCGTCGGAGAGTTTCTGCATCTCCGGCTCAAGCGCGTTAATCGCTTCCACCAGCGGTTGGATGCGCTTGACGTCGCGCTCGTGCTTCGTGCCGATGAAGGTTGCGACTACGGTATCTATGACCTTTTCAACGTCCATGTGTGTGCTGTCTTCAATCTACTTGCGATTGGAGGGGCGCTACCGGCTCCTGCGATGCCTGATTCTCTATTGTAGCCGTTCGCTAAAGCCACCGCAAAACCGAGCCACAGTCTCGTGACTCGAGAGAAATTAGGAGATGTCGGCACCCCGAAAGTGTGACGGGTAGAGTGTGCAGCTAGCCTTTGTTTCCAACGAGTTAGAGCATCTTCTACTCGACCAGTGTGACGAGCAGCGATTGGCCGCGAAGGCCCGCGAGTTGGGACTCCGCGGGGAGCATCGCCCGCCCCTATCTTCGATTTATAGCGCGCTGTCATAAGTTCTCTCGGTGACAACGCTAGCATGAGGGGCGGGAATTACAAGTACGAGGTTGTGTGGACTTTCTGAAATTCGTTTTTTTGCTCGCTGCCTCGCCAAACCAGCCGGTACATCTCTCCCCATCGCGAATCGCCTTCATGGCGATCCGCGAGAGCATGTTTCAAATGGAGTGCGCAAACCGGGCTCGTCGACGAATTCGAGCGACTACATGCGGCCTTCGTCGCCAGAGGGGCCGTAAATCGAAGGCACCGGAACTTTATTCATTCGAAGGTAGACGGAGAGCTGGCCGCGATGGTGGATCACGTGGTTCAAAATCATTCCACGCAGGACCTGTATGCGCGGCATGGCGAAGAACGTCTTACCGCCGTTCATCAGCGTCCATACTTTCTGCAGGTCTTCGTCGCTCGCCTTCGAAATGGCGGCACGTGCGGAAGCGACGTTCTTGTCAAAGAGATCAAGCAACTGCTGGCGGGACTTCATGACCGTTGGTTGCGTGGGAGTCCCTCCCGGCGGTGCAAAGTCGAAGGAGTCGCCTTGAAAAGTCGCGGCCGCGAAGCCACACATCTCAGCGATGTGTCCGGCCAACCGGCCCATCGCCATCGAAGTGTCATGCGGCTTCCAATCGACCTTATCCTCAGGAACCCGCTCCAGGGTTTTTCGAGTGGTGGTCATTTCGTGTTCGAACTCGGGAAGAAATGTGTCGCGTAATGCCATGAGCTTGCCTCCTTAGTCTTTTTCGGACGAGTAATTTTACCCCAGGCGCGTGAATGGCGGGTAACCACAGGCGATCCCGCCGAGGCCGGCAGCAATCCAAATTGGATGGCCGCGTCCTTAACCGAGATTCTCGATTTCTTTCTTGGCGCGCTCGAGAATTTCGCGGATGCGCGAAATCTTCTCGGAGTTTTCGGCGCCTCGGGTGGCGGCTCGCATCGCTGCCTTCATCACGCCTGCGGCAGGCCCGGCGACCAATCCGCCGGCGGCTCCCATCCACGGCGCCCAATCGCCCCATGACTGCGCGCGATCCCAGATCTTCTTAACAGTGTCGGCGGACTGCTTGAGTTCATCTCGACCGGCATCAGTGAGGCGATAGGTGCGGCGCCCCTCCGCCTGTTCGGACGTGACGAGCCCCTCGTCTTCAAGCTGCTGGAGAGTAGGGTACGTCGCACCTGCGCTGGCACGGTATAGCCCACCAGATTTCGCTTCGAGGTCCTTCATCAGCTGATACCCGTGCTTGGGACTGTCCTCAAGCAGCGAAAGAAGAGCGAGACGAACTTCACCACCGCCGAAGAAGCGACCCCAACGATTCCATGGGCGATAGGCGGCCCAGGGCACTGCGGTTGCCCAAGTCCAAGCCACTGCTGGATTACCACATCGCATGCCACACCTCCTGATAGGTCTCATAATGTATCGTAAGATATAACATGTGTCAAGCAGCTTTTGCCGGGGGGTGAGTGTTCCGGTGCTGTCCGAAGCGATGGGCTAAACCACGGGTCGGCTCAAGCCTTGGAAGCTTAACCCAAGCAGGAAGGATTAAGCCCGACCACGGCCTGCCGAGTGGCTGAAGACGCGGTTCTCGTGCATTTCGTCGCGATTGCTCTGTTGAGAGACGGTTGCGGTGGGCTGCGGTGCAGAAGCTTTCGTGTGCCTCCAGGTGTGCACGATGCGGTGAACGACAGTGATATTCGGACCGATGGCCAAGATCCACAGGGCAATCTCCATGCGATTGGAGAGAGCGCCGAGGATCATCAGGACCAGACGCTCGGGGCGGTCCCAGAATCCGACTTCAGCGCGCGGCACCAGAGATTCGGCGCGCGCCTTGGCATAGCTGACCATTACAGCGCCGGCCATGGCGGCGCCCGCGAGCACAGCGTACCGGAAGCGGTTCACCTGCGCGTAATAAACGAGCAGGCCGAGGAACAGGATTAGATCGGCATAGCGGTCAACGATGGAGTTCAGGAAACCGCCGAAAAGGGAAACCCGGTTTTGGCGTCGCGCCACCGGTCCATCGAGCAGATCGCAGAGCCCCGCCAGAATCATGATGCCGCCGGCGGCAGCGAAGCGCCCCTCGGCGAACAAGACTCCAGCCCAGAAATTGCCGACCAGGGCGGCCCAGGTGATTACGTTGGGAGGGATTCCTGTGGCAGCTAAAAGAGCCGCGAGGCGGTCAATGGGCCAGGAACCATAGCGGCCGATGGTCCGTGTCAACATGGACGGGATGTTGCTTCGCTAGTCTTCATCATGGATGGTGGTAAGGCGCACAACTTCGTATTCTTTTATGCCAGCCGGAGTGGTGACGCTTACTTCGTCGCCCACTTTTTTTCCGAGGAGCGCCCGGCCGATGGGCGAGGTAGTCGAAATCAGACCTTTCGCCGCGTCGGCTTCTTCAACTGTAACCAGCTTGTACTCGATTTTGGAGGATTTCGCAACGTCCCGCACGAGGATGCGCGAGCCATAGGCGGCGCGGTCCTTGGGCAGATTATTCAGATTGAGCATGGAGATATCGGCCAGGCGCTGGTGGAGCTGGCCCAGACGCGCCGAGACGAAGGACTGCCTCTCCTTGGCGTATTTATATTCGGCGTTTTCCTTGAGGTCGCCATGGGCGCGTGCCGTCATGATCTCCTTGGGGAGATCGCTATGAAGCTCGTGCTCGAGAACGGCGATTTCGTCCTGCAGCTTCTTTTTTATTTTGTCGGCGATGTCAGGCATTGGACGTTTGTGGCGCGAGGACGGCGAGCGTCGCGGTCAGTATGGGTTCGTCTTCCTACCTTCAAAGTATAGAGGATTTCCGCGCATGGCCGCAAACGCGACCCGTAGCTGGCATTCCCGGAGGGTAGGAAGGGCTGGCCAGGGCGGATGGTTTCAGGCCTTGGCCCCCGCCTTTTGCAAGTTGGACTTGTAGGCACCCGGCACAGCCCGAAAAGCAATGCTCAGCCTGTTCCAGCTATTAATGGCGGCAATCGCCAAGGTTAAGTTGGCGAGTTCATCGGGCTTGAACCGACCTGTGGCCGTCTCATACACATCGTCTGGCACGTTGGTGTCAGCGACTAGAGTGACGGCCTCGGTCCATTCAAGGGCCGCTCTTTCGCGCTCGGTATACATGGGGCTCTCTCGCCAGGCATTGAGCAGGTAGAGGCGCTGCTCCGTCTCACCGAGGGCACGCGCATCCTTGGTGTGCATGTCAATGCAGTACGCGCAGCCATTGATCTGCGATGCGCGAAGCTTTACCAGTTCGAGCAAGGATCGTTCGAGGCCGCAGGAATCGACATAGGTCTGGAGGGCGGACATGGTTTCGTAGATTTTCGGGGAGAGTTTGTATGGATTAAGGCGTGGCTCCATCTTGGAAGCTCCTTTCACGGTTATTTTTCAAGTATATCGCCGAAGGGAAAGTGATCAAATCCGACTTGGGGGCTTACAGGTTGCTGATGCGTGCCGAGGCCGACCTGCTGCGACGGGTTCGCTGTACAATTGCAGATTGATGCTGGTTACCCATGCACCCTCGACGCGGAAAAGGCGGCGGAGAAACTTGTGAACCTGGAACTCACGGAAGAACAGAAGCTTTTGCAGCGAAGCGTGCGTGATTTCGCGGAGGCGGAAGTGAAGCCGCTGGCGAAAGAGCTGGACGAAACCAGCCGCTTCCCGCATGAAACCGTGCGCAAAGCCGCGGAACTGGGACTGACGGGAATTTCGGTGCCGGAAAAATACGGCGGCGCGGGAATGGACCACATTTGCTACTCAATCGTGATGGAAGAAATCGCGCGAGTTTGCGCGTCAACGAGCGTGATCCTTTCGGTTCAGAACTCGCTGTACTGCGCAACGATCGACCGTTTCGGCACCGAAGAGCAGAAGCAGAAGTTCCTGGTGCCGTTTGCGCGAGGCGAGAAGATTGGATGCTATGCGCTTACGGAGCCGCAGGCGGGTTCGAATGCGGCGGCGCTGGCGACGAAAGCGGTGCGCAAGGGCGAATGCTACATGGTGAATGGCACAAAGGCGTGGATCACGAATGGCGGGGTTGCGGACGCGGGAATCGTCTACGTAAACACGCAGCCGGAAAAAGGGGAGAAGGGGATCACGGCGCTGATCGTCGAGAAAGGCGCGCCGGGATTTCGTGTTGGCAAAGAGGAAAAGAAGCTGGGAATACATGCGACTGCTTGCACGGAGCTCTCGTTCGCGGATTGCGAAGTGCCGGTTGCGAATCGCGTGGGGAACGAGGGTGAAGGCTATAAGATCGCTCTTTCGATGCTCGACGGGGGCCGGATCGGAATCGCGTCGCAAGCCACCGGAATCGCGCAAGGCGCTTTTGATGCAGCTCTCGATTACGCCCGGCAGAGGCAGGCGTTCGGCCTTCCGATCGCCGACTTTCAAGCCATCCAGTTTATGCTCGCTGACATGGCCACCGAAATCGATGCGGCGCGATTGCTGGCGCGGCGCGCCGCGTGGAAGCAGGATTCGGGCGCGCGGTTTTCGATGGAGGCGGCCATCGCCAAACTTTTTGCCAGCGAGATGGCCACGCGCGTGACCCACAAGGCAATTCAGATTCACGGCGGCAACGGGTATAGCCGGGAATATCCGGTCGAACGGGCGTATCGCGACGCGCGAATTACGGAGATTTACGAGGGTACCAGCGAAATTCAACGGCTGGTGATCGCCTCGTGGGTTTTGAAGGGTAATTAGCTTTCCATTGTATTCTTCCCCCGTGCTTCCGCTCGACAGTTCCGAGCCATTCGACACGGCGCGCGATACGGAGTTTTTTGCGGCGCTACCGTCACGAACGGGCGTCGTGCGTATCGAAATGCGCGAGCCCGGGCGGCCCTATCTGGCGCGGACCGCGGACATCCGGCGCGCCGCGCAGCGACTTCTGGGCGTGCCAGAAGAAAATTCGAAACGGCTCAACTTGCGGAACCTGGCTGCGCGAGTCGCTTACCGAGCCACCGGTTCGAAATTCGAACAGACGCTGACCCTTTACGAGCAGGCTCGCGAGTTCTTGCCCGATCGCTACCGGGACTTATTACGGTTGCGTCCGCCGGCAGTGCTGAAGATCAATCTGCGCAACGCGTATCCACGCTGCCATGTGACACGGCGCATACGCGCCGATGAAGGGTTTTACTTCGGGCCTTTTGCTTCGCGCCGATCGGCCGAGGCGTTTTCGGAAAGCTTCCTTGATTTATTCAAAATTCGGCGCTGCCAAATCAAGATCCGGCGCGATCCGAATTTTCCCGGGTGCATCTATTCGGAAATGAAAATGTGCCTGGCGCCGTGTTTCGCGGGCTGCACCAAGGAAGAGTACGACGCCGAGGTGGCCTTGGTAGTCGAAACGCTCGACACAGCTGGCGGCGCCCTCACCGGTAAATTCGAGCGTGAGCGGGAAGCAGCCAGCGAAGCTCTCGATTTCGAACGAGCCGCCGCGCTGCACAAACGCCTGGAGAAAGTGGCCGCTGCGTTGCGCGGACTGCCGGAACTGGCGCGGCGAGTGGAAGAACTTGATGCGGTGATCCTTCAGCGCGGAAACGACGAGAAAACCATCGTCGTATTTCCGTTGCTGGGAGGAGTGCTTGCGGAAGCGATATTCCTGAATTTCGCCGAACTCTCGAGTCAGCCGCGCTCCGTGGAGGCCATCTTGCGCCCAGCTCTGCAACCGCAGGCCGCGGCGCCGCAGCGCGAAAGCGAGGAGTCCGGCCGCGGCGATTGGCGAAAACGGTATGGCTTGCACGCCGCGCCGGAGGGATTGTCCGAGCATCTATCGCTTGTGGCGCGCTGGTTCTATTCGAAGCCGCGAGGCGGCGAAATTCTCTTTCGGGAAGGCGACTGGCCTTATCGCCGCATCCTTCGAGCGTGCAGCCGGCTTCTGGCTCCCAGCACTTCTTCGCCGGAACCGCCCGGTTCCTGAAGAAACGGGAGCACAATCCCGAGCCGTGCCAGCGGCGTTGCATCGTACAATTCAAGAATATGGCGGAGACGAGCGCAACGGAGTCTGCCGCGGGCCGCGGGCTGGCAACCCGTTCACGATTCCACGACACCATTCGCTCGCTGAAGCACCGGAACTTCCAATTATTTTTCAGCGGGCAATCGATCTCACTGATTGGAACGTGGATGGATAACGTTGCCGAGGCTTGGCTGGTTTACCGGCTGACAGGATCTTCGCTGTTGCTGGGCACGGTGGCGTTCGCGGGGCAAATTCCAGTTTTCCTGTTGTCGCCGTTGGGCGGGATGGTGGCGGATCGTTTCAACCGTCGCAAGGTGGTAATCGCCACGCAGGTTGCTTTTATGATTTTTGCGTTCATTCTGGCGATGCTGACGCTGACGAAGCGCGTGACGGTGACGGAGGTAATTATTCTGGCGGCGCTGATGGGTGCGGTGAATGCTTTCGACATTCCCGCTCGGCAGTCGTTTTTGGTGGAAATGGTTGGCCGGGAAGATCTGATGAACGCGATCGCGTTGAACTCCACGATATTCAACGGGGCGCGGATTATCGGGCCTGCGATTGCGGGGATTCTCGTGGCCAGCCTCGGCGAGGGCTGGTGTTTTTTTGCGAATTCGGTAAGTTACATCGCCGTGATCGCCGGGTTGTTCATGATGAGGATCCCGCCTAAACCGGCGGTGACACATCATGCGTCTCCCTTCGAGCATATTGCCGAAGGATTCCGTTTCGTGCGCAACACGGCCCCGATTCGCGCGCTGCTCCTGCTGATCGGCCTGGTGAGCCTGGTTGCCATGCCCTATACGGTATTGATGCCGATCTTCGCGGCGCGAGTGCTGCACGGGAATGCCAAGACGCTCGGCATATTGATGGGAGCTACGGGCGTGGGGGCAATGTGCGGCGCGCTGATGATTGCGTCGCGGAGGGGCGTTCGCGGATTTGGAAAATTGGTCCCGATTGCTTGCGCCTCGTTTGGAGCTTTTTTGATCGTGTTCACATTTTCGCGCTGGTGGATTCTCTCAGCGATACTGCTGGTGCCGGTTGGTTTTTCGGTGATGACGCAGATGTCTTGTTCGAACACGCTCGTTCAATCGATGGTGCCGGACCGGCTGCGGGGCCGCACCATGGCCGTGTATTCGATGATGTTCATGGGCATGGCGCCGTTCGGAGCGCTGATTGAGGGAGCGGCGGCGGGTCACATTGGCGCTCCTTTGACGGTGGCGATTGGCGGAGCCTTGACGATTGCGGGAGCGATCGCATTCGCGCGATATCTTCCGAAGATTCGAGTGCAGGCAAGAGAGATGATCGACGCTCAAGGGCTATCCGGCGAGCCGGTAGAAGAAATAGCGGCGCGCGTTTCGTGACGATTCACAAGTGGGGCCGCGGCGTCTTCCACCAACCTGCGGCGATTTTCCAGCGCGCTTATTGAAGCGAGGGTTGCATGCCATCTTCTGCGACGGACAACCAACGCATGCCGGGTCGAGCCACCGCGCAGAGCACTTTACGCTATGCGGCGAGATTTCAGGGACGCGCCGCCGCCGGGCATTTCCGCGACGTGCAGGGCGGCTTAGTGCTTTCCTCGATCGGGATTGGGACCTATCTCGGAGAACCCGATCGTGCGACCGATGAAGGATACACAAACGCGGTCGTCGCGGCCGTGCGGGGCGGCGTGAACGTGGTTGATTCGGCGATCAACTACCGGCTGCAGCGCAGCGAGCGCTCGGTCGGCGCGGCATTGAAGGTCTTGAGCTCGGATGAATTTTCCCGAGAGGAAATCGTTGTCTGCACTAAGGCGGGGTTCCTAACTCCCGATACGGAAATGCCGGAAGATGCCAGCGAATATTTTTCACGCGAGTACGTGGAACGCGGAATCTTGCGTCCGGAAGATATCGCGGCAGGCTGCCACTGCATGGCTCCCGGCTATCTTTCCGACCAACTGGATCGCAGCCGCAAGAATCTAGGCATCGAATGCGTGGATGTTTTCTATCTGCACAATCCGGAAACGCAATTGAGCGAGGTAACCGCCGACGAATTCCGCCGCCGTGTCAGCGATGCATTCCAATTCCTGGAATCCGCGGTGTCCGCCGGAAAAATCGGCGCGTACGGCCTGGCTACGTGGAACGCCTTCCGCGACGAGCGCAACTCGCCGGGATATCTCTCGCTCGCAGCGATGGAAGCAATCGCGCGCGAGGCGGGCGGGCCGGATCATCATTTGCGTTTCGTGCAGTTGCCGCTGAACCTTGCGATGCCTGAAGCGCTGCTGCGGCCGAACCAGTTGGTCGAAGGAAAGACTATGGCCATGGTACAGGCAGGCCGCGCGCTAGGAATCACCATCGTATCAAGTGCAGCGCTTCTTCAGGGACAACTCACGCGGAACCTGCCAGCTTACATTGGTGCGGCGCTTGGGTTGAAGGACCACTCAGCGCAGGCGCTACAGTTTGCGCGCTCGGTTCCCGGCGTTACAACCGCGCTCGTCGGAATGAGCCGCCTGGAACACGTGCGCGCCAATCTGGAGGTTGTAGCGGTCGAGCCCGCTCCCCGCGATCAGTTCCTTAAATTATTCGCGCCGCAAACTTGATAGCGATCCTGCGGCAGGCGGAATCCGTGAATCGAAAACTCTAGTCACTTGAGACGGGACGTGTTTGGCTATCCAGCGTTTTCCGTACTGCGCGTGCCAGACTTCGAGACGAGTAAGGCTTCTGCAACACCGGAAAACCTTGCTGCTGCACCTTTTGAATCACGGCCAAATCGGGACTATAGCCGGTTGCGAATATCACCGGAAGGCCCGGATGCGTTTCCTGTAGTTTCGCGTAAACCTCGAGGCCGCTTAATTTCGGCAACACGACATCAAGCAGCGCAAGATGGATCTCCGGGAATCGCTGGAATTCTTGCAGCGCCTGCTGGCCATCCGCAGCCAAGAGAACGTTGTATCCCAGGCCGGTAAGAGCTTCCTGGGCTAGCTGACGCAATCCTTCATGATCCTCGGCCACCAGGATCGTCTCTGTCCCACCGGCGACCGGCCCTGTGTCCTCGGCCGAATCGCGCACAGGCGCGGCCGTGGTGCTTACCGGCAGATAAACTTTAAATGTGCTGCCGACACCAGGCTCACTATACACATTCAGAAAACCGCCGTGCTGCCGGACAATTCCGTAGACCGTAGCGAGCCCAAGCCCCGTTCCCTTTCCCAGCTCTTTGGTTGTGAAGAACGGCTCGAAAATCCGATCGAGTGTGGCTGCGTCCATTCCAGTACCCGAATCGGTGATGGCAAGCATCACATGGTCGCCGGGGCGCGCCAGAGGCTGAATGGAACAGAATGCCGCGTCCAGGGTTATATTTGAGGTGTCGATAATCAACGAGCCGCCGTCGGGCATGGCATCCCGGGCGTTGATGCACAGATTCATCAGCACCTGCTCGACCTGAGTCGGATCGGCTCGCACCACGGCAAGATCGGGCGCGAGGTTGGCCTTGATCTCGATGTTGCTGCCAATCACCTTTTCCAGCAGGCTGAGGGTCTCGATCGTGGTTTGATTCAGGTCTACGTTGCGCGGTTCGAGGATCTGCCGGCGGGCGAACGCGAGCAACTGGCGAGTCAACGCGGCGGCGCGTTCGGCCTGGTGGCGTACCTTTTCGAAATGCCGGTGCAGCCGCGAATCCGCGTCGGTTTCGTCGATTCCCAGATCAACCCAGCCAAGAATCGCGCCAATCATGTTGTTGAAGTCGTGTGCGATTCCGCCGGCTAGCTGCCCGATCGCTTCGAATTTCTGTGCCTGCACGAGCTGCCTTTCAAGAGTTCTGCGCTCCGTTATATCCTCGACGATAATTTCAGCGCACTCCGATTTTCGGTCTGGGCCCGTGGCCCGGCGCCCGGTCATTCGCACCGTAATGATTTTCCCATCCTTGCGCTTCCATTCCACGGTCGCGTTTGCGCGCCCGTGCCGCGCGTATTCCGCGATGATTGCGCTCTCGTCGGCCGGATTGCAATACAGCCTCGCCGCAAGCTGAAGGTCGAGGACCTCATGCACGGAATCGTAGTGAAGCATTGTGGCAAGCGCCGGATTTGCATCCAACAGTCTGCCGCCTGGTTCTTCGATCCAAAGAATTCCATACGTTGCGTTGTCGACCAGACTGCGGTAGCGGGCCTCACTATCTCGCAAAGCTTGCTCCGATCGTTTTCGCTCCGTGATGTCCACGATGCTGGCCCGCACCAGACGACGGTTCGCGGATGACAAGCGAACCAGATGCACTTCGGCTGGGTGCTCCTCTCCTTGCAAGTTGCGGTACATCCACTCGAAGTGCGCGGTAGCTCCCTCCGATCTCGGTTCGAAAAACAGCCGTTCCATCGTTTCAGTAGTCGCCCCATCAACCTGTCGCGTCGCGCTCACGTCTCTCACGCCGCTCTGCAGAAGCGCGTCCCTCGTTAAGCCGAAAAGGGACAAAGCCCGGCCATTGGAATCCGCGAACTTCCGCTGGTCAACATCGAGCAAGACGATGGCTTCCGGCGCATTTTCCACGAGTGTGCGGTAATGCTCCTCGCTTTCTCGCAGCGCCTCGAGCGCTCGCGTCTCCGCTTCGCGCAGCGCTCGACCTTCCTGCGCGCGCCGGATCGCCATTGGCAGTCTCGCAAGCTGTCCCTTCAACACATAGTCGGTAATGCCCTTCTTTATACATTCCACGGCGAGCTCGTCGCCGAGCGTGCCGCTCGCCAGGATCAGAGGCACGCCAGGCCAAGATGCTTGGATCATGGCCAGAGCGTCCATCGCGGTCCAGCCCTTCATGCGGTAATCGGAGATCACAACGTCGGCCGGCTCCTCGCGCAACTTTTGCGCGAACTCCTCCCGCGTGAAGGCGGAATCAGCTTGAAAGTTCAGTCCCGACTTCTCCAGATCGCGAAGGCAAAGTTCCAGATCGCTCGGATCGTCTTCGGCGAAAAGCAGTCGCAGGGGCTTGGCTGGAACTGATGCGGGCCTGTGGGTTTTGCTCATTCTCGTTTTTCACATTCACTTGTTACGTGTGGCGCTAGCGAGCAAGCGATGCCGCTAGGGGAGGCGCGGCGTTGAGCAAAAGCCAGTACATGCCGAGTTGCCGAACCACATCTTGAAATTCGGTGAAATTCACGGGTTTTTGAATGTAGCTGTTCACGCCCAATTGGTAGCTATTCACCAGATCCCGTTCTTCTTTCGATGAGGTCAGTACAATCACCGGAATCGGCTTGGTGTTGGGATCGTTTTTGATTTCCCGCAGCACCTGCAGGCCGTCTATTTTCGGCAGCTTCAAATCAAGCAGAATCAACCGAGGTTTCGCCTCTGTGCGGCGCGCCGCAAAGACTCCACGGCAGAAAATGAAATCTAGGGCTTCCTCCCCGTCCCGGGCGTGCTGGATGCGGTTGGCTAGATTGTGTTTCTGCAAAGCGTGCAAGGTTAGCTCTGCATCTGCAGGGTTGTCTTCGACTAACAGAATTTCCACACCGTCAGGCTTGCTCAAGGCTCGCCTCCCCTACCGCGTCCGGCGCGGTACCCTGGAACCTCGGTTCCAGCGTGAAATAGAACGTTGTTGCCTCACCGGGCGTGGATTCTGCCCACACTTCTCCGCCGTGCCGCTGAATGATCCGTTGGACCGTGGCTAATCCTATCCCCGTACCTTCAAAGTCCTCCTCGCGGTGCAGCCGCTGGAAGACGCCGAATAACTTATCGGCATATCTGGAATCGAAGCCCACCCCGTT
Source organism: uncultured Acidobacteriota bacterium (assembly GCA_963823145.1). Classification (GTDB taxonomy): domain Bacteria; phylum Acidobacteriota; class Terriglobia; order Acidiferrales; family UBA7541; genus Palsa-295. The sequence continues at coordinate 48,868 of CAWGJZ010000001.1, forward strand.
GTCGCGGACAAAGATCGTCACCCGGGCACCGTTCACCTGGGTGCCAACTTGAATGACCGGGTGCTCGACTCCCCGCGTGAATTTCACAGCGTTGGAAAGAAGATTAGAAAATACTAAGGTCAATAGCTCCGGATCGCAGCTCACTATCGGCAGAGCGTGGATGCGCCATTCGATTCCGCGCTCTTCCGTTTCGGCTGAGAAATCCGAAACGGCCCTCCGCACTAAATCGCCGAGGCTCACAGCTTCTTGGCGAATTATTTCCCGTCGTCCGATTCGGGCCAGGTTCAAAAGGCTATCCACCAAGCGGCCCATATGGTCGGCAGCGGCAAGAATTCTCTCGAGGTAATGCCGAACCCGTTGAGGCATCTCGTCGCCATACGCCTCACCCAGGAGCCGCGCGAAACCGTCTATGTGCCGCACTGGCGCGCGGAGATCGTGCGAGACGGAGTAGCTGAAGGCTTCCAGTTCCTTGTTCGCGGCAATGAGCTGGCCATTGGACTGTGCGAGTGCGTTCCGGTTCGATTCGAGCGCTTCCTCAGCGAGACGTCGATCCGTGACGTCCCGAATTGCACTTGCTACCAGGGTGCCCCCGACAGTCTCGATTGGGCTCAAGCTGATTTCGATCGGGAATTCGATCCCATTCTTGCGCTGGCCGTAGAGATCCAGTCCCACGCCCATCGCTCGCGTCCGAGGTGATTGGGAATAACCCTGGCGGTGGTGGATATGTTGGGACCGAAACCGCTCCGGCATGAGGCATTCGACGCGTTGGCCAACGAGTTCCTCGCGCGAATAGCCGAAGAGCTTCTCCGTCTGCGCGTTGATCATCTGGATGCATCCTACATTGTCAACAATCACCATGGCGTCCGGAGCCGACTCGAGCAAGGTGCGGAACATTTTCTCTTGCGTGGCGCGCCGAGTGATGTCCCTATTGCTCTCCAGAATGGCTGTCGGATTGCCGGCCAGATCGCGCCGAAGCGCCCAGCGGGTCGATACGACGATCTCAGAGCCACTGCGGGAACGGTGTATCAATTCCCCTTCCCACGAACCCTGTTCCCGGACTTTCGCCTCGATCTCGGTGAGAGGTACTGGGAAGCGTTTTTGAAGAAGGTCGCGCGCCACTTGACCGCGGGCTTCGTCCGCTTGCCATCCGTACAACCTCTCCGCCGCTCGGTTCCAGTAGACGATCCGGTCCTCTAGGTCCCTGACGAAGATGGCGTCGTGAGTGAGGTCCAGCAGTTCGGCCTGTTCGCGGTAGCTGGCTTCGCTGGTTCGCAACTGAAGTTCGATGTCGCGACGTTCTCGCAATTCCTTTTCGAGCTGAGCATTGGCTTGCATCCACTGGCCGATGTTGGGGAGGCTCAGAGCGCGCGGCATCATCTGGGCCAAAAGGATCGCCGTTGGGACCGAGGCAGCCGCCGTGATGGCCTTGATCACGCCGTCAACCCAGTAGTTGGCATGCCAGATGTTCCACACCTCCATGACGTGCGTCCCGCCACAGGCCACGATGAACACCCCGAACAGCACGAACATCCAGCTAAAAGGAAGGTCACGGCGCTTGCGCACAAAACAAACCAGAATCACCGGTATCGCGAAATACGCCAGCGCGATCAGCGAGTCGGAGATGACATGGAGCCACACCAGTCCGGGATTCCAAAAGTAACAAAACCCATGGGGCATGCTTTCCTCCGCAGTTGCCCGCCTCCCCTGCTCTCTCAGCAGCGGATAGCATTCGGCCGGCAAGAAGGAGAGGACCTCCTGCGTCTCAATGATCGTTACAAAGGGCGAGAACGGGATTCGAAGCCCGAGCGGTGGGCTCGGAAGGGATGCTTCATTATGAGTGAATTCACGCTAACGTCAAGATTCAGAACCGCGCTTTTCACCTAGGAGTCAACACAGATGCTGCCGCTATTGCGCGGCTGATTGTTCCGGAGGGTGCGCCGCGAAGTATTGGCCGAGACGCGAGGTTAGCTGCGTTAGACCGGCGCTCACGTTACGATCCTGCGCTTCGACCACGTCAGAAACTTTTTTGCCAGTGACCGGTTCATCGTGGGCGTAAGAATCGGACCAAACTGTGGCGTTGGTCTTAGGGTCAAACAATTCGATTTGGAACGAAAAGCGGGCTGCGAGAACCGGCCCTTCCACTTCGTCAAGTGCGTAGAGGTGACCGCGGACGATGTAATCACCTCGCGCATTACTTCGAAGGCCGGATACCGAACGATAGGCTCCCGTCGACTGCAAGGAGCGGATGAGCATGTCCTGGATCATATCGGCTGGCGGTTCCGCCCAGCGCTGATACTCGTATGTCCCGAGCTGAACAGGCCCACTCCCGTATACAAGGCGGTCGTCGCGATACAGGTGCGAAGCCGTAACCCGGCCGACCAGGAGCCTTATCGGAAAGCGCGCCGAAGAGGAATCGGGCACCGGCGCCGCTGCAGTGCCGCTATCCAACACGTAATATTTCACGGGCCGCGCAGCGCCACAAGCCGCCGTGATTCCCGCGGCCAGGATAATAAGCAAGGCTTGTTGCACCTGGCGCGTCGTCACTCTTTGTCTCTCCTCTCCTATTTGGGCGGTGCTTGGCCCGGCTTCCGCGGCTTGAGCCCGGATGCGCGAATCAATGTGTAAGGCCGCGTCTTGATCGTCTCGGTGAACGAATTCAAATTCTCGGTGACGCGACGCAGATTATCGATGACTTCGTCGAGATTTTCAGAATTCGCGTCCAGCGTGTTATCGAGCTGGCTAGTGAGGGTTACCGCTGAATCGAGCGACTTTCGAAGGTCGCTCACAGCTTTGCGAAGGTCGGGGCGGTCCTCGGAAATTGTGGCGTCCAGATGAGCGAGCGCCTCGTTGGCCTGGGCGGAAGTTTTGCGGAAATCATCGATCAGGGGCGCGAGTTTCGCGCTCGACGCATTTACATTGTTCAGCGTCGAATGAATCGCCTGGCGGTTCTCATCGAGCATCCCGTGAAGGTCCGCGAGGCTCGCGGAGATGTTGGCGCGGTTCCGCGCGTCGAGCAGGTCGTTCACGCGATCGAGGGTGTCCTTCAAAGCCACCACTCGATCGTTCAAGTTCGCCAGGAGGTCGTTCGCGTTCGGACCCAATTGGGCGATCAGCGCGGTGACGTCGGAAAAGCTGGTGTACTCCAGAGACTTGAGGCTGTAGCCGCTCGGCGCCTTCGGCGCGGCGGCTGTTCCCGGAACGATGCCAAGAAAGTTATCACCCAGCGGGCTGACGCTCGTGATCTCAGCGATGCTGTCTGTCTTCACCGGAACAGATGGCTCGATGGTAAAGTCGATTTCCATCCGCGTGGCATTCTGCGGGTCGCTCTTCACTTCTTTCACGCGCCCCACCGGGGGTCCTCCGGCATAGCGGACTTCCGCGCCCGGGCTCAGTCCGCCCGCGTTCTTGAAATAGGTTCGGTAGGGGACATTCCCACGGCTGAACGTTCCCGAAAGAAGAAACACCGTCACAGCGAGCAAAGCAGCAGCTACTAAAACAAATACGCCGACGAGAGCCTGCTCGCGCTTCGACTCCACTGGTTTCCTCGATCGTTCCAGCCCGATCTACACCCCAGCAAGTCGCACCGGCGGCTTGCAGAATGTGGGGGAGTATAACATGCGGTGCGCGATTCGCCAGTTTCAATGCCGCTGGAAAGGGCCCTCTCCCGTTAGCATCTGCAGGTAATCGATTTCGCCTGCTACTTCCGGCTCGGGGACGCGGTCTAAAAACTGCCGAACGCGCGGCTCGTCACTTTCGCGAAGCGCCTTCGACGTCCCGTTGGCGACGATTTTCCCCTTATCGAGGAGGATCATGCGGTCGGCAATCAGGAATGCGCTGGCCAGCTCATGCGTTACCACCAGGATGGTGATTCGGAATGCCTTCTTCAATTTCAGGATCAGTTCATCGATGCCCGCTGCGATAATCGGGTCGAGACCGGCCGAGGGCTCATCGAAGAACAGAATTTCAGGTTCCATGGCCAGCGCGCGTGCAATCGCGGCCCGCTTTTTCATCCCTCCGCTCAATTGCGCCGGCATGTAGCTTTCGAAGCCCGAAAGCCCCACTTGGTCGAGCTTTAGGCGCACCATTATTTCGATGGTGGACTCATCGAGCGGCGTGTGTTCGCGCAAGGGAAGGGCCACATTATCTCCGACGGACATCGACCCGAACAGCGCTCCGCCCTGGAACGACATCCCCATTTTCTTTCGCAGCTCGTCGCGCTCGGCCTCGGGCATGTTCGCGAAATTCCTTCCACGAATCCAGATTTCTCCGCCACTCGGCCGTTCGAGGCCAACAAGCGTGCGAAGAAGCGTGCTCTTTCCAGACCCCGACCCGCCCAGAATCACCAGTGTCTCGCCGGGCAGCACTTCCAAGTTGATCCCGTGGAGAATTTCCTGAGTGCCATAGCGGACGCGCAGGTCCCGCACCGAAATGACGGCCGATTCGTCGGATGCGTTGGGCATAATCCCCACACAGCCTCTTCGATGGTTATCGAGGCGCCGTGAAATAAAAGATGCTTGTGAAAACCAAATCCACAGCTATGACCAGAAAAATAGACTTCACCACCGCCGCCGTCGTCGAGCGGCCAACTTGCTCGGAGCCTAGGCCCGTGGAAAAACCCTCATGGCAACCGACAGCGGTAATAACCAGGGCGAACATCACGCTCTTGATAAGGCCGGTAATCACATCGCGCAAGGCCATGGCATCGATCGTGGCATGGAGATACGTGGTCCATGTGAAACCGGCGTTCGTAACGCCGAAGAGGCCTCCGCCCAGGATACCCATGAAATCCGCCCAGGTAGTGAGGCAGGGCATCATCAACAGCATGGCCAGGAATTTCGGCGCCACCAGAAAGCGAACCGGCTCGAGCGCCATGGTTTCCAGCGCGTCGATTTCCTCGTTGACCTTCATCGTGCCGATTTCGGCGGCGAAAGCGGAGCCGGAACGGCCAATCACCACAATCGCGGTCATCAGCGGCCCCAGCTCCCGCGTCATCGAAATGGCCACGGCGCTCGCCACCAACTGCATCGCACCGAGGGTGCGCAATTCGTAGGCTCCCTGCAGCGCCAGTATCATTCCCACAAAAAAAGAAATCAGAGAGACGATGGGGATCGCCTCTACGCCGATGGCCATGGCTTGATGCACTGCCCGGTACCACCGCAGCTTTCGTCCAAAAAAGGACTCAAACAGCACAGCTCGCGCCGCGCCGCCGGCAAGGCGCGCCAGTCCTCCTACGTAAGCCAGTCCATCGATTGTGGCTTCGCCGATCGTTTCTACGAATGGCATTTGGAGATCTAAAGGTCCGGCACTATTGGGCGGAGTTTCCGCCGCTCCCCGCGTCCAAAGCGTCCTGTTCCGTATCGTGGACTTCGAAAACCTTCAGCAGGCGAGTGAGTTGGAGAACTTCACGCGCCGTCGGGCTCAGCCCATAGAGGGCGAACCCCCTTTTCAGGTCCCGGGAGACCTTCAGACCCTCGACAAGCGAGGCGATTCCGGCGCTGTCGATATAGTTCACCTTTTCAAGATTCACGATCACGCGGCTCACACCCTGCTCCCTCAGCGTGCCAAGCAGGCTCTTGCGCACTTCGGGAGAATTGTAAAGCGTGATGTCTCCGATCACATCCACGATGGTGGCGTTCTCGAGCTTGCGTGTGGAGATGTTCATTTAGCGCAGCCTGCGCGGCGTCACAGTGTTTTGCCAGAGATTGTGCCCGAATGCAATGCATTTTAAGGGCACTAGATTGGCGAAGAGCCCGCGAATGATCATCTGAGGTGAGTAAAAATTCCGCCGACGGAGCCTCAGAAAAAAAACCTTAGCCGCGGTGATCGGTCGGAATGTAGCTGCGAAGATCGTAGCCGGTGTAAACCTGGCGGGGCCGCGAAATTTTTTGCTCGGGATCGAGCAGCATCTCTTCCCATTGTGCAATCCATCCCGAAGTCCGCGGGATCGCAAACAGCACGGGAAACATGGTCACCGGGAAGCCCATCGACTGGTAGATCAATCCGGTATAAAAATCCACATTGGGATACAGTCGGCGCTTGATGAAATATTCATCCTCGAGCGCAATCCGCTCGCATTCCAGCGCAATATCGATCAGCGGGTTGCGGCCCATAATGTCGAAGACTTCGTATGCGATGCGCTTCACAATTTTGGCGCGCGGATCGTAGTTCTTGTAGACGCGATGGCCGAATCCCATCAGCAATTTCTCGCCGCCCTTCACACTCTTCACGTAGGCGGGAACGTTGTTTACCGACCCGATTTCGATCAGCATGCGCAGCACCGCTTCGTTCGCGCCTCCGTGCAGCGGGCCATACAGCGCAGCCGTGGCTGCGGCCGCCGCGGAATACGGGTCCACGTGCGAGCTTCCCACGCCGCGCATCGCGGTCGACGAGCAATTCTGCTCGTGGTCCGCATGCAAGATGAACAGAATATCGAGCGCTCGCTCGAGCGTCGGATTGGGACGGTATTGCAGCTCCGTGGTGCGGAACAGCATGTTCAGGAAATTTCCGCAGTAGCTCAGATCGTTGTCGGGATAAACGAACGGCATGCCCAGGCTGTGCCGGTAGGCAAACGCGGCCAGCGTCGGCATCTTGCCGATCAGCCGGTAGGTTTGCTTGCGCCGCGATTCCGCGCTGAAAATATCCTTCGCGTCGGGATAAAACGTGGAAAGCGCGGCCAGCGTGGAGATCAGCATCCCCATGGGATGAGCGTCGTAGTGAAAACCGTCGAGAAATTTCTTGATGCTCTCGTGGATGAACGTGTGGTGCGTGATGTGATAGGTCCAATCGGCCAGCTGCGATTTCGTGGGCAGCTCGCCGTGGAGAATCAAGTACGCGGTCTCGGGATAAGTGCTTTTTTCAGCAAGCTCTTCGATCGAATAGCCGCGGTAGCGCAGGATGCCGTTGTCTCCGTCGATGTACGTAATCTTGCTCGTGCACGACGCCGTATTCGAGAACGACGGATCGTAGCTCATCATCCCAAAATCGGATTCGCTGATTTTGATCGGCCGCAAATCGATCGCCCGGATCGTATCGTTCTTGATGGGCACGTCGTATCGGCGCCCGTTGCGGTTATCGATGAGGGTTATTGTGTCCCGGCGCGTATCCGCTGGAGTCTCCGTGCTAACCGCCGGTCCTGATTTCGTCGGATTCATTCCCTAATTCCTTCCAAGAGGGAGCACAGCGCTGGGCACCACCAAAGCGCAGCATCAACAATGTACACCAAAACTCGCCTCTGACGAACCGCTTTGCTTCGTGGGGATTTGACGGCAATGCGGTCCGCACAGTTTCACTTTGGGAAGTCCGGTCCATCCGAAACAAGCAAAAAAGACCAATAGTCCACCGCTTACCGTGGACGACTTTTCTTTACACCAACAAGTACTTGCGTCGATTTGACCTCCCGTGTAAAGATTTTGTCTGTATCCTCGTACTGCGTCTAATGCGGTCCGTCGCGCTACAAACGCGCAACCCCAGCATTTTTTTGGAATCCCGCGCCTCCAAAAAAGAAGCAGGCAAGCGCCGCCACGCTGGCAAAAGGCCCCGTCGGGAGGTAATATAGCGCCCGTCGTTCTTGTCCTGCCGGATAGATCGGATTTCGCGTGTCGGCTCCCATTTCATTGCCTCAAATCATGGCGCAGCGGCAAATCGGTCTTGAAGTGTGGATGGACCGCGTGCTCGAAAGGGCGCCCAAAGTCGACCCAAACTGGCGGATGCACGAAGTGCATGATCTGCGCGTCGCTCTGCGGCGCTGCCGCACCATGGCCGAAGCTCTCAGCGAAGTGAGCCCTGGCTCGCGCTGGCGCAGGATCAAAAAAGTCAGCCGAAAACTATTTCACGCCTCGGGCGATTTGCACGATACGCAGGTGGAACGGGACTGGGTGAAGAAGTGCGGCCCCGCCGGCGACCCCGTTCGCAAATACATGTTGAGCGTGCTCTCCCGAGAGGAAAGGAAGCGCCGCAAGGCCGCCGCCGCCGCGCTCGCCGCGTTCGATCAAAGAGAGTGGAAGAAACTGAAGCGCAAACTGCAACCCAAGGCCGATTTCTTCCCGTCGGGCAGCGTCGTTTTTCAGCGGCTCGCTCTGGCAAGGTTGAACGAAGCCGCCAAGCTCTACGAAGATGCCAAAAGGAAGCGAAGCAGCATCGCCTGGCATCGGCTCCGCATCGGCCTCAAACATTTTCGCTACGTGGTTGAAAATTTTTTACCCGAACGTTACGAAGCATGGTCCGCTGACTTGAAGCAAATCCAGGATCAACTGGGCGACATTCACGATATCGACGTGCTTCGAAGCGCCCTCCGCAGGCACGCTTCCAAATTGGATCCCCAGGCGCTCGAGAAGTGGCGCGAAAAACTCGCGACCGAACGCAAGTCCATCCTGCATGCGTTCCTTGTGAAATCCCGGGGCTCGGATTCGCCCTGGCCTGTCTGGCGATCCGGCTTTCAGCAAGGGCACACCCTCGTGGCGGCTTCATTTCCGAGGCGGCGGATCGCTTAGAACCGGTTAATCCGCCAGCTTTCGCAGCAGTTTGGCCGTCAGCACCCAGCGCAATTCCCACCGGCCCCGCGGCTGAAGATGCTCGAAACAGCAGACTCCCGCTTTTTTTAGTTCGGTGATCGGACCGCGAGCACCCGCCAATTGCGCGATGGTCAGGTCGAGATGTGGCGCATGTCCGAAACAGGCAATTTCTTTTGCTCTCAGATGTGTTAGTTCCTTCAGTATGTCGGCCGGATTTGCGGCTGGCTTCAGTGCATCGCTCACCCGGATCTTCTCGGGTGCAAATCCCAGCGCCTCGGCGAAAATCTCCGCAGTCTGGGCCGCGCGAATGTATGGACTGGTAATAAGAATATCCGGCTTCACTCCTGTTTCAACAAAGCCAAGAGCCGCACCCCGAGTCTTCTGCACGCCTCTCGCCGTCAGCGGCCTTTCGGCTTCAGGCGGAGCCTCGGGATCGGTGCGGTCAATCGCGATGCCATGACGAATCAAATAGAGAATCATCCTAAGCTACCTCGGCTCTTCGCTGAGCCCGCCGAAACTCGGCTTTTAAATGAAATTCCTTCTGGAATAAATCCAGTTTCCGGTTGAGCCCGGCCAAATCGAGGCGCGTTCCGTCCGAGGCGCGCACCAGAAAAACCGCCCGGCGTCCTGCAATCTGCACATCCACGTCGGAAATCCGCTGCGCGTGCTCCGATTCAAGTTTCTCGGCAATGCGCAAGAGCGACGTAAGCAACCGCACGTCGTGTCTCTGCTGACCATCCAGAGCCGCGTACGAGGGGTGCTCGATCTGAGGTTCCGACTTGGCATTGTGATACCGCACCAGAGACGCAACCATGTCGCGCCGCCATCCTCCGAGTCCGGGGATTTCTCCGTTGCGGATCAAATATTCGCCGTGCCGGTGGTGCGCCTTTTCGCTCACGAAATGTCCCACATCGTGCAGCAGCGCCGCTGTTTCAATGATGTTCCGCTGATCGGGTCCCATTTCGTGGATGGGCCGCAACTGATCGAAGAGCGAAAGCGCGATCTTCGCCACTTGGTCGGCGTGCTGGGCGTTGTAATTCAGGCGCCGCGCGAACCATCGCGCCCCCGCCAGCAGATTCGCGGCGCGCCCCTTCTCTTCTTCCGTCACGGCGCCGCCCGAATACTGTTCCGCCTGCAAATCGAGAAGCAGTCCTTCGCGCACACCGACTCCGGGCACCAGCATCGACCGCAAAGTCAGCCATTTCGCCACCGCCGTGATGACGATTGCGGCAATTCCCATCACCTCCGCCCGGTCTTTTCGCACCCCGAACACGCGCATTCGTCCGGCCACATCCAGAGACAGCATTCTCCACGTTTGATCTTTCAACAATCGCAGGTTGATTGTCGGCGTCCGGCCGGCGAGCGGGCCCGGAGCCAGCCGCACCAGTGCCTCGGCGTTTCCTCCGCAGGCCACGGCGACTGCCCGGTCCAGCTTTGGAGGCGACGGTATTGCGCTGCGCAAAAGTGCCAGCACATGATGCCGCAACTTCCGCGCCTTGTCTTCATCAATGGCGCCCTCGATGGAAAATGTCTCCATAAGACGGATGCTGCCAAGCGGAAGCGCCACGCGCTTCCGCACCGTGCCGCGCTCCAGGAAGCTCAGCTCCAGGCTCCCGCCGCCTAAATCGAAAATCAGCCGGGGTTGAGCCGTTTCCCCGAGCGCCCAGGTCACCGCTGTGCATACGAGCCGCGCTTCCTCAGCGCTGCTGATCACCTGGAGATCTATGCCCGATTTGCGACGAATTCGTTCGATCAAGCGGTGGCAATTGCGCACCTCGCGCGCTGCGGATGTTGCCACCGCGCGGTAGGCGGTCACGTGATAACTGTCCATGCGGTCGCGAAAATGGCGGAAGGCTCGCGCCGCGCGCGCGATCGTATCCTCGTCCAGCAGACGGTGGGTGAACGCATTGTGGCCCAGTCGCACCGTGGCGCGCTCTCCCTCTAGAATCTCCATGTGCTGGGAAGAAGTCGCCCGCGCGATGGCCAGCCGGATCGCGTTTGAACCGGCGTCGATTGAGGCGAGTTGTACCGGTGCTGCCACTCTTCAGCGCCAGAGATGCGCGAGGGCGTGCGAAGGCTTGTAGTGCGTGCCCCGTATCCCCAGATGCGAAGCGATTCGCTTGCGCAAGAGCTGGTTCACCCGCGACACGCTGCCCTCGCCATCCAATTCGATAAATTCGTGCCTCTTCGAAAGATATTCGAACTCGCGCTTGATCATCGATTGGTAGCGGATGAACGACTTGAATAGATCGTTGGAAAGAGACATGTCGCGGCCCGATTCCCAGTAGCTGATCGTCTGCGACTTCTTGAATTCGCGGTCAAATGCAACCTCCGGCTTCACGTTGAGCCAAAACGTCAGATCCGGCCGCAGCGCGATTTCGTATACTCCATGCAAATAGTCGCGGCCGATGCCCCGCACCGCCGCGCGCGCGATCAGAGTGAAAATATAGCGGTCCGCCAGCACGATTAATCCCGAGCGCAGCGCAGGAAGAATGCGCCGCTCCAGCTGATCGAAAAAATCCGTGCCGTACATCAGCGCGAGCGTCGTGCGCGTCACCGCATTTTCCGCAAGCAGCGCGTCGATATCTTCTCCCACCAAAAAAGACCGGCGCAGGCCCATCGTTTGCACCGCGAAGCCCTCGCCCTCGAGCCATTCCGTCAGCAGCGAGATCTGCGTCGAGCGGCCTGAACCGTCCGTTCCCTCGACCACAATCAAGTTTCCGCTCAACTCGTCCGGCCGGACTCCCGGCAGCGGGACGCCGTAAAAGCGAATGGGTGGGGCGTGGTTGTTGCCGGCTTTTTTCCGGGCTTTGGCGGGATTCCCGTTGGAAGGAGCTGCTTGCGAACCTGCTGGGCGTAGGCGCCTCATTTTTTCTTGGGAGCGAAATGCGCCAGATCGATTTTGTCGCCCAGGAGCTGGCGCATCAGCTTCTGCAGCTTGTTCACGCGAACCGTTCCATCCATAAGCACGAAGCGATCCGTTTCCACCATCTGATCATAGTTATTCAAAATCTTTTCCTGGAAAATCCGGAAACTCTCCGCGCGGTCCAGCGAAAGTCCAAGATCCATCCCCGCTTCGTAATATTTAAGCTTGGGACGCCCGGCGACGATCCGGTTCACCGCCACGTCGAGCGGCGCACGAAAGTAAAAGGTGATGTCCGGAACGGGCGCGAAGCTATACAAATTCCGCAGCCAGTGTGGTGAACAGCCGCGCGCCGCGTCCCGCGCAAACGCCGTGTAAACGTAGCGGTCCGCGAGCACCAGGTAGCCGCCGTGCAGCAAAGGCAGAATTTGGCGTTCACAGCGGTCGGCGAAATCGGCCGCATGCAACATCGAAAACGTCGTGGACGTCAGCAGACGCCGTTGTTTGCCGCGCCGCGTGGCCGATTTCACCAGCGGTGACGAATTCCACTCCGTAAAATGAATCCGATAGCCGCCGATCTCCAGCCAGCGCTTCAACAAATAAAGCTGCGTGCTCTTTCCGGATCCGTCGATCCCCTCCACCACCACCAGCGCACCGGGATACGCACGCTTCGCCGCCGACAACTTTTCCGGCCCCGGCTGTGGAACCGCGGGTGCTTCCGCAATTTCGGGAGTGATTGTCGCCATATAAGACACACCTAGCCGCAGTAATTATGATACGTCCGAACCTTTAACCCTGGATGAAAAAAGCGTGACTCCCACATGATTTTCAGCTCGTTCCGCCGGGCCATCTCAATACGGAAATTTCGCACGCGCGCCGCATGCTCGCGTCTCAATTGGCGGAGCGCGCTCCCCTCTTCTTCTCCACGATTGCCGCTCCGCGCTGGGCTGCTTCGTTTACCAGGAAGCCCATTTTGGGGTGTTCTGGCTCGAAGTCGACTGAAAGCCCGTGTTCGCGCAGCTCTTCCGACGTGATAGGTCCAATTGAGCCGACCGCAACCCGCTCGAAACCTCGGCGCAGCCGCGATTCCAGATTCATTTCCTCGGCGACACGCAGCAGATGCGCCACTTGAACCGACGTGGTGAATAACGCCATGTCGATCTCACCGCTCGCAATTGCATGTATCGCGTTACGCAGCGGTCCTGTGTCCTCCGGTAATGCCCACTGGTAGACCGGCACGCGCGTGACCACCGCGCCGCGCTCTTCGAGACCCGCAATCAGTTCCACATTCGATGAGCCATATTCCTGCACGGCCACGCGCCGTCCGCCAAGCGGCAGCGCATCGCGCTTTTCATCTAGCGTCCGCAACAGATCGCGCCACGTGTTCGGCTCCGGCACGGCAAACGTCACCGGCACGCCCAACTCCTTGAGCGCCGCAACCGGCTTTGGGCCTCGGGCCACAATCGCCGCGCGCCGAAGCCCCGCCAGAAATTGTTCTCGTAAATCAATCGACTCAGCTACTTTCACCAGAAAGCGCGCCCCCACGCCGGTCAGAAAGATCACCACGTCGAAACCTTGCTTGGATGAGGTCCGAACGAACTCTATCGCCTCGGTGTTCGATTCAAGAGGCACTTCGCGCATCGCAGGCGCGACGATTGCGCGCCCACCGTAATTCTCGATCAGTTTCGCCATCTCCGCTGCGCGGCGGCTTTCCAGCGCAAGCACGCGCAGCCCCGTCAATCCGCCCGATTTGGCTGGCGTTTCCATTTTTCATCAATGCCGGAAATGCCGCACGCCGGTTAGCAACATCGCCATGCCCAGCTTATTCGCGGCGTCGATTACATCTTGGTCCCTCACCGATCCGCCCGGCTGAATCACCGCGGTCGCCCCAGCCTTCCCCGCTTCTTCAACGCTGTCGGGAAACGGGAAAAACGCGTCGGATGCAAACACACTGCCCGCGAGCGCAAGCCCCGCAGTCGCCGCCTTCATCACCGCGATTTTCACCGAATCAACGCGGCTCATCTGTCCGGCGCCCACTCCCAACGTGCGACCATCGCCCGCGAATACGATGGCGTTCGATTTAACGTGCTTCGCTACTTTCCACGCGAAAAGTAGTGCGCATCGCTCCGCATCCGTGGGGCTGCGCTTGCTTGCAACCTTCAGATCTGCTTCCTCAAGCTCGATGATGTCCGGCTCTTGTACCAGCACGCCGCCGGAGATTCGTTTCAGTTCAAGCCCACCAGGCATCGGCTCGGACGGCATCTCCAGAAGTCGTAGATTCTTTTTGGACGCGAATCTCTCGCGCGCCGCAGGGTCGTATCCCGGCGCTACAATGCACTCTACAAACAATTTTGCTATCTCTTCGGCCGCTGCCTCGTCGAGGATCTTGTTGAACGCCAGCACGCCGCCAAACGCCGAAACAGGATCGCACGCGAGCGCTTTCGAATACGCATCGAGCAGCGATTCTTGCTCCGCCGCGCCGCACGGATTGTTGTGCTTGATGATAGCCGCGGCCGGCCGGCGAAATTCCGAAACCAAATTCCACGCCGCATCGAGGTCCACCAAATTGTTGTAGGAAAGCTCCTTGCCTTGAAGCTGCTTCGCGCCTGCGAGACCTGCAGCCGGCCATCCCGCGGAAATGTAGAGAGCCGCCGCCTGGTGCGGGTTCTCGCCGTAGCGCATGGTCTGTCGGCGTTCCAGTGCCACGTGAATCCGCTGCGGCAATTTTTCCGCGGAATGTATTGACACATCGCCATTCGCGGCCAAGCGTTCCATTTCCGTTGAGATCTCGCCGTCGTAGCGAGCAGTGCGCGCAAACGCTTTTCGTGCAAGTGCGAGCCGCCTTGCCAGGCTAAGCTCGCGCTTTTCGCGCAACTCCGCTGCGACCGCCTGGTAGTCTTCGGGATCGGTGACTACTCCCACGCTCTGAAAATTCTTGGCCGCCGAGCGAATCATCGCCGGTCCGCCGATGTCGATGTTTTCGATCAGCTCCTCCCGCGTAACGCCCGGCTTCGCCGCCGTCGCCGAAAACGGATAGAGATTCACAACCACCAGATCAATCGGAACGATGGAATGCTCAGCGGCTTGCTTGCAATCCTCCGCTTTCGCCCGCTGAAATAAAATGCCGCCGTGCACTTTCGGGTGCAGAGTTTTCACGCGTCCGCCGAGCATTTCCGGCCAGCCGGTGAGCTCCGCCACATCGCGCACGGGAATGCTCGCATCGCGAAGCAGCTTCGCCGTTCCGCCCGTCGAGACTACTTCGATTCCAAGCGACGCAAGTTCGCGCGCGAAATCCACGACCCCAGTCTTATCGTAAACGCTGATGAGGGCACGCTGGACCAATGGACTGCCTCCTCAAGACGCACAACCGACGAGCGGCCAGTTTAAGCATTTCCGGAAAATTTCGGAAGAGGTATCGCCCTCGCGCCAGGCGCCCAAATTTACACCGCGGCCAGCGGAATAGCTCCCGCGGATTCGAGCTCGATCCGCAACAGCCAGTCAAAATGAAATTTCTGGGCCGCCAGCCACTTCTCAAGCTCCTCCCGGCCCGGAGCATCGAATTCGACCAGCATCTTGCCCTCGTGCATGTTCAGCAGGACGCGGCGCGCCGAAATCGGCCCATCTTTTTGGAGCCGCGAAGAAAGTTGATCAGCGCCCTGGCGCGTCAGGCATGCGAGCGTGTGTTGCGAGATGTAGCGCGGCATCCGGCCTCCTCTTCCCTCCCCGATGATTGCGTGTGAATCGTAGCAGACCGAAAACGCATTCCCGCTGTGAAAAGAACGCAAGCCTTTCAGGGATGCGCTGCTGGCGGCTCGTCGTTTAGCCTACTGAACCAACGGACAGGTGACCGAGCCGAAAACTGCTCTGGGAAATCGGCGCGTGATTCACAAACCCCTCATAAAATGGATCGCGGAAATCTAGAAGTCGGGAGGCAAACGTGCTCAAATTCCGGAAATTCCCGCTGCTTCTGTTCCTCGCCGCGAACCTCGGAGCCGCAGCGCCCGCGCACGCCAGAGTAGCAACCGGCACCATGGAGGGAACGGTGTTGGACGCCCGCGGCCGCCCCGTCGCCGACGCAACCGTCACCATGCAGACGTCCGACGGCTCGCGTCCCTATGCAACGCACACGGATGCCCATGGGCGATTCCAGTTCGCGCGCTTCGAAACGGGCCAATACGATTTGCAGGCGTATTCGCACGGCATGTTTTCCCAATGGACCAAGCGCATCTCAATACACCGAGGCAAAAAAACGGCCGTCATCTTGCGCCTCCCACCAGCCGCCGATGTATCTGTCACGGTAAGAAATTAAGTTATCCAAGAAGCTCCGGCAAAGAAACCCGACAAGCCGATCTTCGATTGCGGTGGTACTAATACTCCAGTACTGAGGAAATGTGCCGCCGGACCTATAGTTCGCAGCCGTCCCCCTTCGTAACCTCAGCTGCGGGTTGGGAGCTGCGTTGCGGGGACAACGGTTCTAAAACAGAGCCGTAGCACGCTAACCAACCCGTATTATCTCTCACATTTTTCCAGCATCCTACGCATCCGGCCTGTTCGGGCGCCCCGTTGGGACGAAAAGTCGCGAATCACGCTCGAGGTCGGTCAAACGAAACCCAATCAGTGGAAAGTAGCTGTGGCGGTGTTGTTCTGAATCTCGGAGAACGTGCAACTTCCGCTGGTGGTCGTGCCTGTGGTGACGGTACAGGTTGCGTTGGTCACAGTGGTAGCGCTGCCGCCCCAGGCCGTGAAGGTTGAGGGAGTGCCAGCCGTCGCGGTGGCGGTCAGGTCAACCAATGTTCCGCTCGCGTAGCGCCCCATACACGTGCCGGATTCAGTGAGCGGTGTGGTGGACGTTGCTGCGGTCTGTGTGCAGCTGATTTGGCCCGTGCCGTCCGTCACCGTTCCTGATCCCGTTCCGTTCAAGGTCACTGTGACATTAAAGGTGAGATTCGCACCAGCCAGGAAAACATCCTGAACGGCATTCGTGTCGCGCGCCACCAAGTTGTCGGCGAACGAGATAAAGCTCACGGTGGTGCCGTCACCGCTGATAGCGGGAGCGATGCTATTACCATCTGCGGAAGGGGGCGTCGCGCCGCCCGCCTGGCTGGCAAGGATTGTGTATGGCACGCAGAGCGTCGTAGTAGTCGGCAGGACCTGGCAGGTATCCCGTACGAAAACGTTCTCGATGCCATTCGCAGTATTGGCGCCGAAATTCGAGCCCAGGGATGCGAAGGCGACGTATTGGCCTGAGGAACAAGTAGCGGTTGTGGAACCGCACTGGTTGATAGTGGGATGTTCGCTCAAAGCGTTTGCGGGCGTCGTGCCGTTGGGCGTGGAAATAAGATGTGTTGAGGCGATGCAAGCGGGCGTCGTGGCGGCTCCGGTGCATGTGTCGCGCACGTAGACCTCTTGCGTAGGTCCAACCCCCGTGATCAGCGTCGTCGCAGTCGAATCGAAGGCCACGAACCGCCCGTCCCTCGAAATCGCCGCCTCGGCGCTCGCGCCATCCGCCGGTGTCACGCCGTCCGGGGTGGAAATAAGATTCGTCGCTGGCACGCAGGTGTTGCCGCTCGTAGCGATCGTGGTCACGCAGGTGGAGCGCTCGAAGATTTCGGCAGCCGCGCTGGGATTCAGCGCGGTTGCGCCAAGATTGCTCGCCGAAGATGCGAAGGCTACGAAAAGTCCATCGTTGGCAATCTCAGGGTTCGAGCTGGCAGCGTTCCCAGGAGTGATCCCGTCCGCCGTCGAAACCAGATACGTGGTGGGAATGCATCCAGTCGAGGCGGGTGGCACCAGGTTACAGGTGTTACGGATATAGACCTGCGGCGTTACCCCGTCGGCAACCACATTTTGAACCAGATTGGTCGCCAGCGAAACGAAGGCCACGTATTGGCCGTCCGCGCTAATCACCGCATTGTAGCTGTCGCCGTTCCCGGGAGTGGTTCCGTCAGCCGAAATGGAAACCAGCGCCGCCGTCCCGGTGGCGGTGCCGGTACACGCTGAAGTCGTCCCACTGGTAGTCGTGCAGGTCGGCTGCCAGTAAACTTGTCGCGTGCCACCGGAAACCGGTACGTAGCTGACGAGATTGCTTGCCGTGGACGTGTAAGCAACATGAGATCCCCCGCCGTCGAGCGAAGGCTCCGAGCTCGAACCATCGGGCGCCACCCCGCTAGGCGTCAGGCTAACCTCAGAAGTACTTGGCGTGCAGGCAGTCGCGCTCGACACGCTGGTCGTAGACAGACACGTGCTCCGTAGAAAGATATTGCTTAAGCCTGTCGTTGGATTTGCGAGGAGATTGGTGGAATTGGAAGCAAAAGCCACCAGCTCGCCAGTCTGCGTGGCGGCGGGGCCGGCCGTCGAAAGAGTGGGAATCGTGCCCGAGCAGGTTGCGCCGCAGACTCCATTGTCAGCTTGGCTTCCGTTCCGGGCCAGATCGACAAGCATCGGCAGCCCGAACAAGCTTGTTGGATTGACGGCAAAAGTAACAATGTTCGAGACGCCGCCCCCAGGCGCCGGACTCACCACTTGTACCTGATCGACGCCCGCCGATGAAAGGTCTCCCGCCGTCAGCAAGGCCTCCAAGGTCGTCGAGCTACCAAAAGTGGTGGTGCGTGCCGCTCCGTTGATCGTCACCGCGGAGTTGGGTACGAAGCCCACACCCGTCAACGTGATCGTGGTAGCAGCCCCTCCCGCGTTCGCGGCCGCGGGACTCAGCGACGTCAGGCTCGGTGTTTGGTTCTTCACGGCTAGCGGAAAGCTGTTAGACGAGCCCCCGTTTGGCGGTGGATTCACCACCGCAATTTGTAACGTTCCAGAAGTGG
Source organism: uncultured Acidobacteriota bacterium (assembly GCA_963823145.1). GTDB lineage: Bacteria > Acidobacteriota > Terriglobia > Acidiferrales > UBA7541 > Palsa-295. Next base: position 67,059 of record CAWGJZ010000001.1, read on the forward strand.
CCAGATCCGCCGCAACTATGGAAGCTTCCAGCGAAGTCGAACCGACGAAAGTAGTTGAGCGATTGTTTCCGTTGACGGTCACCGTCGATTGCGAGACGAAATTCTTACCCGTTACCGTCAAGGTAAAGCCTGCCCCTCCGGCGAACGCTCCTGCGGGCGAAAGCGAAGTAATTTGCGGCACCGAGCTCGCGTTCGCGTTAATCGTGAACGGAAGCGGAAGCGTCACGCCGCCACCCGGTTGCGGCGTCGACACTTGGACCTGGGCCACACCCCCATCCTGGATCAGGGTGGCCGGTATTGAGACGGTCATTGTCGTCGAACTGACAAAAACAGTAGACGGGAGACCCGGATTGCTCGGTGAAGAAAGCGTCTGGCCGTTCCAGTTGATGAACGATGAAGGCGTGAAGGAATTTCCGGTTACAGTTAGAGTAAAGGTTGGCTGGCCCGCCTGGATGCTGTTTGGAGAGAGCGCCGTGAGGACTGGCGTTGGAAAATTGATTTGCTGCTGACAGTCCGCGAGCGCCACGACCAGCACGATCATCAGCAATAGTGAAAGGCGAGACCTGCACCCCAAGCTTGTCACCCCTGAGTCCGCGGGTTGGAATCTGCCGCCAAAAGCAATCGTAGAGACTACTAGAGATGACCCCAACGGGCAATCAGGATGCCTCCTCGACGCGCCGCCCTTGTAGGGCTCCCATTTTGCCGCCCCGGGCTATGTTGATTCGTAGGGGCGTAGCACTGCGCCTCTAGTTGTCATCCCGAACCAAGCCGCGCCTTTTGCGGATTGGGTGAGGGATCTGCTTTTCTATTGTTTTGCTTGATCCGTGTTGTTCTTCGCCGCAGCCGCCAGTTCCGCTGCGTAATCGTGGTGCAAAATGGCTTTTGGATCAGACGGCGAAAGGTGATGCCAGCGCCGGTCGGAACCCTCCAGGCATTCGTCTTCCATAATTCTGGCACCCGCCCTCATATCCCGATAGAGCAGCAAGCGAATACTCCAAGGCCTCGAGTAAACCTTCGGGTCTTCCAACCGAGCCTCGTACCGCATCGTGTTAGGACCAACCAGCGTGTAGCGTTCGATCACATGCAACTGATCGCTGTGATAGTTCCCAGCTTCATCCAGCCAGGTCTCGTCCCCCAGATCGACCACGTCGATTACCAGCGTATTTCCCTCCCAATGGCTGCGCGAATCTCCCATGAAGTAGTCGATGCCATCGTCGTGCGGCAACGTGGAAGGATCGACGATCCGATAGGCGTGCGCCTCCGTATAAACGATGGCCAAATTTCCCGCGCTTTGAACGATCTGAAACGGCGTCGGCAGATAAACCGCCCTGGGCACGCCCGCCTGAAAGCAATTGGAAGCAGGGTCGGCGTTCTCGCGCTTCGCGAAATTGTCATCGCGCTGCTTCCGGGCATCGGGTAAGTACGGAATTTTTCCGTCAGCGGTGTCGATCACCCGGCTCTTCGACGCCGCGATTCCCTTCTCTTTTGCGTGTCCTTCGATATCGACATACGCGGTCGTCCGAGCCTGCCAGATGCCGCGCAAATCCGGCGTACCATCCGAAAGCCGCGGCGGAGAGTACATCTCCTTTTCTTGCGGAGGATTTCCCAGCGCGGCCTTTGGAATCGCGCATGCGATCGACATCGCCGCACCAGCCGCCCAGATCAATAGCCGAAGTTTCCTATTCATGTTTGCTCGATTGATTGCCTTCCGACCGGAGATAGTGATCCACGTCGCGTTCGCCCTCGTGGCAGTCGTATTCCACCAGATGCTCCTTGGCGGGATTCCTCTTGAGCGTCAAGTGCATCGTCCACGGTCGAGAAAATACGGTGGCATCCTCGACCGTCGCCGCAAGAGCGATCGAATTCGGACCGGTCATCGTATAGCGCTCCACCACGTGCTCGTTTTCATCCACGAAATTCGCGTCCATGTCGAGCCACGTTCTGCCGTTGAAATTCGCCACGTCAACCACCAACGTGTCTCCATCCCAGTGCCCGCGCGAGTCTCCGTCCCAAGCCGCATAGTGGCTCGGATGGGGGCTTGCATCTTCGGGGATGATGCGAACGTCGTGCGTGTACTCAAACAAGATCACCACGTATTTCTCATCCTGAATAATTTTGAATGGGAAAATTCCCGAAGGCTGCTCGATTTCCCGCGGCACGCCGGGAAGATGGCAGTGCGTCTCGGGATCGCCGTATAGATCGTGCGCGAACCGGTAATCCTTGATTTTTTGTGTGATCGGCAGATACGGATACGGCAGCGGGACGCCCGGGCTGTGATAGTCGCCGAACGGTCCTGCCTTGCGCAGCGCCGCCGCACCCACTTCGTTGTGCCAAATTCCCTGAAGATTGGGATGGCCATCGGCCAGCCGGGGTATCGCCGTCTGCTCGGGTTTGTCGGCCGCGCTTTCGGTAGTCTGAGGAGCAACTTGCGCGCCCGCTGGCGGACTCGCAATGAATACCAGCGCCGCCGCCGCGAAGATGGCGTTCCTAGCCCTCACAAACCCTCACGAACCGCCGATCACGGCCCCGATTTCTTCTCAGGCGCCGCCGGATCCCCAGGTGTTGCCGATACGTTTGGCACCGGTCCACCCAGAACCCGCCGTCCGTCAGGGAGGCGCGCGGTCAGTCCAAACATCGTCCGCGACCCGTCCTTGGCCAAGTAGCCATTGATCGTCAGCTCATCGCCCGGTTTCACGGAATCCTTCCTCCAACCGTTTCGGTAAAGGAAGCTGGGAGCTCCGAATTGCACGCTCCAGCGCGTCACAGTTCCATCTTCATTCTTTACATCGACGGTGATGTAGCTGTGCGGGTTGATCATTTCCCACTTGACGACGGTTCCGCGGAGGGTGATCGGTTTGGCGAGATCGTATTCCGCGCCGAAAGAGTGGTGCGCGGAAATCCCCGGCGGCCACGCGAGCGAAATAAAAATCCCCGCGACGATCGAGAACCCGGCGTTTTTGATCTTCATGGGTCCCCCTCGCTGAAGCAGGTTCCCCGATTGGCTCGGGCATTGTATACCCGTCTCGCCGCACAGCACGCAACTCAGCGTTTCGCGCGCTCGAAGGATAAATTCTCCGAGAAAAACGGAATCACTTTTTCCTCCAGCCGCTTCTGGATTCCGCTCACGTGCGTGCCCTCGTATGTCTCAAACGTGTGATGAATCCCGAAAGTTGTCATATCGCGATCCAGTTCCTCGATCGACGGCATCAGCCCGTCCTTCGTGCCCACGTCCAGCGCGATGGCATTGAATTCTTTCAGGTTGGGGACGTACTGATCCAGCATCGCCAGCGGCGAGTTCGCGTCCCATTTTGCTTCAATCAATGGCTGGAGCTTGCCGTCTTTCACTGGAAGATCGAGGTAGAGCGGCGGGTTCTCTGGATCGGGCGACCACGCCGCCGCGGACGCAATCATGGCCCGCGTGCCAAAATCCGTCTTGGCCAGATCGGCCGCGCTACGAATCGCTTCGGCCTTTTCCATCGCCGCGCCCTGCGTATTCCGGTTCGGCGCAAGGCAGCACGCGCTCATGGCATAAAGGCTCGAAAAAACTTCGGGATACTTCATCCCGATGCGGATCGTCCCATATCCGCCCATCGAGTGGCCCGCTAGCCCGCGGCTCGCGCGCTGCGGAATCGTTCGATAGTGGCTGTCGATATACGAAACCAGATCTTGCGTGATGAACGCTTCCCAATCTCCCGTGGTCGCCGAATTCGAATACATGCTGCCCATGTAAACGGTGTACGCGCTGGGCATCACCACGATCATTTCGCGCGAGCCTGCCGCGAAAGCTCGGTCGATTGCCAGCGGCCCGTCGACGAAGACGTGCTTCTCACCGAACCAGTTGATGTCATTGTCCATGTAGCCGTGGAGGAGATACACGACCGGATAGCGCTGCTTCCTGTGTGTCTTGTAGCCGGGCGGGAGGTAGACCGAAACATCGCGGTCGGGCGAATCGCCCTCGAGATTTCCCTCGAGCGATTTGCCGTGCACTTTGATGCGCTCGACAGTGCCGCGCTTAGATGGCGCTGGTGGATACGCCACCGGTGGAAACGTTGGCGTCTGTGCAAGCGCAATCGCCGCAGCCATCATCGATAACGCAAAAGCGAGCGCGAAGCGAGCGACAAATACCGGACGCGAGATCGAAATTCTCATGTAACTCGAACCCCCTGCGACAAGTCCAGATTTCGTCGCCGAACCTACAACACAGCGTAATACGTGAAAACCGTGTGATCGGGGTTGGCGTACCGCTTCCCGCTCCCCACAATCACCGTGCGCGTGAGCCAATCGTGAGGGCCCACCGGCGTATCGAACACCGGTGTAACGCGAAAGTAAAAATCTGAGTCGCCGCCCCAGCTTGGGTCGTTGCGGTCAATCGCCTTGCCATTCTTCAGGTAGATGTATCCCGTGTTGTTAATGTAGATCATCGTGCCGTCGGAAGCCTGCAGCATGTAATGCGCGTCGAGCCGGCCATTGCCAGCATAATCGGCGCCGCTGCGCGGAACCACGCGCCCCTGCAACCGCGGACCCTCGATGACGCCCGAAATTGCCGGGACGTACGAGCGCCGGCCATTGGGCGTCTTGAACGAAACGCGCTCGCTGAATTCGATTCGGATCTGAAAAATGTATTCGAGCTTGATTTGCTCGATCACTCCCAACGGTTTCCCGCTGGTGTTTCCGGCGGCACTCGTCGCGTTCCCCTCCTGCCCCAAATCGCGCGCATCGGCACGCGCTGCATTCGGAAGCAGCCCGCCAAGCAGCCCTTCCGCAAGCACGGCGCTGCCACCCAGCATCGACCCCTTGAGGACGGCGCGTCGCCCAATTGCATCAATCGAAAAATCGGACGAAGGATTGCGGCGTTTTGAGTTCATCGGATGCCTCCCGTACTGCATCGCGAAATCTGCGAAAGCAAATTCAATCCGCAGCGCGCCAGTTCCGCGTACTCCGAGAAATTCTTCGCGTTACCTCTCACACTCGAAACTGCCCGCGTCTTGCGGATCGCCCTGGCCCTTGTACTGCGCGCGCTTCGGATAAGCGCACAATGGCCGAGTGCGCCCCGGAAACGCCTTGCCTTTCGCAACCACAGAGTCCGGAGCAACGCCGTTCTCAACCCATTTCACAACGGCGCCCAGCATGTCGAAGCTATCCAAGGCTGCCGGCCCACCCGCGCAGTGGTTCATGCCAGGAACGAAGAAGAAGCGGCTCCACTTCTCAACTTGATCGAGGCCGCCATTGTTTTTGGCCATCCGTTCGTAATAAGCGAGCGTGTCGAATGGCGAAAAAACGGGGTCGCTCGTGCCATGATAGAAAATCAGCTTCCCACCGTGCTCGGAAAAAGTGCTCAGGTTCGTCCAAGTCGTGTCGCTAAGAGTCTGACTTTCGTTTGCCTCCACACCTGCAACCATCTGATCGATGGTGAGGTCCGCCCTCGGCTGTACCGCCGCGATCATGCTCGGCCCTTCCGTAGGCAGGAAGCTGGAGAATACGGCGAACGGCCCGCTGCCGGCGGAGAGGATGTAGCCCGTGTCCCAAGGAAACCGGGCATACACCTCTTTTCCGTGCGAATCCCTCGGGCCGCTGAAGGCCTTTTGTAAAGCGCCGACTTGCCGATCCGTGAGGCAGCTGTCCGTCTTCGCGCCTTTGCATTTCAGAACTGCGGGATCGAACTGGCACGCCTCGGTGTTAAAGATCATCCCGTCTTTGAGTCCGTCTTTCTCATCGCATGATTTCATGATGGCATCGGCCAGCAGTTTCTTATCGCCGGGCGAAAAATCCTTGGCGGATTCCGGCTTGCCCGAGGCGTCTTTGGGCGCAATCGCCGCAAACGCGTTTCTTGCGTAGGTGAGGCCAATGTTCGAATAGCCGGTGCGCATCGCCGGGTCGCCAACGACCACGCCATCAAAGTACGCAGGATAGCGCTGCGACATCAGCATCCCTTCGCGCCCGCCCGTCGAGCAGCCGTCGTAGTAGGAACGCTTGGCGGCCTGGCCGTAGTATTGCGCGATGATCTCTTTGGAAATCACAGCCACGCGTCCCACGGCGATGTAAGCGAAATTGAGGTCGGCGAGCTGGTCCTTCATAAAAGCGGCGTCGAATACCGCACCCTTGTGTCCCGTGTCGGTCGAGACGACAGCGAAGCCGCGCGCCAGAGCTGGTGAATCGCCCGCCGCTTGCCCTCCTAGCGGCGGAGTGATGGACCCGTTGAGCCCGCCGCCACCCTGAAACAGAAATCGCCCATTCCAGTTATCCGGCAACGCAATCGCGAATCCGATCGCGTAGGGCTTGTTGTCGAATCCAGTGCGCGGATCGATCACCCCCTCCGCGCGGCAATAAGGCGGGATCGCTACCGGGATCACAGCACCCGTGATGCTCGCCGCGTGTAGCGTTCCCGGCGGCGTCGTAGGCACAGCCTCGGCCTTCGTGATGGTCACGTTTGTCCCGGGAATGTGCAAATTCACCAGGTCGCCGCACTTTTTAACCGGCGCGGTCGTGCCACTCGCCTCACTCTGCGCCAGAGCACTCGCGGCCGAAGCGCCCGCCACAAACATGCACAGCAACCACAGGACTGCTCTCGATTTCTTGACGCGCATCACGGCAGGTCTCCTTCGCGGCATCGCGCATTTCCATCCAAAAACTACGCCATTGTAGTCACCGCGCGAGGGGATGCAAGCAGATGTTTGAAACGAAACGCCGCCGTGCCGTCGCGCGCGGCGGTGCTGTGTGCGGACACGCTGCAAACGGACCGAAGCAAGAGAATTTTCAGTGTGCGGCGAGGTCCGCTATTTCTCTCCGCCGTACTTGCCCGCCCGCTGCGTCAGCGACCGCGCCACGTCCTCGATCACGGCGCTGGGCGCGCGCTCGAGTATCGCGTCGAGAGCCGTATAGAGCTGGTCCTGGAGTTCCTCGGAAACTCGCCTGGAATATTGCCGCGTGCGCGTGCCGGTCAGCAGCGCCTGCAGGGAGCCGGACTTCTTGTATTCGTCCCAAGCCCAATTCCAAATGAATTCCACGAGGTCGGTCCTCGACTTGCGAGACTCCCGGCCTACCGCGTGTTCGATCTCTCGTAACTGCGTCAACGCGATGCGGAAGCTGAGCGGAACATTCAGGTCGCGTTCGAAACGAGCCTTGGGCATTGAGAGATGTTGCCTGCTGAAAATTCGCTTGACAAGACGTAACCCTTTCTTATCTTGTATGTATCGTACGTCTACAATGCATACAGCCGTGACGCCCCTCCCGTCGAAAGGAAATTCCATGGGCACACATGATCGGACGAGAGGTTCGGGCGCGCGCCGAAACATTCGTAAGAAACCCAACCTCAGCTACGAAGGCGGCCAGCCGCTACTCCCCCGAGGCTCTATTGTTCCTGAAAAAAAGACATTTTGCGTTCGCTGCGAACCCCACAATCCGCGTCATTCCCCGATTGGAGCCGGCGGTTTCTCGGCCTACTTCGGACAACGCATTCGAAACAGGCGCGTCGAGCAGGTCTGGGATTCCGTGGCGATTCATGGCGACGAGGAGCCTGACGGGACTCTAGCTATTCGCGTTTTGGTCACCAACCCGGGCTGGGCCAATTCCTTGCAAATAGCCTGCATCCGCTCGCGGCCCGACGGCGCGGAAAACCAGCCTGCCTTTGAATGCAATTTGGATCACGTCTCTATCTCGCGAGCCGCACCTTAGCCGCGAATCTGGGAGTTTCGTTCCGAATTTCGTTCTGGATCGCCGGAAAAACCGGACACTAGTTGTCGGGAGTGGAAGGTGGGCTTGCCGGCCAGTCTTGCTGCGCGAATTCGATACCCCAGAAATGTGGGCTGGGCGACAAAAATTCCACGCCGATGCGTGTCCCTTTTTCAGACGTGTCGCCCACGTACACCACCCGGCAGTCCTGTTCTTCCTCGGTGGCGGGATTCACCAAAATGATTTCCGCGCCCAGGCTCAGCGATTCGGCCAGATAGAGCAGGCCGCCGTGCGCGTTGATCACAATGGTCTGGCTCCTCGAGTGAAATCGTCGTCCGTGGTCGTTCTTGCCCTTGGCTTGAATCGCAATCCGCGTGAAAACGCGTGAGCTGCGGCGCTGCATGGTCGCTTGTGTTTCCGGCGTCATACGACTATCGTGCAACGCCGCCGCAGCCGAGTCAATTCGAGCGCATCGCGCGCGTGCCTAAAGCGGCAGTTATCAAAAAGTCGCCCGAAACGCGCCCGGTCGGATAAGATGGCGGCGTGCGAATTAAGGTGAAAGTTCGCTCCCGGAGCCTTGAATGGGCCTGATCGAGCATATCGAATCGAAACAATCCGAACATCTCGAAGAGCTGAAAGGGCTGCTCCGCATTCCCAGCGTCAGTGCGAAAACCCAGCACAAGCCCGATATCGAGCGCGCCGCGCGATGGGTGGCCGAAAAGCTTCGCGCCGCCGGCTTGGACCGCGTGGAAATAGTTCCCACCAAGGTCCACCCGCTCGTGTACGCTGAATCCCTGCAAGCGCCCGGCAAACCCACGGTCTTGATCTACGGACATTACGACGTGCAGCCCGCCGAGCCTCTCGATTTGTGGACCACTCCCCCGTTCGAGCCTACCGTCCGCGGAGAAAATCTTTACGGTCGCGGCACGGCCGACGACAAAGGGCAGGTCCACATCCACCTGAAAGCCCTCGAGTCGCTGCGCCAGGCATCTGGCAAGCTCCCCGTCAACGTGAAAGTGATGATTGAGGGCGAAGAGGAAATCGGCAGCATCAGCTTGTGGGATTTCGTGCAGCAGAATCGCCAGCGCCTCAAGGCCGACGCGCTCGTTGTTTCCGATACCTCCATGCTGGCCAAAGGCGTTCCTTCGATCACCTATGGCCTCCGGGGTTTGAACTATTACGAATTGGAAATTACCGGACCGGCGCAGGATCTCCACTCCGGAGCTTTCGGTGGCGCCGTTCCCAACCCTCTCACGATTTTGGCCGAAATGATCGCCAAGCTTCACGACCACAATTTTCGCATCGCGGTTCCAGGTTTCTACAAGGATGTTGCCGTGCTCTCGCGCCAGGAAAAGAAGGCGCTCCATTCGCTGCCGTGGAAAGAAGCAAAATTTCGCCAGACTGTCGGCGCTCCCGGACTCTGCGGAGAAAAAGGCTTTTCCATCATCGAGCGCCTTTGGATACGGCCGACGCTCGAGATCAATGGAATCTGGGGAGGATACATTGGAGAAGGCGCGAAGACGGTAATTCCCTCCAAGGCCTACGCCAAGCTCTCCACACGTTTGGTTCCCGATCAGGATCCGGTGAAAATTGCCAAGCTCGTCGAACGCCACATCGCCAAGCTGCTGCCAAAAACCGTGAAGCATAAATTCGAAGTGCTCAGCACCGGCAAACCCTGGGTCGCGCCCTATTCGCATCCGATTTTTCAGAAGGCTATTCACGCTCTGGAGTCGGGCTTCGGCAAGAAGGCTGTCTTCATCCGCGAGGGCGGATCGATTCCCTTCGTCACTCAGATGCACGACACGTTCAAGGTCCCCTGCGTGCTCCTCGGATTCGGTTTGCCGGATGAAAATGCCCACGCGCCGGACGAACACATCGCCCTCGAAAATTATTTTGGCGGCATCAAGTCCGTCGCTCTCTTCTACGAAAATCTCGCCGCTCTTTGACCGCCCACGGCGCTTAATCTCCCCAGACGCATAAAAGGCCGATTTTGCAGGCCTTTTTTCCGCTTAGTGCTTGCGTTCGCGGAAAAGGACGGCTATAGTTCCGGCGGTCCCTGACCCGGGAACTACAAGCAATTCACTCTGAGGAGGAAATTGAAATCGATGGCCACACCGTTGAGCAAATCCAAGATCATCGCCCACATCGCCGATAAGGTGAGCAGCCCCGAGAAGCCAATCTCGAAGAAGCAGACAGCCGCCTTCTTCGACGAATTGTTCAAGCTCGCGGTGAAGGAAGCCAAGAGCTCGGGCAAGTTCGTCATCCCTGGAATCGGACGCGCGGTAAAGGCGCACCGCAAGGCTCGCATGGGCCGCAACCCCGCCACTGGCGAGGCAATTAAAATTAAGGCCAAGACGGTCGTGCGCCTGCGCGCGGCCAAGGCCTTCAAGGACGCCGTACTGAAGTAACTCGTTTCGGGCCCCTATCCGGCCAAAGGTTTCGCGACGGAACCCCCACGTGTGTCCTCCCGGTGAGAGGGCCTTGGGGGTTTTGTCTTTCCGTAACTGCGATTTTTCGTATGCCTTGCTTGCCCTGCTCTTCCACCGCAGCCGCTGCCACAGTCCGCCTCTACCCGGAGAGAATTGCATATCATGCATGAGCACTCGGGCCTTCTAACCGACCTCTACGAATTGACGATGGCTGCGGGATACCTGCAGACGCGCTTCGACGGCGCCGCCACATTCGAGCTCTTTGCGCGCCACCTGCCGCCGAAACGGAGTTACCTCGTCGCGGCCGGGCTCGAGCAGGCGGTCGAGTTCCTCGAAAACGTCCAGTTCACGCCCGAGGATATCGACTATCTGCGCCGCAACAATGTGTTTCAACACGTCGGCGCTGATTTCTTCAACTACCTCGCAAAATTCCGCTTCACCGGCGACGTTTGGGCCATGCCCGAGGGCACCTTGCTCTTCGCGGGCGAGCCGCTGCTGCGCGTGACCGCCCCCATCATCCATGGACAAATTCTGGAAACCTATCTTCTAGCCACTCTCACTTACCAGACCATGGTCGCCAGCAAAGCCGCGCGCATTGTCACTGCCGCCAAGGGGCGCCAGATTGTGGATTTCGGCGCGCGCCGGGCTCACGGCAGCGAAGCCAGTCTCTTTGCGGCACGTGCGGCCGTCATCGGCGGCGCGCAGGGCACCTCCAACGTTCTCGCGGGCCGGCGTTTTGGAATAAATACCTACGGCACGCAGGCTCATTCCTGGGTCATGGCCCACGCAGACGAAGGCGATTCCTTCCGCAATTTCCTCAATGTGTTTCCCGACGACGCCGTCTTGCTCCTCGACACCTACGACGTTCGCCAGGCCACGAAAAAGATCATCGCCATGGGACGAAAGCCCGCCGGCGTCCGCCTCGATAGCGGCGACCTAGTGAAAGATAGCCGCTGGGTGCGCCGTGAACTCGATCACGCGGGCTGGAACGATGTGAAAGTTTTCGCTTCGGGCGATCTCGACGAATACAAAATCGCATCACTGCTGGCCCAAGGCGCGGCGATCGATGCCTTCGGCGTGGGCACGGCGCTCGCGTCGCCCGCCGATGCGCCTCACCTCAGCATGATTTACAAGCTTGTGGAAGTGGAACGAGATGGAAAGACGCGCGAAGCAGCGAAACTCACTCGCGCCAAGGCCACCTACCCCGGACGCAAGCAGGTTTTCCGCCACTCCTCTCCCGCCGAAAAATTCACGGGAGATCAAATTGCCCTCGAAAACGAGCCGGAAAATGGCCAGCCTCTACTCATCGAAATTATGCGTGGTGGCCGCCGCACCGCTCCGCCCGAGCCGCTCTCCGCTCTCCGCGATCGCTGCATGGCCGGACTCGCACAGCTTCCCGAGCGCTATCGCCAGATCACTCGCGCCGCAAATTATCCCGTTCGCTACAGCAACGGACTCAAAGCCTCCCTCGAAAAGGTTCGCGAACGCGTCCACCGCACCGCCGTAAAATAGGTTGAGAGCATTCGTAAGGGCGATGTGGAGTGCGGGAGCTTGCTCCCGCCGTCTGCCGTCCGGACTTGCCCGGGCGTGCTCCTCGCATTCGGGGGCTTTCAGGAAGTGCGGTTTTGCACTTCAGGGTGCCCCGTCCTCGCGGGTTTTGCGAGGGTGGGGGTTTTTGCTTGAGGACTGGAGTTTATGGTGCAACAAAAAACGGTTCTCTGGGAAGTGGACGCGCAAGCCGATTTCATGCTGCCCGGAGGAAAGCTCTACGCGCCAGGAGCGGAGAAAATCATCCCTCGCATAGCACGCCTGACAAGGACGGGAACCGAAACAGGCACGCTCATCGTCTCAAGTGGCGACGCCCACACACAGAACGATCCTGAATTTCAAAAGTTCCCTCCACATTGCATTGCCGGCACTCCCGGAGCCGAAATCATCCCAGAAGGACTAGCCAAAGATTTTCGCGTGCTGTCCAACGATGGATCCCGCGAATTGCCCGAGGACGTTCTGGCTCTCCCGCAGATAATTCTCGAAAAGCAAACTCTCGACGTTTTCGATAATCCGAAAGCATCCGCCCTAGTCGACCGCCTGCCCAGCGAAACCGAATACATCGTCTTCGGCGTAGTCACCGAATACTGCGTCCAGCTCGCCGCCAAGGGTTTGCTTCGCCGTCACCGCAAAGTCTCAATCGTAAAGGAGGCAATCGAAGCCCTCTCCCCCGAAGCCGCCCGCAAGGCTCTCTCTGAATTGCAGTCCCGAGGCGCCCGTCTAATCACCACCGACGAAGCCCTGGCCAAGCTTCACGCACCGCAACAATCTCAGTAGCGCCGTATGTAGCGCCAGGCGCCGGCGCCTTCAGCCAGCATCTTCTGCCTGCCTTCTGCCGCTGAATTTTTGCCCGCATTTCCCTCCCCCGGCATCGTGAAATAGAACACGGCCCCTTTTCCAGACTCTGCTTCGGCCCAGATCGTTCCACCATGCCTTCTCACAATGCGCTGAACCGTTGCCAGCCCAATGCCGGTCCCTTCGAATTCCTCTTTCCGGTGCAGGCGTTGGAACACGCCGAATAGTTTGTCGGCATACTTTGGATCGAAACCCACGCCGTTGTCGCGCACGTAGATCGTGCTGACTCCATCCCGCGACTTCGTCCCCACCTCGATCACCGCGGGTTCTCTCCCGCGCGTGTACTTCACGGCATTTGACAGCAAGTTGGCGAACACGACTTTTATCAAGCCCGCGTCGCAGTCCAGTGTAGGCAGACTCTTCACACGCCAATCGATTTGACGCCCCGCTTGCTCCTTCTCGAGATCTTTGATAGTCCCTTCCACTAGTGCGTTGAGATCCGTCGAGTCCCGGCGCATATCCTGCCGTCCGATCTGCGCCAAATTCAATAAGTCGTCGATGAGTTCACCCATGTTTTCGGTGGCGTCCTGGATTCGCGTCAGGTAGCTTTGCGCTGCCGGAACCAACTGCGCGCCATAGTCCTCCATCAGGATTGCGGAGAATCCGGCGATGTGCCGCAACGGTGCGCGCAGGTCGTGCGATACGGAGTAGGAAAACGCCGCAAGCTCTTGATTGGCAGCCGTCAACTGCGCGGTGCGCTGCTCCACCTGCTGCTCCAGCTCCGCGCCGGCTTTTTTCAGCGCTGCGTCGCACTCTTGTATCTGCGCCAGCATATCGTTGAAAGCCTCGATCAGAGTCTCGAGTTCGTCGCGCCTGTTCGCAGGAGAAGCTCGCAGCGAATAGTTCTTGTCCCGCGATACCACTCGCGCAATTTCCGCCAACCGCACGATTGGTTCCGCCGTGGATTTCCCGAAAACGGACGATGCCAGAAGCGCTGAGACCAGGGACATTCCCAATACAATCGCGGCGATGAATCCAAGCTGTCTTAGCCGCGTATAGAGCGACTCCAAGTCAGATCGGATACGCACCGTCCCCGCACGCTTCCCACCAAACACAATCGAGCGGGTCAGCAGCACCTCGTTGGCTCTGAACAAATGGACTTCCGTTTGACTCCCGAGCGCCACAGGCGCCGGCGGCGCTTTGGCGTCCCGATCCCATGAATACCCTGTGAACAGCCGGCCGTCCGGACCGTAGATCCCCGCCGATATGATGTTGGGCGAGGCATTCAATGCGGACAATGTTTTCGCCGCGGAGCGCGGGTCGTCGAACTCCAGCGCCGACACGCTATTCGAGCCTATGATCTGCGCCTCCACCGAAAGGTCGTGGACCAGCGATTCACGAAACGTGGCCAGGTCGTACACCACGAAAGCGGCACACCCTGTCAGCAGGGCCGCGCCGCTCACCAGCAAGTTCATCCGGGTGAGCTTCCTCGCAATCGAATGGCTGCGTGCTCTCGACACGTGTGTCATTCTCCCGGCTCGGAATTCCTAATGCTGATTGCAACCTTCAGAAGTTCGGAACTTAGCATCAATCCCGCCTCGCCTGCGGTCTGCACGTTCACCTCGAAACGAACCTTGTCCCGCTCCACACAAACTCGATCATTTCTCCGCGTACTGAAAAGTCGGGAATGTCGCTCACCGTTAGCACGCTCATTCTTTCTAGAACCGCGAGCGTTTCCTCAGCCCGCTCGCCAGAAGCATCCGCCGCACAAGGAACTGCGCCAACTGATGTCTAAGCGGTCGGACGCTCTTGGAACTGCTTCTCGCCTCAGTTCCATCGATCCCTGCGGGAAAGTAAGAATTGGTAAGCAATTGTCCCTCTCTAGTCCGGTGAAGCGCCATTCCCGGAAAGCCCGCGCAAACCACTGCCGTGCATGCGCATTTAGAGAGGGACACAAAGAGCGCGCACGTATTCCAATTAGGGCAACACTTCAAGAAGGGGATATTTTCATCCTACCGAAAGCCCAAACTCTGTCAACTCAATTACCACGCACCGTAGCTGTAGCGCCACCCCTTCAGGGTGGGCATCTTGATTGGCGGCCACTCAGAGTTGTCATTCCGAGCGCAGCGAGGAATCTCTCTTCCATTTTTTGTCAGCGACCGCTGCTCACACACCATTTCGTGTCAAGCCGATCACGTGCTGACGATTGACGATCTGCCCCGCCTCGATCGTTTCAGGGGGTCGGAGCTTTAGCTCCGACAAAAACGTCGGCGCGCAGCACCCTCCTTTCGCGCAGCCCCACCCGCGCGACCTTTCCTCGCGGCTCTTGTCTCTTCAATTCCCTGTCACATCTCAAAACCGTCAGCTCTCCACGGTCTCTTCCGCCGCCTTAATTTCCGCGCGCGCACTGCTTGCGAGTTCCAAGATAAATCTTCCCGGATCGCCCTGGGTCAGCTTCCTGCACAGGCGGCAGAGTGTCTCTTGCTCCCGCGTCTCGAGGGCGCTCATCTGCGCGCGGACCAACATCGCGTGCAGCGGAAATGCCTCCGCGATCAGCTTCTGTCCCTCGGGCGTCAGATGAATCTCCGCGACACGCTTGTCTCTTTCTAGCGGTTTGCGGACAACCAGTCCCCACCCCTCCAGCTTGGAAACCAGGAAGTGCGTGTTGCTTTGTCCCCAGAAAAGCACCACGCTCAGCTCGGATTGGCTCATCGGACCGCCGCACAGCAACGCCTCCATCACTCGAAACTGGCTCACCGTCAGCCCAAAAGATTCGAGCTGGTGGCTCTGCGCGGCAGCCATCGACTCCTTTGCCTGAATCATGCTCGTGTGTGCCGCCAGCGCGAGGTGTGTCTTTTTTACCTGTCGTTGTTGAATTGCCACGGATCGCTCCTTTTTCGACTGCCCCCTCCGTCTCGACTGCGGCGGACGGTTCTGGAGGCGACCCTACCTCTCAACTGTTTGGAAAGTGCAAGCAACTCCTGTGGACTACCTCTTGCGGGCGGATTTTGCAGTTTTTGGGCTGCTTAATGTGTCTAGCTGAACGGAATCACTGCAGCAAACTCGAAGGATTTTCTGCTCGAATTTATCGGCGGCGACGCGCGGATTTTGCCCGGCGCGCAGCGCGTCGCGGAGTTTTGCGGTGTCCGGCCCGGCGCTTCGCTGGCTTCGCGTGTTTGGACTCCGCAGCACCTTTGCGGCGGCGCGCCTTGGCCCAGCCGGGCTTGTTGACCTGGCGTCCGCGCGCGATGCCGAGCGCATCGGCGGGCACATTCTCCGTGATGATCGAGCCGGCCGCCACATACGCGCCGTCGCCGACGCGCACCGGCGCGACCAGCGCCGTATCACTCCCGATGAAGACGCGGCTCCCGATTTTCGTTTCGTGCTTGGCCAAACCGTCGAAGTTGCAGGTGATCGTTCCCGCGCCGATGTTGCTCTCGGCGCCGATAGTCGCATCGCCGAGATAGCTCAAATGCGGAGCCCTGGCGCCTTCGTGCAACACGGTGTTTTTCAATTCTACGAAGCTTCCTACGTGCGCTCCGGCGCGAATGTCCGCGCCCGGCCGCAAGCGCGCGAACGGGCCTACTCGCGCGTGCGAGGCCACGCGGCACGAATCGAGATTCGACTGCGCGCCAATCGTCGCATCGTCGTCCACTCGCGCGTCCCGCAAAATACTTCCCGCGCCGATTTTGCAGCGCGCGCCGATGCGGGTTTTGCCAAGAAGCTGCGCACCCGGTTCGATCACCGTATCCGGACCGGCGACCACTTCGGGATCAATAAAAATCGTCTCCGGCAGATACATGGTCACGCCGGAGTCCATCAGCTCCGCCGATTTGCGCGCGCGCAGCACGCGATCCGTCTCCGCAAGCTCGCCTCGCGTGTTGCATCCGAGCACTTCATTCGAATCGGCGGCGATGTACGCGAGTACGCGTTCGTTGCGCTCGCGAAGCAGTCCAATTGCGTCGGTAAGATAGAGCTCGCGATGGACGTTTCCCGGACGCAGCGCGGCGAGGCACGGCCACAATTTCTCGAGCGTGAAGCAGTAGATGCTCGAATTCACTTCGCGAATTTCGCGCTGTTCGGGTGTGGCGCTTTTTTCCTCGACGATCGCCGACACGCGGCCTTCTCCATCACGCACAATGCGGCCGTAGCCCGTGGGGTCGGGAACTTCCGCGCTGAGAATCGTGGCGGCGGCCTCGCCCCGGCGGTGCGTATCGAGCAGGGCGGCTAGCGTCCGTGTACGTAGCAGCGCCGCATCGCCTGCAACCACTAACGCCAGTTTCGCGCTCTTTCGAATCGCGCGTCGCGCCACTTGAATCGCGTGTCCCGTGCCGCGTTGCGGCTGCTGGAGCGCGGTTTGCGCGCCGATTTTTTCCGCCAGCTCCCGTACCGCTTCCGCTTGGTGACCGACAATCACGAGCAATTGCACTGGCTTCAGTGGCTGGCATACGCGGACAACGTGTTCGAGCAGCGGGCGTCCGCCGGCCTGATGCAGCACTTTGGCCAGGTCGGAACGCATGCGCGTCCCTTTTCCCGCGGCGAGAATAATGATGGAAACATCGGCGGCAGGCATCGGCGCGGCTATTGTCGCGCCCGATAGCAGCTTTGGCAATCGAGGACTTTGCTAATTTTACGCGTAGGGGTGCTTTCAGTCCGCTTCGGCGCCGAAAGCGATGGTAACGGGTTCGCGCTCGTAGCGGATGGCTGGGGCGTGTTCTTGGGTGGTTTCCTTCCAAAGCGAGCGGTCGGCAAGAAGCCGCGTGACTAGCTGTGTGTGCAGGGCGTGGCCGGCCTTGTGCGCCACGATGCGTCCCAAAAGCGGCTTTCCCACGAGCGCCATATCCCCAATCAAATCCAGAGCCTTGTGCCGGACAAATTCGTCCGCGAAGCGCAGAGGGCCGTTCAGGATGCACTGGTCGTCCATCACAATGGCGTTGGCGAGCGACCCGCCGCGAATGAGCCCCATTTTCCGCAGCGCTTCCAATTCTTTCACAAACGTGAAAGTTCTGGCTGGCGCCAGGTCGCGGCTAAACGAATCGCGGCTCACAGTTAGCTCCAGCTTTTGCGGCCCAGCAGCGGGATGGTGGTAGTCCACGAAGCATTGCACGCTGAATTCATCGGCCGGGTAGATTCCGATGCGGCGGTCGCCATCGGCAAATTCCAGCGGCTTGACGACCCGAATGTAACGCCGCTGGCGGCGCAGGCTTCGCGTCCCAGCACGCGCCAGAAGCTCGATAAACGGCTGCGACGAGCCATCCAGAATCGGTAGCTCCAGCGCATCCAGTTCCACGATGATGTTGTCGATCCCGCAGCAATACAGCGCGGCAAGCAAATGCTCCGTGGTCGAAATCAGCACGCTCTGCCGCATCAAGCTGGTGGCGTAGCTGACGCGCGCAACGTTGTCCACGTGCGCCGCGATTTCGAAATTATCGAGGTCCACACGCCTGAACACGATGCCGGTATTCGATGGCGCCGGCAGAAATCGCATCCGGCACCGCACGGCGGTGTGAAGGCCGATGCCTTCAATCTCTACAGGGTGGTGAATTGTATGTTGATAAGGCATGAAGGGCACCTACCTTATCGCATTTTGGGCACCGAAGATAGTCCTCCTAGCATCCATTGTTTGCAATATGTTACGCGCGAACGGAAGGGGGCTTCTGACGGTGCTGTTGTATTAAAGACACACTAGGGCCGCTTCTGACGTGGCACTGGGTAGACACTACTGTGAAAGGCTGCTTTGTCCCGGAGAAGGTGAGCGTTCGGAAGCTGCGGTTGTTCCAAAGGCGCGGCGCGGGTAAGATGTTTTTAGTTCATCGACATGGCTACTCCGTTCAACATTCTGCCTGACAGCCCGGCACCGCCTCCGGCGCGGAAAACACGGCCTTCATGGCTGAAGGTGCGATTTCGCGGCGGCGAAAATTTCAAGGCGCTCGACGGGATCATGCGCACGCTCGGGCTGCACACCGTTTGCGAGAGCGCGCGGTGCCCGAATCAGGGGGAATGTTGGGAGCACCGCACGGCAACTTTCATGATTTTGGGGGATATCTGCACGCGCGCGTGCGGATTTTGCGCAGTGCCGAGCGGAAAGCCCCTCGGTCCTCCGGCGGAGGACGAGCCGGGGCGCGTGGCCGACGCGGTGGAACAGATGGGATTGAAATATGCGGTGGTGACGTCAGTTAATCGCGACGATCAACCGGACGGCGGCGCGGAAATTTTCTCGCGCACGATCGCGGAAATTCGCGAGCGCGTGCCGGACTGCAAAGTGGAAGTGCTGATTCCGGATTTTCGCGGCAATTGGGACGCGCTCGGGAAAGTGATGGCCGCACGGCCGGACGTGCTGAATCACAATATGGAAACTGTGCCGCGGCTATATCGCCGCGTGCGCAAGGGCGCGGTCTACGAACGTTCGCTGGAATTGCTGCGGCGCGCGCGAGAGATGGCGCCCGATACGCCGACGAAGACGGGAATGATGCTGGGTCTTGGCGAGACGCGCGAGGAAGTTTTGTCCGCGATGGAAGAGATTGCCGCGCAGGGCGCGCACATTCTTACTCTCGGGCAATACATGCAGCCGACTCCGGAACATTTGCCGATCGAGCGCTACGTGCATCCGGATGAGTTTGCGGAATTCAAGCGGCTCGGCGAGCAGATGGGATTCAAGCACGTGGAAGCAGGTCCTCTGGTTCGTTCCTCGTATCACGCTTTCGAGCAGGAAGAAGCCGCGCGGAGCTGACAGTCTTGGTGTTCCTCGTATCACGCTTTCACAGACTGAAACCCCGGGCAATCGCCGAGCAAGCCACGGAGTTAAACGCAGCAAGGGCGAGACTAGAAACCCCGGGCGCAATGGAGTAATCTCCATGGCCGTGAGCCGCCGGAATTGCGCCGACGGCCGCGCGGCGACAAGGGGGTTCTGGCGCAATGAGAATAAAGTTCTGTGTGGCGCTAACGCTGGGCTTCTTTTTGTCCGCAGGCTTTTCTGTTCATTCAATTCAGGCTCGCGATTCCTACCGTTCTGGCAACCCGTTCATTGCGAGTGATTGCGACCGCGCGTGCCTGTACGGTTTGGTCGATCAATATATGGCCGCGCTGGTGGCGAAGGACCCAGCGCGCGTGCCGTGGGCGAAGACGGTGAAATTCACCGAGAATAATGTGGTGCTGCAAGTCGGCGACGGGCTTTGGGGCACGATCAGCGGCCTGGGAACGGAGGATCTGAGGGCGGCCGATCCCACGAATGGACAGGTGGCCTACTTCGGCGTCGTGGACGAGCGCGGAACCAAGTCATTTTTTGCGTTGCGGCTCAAGGTAGAGGACCACAAAATCGCGGAGGTGGAGACGATTGTCGATCGCAAGGGCTACGGCCCCGGGCCATTCGGCGATCCTGCGACTCTGAAACCTGTGCCGGTGCTGCTCGAGGACGTGCCAGTCGACCGGCGGCGTCCGCGCGCGCGAATGATTGCGTTGGCGGACGGCTACTTCAATACGCTGCAATTGAATGACGGGCAAGTATTCACCCAATTTACCGATGATTGCAGCCGCCGCGAAAATGGCGTGTGGACGGCGAACGATCCGCATCCAGACCCCAATTCAAATTATTCCGTGTATGGCAAGATTTCCTGCGACCAGGGATTCAAGCTGGGCAATTATCGCTGGGACGACCGGTTGCGCGCGCGCCGGTTTCCGCTGGTCGATGAAGAAAAGGGATTGGTGCTGGCCGGCGGCTTTATCGATCATGCCGGGAGGCTAGAAACGTATACGACGACGGACGGCGTGACGCATCAATCGCCGATGAAATCGCCGCATTCGTTTTGTTTGATGGAGACGTTCAAGATCCTGGACGGAAAAATCCGCCATGCCGAGGCCGTGTTTATCACCGTGCCGTATTACATGCCGTCGCCCTGGGTGCAATAGAAACGGCCCGGCGCAATCCTAATCGCGCGGCTAGCGAATGCCCGCTCCCCGATTGCCTGTGTTAATCGGAATGGGAGCCGCCGGCTGCTGCCATTGAGATGCGGGTCTCGAATAATAGCCCTGCCAGGTGCGCGCGGTTAGACCGCGCTTGGCGATCCGGATTTCCAAATGATGGTATTCGTTCGATTGAGCGTCCGCAGGCGGTTCGAAGGAGATCTCGTAGCTGGCGCGCGTATCGGCCAGGCATTTTCGCAGAAGGCCCGTGATGTCGTTGTTGAAGCTGAACACGACACCTCCGCTTTGGGTGGTTAGCACTTGCAGCCCCAGGTTCCCCACTTGAGCCTGGCGGGGTTTGCTAACCCCTTTGACGAAGTCCTCCCAGTATGTGTCGCGCGCCAACGAATCGAGCATACCTGCCGGATCGATGTTGTAGAGCGTAATGCGATCGCCCCGGAGCTCCGTCGAAAAGTTCACAATATCTCCGAAGATCTGCTGCTGTTCCTTGTCGTCGAGCTGAACTTCGGGGCCGGAGAGCAGCGGCCATCCGGGGGAAACCCAGAGCATGATCTTTCGGCCGGGGCGCGACGACTCGCGCCGCGCCAGCTCATGCAAGGCGTCGAGAGACATTTGGTAGCGGTCGGCCGCGCCATAGAAGCCGGCCGAGCGGCGCAGAAAACGGTCGCTGAGCGTGTATTTATCCAATGCGGCGCTCAGCTGGTTACCGTCTCTTGAGAAGTCCTCCACCGTCTGCAAGCCCGTATCGGTAAGAATGAAAAGGGCCGTCGGGTAAACAATATCTCCGTGATCCGCTCGGAGGAATCGATCGATCTGATGGCGTTCATAACTCACGGTGATATACTTGGCGTTCACCGCGTCGATCACGATGATTACCTCAATGGGAGTCTGAGTACCGTCGAGGGCCCGGAACGAGGTGATGGTCTGCGGCACTTTGTTATCGAGGATGGTGAAGTCCTCCTGCTGAAGACCGGTCACGGGAGAGCCGGATTTCTCGGTGACGACTACGTCGAGGTTGATCCTGTCTCCGCGAGGTCGCGGGGCGGCAGCCGGTTGTTGGGCCGAAGTTGCGAAGGCGGCGAGTAGAGCCACGAGAACAAGAAGCGGGCGATGCACGTCCATGGACTTCTACCTCCCCGTGTCCCAGCTAAGGCCGTCGAACCAGCCGGGCGCTTTGTTGGTCCCAGGGTCACTAATTGCCCACCATTATGATTGTGGACGCAATGTGACCGGATTTGGGTACGAATCGACGGGTCGCCCGGCCGCGCCGTCGGCCTATGGATATTAAGATAGTACGGTCCTGACGGCGGATTTTCAGAAGGGAGTTGTTCCAATGGTTGACTTTTCCAATCAGCCGACGATGAAGGGATTTTTTGCGCCCACGCGTTTCGAGGCGGACGTGTACGACTGCGAAGTGATCGGGAAGATTCCGACTGAACTTAACGGCGCATTTGTGCGTCTGGGCGGCGACTGGTTTTATCCGCCAAAATTCGAGGACGATTCTCCGTTCAGCATGGACGGGTACATCAATATGTTCCGGTTCAAGAACGGAATTGTGGATTACAAAGGCCGCTGGGTGAAGACGCCGCGATTCAAAGCGGACGGCGCGGCGCACAAACAGCTCTTCGGCAAATATCGCAACCCGTTCACCGACGATCCCAGCGTGGCGGGACTCGACCGCAGCGTGCAGAACACCACGCCGCTGGCGTTCGCTGGAAAACTTTTCACGCTGAAAGAAGACAGCCTGCCGTACGAGATCGATTGCAATACGCTCGAAACAATCGGCCCTTACAATTTTCACGGAAAGTACAAGAGCCTCACGTTTACCGCGCATCCGAAAGTCGATCCCACGACCGGGGAAATGATCTGCTACGGGTACGAGGCCGAGGGCCTGGAAACGAAGGATGTGTTTCTCTACACCATCAGCAAAAAAGGCGAGGTGACGCGCGAACTGCGCTTCAAAGTTCCCTACGTCTCGATGGTGCACGACATCAGCATCACCCAGAAGCACGTGATCATCCCGATCTTCGGGTTCGTCTCGAGCATGGAACGGTTGAAGGAAGGCAAAGTTCACTGGGGCTGGGACGAAACCAAGCCCGCCATGGTCGCGATCGTGCCGCGCGACGGAGAGGCCAAGGATATTCGCTGGTTCAAAGGTCCTTCGCGCGCGACCGTGCACACCTTGAACGCCCGAGACGAAGGCGACAAAGTGATTTTTGAAGCGCCGATTTACGATTCGAATCCGTTCCCATTTTTCCCGCCGATCGATGGCTCGAAGTGGGATCCGACCAAGGCGAAGGCGTACATTCGCCGCCAAACGTTTAATCTGAACTCGAAGGACGATGGCTACACTGAGGAAAAACTTTTCGAGATGAACGTGAGCGACCTCGGGCGCGTGGACGACCGCTACCTTACGCAGCGCTATCGCTATGCGTTCACCGCTTATTCGGACAAGCAGAGGCCTTTCGATGAATGGAAAGCAGGCAATCTGGGCGGACGCGTGAGCAACTGCTATGGGCGTTTCGATCTGGCGACGGGCAAGATGAATTCGTATTTCGCGGGACCCACGCACAGCCTGCAGGAAGTGTGCTTTGTGCCGCGAAAGAATGGAGCCGAGGGCGAAGGCTATATCATGGGCGTGGCGTCGAATTACGCGGAGATACGTTCGGAGCTGATCATCGCGGATGCGCAACGCTTGGAAGAGGGCGATGTTGCGCGTGTCATTCTTCCTTTCCGCGCGACGGCGCAGGTGCACGGCCGGTGGATGGATGAAAGCGAATTGCCGTTCGCGTGAGACCAACCATGGACGAAAACTCGCTTAGAGCCGCAGCCACGTTGACACGACGCACATTCATGGGCGCGATCGCATTGGGAGGAGCCGCACTGGCCGTGCCGGCCGGTGCGCTCTTGGCGCAAGCTGAGCGAGCCGGAGGACGCAGCAGCCCAGTGGTTTCGTTCCACATGGATCAGCCTTATCTCGACATGACGGGGACGGCAATCCCCTACCACCCTCCGCCCGGCGCGCGTTCAGGGGAATCGGCCGCAAGGCTTAGCGAGGATGAGTTTCGCAGCATGCTGCTTTAAGTCAGTTACCTCTGGTGTAACGGAGCCACCGCAGTGGATACGGGAGTACAGGGCAATATCATTGTTGGCTACGGCATGGGCGCGATGATGGTCACGTTCATTGGCGCGGTGTGGCTGGCACTAGACCTCCTAGCCGCCAAAGAGTTTTCGTGGTGGCTGGCGGCGATAATCGCGGTCTGCTTTCTGGGGCTGTCCGCGGGAGCGGTCCGTCTGATTCGGCGCGGAAAGAAATTGCGCTCGCAAGCGGCGGCACAGAAGCGATGGCCCCCGGCAATGCGCAAACAATTCACGTGGACCGTAGTCGCCGAAGCGGCGGCAATTGCGGCGGTGATTCTGGTGTTAGGGTGGCTGGGATTCTACGCGTTGATTGAGCTGGGCATCGCGCTGATTGTGGGGCTGCATTTCATTGGGCTGGCGAAGATTTTCCGGACTCCGATTTACTACCTTACTTCCGCTGCGATTATCGCGTGCTGCGCCGCATCGTGGATTTTCCTGCGCGCGCAGAAAATGGATGAGGTCGCGGGCGCTGGGACGGGAATCGTCCTGTGGTTTACGGCGGCGTACAATTTGATCCAAGCGCGCGGACTGGTGGCTGCGGTTCCCTCCGAGAACACACCAACCACGGCTCTCGACTGAATTCGGCGCGTTACTCAATGGCCGTTCAAGATTACAGTCGCCTGACGGGACGTGGTGAATCTCGGTTAAGGCCCGACTGCAAGTTCTCTTGGAAATCGCCGCCAGAGATTCGCTTTCCTCTACAGCTTGTCGATTTTGGCCGCGAGGATGAAATCGCTTTCCGTCAGCCCGTTAATTTTGTGCGTCCAAGTGGTGACTTCCGCTTTTCCCCAGGAAAGAAGAATGTCCGGATGATGGCCCTGCGATTCGGCTATCTCGCCGACCTTGTTGACAAAAGTGAGCGCCTGCCGGAAATCGGGAAAGGCAAACGCGCGCGTGATGTGATGCGCGTCAACGACCTTCCACTGCGGCACCTGTTTCGCCAGGGCTTGAAGCGGCTCGCCTGCGAGGGGAGGCGTTCCCCCGCGGCAGGGCTCGCAAGTTTTCGCGGCTAACTCAGTCATCGTTCATACCCCCTGCCACTATTTTGCCATGTTTGAACGGCGACGGAGGCGGAGAACGAAAGGACGCCTTCCTCGGTGACGGACGTTCAAGTCTGCTATTCTCTCGTTCGCCCGCGCATGGCGGCGCAGCGTCCCGGAGAGGATTGAAGATGGCGGACGAAATTCAGGAACTCCACGAGCATGCTCAGGAGGGCGCGCATAATCCGAGTCTCGCGCCCGTGACTGTGACAATGGCGATTTTTGCGGTGTTGGTGGCGGCAATTTCGCTGCTCGGCCATCGGGGGCACACTGAGGAACTGTTACATCAAACAAAGGCTACCGACCAGTGGGCTTACTATCAGGCGAAAGATATCCGGCAGCACAGCTATGAAACGTTTCTGGACCAACTCTCCCTTGCCGCGCCGCAGAATTCGGATCAGGTGCAAAAGCTGAAGGACAAATACGGGAAGGAAGTGGAGCGTTATCGAGCGCAGGAAACCGAAATCGAGGCTGAGGCCAAGAGAGCTGAGAACGAAGTAAGGTTGCAGCGGCGGCGGGCGGACCGGTTTGATTTGGGCGAGGTGATACTGGAGGCGGCACTGGTGATCTGCTCGATTGCGCTGCTCACTCGGAAGCGACTTTTCTGGAAATTAGGCCTGGTGCTGGGAGTTGCGGGAGTGGTGATTGGCGCCGCCGGTTTCCTGGTTCGCTGAAAACCAGGCCAGAAAACGGCCGGCTATCGCGGGGTGGGGGCGGCCGCGTGTTTTTCGACGTACTGGCGGACGTAGGACGCGAAAACTTTTTCGAGATTGTGCATCACCGGCCCGGGAGCGGCGGGCATCTCGCGACCCGCGATTTCACCGACGGCGATCACGCTGCGATTCGTCGAGGAGATGGACACTTCGTCCGCGGCGTAAAGATCTTCGGGAAAAAGCGTGCGCTCTTCCACGGGAATGCCCGCTTGCGGCCCAATCTCAAGCACGATGCTGCGCGTGACTCCTTCCAGGCAGCCCGATGAGAGTGGCGGAGTGAAAATGCGACCGCCGAATGCGCAAAAAATATTTGCGGTGGTGCATTCGGATACTTCGCCGCGCTCGTTGAGCAGAATCACTTCGTCGTAACCGGCCTGCTGGGCTTCGTTGAGATTCCAGACATTGTTAAGCCACGAAGTGACTTTCACGCCCGCTAGCGGCGAGGCTGCATGGCGGCCGTGCTCACGGAGCGACAAACGCACCGGCTCGCGATAGGCGGGCAAATCGCCGGAATAGATCAGCAAATCCACAGTGGGAAGATCCTCGTCGCTCCGCCAAGCTCCGGCTTGATTATTGATCACGTAAATTCGAGCCGAGCCTTCCTTCACTTCGTTCGCGAGCAGCACCTGAAGGAGACGATCGCGGACCTCGCCGGCTTGGAATGGAAAAGGGCAGCGAATTCGTTCGGCGTTGCGCGATAACCTCTGCCAGTGACGCTCGAACGCGAATGGAATCCCGTCGATTATCTGGATAGTGGTGAAGAGGCCCCAACCGCTCAGCAGGCCCGATTGGCCGGGAGAGAGCCGCACGTCCTGAAGGGGCAGCAGGCGGTGATTGTGAAATACGAAGCGATGGATCATGGTATCCCCGTGAAATCAATTGTATCGCAGAAAGCGGCGGGAGAAATGGGACGTTGCGCGTGGTGCGTACCGATTGGGACGCAGCGATTAAACGATTATTTCCCGGCATTTTCGGCGAGGGCTGCCACGCGCTGCTGGAGGTCGCGCGCTATTTCTTCAGCGGGCCGCGTGGCATCGATTGAGATGGGCGGACCGAGCAAAATGTTAATTTGACCCGGAGCCGCGCGCCTCTTGCCTGCTTGCTTCAGCGCAAACAAGCCATCCAATCGAGCCGGAACCACCGGCGCGCCAAGCCCCGTGGCGAGGAGGCCTATTCCGGCGCGAAATGGAGCGATGTGGCCGTCTCGCGTGAGCTCACCTTCGGGAAATATGAGGACGCTCCATCCGCGGTCTATTAAATCGCCTGCGAACGCAAAACTTTTGCGGAAGCCGGCTTGTCGCGGCAGGGGGAAAACGTTAAAGAGCGCGACTGCCAACAAGTATTGCGCCCGATTGATCAGCCGGGAGAAAAATCGGAGGTCGGGCGGGGGATTGCGCATCGATTCCAGGCGCTCTCCGTCCATCGCTACGGCGAGGCGGCGGCGCAGGTGCGCAGGCAGAGCGTGAAGGATGAGAACGGGATCCAAAAAGGTGACGTGATTCGAGATCACAAGCATCGGCCCTTTGACATTGCGAAGATTTTCGCGGCCGATTACGCGCGGCCATCCGAGTATCAGGAGCGCCGGGCGAGCCAACACTGTGAAAACCGCGGCTCGAAGGAGCCGCACTGGCCAGCTTTGCGGCCAGCGCGGATAGTGGAAGGATGCGCCTCCTCGCGAGGGCTCCGCGATCAGCTTTTCGAGAGCTTCGACAGTAATTACCAAGGAGAATTCCGTTTCGCTCAAATCCACCTGATAGCGATCTTCGAGGGCGCTGAGGAGCTCGACGCGGTCGATGGAGCTTAGCTGAAGAGGCGCGGACTCGTTCGATGGCAGGCGGCCGCGCGAAATTCCTTTGAGGAGTTCGCCCAGGGATCCGGATGGCGCCGCTTGAGGGGGACCGGACGGCGGACCGTTAAGCGCCGCTTCGGCGGCTTGGCGAATGCGGTTGAGGACCGGCTTTTGGGTTGGAGTGCGAGGAAAATCCGCGTCGCGCCAGACCAGCCAATGCTGCATCCGCTGAAAAGGAGCGAGGCGCTCGTTCGCACGCTGGACGATGGCGGCGGCGTCCGGGTTGTTCGCGGAATCTTTCAGCAGCAGCACGGCACACGGCCGGGCGTTGCCGTCGCGCTCAAGACCAATGACCACGCAATCCCGTACGGAAGCGTCTTTACGGAGTTCGGCTTCCAGGTCTTGGGGAAAAATGTTGAGGCCCTCGGGCGTGACGATTACATTTTTTCTGCGGCCCTTGAAATAAAGATTGCCCGCTTCGTCGCGTTCGCCGAGATCGCCGGTGTGGAACCATCCATCGGGATCCGGAACGGAAACAACGTCTCCTCGCTGCCAGTAGCTCTGCGCGATAGTCGGGCCGCGCACCAGGATTTCGCCATCCTCCGATAATCTCATTTCCAGACCTGGCATGGCCTTGCCGATCGACCCGCTGCCCAGGCGAAAGGGATGATTCAAGCTGACCAAGGCGGTGGTTTCCGTAAGTCCATAGCCTTGGATTACGGCGTAGCCAAAACGTTTCCAAAATTCCTCCACGGCGGGTGGAAGAGTGGCACCGCCGCATACAATCGCCAAAAACTTCCAACCGAATCGGCGGCGGATAGCACGAAAGCGCCACCATCGCTTGAGGAAGTGCTCACCCTGCGAAGTGCGGAAATCTCGCTGAAATTTTTCGAGGCGCCCGCGCGCCGTCAGGTCGCGCTCGATTTGATCCTGGAGCGATTCGAGGAGGCGCGGCACGGTGACGAGCACGGAAACGCGCTGGCTTTTCACCGCGCGAACCACTTCGGAAGGATTGAGCGTGTCCAGAAAAACGACGGTGGCGCCGAGAATCTGGGGGATGAAAATGCCGAGTAGCTGGCCGAAGACGTGGCTGAGCGGGAGCAAATTCAAGATTTTCAGGGGATGAAAGAAGCGCTCGTAACGGCGATAGTGTCCAAATTCCTGCTCAATCGGCTGGATATTCGCGAGAATATTCGTGTGCGTGAGCACCACGCCTCGCGGCTCGGCCGTGGTGCCCGAAGTAAAAACGATTTGGACGGGATCGCTACCGATAATCGACGGTGACGGGAACATTTCTTGCCGGCCGTTTTTTTCAGACTCGAAGAAATCTTCGATCTGCAGGGCTTGCGACGCACTTCCGGACAACGCAAGGCCTTTTCCGAGGACAGAAAGGCGTACGCCGGCGAGATCGGCGACGCGTTCCGCGAAACCTTTGTCAGCCGCTAAATCCATTGGGACGCACACCGCGCCGCTGAACATGCATCCGAGAAACGCGGCCATCCACCCCCCGGAGTTTTCGGCCCATAGGAGCACGCGGTCGCCTTTCTGAATGCCGCGCGCGCTCAGTTCCCAAGCGAATCGTGTGGCTGCTCGAAAAAGCTCTTCGTATGGCCAGCGGATGGTGCGATATCCGGTCAGCCAAACGACCGCGATTTCGTTCGAAGGGCGCGAATCTCGCCCGAAATATTCGAGGAGTGAGGTGCGGGGCATGGCGCCCCTAGTGTCCCGCAAACCCCATCCACTTGCGAATGCTTAGACAAAAATGGGGCGCATGACTCGTGGTGGCGATAAACATTACTTCGAGCACGAGCGGGCGGCGGAAATATCGAGGCGGAGTCCGTCTGATGCCTATTGAACGAAGCTGGCAGTACTACTCGTTACAGAACCTAAGGCATGGATTTGGATTTCGAGGGAGCCCGCCCGTGAAAATTCCGCCGGATTCTACGGGGAAAATGGTATATCTATTTCGGCGAACTGCGTGGATTGTTGTCCAGCCTCGATGAACGTTTTCCAACACACAAACGCATTGGTATTTCGACCTGGCTTCGATTTGATCGAGGTCGCGCCAGCGGCAACCGGAAGCGTTTCCCGCGCCTTCGCGCTTGGGAGGAGGGCGTGGGGCTCGTGCGGATACTGATCGTGGACGACCACGAACTCGTACGGCGGGGCCTGCGCTCGATTCTCGGGACGCGGCCGGAGTGGGAGATTTGCGGCGAAGCCGCTGACGGAAGCGATGCGATTGAAAAGGCGCGAGACCTGAGGCCCGACGTAGTGCTCCTCGACATAACCATGCCCCATATGAACGGTCTTGACGCCGCGCGAGTCATTCGCCGCGATGTTCCACGGACCAAAGTAATCATTGTCAGCCAGTACGAGGGATCGGAAATGCGGGCCAAGGCGCTTGAGGCGGGGGCCCAGGGCTACGTATCCAAATCAGATGCTGCACGCCAGCTCCTCATCGCAATCGAATCGCTGATCAGCAACAACAATCCGGGCGTTGCCTGAAACATTGCTGTGTCGCAGGACGTAGTTTTATTTGCACGGGCAACGGCTGCGCTGAGATTACGCGAAGTCTGTTCCTGTTCTCGTTCAGAATGATTAGTGACACTCGGTAGAGTGTCGCCATGCAAATACGAAGAGGGAAGGTGCCCAGAGCGCGCGAGCTTTCGCGTTTTGGGTGCGAGCTGAGCCGGGTTGGTCAGCTCCGGTTGGCCTGGATGAGTCATTATCTGCGTCATGGCCGCAATGCGGCTTTTACCTGCCGCCACTTTGGGATCAGCCGGCAGACGTTCTATCGCTGGTGGCGGCGCTACGATCCTCATAACCTCTCCACGCTGGAGGATCGTTCGCATCGCCCGCATCGGCATCGCCAGCCGACCTGGACACCCTCGCAGAGCGAAGCCGTTCTCGCTCTGCGACGCGAGTATCCCCGCTGGGGGAAGGACAAACTGGTCGTGCTGCTGGGCCGCAAACACGTTCGGCTTTCCACGTCCATGGTGGGCCGGATCCTGAACGACCTGAAGCGCCGCAGCGTGTTGGTGGAAGCTGGGGCGAAAGGAGCGATCCGGCGGCGCCGCAAAATGCGCAGCCGTCCCTGGGCCCGGCGAAAACCCCATTTTTGGCCTATTCGAAGGCCGGGTGATCTGGTGCAGGTCGACACCAAAGAGGTGCGACCGGCGCGCGGCGTGGTACTGAAACACTTCTCGGCCCGCGACATGGTCTCTCGTTGGGATGTGCTGGAAGTGCACGAACGCGCCACTTCGCTGGCCGCGGCTCGCTTCCTGGACACGCTGGTCGATCGCATGCCTTTCCCCATCGCCGCCCTGCAGGTGGATGGCGGCAGCGAATTCGCTGCCGAATTCGAAATCGCTTGCCAGCAACGAAACCTGCCGCTCTTCGTCCTCCCACCGCGCTCGCCCAAGCTTAACGGGCAGGTCGAACGCTCCCATCGCACGCACCACGAGGAGTTCTATCAAGTGATCCCTGATCGCTGGAACGTCACGCAACTCAGTCCCCAGCTCCGTCGCTGGGAACACATCTACAACACCGTCCGCCCCCACCAGGCGCTCCACTACCTCACTCCGCTCGAATTCCTCGAGCGCTGGAAGTCTCACAAACAGAAAGCCGAGTGTCACTAATCATGTGGACGAGTACAGTTCCTTGACCGGCATGCGAGCGTCGAATACACTAGCGTTTCGCTTTACGGTCGCCGCGCCGTGTGTGCCGCCTTTGCCGCGTGTAGCGCCGTCCCGAAGGCAAACTACAATACATACGCACGAATTGGCAGTGCGAGGACGCCGCCAGAGGAGAAGGATCGTTGCCGAAACGCACGTTTCAGCCCCACGTACGCCGCCGTCATAAGAAGCATGGATTTCGCAAGCGCATGAAGAGCCAAGGTGGACGCAAAGTACTTGCGCAACGCCGAAAAAAGGGACGCCACAGTCTCACGCGAGTCTGATGAATCGCGGCTCAGCCTTCCGCGCGCTTGCCGTTTGGTGCGCCGCGCCGAATATGATGCGGTATATCGCGAGGGGCGACGGCGCGCCAGCCGTGAGTTCACCGCATTCCTTCGTCCGAATAATCTCGATCTGAGCAGGTTCGGCTGGAGCATCAAAAAGGGTTTGGGAAACGCAGTACGGCGCAACCGCATACGGCGCAGGTTGCGGGAAATTGTAAGATTGCATCGACAGGAGATTGCCCCGGGATGGGACATTGTAATTCATCCGCGCAGCTCGGCAGCCACAGCGGATTTTGCGCCGATGACTCAAGAGCTGATGAAACTGCTCCCTCGAGCGGACACGGCTCCAGGCACGAGCGGCAAACCGACGGAGTAAATTCAGCGGCCCGGAAGGCCGCGGTGTGGATGCTGTTGCTGCTGCTGCGCTTCTATATCGCTTTCCTATCCCCGTTTCTTGGCGGGGCGTGCAAGTTCCATCCATCGTGCTCGAATTACGCGTATGAGGCGATCCGGCTTCATGGCGCGAAGCGCGGCCTCGCGCTCGCCGGCAAGCGCTTACTCCGTTGCCGCCCCTTCACCAAGGGGGGATTTGATCCCGTGCCTGAAAATATCGTGGGCGTGACGCTTCCGGGAGAGATTCGGAGCGAAGCGCCGTGAGCGAGATGTCCGACCAAACGCGTGGAGTTCTTTTTGTAGTATTGGTCGTAGCGATTACGTTTGTTTGGTTTCATTTCTATCAGCCGCCGGTCCCACCTCAGAAGCCCGTTCAAAATGTAGCCACCGCGCCGGCGCAGCCTGCCGCACCGAGCGTGCCGCAACAAACTGCTGCCAGTTCGGCGCCAACAAAGGGGCACGCGAAGCCTGCAAGTATTCCGACTGTACAAGCGTCGGCTGAAAAATTCGTCACCGTGGAAAGCGGTCTCTATCGCGTAGAGCTTTCAAACAATGGCGCCGTAGTACGAAGTTGGAAACTTAAAAAATACTTCAACGACGACAGGCCGCCGCAGCCTCTTGATCTCGTCAATTCCGACGTGTCGGAGCAACTTGGCTGGCCTTTTTCGCTGATGCTTTCTGACAAGCAGCTCGAGAAGCAGGCAAACTCGGCGCTCTACGAAATCACGGTGAGCAACTCACACGCCGATGTACCGGGAAAGAATGCGGCGCCGCCGGCCGACACGCTCGAAGCACCCGTCAGCGTTACATTCCACTGGAGCGACGGCCACCTCGACGTCACCAAGAAGCTAAGTTTCACGCAGGATTATCAACTTTCCATGGAGGCTTCCGTTTCGCTCGACGGCCGTCCCTTGCCCTGCGCAATCGCCTGGCGCGGCGGATTTGGGGACAAAGGGGTTTACAAAGCGTCGCAACAGGTTTCTGTTTTCTTCCAACAAGGCGGAAAAGTAAATCTGCTCCAATACAAGAAGCTCGGCGTTCCCGGGAACCAGGGCCAGCCCCTCGAGCAACCTGGCGCCATGGAGTTTGCGGGAATCGAGGACCAGTTTTTTTCCGCGGCGTTCATTCCGGATGACGGCAATCTCGCGTTGTGGGATTGGACGGACTGGCATCACTTCGGTCAGAACCAGCAATCGAGCGAACCTGTGGCGGAGATGGCGGCTGGATCGGATGTTCCCGGGCCGGCGAAACTGCACGCGTATATCGGTCCGAAGGACTTGGCGCTGCTAGCGAAGGTGCGACCGTCTCTGGAAGGGTTGGTCAACTTCGGTTGGTTCAGCACGATCTCCAAGGCTTTGCTCTTTGCGCTCCAATGGCTGCACCGCTACATATCGAATTGGGGCTGGGCGATCGTGGTCTTGACGCTGGTAATCAATTTCGCCGTTTTCCCCCTGAAAATGAAGAGCTGGCGTTCCATGCAA
Source organism: uncultured Acidobacteriota bacterium (assembly GCA_963823145.1). Taxonomy (GTDB): domain Bacteria; phylum Acidobacteriota; class Terriglobia; order Acidiferrales; family UBA7541; genus Palsa-295. The sequence goes on from CAWGJZ010000001.1 coordinate 99,934, forward strand.
GAAATGCAGAAGGTGGCGCCGGAAATGAGATCGATCCAGGACCGCTATAAAAAGTATTCCATGACCGATCCTCGCCGCAAGAAGATGCAGGAAGAAATTGCGGAGCTCTATCAGCGTCACGGCATCAATCCTCTGGCCTCTCTGGGCGGTTGTTTGCCCATGCTGGTGCAGATGCCCATTTGGTGGGCGCTGTGGAGAGTGCTGACCGGCGCGATCGAACTTCGGCACGCACCGTGGGTTTTTTGGATCCGAGACCTTTCCGTTCGCGATCCGTATTATATTCTGCCAATCGCCATGGCCATCACGATGTATCTGATGACGAAAATGACGCCGCAGACAGCCGCGGTCGATCCCGCACAGCAAAAGATGATGACGCTGATGCCGCTGATGTTCGCGGCCTTTTTCTTCACGTACGCAAGCGGATTGAACCTCTATATGTTCACCAGCAATTTGGTGGGCGTCGGCCAGCAGTGGTATCTGAACCGGACGCGGCCGCTGCCCTCGCGAAGTAAATTCAAAAAGAAAAAAGAAGCATGAGCGACCAAGACCGAATCGCAAACGCGAAAAGAATGCCTTCCAGGGAATTTCAGCGCCGGGAGCGCCCGCAACCCGCGCCGCCACTGGACGCGGAGAAAGCCGCGGGCGAGCTAAAGAAGTTTTTGGACCTGGTTGCCCGTGAAATGCGGCTCGAGATCGAGTGCGACATCTCCGTGGCCGAGAGTTCGGAACCAAGCGCTCGTGATTCTGATGTAGTGGTCACGTTTCGAGGCCCGGATCAGGATTTGCTGTTGGAGCGCAATGGAGAGCTCTTGCTGGCGCTCGAACACATCGGGCATCGTTGGCTGCGGCTCGATCCGCGGCTGCACGATCGCGTGCGATTTGATTGCGGGGATTATCGCGCCACACGACTGGCGGAATTGAAACTCTCTGCGCGCGTCGCGGCACAAAGGGTACGCGAGACAGGCGAGCCCTTTCGCTTTAATCCCATGTCGTCGCGAGAGCGCCGGATTGTCCACTTGGAACTCAACGGCGCCCCCGGCGTCCGCACGATGAGTGACGGCTCCGGCGACCGGCGGCAACTCGTGATTTATCCCGCAACGAAGAAGTGACGCGCGCAGGCGTCTTTAGATTTCCAGCGCGTATCCTTGCTTGCCGACGTTAATGCACTGGGTGTTTCCGAGCGTATCGGTGAGGCCGGCTGTTTCGTGGATATGCCCGCAGAAAAGATACGGCGGCCCGGCCTTTTGAACCCATTCGCGGAGTGCGGGACTGCCCGCATGTTTTCCGGGCGCGTATTCGTCGAGCTTGGTGCCGGCCGGCGGGAAATGAACCACGAGATAAAGCGGATGGATCCCGTCAAATGCCGAAAGCGCGCGCGAAATCTCTTCTTCGGAGTATTCGCCGGGTGTGTTGAAAGGCGTGATGTTGCTGTAACCAAGGCCCGCCAAATGCAATTCACCGCCGGCAGAGTGGAGCGAACGGGTTTGGCGATGAAAATCGACGAATCCGAAGCGCTGGCACAAGGCTCGCGTGTCGTCGTGCGTTTCATGGTTGCCCGGGAGCACCCAGAGCTTCTCGCCCAGCGGCTTAAGAATTTCGCCGCAGCGATCCAGTCCCTTGCCGAACGTGGCGAGATCGCCGGCGGCAATATACAGGTCGGCCGGCAGCGCCACGATTCGCTCAAGCGCGCGAAGATCGCCGTGAATATCGCTGAAGATCAGAATTCTCATCGAGATTTTTTAGGCCGTGGCGGCAGGGGCGGCTGCGGCACCATTTGCCTTATCCGCCGCCGGGCCATGCTGTTGGTGAGCCATCCTTGCTCGATCAAATCGCCGGCGGAATCGAAGACCACGCGATAGGTGAACGGCTGCGGGCTGCGGCGCTGGCTGTCCGAAAAGCGGTTTTGCCCCAGCTCCACTATATGATCGCCGTCCTCCATAAAGCTACGGATGGACGGGAAACGCGCGAACTGCCAATAGAGCTTGACTTCCGGCAGCGCGAAGGCGCGAGCGATAAAAGGATCGGGCGGAGAATCGGGGACGAATTGAAAATCGATGGGGCCAGGAGTCCTAAGATCGAACTGCGCCTCGTACAATCCATCCGGAGATCGAATGGCGTCACCCCAGTCCAAAAGCGACGGCGGAATCGGCAGTGCGCCCATGCGAAGAATCTCGATATGGCTGCGATCGGCGAACGCCTTGGCGCGAAGCAGCGCCGCATGGTGCGCCAGCGCGCAGCTGAAAAGATACGCGATGGCGGCAACGGTCCCAGCCTGGCACCACCGGGCGCGAGTTACTCGGAAGCCCCAGCCCTTTATTGCCGGAAGGAAAATGACACCAGCCAGAGTAGCGCTTATCAAGGCAGCTATCCAAAGGCGGAAGGGATAGCTAGCGCCTTTTGTTAGCAGCCAGGCGGCCAAAGCGCCCACGCTGAACCAAATCCATACTCGCCAGGACCTCCGGCGGCTTTTACTTGGACCATGGGAGGCATCAGGTCCAGCGTCGGAATAAATCCAGGGAAGCAGCTGCGGCAGCAGCAAAATGGCCATGAATGTGAGATCGATAATGAACAACAGGTCCCATGCCACGCGCCGGGTCGAGAGCGGGTACCACATGCGCGTGCCGAAAGACGTCATGCCGTCCAGGACGATGTGGCTCGCTATTCCGATGCCGTAGATCAGTGTGAGAATCGCCAGCGGTGGCGATTCGATATTGCCGAATCGCTCGCTGCGCTTTTTCAGCCAGGGGACGCTGAGACGGGTGAGAAACGCGAGCAGAAACGCAAAAAAGGGCAGCGCCACCCAAGAATGCGTAATTGCGCGATGGTATTTGACAATTGCAAGTGGGTCGCGCGAAAAGATGTCCGCGGTTACGTCCACGTCCGGGAAAACCGCGCCGAGTGTTGCTGCGAATACGGCGACTCGCCCGTAACGTTCCGAAAAATATCCCTTGCCAAGTAGCGCGCCCGCGATTCCGTGAGTTACCGGGTCCATAAGGAATTCGAAACCGAAGCAGTGTACACGATTCAATGTGAGTACGCGATGTTCGCGCGGACAAAGCAAAAACTCAAAACTGCGCGGCAAGCGATAGAATGGCCATGGCCGCAAACATGAATGCCAATGGAAATCGAGTTCCGCCAGGGCCCAAGGGCCTGCCGCTCGTCGGCATGGCGCTGGACCTCCGCCGCGATCCACTTGAGGGAATGCGCCGCATGGCGCGCGAATACGGCGATATCGTTCACTTTCAGGTGATGAGGCAGGACCGCATTCTGTTGAATCACCCGGATTTGATCAACCAGGTTCTCGTTATCCAACAGGGCAAATTTCACAAGAGCGAACTCACCAGAAGAATCACCGGAAGAATGCTGGGGCAGGGATTGCTGATCAGTGAAGGCGATTTTTGGAGGCGACAGCGCCGCCTGGTCCAGCCGGCTTTCCATCGCAGCCGGATGGCCGAATACGGCGCCACCATGCGCGAGCTCACGCAGGCTCACATTCGTGGATGGCGCGACGGCGAGGAGCGCAATGTGGGGCAGGAAATGATGGCTCTGACTCTGGACATCGCGGTGCGCACACTTTTCGGCACCACGCTTCCGGGAGAAGCGCGCCAAGTCGGACAGGCGATGACTTTTTTGATGCGCTACTCGCTCCGCCGCCAGCGGCTGCCGTTTAGGATTCCGGAAAAATGGCCCACTCCCGATAATCGCCGCGCCAATCGCGAGCTCGAGTTCATCGGTTCGATTGTTTACCGCATCATTTCCGAGCGCATGGCGGAAGGAAATTCAAATCACCACACGGATTTGCTCGCGCTGCTGATGGCAGCCATGGACGAAGACGGCAGCCAGATGACGCCGCAGCAGCTCCACGATGAGACCATGACGCTTTTCATCGCCGGCCATGAGACCACAGCGCAGATGCTGTCTTGGACATGGTTCGCGCTGAGCGGAAACCCGTCCGCGGAAGCGCAATTGCACGAAGAACTGAGCAGCGTGTTGGGCGGGCGTTCGCCGGAAGCCGCGGACTTTCTCCGCCTGCCGTATTTGCGAGCCGTGATGAATGAAGTTCTGCGCCTCTATCCGCCAGCCTATATCCTCGCGCGCGAAACGGTCGAGCCCTGCCAAATCGGCGGCTATGAGTTGGCGCGCGGATCGACAGTGGTTTTGTCGCAATGGATCACGCACCGCGACGCGCGCTATTTCGACGACCCGGAGGCATTCCGGCCCGAGCGCTGGCTTGACGGCCTCACAGACCGTTTGCCGGCCGGCGCCTATTTTCCGTTTGGGGCAGGCCCGCGGCGTTGCGTCGGAGAAGGATTTGCCCTTCTCGAGGCGGCAATCGTCACCGCGACGCTCGCGCAGCGTTTCAGTTTTCGGCTGGTTCCCGGCTACCCGGTGGTTGCGGAGCCTCTGGTGACGCTGCGGCCGCGTCAGGGTATTCAGATGACGCTGCACGCGCGCTCGTGAGCGGCGAGATTAGTGCACGAATTCGCCTGTCCCGCCGTGCGCCCAGGGATCGTACGTCAGCGAGTAGCTGACTCGCGCTGAAATTGGCGGGTGGTCGTAAAACAAGAAAACATCCACGGGATTGGGCGCAGGGTCAGACAAATCCACCTCGCCAAGAATCTGAAAGGCTTGCGCAGCAACCTCGCCCGAGTCTGGTGTTAGCCCATGGGTAACTTCGAGGCCATATTGATCGGCCTGGTGTTCGTAGTGACGAGTGATCGCATTGGCAAGCGGATTGTTCGCAAACGAAAAGATCGTGAGCAGCAACAGCAGCGCGGGAAACGCAGCCCAGTCGCCAACGCCCTGGATTTCCCAGCTCCCGCCCCACCGCGCCAGCACCCACGCAATCGAGAGAGACCCCAGATAGAACAACCCCAGAAAAACCGCGCCGCCGAGCGCTAGCCCCTTGGGAATATGGTAAAGCACGTAGTGCCCGGTCTCATGCCCTGCCACAAATACGATCTGTGGCGTGGTCATCTTCGCAATCGTTGTATCCCACACAACGATCCGCTTGGACGAGCCGATTCCTGTCACGTAGGCATTCAGCCCCGTCGATTTGTCCGAAGCGCCCATCCAAAACATCCGCTGCGGCGGAATGTTTTCGCCAGCGCGCTGCACCATCTGCTCCAGTGAAGCCGTCAGCGCCGGATCCTTTTCCGCGAGCGGCGCGAACTTGTGAAACAGAGGATCGATCACCAGCGGTTGTATGAACACTCCCAGCACGGTGAGCGGCAGCGAAGCAATCCAGAACCAAAGCCACCAGCGCCGCGGGCTTTTGCGAATCGCCGCGAAGAGTATCCAGATCACGATGATTCCGATGATCACCGCAATAATCTGGCTCTTCGTCCAGTCCCAAGTCCATGAAGACCAACCTTGAATACTCAGCCGGAATTTTCGCGCTACCCAATGCTGGCCGATGTCTCCAGGGCTTTCCAAAATGGCAATCGTTAGCAGAATCAGCGGAGAGAATATTGCCGCCTGCAAAAATCTCTTCGAGGACGCCGCTTCCGCCCAAGCGCGGTATTTGGAGGCGAGCCGCAATTTCAGAATCACGAGCAGCACAACAACGGAATACAGGAACAGTACGATTTGACCCCAAAATTCGATCCGTGCCAGATGGCGCGCTTTCCGGTAGAGGTCCGGAGGCAGTGTATAAGCGGTCACTTTTTCTTCGTTCTTGTAGGAAGTGGATCCGGCAGACGAATGAGTGGGCTGCGTCGATTGAGCCGCAATGCTTAGAGAGCGAGCGTCATCATAAGCAGAGAAAAATCTCGGCGCCGATATTCCATTTGCCCCTGCATGCAAGCGTTGCTGCGTTGGCACCGGAAAGAAAATCAGCAGAAGCGCCAATGCCGAGCTGGAAAGAATTGGCACCATTCCTCCGCATTGCTTCGATTTTGATTAGAGGTGAAATGCAAACGAACCGCCTTTCTGCTCCATCCACGGCTCGAGCAACATCCTTCCGTGGCGCAGGCACTCTTGCCTGCGCTGATCAGTCGAGGCAATCAGTACGCCACACCTATGAGTGGCCGTGTCACCTGCAAACCGGGTGGAAGCGCGGGCCTTCAGCCCCGCGAGGAGTGAGGCTGGGAGAAGGGGCTTTAGCCCCGGCCAGCTGAGGCACCACTGCCGTCCCGGAATGCTTCTCTTATGGGCTTGCTAACTATATCTTCGAGGTAATGGCGGAGGAGGTGGGATTCGAACCCACGAGACCCTTTCGGGCCTAACGGTTTTCAAGACCGCCGCCTTCAACCGCTCGGCCACCCCTCCGAAATTAAGCTGGCTCTAATATTGTAACTTGCTAACAACTGTAGCTGGACATATTTCGTCAATCGCCAAACGAGCCTAATTAGTTACAAATCGGCTCCAGCACCGCACTTTTGGTGCGGCGACAGCGATACAAATAGGCTTACAGTTTTCTTTCAGAAGTAACCGGTAGGAGGCACGAAGAACACGCGTTTGATTTTGCGATAAAGCTTTCACTCGCCCAAATCATCGCCTCCCTCCTGTTCCTCATGCTGTTGCCCCGAAGCTTTCTGGTCGATTTATAAGATGAAGTAACCGCATCACTATGCCCCAGTGGCGGGCAATGGAGGCACCACATGAAGCCAGCCCCAAAGGAAATTCTCCTGGTCGAAGACAATCCCAAGGATCTCGAGTTGACTCTCCACGCACTCCGCAAAGAGAACCTCAACAATTCCATCGAAGTGGCGCGTGATGGCGAGAAGGCTCTTGACTTCCTTTTCTGCCGGGGAACCCACAGCAAACGCTCGTTTGAAAGTCCTCCAAAACTGATCATCCTTGATTTGAAACTTCCCAAGGTCGATGGACTCGAAGTATTACGCGCGATCAAGAGCGATACTCGCACGCGCGCGATCCCGGTGGCCATATTGACGTCCTCAAACGAGGATCGCGACCTTGTGGACGGCTATAAGATAGGCGTAAACAGCTACCTCCGAAAGCCGGTTGATTTCGATCAGTTTAGAGAAATCGTAAAGCAGCTTGGGCTCTACTGGTTAGTCGTCAATCAATCGCCGCCCGCCACGGCATTCTCCCAAGAGTGAAAGGGACCCGTATGATCATGCCAACAAACGAAACTGTTGGACATCTTCAGGAGTATCGCTCTGCCCCAGCTCGCCTGCGCGTTCTGATTCTCGAAGATAATCAGCGGGACGCTGAGCTCTTCATTCAGAAACTGAAAGAGGCAGGATTCGCACTCGACGCGGACACGGTCGATACCGAGAAAGCCTTCGTGGCGAGCTTCCGATCCCAGGTTTACGATCTCATCCTCTCCGACTACTCCATTCCTGAATGGAGCGGCCTGGAAGCTTTCCGCTTCGTGAAGCGAAGTGGAATAAACATTCCTTTTGTTTTAGTGACCGGCACACTTGGAGAAGAGGCCGCGGTCGACCTGATCAAGGAGGGAGTAGCCGATTACATTCTGAAAGATCGTTTGATCCGCTTGCCATCGGCTGTCCGCCGGGCTCTGGAGGAAAAGCGAACGCGCGACGAAGCCGGACGAGCGCGGCAAGCTCTCCGCGACAGCGAGGAAAAAGTTCGCCTGCTCCTCGATTCCACCGCCGAGGCCATCTACGGGATCAATCTCGAAGGTCACTGCACTTTTTGCAATCCAGCCTGCGCGCGATTGCTCGGATACGATGATCCAGGCGACCTGCTCGGAAAACAGATGCACGCGCTCAGCCACCGTGCTCGCGCCGAACGTACGCCGCGTTCCGTCGAAGAATGCCCGATTTGCGTGGCTGCCCGTGCAGGTCGAGGGATCCATCTGGATGAAAAGGTTCTATGGAAAAAAGACGGCTCCAGCTTTCCGGCCGAGTGCTGGTCGCATCCCATGTTGCAGGAGGGGAAGTCGATTGGTTCCGTCGTCACGTTTCTCGACATAACTGAGCGAAAGCAAATTGAGGACAACCTTCGCCGCGTGGCCGCCGTCGTGGAATCCTCACAGGACGCAATCATCAGCCAGACCTTGGATGGAATTATCCTCACGTGGAATCTCGGTGCGGAACAAATCTACGGCTACTCGCGCTCAGAGGTGCTTGGAAAATCGCTTGGAATTATCGTTCCGCCGGACCGCCAGAGCGAGTTCCAAGGCATCCTAAAAAAAATCAGCTGGGGCGAAAAGGTTGAGCAGCTTGGAACGATCTGTGTAAGAAAGGACGGAAAGCAGGTTCCCGTTTCGCTTTCCGTATCGTCGATAAAGGACGCGAACGGAAAAATTGTCGGCGCTTCGGTAATTGCCCGAGACATTACCGAGACCAAACATTTGGAAGAGATGTTCCTTCAGGCGCAAAAGATGGAAGCGGTCGGCCGCTTGGCAGGCGGCGTGGCTCACGACTTCAACAACCTCCTGGGCGTAATCATCGGTTACAGCGATATTGTCGAGGGGCGCCTGAAAGACGATGATCCCGTCCGCGCCAAGGTTACGCAGATCAGGAAAGCCGGGCAAGGCGCCGCCAGGCTAACCCGCCAACTCCTCGCTTTCAGCCGCCAGCAGATTCTTGATTCCAGAATTTTGGACCTGAATTCCGTCGTCACCGATGTCCAGAAGATGCTCCAGCGGCTCATCGGTGCCGACGTTGAAATGATCACAGCCCTGTGCCCCAATCTAGCCACCGTGAAAGCGGACCAAGGCCAGATGGAACAGGTAATTATGAATCTCATCGTCAATTCGAGGGACGCCATGCCGGATGGCGGAACTTTGACCATCCAAACTTCCAACGTCGAATTGAACGATCTTTACGTGCTCAGTCATCCCGAGCTCACTGCCGGCTCATTCGTTATGCTTGCAGTCACGGACACCGGCACCGGCATCGACGCGGAAACTCAGAAGCACATCTTCGAGCCATTCTTTACTACCAAAGAACAGGGAAAGGGCACCGGGCTTGGCCTTTCGACCGTCTACGGCGTCGTTAAACAAAGCGGCGGCTCTATCTCCGTCTCCAGCGAAGTGGGCCGCGGAACGACTTTTAAAATCTACCTCCCTCAAACCCAAGCAGCCGCCGAGAGAGACAATCCCGAACCAAAGCGCCTATTCGAAGGTACGGAAACCATCTTGGTGGTCGAAGACGAAGTATCGCTGAGGAAACTTACCTGTGAGATGCTCTTGGAAAATCACTATACCGTTCTGGAAGCGAGCAATGGATTCGAGGCTCACGAGATCGCCCAGCTTCACCAGGGGCCCATTCACCTGCTTCTTACGGACGTGGTGATGCCGCGAATCAGCGGTCCAAGCCTGGCCAAATCTTTGATGGCTCGAAATCCCAATATGAAAGTGCTCTACATGTCTGGCTACATGAACTCTTCCGTAGTTCAAGAGCTGGCCATCAGCGGCTCGGAATTCCTTCAGAAACCGTTCATGAGCGACACCCTTACTCGCAAGGTCCGGGAAATATTGGGCGTTAGCGCTCTGCGTTGACCTTCACTCGCGCCGCCCCTTGTACCGCCTCCTCAGGTTGCAACTTGCCGGTGGCGTTCTTGCATCCATGTGATCGGTTGTCTTATGCCCCGCCACGCTAACGGATTGCGGGCAAGCGGGGCGCGTGTTAGGCTCGGCTTTCTCTTTTCCGTTTTCTCTCGCAATGCCCAACGAGGCTCTCGCGCAACCTATCGGCAAAATTTTGTTTTATGCCGTGCTGCTCGCAGTTTCGCTCGCTGTGTCGCAGTCCGCCGCCGCTCAAGCTCCCAAAAAATCCGCGCCGAGCCTTTTCACCAGCGGCGGCGAAGCCACCTTGGAAGCGGACCAGCAACGCGAATCCGGTAAAGTTTTCTATGCCGATGGGCACGTCGAGATCCGCTACGAAAACGCGCGGCTTCGCGCCGACCATGTCGAATATGACAGCGCTTCCCAAATCGTCATCGCGCGCGGCCACGTGCAGCTCGATTATCGGACCCAGCACGTGGAGGCCGATGACGCCCGCTATGAATTGCGCACCGGCCGCGGCACTTTTCACCACGCTCGCGGAACATTCGCCTTGCAGCGCCGTCCCTCGCCCACTTTGCTCGTTAGCCCCAATCCGCTTTACTTCGATGCCGAGGAAGCGGAGCGAGTGGACGAAAACACCTATCGCGTCCGCAAAGTGTGGCTCACGGTCTGCAAGCCGGGGCGGCCCGCTTGGAAGTTTTACGCCCGTTCCGCCACGGTCAGGTTGCAGAAATCGGTTCATCTCGAGAACGGTGATTTTCGCGTTTTTTCAATTCCGGTCTTGTACTTGCCCTACGCCACTCTTCCAGCCGAAAAACGTCGCGAATCGGGCTTCATGGTTCCCGACGTCGGCGACACCACGCAAAAGGGCTTCGTCCTCGGCGACTCCTTCTATTGGGCGCCGGTCGACTGGATGGATACCACCCTTGGCGCCTCCTATTTCAGTTCGCGCGGATGGAGCCAAAAGGGAGAGTTTCGGATGCGGCCCTGGGAAAGCGCGAACCTTGAAGCAAGTTATTTTGGCGTAATCGATCGCGGGCTCGAACAACAGAACGCTCCCCCGCTCAGGCAGGGAGGCCACGAAACAAAGCTGCTGTTCACATCCCTCCTGCCCGGCGGATGGCGCGCCGTCGCCGATTTGGATCAGCTTACCTCGCTCACCTTCCGCCTGGCATGGTCAGACACGTTTCGCGAGGCGGTCAACTCCGAGGTGCGCAACACTGCATTTCTCACCAACAATTTCCGTGGATTCAGCGTCAACTTTGCGGCGCTCAGTTACCGAAACTATTTGAGCGCAACGCCGCAAACATCCATCACCCTGCGAACCGCCCCCGAAGCCCGGATTAGCTCCGTGGACCAGGCTTTTTTCAGCAAGCTTCCGATTTACTTCTCGTTTGACGCGTTTACGGGTGCCGAGCACCGCGGAGAAAATGTGACCCCGTTCGAGACCCCCGGCTTTGTCGAGCGCAGCGAATTCGCGCCCAGCGTCACACTCCCCTTGCATTGGGCCGATTGGCTCAGCGTTACGCCCAGCTTCACTTTTCGCTCCACTTATTACGGCGCCCAACTGCGCAATGACGCTTTTCTCGCCCAGGGATTATTTCGCGACACCGAGGAGCTTTCCGTCGATATTCGTCTGCCGATTTTCGAACGCGTCTTTGATGACGGCGATACCAAGTGGAAACATGTGATTGAACCGGAGATCACTTACAACTACGTGAATGGCGTCAACGATTTTGGGCGTTTTGTCCGTTTCGACGAAGATGAGACTCTCACCGATACCAACGAAATCGAATATGGCGTTACGCAGCGCCTTTTCCGCCGGGCCGGATCGGGCAATGCCGACGAATTCATTACCTGGAGCCTGGCGCAGAAATACTTCTTCGATCCCACGTTCGGAGGCGCGCTTGTCCCGGGACAGCCCAATGTCTTCCAGACCCTTGATGCGCTTACGCCCTTCGCCTTCGCGGATGTTCCCAGGCACTTTTCGCCTATCGTGAGCGACCTGCGCGTCGATCCCGGAAAGCGCTTCGATACCGAATTCATCGTCAATTACGATCCGCAGCGCAACCGGATGACCGCCATTGGCACCCTTCTGAAGCTCAAACCGTACAAGGAATCATTTCTTACCCTCGCGCACTTTTCCACCTTGAACTTGCCGCTAAACCCTTCGGTACCTCCGCCAAATTTCGAGCAGCGCTCCAATCAATTGCGCACCCTCTTCGGCTACGGGGATCAAAACCGCGCGGGCTGGAATCTGATGATGGGGGCCAGCTACGATTTCACGCAGCAGGCGTTTCAGAACCAGATCGTCGAGGTCTCTTATAATGGCTCGTGCTGCGGCATCGGTTTTGAGTACCGCAAGTTTTCGTTCGGCGCGATCCGCAATGAAAATCAATATAGCGTTGTATTCCGGATCGCCAATCTCGGTTCGGCCGGCAATCTGCGAAAGCAAGAGAAAATATTCTAACGAGATTACATGACTCTGACAGCGGAATCCGAGCTCGCCTTTCTCTCGATTGAAGAAGCAGCCTCGTTGTTGAGACGCAAGGAGCTTTCCGCTGTCGATCTCGTGAACGCATCGCTAGCGCGAATCGAGCGATGGAATCCTAACTTCAACGCCTTCCTCACCATCCTCGCGGAACCGGCGCGTCGCCGTGCGAAGCTGGCCGAAAAAGAAATTCTCCGCGGCTCAGACCGAGGCCCGCTTCACGCCATACCCATTTCGTTGAAGGACAACTATTACACGCGCGGCATTCGCACCACCGCCGGCTCGAAAATTCTGTCTGATTTCGTGCCCGAAACCGATAGCCACGTGGCCGCCCGGCTGGCGCGAGCGGGCGCCATCCTGCTGGGCAAAACCAACCTGCATGAATTTGCCTACGGGATCACCGGAGAAAATCCGCATTACGGTAGTTCGCGCAATCCTTGGGCTACCCAGCGGATTACTGGGGGCTCGAGCGGCGGTTCGGCGGTCGCCGTGGCCACAGGGATGGGATTCGCCTCCATGGGAACGGATACCGGAGGCTCAATACGCATCCCGTCGGCGTTGTGCGGAATCGTGGGGCTGAAGCCTACATTTGGGCTGGTAAGTATTTCGGATATTGTACCGCTCGCCGTCAGCTTCGATCACGCAGGGCCGATCGCGCGGTGCGTCGCCGACGCGTGCATCGTCCTCGAAGCGGTCGCTGGCAAATATCCGAAAGGCGCGGCGCGTCCCGATCATCGAAAGCTCCGCGAGAACCTTCCCGCGCGATTCCGCCTCGGCTGGCCCAAGGATTTTTTCTTTGACAGGCTGGACGACGAAGTGCGGCGCTTGGTCGAAGCCACTGCAAAAGTCTTCCAGCCGCTGGGCGCTGAAATCCAGGAGGTCTCGCTGCCTCGCTTGGTGAACTCCGTCGATCAAGCGACTAGCGCCGTCGTCGCCGAAGCAAGCCGCTATCACGAATCGCAGGGATATTTTCCCGCGCGGGCCGCGGAGTATGGCGAAGATGTTCGCGGCCACCTCGAGTTCGGGCACAAACTGCTCGCGGTGGATTACCTTCGCGCCTTGGAGGCCAAACGTAAAGTTGAAGAGGATTTTGCCGCAGCTTTCGAAAAGGTAGACGCCATTATCGCTCCCACTTCTCCCATTACGGCTCCCCTGATCGGCGAAAGCGAAGTCCCAATCGCGGGCCAACGAGAAACGCCCGTTCGCGCCGAGTTGCTACGGCTGACTCGCCCCGCCAATCTCGCCGGAAATCCGGCCATATCGATCCCCTGCGGATTCACGCCACAGGGTTTGCCCGTAGGTTTGCAACTAATCGGCCCGCGCTGGGGCGAAGCCCAGCTCCTCTCCATCGCCCTCGCCTACGAACAATCCACCGCCTGGCACCACCGCCACCCACCCCTCACCTGAATTCGAGCGCGTCGGCACTCTTGTAGCGCGACTCCCAGCCGGCGGTTTGCCTTTCCTGGGAACGCCAATTTCCTGATTGGCTCTTTGCCTTTTCGGCAGCGCCGTCATCCTGCCTGCCCTGACGAAGGAAGGGAGCGGAGTCACCCGGTTTTTTTCGCGCGGTTTGTGCGCCGTGAGTCCCTTGGGGGCGCCTTATCTGGAGTGCGGTGGCTTGATGCCGCTGTCTGCCGCCGTAACCCTTAGACGTGCGTGGCCAATCTTGGTAGGTGCAGTGAAGAGTCTGCTCCGACGGCCCTCTTGAATTGTTTGCTCAGCGCGAGTTTCTGCTCTTGGTAGGAAGAACCAATCCCTGATCCATAAATCTTTTCTGGCCGCTCCGCCATTTTATGGTAGATCAGCCGCCCAATCTCTCGGCTATCCTCTAGCAGAATCGGCACCTCATGTGCACGCACCTCAAGCACAGCATGTGTACCCTTAATTTCTCCGGACTCTCCGCAACCAAACCCAGGGTCGAAGAAACCTGCGTAATGGACTGTGAATTCGCCGATCGAGGGGTCGTACGATTCCATCTCCGCCGCATAGTCGGGTGGGACGCTTACCCTTTCCTTTGAGGCCAATAGGTAGAAGTCGCCAGGTTCAAGGACGAGACTACCGCTTAGGTCCCGTGCATAGAAGGGTTGCCAAAACTGCTCGATGTCGTACGCCCCCACACGCGATAGATCAATCGGTGTCTTGGTTTTCTTTCCTTTGTACGCCACAATGTTCCCACCACCGCCGCCAAGGTCGATCGATATGCGCAAACCATTATGTAATCTCGGCTTGTTAGGAGTTCCCCCGTTTTCGTACACAAGCGGTCGTTTCTGCGCTAACTTCCTTAGCTGTTCATCATCGGTGTGCGAGTCGCCTCGATAGAACCGCAGTTGATTTAGTTTAGTGCCGGTCTCCACTATGATCGGAAAGGTTCGCGGGAAGATTTCCACATATAAGTCGCCCGAATAGCCTTTCGTTACGCTCTCGAAGATCTGCTGGCCTTCTGTCAACAGGCGAGTGAATACATCAAGCCGGCCTGTGGTGCTCTTGGGATTAGCCTTCGCTCCCATGTCCGGAGGAAGCTCCAAGTATTCCGCAGCTTTCGCAATATATACATTCTCAGGCGAGAGCAGCGCAGGTTGACTCAGATCAATCTCCTCCACCAACAGTTGCTTGATCGTCGGTTCAATCAGTGACTTCCCGCTAGGCAGGAAACTTGAGCGCAGCCTATACGCTTTGTCTGACAAGCGTAGGTCAATGCTTGCTGGCTGTATCTGGTCTTCGGAGATCTCTGCGCGCGCTCGAACTTTTCCGTTCCTTATTAACTCTCGGATTTCTTGCGATGGCAGAATCCCTTCCTTCCGTGGCCCCTTGCGTGATGTCCGTGTGAGTAGCTCCACTGCTCCCGTTCCTATCATTTCGGCGCACGTTTATGACTTGCGGTGCCGTTCCGCCAGTGCCTGGATTCGCTTGGCTCGCTCAATTATCTCTGCGTGGTGGTAGTCGTTATAACAGCCAAGACTACAAAACCTTCCGTCGGCCAGCTTGCCGCCGCCAATGGCCTTTCCGTCAGGGATGCTTTTACCACAGAACGGGCAAATGCGTTTGTCCCATAGTTCAAGTAGATACTGCGCCTCAGTGTCCGCCATGAGAAGACGCGCGATTATAGCACGCCGTCTTTCGAGCTTAGCGACGCATGGCTTAGGGTTTGCCGGTTTTCATAGGCTTAAAGTTCATAACCAAAAATCAATAGTAAGCGTCTAATGGATGTGGGAAAATGCGCGTTTGTGTGCAGTCCGGCGCTACCGCCTGATACGTCAGGATGCGTCGAAAATAGGAAGGTAATCGGATGGAAGTTTCCATCTTTGGCGTATTTCTCGCGGGCGTGATTTCGTTCCTTTCCCCCTGCGTCTTGCCGCTCGTGCCCGGATACGTCTCGATGCTTTCGGGCGTGGGTGTCGAGCAGTTGAAGGAAGGCGAAGGGGGCACCGGCAAGCTCCTCGGCCTGGCATTCGCGTTCGTGATCGGTTTTTCGGTGGTTTTCATAACACTGGGCGCTTCGGCCAGCGCGGTGGGCTCGTTCATGTTGCGCAACCGCACCCTGATCGCGCCGATCGCAGGAGCATTGATCGTCCTTTTCGGACTGCACCTGGTCGGATGGCTGATCAAGATTCCGGTCAAGGTGGGGATCATCGTAGGCGCCGTGCTCGTCGTGATCGGTGTAGCGCTCAACCTGCGCTATGGAAACACGATTGAGATCAAGCCCATGCAGTTCTATGCGGCATCCCTCGTCTTCCTGTTGGGACCTTCGATGACGCGCTGGCTGAATCGCGACGTCCACCTGCGCAACGTCGGTGGCGGCAGCCAACCCGGAATCGTCAGCGGATTTCTTCTGGGCTTCGCGTTTGCGTTCGGATGGACGCCGTGCATCGGTCCGATCCTCACGAGCGTCCTCGCACTTGCGGCTACGAAGGACACCATCGGCCAGGGTATCCTGTTGCTGGCTTTCTATTCAGCGGGGCTGGCCATTCCATTTCTGCTCACAGCAGTGGGCATCGGGCGCTTCTTAAAATTCTATCAGCGCTTTCGGAAACACCTCCACACCGTGGAAGTTTTCAGCGGAGTGCTGCTACTTGCCATCGGCGGGTTGATTTTCTTCAACGAGCTGACGCTCCTTTCGCAACATTTGACGTTCCTAAATCGATTTGTGAAATAACACGGAGTCGAGGATGAATCGGGTCTACAGCGCATTTCTATCAGTAATCGTAATCTTAGTGGCTGCGGTGGGTTTTTCCGGATGCATGAGCAACAGCAAATCGGCCGGCAGTTCTTCTGGAACGACAACGACCTCTCTGGCCGACGAGCCGGACGTTACCTTCAAGGATTTGCAGGGCAATAACGTGACGCTCTCCAGCTTCAAAGGGAAAGTTGTTCTCGTCAATTTTTGGGGCACCTGGTGCGAGCCTTGCCGGGGCGAAATCCCTATACTGATCAAAATGCAGCAACAATACGCCGGCAAAGGCTTCACGGTCCTCGGCGTCGCCACCAATGACGACGTGAAAGCCGTCGATCCGTTCATACACAACACGCAGTTCAATATCGATGGTCATGAGATGACCATGAACTATCCGATCGTCATGGGCAGCGACGATATTTCCACGAAATTCGGCGGTTTACTTGGTATGCCCACGAGTTTCCTGATTTCGCGCGATGGTAAAATCATTAAGAGGTATATCGGCGCGTTCGCGAACGGCGACGAAATCAATAAGCAAGTGGAGAGTCACCTATGAACTTAGTCAAAAGCTCCCGCTACCTCGCAATGCTGTCCGCATTGCTTTCCATCGGCGCGATTGCCTTGGCTCAGGATTCTTCCAGTCCGAAGAGTGCCGCCGAGGTGGTTAAGACTCAACCCTATGTTTCGCTGGATCCCGTCCCGCGCGGCAAGACATTTGAGGCCGCCGTAGTCGTTCACATCGCCGAGGGATACCACATGAATTCTCACAAGCCCTCGGACACCTACCTGATCCCGACTACGCTCACCCCAAAGCTCCCTGCGGGCATTCGTTTAGTCGATACGATGTATCCCCCAGGTAGCCTCAAGAAGTTTGCCTTTTCGCCCGACAAGCCTCTCGATGTTTACAGCGGCAGCGTGACGCTGCGTCTGAAGCTCGCGGCGGAAGATAGCGCGGCAATCGGAGCCACCACGATACCGATGATCTTGCGCTATCAAGCGTGCAACAACTCAGCCTGTTTACCTCCGGTAAAAATTCCGGTGACCGCTGAGTTGCGCGTCGCCGCCGCTGGATCAGCGGCTAAACCGGTCCATTCCGACATTTTTGCCGCCCCGGCGCACAATTAATCGGACGAGTTTGAAGCATCACAAATGTCTAACTAGAAGCTCTTACCGGTCTGAAAAGGTCCAATTTAGCGTTCTGAGACCGCTGGCAACGCCCGCCTGAGTCGCGCTACCACCCGTTCCTGCCCCAGCACCACCATGGTCTCAAAAAGCGGCGGTGCGACGGCCCGCCCCACAATCGCCACGCGCGTGGCGTTGATCAGCAGCCCCGCCTTCACCCCTTCGCTCGTCGCCAAGCCTCGCAGCGCCGCATCGCAAGCATCGTGATTCCAATCCGCGAGGCCCTCCAGCGCATCCGCCAGCTTCGCCAGCATTGCCGGTAACCGCTCGTCCTTCCAGAATTTCTGCCGCGCTTCCGCCTCGTAATCGAAATCGTCGGTGAAAAATGCGCGGGCCCACGTCGTAAAATCGCCAAGCAAGCGCGTTCGCGGACGAATCAAATCCACCGCCCGCGCAAACCAGGCCGCGTCGCGGCTAGCCTGCGATCCTTCCCACAGCCCCGCCCGCCTCAGCTCCGCCTCAACGCGCGGCAAAAGGTCGGCGACGGGGGGCTTCTGGAGGTATTGGGTGTTGAACCATTCGAGTTTGGCGCGATCGAAGACCGCGTTGGTGCGGCTCACGCCGGATAATGAGAAGCGCTGGATCAGCTCGCTGGTGCGGAGGAACTCGGAATCGTCTCCTGGCGACCAGCCTAGCAGGGCCAGGAAATTGCGAAAAGCCTCCGGCAAAAATCCTTCTTCCGCGTAGGAGCCCACGCTGGTGGCGCCATGGCGCTTGGAAAGGCGCGTCCGATCCGGTCCCAGAATGAGCGGCACGTGCGCAAACACCGGCGGGGTTGCGCCGAGCGCTTGATAAATCAGCACCTGTTTCGGGGTGTTGGAAAGGTGATCGGCGCCACGAATGATGTGGCTAATTTGCATTTCGATGTCGTCCACCACCACGCTCAACTGATAGGTGGGAATGCCGTTGGAGCGCAACAGCACGAAGTCTTCTATCTCCGCGTTCTGAACTTCGCGCGGACCGAAAACGGCGTCTTCGAATTTCGTAACACCCTCGCGCACGACACGGAAGCGGATTGCGCGCGCTAGTCCAGCGCGTTCTCTTTCGGCGCGCTCAGCATC
Organism: uncultured Acidobacteriota bacterium; assembly: GCA_963823145.1. Lineage (GTDB taxonomy): Bacteria > Acidobacteriota > Terriglobia > Acidiferrales > UBA7541 > Palsa-295. The sequence continues at coordinate 118,281 of CAWGJZ010000001.1, forward strand.
ACTGAACTCGCGGCACGGGCATGGGGCAGCCTTGTAGGCCTTCGCACCTGCGTCGTCACCCTCGCCTTCGCGATCTTCTTCGCTGGCCGCGGCATCGCCGCCCGCGTAGGCTGAGGCTTTGCAATAGCACGCAAAAGCCGCTCCGCTGGCGAGCAAACGTTCCCCCGCAGCGCGATAAAGCGGAAGACGCTGCGACTGGTAAATTGGTTCTCCATCCCATTCAATTCCCAACCACCTCAATCCTTCGAGAATTCCCTCCACCAGTTCAGGACGGTTGCGCTCAACGTCCGTATCCTCAATTCGCAGAAGAAGCGTGCCGCCTTCGCGACGGGCGTACAACCAGTTGAAGAGCGCGGTCCGCGCTCCTCCCACGTGAAGATGTCCGGTCGGCGAAGGCGCAAAGCGAACGCGAGGTTTTTGGGATGGAGTCATAACCCTTGTCTTCTGTGGACCCGAAGCGATTCATCTTAGCGGAACGTCACGGCAAAATCGAGGGACTCGGCGCCGCGGTAGTGGGCGACTTTGAAATCCTGCCCTCTTGAACAACCCTAGAGCGTATGGCAAACTGAAGGTATGCCAAAGCGCCCTAGCAGGGAAAAGAGACGCAAGAAAAAAGCGGAACAACTTAAAGACTCCAACCAACTCGCCAAATTTATCGTGGACGAGACCACGCAAGAAAAGCCTGTCGATAAAGATACAGTCTCAAAGGTAATGTCTGAAATGGGGAAGAAGGGCGGGAAAATTAGTGGGGCACGCCGCCGCGAGAATTATTCTCCCGAACGGCTTTCCGAAATCGCCCTTAAGGCTGCCAGGGCACGTTGGGACAAGGCTGCAAGGCGCAGAGGGTGACATTCTGGCCTCGCCAGTGATACCGTTCTGGAGAGGCGGCGGTGGGATTCGAACCCACGAAGCCCGTAAGGGCGGGACTTTGCAAGGTGCCTGGGTTTGGCCTCTTCCCTACGCCGCCTCAGTTTTTGCAACGACAGACTTGTATTTTCCTCCCGTTGTCTTTTCCGCTTGCTTCCTGAACGCGAGTTTCCCGAGCAAGAAGTGAACAGTCTGAATACGCATTCCCAGTGATTCCGCAATCTCTTGCGGCGCAAACTCGCTTCCGGGTTTGCGATGCAGCAATTCGACTATTTGACTCTCGGCACCATTGCCGTCGTGTTTACCTGATTTGGCCGAAACTCGGTTACGCCGCCCCCTCCTTGTTTTAGGCGCTCGCGTAGACGCGCCGCTTCGGACTCCAGCAGGGTACCAACTCGCAAGTCCCCAAAAGGAGCGGTCAAGTTTGAGAATTTCGCTGGGTGATTTCGAACTTGCCCGCGTCAGGATTGAGTGTACGAGGCTTGGGAAATTGCTAGCGGTAGTTTCGATTCCGCCTTTTTTCAGGGCATCAGAGATTTCACGGCTGGTCATTTTTCGCTTCACGATCTGCAAACACAGCCTAGCGGCTTCTGGAATGCTTTTCCCCAAAAACGCGCCGACAGGCACTTCCCCACCGTGCAGGCCAACGGCAACACTGTCGGCCATTACCATGGAATCGCCAACGGCAGCGGTCAAGGCACCGGACGCCGCTGCGGCTTGGAGCGATGTAATGGCTTGGTCGAGCGCCGCCCGTTTGGCTTGAAGATCAGCCAAAACAGCCCCGTAATCTAGGCTATCCAAGCGTGGCGACCGGCGTATATTTTCCGACGGTACATTGTCGAATGTTTTCCTCTCGTTCTCGGTCCCCATAAAAACCTCCTGTTTACCGCGTGTTTTATGCTATAAAAGCACCTAGAGGGTATGAGAGACGGGGCGACTAAACGCCGCCCCGGAGCTCTCGCGGGCTGCTAGCCCGCCTAGGCTCTCATACAAATACCCTCAGTTCCGCTGAGAGGGCCGCCGCCCTAGACAAGTGGTCGGCCCTTCCAGCTCCTCGGGAGTATAACCCCAACTTCAAGTCTTGGCGCAACTTTGTTCTTTCGGCCAGCACCACCCTACATCGCAGCCAATTTCGCTGAGTGCAAGTGAGGTTCGCTTTACATTCGCCATAAATGCGAGTATGTGCGTGTCGCGCAACATAGCGCTTGACTATGCTAAAGCGTTCTGGCATCATAATCTGCATGAACACACTAATTACAGCGAAACGAATACAGGTCGTCTCTTCACTAGTAGAGGGCAATTCTGTACGGGCGACATCTCGGATGACGGGTGTCTCCAAGGATGCCATCCTGAAACTGCTATTTGACGTTGGTACGGCCTGCGCCAAATACCACGATAAAACCGTGCGAAATCTCACGTGCAAACGGATTCAGTCCGATGAGGCATGGTCGTTTTGTTACGCAAAGCAGAAGAACGTACCAACAGCGTTGCAGAATAAATTCGGTTACGGGGATGTGTGGACTTGGGTTGCCCTGTGCGCCGAAACAAAGCTTGTGGTCGCGTGGCACGTCGGCGGTCGGAATGCGTGGCACGCGCAGCACTTCATGTATGACGTAGCCGCGCGTCTTAGGAATCGCGTCCAACTGACAACGGACGGCCATCGGGTTTACCTAGATGCGGTCGATTTGGCGTTTGGAGAAGACGTGGACTACGCAATGCTAATTAAGCTGTATAGCTCCGACCGAGGGGAAGGCGAAGTGCGGTACGGCCCTGCGGAATGCCTCGGAACGCGCGAGATAAGAGTCACCGGACACCCGAAGCCCCAACATATTTCCACTAGTTTTGTGGAACGTCAGAACCTCACAATGCGGATGCAGATGCGTCGATTCACTCGGCTTACTAACGCCTTTTCGAAGAAGATCGACAATCACATCGCAGCGATTTCTCTGCACTATCTGCATTACAACTTCTGCCGGATTCACCAAACGCTACGTGTCACTCCCGCGATGGCTGCTGGAATCGCCGATCACATCTGGTCATTGGAAGAGGTTGTATCCCTGCTGGACAGACCTGCTAAGATCGCCGCGTAAGGCAAGTATGATGCCAAATTTTCACAGTCAAACGGTCAAAGTCGCCCACTACCGGCGCCGCGGCAGTGGGCCAGTCAACCCTTGTGACGCGGCTGTGACTGGAAGTGTAGGTATTGGCGAGGTTCTCACCCGCTGGCGAGCATGATGCCTCCTATCGCCACCAGTCGAGCGCTGAAAGGCTCGCGCGGGTGAAGCGGCGCGAGCGGAAGAGAAGCGATCCGTCGATTCATCGCAGGTGCGGAGAAAGACCCCGCGATCACGATTCCGGGGACGGGCATATACCACGCGTTGGTATCGCGGCTGCTGGAAATTGCGGGCGGCGGAACCATCCTGCTGATCGGTGGCGCGCTCTTTTTGCTGTTTCGGTGGGACGCAAAGCGCAAAAGCCACGCGCAAGCAGCCTAGAGAATGTCCAAGCCGCCCGATGCGGCTGACATCGACGAGATGGAGAACGGTGCGCTACGTTCGTTCTTTTGCTAGGGACGCCGGGGCGAAGGCTCGCGCGGGTGAGGCAGCGCGAGCGGAAGGCGAACGACCTGTCGATTCATCGCAGGCGCGGAGAAAGGCCCCACCCTCGCAGAACCCGCGACGATGGGGCACCCGAAACGTCAGAGGCTAAACCTGGGGCACCCGGCAGGTCTTGCGCGGGGCGGCTTCGGCATTCAAAAAGTTGAATTTCCAGATCGGCGATCAGTTCAATGTTTTAACGGTGAGCGTCGATCCGCAAGAAACGCCGGCGCTCGCCACCGCGACGAAGCGCACGTATATAAAACAATACGGCGATCCTTCGGCTGCGGCAGGTTGGCACTTTCTCACCGGGAAAAAGCCACAGATCGACGCGCTCGCGGATGCTGTCGGCTTTCACTACAAATATATTCCGCAGCTCCACCAGTACGCGCACGCTGCGGGAATCATGGTCCTGACGCCAGCCGGAAAAGTGGCGCAATATTTTTATGGCATCGAGTATCCGGCGCAAGATTTGCGGCTGGCGCTGGTGCAAGGATCGCACGAGCAAATCGGTTCGGTGGTGGATCAAATTCTTCTCTACTGCTGCACGTACGATCCGGGGACGGGCAGATACCACGCGTTGGTGTCGCGGCTGCTGGAAATTTCGGGCGGCGCAACCATCCTGTTGATCGGTGGCGCTCTCTTTTTGCTGTTTCGGTGGGACGCAAAGCGCAAAAGCCACGGTGCGCAAGCAGCCTAGAGAATGTCCAAGCCGCTCGATGCGGCTGACATCGACGAGATGGAGAACGGTGCGCTACGTTCGTTCTTCTGCTAGGGACGCCGGGGCGAAGGCTCGCGCGGGTGAGGCAGCGCGAGCGGAAGAGAAGCGATCCGTCGATTCATCGCAGGCGCGGAGAAAGGCCCCACCCTCGCAGAACCCGCGACGATGGGGCACCCGAAACGTCAGAGGCTAAACCTGGGGCACCCGGCGCGGGCAGAGAAACTATCTGTCGATCATCGCAAGTACGGAGAAAAGCCCAGCCTCACCACCATGCCCCTGGCCGCGCCCGCCAGCGCTTCGATAGCTCAATGTGGAGCCAAGTTAAAGGTATGGCGATCGCGAAATTGAGCCACGCCCTGTGTGTAAAGCCAAAGACCACGAGTCCGATCAGACAAACGATAGCTAGAAACTGGGACACTCTCGCCCACGACGCGAGCCGCGATCTGGCATCCTGATGGTAGCTCAGCATCGCGATCCCCCACACGACAATAAGGACAGTGGTTGCATGGGCGCGCGCGAGGCGGTCAAGTGACGCAGGAAAGATGAGCCCATTATTTAGAATCAAGTGCAAGCTATGCCTCGGTACTTCAGAAAACCTCCCATGGAGCCGGTATTGAGCCTCCCGAGGCCTGAACGGCGCATCCCGCGCGCATACCTGCATCCGTCAGTGTGGCCAAACCTACGCCGACCTCGCCCGCACCTTTCGCAAGCGGTCCGGCCACTTCGGCTACCGGCGATATTGTGCCCTCGGACGCCGCTGAGTTCGCGCCCCCCTGAAACGCTTTAACTAGGATTGTCTTGGTACCGAAGGCTTCGCCCCAATTAAACACCGTACCCACAAAATCGTCGATAAAACTGAGCGCGCTGCCGAATTTGACGGCCTTGCCCATCGGCGTCTTGTAGATGTTGGCTAGGCATTGTTGCTTTTTCTGCGCGGGCGTTTGCGGCTGGCCTGGCTGCTGGGACGGCGTTCCGCCGCCGCCGCTGGGAGTGCCGACGATTTGAGTCGGATTGTTATATCCGAAAAAGCCGAGTAAATCGCCGTAACACGCCGAACCCATCGCGCACCATGGGTCCGGTGGAGGCGGCGCGCTGGTATCTGGAAGAGAGCCTGAGGTGTAGGACCATATCGGGTTGTTGCAAATTCCGGGATACATCACGCAGGGATCCCCTTGTGTGGGATTTTGGTTGGGCACTCCGCCGCCGCAAAAAGTCTCCTGACACATCGGATCGCAGGAGCTTGGGCCAACGCTCCAGCCATCGCCGGCGCAGGGGTTGGGGGGTGGGGTGACCGAATCCATTCCGCTTGGATCGGTGAAGGCGAGGGGGTTGTTGTTGACGTAGGCGTACATGTTCCAACTTTGGGGGTTGGTGGCGTCGGCGACGAAGTTGCCGATGGGGTCGGGGGACATGAAGCGGCCCAGGGAGGAGGAGTTGTAGCGGGCCTGGGCGTTGTCGAGGTTGGTTTCGGCGTCGCGCTCGTAGCCCGTGAATTTGTGCGTCGTCGTGCTCGTCCCGCCGCAGGAAACCTGCTCCCCAAACGGATAGTAATCATCGCACTCCACAACGCTCGGTGTCGGATAGCTGGTGAGCAGCCGCGTGGAGCCGAGATGGTCGGCGTGCACGAAGTACGTCCCGCCCCAGTATTGGGCGACCATCTGGCCGTTCAGGTACACGAATCCCGTGTTCCAACAGGTGTTGCCGCAGCCGCCTCCATAGGTGGCCACCACGTGGCCCGAAAGATCGTATATATAATCGGTCTCCACTCCAGCTACCACTCTACTCACGCGCCTCCCGTCGACGTCATAACCATAGGTGGCCGTGCTGCCGCCATCGACTTTCGTAATACGATTCTCGGCGTCGTAGGTGTAGCTGTGGCTGGCGTCGTGAGTCATGTTGCCGGCGGCGTCGTACTGGAAGCCGCTGTTGGTGACGTGATTGTAGCTGAAGAGAGACTCGAAACCGAAGGCTCGCGCGGGTGAGGCGGCGCGAAAGGTAGGCGCTTCGCGCCGGGCCGCAATTCCAGCAACGCTGAAGGGTTGCCTCCCCCGCATGAATGCGGGGGCTTCCACCAGACACACCAAAAGCGCGAAGCGGCGCGAGCGGAAGAGAATTCGTCGTCGATTCGTTTGGAGAATACGAGAAAAGGAACAAAAGCCGCACCCTTTCGAAAAGGCCGAAAGAGTGCGCCACCCTAGAATATCATTCGCGCCTTTAGCAAATTGTGGTGTGACAGTTCATGCGGCGATGAAAGTTGCTCGCCGAACGGTGCGTGGGGGTTGATTGGATAAGAACGAAGGCTCCAGTCGGAGGCCGAGTAAGCTTCTGATTGGAGGACCGAAGCGAATTCGGTTCGAAAGGAGCCTTCGAATGCTGATTATAGGGTGTGATTACCATCCCAGTTGGCAGCAAGTGTGTTGGATGGATACCGAGACGGGAGAGACAGAGGAAAGGAAGCTCGAGCATGCTTCGGGAGAGGCGGAGAAGTTTTACCGCGGGCTTGCCGAATCGGTACTGATCGGAATGGAGTCGACGGGAAACTGCCAGTGGTTTGTGGAGATGGCGACGTCGCTAGGGCACGAGGTATGGATCGGAGACGCGGCGAAAATTAGGGCCAGCGATCCACGGCAACAGAAGCATGACCGGCGGGATGCAGCGCTCATTTTGAAACTGCTGCGGGAAGGGCGGTTTCCGCGCATCTGGACTCCTTCGAGTGAAGGAAAAGATCTGCGACAGCTGTTGATTCACCGTTACAAGCTGGTGCGGATTCGGGCGCAGGTGAAGAATGAGCTGCAACACCTGGCGATGAATCAAGGAGTGACGAAGAAGCGGAAACTGTGGAGCCAGGCGGGAGAACAGGTGCTGCGCGAGTTGCCGTTGAGGCCGTGGGCCAGCCGGCGGCGAGAAGACCTGTGGAAGGTGAAAAGTATGTTGGATGAGCAGATTGCTCCGCTGGATCAAGCCGTGGCGGAAGCAGCGCTGAAAGATGAAAGGGCACGGCTGCTGATGACACAACCGGGAGTGGGGCCGATCACGTCGATGGCCTTCGTGCTGACCATGGGAGATGTTTCTCGCTTTCCGCGCGGGAAGCAAGTGGCCAGCTATCTGGGGCTAATTCCGCGAGAGTACAGTTCGGGCGGGAAGCAGCGATTGGGATCGATCAGCAAGCAGGGAAATTGGTTTATGAGAATGCTGCTGGTGGAGGCCGCGCAGAGTGCCGTGCGCTGCGATCCCCAGATGAGGAATGAGTATTTGCATCGCTGCCACCGGAAGGCCAAAGGAGTGGCCAAGGTGGCGGCGGCCAGGAAGTTGGCGATTCGACTCTACTGGATGCTGCGAACCAACACGGCGTATCCAGAGGTCGTTCGTGTCGAGAGCAGCTCGCGGGTGCCGCTGGTCAGCGCAAGCTAGACCGAAGAGTTGATTGGGCGCTCTCGTCCCGGTGCGAACCGGGATTCGCATAAGAGAATCATGGTCGAAGTTCAGGCCGTATCGATGGCTGGCGGAACGATCCGCCGAAAACTGATTCGCCGCGAGAGTTTCAGAGCTTCGGTCCTCCACCCCTCTGAGATCGCAGCGGTGCTTCAGAGCACTGAGATGCAGAAGTGTTGCTTGACAACGCCTTCGTTCTTATCGAGCGGCACCCGGCAAACAAAGGTGTATGGAAAAAGTGATAGGAGAACGTATCGCCATCTTCTCGTCTCACGCGACCCTGAGGCTGAAAATCCGACGCGACGACCCATAATCCGAAGGCACAGGTCGCGGCGAATACCGAACTCCACCCGATCTTTCTTGCGATACTCATCACTCGATGACCACCGCGAGTGTTAAGCACTTGTCTATGGAACTGTGATAATCGTGCATTGTGAGGCGAGCCGTTTGCAAGTGTCGCCATTCAGTGAAACTTCGAAACCGATTCCTAACATCAAACCCTCTCTGGTTCCCCCGATGCTCTTGCTCCCAAAGTTGGTTTGGTTGTGGCCCGTGCCGAAATTGTGGTTTAGGCCCGCCACTGCCCATACATCAGTTTCTTGCGTGGGAGAAAGCCTCGATCGTTTCCCCTGGGTCATAAATACCATCCTTAGCAGCAGATCTTTTAGATGGTGTTGCATCGACCTATCGAATCCACCGGGGTAATCGGAGACTGACCCGCGACCGGCGCCGTACCTTTGGCCGCGCTTCGAGTTTTCAGTACCCGGGTACTGTTGACGACATGGCGCCATCCACTACATAGTGGGTTGTTGCTCGTAATCGTAAGCAGAGCGGCAAGGCGTTGGCCTTGAGGCGAGATCAGTGAATTCTCTCACGTTAACCTCCAAGAAACTGGCCGGAGACGTGCTCGGGTGATTCTCGGGCTTTCTGCTATTCTCCTCGGAACGGCCCCGGTTAAATACGGAGCATAGAATTGCAGAGCTACGTCACTTCCACGGGGATAGTGCTTCAGGCAAGCTGCTTCCTGCTGGCAGCTTTCTTCGTGTTTCTTTACCGCCGGAAACGGCAGGGGTACCTTCTCGCTTGGTCTGCCGCGTGGCTTCTGGTGGGCTTGCACTTCCTGTTTAGCGCTCTAGGCGTATGGCTTCACGGAGACCCAAAGTGGATGGGTTGGCTAGGAGCCCTAAACGAGTCCGTGTTTGCGTTCGCGGGCCTAGCCTTCTACTGCGCCTCGCGCCTGTACGCGAGCCTGAAGGTGCCGAAATGGGTAGGCGCCGCGGGCTTGGCGGCAGTGATTTGGTCGGTTGCGCACGCGCGTTATTCGCTCGACGTGCCTGCCGTGGTGTTGGGCGTGGGCGTGATTTTCCTGCTGGTTGCGCACACCTTCTGGCACGAAGGCCGCAAACAAGAAGCTCGAGCGGATGTGCTGCTCGGCTTCACGTTTGCAGGTTGGGGACTGCTCTGCATTTCAACCTTGCTGCATTCCCGATGGGTCTTCCTACAAAAGTTGCATCTTCTGCCGGCAATTATTTTGCCCGAGCTTTTCGCCTGCGTACTGATGGTGATGTCCGTCTACGAAGAAGAACGGCGGCGGGCGGAGCGAAACATGCTGGCTCTTTCGAATCTCAATCTGGTCACGGGGAGCTTCGTGGGAGGCGAGATTCAGAAAATGCTGGCCCAGGCGCTGGACCGGGTGCTGAATGTCGTCCGCGTGCCGGCGGGCGCTCTGTGCTTGCAGCAGGGTGAAACCAGCGGCGGCGCTTCGGTGATCGTCGCCGGGCTCAATGATTCCTTTTCGGCATCCATTCAGGAATCGGATCTGAATGAATACTTCATCAATCTGGTTGCGCGGCTTGGCGGGCTGGTGGTTTTTCGGGATCTCTCCCGCGATGCGAGCTGGAGAGCACTGGAAGAAGACGACGCCTTCCGGCGTATGCGGCAAATGCTGCTGGATCAGGGCTTGCGGACGATCGTAGGAATTAGTTTGCAGGCCAAGGAGCGAGTGTTTGGAGTTCTCCTCCTGGGCACCCCGGACAATCGCAGCTTCGGCCCTGCGGAACGGCGCTTGCTGCTCGCGCTGGGCCAGCAGATCGGCATGGCCGTTGAGAACAGCTCTCTCATTCGTCAAACATCGCGACGCAGCGAGGAGTTACACATTCTCAACGAAATCGGCCGCGCTCTCAGCTCCACTCTGGATCTGGACAAATTGCTCGAGCGGATTTATTCCGAGATGCGCCGCGTGGTCGACGCCGGCAGTTTCTTTATTGCCTATCACGATCAAGAGAGCGGCGAAGTCCGCTTCGAAGTCGAGGTGGTGGATGGAAAACGGCTGCCGAAGCGGTCGCGCCCGGTGGCCAACCGGCTGGTGGAATACGTGGTCCGCAACGAGCAGCCGCTTCTGATTCGCGAGCGCTTCTCCGAGGAAGCCGAGCGGCTGGGATTCGAAACCCGGCAGCCCGTAGGTTCGCTGTGCGCAGTCCCTCTGATCCTTTACGATCATCCCGTGGGCGTAATGGCCGTCCACAGCCAGAAGGAACGCGTATTCGATGAGGGCCATGTGGAGTTTCTGCGCGTGCTGGGCAGCGAAGCGGGCATCGCGATAGAAAACGCGCGGCTGTTCGCAGAAGAGCAAAAAAAGTCTCGCCAGCTCACGCTCATAAACAATATCTCGAATCACGCGATCACCAGCCTCGACCCTGAGGAGATGCTGGGGAAAATCGCCGCAGAGATGGAGAAGCATCTCTCCTACAATCATATAGGAATTGCGATTCTCGATTACTCTGCCAAAGAACTCGTTGTTCAGGCCGATGCGGGCCTGCGCCGCGAAGCGGTTGGGCGTCGCTTGCTGCTCGGCGAAGGTCTGATCGGGCAAGTTGCTCGCACGGGACAGATGGGAATCGTCCGTGAAGCCGGTCCCTCAACGCCACGAATGGTCCTGCCGGATTCGGCGGCGTCCGTCGCGCTGCCGGTAACTTATGGGGAGCAGTTCCTGGGGGTTCTCTACGTCGAAACATCTGAGCCATGCGACTTCAGCCAGCAGGACGTCGCGCTCTTGCGCACTCTCGCCGACCTGTTTGCGGGCGCTCTGCACAACACACTTACTTTTCAGAAAGCTCAGGAACAGGCTATTACCGACGGTCTTACCGGCGTGAAGACGCATCGCTTCCTGATGGAAGCGTTATCCTCCGAATGGAAGCGGTCCACGCGTGCCAGCCGACCGCTCGCGCTGGTGCTCATGGACCTTGACCGCTTCAAATTCGTGAATGACTTTTACGGCCATCTCGAAGGCGATGTGGTGCTGCAGCGCGTCGGGCACATCCTGGAGCAGAATTGCCGCCGGTCGGATGTGGTTGCCCGGTATGGCGGGGACGAATTCGTGATACTCATGCCCGAGACGACGATCGAGCAGGCGCGCCAGTTCGCCAACAAACTTCGCGGCTGGATTGCGTCCGATCCCATACTGCGCGATAAGAACATCACCGCCAGCTTCGGCATCGCCGCCTTCCCTCTGCACGGCAGCACCCCGCAGGAGCTGATTCAAGTTGCGGACTCCTCGATGTATCTTTCCAAGCATCAGGGAGGCAATCTGGTCTCGAGCGCCGAGCAGGGCGATCCCAACGACAGAAAAAGATGGAAGAAAGATGTGCTCGAAGCGTATTTAGGCGTTACACTCAAGCGCCTGTTTTCCACCGGACCGGAAGCTTTCGAGGAAATCTATCGTCGTCTCGAACAGTTTACGCGTTCGCTTAGGGAGCAAGGAGGAGACGCGGAGGGCAATGTTCTGCCGCCGTCCGTAGTCGAGACTGTCACGTCCCTCGCATACGCCATCGACGCTAAAGACCACTACACGCAAGGGCACTCCCGAAAAGTCTCCGCGTATTCCGTGATGATCGCTAACGAGCTGGGTCTTGCCGAAACGGAGATCGAGGAAATCAGGCTGGCCGGACTGCTGCACGATATCGGCAAGGTTGGAATCCCGGAGTCGATCCTGAACAAATCGGGGCCACTCGACGCCTGCGAGTGGGAAACGATGAAAACCCACACCGACCTCGGCGCGAGAATTCTGGAAACGCTTAAGCCGATGGCGCGAATCCGGGAGATGGTCCGACACCATCACGAGTTTTATGACGGCACCGGTTACCCTTGCCGCCTCGAAGGTGAAAACATTCCTCACGGCGCACGCGTGATTGCAATCGCGGATGCCTACGACACCATCACTTCCGCCCGCACCTACAAGAAGGCGCGCACCGCCGAAGATGCGTTCGCTGAGCTGGAGCGCTGCGCCGCGAACCAATTTGACCCCACTCTTGTTCGGATCTTCATCGAAACCATGCGTCGTGCGCCCCGGCCCACGCTCGAAGCGGTAGCCAGCGCTTCGGCTCGGACCGGAATTTCTTCGCTGTGATCGGTTTCTTGTTTTCCTGAGCATCTCTCAGCAATCGCAATTTGGCCGATCGGCGAAATCGCAACGGCCTGGAGGCAAAATCGCGCGTAAACCCTCCTGAAGGCGGGGTGAGCTACATCAAAAATCAAAGGCACCGATCGGGAGATTGGCGTTCCCAGAAGAGGCAAAAAACGCCCGGCAGGATGCCCGGAGCCACAAGAGAATCGTGCCCTTACGACGGCGTCACGTAAATGGGCAGGGCGGCGCGCTTTACATCGAAGAGAGATTCCTCGCTGCGTTTCGCGCGCGCGCACATGGCGCGACAGGGGAAATGCGCGAAACTCCGCTCGGAATGACGACGTCACCGAAAGTGCTCGGCGGATGGCGCGCAAGTAGCCAAGCATGTGTGGCGGGCACGATGTATCGTGCCCCTTCTATAATGGCGTCGGCGACGGCGGCGAGACGTGGGTGCGGAGGAGGGAGGTGCGCGGAGTGGCGCGCGGCTGCTGAGCCTCAGGTGATAATTCATACTTACCGAGAGAGGCTGGCAGCAGCCAGACCTCGGCCGGTCCGTATGGATGATGATGCTGGGTCGCGGAGCCAGGCTGGTGAGTTTCGCGGCTTTCGCTCCAGCGGATGATTCCGTTTCCTTCTAGGAAAATCAACACGTCGAAGTGCTCGGGTGAGGTGACGCACTCGATGCGTTCGCTGAATTCCCATCGTTCCGTGGTGAAGTATTCGCAGGCGGCGAGGCGAGTCTTGGCAATGGGGCCGCGATGGATTTGCGCCGCTTGGATTTTTCCTCCGCGTTGTTCGCCAAACCGAATCACATCGAGGGCTTTTTCGATGTGCAACTCGCGGGCGCGGCCTTTCGCGTCGCGGCGGTTGTAATCGTAGACACGATAGGTGAGATCAGAGTTCTGCTGGATTTCGCAGAGGACCAGGCCGGGCCCAATCGTGTGCGCAGTACGAGCTGGAACGAAAATGGCGTCGCCCGCGGTTAGAGGAACGCGCTCAAGGCAATTCTCGGCAGTGCCATCGGCAATGGCGCGTTCGAAACTTTCGCGAGTGACATTTGGCTTTAGTCCGACGAGCACCTCGGCATGCGGTTGCGCGCGGACCGCATACCACATCTCGGTTTTGCCGCAGCCACCGGCGGCCTGCTCGTGCCGCGAGGCGTATTCGTCGTCCGGATGGACCTGCACTGAAAGCTTGTCTTCCGCGAAGATGAATTTAATCAGCAGAGGAAAGGCGCGAGCGTCACGCAGGATAGTGCCTCTCCATTCGGGGGACATTGTGAGCCAGACATCGCCAAGTTTCTGGCCGGCGTAGGGACCGCTGGCGAAACGGGACTCATCGCCCGTCATCCAGGCTTCGCCAATCGGCTCGGCGAGATTGGCCATTGCAGGGAAGAACGGCGCCAGCGAAAGCGATCCCCAGGGACGCGGGCTGAAAACGGGGTCGAGGCGCGCGGGGCATGGAGATGCTTTGCTGATCGTTACCTCGCTTGACCGAAGAAGCGGCCGAGGCGTCGCAGACCCTCGTCGATGCGGTCGAGGGACGTGGCATAGGAAAGGCGCAGAAAGCCGGGGGCGCCGAAGGCTTCGCCGGGAACAAGGGCGACGTGTTCGCGTTCGAGGAGCAACTTCGAAACCACCATGTCGTTCGGCATCTCGGCATTGTAATGCGCCGAAATATTCGGAAAGACATAGAAGGCGCCCTGCGGAGCCGTGCAGGTGACGGCGGGGATCGCGCGCAGGCCGGTGACGATGCGGTCGCGACGACGCGCATACTCAGAAAGCATTTTGGCTACTGAATCCATCGGGCCGCGCATGGCGGCCAGCGCCGCGTATTGCGTGATGGAGGTCGGATTCGAGGTGGACTGGCCTTGCAGCTTGGTGATGGCGGCGATCAGCGGCTGAGGAGCAAGGACGTAGCCGAGGCGCCAACCCGTCATCGCAAAGGTTTTGGAAAACGAACCGACGACGATGAGGCTGCTTTTCGAGCCGGAGATGCTCGCGATGGAGAACGGTTTGGCGTCGCCGTAGGTGAAGTGCGAATAGCACTCGTCGGCGAGCAGCCAAACGCCGTGGCGCTGGCAGACGGCGAGAACTTTCGCGAATTCGTCCGGCGGAATCACGGCGCCCGAGGGATTACTTGGCGAGTCCGCAATTACCATGCGCGTGCGTGGCGTGATTAATTTTTCGAGGTCGGTGGCGCGCAGGACGAAGTCATCCTGGGCGTGCGTGGTGAGAATGACCGGCTTGCCGCCTGCATATTTCACGATATCGGGATAACTTACCCAATAGGGCGCGGGGATCACGACTTCGTCGCCGGGATTGATCAGGCAGCAGACGGCGTTGAAGATGGAATGCTTGCCGCCAACGTTAACCACGCATTCGCTGGGCTGATACGAGGAGCCGAGCTCGCGCGTGTGCCATTCGCAGATGGCCTGGCGCAGAGCGGGAATGCCGGGAACAGGCGTGTACTTGGTGCGATTTTCGTCCAGCGCCTGGATCGCGGCGCGCTTGATGTGCTCAGGCGTTGGAAAGTCGGGTTCGCCCGCGCCGAAGTCGGCGACATCCACGCCCTGGGATTTTAGTTGCTCGGCGGCTTGCAACACCACCATTGTGGGCGAGGGGCTAATGCGATTTACACGGTCGGCGAGTCGAAACGTCTGTTCTGTTTTCACGGCTGTGGCCGGTTCCATTTCCTATCCCTTTGCGAGGGTTGTTGAGCAACGAGCCGGTCCATTTTAGCTCATCGGGCGAGAACCAGAAAATTTTAGCGATTAGATGCGTGCAGCCAAATTGGCTGGACTAACGGTGGCATCGACGAGCCCATATTTAAGTTAGCCGACTTTTGACCGCAAGCGTTCCTCGACGAGTGAGGGCACCAGACCCTTTACGGGTCCGCCGAGCCTCGCGAGTTCTTTCACCAGGCGCGAACTGAGATAGCTGTAAGCCTCGCCGGGCAGCATGAAGACGGTTTCGATCTGCGGCTCGATTTTGCGATTCATCATGGCCATTTGGAGTTCGTATTCGTAATCGGAAACGGCGCGAATGCCCCTTAGGACGACTGTGGCGTTGCGCGCCCTCGCGTAATCCATCAGCAAGCCTTCGAAAATCTCGACCTCCACGTTCTTCCAATCGAAGGTGACGGCTTCGAGCATTTCGACGCGTTCCTTGACCGGGAAAAGAGGATCCTTTTCCAGGTTGCGGGCCACGGCGACGATCAGCTTATCGAAGATCATGGCGCCGCGAGCGATCAGGTCCAGATGGCCATTGGTAACCGGATCGAAGGAGCCAGGATAGATCGCTGTGACAGGGCTACTCATTTCGGAGGGCATCCGGTGAGAGATTCTAACCCAGAATTGCGCCCGAGAGGCGCAACTGTTGCCGCGGCTGCGAGTTTTGGGGTCAGGACGGGACGGACGGCGGGATGTGACCGCCACGGCCACGAAACTAACCGGCCATCGCGGCGATTTCTTTTTCGTCGATATCGAAGTTGGCGTAGACGTGCTGCACGTCGTCGTGGTCCTCGAGGGTTTCGACCATGCGAAGCATTTGCTGGGCTTGAACGCCGCTGAGCTTGACATTATTTTTCGGCACCCATGCGACTTCGGCGGAAGACGGGGTGATTTGCGCGGCGGCGAGCGCTTCGCGCACTTTTTCCATTACTTCGGGAGGAGTGGTAACTTCCCAGGAGGAGCCGTCATCGCGGAGGTCTTCTGCACCCGCATCGAGAACGACGCCCATCATTTTTTCCTCGTCCGCCTGATCCTTGGGGACGACGATATCGCCCTTGCGCTCGAACATCCATCCCACGGCGCCGGTTTCAGCCATGTTGCCGCCGTTTTTGGAAAACATGTGGCGTATTTCGCTGACAATGCGGTTGCGATTGCTGGTGACGACTTGGACTAGAACGCCGACTCCGCCGGGACCGTAGCCTTCGAAGGTAACTTCGTCGAGAGTTTCGCCCTCGATTCCGCCCGTGCCGCGCTGGATGGCGCGCTCGATATTGTCATTGGGCATGTTTTCGCCCTTGGCCGCGAGGATGGCGGTACGGAGGCGGGGGTTGGTATCCGGATCGGAACCGCCAGTGCGTGCGGCAATGGTCAATTCGCGAATTAGTTTGGTGAAGATTTTGCCGCGGCGCGCGTCAGTGGCGGCCTTCTTGTGTTTAATTGTGGCCCATTTAGAGTGTCCGGACATAAGGCGACCTTTTTAGAGGAGGTTGCAGGGGCCACAGCTTAGCCCTTGCCGCGACAGTTTAGCAGCCGGGTCGGAAACAGGCAAGGCAACGGCTCGGAAGAACACTGTCCCGTTTGCTGATTCCACTCTCGCAGCCGAGAATCGGATTGCCGCGCTCAGTTGGACTGTTTAAGATGCTGCGATGTCCCTTTGGCGCGTCGTCGTTCTGGCTATCGTGCAAGGTCTAGCGGAGTTGCTTCCGGTGTCGAGCTCCGCTCACGTGGTGGTGGCCGAAAAGCTCATGGGGATGGATCCGTCTTCTCCCCAAATGACACTGCTCCTGGTGATGCTACACACCGGCACGATGTTTGCCGTCATTTTGTATTTTTGGAAGCAATGGCGGATAGCTTTTTTCCAGAGCGTCGGGGCATTTAAGAGGACCGCTTGGCTTTTAATTCTCGCCACGGCCATTACGGGCGTCATTGGAGAGGCCCTGGTTCAGATAATTGAGAGATTCTGGTTCCGCGGCACTCCGCACGCCGAGGTCGAACAGCTGTTCAGTCATCTTGAACTCATCGCTCCCGCATTAGCCGCGGCAGGCATTCTCATCTTGATTGCTGGCAGGTTTGAGAAACGTGCGTCACCATCGAGTGCGCCCAGCGACGTTGGGCTGGACGCCAGGCAGGCCAGTCTAGTAGGTGTCGTGCAAGGTTTGTCACTTCCGTTCCGTGGATTTTCGCGCTCCGGCGCAACGATATCGACGGGAATGCTGGCGGGTGTTGCCAAGATGCGTGCCGAGCAGTTTAGCTTTGCGCTAGCGGTGATATTGACTCCTCCGGTAGTCGGTCGCGAAGTGCTCAGACTGGTGAAAGCGCAACACCTTACCGAAAGTGCGAGGCTAGCTTCGGCGATGATGCCGGGAATCTTTGGAGCAATCTGCTCTTTTTTGGCGGGTTTGCTAGCGCTGAAGTGGCTCAGCCAGTGGCTCGAGCGCGGTCGTTGGTATCTATTCGGCATTTACTGTCTAATCGCCGCTGCCGTAGTGATCGCGCTGTATCATGCGGGCTTCTGAGCTTCACCGTTTGCGATATAGGCGATCAAAAAACAGCACCGGTGTTCCTTCCCCTAAATAGCCTTGAGCATGGAGTAGGCGTCGAGGCCGCCGGAGTAATAGTTTTTTGTCACTCCCTGTGTACGATATCCGTGCTTTTTCCAGAAGGCAATGGCGGAGGCGTTGTTGGTTGCCGTTTCAAGCGCTACCTCCTGAACGCCACTCGCGGAGAGCGCTCGCTCCGCTTCCCGAAGCATCATGGCGCCGAGGCCGCGACGACGGTGGGGTTCGAGGACGTCGATGGTGATGACGTAGCCCGAGTGGCCGTCGTGGGCCGTAAGGATGAATCCCGCGATCTGGTTATCGTTCTCCGCTACCAGGCAGTCTGCGCCTGGGAAGCGAAGATAGTTGCGGAGGTCGCGGCGAGAATATGCGATTCCAGGCTGGTAGCATGCCTGGTCGATTGCATAGAGCGCCTCAAAATCCTGAGGCTGATATTTTCGGAGGCAAAAAGTCAGCGGCACGGATGGGTCTGTGGACGACAACAAAGCGCTTGGCAGAAAAATGCTGCCGCGGACGCTGCGGGACTGAAGCGCGGCGCTCGTTTATTGCTGTTGCGGCGGCGCGGATTGCTGCTGTTGCTGTGTTGCCAAGTCCGGCTTGGTCTGATCGGCAGAAGCAGAATTCGGCTTTTCATAGCGCGTCAGGAATGGCTCGAATGGTGTAATCTCGAAGGGCATCTTCTCGCGGGCTGAAAGCAGGGCAACCGGCTTGGCCTTGAGCAGTTCAACGCGATCCGTCCAGGGGTCGAGCTTGAGTCGGGCCCCAATGGGAAGCGCTGCAATCTGATCGAGTTTATCCGGCGCGAGCGCTGGTCCTGCGTTAAGCAACTGGTCGGAAATAAACACGCGATTCCCGATATGGGGACTGATCAGGGCGGGCAGAGCCTTCTCTTCGGCGGACAGTTGCTTCAGGAACAGGCCAGCGCTGCCAAGCTTGTCCTTGTAAGGAGAATTCTTGAGAATTTCGACGGCCTTTGCTCCGGCAGCCTGCACATCTGCAGGGTTGTCTTTAAATGAGAAATGGCTCAGAGCCTCCACGGTGGAAACGTTTGTCATGTCGTTGAAGCCCCACTGATCGGTGGAAGGTTTGGTGACGATAAGGTCGGCGAGTTCTTGAGCAAGCATAGTGGCCAAGCTGGCTTCATCGGGAAGAACGTCGATGAGGCCGCGACTGAGCACGATGGTATGCCCGATCGCAAACGATTCCAGCGTGCTCGTGAGCAGCACCCGGCAATGAACCTCCGGCTGGATATCAAGATTGTTGGTTACCTCTAGATTATTCACGACGGTTTCGAGGACCTTATCAACGTCGGTAGGCGGCGAAAGTAAACCAACGCGCTGCAGGCGATCGAGGACGTTCAGTTCCGCCTGATGTTGCCACTCCCTTTCGGCCTCAACGGGAGAGCGGTCTTGATCCGTGGGTGCCTGATCTTGAATGGCATTGGGAGATTCAATGGTTAGCTGGCTGAATTCCTCCTCGCGTCCTATGCCCTTGAGATCGTAGCCCCACAAGCGCGTCTGGGATTTGAAACGTACGTGATTGCCGAGAAAATCCTTCAGATTGGATTCCTGGCTGAAAATAAAAGAGGGGAGCCAGAGCCCGGGCTGAAGGTTGGTGCGCCAGCTATCGAAGTGCAAGTTAAAGCCATTGAGCCCTGAAACGGGCGTATAGACGCCGTTGAAACGGACGATTGTGAAGCCCTGATCTTCGGCCCATATTCGGCCTTTAAACCGCCCTCTGCCGGACTTCGGCAGCGGCGTGAGGTCGAAAACGAGGCAACGCACTTCGCCGAGGAACTGCCGACCGATGTAATCAAATTGATAGTGCTGGCGATCAAATGAGCTCGTATCCAGGTAAATCATTTGGAGGAAGCCTTCGGGGACGTATGAGGCTTCAAAGAATCCAGTAAGATGCGAGAGTGGATTAAGCTGGTCCAGCTTGCCTTTCTTCTTTGAAAGCATGGAATCATCCGCGACGCCTTTGTCAAGATCGGCTTGGCCGAGGTAGTAGTGGTCGCTGACCGGAATGGCGCCCATGTCTTTATCAGGTTTCATGTCCTGGATATAAGTTTCAATGATTGGTTTATAGCGGCGAATTGTCGCGTCTTCGCTGTGCTCGCGAGCGATGATTCTGTCGATGGCTTGGTTGACGGTGAGGGGCGATGCCTGCTGAGCCGCCGCTGGCGGCTGGCCGGGATCCGCAGCCTGCTGCGTTTGAGTCTGTGCTCCGGCCACGCCGGCGAGGGCGCCCATTAGGCCCATCGCTAGCGAGAAGGTTTTCCAGTTACGCATCACGCTTCCCCCTTCAGTACGCCAATGCGAATGTAATATGCGCGATCGCGGCAAAATCCACCGGGCGCCCATCCTGCTCGGCAGGCTTAAAACGAATCTGACGCGCCGCCGCCTCAGCCGATTCGTCCAAGCCATAGCCGAGACCTCGAACCACGCGCTCGACTCTAACTTCCCCGGAGGCAGTAAAGAGTACCTGTACAAGCACGTCACCCTCAATCTTTTTCGCGATGCCTTCCTGAGTATAAACGGGTTTCGGCACAGACAAGATCTCGACGGGCTTGGTGTTCGCGGGCGCGGCCGTGTGCTTTACTTCAGGAGTAGCTGGCGCCTTCACGTCAAATCCGCCTTGCTGGACAACGCCATGACTTCCGCCACCGGGACCACCACTGGCAACACCATTGCCGAATCCGGCACTGGCCACAACGCCGCGGGCTCCCTTTGCGCCGCCGGTGCCGTTGCCATTGCCAGGGCCAACGGGCATATCCCAAGCGCCGACTTGGGCGATGTTGGGATTACGGTTGGTATTCTTGTTGGTTGGCACGCCGTTGGGATCCCCAAAGCCGCCTGTTTGCACCTCTTCACGAGGCTTCCTCAGAGTTGGAGGAGCCGAGCTACCCAGTGAACGGTTCGGATCGGGAAACACTTTTGCGACCTGGGTCATGTCTGGCGTTTGAACCTTCCGGACTTGTCGCACTACGGGCTTGGTAACGACGGGATTATATATCTTCGGTTTCGGAAGCTCGACCGGTTCGGGCTTCGGAATCTCCTTTACAACCTCGCGACGCTTCACGACGACAGGCTTCGGCGGCGGCTGAGGCTTCCACGCCTGAATTACGGGTGCTTCCAAAGGCATGACCCAGTAGTGCTGCACGGCCTCGAATTTTTGGGGCATGAGCAAGGGAAGTATTACCACCACGGCCACAGCAATGAACTCCAGGCCGAACCCTGCGCCGAAAGAGCGCCATCGCCGTTTGCCATCGGGAAGGAGCGTTTCACGGAATACGGTTTGCTTCTTTGCCGGTATCATAATGTTTCACCCCGAAGTGCTTTGATGTCGGGGCAGCTTCGGACACACGAATAGCCCCCAATATACTGGTACTAAACTGGAGGGCTGGGGCGAATAGAACTCACGTACCATTCTAATCCCAAGGGTGTTGAAAGCGATAACCAAGTTGCGCGAGGTCATTGGTGGCCTCAAGTTCATCGGAAGTCATCTCGGAACGGAGAATGGGCACGACAGAGGGCTCGCCGCGCCATTGTTCACTCAAGATTTTCAACCTCGCGCGGAGAATCGCCACCATTCGGGCACAGAATTAACCAAAAACCTAAGCCATTCCAGCACGCGCGAGAATACATTGATCCGTGCAAAAGGCCTGCCAAAGACCTTTATGCATGGGCCAAAGAGAGCGCCCTTTCGTGAGCGCCCTCTTTGGAATGTTCATGCTCCACAACTCAGTGCGGCTCAATTACCACGTACTGCGTTGCGCCACCTCGGTTGACAAGTAACAGGACAGGCTGGTTACCGGCCGCAGCTATTGCCTGCCTGTATTCTTCGACGTTCGAAATGGGCTTGTGGTTGACTTCCTGGATGACGTCTCCCCGATTCAGTTCGGAGGCCGCCGGGCTGGACGGATCGACTGAGGTGACCACAACGCCTTTCGTGCCGACAGGCAACTGCAACTGCTGAGCGATATCGGGGGTCAGGCCCTGCACTTCGACACCTTCGAGACCGCCCGGACCGTTTTCCTTGCCGACACCCTCTTGAGAGACCTTATCAGGCGGTAATTCGCTGAGCGTGACGCTGAGGTCTTGCATCTTGCCGTCGCGCGAAACTCCCAACTTCACCGTAGTCCCGGGAGCGGTTTGCGAGATGCGCAAGCGAAGGTCGTTCGCCGAATTGACAGGTTGACCATTCAGACTGAGGATGATGTCTCCTCGTCTCAGGCCGGCTTTGGCCGCAGGCGTATCCGGTTCGACCTGACCGACAAGCGCGCCGCCGGGCTGATTGACGTTGAATTGCTTAGCCAGGGTGGGTGTAACGTCTTGAGGCAGCAGACCAAGATAGCCCCTGACGACTTTGCCGTGGCTGACGATCTGATCCATCACAGAGCGGGCCATATTGATAGGAATGGCAAAGCCGATCCCTTGATTCCCACCGCCACCCCCGGTGAGGATGGCAGTATTGATGCCGATCAGATCACCATGCAAGTCGATCATAGCGCCGCCGGAGTTTCCTGGATTGATGGCGGCATCGGTCTGAATGAAGTCCTCATAATTCTCGATCTGGCCGTTCAACCCGACGCCGGTTGCGCTCACGATACCCATGGTGGCTGTCTCGCCGACCGCGAAGGGGTCTCCGATCGCGAAAACCACGTCGCCCACTTTGAGTTTTGAAGAATCTCCCAGACGCAGAGTAGGCAGGTCCGTAGCGTCGATTTTCAAAACGGCGATGTCAGTTTTCGCATCGGTACCGATGACTTTGGCTTTAAATTCGCGCCGATCGGGCAGGTCAACCTTGATATCGGTGGCGCCGTCGATTACATGATTATTGGTAACGATGGTTCCGTCTGAGGTGATGATGACTCCGGAGCCGAGGCTTTGTTCGCGTTCGGATTGAGGCTCCTCGGGGCCGAACTGCGGGCCAAAAAATTGCCGAAACATGGGGTCGTTAAAAAACGGCATCATTTGTTGGGGTCGACTCTTCACAACTTTCGAGCTGTGAATATTGACCACGGCCGGCAGGGCGGGCTTCAACACGGATGCGAAGCCGTTCGTGAAGTTTCCGAGTGGAACGGGAGCCGGATCGCGGGCCAGCGTGACGGCGAGCTTGGGTGCGCCGAATACGTCCCTGCCCGTCCAGTTCTTTAGCCCTATCGCGAGTATTCCCCCGGTGATGACGGCCGTTAGCACTACGAGCGTAGCCACCCAGCGGGGAATGTGTAAATGAGAACTCTTCATGAGATTTCTTCCTTTCGGAGTCGCGGACGGCGCTGCAAATGTCAAGGCGCCAACAACGTTTGCGCTCGGTATTGTAGATGCGCCGAGGAGGCGAACTCGCTGCTCAGGGCCTCTCTTGGTTACGCCGTAACCGAGAGATGCTGCCTGGTCACTATTATAATAGATGCAGGCTTTGTGAATAGGGTGGCGCGGCTCTTTCTGTTGCGAAACCGGCTCTGAGCAACAAGATTCGCAGGGGGCCATTAATCGCGTCATCCGAGTGTGTTCCTAAACGAGCCGTGCTATGAAGAACGCGGCAGCGGCAGCGAGCCCGCCGACGAGCGCGGTCTGCATTGCCCCACGCACCGGTCTTACACCTGTGTAGTGAGCCTTGACTGCTCCAAAGACGAGAAGCGCCAGCAAAGTCACGGTCACCGAGGTCCAAAGCGCGGGCCGGATGCTCGCCATCAGGATGTAAGGCGTCAGGGGAATCAAACCGCCGACGATGTAGGATGCCGCGATCGTTCCGGCGCTGCGGCCGGCGCGCGCAGGGTCGGGCGGCTCGAGGCCGAGCTCGAAACGCATCATGAAATCGACCCATCTTTTCTGGTTCGAAGTAATGGTGGCGACGATGGGCGCCATCTGCGCCTCCGAGAGCCCATAGTCGCGAAAAACTTTCGCCACCTCCTCGGTTTCGATTTCGGGGAGCTCGACGGTCTCCAGATATTCCCGATCGAGCTCGGAGGCGTAGTGCTCGGAATCGGTTTTCGCCGCCAAATATCCGCCGAGCCCCATCGCGATTGAGCCGGCGGCTATTTCGGCGAAGCCAGCGGTAACGATGATGGTGTTGCCATGGGAAAGCGCCGCAGCGGCCCCAGTAAGCCCCGCAGCGAGAGCGAACGGAACGGTAAGACCGTCGGACATTCCGATCACGATGTCCCGCACGGCTGCCGTAGCAGTAAAGTGCTTTTCTACATGCTCGACGGACGGCATGGAGCCTCCTGTGAGGTATTCGATTAATGTAAGGTGCCTGTTCCACCGCTTCCTGCAAGGCGCGTATAATTATGGCGTAGGAACCGGAAATTCAGGAGGTAGATAATGAGTTCGACATCCGCACAAGGAGCCGCTCCTCAAATGAGCCACACTTTGCCACCCCTGCCGTACTCCTTCGACGCACTCGAGCCTTACATTGACGCGAAGACGATGGAAATTCATCACGATAAACATCACGGCGCATACGTCACAAACCTGAACAAAGCTCTCGAAGGCCACGCTGACCTCCAAAGGCTCACTGTGGAGGAACTGCTCGCGCAGATCGGCAAGGTTCCAGAGAACATTCGCACGGCGGTACGCAATAATGGCGGCGGCCATATGAATCACTCAATGTTCTGGAAGATTATGAAGAAGGGCGGTGGAGGCGAGCCCTCGGGCGAACTTGCCGATGCTATCAAGAAGACGTTTGGCACTTTCGCCGAATTCAAGACGAAATTCAATCAGGCGGCTACGACGCGATTTGGATCCGGATGGGCCTGGCTGCTGTTTCGAGATGGCAAGCTGGCCATCGAGTCGACGGCAAACCAGGACAATCCGATTTTGGATGGCGGCAAGGCGTTCTTTGGCCTGGATGTCTGGGAGCACGCCTACTACCTGAAATATCAGAACCGCCGGCCGGAATACACCGAGGCATGGTGGAACCTGATTAACTGGGAGCAAGTCGCCCAGAACTACGCTGCTGCAAAGAAGTAAAAGACACCAACAGCTAACGGCCCGAGGAGCTTCGGACTGCGGTCGAAGCTCCTCATTTCCTCGGCGATTTCACGTATCCAATGGAGCGAGCCTCGCTCCGTTTCGTTGACACCCTCCAAGCCGACTGATAAGTTCGCTTGTAGTGCTCACTACGCGAAATTATCGGATGCGGCTTCGCGTCCCTTGGCTCATCCCAATCGCTTGCTGGCTACTTTTTTCCGGTTGCGCGATGAACCAGCCGGTTGCGAAGAAGCCTACGGGTCCTCCGGCGCCGCTCCAGACGGCCACTCGGGAAGAACTGATCACGCTATACAACCGTGAGGCGGACGCGGTGACATCGATCAACGCGTCGATCACGATGACTCTGACTGCGGGATCAGCCTACAGCGGCGTTATTAAGCAATACCACCAGGTAAGTGGATTCATCCTTGCGGAAAAGCCCGCGAAGATCCGCGTGATTGGGCAGGCGCCCGTCGTCGGCACAAATATTTTTGACATGGAAAGCGACGGGCAAACGTTCAACATTTTCATTCCGTCTCAGAACAAGTTCCTTACGGGACCAGCAAATCTGGAGCGGCCTTCGGCAAAGCCCATTGAGAACCTCCGCCCGCAACACCTCACGAGCGCGATCTTCTGGCAGCCCATTCCGAATAGCGCGCCGGTGCTGATGGAAGATGCAAGCGAAGCCGATGGCCAATATTATGTGCTGACCGTCGTCCGGATTGCAGGCCGAGCCGAAGGCGCGCCGACGGAAACAATCGCCAGAACGGATTGGGAAGTAGCGCGCAAAATTTGGTTCGACCGCACAAACCTGGCAATATCTCGCCTTCAAACTTACGACGCGGGTGGGAAGATCGCTTCTGACATTCGCTATACTGGCTGGGATACGTTTGATTCGGTGAAATATCCTCGCCAAATCGGGCTTAGCAGACCGGCTAACGACTACGCGCTACAAATCGGCATCACGAAGGCGACATTCAACGAACCGGTACCGGACGATCGGTTTGTGCTGCGAAAGCCACTGGGAGCGGAACTTGTGAACGTCGGCGAAAGTTCCCCGGAAACCAAGACACCGGCGGGATCTTCAGGGGGAAAGAGGCAGTGATCGGGCACATGATCTTGCGGAGTGCTCTGCACCGGCCGGTTCGCACGATCATCACCGTGATCGCTGTGGCGGTGGAAGTCACGCTGGTAATTATCGTCGTGGGCCTTACCAGCGGCCTGCTCACTGAGTCCGCCAAGCGCACCGAAGGAATCGGCGCGGATATCATGGTCCAGCCTCCATCGGCTTCCATCTTCATGGCTTTCAGTGGGGCTCCGATGCCGATCGCCATCGCCGACAAATTGCGACAGCTCGAATACGTGCAAGCCGTGGCCCCGGTGCTCGTGCAATTTAATTCCGTGAACGGCTTCGATCTGGTTTACGGTATCCAGCCCGACACCTTTCGAGCCGTCTCGGGAGGCTTCACCCTGTACTCGGGCACGCTCTTGCAAAACCCGAACGACATCCTCGTCGACGACGTGTATGCGCGGGCCAAAAAAGTGAAGGTTGGAGACACCATCCGAATACTGGAACACGATTTTCATTTAGCTGGCATCGTGGAGCACGGCAAGGGCGCGCGGCTGTTCGTCCAGATGTCCACCTTACAGGAAATGTCGGGCGCGCATGACAAGGCATCGGCGTTCTTCATCAAATGCGATCGGTCGGATCACACGCCCGCCGTTACGGACGAAATCCGCGGCCTGCTTCCCCGCTACGAGATTCGGCCGCTCAAGGATTTTTTCTCGCAGATGACGTCGTCCAACCTTCCCGGCCTGGCCGCTTTTATTAACGTAATGATCGCCATAGCCGTCTCGATCGGATTCCTGGTTACGTTCCTGTCGATGTACACAACCATCATTGAGAGAACTCGCGAGATAGGGGTCCTAAAATCACTGGGCGCTTCGAAGAGTTACATTGCGGAAGCGATTCTTAGTGAGACGACCCTGATGTGCCTGGCAGGCGTTGTCGGGGGAATCGCACTGAGCTTCCTGGTGCGGTATGTGATTCTGCAAGCTTTCCCTTCGCTTACCATTCTGATTACGCTGAAATGGATTTTACTCGCGGGCGTGATCGCAGTTGCCGGGGGCCTGCTTGGTGCTTCCTATCCCGCATGGCTCGCCAGCCGCAAGGACCCTGTTGAAGCTCTCGCGTACGAATAGGGTCGGGTCCTCGCGTTCCGATACTCGAAAATTCCAGTCGATTTTACTTTCTTACACTTACGAGAGTCCGCGCTTGACAAAGGCAGCGGGGTATCATAATTTCGAATCGTTATGAAACTGCTGCGGGCGCATCATAGCCATCACCATCACGTGAAACCGTGCCCGCGGCGGTGTGGCTAGCTGGAAGGAAAATAGCTGCACTTATCGGCCCGCTGGCGCGGAATGCGCCCGCGGGCTTTTTCTTTTTGGGGATGAAGTTGCCGCCATCATAAGACCGCGGCATAAGGCGAGCGGTCAGAGAGGCTAAAAGAGAAAAAATGGAACTCGATTTCGAGAAGGAAAATGGGTTGATCCCGGCGATCGTGCAGGATCACGCGAATGGCGACGTCTTGATGCTCGGATTCATGAACCGCGAGGCGCTTGCCAAAACGCAGGAAACCGGATTTGTCACCTTCTACAGCCGATCGCGCAAAAAGCTTTGGACTAAGGGCGAGACCAGCGGGCAGAAACTCCTGCTGCGCGAACTGCGCACCGATTGCGACCGGGATGCGCTGCTCGTGCGCGCGGAGCTGGAAGGCGGCGCGGTGTGCCATGAGGGCTACCGCAGCTGCTTTTTTCGGCGTATCGCACGTGATGGCGCCGCGAACATCGTGGAAGAGCGCGTGATCTCTCCCGAAGAACTCTACGGCAAGGGGAAAAAGCAATGAGCCGCTTGAAACTCGGCATCCCCAAAGGAAGTTTGCAGGATTCCACCGTGGAACTCTTCGGCAAAGCTGGATGGCGGATTTCGGTTAGCTCGCGCAGCTATTATCCAGGGATTGATGATCCGGAGATCGAATGCATGATGGTCCGCGCACAGGAGATGGCGCGTTACGTGGAAAGCGGCGCGCTGGACGCCGGGTTGACAGGCAGAGATTGGATTCTCGAGACGGGCGCGGATATCGAGGAAGTTGCCGAACTGGTCTACTCCAAAACGAGCCTCGGGCGTGTGCGCTGGGTGCTGGCCGTTGCCGAAGACGCGCCGATCAAGAGCGTGCGCGATCTGGAAGGGAAGGTGATCGCGACGGAAGCTGTGCGGATGACCGAGAAATATCTGGCGAAACACGGTGTGAAAGCGCGTGTCGAATTTTCCTGGGGCGCCACGGAAGTGAAAGTACCCCAACTGGCCGACGCGATCGTGGAAGTGACGGAGACGGGTTCATCGCTGCGCGCGAATCACCTGCGTGTGCTCGATACGCTGCTCGAATCCGCCACCTGGTTCATCGCCAACCACGGCGCGTGGAAAGATGCCTGGAAACACGAAAAGATGGTGAATATGGCGATGCTACTGGAGGGTGCCATCAAGGCCTACAACCGCGTGGGGCTAATGCTGAATCTGCGGCGCGAAGATCTGGACAAAGTACTCGCGGCGCTGCCGGCGCTGCGCAATCCCACCATCGCGCAATTGAGCGATCCGGGATGGCTTGCCATCAACACGATTGTGGAGGAAAAAACAGTACGGCAGTTGATCCCCAGGCTGAAAGCCGCCGGTGCCGAAGGGATCGTCGAGTACCCGTTGAATAAGGTCGTGTACTGATGCGCATTCTGCGGCTTACAGATGCCACGGCGAAGAAAATCCTAGCTTCGCGAAGTGCGAGCAGCAGGGATGCCGCGCGCGTTGCCACACGGATTGTCAACGATGTGCGGCGTCGGGGGGATGCGGCGCTATTTGCGTGGACAAAGCGGTTCGATAACCGTTCGCTCGATTCAAGAAGCGTCTGGGTGTCGCGCGCGGAATTGTCCAGCGCCCGCAAGAGTGTTTCGCGCGAATTTGTCGCCGCTATGGATCACGCGGCGCGAAATATTCGCGCCGTAGCGCGCCGCCAGAAACCGCAGGAGTGGACGATACAAGTGGAAGCCGGTGTACGCGCCGGACAGCGCGTGCGCGCAATTGATACCGTCGGCTGTTATCTTCCGGGCGGACGATTTTCCCTGGTCTCCACGCTGCTGATGACGGTGATTCCTGCGCAGGAGGCGGGCGTGCGCGAAGTCGTAGTGACGAGCCCGCAGCCTGGTGCCTCGCTACTGGCCGCGGCGGAGCGGCTCGGCGTCAGGCGTATCGCAAAAATCGGAGGTGCCCAGGCCATTGCCGCGCTCGCCTATGGAACGCGCTCCATTCCCCGCGTGGACAAAATCTTCGGGCCGGGGAATCGCTTCGTGACCGCTGCAAAGCAAATCGTCAGCAGTGATTGCGCGATCGACATGTTGGCAGGACCGACCGAGGCGCTCGTATTCGCCGCGCGGGGGAATCCGCGATTCATTGCCTCGGATCTGATTGCGCAGGCCGAGCACGATCCTGACGCGATTTCGCTGTTTGTCACCACGTCTTCAGCTTTGGCTCGCACTGTGGCTAGCGAAATCGACCGGCAGCTTGCGGAATTGCCTAAGACGAACCTTGCGTCGCAGTCTCTCGCAAAGAATGGCGCTGTGGTGGTCGCGCCAAACCTCGCGGCTGCGGTGGAATTCGTAAACCGGTTCGCCCCTGAGCACTTGAGTTTGCCGGACGGCAGGAACGGCTTGCTTGCGAAAATCGACTCGGCCGGGAGCATTTTCCTCGGCGACTGGAGCGCGCAATCTTTCGGCGATTATGCGAGCGGAACGAACCACGTCCTGCCAACCGGAGGTGCGGCGCGCAGCCGTGGCGGCCTTTCGGTTCTGGATTTCGTGAAGTGCATCAGCGTGCAGGAAGTATCGCGTGGAGGGGTAGAGCGCCTCGCCCCCGTGGTCGCCGAATTCGCGCGAGCGGAGGGCCTGGAAGCACATGGCCGCTCCGCGGAAGTGCGCAAGTGACGCGCCCGATATCGGTGCGGCGCGCTGTGGAGCGGATGCGGTCCTATCATCCTCCGCTTGAAGGGCGCATCGACAAGCTGCGTCTGGATTTCAACGAGAATCCGATCGGTTGCTCACCGGCCGTCCGGCGCGCGCTGGCAAAGCTTAGCGCCGCGTCAATTTCGGCGTATCCAGAACAAGAAACGGTCCGGCGAAAGGCGGCGAAGCATTTCGGGGTTCGGCCCGAGGAACTTCTGCTCACAAACGGAACGGACGAGGCGCTGAGCCTCGTGGTAAACACATTTGTCGAGCCGAAAGGTGATGTTTTGCTCGTCGAACCAACCTATGCGATGTACCGGTTCTATTCCGAATTGGCGGGAGCGAGAATCATCGCGCCGCGATACGACGATGCAATGTGTTTCCCGTGGAACAAAGCACTGCAGGCATTGCGTGCCGGGCCGCGAGTTTTCTTTCTGCCCAATCCGAACAGTCCTACGGGCAATCTGTTATCACTGAAAGAGTTGCAGCGAATATTGAAAGCTGCGACGCGCACAATGGTCGTGATCGACGAAGCATACTTTGAGTTTTCTGGCGTAACCGTGATTCCATGGATTAGCCGCCACAAGAATTTGATCGTAACGCGCACCTTTTCGAAGGCAGCTGGTCTCGCCGGATTGCGTCTGGGCTGCATTTTTGTCCATCGCGAATGTACCGCGATCATGCGCAAGGCGCAATCGCCCTATCCCGTGAGTGCTGCCGCGCTCGTGGCTGGGGAAGCGGCGATGCGCGATCGGGCGTTCATCGCGCGAACCGTCCGTGAAGTTCGTCGCGGCCGGCAAGCACTCGACCGGGGCCTCGCTCGGCTTGGCGTGCGCTGCTTCCCGAGCGGCGGTAATTTCGTGCTCGTGTATTTCGGACGGCGTGCCAAGGAAATCGTTGGAGCTTTGACGCGCAAAGGAACACTGGTGCGCGATCGCTCCGGCGACTTTAGCGGTGAAGGCTACGTCCGCATTACGATCGGGACGTTCGAGCAGACGCGGCGTCTTCTGCGCGAACTGGAGTCCATCCTATGAGAAAGGCGAATCTGCGCAGAAAGACAAAGGAAACGGACATTCGCCTGCGCCTGAATCTCGATGGGCGCGGCAAGTCGCGCATCAGCACCGGCGTCCGCTTTTTCGATCACATGCTCGAGCAGATCGCGCGGCACGGTGCTCTGGACATAGAACTGACCGCGCGCGGCGACCTCGATGTGGATCAGCACCATACTGTCGAAGACGTTGGAATCGCGCTCGGAGAAGGCGTCAAAAAAGCTCTCGGTTCGAAGCGTGGAATTCTGCGCGCGGGATATTTCCTGATGCCGATGGACGATTGCCTGGCGGCCGCAGCCCTCGACTTTTCCGGCCGCGCGTTTTGCGTGTGCAGTTTCAAAATCTCGGCGGCGCGCGTGGGCGATTTTCAAACGGAGTTGATGGAGGATTTCTTCCGCGCCTTCGCGCAGTCTGCTTCGGCGAACGTGCATTTGAAGCTGGTTTACGGCCGGTCGTCGCACCATCAGGTGGAGGCCATTTTTAAGGCGTTTGCGAAAGCGCTGCGTTTTGCCGTTACCCGCGATAAGCAGCTGAGGCGCGTCCTGCCCTCCACCAAAGGCGTGCTATGAAAGTTGCAATCGTCGATTACGGGGCAGGAAATCTACCATCGGTGGAACGCGCGCTACGAAACCTGGGCGCAGAAACCGAGCGCGCCACCGAACCCGCGCAGATCACTGCGGCAAAGGCGATTGTGCTGCCGGGAGTAGGCCATTTTTTTGCCTTTGTAAACGGCCTGAGCGAACGCAATCTCACATCTTCGTTGCGTGCAGCGTACGATTCCGGAGTGCCAATGCTCGGAATCTGTCTCGGATTGCAGGCGATGTTCGCGTCGAGCGAGGAGGCGCCGGGCGCGCCGGGCCTCGGTTTTTTCCCGGAGGAGGTTCGCGCCCTGCCGACGAACGTCAAGTCTCCCCACATCGGTTGGAATCAGTTGCGCCGGATGCAAGCGAGCGCGTTGCTGCAAGGCATCGCGGAGGACGCCTACTTTTATTTCGCGCATTCCTATGCGGCGCCGGCTGCGGCTGAATCCACGGTTGCGGCGTGCGATCACGGCTTCCCATTCGCGGCTGTCATCGAGCAACGACGGCTGGCCGCCGTCCAGTTTCATCCCGAGAAATCCGGTGAGACCGGCGCTCGCGTGCTGCGCAATTTTCTGGAGTCCGCGCAATGACGCTCGCTCGCAGAATCATTCCTTGTCTCGACGTGGATGCGGGCCGCGTGGTAAAGGGGATTGAGTTTGAGGACTTGCGCGACATGGGCGATCCGGCCGAGCTTGGTGCTCGTTACAACCGAGAAGGCGCGGACGAACTTGTCGTACTGGATATCAGCGCGTCTGTCCAGGGGCGCGCAACTTTTCTCGAAACAATTCGCCGCGTCGCTGAACAGTTAAATATCCCGCTCACTGCCGGAGGCGGCATCCGCAAAATGGAGGACGGCCGCGCGGTGTTGCGCGCCGGTGCGGATAAAGTGACGGTGAACACGGCCGCAGTCGAGCGACCTGAATTGCTTTCGGAGTTGGCGCAACAGTTCGGCGCGCAGGCAGTGGTCCTCTCGATGGACGTCAAGCGCAAGGGCGATTCGTGGGAACCCTACACGCGCGGCGGGCGCGCTGCGACAGGGTTCGATGCCGCAGCTTGGGCAGTCGAAGCTGTCTCGCGCGGCGCCGGTGAAATTTTGCTGACGTCAATCGACCGCGATGGCACCTGCAGCGGGTTCGATTGTGAACTTACCGCCAAAATCGCGGCGACCGTTTCGGTGCCCTTAATCGCTTCCGGCGGAGCCAATACATTCGACGATTTTCTTGCAGTGTTCAACCAAGGCAGCGCGGATGCGGCCCTGGCCGCTTCGATTTTCCACAACGAGACTCACTCCATCGCCAACCTCAAGCAATACCTGGGCGCGCGCGGGGTGCCGGTTCGTCTCAGCCGATGAAATAAATTATCCGATGATCATTCCCTGCATCGATCTTCAAGGCGGCAAGGCCGTGCAG
This sequence comes from uncultured Acidobacteriota bacterium, assembly GCA_963823145.1. Lineage (GTDB taxonomy): Bacteria > Acidobacteriota > Terriglobia > Acidiferrales > UBA7541 > Palsa-295. The sequence continues at coordinate 150,651 of CAWGJZ010000001.1, forward strand.
TTAATCAGAGGGCGCCGCCGGGCGCTCGCCATGGACGATGTTCTCGGCTTGCTCGAACGATTCCGCGACTATCCAATCTTGCACGTGATTGACCTCGACGCCGCCATGCGAAAGGGTTCCAACGGTCATTGGATCAAGCTGCTTTGCCGCCGCGCAAAGGTAAAGGTACGCGTTGGCGGTGGCATCCGCACCGCAGCGCGCGCCGCAAGGATACTCTCGTGGGGCGCGGAGAAAGTCATCATCGGCAGCGCGGCTTTCCGAAATGGCAGGGTTGACCGCGATTTCTTGAAAGCAATGGCCTCGCGCGTCGGGCGCAAGCGCGTGATGATCGCGCTCGATACCGAAGGAGGGCAAATCGTCGTGCGTGGCTGGCGCGAGCGCCTGAGTCTGAAGCCGAGCGATGTGATTCCGGAGCTGGAGTCTTTCTGCTCCGAGTTTCTTTCCACATTTGTGGATAATGAAGGAACCATGAAGGGCACGGACCTCCACTGGTTCCTCAAACTTCGCTCCGCCACATCGCTTCCGATTACCGCGGCGGGAGGAATTCGCAGCATGCGCGAGGTGAAGGCGTTGGAAAAAGCCGGTATGAATGCCGCCGTTGGAATGGCAATTTATATGGGCAAGCTCGCAGGAGATAAAACGGGCCTTCGGCAGCGCTAACGCGTTCACCACCTTTCCTTAGGTGGCTTCCCAACGCATCGTGCGGCAGCGGGCACAAACCACCGCAGCGCCCGTCGCGCAACTTCGTCCGCTGGTGTATAGTTTTTTGTGGTGCGGCATCGTGGACGGCGGTCGTTTTTCGCCTCGGGATAACCTCCCAGTCGCTGTGCGTCGCGCTTCCTAGAACATGAAGACACAATTGCGAGTGATGAAATTTGGCGGCACGTCCGTGGGCGACGCGTCGTGTATCAATCGTGTTGCCGAAATCGTGACGCGTGCGGTGCGCGAATGCCCAATTGTGGTCGTGGTTTCGGCCATGAGCGGCGTCACGAATCGGCTGATCCAGGCGGCGAGCCGTTCCGAAGCGGGCGATCGCGAACATTCCCACGCGATTTTTGCGGAGCTGCGCAAGCAACACGCAGCAGCTCTGGAAACGCTTGTTCGCGAGAAGGAAAAGCGCCTTCGACTGGCAAGTTGCCTCGAAAGACTTTTCAGCGAGGGCGAGGAGCTTTGCAAAGGCACCGCCTTGCTTCGCGAGCTCACTCCGCGCACCCTCGATTCCGTTTCAAGTTTGGGTGAGCGCCTTTCGGCTCCGATGGTCGCGGCGGCCCTCTCCGAGCACGGCGTGCCAAGCGAGGCCGTGGAATCCACGGAGTTGATCGTCACCGATTCTTATCATGGCGGCGCGGACCCATTGATGGACCGCACGCACGCGCGATCGAACGCACGCCTGCGGCCGCTGCTCGATAGCGGAATTGTTCCGGTGGTGACAGGCTTTATTGGAGCCACCGATAGCGGCGTTCTCACCACGCTCGGCCGCGGCGGCTCGGACTACTCCGCCACGATTCTCGGCGCAGCGCTTAGTGCCGACGAGGTAATTATCTGGACCGATGTGAATGGCGTGCTCACCGCCGACCCGCGCCTCGTGCCGGAAGCGCGCACGATTCTCGAAATTTCCTATCTCGAAGCGTCCGAGCTCGCCTATTTTGGCGCAAAGGTGCTTCATCCGAAGACGCTGCGCGCCGTGGCGCAGGCGGGCATTCCCGTTTGGATTCGAAACACGTTCGCGCCCGAGCAGGCCGGCACGAAGATCACTCCCAGGGGTCGTAGCAATGGCGGCGGAGTGAAGGCTCTCACTGCCATTCGCGACGTGGCGCTGATCACCGTCGGCGGTCCGGGAATCGTCGGTACGCCGGATGTGGTGGGCCGCACATTCTCCACTACCGCCGAAGTGCACGCGAGCATCCTTCTGATTTCGCAGTCATCGTCGCAAAACGATATCTGCTTGATCGTCGCCGCCTCCGACGCCAAGCGAACCGTTGAGGCTCTCCGCAAGGAATTTGCGCAGGATGTGGCGCACGAAAAAGTGGAACACATCACCATGGATCCCAGCATCGCAATCGTAGCGGTGGTGGGCGAGAACATGCGAGGCACCCCCGGTGTCGCGGGACGCACCTTCAATGCCGTGGGACGCGAGAACGTCAACATTATCGCCATCGCCCAGGGCTCGTCCGAGAGCAACATTTCTTTCGTCGTCTCCGAGAAAGACATGAAAGTCGCGCTTCAGGCCACGCATCGTGAGTTCAATCTCAGCTCTTCGGTTCCTCTCGAATCGGAAGTAAAGGTTTCCTGAAATGACCGAAAAGACCGCCCGCGCGCCGCAAATTATCGCGGAAAAGGCCGTGCAGCGCTGCATTGACCCGGCTTGCGGCGCAATATACGAGCTGAACGAGCGCATTTACCTTTGCTCTCGCTGCGGTGGAACTCTCGAGATCAGCCAAGGCTTTTCCGAAATTGCCGACGCCCCCGCTTTGCGCAAGCGATGGTCGGCTCGCGCGGCCTCGCGCGACCCGCGCGATGCCAGTGGCGTGTGGCGCTATCGCGAGCTTCTTCCCTTTGAAGTCGCCGCGCCTTTCGTCACTCTCTTCGAGGGCAACACGCCGCTCTATCACGGCCCTCGTTCCGCCCGTTACTGTGGATTGGACGACCTGCGCCTCAAACATCAAGGTTGCAATCCAACCGGCTCCTTCAAGGACACCGGGATGACCACCGCCGTCACGCAGGCTGTCGTCCTCGGCGCGCGAACCGTCGTCTGCGCCAGCACGGGAAATACTTCCGCCAGTCTCGCCGCGTACGCGGGCCGCGCTGGATTGCGATCCGCCGTCCTGCTCCCGCGCGGGCAAATTTCTTCCGGAAAGCTCGCACAGAGCCTCGATTACGGCGCCCTGGTATTCGAAATCGAGGGGAATTTTGACGATTGCATGCGCCTGATCCAGGAACTGGGCCGCGATCCTTCCATCTACGTCGCGAATTCGATAAACCCATTTCGCATCGAGGGGCAAAAAACAGTCGCCTTCGAGATGATGGAGCAGTGCGCGTGGCAGGTTCCCGACCACGTGGTCGTTCCCGGCGGCAATATGGGAAACAGCACCGCGATCGGCAAGGGTTTTCAGGAATTGCTCGACCTCGGTTTGATTCCTCGCCTCCCAAAACTCAGCGCGATTCAGGCGAAAGGCTCGGCGCCCGTTGCACACTTGTTTGCCAAGCTGAACGCCGACCAACTAACCGGCCGAGAGGCTCTGCCTGACGCCATGGAGACGTTCGAGAATCCGCGCACCCTGGCCACCGCGATCAAAATCGGCGCGCCGGTTTCGTGGAAGAAGGCCCTTCGCGCCGTCTTGCGCTCGGGAGGGAAGGTCATCGCGGTTAGCGAACAGGAAATCGCCGATGCCAAAGCGATGATCGGCCGCGATGGAATCGGTTGCGAGCCCGGGTCGGCCACAACCGTCGCGGGAATCAAGAAACTCGTAGCCGCGAAGCACATTCGTAGTGATGATTCGGTCGTTGCCGTGCTCACTGGAAACATGCTCAAGGACCCCAGCTACGTGAGCCACTATCACAGCGGAACGCTGGTTTTGGACTCGCCGGGTGGTCCCCCGCAGCGCATTGTGGGTTCATTCCAAAACGCCCCCAAAACCGTAGCCGCCACAAAAGCCGCGATTCTCGCGGCGTTAGCGCAAGCCGGCAAGGAAGGTAGTTTGCCGTGAGGAATATCTCGCGCGCCTGAGCCCGTTTTCGCCATGATCCTATGACTTCTGCCAGACAACCTTCATTCGAGGTGCGCGTTCCTGCCTCGACCGCCAACATGGGCGCCGGCTTCGACTGCCTGGGCCTCGCTCTCGAAATGTACCTCAGCGTTCGCGCCACCGTCCTGTCGAAACCCGGCTCGCGCACGTTGGCTCGAAGCCGTGGCGTGCGCGGCACTTCCGACCTTCCACGCGACCCCGATGAAAATCTCATCTTTCGCGCTATGCGCCATACCGCTGAGCGCGAAGGCTTCGTTTTGCCTCGCGTCCGGCTTGCCGTTCAAAACGAAATACCAGTTGCGGGAGGCCTCGGCAGCAGCGCGGCCGCAACGGTAGCGGGCGTAGCGCTTGGCTTCGCTGTCGTCGGGCGGCAAGTGCCGAAAGATGTAGCCTTGCGTTATGCCACGGAAATGGAGGGGCACCCCGATAACGTCGCGGCGGCTCTTCTGGGCGGCTTGGTCGTCACCTTCACTCGCAGTGATGGCACAGTGGCTGCTGTTCGCAGGCACTGGCCCAAAGTGATCCGGCTGATCGTTGTCACTCCAAGTATGAAGCTGGAAACCAAGAAATCGCGCGCTGTGCTGCCCGCCAACGTCTCTCGAGCGGATGCAGTACACAATCTGCAGCGGTCTGCACTCTTCGTAGCGGCGCTCGAAGACCGTCGCTATGACCTTCTTTGGGATGCCATGCAGGATCGCCTGCATCAAACTCCGCGCCAGTCCTTGATTCCGGGTCTCGCGGAGGCCTTGGCCCTTCCCCGCATGCCGGGTTTGTTGGGTGTTGCCCTAAGCGGAGCGGGTCCCAGCGTTATAGCGCTCGCCACGGGCCGGCATGACGAGATCGGAAAAGCCATCGCTCAGTGCTTTGAGCGGCACGATCTCGCGCCGGTAATTCGAAATATGGAAGCCGCCCAGGAGGGACTGTTGTCCACGCAGAAGTACCTCTCTTGGAAGTGACTGCACCTCTTTCGTGGCGCAGGCACGGCAATCGGTAAGCCACAGCCAGTGGCTCTGCACCAGCAAACTGAGTCACTACCAAAAGCTTAGTTCTGGGTTCGACGACGGAAGTATCCAAACCAGCCGCTCGCTAGCACGATGGATATCCCTGCTGCACTCAGCACCAAGCTGTCGGGCTCCGGCGTCGCGACCGGAGGAGGAGGCGGCGGTGGCGGAGGAGGGGGTGGAGGAGGACCCGGAGGCGTGGTCGGAGGAGTCGTCGGCGGCGTGGTTGGCGGAGTTACCACGTTGTGGGATGGAGGCCCTCCAGGTCCTCCGCCTACGATCGGGAAGTAGGGAGGCACAAATGTGCCAGCGCCAGAACCTGACGAGAGCAGCGACGAAAACGCGGGAAACGGCAGCGCCATCGGCAGCGCAATCGGCCGCTCGTCTGCCAGGTCGGGTAGAGGCGCGGGATCGAGCGTCATGTCAAGGGGCTGCCTCGCCGCAACAGGGGCCTGAGCCGTAGCCGAAAGGCGGTTTCCGCAGCGCGTCCGCGCCACATTCTTGCCGTCGGTAATGACGGTTTCGCCCTTCAAGAGCCTTAGTTTCTTGTTAGTCCAATAGATGTGGTTGTTCAAGCGGTAGGAGACGTACACTTCCTCGTCGCTCGGCAAACGTACAACGTGCGTCTGGCTTACGTCGAAACCGGCGTAATGCGCGGCGGCGATCGGATCGTGCTCCAGCGCGTTGCGCAGCTCTTCGGCGCTTCTCACTCCTCCAGGAATCACCGAATAGGGGAAGAGAGTTCGATTACCTGTCACCGTATCAAATTGGGAATCAGCTCTGTCTGGCTGAGGAGAAGTGCGGGAAAAGTTCGCCGCGTTTGCTGCTCGCGCCCGTTCTTGCTTCGCGCTATTTCGTTCGGTGACAATTGCGCCCCAAAACGTCACCGAAAAGAGACATATGAGTGCAGCTAGGTAAACCCAGCCGAAAAAAGTTCCGCGTCGAATCAAACGATATCCCCGATTCCGCTACAACTTGGCCTTTCTGTCGCCCTCGGTCAACAGAGACTCGCTGTCTAGGATCAAGCAATTCCTGTGCCAGGAATAGCTAATCGATCCATTGGGCCAATGCGCGTCTTTTCTTCGTGTCGCGGGCTGGGAGGGTACTCTTCGGATATGTGGAGGCGGACTATTCTCCGTTTTTACGGAAAACGCGTTCGCCATTTCGGAGTTTATCGAAAAACAGTACGAAAGTTCTGATACTGCTTCAGGTTAACCGGCACATTCTCAAAAAGAACGAATAAATTTGAGAAGGCGCTCTAGCTTAAGGGCAGTGCCAAAGGCATCTGCACTACTCGATCACCAAGCGCAGAAACTTTTTTTTGCCGGCACGCACAAGATACTCTCCAGACTTCGAGAGGTCAATCTCACGTTTCACATCATCCACGCGCACACCGTCAATTTCAACACCACCCTGCTTGATAAGCCTTTCTGCTTCGCTACGAGACGGTGCGAGTGTCAATTCCACTAGTAATGCCGAGAGACGCTTTGGCGTGCCTTGTGGGATCGCATGCCGCGGCGCTTCGTCAGGTGCCTGGCGCTCGCGGAACACCCGGCGAAATTCGTCAGACGCTCGTTTTGCCGCTACCTCGCCCTGAAAGCCCGCGATCACCGCGTGCGCCAGCTGCATCTTCGCCTCCATCGGGTGCAACACGCCCGTGCGAACTTCTTCCCGCAGGCGCACGATCACGGGCGAAGGGAGATCCGTCAGCAGTTCGTAATACGACCACATCAGCTCGTCCGAAATAGACATCAACTTCCCGAACATTTCTCCTGGCGCCTCGGTAATTCCCACATAGTTCCCCAAACTCTTGGACATTTTGCGCTCGCTACCCAGGCCCACCAAAATCGGCATCGTCAGTACGGCTTGCGAGGCCTGCCCGTATTCGCGCTGTATTTCGCGATGTACCAATAGATTGAATTTCTGCTCGGTGGCTCCTAGTTCCACATCCGATTTCAGCGCCACCGCATCGTAGGCGGTCAGCAGCGGATACAGCAATTCGTGGACGGAGATCGGCTGGTTTTTTTCCAGCCGCGAACGAAAATCCTCGCGCTCAAGCATCCGCGCCAGCCGGTAGTGGCCGCACAGCCGCACCGTATCGTAGCTCGTCATTTTGGCGAGCCATTCACTGTTAAAGCGGACCTCCGTCTTTTCGCGATCGAGGATTTTGTAGACCTGATCGAGATAGGTTCTTGCATTTGCATCCACCTGCTCTCGCGTCAGCGGCGGACGCGTTTCCGATTGCCCCGTCGGGTCGCCGATCATCGCGGAAAAATCACCGATCAGGAAAATTGCCGTGTGGCCCATATCCTGAAAATGCTTTAGCTTCCGCAGGACCACGGTATGGCCCAGATGAATGTCGGGCGCCGTGGGGTCCACTCCCAGATATACGCGCAGCGGTTTACCCGACTTGACGGACTCGTCGAGTTTCGCTTTCAGCTCCTCTTCGCGAATAATCTCCGCCGCGCCCTTTTTCAGGTACGCGAGCTGTTCGTCAACCGGCTTGAATTTCGTGGACACTCCTAATTCCTCCCGGGCTCTTTCGCGTTATTCGCCAAAACGCGGCGGCCCGCGATGTGCCATTGCCCTTCGAGCACCATCCGCACGGCCTCGGTATAAATACGGTGCTCTTCCCGCAGAATGCGTTCGGCGAGCGTTGCGGGCGTGTCGCGGTCTTCCACCGGCACAACCGCCTGCAGGATGATCGGTCCCGCGTCCAGATTTTCATCCACAAAGTGCACCGTGCAGCCCGAAAATTTCACGCCATGTTCGAGCGCCTGTCTCTGAGGCTCGAGTCCTGGGAACGCCGGAAGCAATGAAGGATGAATATTCAAGATCCGATTGCGAAATGCCTCCACGAAAAAAGGAGACAGCAGACGCATGTATCCGGCGAGGCAAACGAGGTCCACATCTTTCTCGCGGAGCGCCGCTGCAACCAGCCTGTCGTATGCCTCCCGCTCCAACCCCTTTGACGCAATCACCCGCGCCTCGATTCCGAGCGTGTGCGCCTTCTCAATTCCAGGAGCATCTTCGCGATTGCTCACCGCGATTACGATTTCGGCGTTGGGAATGCGTCCCGCCCTGGCGCTTGCCGTCAGCGCCTCGAAATTCGATCCGCGTCCCGAGAGCAGGACGCCAATACGCTTTTTCATGAGGCAGCGAAATTAGCACAGTTCCGGCAGTCGTCAAACGGCCTCGCCACACTTGAGTTGGCGTCAAATATACAAAGAGATTTGGGAGCGGCAGGTTCTCGAAAAAGGGGGGGAGCGGCCGGTGGGGGGATCGGCCGCTCGGGGCATGTGATGAAGGTGCAGGAACTCGGTGCCGGGGGGGTGGCTCCGAATTCTCAGCTATTCTGCGGGTGAACGCCGTCGCCGTCGATGGGCCGCTCGGTTTAATTCGACCCGTACTAACGTACCGCCTCCTCGAATTCGCGGCGTATTCGCCGGTCTCGCGATTGGCGCGAGGTCCTTCAAAAGTCCACAGCACCTCGCTCTTGCGCTACCGTTTCCTTGTACTAAGATGGACGCGTGAAAAACGCATCTGAAATCGGCGTCGTAGGCGGCTTTCGTGGCGGCTCGCGGAAGCCGTCCGTTGTTGCCTGCGGTCCCGCTTTCGTCGGCGACGCCTGCGGCGCCGGGCGCGACGTCCCGAAAGATTGGATTTCTAATCGACAGAAGAGCCGAGTAGAACCCGGCTTAACTTACAGAAAACAAAGGGGCCGAGAGCAGGCTACTCGACACGTTTCAGAGAGGGCCGCTTCTCTCTCGATTCGCGAGTCCGGCTCACATGCGGCCGCATCGCATAGCTTCACTGGAGGAACTACATGAAATTGAACGAGTACACCACGCTAGGACGCACCGGGTTGCGCGTCAGCCCTCTCTGCCTCGGCGCCATGGGCTTCGGAACAGGCTGGGGCTGGGGCGCCGACGAAAAAGTTTCATTCGAAATGATCAATCTCTATCTCGAAGGTGGCGGCAATTTCATCGACACCGCCGATGGCTACCAGATGGGCCAGAGCGAGGAGATCGTCGGGAAATATATCTCCGAGCGCAAACTCCGCGACCGCGCGGTGATCGCCACGAAGTTCACATTCGGGGTGGAGCAGGGCAACCCCAACGCCGGCGGCAACAGCCGCAAGAATATCTATCGCGCCCTCGAAAGCTCGCTCCGCCGCCTCAAAACCGATTTCATTGACCTCTATTATTTGCACTCGTGGGATTTGATCACTCCGGTCGAGGAAGTGATTTCGACGCTCACCGACCTGGTGCGCGAAGGAAAGATCCGGTACATCGGCCTCTCCGACACGCCCGCGTGGTATTTCACCCGCGCGCAAACCCTCGCCGAAAAGGGTGGGTTCGAGCGCGTCGCCACTTTGCAGCTTGAGTATTCGCTCGCCGAGCGCAATATCGAGCGCGAACACATCCCTGCCGCGCAAGAACTCGGCATCGGTCTCTGCCCCTGGAGCCCTCTCGCGGGTGGTCTCCTTAGCGGAAAGTACAAAAGAGAAGGTAGCGGCGGCAAAGGCGAAGGACGCCTCACGATGCCCAACCCTATCTTCAATAAATTTACCGAACACAATTGGCGCGTTCTCGATGTGCTTCTCGAAGTAGCGAAACAAGTCGGCAAAACCCCCGCGCAAGTCGCGATCAACTGGCTCGTCACTCAGACCGGAGTCACCTCAATCATTCTCGGAGCCACGAAGACGGCGCAGCTTGCAGACAATCTTGGCTCACTCGATTTCGAGATTCCCGCGGAGTTGCGCAAGCGGCTGGACGAAGTCGGCGCGCCCGAACCCGTACATCCTTACAACTTCTACGAGCCTTTCATGCAAAGCCGAGTCAGCGGCGGCGTGACTGTGCGGGAATGGCGACGGGGATACTTTTATGAGGGTGCGCCCGCTCCGCCAACCGAAAAGAAGGCCAGCGCCAGGTAGTGTGCTGGTCGAAGATGCTTCGATTGTTTAGCGGCGGTCGAGGGCGGGGTGGCGAACATCCCGCCCGGCCACGAAGTAAATCACGTCCTCGGCGATATTGGTGGCGTGGTCGCCGATACGTTCGAGATTTTTCGCCACGAGGATTAGCTCGAATGCGGAGAAGACCACCGAGGAATCCTCCATCATGTATGTGAGCAGTTCGCGGAAAATCTGATCGCGCAAACGATCGACTTGATCGTCGCGCTGCAAAACGCTGCGGGCTAAATCCTGGTCGCCGCGGACGACGGCGTTGAGACTGTCGCGGACCATCCCCTCTGCAAGCTCGCTCATCCGCGGCAAATCCACATAGGGTTTCACTTGCGCATGGCGCATCACACGCATGGCCGATTGCGCGATGTTTACGGCTTGGTCGCCGATCCGCTCCAGGTCTCCATTGATCCGCGAAACGGCCAGTAGAAAGCGCAAATCGGCCGCCATGGGCGCGTGCAAGGCGAGCAGGCGCTGAACGCGCTCGTCGATTTCGATCTGCATTTCGTTGATCGCATCTTCCTCGGAGAGAACCGCCTCGGCCAGTTGCTCGTCGGCGTCCAGCACGGCGTGGACAGCCTGATGGACAGCGCGCTCGGAAAGACTGCCCATCCAGAGCAGCCGCTGCTTCAGCTCCTCAAGATCGTGTTCCCAGTGGCGTTCTAGATGTTCCATAGACCCTTCGTCCCCCATTGACCCTCCCATCACCCGAACCGGCCGGTGATGTAAGCCTCGGTGCGTGGATCGGACGGCGTAGTAAACAGCTTGGAAGTCTCGCTGTATTCGACCACCGTCCCTTGCAACATGAATGCGGTATAGTCGCTGGCTCGAGCGGCCTGCTGCATGTTATGGGTGACAATGAGGATTGTGCAGCCTGTCTTCAATTCAAATAACAACTCTTCGATCTTCGCTGTCGAGACAGGATCGAGCGCCGAACACGGCTCGTCCATGAGCAGCACCTCGGGATTGACGGCCAGTGCGCGGGCGATGCAAAGGCGCTGCTGCTGGCCGCCAGAAAGCCCCAGCCCGGATTGATTCAGCTTGTCCTTCACTTCATCCCAGAGTCCGGCCCTCGTCAAGGAGCGTTGCACGCGCTCGTCCATTACTGAGCGGGACAAGTTTTCATATAGCCGAACGCCAAACGCGATGTTTTCACTGATCGACATGGGGAAAGGCGTCGGTTTTTGAAAGACCATGCCCACCTTTGACCGGAGTTGGCGGGTGCTTTTCGCCGTCAAGATGTTTTCGCCGTCCAGGACGACCTCGCCCTCCGCCCGCTGCCGAGGATAAAGATCGTACATGCGGTTGAAAATCCGCAACAGCGTCGACTTGCCGCAACCAGATGGACCAATGAAGGCTGTGACCACATGCTCGCAGATTTCGATGCTGACGTCCTTCACGGCATGGAACTTGCCGTAATAGAAATTCAAGTTCCGGGCCGCCATTTTCACCGGCTTCGGCGCTGCGGTGTCTTCTCGCGGTCTATCGACCGGCCTGACGGAAACGGGGATGGGCGCCATACCGAATCCTTCCGATTGATTGGGACTCACTTGGCCACCTGCACCTTGCCTAGGAACCAACGCGCAACCAAACTCAACACGAGGACGAACACCACGGTAATAAAAGACGCGGCCCAAGCCATCTGCTGCCAGTTGGTGTAGGGGCTCAGCGCGAATTGAAAGATTACCACGGGAATATTCGCGATCGGGCGGAACATATTGGACGAGAAGTACTGGTTGTTCAGTGCGGTGAAGAGTAACGGCGCTGTCTCGCCCGAGATGCGTGCCAAGCCGATCAATATTCCGGTCAGGATCCCGGCGCGGGCCGCTTTCCACGTCACTTTCGTGATTACCACCCAGGCTGGCGCTCCCAGCGCAATCGCCGCTTCGCGCATGTCACCGCCGACCAAACTCAACATCTCGTCAGTCGTGCGCACGATGATCGGGATCATTAAAATCGACAGAGCAACGCTGCCTGCCAGCCCCGAAAAGTGCCCCATCGGGGCCACCACGGCAGCATAAGCAAACAAGCCGATCTCGATCGATGGCGCGCTGAGCATGATGTCATTGAGAAATCGCACGGTGTCGGCCGTTCGGCTCCGAAAACCGTATTCCGCCAGCCATGTGCCTGCCATCAAACCAATGGGTACCCCGATCCCCATCGACAGCCCCAGCAGGAGAAGACTCCCGATGAAGGCATTGCGTAAACCGTATTGGTTTGTGCCGGGCGGCGGCGTGTCCCGCGTGAACAGAGTCCAATGCATTCCGGAAATGCCGAATTTCAGCGTTGCCCAGATGATCCAAAATAGAAAGAAGATCCCGATGAGGGTCGCCACAGCCATCAGGATTTTACTGCCCACGTCGACGATACGACGTCTTGCGAGCACGCCGCTCACGCCGCCGCCCCTTCCTTGCGGCCGAGGTGCCGGATCAGCAGCACGGCGAGGAACCGCACGACCAAGGTGACGGCGAGCAGGATCAAGCCCAAGTAGATCAATGATGACAGATACAACGGAGTCGTCGCTTCAGTGAATTCATTGGCTAGCACCGACGGAATGGTCGCACCTGGCATCAGTAAGCTCGGTGATAACATGTTGCTGTTGCCAATAACGAAGGTCACGGCCATCGTTTCACCCAGCGCACGGCCCAGACCCAAAAAAATCCCGCCGATGACCGCCGAACGCGTGTAGGGAAGGATGACGTCCCAAGCCACTTCCCACGTCGTGGCTCCCAGAGCGTAGGCGGATTCGCGCAACGAGGACGGCACAATCATGAACACATCCCGCATGATCGACGAGATGTATGGCAGAACCATGATCGCCAACACGATCCCGGCCGTCAACATGCCGATGCCCAGCGGCGGGCCCTTGAACAACAGTCCTACCCCTGGGATTGCTCCGAAGGTGTCGTTGATCCAAGGCTCTACTTGAGAGAAGACTGGCGCGAATACTACCAGCCCCCATAAACCATAAACGATGCTGGGGATGCCCGCCAACAGCTCGATCGCTCCGGCCACTGGTCTCTTGATCCATGCCGGAGCGATCTCGACAATGAACACCGCAATCCCGAAGCTGATCGGCACGCCAAGGACCATCGCAATGGCAGAGCTGACCAGCGTCCCTATAATGAACGGAAACGCCCCGAACGTCTGCGTTACGGGATTCCACTCGCTCGATTTGAGGAATCCCCAAATACCGAACGCGTGGATCGACAATCGGCTATCGTAGGCGATCGCGATAACCGTGCCGAACAGCGTCGTCGCGGCCACGAACGCCGCGAACGCCGCTGCAGCATGGAACAAAGAATCGCCCGACAGCCAGGCCTTTGCGGCGGCCCTTGGCTCTTCGGACGCTGGCCCCGTACCGACACCAACCGCCACGTCCGAGGCGTTCATGCTTCTCCCTTATCCTGAGAGCCTACACCGATTCGGTGCCGGCCCTTAGAGGCCGTAGCCGAGCTCGCTTTTCCAATAGGCCTTGATTGCTTTGACGGTGCTTGGCGGCAGGGGACCATAGACGATCGACTTAGCCATATCCTGCCCCTGCTCGAAGCCCCAATCGAAGAACTTCATTACCGCTATATTGGTATCCTTAGGTGCATTCTTCCGCAGGATTTGCCACGTGCAACCCGAAATCGGCCAAGTGTCTGCGCCGGGCTGGTCGGTGAGGATCACGTAGAAGTCCTGCGCCTTCGTCCAGTCCACATGCGCCGACGCGTCCTCAAAGCCCTCAAGGGTGGGGCTGACGACCTTGCCAGCGCTGTTGATCGCGCGCGCGTAGGATCCGTGGGTCTCGAGGATGTAGGCGTACTCGACATAGCCGATCGAACCGGGGATGCGCTGCACGTAAGATTCGACGCCCTCACTTCCCTTGCCGCCAACCCCTGTGGGCCACGAAACGGAGGTGTTGGAGCCCACTTTCTGCTTCCACTCCGGGCTGACCTTTGACAAATAGTCAGTGAACGTGAACGTTGTCCCCGAACCGTCCGATCGATGCACGACGGTGATATTCGTGTCGGGCAGCTTCAAACCCGGGTTGATCTTCTCGATCTGCGGGTCGTTCCACTTCGTGATCTTACCGAGAAAGATGTCAGCCGTAACCGGGCCGCTCAGAATAAGCTTCCCTGATTCAATCCCGGGAAGATTGTAGCTTATGGCGCAACCGGCCACGGCCGTGGGGAACTGGATCAGCCCAGCGGCCTTCAAGTCTTCGGGCTTGAGGGGCATGTCGCTCGCGCCGAAAGCTACGGTGCCTGCCTTGATTTGGGCAATGCCTCCACCCGAGCCAATCGACTGGTAGTTAACTTTGACGCCGGTCTTGTTTGTATACTCGGCGGACCATTTGGCGACCAACGGGTAGACCCAGCTACTGCCGGCACCGGTTATGCTGGCCTCGTCGGCCGAAGAGACAGCTACCAGCGTCAGTGCGCCAGCAGCAACCGCAACACTCAGCAGGAGCGACACAAAAAGTAGACTCTTCTTCATCTGTAGAACTCCCTCTTATTGAATTTTTTTTCGGCGCCATTGTTACAACCGTGTTACATCCGCAAGAATTAGGAATGAACGCACCATTCGACGAGGTTTTTTCATGGGCTGGAGATCTCCTCGCGTCATTATCTTTTCTGAGTTGTTACAACCGCGTTACATCGCCGAGAATACGAGGTGAAATCGCCTACGGACTTCAAGAGCAGTGGGAAGCGCGGATTGGGGGGACCTCTCCGCGCCTCCCTAGGGGGCGTTACGTGGAGTGCTACTTCTTGCGTTGGGTGAGTGCGCAAGAACTTGTGGACACTGAGCACGCAGGATCGCCTCTCAGATTGCTCCAGCCAAACTTGTCCGCTGCCGCTTGCAAGCTGTCCGTGGTCAGATGAACTGACGGGTCGCCGAATCCGAAACTGCGGCCCGCAGTATCCAAGCGACCGGTGAATTACCGATAACCCTCCTATGAAAACTTGATGACTAAGGCCTGGAGCGCTCGATGACGGTGGAAGTCTCGAGGTCCATCTTTCTGGCCCGGCCATGCCGCACTTCAATTCCACGCACCCAGAAGAGAATGTCCTCCGCGATATTGGTGGCATGGTCGGCAATGCGCTCGAGATGGCGAGAGGCTAATACGAATTGAAGATTGGGAGCCGCCTGCGCCGAATCCTCGGAGATACCTGCCAGGAGCGCTTCAAAAAGCCGGTCGCGATATTGATCGACAGTGTCGTCGCTCTCGAGTACTTGCGTGGCCAAATCGACATTTTCGTAAATCAGCGCGCCCAGGCATTTTGAAACCATGGCGCGGACCGCCGCGGTCATCGGCCCGAGTTCGGCGGGCGTTTGCACTTCCTCCATTGTCGAAAGAGAGATGACGCGCTCGGCCAGATTCACGGCCAGATCGCCCATGCGTTCCAGGTCGTTATTGATTTTGATCGTGGCGACGATCAGACGGATATCCGCTTCGAGCAGGTCTTGCTGGCGCAGCATGCGGATGGCGTGTTCGTCGATAACCATTTCCATTTCGTTGATGCGCGGCTCGGTGAGAAAAACTTCGCTCGCCAGCCGTTCATTTCTGCTCAGCACCGCCTCCAGCGCGCGGTTGACGGAACCTTCCACGGTGCGCGCCTGTGAAATCAAATAGTTCATCAAGACGGTCTGGAAAATTGCCTCGGTGCTCGTTTTTGCCATTGTCATCGTGATGTTCTCCCCCGTGACCCGACTCTAATTCCGGATCACCCCATTACAGGATGGTTTTCGAGCATTGCACACAGATGAAGCAGGAATGAATGTTTCACTACGATGGAAAGGGCTGATTCGCAAGGGAAATGGAGAAGGAAAACTTCGATCCGTGGCCAATTTCGCTTTGCACCCACAGGCGTCCGCCGTGGGCTTCCACGATGTGCTTGGCAATGGACAAGCCGAGGCCGGTACCACCCGCCTCTCGCGAGCGCGCCGCGTCTACGCGGTAGAAGCGTTCGAAAATTCTCTCCTGGTCCGCCAGAGGAATCCCGATGCCAGTATCCGACACAGCGATCACAGCTTCCCGGCCGTTGAGGGCCACGCTCACACGAATACGGCCGGCCTCGGGCGTGTACTGGATGGCATTATCCAGAAGGTTCTGCAGCACTTCCCGCAGCAGACTGGCATCGCCTCGGACGGTGGGCAGACCCGATGGAACATCGGTCTCAAATGTAATCTGCTTCCGACTGGCTTTTAGCAGGGCGGTTTCGGCGCACTGTTCGACCAGCTCCAGTATGTTAACCGGCACAAATTCCACTTCCAGCTTACCGGCTTCAATTCGCGCCAGTTTCAACAGATCGTCCGTCAAACTGGCGAGCCGCGCTGCGTGTTCGCGGATGATTTCAAGGAAGCGCCGGTTATTGCTGGGATCCTCGAGCGCGCCCGAGAGCAGCGTTTCGGCAAAGCCTTGGATTGCCGTCAGAGGGGTTTTGAATTCGTGAGAAACATTGGCGACAAAATCCTGGCGCACGCGCTCAAGACGCCGCAATTCTGTAACGTCGTGCAGCACGACCACGGCGCCAGACGGCTGTCCTCCCGATTGCGGAGCGTTCGCCTGGTTCGCCGCCGGGCGAGTCACGGAGCTAGAGTCCAAAGCCTGAACGGGCGTGGCGGTCACCGAAAAGCTTCTTTGCTGGACGACTCCCATGGCGATGTCGCTTCGAAGCCCTTCCTCACCGTTCAAAGCCCTGCGAATCAGGCCGAGCAGGTCGGAGTTGCGAACGATCTCAATCAGAGGGCGCCCCTCGATGATGCCGGCGTCCAAGCTCAAGATCTCCGAGAAAGCGCGATTGGAAAATACGAGTCTCTCGCGCGCGTCCACGACGGCTACGCCCTCGACCATGCTGCGCAAAATCGCGCTGGAACGATTGCGCTCGCCGCTGAGCGATCGGATGGTGCGGTCCATCGATGCCGCCGTTTCATTGAGCGCACTGGCCAGATCGGCCAGCTCGTCTCGCGGGCGTTCCGCAGGCAAGGGACGAAAGTCACCCTCTGCAACGCGGCGCGAGAAATCCTTCAGGCGCTCGACGCGCGCGGCAAACATGCGAAAATAAATCAGCGAAATCAGGCCGCCCAAAACGAGGATCATCACAGAGGCAGCCAGGAGCCGCCGCCGCAGTTCAGCCATCGAGGTGTGAGCTTGCGCTAGAGGCGCCGCCAGCCGAATCACCAGCGTATCGCCCCGCGCGGTCTGCGAACGGACAGCATAGTAAACAAGATCACGGCCCAGCGCCGCGCTGCGGCGGGTGGAATGTCCCTCACCGGAGGAAAGGGCTTGTTGAACTTCCGGCTGATCCGAGGTGCTTCCGGCCGGTTGCGGTTGGCGAGGAGAATCGGCAAGTATACGGCCCGTCTGGTCAAAAATGGCGGCGCGCACCCCGCCGGCAGCAACCCAGTCAGCCCAAGCCTGCAGATCCCGGGGATCCTTTGACGTGGGAGGCCTGGCCTTGGCGAGACTCATCAGGGAGGAAAGCTCATCGTCGGCAGAGCGAACGTAATCGCGTCGGAGGAGGCGCGAGGAATAAAAGTTCACCGCGAGCAGAATGGCGAGCAGCAGGCCAAAGTAGATCAGCCCCAACTTCCAGAAAAGCTTAGCTGGCACGGGTCTCGAAAATGTAGCCGGCGCCCCGGATCGTTTTCATATAAGTCGGATGCTGAGGCTCGGTTTCAATCTTTTCGCGCAACCGCCGCACGTACACGTCCACGCTGCGGGGAGTGACAAAGCGCTCGGTTCCCCAAACGCCATCCAGCAATTGATCGCGCGTGAAGACCCGGTTCGGACGCGCGGCCAGAAAGTACAGGAGTCGAAACTCCAAGGTGCTCATGGGGACGGGCTTTCCCGAGCGTGTAACGCGATACGCGGCCGGATCAATTTTCAGCATTCCTATCTCGATGGTTTTCTCGGGGGCGCTAGCCGGCTCCGAGCGGCGCAAAAGCGCCTTCACGCGCGCGACAAGTTCTCTGGGGCTGAAGGGCTTGGTAACGTAGTCGTCCGCGCCCAACTCCAGGCCCACCACGCGATCGGCCTCTTCCCCTTTGGCGGTCAGGATGAGCACAGGCAGACGGTTCAGACTGACATCCTTACGCACTTCCTTGCAGATTTCCAGGCCGGATACTTTCGGAAGCATCAAATCGAGAAGAAGAAGATCGGGAGGCGACTTGCGGAGTTGGGCAAGCCCGGTGGCTCCGTCAGCGCTCGCCGCGACGTTGAAGCCGTCTTTCTCCAAATTGTATTTCACCAACTCGACGATATCCTTATCGTCTTCGATCAGCAGGATTTTCTTCATCGATGTTCTGCGTGGCGGTCAACTCACAATAAGGGAAATCGCGCGTATAAGGCAAGCGGGCCCTGCCTGGCAACTACACTTTTAACGGTACGTTAACATCACCCCGTCGGCACCCTCTCACTTCGCCTACGAAACGCGTGCGTCAATGTGGTACAGCCGGCACCTCCGTCGAGCCCTCTAAACCGCTGATTCCACTGGATGTGTTACGTCTCTTGCCTTCACAGAGGGTGATTCGTTCTTTCAATGCCCCAGCCGATCAAAGTGGGCCGCGCCTCTGCCGATAGTACACACAGGAACCTCGGGCTAAACCTGTCTAAGGTCTAATCCGTTGGCACAGTTTTGGTCTAACAATATCGGGGTGGACGTGAAAAAAATGAACGTGGGTCCGAACCCTCCACTTCGGGCAGCCCAACTGGCATTTGCATGGTCCCTGCTGGCACTTCTATGTGGCCCCTCGCTTCAGGCGGGCACCCAAGGGCAGTCAGGCGACCTCACCAATGAAAGCCTGGAAGACCTTATGAACATTAAGGTTACCTCCGTCTCGAAAACCGAACAGAGCCTTTCTCGGACCGCGGCTGCTGTTTTCGTTATCACTCAGCAAGACATCCTACGTTCCGGTGCAACCAACATTCCAGACTTACTCCGCATGGTTCCTGGCATCGATGTCGCTCAAATCAATGCTAACACGTGGGCTATCAGCGCACGCGGATTGAATGGGCGGTTCAGCAACGAGCTGCTCGTCCTTGTTGACGGCCGGACGGTCTACACGCCTGCATTTGGCGGAGTCTTTTGGGACGTGCTCGACGTTCCGCTCAACGATATTGACCGGATCGAAGTAATTCGAGGACCCGGCGGCTCAGTTTGGGGCGCGAATGCCGTCAACGGAGTCATCAACATCATCACTAAGAAATCCGGAGATACCCGCGGTGTAACCGTCGAGGCCGGCGGCGGAAACGCCGGGCAAGCCTTTGGGACTTTGCAGTATGGCGGTACGGCCAAGGGCACTGACTTCCGAGTCTTTGAGAAGTTTCTAAACGAAGGTCCGTCGCCGGGCGTAGCGGGCCCGGGCCAGGATGGCGCCGACGGCTGGCACATGCTTCGCGCTGGTTTCCGGAGCGATACTACTATCTCGTCAAAAGACACGCTGACCTTTGAGGGCGACCTCTATAGCGGCCGTGAAGGCCTCACGACCATTTTCCAGGCGGCCAGCTCCGAGGTGAATTTATCGGGCGGCTTTTTACAAGGTGTTTGGAACCATACCTATTCCCCGCGATCGGATACGAGCCTGCAAATCTCCTACGACCGTTATGAGCGCAATGATTTCCTGCGAGACAGCCGTGGGACACTGGATATGAATTTCCAGGATCATCTTCGTTTGGGGGAACGCCATGACGTCACCTGGGGCTTTGAGTATCGCCGCTCCGATTCGAATGCCCCGGGTTCATTTTTTCTTTCCTTCGTCCCGAAAGATGTGAACATGCAGCTCTTTGGCTCGTTCGTACAGGACGAAATAGCCATTCTCCCTAACCGGCTTTATCTGACCATAGGCACCAAGCTCGAAGACAACTATTACACTGGCTTTGCGCCCATGCCTTCCGTCAGGCTTGCATTTATGCCCAGCCCCGACCGCACGATCTGGGCCGCTGTTTCGAAAGTGAACAGGACACCCGCGGAGACCGACACCGCGCTGCGCGTAGTTCTTGCCACCATTCCTTCCCCTGGCGGGCCTCCCACTCTCATAGCATTCTTGGGAAATCCATTCTTCCAGGACGAGCAAACAATCGTCTACGAGGCGGGTTACCGCACAGCAATCGCTAAGCGCCTGACATTGGATTTCAGCGCCTACTATGGCGATTATTACGACCAGCAAACCACCGAGCCGGCCGCTCCCTTCTTTGAAACCTCGCCTCCGCCGCCTCATCTCGAACTACCCACCACTTACGAGAACCTAATGCACGGAGAAATCCATGGCGTCGAAGTCTCCGCGAATTGGAAGCCCACCACTCGTTGGACTCTCAGCCCCGGATACGCCTTCGAGCGGATACACATGCACCTCTCACCCCAAAGCCGCGACACTACTTCGGTCGCTGAAGCTGAGGGAAGCAGCCCCGTTCACTCAGCGCAGCTGCGATCAAGCGTCCGGTTGTGGCGCAATGTGAACTGGGATACCTCTGCCTATTTCGTGGATCGCCTCGTCGATCTGGCCGTGCCCGCTTATACGAGAGTGGATACACAACTGTCGTTCCGGCTTGGCGAACGCGGGCTCCTAAGCTTAGTCGGACAGAATCTCGTTCGCGACCACCACCAGGAGTTCGTTGATTCGACCGGCAGCGTGATCGGAACTCTGGTCAAGCGCGGGGTATACGCCAAGCTGAACTGGCAATTTTGAAGCCCGGAGCCGATCCATTGCACCATGCGCGCATTAGGAGGCAGAGGGAATCGAGGGCGCGAAACGCCGGCCGCTCGCGAGTCTTCGCGTGTCTGCGTTCAGCAACATTCGGCACGATTGCTCTCCTGTTCTATTTTTCTGCCGCGCAACAACCGGCCGGAGCGCAGTCCCAGAGCGTGGGCGAATACGAGGTCAAGGCGGCGTTCCTCTACAATTTCGCCAAATTCATCGACTGGCCCGACAGCAGTTTCGCCGGTCCCAGCGCTCCCTTTGCAATCTGCGTGCTGGGCGTGGACCCCTTTGGGCGCGCCCTCGACGACGCCCTCGAAAGTAAAGCGATCGGGAGCCATCCCGTCGCTCTCGCACGTCTTCAGGAGGTTGCACAGGCCCGGCGGTGTCAGATGGTTTTCGTCAGTTCGTCCGAAAGTCGGCGGTTACCCGAAATTGAGGATCGCTTGCGCGGAGCTAGCGTCCTGCTGGTCGGAGATTTCCCCGGTTTTGCCGACGCCGGCGGCACCCTCCAATTCATTATCCAGGACAACCGGGTGCGCTTCCTGATTAACACCGACGCTGCCCAGCGGGCCGGTTTGCGGCTGAGCTCGAAGCTTCTATCCGTGGCGAGGGTTGTGCACGACTCGGCGGGCAACGGCAAGGGCTGACGTGCGCATATCCCACCGGTCCATTAGACAGAAACTCACACGCATAATCCTGATCACTTGCGGAGCTTCCATTTTGATGGCCTGCACCGCGCTAGCCGCGTATGACTTCACCACCTTCCGAAGAGATCTTGCGAGGGTCCTGATCCAAACTGGGGGTACAACTGGTGCCAACACCACGGCTGCGCTTTCTTTCGGCGATGCCGCCTCCGCTCGTGAAACCCTGAGCTCACTGAGCGCGCAGAATCACATCGTCCAAGCTTGCATCTACACTCGCGATGGCACAATTTTCGCGTCGTACACGCGGCCCGGTTCCCATTCTAATTCTTTGCCGCCGTCTCCGGGGCCTGACGGAGTCGCGAGTACCGCTGGGCACGTGGTTCTCTTCCAGCCGATCTGGCTCAACGGAGAACGGATCGGAACAATCTATTTGGATTCCGATACCGAGGAGTTATACGCGCGTGAGTGGCGCTTCGCCGGGATTGTCTTGATCGTGATTCTTGGCTCGTTTGTCACCGCATACCTGCTCGCTGCGCGCCTGCAACGGACTATTTCCGAACCGGTCCGGGAACTAGCCGCAACCGTTTCCGCGGTTTCGCTGGGCAAAGACTACTCCGTCCGGGCCACCAAGAGCAGCGAAGATGAGATTGGATCTCTCGTTGACGGATTCAACGAAATGCTAGACCGAATTCACGAGCGCGAGAAAGCCTTGCAATACGCCCGCGACGATCTCGAGGTCAGGGTAAGCGAACGCACATCCGAATTGCAGAAAGAGATTGCCGAACGAAAGAACACCGAGCAAGAGCTGGAGGAGCGTACCGCTTTTTTCAACTCTCTGATCGAGAATACCCCGATTGCCATCGTCGCCGTCGGGTTGGACGATATCGTGCAATTCTGCAACCCCGCGTTTGAAAACATCTTCCGCTATCGTCAGGCCGACGTTATCGGCAAGTCCTTGCTCGGTTTAATCACTAACTCAGAGACTCTCTCGGAAGTATCGACAAATCGAGAGGCCCTCTGGAAGGGGAAGATCATTCACACGGTATCCAAACGCGTCCGTAGCGACGGGAGCTTGGTCGATGTCGAAGCCTTCTCCGTGCCGTTGGGTCCTGCGGAGAATCGCACCGGCGCCGTCATGCAGTATCAGGACATTACCGAACGCAAGCGCGCCGAAGAGGCGCTCCTTCGGGCGAAAGATGCCGCCGAATCCGCCAGCCGCGCTAAAAGCGAATTCCTGGCTAACATGAGCCACGAAATTCGCACCCCGATGAACGGCATCATCGGCATGACCGAGCTGACCCTCGATACCGAGCTGACCCCGGAACAACGCGAATATCTCGGTCTCGTGCAGGCTTCCGCCGATTCCCTTCTCAAACTCATCAATGACATTCTGGATTTCTCGAAAATCGAAGCCGGGAAGATCGATCTCGAAAACGTCGAATTCCCTTTCCAGCAGAGTCTGGACGAAACGCTCAAGTCGCTCGTCCTTCGCGCCCGCCAAAAAGATGTGGAGTTATCTTGGCGCGTGGCGCCTGGAATTCCCAAGTATCTGAAGGGCGATGTGGGCCGGCTCCGGCAGATCATCGTTAACCTAGTGGGAAACGCTGTGAAATTCACGAAGCGAGGAGAGATTGAAGTCAGTGTCGAGGCTGAATCGGAGAGCGATGCCGGAGTCATGCTCCACTTCCAGGTGCGCGATTCGGGGATCGGAATTCCAAAAGAAAAGCAGCGGATGATCTTCGATGCCTTCACACAGGTCGATAGCTCAACTACGCGCAATTATGGAGGCACGGGACTAGGGCTTGCCATCACATCGCGGCTCGTCCAGTTGATGGGTGGAAAGATTTGGGTGGAAAGTGAGCCCGGCCGGGGCAGCATTTTCCATTTCACGAGCCGTTTTGAATTAACCGGCTCCGTTCCGCAAATGACCGGGTCCGAGGACCCGGAAGCGATTCGAGGTCTCCCTCCAGGAGCCGCGGGACAGAGTGCGTCTCAAGCAGCCCAGGGAATGAAAATATTGCTTGCTGAGGACAATGCCGTTAACCGACGGCTGGTCATCGCGTTGCTCCAGAAGCGCGGCCACCACATTGCAGCCACCGAAAATGGCCAAGAGGCCTTGGATATCCTGGAACGGGAGAATTTCGATTTGGTCCTCATGGATGTGCAGATGCCGGTGCTCGATGGCTTTGCCGCCATTCGCACTATTCGCGCTAAAGAGCAAAGTTCCGGCTCACATCTGCCGATCATAGCTTTGACGGCACACGCCATGAAGGGAGATCGCGAGCGGTGCCTGGCCGCAGGAGCCGATGATTACGTGACCAAACCCATTCGAACCCCTGACCTTCTCGCGGCAATCGACCGCGCGACGAACACCAAAGCCAGCCCTGCTAACGCACCTTCGCCGGTTCCGGCATTGCATCCTGCCGGCCCTCCTGTGTTGGACTTCGCGGCGGCGTTAGACCGTGTCGAAGGTGACCGCGAGCTTCTGGAAAATCTTATGGGAATGTTCGCAGCTGAATGCTCCCATGACATCGCTGAAATCCGCAAATCGCTTCAAGCCCGCGATATGGTGCTGCTCGAGCGCCTGGCGCATACGCTGAAGGGAGCGTCCGCAAGTCTCGCTGCGGAGCGTGTTGCCGATGCAGCGTTCGCGCTGGAGAAGCAAGCGCGTACTGGTGAAGTGGGCGATGCGGAACAGTTACTGGAGACTTTGCTCGGCGAAATTAACAGCCTGTTGCCGGAAATCGAGTTGTTTTGCAAAAAGGTGGCGCCCTGAGCGCGACCAGCTCGGACCACCGAATAGACCGCAGCATGACCGAGAACAGGAAGATCAGAAACAGAGTTCTGATCGCGGACGACGATCCTCTGTCTCGCCGCATGCTGGAGGCTTTCCTTACCAAGTCCGGATATCGTGTGGTGACCGCCGTGGATGGGGTCGGTGCCTTGAAGATCCTTACTGCGGAAGACTCGCCGCCACTCGCCATTTTGGATTGGATGATGCCGGGATTGGAAGGTCCCCAGGTTTGCGAGCGCGCGCGGGCGCTCCTGGACCGGCCTTACGTCTACATCCTCTTGCTCACGGCTCGCAACGAAAAACAGGACCTGCTGAACGCACTCCAATCGGGGGCGGACGACTATCTCACGAAACCCTTTGACGCCCAAGAGCTTCGCGCGCGCCTGCACGTTGGGCAGCGCATCCTCGATCTGCAGGATAGCCTGATTGCCGCGCGGGAAAAGATGCGCTTCCATGCCACTCACGACTTGCTGACGGGCATCGACAATCGCTCGGTCGCCATCGATGCCATGAACCGGGAGTCGTCGCGGCAAGTGCGCGAAGGAGGATCGTTCGGAGTCGTTCTGCTGGACCTGGATCACTTCAAAAACGTCAACGACACCTTGGGCCATCTCGCCGGGGATGCGGTGCTAAAAGAGGCGGCGCGGCGGATGAAGCTAGCCGTTCGTCCCTACGACACAGTGGGGCGCTACGGTGGCGAGGAGTTTCTCGTGGTCGTGCCCTCGTCGGACGGGGAGGGCGCTTTAACCCTGGCGGAGAGAATCCGCGAAGCGATCCAAGCCACACCAGTAACGACCCAGGCCGGCGACGTGCGCGTAACTGCGAGCTGCGGCGTGGCGGCCAGCACCGAGGGCCATCGGCTCGATCCCCAGGCCTTACTCCATCTGGCCGACGAAGCGTTGTATCGCGCAAAGGCGCGTGGACGCAATCGCTCGGAACCTGCCGCGTACGACGATCCGATCCGGTCCGCCGCTCTCGCGCCGGACGCAGCGCCGCTAAAGTCTCTCTAGTTCCTCGATCAGCGTTGGGGATTCCAGCCCAGAGGCATGAAACACCGAAAATCCACAGGCACCGAGGACGATTTTTCCAGATTATATACTTGATGCTACTAACCATGTATAATCCAACGGATGCGGGTTACCCTACATCTGACCATTAAGAATGTATCGGGATTCGTTGTGGGAGCGTGTGTGATTGGATTAGCTGTAATCGCCGTATGGGTTGCTCCAGAACGTCTCAAGGACTGGAGAATACTTATTGCTGTGCTTGCGCTAACTGCTTTTATTGCGCTCATCGCGCAGGTGCTACTTCAGTCCCGTGAAGATCATGTGCGAGAGGACCGCGAGAAGGAGCGTGACGCCCGTGACGCAATCACCCACAAGACAGTCCTCTGGTTGCAACAGCGCGCAAATATTCCAGAAACAAAAGTGGCGTCTCTAACCGTAGATGCCGTGCTGGTCACAAAATCGCCTCGCGTATACATTGAAGTAAAGAGTTTGGGAAAGGGCCTAGCACACAAAACTGACATTATTCTTAGCAACCACGGTGAAGACGTTGCTCACAAAGTACAACTGAAATCATTGATACTCCACTCGGGGCGAATCTCGTTCGATAAGATCGAGACCATTGCTGCGGGAACTAAGAAAGATATTTTGGCAACGGTCGAAAATCGCAGTCCGGTCTTCCGACACAACATAAATACCGTTTTTATTATGGAATGGGATGCGCTGAGAGAACCAACGTCAGAACTCTCGTTTCCAATGAGTATTCAGTACGAAGACGTTTTCAAGAAACAATTTGAGACTGTATTTGATCTTGTGTACTTGCCGATCATGGATATCGTTGGCCAAAACCCATTTGAGGTAAGAAACGTCAAAATCAGGCCGCTGTCTCAGACTGCTGCATAGTCAACTTCTTATATTCGAGGTTGGGGGCTTGGATAAGTTTAAGAATCGTATCACGGAACAGATAGGGGTTTTTACGGTTATTGAACCGGAAGCACATTTCGTCAAGGTAGGCCGGGAGATGCTTGACGCTGACTCTATGCCACGTGCCCATGATACCGCGCTTA
This sequence comes from uncultured Acidobacteriota bacterium, assembly GCA_963823145.1. Classification (GTDB taxonomy): domain Bacteria; phylum Acidobacteriota; class Terriglobia; order Acidiferrales; family UBA7541; genus Palsa-295. The sequence goes on from CAWGJZ010000001.1 coordinate 176,556, forward strand.
AGAAGGGAGAAAGCCGATTCCACGGTGTTTGTGTGAATTTCGCCCACAACGTAGACGTGGCTCTTGTGCTTGATGGTCTTGTGTCGCGTCATTCCGGTGCGGCGCATGGCGTCGGGATAGGCAGGCCATTCATCGGTGATAATTACGTCAACATCTTCGCTGACGTTCTCACGGATGAACTGAGCGAGTGTCGAGGACTTGGCATCTTTGGCGTGGAAAAACCGCAATTCGCCGCCACGCTTCCGAATGCCGATGACCGTTTCTTTATTGTCCATTCCGCGTCTCTTGCCGAGTCCGCGCTGCTTTCCGCCGACGTAGGTTTCGTCTATCTCCACGACGCCATCCAACTTCGCCTTACCTGTTTCGAGCATCGCGGCGCGGATGCGATGGCAGAGATACCACGCGGTTTTGTAGGTCTTGATTCCCAAGGACCGCTGAATCTGACAGGCAGACATGCCCTTCTTGGCCTCACAGAGCAATATGGTTGCGAGAAACCACGTCACAAGGGGCAGGTGCGTATCGTGGAAGATCGTATCCACGGTGACGCTGAATTGGTATTCGCATGACGCGCACAAGAATTGATCGCGCTTCACGAGCCGGTAGATTTTATCGGCCTTGCAGTGCGGGCACCGAACGCCGTCGGGCCAGCGCAGCGATTCGAGATAGGCGCGGCACTTCTCTTCGTCGCCGAAGTCTTGCATCATTTCAACGAGGTTCATATTCATGTCTGACATAGCTCACCGTCCCAAGAAAAAGAAGCACCCGAAGGACATGACCACAGACGAAGCAATGCGGCACCTGTTTACACGCAAGGGCCACAAGCTCATTAAGAAGCACGTTTCCGATGTCGAGAAGAAATCAAGCACGAAGAAAGAGTAGCAGAATGCCTAGGTGGTGTCAAGTATATAATCGGGCGATTTTTCTTTACACCAACAACCACTTGCGCGATTTCTACCCCTCGTGCCAAAATTTTCCTTGTATCCTGGGACTCCGCCCACGCAACGCCCTGGCCCCGCTCGCAGCCTCGTCCGCGACCTGCTATCATTCCGATTTAGGAGCGTTTGAAAATGTCGGAACCAACCAAAGAGGAATTGCTGGCTCGTATCGCCGAACTGGAAAAGCAGACGGGTTCCAGACCAAAGGGCAGTCTCGAATTCCGCGTCGGCGAAAAGGGGGGCGTGAGCGTCTACGGCCTCGGGCGCTTTCCCGTCACTCTCTACTACGAGCAATGGATTCGCCTGCTTGACGCGGCCGATAACCTCCGCGCCTTTCTCGAGGAAAATAAAAGCCGCTTGAAACTAAAAAATAGAGACTAGCGCTAAGAGCGTCCACACGGGATCGCTCAACTTTTCGGCGCCTTTTCCAATTCCTCAATCAGCGCAGGGACGATTTCAAAGAGGTCGCCTACGATTCCGTAATCGGCGATTTCGAAAATCGGCGCGTTCTGATCCTTGTTGATGGCTACAATGGTCCGCGAGCCTTTCATTCCCACCACATGCTGGATGGCGCCGCTGATCCCGAGCGCGAGATAGAGCTTCGGCACCACCGTCTGCCCGGAGCTCCCGATTTGCCGGTCCATCGGCAGCCAGCCTTCATCGCAAATGGGACGCGACGCGGAAATCTCTCCGCCCAAAAGCTTCGCCAACTTTTCAGCCATGGGAATATTTTCGGGCGCCTTGATCCCGCGTCCAACGGAAACCAAGATGGGCGCCTGCGTCAGGTCCACGGCTTGTTTCGCTTCGCGGAAAAGCTCCAGCGGCTTGGTGCGAATCTGCTCCGGTTTCAGATCGACGCTCGCAGCCTTCACTTCCGCTTTACCACCGGAGCGTTTCGCTGCTGTGTCTCCTCGAAAAGAGCCGGCTTGGAATGACGCGACCCACGGCGGCTCTCCGGTGAACACCACATCCGCCGCCGTCCGCCCCTGAAACATCTGGCGCACAACAATCAGCTTCTCGTTTTCGTAGCGGTACGCGATGCAATCACCGATCATTCCTTTTTGCATCGACGCCGCCAGCTTCGGTGCGAAATCGCGCACTTGATACGTGTGCGGCAGTAAAACGAGATCCGGCTTCGCGTTTTCGATCGACTGGCGCAGCGCGATGCAATAACCGTCCGGCGTGTATTCCGCCAGCAGATCGTGCTCGATCAGGATCACATCATCGAGCTGATAACCGGCGAGTTCCTCGGCCAGTGCCGCGACGCCTTTGCCGATTACAACGCCGGAAATCGAGCCTTTCGTCTGCTGTGCGATCTGTTGCGCGGCCGCCAACGTCTCAAAGCTGACGTTATTCCATTTGCCGCCGCGCTGCTCGGTGATCAGAAGAATTTTCATGCGTGAGTTGGCTATAGCTAAATGACCCGGGCCTTATGCCGCAACTTTTCCAATAATTTCGCGGCCGCCTCTTTCGGCGAACCGGTGATGAATTCCGTCTTCTTCACCTTCTGCGGCACGTAAATTTTCTCGATCTGCTGCGTCCGCGCATCTGGTACGCCAAGAGAAGAGCGCTCCACCGTCGCAATTTCCTTCTTTTTCGCAGCCATGATGCCCTTCAGCGTGGCGTAGCGCGGCTTGTTGATGCCGGACTGAATGGTAATCACCGCCGGCAGAGGCAGCTCGACCCACTGGAACCATCCCGCTTCCAGTTCGCGTTTCAGTTTCATCCGGCCGTCGGTAACTTCAATCGCCATGATAATAGTCGCATGGGGACGCCCCAGTAATTCGGCGAGCAGCACGCCGGTCTGCCCAAAGCCCTGGTCGTCGCTTTGCAGCCCGGTCAGAACCAAATCGAAATTTTCCTTCGGGATTGCAGCAGCAATCGAACGGGCGGAGCCCAGCGGATCGAGCTTGAAAAATTCAGCATCGGAAATATGGATTCCGCGTTCGGCGCCTTTGGCCAGCGCTTCCTTGATGGTCTGCTTCACGCGCTCCGGACCCATCGAGATGGCCACCACTTCGCCACCGTGCTTTTCCTTCAGGCGCAGCGCTTCTTCCAACGCGAAACTATCCGGCTCGTTCATCTCGAATCCGATATCGGACTCGCGGATCCACGAGGCGCCCTCCGCAATCGCGAGCGGAGCATCCTTCGCCGGCACTTGCTTGACGCACACGCCGATCTTCACGCTAGCGCCCTTCCCATCGCTTGAGGAGCAGCGACGCATTCGTCCCGCCGAAGCCGAACGAATTCGAGAGCGCGTAGTTCACTTCCGCTTTTCGCGATTTATTGGGCACGTAATCCAGATCGCACGCAGGATCGGGATTCTCCTGGTTGATCGTTGGCGGCAGAATCTGATCGCGCAGCGCCAGCACGCCGATGCCCGCTTCAAGGCCGCCCGCGCCGCCGAGAAGATGCCCGGTCATGGACTTCGTCGAGCTGATTGGAACCTTTTTCGCGCGATCTCCGAACACGTGCTTCAGCGCCACCGTTTCGATCGCGTCGCCGATGGGCGTCGAAGTGCCGTGCGCGTTCACGTAGCTGACGTCGTCCGGCGTGAGCTTCGCGTCTTTGATCGCCGCCATCGAAGAACGGTACCCGCCGTCGCCGCCCTCGGCCGGCTGCGTAATGTGGTGCGCGTCGCCGGACATTCCGTACCCGGTGATTTCCGCGATCACGTTTGCGCCGCGCCGCTGCGCAAATTCCAGCGATTCGAGAATCAGCACGCCCGAGCCTTCACCCACCACAAACCCGTCGCGCTGCGCATCGAAAGGACGGCTGGCGCGCTCGGGTTCGTTGTTGCGCGTCGAAAGCGCGCGCATGGCCCCGAATCCGCCGATGCTCATCGGCGTCACCGCCGCTTCCGAACCTCCCGCGATCATCACTTCGGCATCGCAGCGCTGGATAATTTTGTATGCGTCGCCAACCGCATGAGCCCCGGCCGAACATGCCGTCGCCGTCGCCGAATTCGGCCCCTTGGCTCCGTAGCGGATGGAAACGTTTCCAGCTGCCAGATTCACTATCGCGGAAGGAATGAAAAATGGAGAGATCTTGCCCGGGCCACCGTTCAAGTATTTAGAGTGTTCGCGCTCGATTACGTCGAATCCCCCGATACCCGATCCGATGTAGACGCCCGTCGCGTCCGCGATTCCCTGCGTGATTTCGAGGCCGGCCATGCGCATCGCGAAATCGGATGCAGCCATGGCGAGCTGAATGAACCGCGCCATCTTCTTCAGCTCTTTTTTTTCCACCCAGTTCAGCGGATCAAAGTTCTTCACCTCGCCGGCAATCTGGCAATCGAAGGCGCTCACATCAAATTGCGTGACGCGCGCGATACCGCTCTTCCCCGCCAGCAGGTTGCGCCACACCTCTTCGGTTCCGATGCCGCAACCGCAGATCAATCCAACACCCGTAACGACGACTCGGCGGTTCAAGGGAAACTTCTCCTATTCGGGATGGGATGGCTCAGCGGGACTGTCTACTTCCCCTTGGAGTGCTTCTCGATGTATTCGTTCGCGTCTTTCACCGTGGCGATCTTCTCGGCATCCTCATCCGGAATTTCGATGCCAAACGCTTCCTCGAAGGCCATCACCAGCTCGACCGTGTCGAGCGAGTCGGCGCCAAGGTCGTCCACAAACGAAGCATTGGGGGTCACTTCGCCTTCGTCCACGCCGAGCTGTTCGACAATAATCTGCTTCACGCGTTCTTCGACGCTGGCCATTCTGATTATTCCTCCGCTATCGGTGTTCTGGGACCTTGGGCTGCACGCCAGGGAAGTTGCGCCCGTTTTGACCTGCCCATTCTATGCGGCACCCTTCGCGCGGTCAACCTTCCCATCGGATTTCGAGCCTGTTATATGCTGCGGGGCGCTACAAGTCCAGAAACATAAGTTCTTCGTCAAAATACCGCCCGTGCACGTTCAGCGCCTCGGGTCCACGCCATAGGATCGAAAACCGAGGCTGGAATAAAGTTTGCGCGCCGCCGGCTGATCCAGGGAAACCGTCAGATGAATTTTCCGAAGCCCCGGCAGCCTGCGCGCCTCTTCCAGCACCGCTGTGATCAATGCCCGCGCGATTCCCTTCCGGCGGTAGTCGGCCACCACGAACACGGCCCAAATCCAACCCTTGTGGCGGCGTTTCTCGCGGCGCTCGCGATAGAAGCCGGTCACGCCAATGAGCTGCGGCCCGTCGAAAGCGCCGAATGCGAAGCTGTCGTCGCCGGCGGACCCCAGCCTCCGCGCAAAAGATTCAATCGTCTCGTCGCGATGCTCCTCGGCAGATTCGCCGAATGCGCTTGGTGCCGATTCCAGGGCGAAAAGCCGCAAATCCCAGAAAACTTCGGCATCCTCTTCGGTCAATCGCCGAATCACCATTGCAATTGTCGCGGCCGTTTGCGGCTCAGCCCATGTGCATGCCGCCATTCACTTCGAGCACTTGCCCGGTGATATACGCGGCTTCATCGCTCGCCAGAAAAACAATAGCCGCGCCGATTTCGCCATCTTTTCCGAATCGCCCGAGCGGTATCAGCGCCTTCATCTTCTCTTTCAGTTCCGGCGAGAGCGGGTCGGTCATCGGCGTTTCGATGAAACCGGGCGCAATCGCATTCACCGTAATACTTCGCGACGCCACTTCCACGGCAATCGCCCGCGTCAATCCAATCAGCCCCGCCTTGGACGCCACGTAATTCGCCTGCCCCGCATTTCCGGTCTCTGCAACCACCGAAGTTACATTGATGATGCGCCCGGACCGCTGCTTCAGCATCGCGCCAAGCGCCTGCTGTATGCAAAGATGCGCGCCCGTCAAATTCGTGCGCAGCACGGCTTCCCAATCTTCCAACTTCATCCGCAGCGCCAGCGTATCGCGCGTGATCGCGGCGTTGTTCACCAGGATGTCCAGCCTGCCAAATTTCGCGAGCGCCTGTTGGAAACCGGCCTTCACCTGTGCGCCGTCAGCCACGTCCATCGGCACTGCAAACGCCGCGCCGCCGGCGGATTCGATCTCGCTCACCAGCGATTCGAGCTTATCGGCGCTCCGTGCTGCAGCCACCACCCTTGCGCCCGCTTCCGCCAGCGCAAGCGAAGTCGCCCGCCCAATCCCTTGCGACGCACCCGTAACCAGAGCAACTTTATCCTTCAGCGAAAACATTTAGCTCCCGCACCTAGCCCTCCGCGCTTTCCGCTCGAGCCTGCGCCATTTTATCCAGCGTCGATTTCAACCCCGCCGCATCTTCCACGTTGAAACATCGCACCGAGCGATCGATCTGGCGCAAAAGTCCCGCCAACACCTTTCCCGGTCCCACTTCCACGAAAACCTTCACCCCCTGGTCGATCATTTCGCGGACTGAATCCAGCCACCGCACTGGAAGCGTCACTTGCCGAATCAAGGCATCGCGCGCTTCATCGCCCGTGGTCACCGCCTCCGCATCTACATTGGTGATCACTGGAAAACGAAGCTCACCAAATTTCGTGGCTCGCAGGTCGGGTTCCAGCCGTCGCAGCGCGGGCATTAGCATCGCACAGTGAAAGGGAGCCGAAACCGACAGAATGACTGCTCGCTTTGCGCCCGATTGCGACGCAATCTCGACCGCGCGTTTCACCGCCGACGCACTTCCCGCAATCACCGTTTGTTCCGGCGAATTCAAATTCGCCGGCGCAACGACTTCTTTCTCCGCAGCCTTCTTGCAAACTTCAGCCACGTCCGCCGGAGAAAGGCCCAAAATCGCGGCCATCGCCCCTTCCCCCGCCGGCACCGCTTCTTGCATGTATCGCCCGCGCTTCCGCACCAGCTTCACCGCGTCCGCAAACTCCAAAGCCCCTGCGGCCACTAGCGCCGAATACTCTCCCAGACTATGTCCCGCGGCAAAATCCGGCTGAATTCCCCGTCCTTCCAGCGCGCGATACGCCGCCACGGAAACGGTAAGAATCGCGGGCTGCGTGTTTTCCGTAAGCTTCAGGGCCTCTTCATCGCTCTCAAAGCACACCTTGGAAATAGCGAAGCCCAGCGCTTCGTCCGCTTCTTCGAATACCGCGCGCGACTCGGCAAAATTCTCGGCCAGGTCCCGGCCCATGCCCGGATATTGCGAAGCCTGTCCTGGAAAAAGGAATGCCAGCTTGCTCATGACGATTAGAATTCCTAAAAACTCAGCCGCGGGCGGGGATTGCTGCGGCTGCGGAAAGCTCCTGTTCGATTTTCTCGTTCACGCGGGCGCGGCAAAGTTCGGCAGCCACTCGGATCGCATTTTTGATGGCGTTCGGATTCGACCGCCCGTGGCCGATCACCGTGATTCCTCGGACCCCGAGCAGGGGAGCGCCGCCGGTTTCCGAATAGTCCGTGCGCTTGCGGAAATCGTCAAACGCCCGCTTCGAAAGCGCGTAGCCGATTTTCGACGTCAGGCTGCTTTTGATCGCTTTTTTCAGCATGGCCCCGATATGTTCCACTAAACCTTCGCTGAGTTTCAGCGCGACGTTTCCGATGAACCCGTCGCAGACCACCACGTCCACATTGCCGCGGAAAACGTCGCGCCCCTCCACGTTTCCCACAAAATTCAGCGGCAGTTGCTTCAGCAGGGCGGCTGCCTCGCGCGTAAGCTCGTTGCCCTTGGCTTCTTCCTCTCCGATGGAAAGCAGCGCCACGCGAGGCCGCTTCACTCCCCAGATGGCGCGGTAGTAGATCTCGCCCATCACCGCGAACTGCTCGATGTGCGTAGGCTTCGAATCCACGTTCGCGCCCACATCCAAAATCACCGATATTTTTTCCTTCATGTTCGGAAAAGCAGCGGCCAGCGCCGGCCGGTCCACCGAAGGCAGCGTCCCGATCACGAACCGCGCCACGGTCATCACCGCGCCCGTGTTTCCCGCGCTCACCAGCGCGTCGGCCTTCCCATCGCGGACCAGCCGCGCCGCCACGTGCACCGAGCTTTCCTTCTTGCGCCGGAACGCCTGCGACGGCGAATCCGTCATGGTGATCACGTCCGTCGCGTTCACCACCTCAATCGCGAGGTCGCGGTGCTTGTGCCGCGCCAGCTCGTGCCGCACCGTTTGCTCTCCGCCAACCAGAAGCACCCTCACGCCCAGTTCGCGCGCCGCCAGGATCGCTCCTTCCACTTCAACGCGAGGCGCGTGGTCGCCGCCCATAGCATCCAGGGCAATAGTAGTCATGTGAGCACCGGCTTGGATTGGCAGGCGAGGGAAACTTAGGCCGTCTTGGCCTCGGTGTCAATTACTTCGCGGCCGTTGTAGTAGCCGCACTTCAGACACGCTCGGTGGGGCAGCTTCTTTTCGTGGCAATTCGGGCATTCTGCTAGGGAAAGCGGATGCAAATGGTCGTGCGCGCGGCGGGTGGATGTCCGCCTCTTCGAGTGTCGTCGTTTCGGATTAGGCATGGTGCTCCTCGCGGCAGGCCGCGACTCAATGCGGTCTGAATGGAATCAAGTAGTGTAGCGTTTTATTGCTTTTTGAACCAGTCCTGCTTCAGACGGGCCAGCGGGGCGAGCCGGGCGTCGGAGCCGTTTTTCTCGCACCGGCATTCCTCATTGTTCAGGTTCGCGCCGCAGTGGGGACACAGCCCGCGGCAGTCGCCCGAGCAGATCACTTTCATGGGAAGCGCCAGGTTCACCTGCTCCGCCAGTATGTCTGCGAGAAAAAGCCCGTCTCCCTCGAAGAAGGCAATTTCCGTGTCGTCTAGGTTCAGGTGCAATTCCTCGTCGCGCGCAATGGAGGTCATCGGGCGGTAGAAAAGATCGAAGTCTCGGCTGATTTCCTCGACCACCGTGTCCAGGCAGCGCGCGCAGACCAGCTCCACCCGGGTGTGGAGGTTCCCGCAGATTCGGATCTGCCCATCCACAAGCTCAGCCGTTGCACGCACTTCCAGGGGTTCTAGCTGTCGGAACTCGCTCGAATGGAAATCCAGCGTCCCAGGGGCATAGCTCTTTCGAATGCGCGTTTTGCGGACCGCCAGTTCGTGGACATCGAGAAACATTGCGATTTTCCTATAATTTCCAATGCGAGATTCATTATAAATCCGTTGCCCCCGATGTCAAGAAACCCTCGCCCCCCATTGCCCCAAAGCACATGAAACGCGCACTCCCGGTTTTCTATCGGACTGGCAGTGCGCCTCATCTGAGCGTTGATCTCAGAGCGAGGGCGAATGCATAGAATGTCTGCGACTTTTGTCCAGTAAACGGTGTCACTTATCCTCTGAAGCCAAACGCATTTGTCTAAATGGCAATTGAGGCACGAATGAAATTTTTTCACATAACTGCAGGGATCGTCGCTCTGGCCGGATGGCTTTGTTTCGCCGATGCACAGACCGGCCAGGCACCCAACGGCCTCAACCAAGAGGTTGAGGGATTTCAGGTTAACGAGCGTTCCCTATCGGCGATTTTGAGGCTTGGAAATTTATCGGAAGTACCGCTGGGCGTGATTCTCGCCGATGAATCTCTCTGCACGGACAAGATCGAAGTTGAAGCCCCAAAAGAGAGCTTTACCCTACTGATGCACAAGATCATAGGCCAGACGCCTGGTTATCAGTGGTTAGTCCAGGACGGCGTCGCCATTATCGAGCCAAAATCGATGCCCGTCGACACAGTTAACCTTCTTGAACTCGTGATCCCTCGTTATGCAGCTCCGGAGTCTACGCTTCAAGCGCTGGCCGCGTTCCTACGGACGGATGTCCTCGGTGTTCTGCGTCCGAATCGAGGATCCATCGCTGATATTCTTTCATCCAGCAGTGAGGTAAGAACGGGCCCGATCGAAATGCGTCATGCCACGGTACAGCAGATTCTAAATCGAATGGTCAGGGAAGGGCACGGAGGAGCATGGGTCCTGCTCCCCACCCCGAAGGACTATAGTGCCGCTGCCGATCGTCAGTTCGTGCAGGTCGTCAGCTATCCAGACAGCGAAGGTAGAATTGGAAGAACCTCCTGCCAGCCACAGTATTCGCGAACGTCGTCGAGATAAGACTCATGAAATGGTTCTTGCTGCTACTTTTGGTGGGTCGCGCACTCCTCGCGCTCTCTGCGAAGGATGCGGCTGTTATCGGAAGCGATTCACTTAGTTGCAGTAGCTGCCGAGTTTTGGTTGGTATCCGCTCTGAAGTGCTTCGCCTTGCGTCATCAGTGCCCCTGGCTGTGGCGTCTCTGAATTCAGGTTGTCCCCGCAGTAATAAAATCCGCTGTGTTTAACGGTCCACACGGGCAAGCCGAGTACCGCTGGATTAACTTTCGCGGGCGGGTCCATACCGAGCATCGATTCCATGTGCGCGGCCCAGTCGCCATCCTGCGACACGGTCGCCGGTTGATTCGTCGGAAGAATCGGAAGCAGGTCGTAGTCGGCCTCCGTGTCCGTCGGATCATCCGCGGATCTATCGGTCTGGGCGTTCTGACCGAGCGCCGGTCCCGGCGCTGCTTGAGGGACATCCCCGGATTCCGCGCCGGCAGCCGGCGAAATCAGCCCGACGGATTCGCGCCGGTCGGAACCACCGCGGCCAGATGGCTTGCCAATGTTCAGGGCTGCCGTGACCAGCGCCAGAATTCCCACGGCACAAGCGGCTACCGCCGTGGCAAGCTTCCGGCGCTGTCGCAGTCTCAAAGCGGCTGAATCATCCGCGCAAGGCGCCGGGCGCTTCACTTCAGCAACTTTGGTGGCAGCAGGCATCGCACTGGGCAATCGGGAATCTTTTGGTGGAATTTCTTTCGCGGTCAGCGCCGTCTGCTCAGGCTCAAGAAGCACTTCGTATCGCTTTGCAGGTGATCGCAGGAGCTTGTCCGATGGCCTTTCGAATCGGTCTTCAGGCGATGGAACGGCAAGCGCGGGAGGCGCAGAAGTCCTCAATTGCAACGCGGAGGGTGTAGTTGAAAAATCATCCAGGAAAGATTCCGAAAGGACTCGGCGCGGAATCCTCTCGCTAACACTCGGCTGCGCGTTCTCGGACCTTTGGCCGGCGAGACTCGCCGGAACAGGCGCTTGCATGGAAAGCGGCGCTTCTGCGCCCCTCATCGGCGGCGATTTAGGCTCAGGACTTATATCGCGTCGCGTAACTGAGGCTGGCTGCTCTTGCGCCGCAAGCCAGTCCGCGATCCGCCGTTCCGCGTCGCTGGAAAGGTTCTTGAAGGAGATGCCAGCTTCCTTCTGCGTCGGATCCAACCACGCAACCCACCCCGCAACCTCAATCGGCTCCTCGGTAGGGTCCAGCCGAAAACGAAGCGTCAACTCCATTTCGGCCTTCAGTTTGATCGCTGCATGGAGGGACAATCCGCCCGTACCAAGGTTGATGATGATGCCGCCGTTCCCTGGACCAAGCTCAACGTATACGGTCGAGGTTAACCGGTGCCGTGTTTGATGCCGGCGCTCATCCGAGACGGTGCTATTCCGCAGAGGTCCCACCCTTTGCACATTGGCCGGCTAATAGCCGGAAAGAAATCTGCAGTAAACAAAGACTTTAGCTGTACTTGACCCTCAACAGCGGCGCACTCATTCCAGGAGAGAGAAGCAATCGGGGTTCCATTGGACCAGCGGACGCACGTCCAGACACGTGTAGCGCCGCCCCTTCAGGGTGGTATCTTGCTTGCGCGGCAAAGAAACCCGGCAGCATCGTCCACAAAGGAACGAGACAAGAGCCCCACTTTTCGCGAAGTGATTCAGCAGCCTTCGCTTCGTGGTGCAAGTTTCACGACGCTCATTTTCCCGCGGTATCGTTCTTGATTACTTCGCCGCCCTTCATCACGAACACCACATGCTCCATCACTGTAATGTCCTCGAGCGGATTGCCCGTCACCGCCACGATGTCTGCAAACTTCCCCGCTTCGATCGTTCCCGTGTCACGCGACGTTCCCAGCAGTTGCGCCGCATTGACGGTCGACGCCTGAATCGCCCCGAGCGGAGTGAGCCCCGCGCGCACCAGGGCGCCAAATTCCTTCGACGAAAAATCTGGATCATCGTCCGTTCCGTAGGCAATCTTCAAATGGTGGTGCAGCGCGCGCTCGAAGGCAGGCTGCTGCGCTCCCAGAATTGCTTTTCCTTTTTCGACCATCACGGGGTCGGCTCCGTGCGAAGCGCCTGTCTCAACGACGTGTTGAACGATGTAGAGCGTTGGCACCAGCCACGTGCCTCGTTGCTCCATCAGCGTTGCTCCCTCTTCGTCAAGCATGGTTCCATGCTCGATCGAATCCACGCCCGCGCGCACCGCCGCCTTGATGCCCTCCGTTCCTTCGGCATGTGCCATCACGTGTTTTCCCGCTCGGTGCGCCACTTCCACCGCGCGCGCCATTTGCGCTTCGCTCAGCTCCTCGAAGCGGTAATCGCTCATCGGATCCATTACTCCGCCGGTGGCCATCAACTTGATCCAGTCGGCGCCGTACTTGATGTCATGCCGCACCGCATCGCTCACTTCGTCCACCGTGTCCGCCAAGTTCGGACGGCGGGGAAGAGCCTGGTCCGGCGCGAGCACGTCGGCATCGCCGTGCCCGCCCGTCACGCTGATGAAATTCCCTGCGGAGACGATGCGCGGCCCGCGAATCAAGCCTTGCCTGATGCCGTCGCGCAGCGCGAACTGTCCGTAGGCGAGGTCCGATTCGCCGGCATCGCGCAAAGACGTGAATCCGTGGGCGAGCCAGATCTGCAGATTGTGGACACCCCATACCGCTCCCATCGGAGAAGACATCCGCAAGCCGGCGGCGGGCGAATCATCCTTTAGATTTCCGAGAATGTGTGCGTGGCAATCCGCGAGGCCGGGCAGGACCGTCTGATCCGAGAGATCGATTACCGCAAGGCCCGGAGGCGCGGTCGGCTGCACGCTTTCGATCCGGTCGCCCTCGACCACGATGAAAACATTGGTCGCAAAATTTCCGGTGCGAACGTCAAGTAAGCGCCCCGCGCGGTAGTGCTTCAGTTTGAAAGCCGAGCGATTTCTTCCATGCTCCAGACGTGGTCCGAAATTCTCGCTTCCATAGCTGGCGTCACCCTGAGAGTCTTATGGACCCGAGCAAAGTTGTACCACATGTAATGCAGCGCAACCGCATGTTCCAGATTCTCGACTTTCTTGGAAAAGGCGTTTGTCAGGCGGGTAAATCGACGCATGGACATCCTCATCGTGAGGTTTTGGCGCTCTACAAAGCTGGTAGAAATGTGCTCCGGTCGGGGATTTCCTGAAATCGCCGCAGTTTGGCAGCTAATGCATTCGGCGGGGCTATAACGCGTTTCCGCTTCCGCATCGTTGCCATACAGCTTGACCAACATGGCGTAATCAATATCGGCACCAAACACGCTTTCTACCGCACTCAGATAGGCACGATGGCCATCAGTGGTTAGCTGAACGCGATTGCTAAGGCGTCCAGCAAGGTCGCTCATGAAAGCGAACGCTGTACCAGCATCCCGCCCGCCGATCATCCAAGAGGGGACGATCTTCGTATCGGCGCAAAGGGCAACCCATGTCCACACGTCACCGTAACCAAACCGTCCCTGCTTATCGGCAGGGACGTTCTTTTGCTTGGCATAGCAAAACTGCCAGATTTCGTCGCATTGGATGCGCTTGCAGGATAGATTCCGCATCGCCTTGTTTTGGTATTCAAGGCTCGCCTGTCCCACATCCGCCAAGAGTTTAAGGGCAGTGTTCATCGCTGCTCCAGTCATGCGGACTACGCTGCGAAGTGAGTTGCCCTCGACAAGTGCTGAGATAATGTGCGCTCTCTTTTCGATTGTTAGACGATTCATAGTGAAGTTATTTTACGTGAGCGCTTACGTACATGTCAAGAACAAACTCATTGACATTCAAAAGCGCTCACGTATAATAGGTTCGAAACTCGGAGGATTAAAGAGATGGCGCGAAAGCGTAAAAATCCGTATGCTGTGGCCCTAGGACGGCGTGGTGGAAAAATCGGAGGCAAGGTTCGCGCAGCAAACATGACCCCGGCAGAACGCTCCGAGAGCGCAAGGAATGCCGTCAAAGCGCGTTGGGAGAAAGCCAAGGAACGAAATGCCTGAAAAGAAAGTCAAAGTACCGTTCCCTGACCCCACTGCGATGGGAGGGGTGATAATGGTTGATGGGAGCGAAATCCAGGTTAACGAATCTACTGAACGTTGGTCAGAGATAACACTTAATGATGGCACTGTTCTGCGTGTGAAGCCCGCTATTCAGTCGGCTGTGCGTCTCGAGGGCCGTTATGACAACGAAGGAAACCCAATGTACGCTTTAAAGGGCGGTCAAACAGTCGCTATCGTCAACGTGCCAGCGCACTTGAAAAAGGGCGCGGCAGGAAAGGTGCAATAAGCTGTGGTTGTTCAAATCCACTATTCACCAGAGCATGTCTCGAATGCTTTTATGTTTCAGAAGGAACAGTGCTGCTGGTCTATGGCTGTTGCAGGTGATCCACCGATCAAAGCGCAGCCAGGAGAAGTAGTCCTGCAGTGCCGCGCGAGAGACCCTCTCCCCGAAACTGAAGCAATTATTGTTGTCATCAAAATGAGCGCAGTGCCGACCGAAATACTGGCGGACGAAGAATTTCAGCGCTGCCTTAAGGATCAAAACCTCCTCAGTAAATTTCAAAATTTGGTAGAAGCGTGGAAAAGAGAACGAGGGGCTAGGTCATCGATCACGCAGGCTGCGGCGTTGGATTCCTATCAAAAAATAATTGGCATGGGTCCAGATGCGGTCCCGCTGCTAATTGCTCAGCTGAAATCCGAAGGCGATAAGCCAGATCAATGGTTCTGGGCGCTTCGGGCGATCACTACTCAGAATCCAGTCAGACCAGAGGATCGAGGGAATTTTCCCAAGATGGCCCGAGCCTGGATCGAGTGGGCAGGGGCTTAATAAAAAATGCCGGGTAGTTGGCCTGCCGAAGATCACCCATACCTCATGCAGGGAATATTCGATGTGACCAGCGAATGTGATTCCATTTACAACTGTTTTGCATGGGCTGCAGGGGACGATAAAAAGTGGTGGTGTCCGAGCGAGGACGGCTATTGGCCCGACGGGGTTCCGAGAGAATCAACAGTTGGCGCGTTCGTTCAGGTGTACGGGAAGCTCGGTTATAAGCTCTGTGTCGATGGAAGTTTGGTTCCAGAACTAGAAAAAATTGCGATATTCGGTGTTGGCCCCGCCGGAGAAGAGGAACCAACCCACGCCGCGTTGCAACTTGAGAACGGCGAGTGGACTAGCAAAATGGGTACGCTAGAGGATATCTCCCACAAGACTGTCGATGCGGTTCGTGGCCCGCTCTACGGCAAAATAGTTTGCTTTATGTCCCGCCCGCGTTCTACTTCTCAGAATTCCTGATCGTTTCCTGAATCAATTTCGCGGCCATCTGGTTTACGTCTGATCGAGGCTTGCGCTTCTTGGCGGGATGTTTCTTCTTCTTTTTGGCTTTGGGCATACTGTAATCATTACACTGTCCACCCCAGCAAATCACACAAAAACCAAACTGAAGCACTACCCCCCGCGCGGATCGCCAGCCGTGCCTTCGGCGCCGCTGTCGCCACTGCGCCCGTCGCCGGCAAAAAGTTTCGATTGGGATTTTTAGCTTGAAGTTGCGTCGCGAAGCCGAAGATCAACCCAGAACAAAGAGCAGCCACGGCCAGTTGGCCTTTTGCGCGAGATTTCATTGCAGTCTCCGCCGGAGGTGGATTTGAAACCGGCAGCGCAACACTTCACGCCGCGGCGTGAGTGTATCATCGGATAGACCAGTCCGCGTTCGACGCCTCCGCTCTGCTTCCCTCGTTCTTCCTTCTGGCCGCGCCCCGCGTGGCGCACACCTCTCCAGGGTGGCATCTTGATCGCAATGCACCCTCAACGGTCATTCGCAGCTTGAGCGAATTCCGGTGCGACGGCTGAATCACGCGGGTTCTACTCCAGCCGCCAGGGCGAGCGCTCAGGCCATTTGCTCAATTCATTTGTGGCCCACGCCGTGGACTTGTCCATGTGGCATGACGTGCACGGGTTCGGAATTTTATATTTGCCCGTCATCGCTGGGGTGATGAACCGGAAAGTATGTGCGTGAACCATGGTGTTGGCGGGGCCTTCCGTTTCAATGGCTGGCATGTGGCAAGCCACGCACTGGCTTCCGGTGCTGCCGTCCTTATGGTGCGTGTGCTCTTCGAGAGTCGCCGTTCGCGGTCCGTTGGGCGAGAGTGGTCCGTGGCACTCCAGGCAGAGCTTGTCGGCGGGCTCTCTCAGTTGCGCGTAGTTGTTTGTTCCGTGTACATCGTGGCAATCGAAGCACGTGATTCCGCGGCGGTACATCACGCTCTGCATGAAATCGTTCCCCTGCATTCGGTTTTTATGCGCGGTGCCGTCCGCGAAATAATAGAAGTTGGTCTCGGCCAGCGTGTGATCCTCGAGTTTCCAGAAATCCTGCAGCTTAAGCCCCACCTGATAGCCCACCGGCCAATCGTAATATTTCCCCTCGATTGGACTCGTCAGCGGACGCCCTTGCGAATGGCACTGAATGCAGGTATCGCTCGCTGCGACGTAGTTCATGTGCTCCGGATTGACGATGTTATCCCGCAATGGATGCGCCACGTGCTCGCTGCCCGGGCCGTGGCAGCGCTCGCATCCCACGTTCCACTCCGCAACCTGCTTGGTGTGGATGTCGTAGCCAACGGAATGGCAGCCATCGCACGTGGGGCCGGTCGGCCGCTTCATGTTGTCGGGAGGATAAAACTTCGTCCACCAATCGGCTTTAGGGCCCGCGAAATATTTGCTCCATTTGTGGTTGTTAACTTCCCACTGGACGGGCAGCGGAAAATAATCGTCACCGATCTTCGTGAAGTAACGCTGCTTCCAGATGCTGCCGTAAACGAAAGCAACCTGGTCTTTTGTGAACTTCGCCACGTTGTTTGTCGCTAGGTCGGGAATAATCGCATCCGGGTGTTCGCGCGGATCGCGGACAACATTGGCCATCGGAGTCCTTTTCCAATGGTCGTATATCTGGTCGTGGCACTTCTCGCACGCTTGCGAGCCAACGTAGTGCGCGGCCTTCGCCGTGCTTGCCTCTTGCGTTTTCTCTTCCCGCGTCAGCGGGCGCAGGCTGCGAATGAAGAGAACCAGATTCCACGCGTTGACGTTTCGCTCCTGGTGCGGATTGCTCCACGCCGGCATTCCCGTAAGCTGCACCCCGTTGGCGATAATGTAATGAATCTCGCCGTCGGTGAGATTCTGCGTCGGAGCCGCGCGAAGATCCGGCGTTCTCGGATAGAGGTTCCTGCCCATATCCGTTAGCCCGCTCCCATCATGTCCATGGCAACTTGCGCAGCGGGACAGGAATTCCTCCCGCCCTTCTCGCAAATTCTCCGACGTGAGCTTCAGCGGATTCTTCTCGTTTCGGGCGCGGCCGGGAATGGACCAGTTTCGCGCTGCTCGAGCCACCGCTTTCTCCAGTGTGGAAGGCTCGGTGGTCGCGCGAAAGCCTCTATGAATCAATACGGCGCCGCAGATGATCCCAATGACAGCCACGACGAGAAATGCTAGAAGAAACGCCTTCCACACTTTCATGTTTCTTCCCTTTACACGAAGTACCCAGACCGCTCAGGAATCTACGACCACCCCATGTGACCATTTGCCGGTCCTACTTCACTCTCTTGGCGCGACAACAAAAATTCCCTTACCTGCAACTGGGACGAAAACGTGTTTGTTCCTTGCGTTTGCAGCCACGGAATGGCTCCCCAGCGGAACGTAGGTAACAAACTTCTCCGTGGTGGCATTCACCACCGCCAGGTTCGAATTGCGCGAGAAATAGTAGTTGTTGGCTCCCGGGTCATACCACACTTCATCTGCATCGCCGCCTTCGCGAATCGGCTTTCCGACCCTCCCCGTTCTAGCGTCAATACTTACACCGCCCACACTTCCGCAAACGGTCATCAACCGTCCGTTCGGCCCAACCGTCAGGCCGCTCAGCGTCAGACCGAGCAATCCTCCCGTGCAGTTCACCGGGAAGCTCTTCATCGGTTTGGGAAGATGGTGCGGATCGAAGGCATCGAGACGATTCTTCGTCCCGGGAACATTCTGATAAAACATGTCGGTCTCGCTAACCCAGGCCGGTTGCTCCATGCCATCCTGGTTCTTTGGATAGTCGTAGCGTCCCAGCACGGAGCCATCCGGAACGGTTACGAAAATCACATAGGGCGGCGAATCGCCATCGTTCTCGGCCATCAGAATCCGGTCGATGGGATCGTAAGCCAATTCATCAATTCGGCCTTTGCCGCCGGTCGGAATCGTCCGAATGATGGTTGTGCCCGGCTTGTCGTCCGCTTCGACGATATTTGCATCGCCGTCTCCAGCCCATACGTGGCCGAAGCCGTCCGTCACTACTCCGCTGGGCCCGGCGCACAGGCGCATATCTTTGGGATTGTTGGGACAAGGCCTGCTGCCGGTGTAATGGCCCTTGCCGATGAAGCCGAGGAACGTGTCTGTCGCGGAATCAACCAGGTCGATAGCGTTGTTCGTGCGGTCAGCTAGGTAATATCTCTGTTTGGAGTTGTCGTTCCAACTCACGTCAAAGAAGTGAAGATTAGTAGGAGAGCCTTTAACCAGAACTGGCTCTGAAAATTGCTGCGCAGATTTGCGTAGCGCCGCAACCGTCGTCACTGCCGCAACCGCCGTCACCGCCGCAAACGCCGTCACCGCGAAAAGCGCCAAAAGAAAAGCCTTCCACGCTTTCATCTTCGCTCCGAGTTTTCGCCTGTTTTATTTAGAGAGCGGCCGGATGGCCAGATGATACCACGCACGAATCAACCTACTGATCAGATTAGACACTGTAGTGGCGTGTCGGTCGCGCAGCGAGGTTCACGTGTAGCGCCACCTTTTCAGGGTGGCGTCTTAGAGTGTCGACACAATCGTTGCTACTAGTTTAGAAGGAGGAGAATCGCGGGGACGAGTACTGCAGACCCAGCGGGCTGAGGGCCGCTGAGTCTTTACTTCGCGGAGGGACCTATGCAACCGTCGCGGATTTGAGGCGGCGGCTGGCAAGACCCAGTCCCAAAGCGATGGTC
The DNA here is from genome assembly GCA_963823145.1 of uncultured Acidobacteriota bacterium. Taxonomy (GTDB): domain Bacteria; phylum Acidobacteriota; class Terriglobia; order Acidiferrales; family UBA7541; genus Palsa-295. The sequence continues at coordinate 195,465 of CAWGJZ010000001.1, forward strand.
CCGAAGCCAAGTAGCGCCAATGACGATGGCTCGGGGGTTGGGGCAGTTGGTGTTGGGTCGCCGGTCGAGGGACCAGCGACGACGGGAGTGGTTGACGTCACCGAACCCACGGAGGAACTCGCGTCGCTGTCATCTGGATCAAACCACGCGAGGGCAAAATGGCCGTCGTTGATCTTGAAGATGTCGAGCGCATCGTTGCCGAATGGAATCGACCCTAACAGCGTGGCCGAGTTCATCAGCGAATCCGGAGCGTTTGGAATGAAAAGCCACACGCCGGATGTATTGTCGCCTGTGGGTGTTGCGCTCGGCGTCACACTGCACGCCGAAGCGAGGCTGGGCAAGAGTGCACCAATCGATAATGCTAGGAGCGTGTTACGAACAACTTTAACAAAACTCCATTTCATTAGTGGCCTCCCCACTTTTGGTGTTCCTGCAAGCTCAAAGGGTTGTGAGTCCCCTCTGGGCCTCCCCGTAGCCTGCCAAACAATCGCGATTCGGGCTATAGGGTTATTCCTTTAGGACTCCTAAGGGGTTTTCCTTGCGGTTGATTCGGCGGAATTGACGCAGACAGAGAGCTCGGAGCACTGGCGAAGAAGGAAATGATCGGTCATCCCGGCGATGTAGTCGCACACAACTCGATGAACCGGCGTTGTTTGCGCGAGCGCCGCGTAGTGGCGCGGCATTCTCGCGGGTTGATCGACGAAAAAGCGAAAGAGCGCGTCCAGAGCAGCCACGGAACGCTCTCGCTCTTCGGCGATAACCGGAAGCGAATAGACGTTTGAGTTGAGAAAATTCTTGAGGCCGGCGTTGTTCCGCGCGACCTCCGCGGACAAACCAGCCAGCCTTTCGGGGTAACTGCGAATTTCTTCCACGCTGCGCGCGCCGCTCGCATCCGCTTGCTTCTGGGTTTGCTCGATTAAATCGGTGACCAGGAGATTCAGAACGCGCTTCAGCGCTTCGTTGAACTTCAATTTACGCGCGCCAATCGGATGGCGCTGCTCGGCTTCCCGATACGCCGCGTCAAAAAACGGAACTTCGCCGCGGAGCTTTTCGAAATCCAGCAGCCGGGCTTCGAAGCTATCGTCGAGATCTGCGGTGTTGTAGGCGATTTCGTCCACCAAATCGATGAGCTGCGCTTCGAGGGGAGGACGCTCGTCCAACGAATATTCTTGAAGCTCGGGAAACTCCTCTCGCGAGTAATCGCGGGAGTGTTTGATGATGCCTTCGCGAACTTCGAAGGTCAGATTGAGCCCGGGAAAATCCAAATATCGCTGCTCGAATTGCTCGACGATGCGCAGCGCGTGAAGATTGTGATCGAAGCGATCTCCATATTCGCGCATGCGCAGATCCAGTTGCTTTTCGCCGCCATGCCCGAAAGGCGGGTGGCCAACGTCGTGAACGAGCGCAAGCGCTTCGGTAAGATCTTCGTTAAGGTGCAGCGCTCTCGCCACAGTGCGCGCAACTTGTGCAACCTCGATTGTATGTGTGAGTCGATTGCGGAAGTGATCCGAGAAACGGGTGGTGAAGACTTGCGTTTTCGCTTCCAGGCGCCGAAAGGCCCGGGCATGGATGACACGGTCGCGGTCGCGCGCGTAATCGCTGCGGTAGGGGTGCTGCGGCTCCGGATAGCGCCGGCCGCGCGAGTTTCGCACGTCCATGCCATAAGGTGCGAGGGACATTTCGGCCATTCTATTCGATGGGCTGAGTTCCCGCTACGGTGCGTCCCACTGGCGGGCTTTCCCGGCGTTTCGGAGGCAGATTGCGACCATTTGCGACCCCTAATTGTTTCTACATAGAAGCATTTCGAGCTGCAAACTCGATACATGATGCAGCAAATTCGAAGGATTTCCGGGCGCGATTAGGACTTGCTTGGGAGAAGAGCGAGGGCCTCGTCGGCTTGTTCCGCAATGGGCGTGTCAGGGTATTCCTTTTTTATCTGGCTGTAGAGCTCGGCTGCTTCGCTGGGATTTTTCGTGCCGTAGTGTTGGGCAAGAGTCAGCATCACGACCGGCTTGGGGACCAAGACCGTGGGATTTGCAAGCAGATGCTTGTAAAGCACTTCGGCATCGGCGCCGTGGCCGGTGCGATCGTCGATGCCGGCCAGCTCGAATTGAGCCAGCGCGGCCACATCGTGGTCACGGCTATCGGCGAGAGATTGCAGCGCTTTTTTTGCGTCGTCATCTTTGCCGATTTTCTCGAGGCTGAGAGCCTGATAGTAGCGGGCGAGTTCTCCGGCGCGGGTGCGGGAGTATTTTGAAGCCACCGCCGCGAATTTGGATTCGGCTTCGGTAAACTTTTTGGTGTCATCGGGGTACGTCGTTACTCCCGGCGCGGGCGGAGCGCCGACGGGGGCCTGGAAAACCGCCATTGCAGCGTCGAATCCGGCGGAGGCCTTGATGGTTTGCCGCTGGGTGTAAGTTCTCCAGCCGAATACTCCGAGGGCCACGATAATCGCAGCGATAATGAGATATAGAGTTTGCGACTGGTGGGTGAGAAGAGCATCGGCGCCGTGCGCGAAAGTGTCGCGGACAGCGTCTTTCTTCAACTCTTTGCGAGAAATGTGGGCCAAATAAAACTCTCAGGAGTCAGGATGTCCCATGATAACACAAGCCGAAGGTCAAGCCTGACGCAGGAGAAAACGTCCTTGGGCTTTGTGCGACTGTTTCATACGAGCGAGAGTTTCGTAATTACCGCGAGGCGCGATGATTGGGAAGATTCTTGGAGAGCACGAGATCGGCTCCGCCGCGCGGGCGGCGGCGGACGGCAAGATCGTCCATGAAAGCGCGCATCAGGAAGATGCCGCGTCCCGAAGTGCGGAGCAGGTTTTCTTCGGCGAGCGGATCGGGGATGTCCTTCAGATCGAAGCCGCAGCCTTCGTCGAGGACGTGTACGACCAATTTGCCGCCATTCAATTCGATGGTGAGCTGGATTTTCTTCTGACAGTCCTGGCAATTTCCATAATTGTAAGCGTTGACCACACCTTCGCGGACGGCCATGCCAATTTTATGGACATCATCCTCAGCGAAGCCGGCTTCTTCAGCCGCGCGGATCGCGAGGTGTTCGGCCACGTCGACACTCTCCAGGCGGGTATCGAGCGTCACGTCCAGACGCCGTGACTGCGGAGTCGTTGGAGTCACAGGGACCTCAACATGCTGAGTATGGGTATCATAGCGCGGCGGATGGCGTCAATCTATTGACCGGTTGGGAATCGGGGGAATTTAACAGTAGGCTGGTACTGAACTTCTGGGCCGAATCGCCCTTTTTGCTGAGGGGCACTTCCAGATCACAAGTGTGGCGGAGGGTAGCCGATCAGATACGTAATCGGCACTTGAGCGGCGGCGGCCGAGTGCACGCCTACCTTCCACTGATATTCGATTGCCGCCAGTTTTTCGACGATTTCACGCAATTCCTCCGGAGTATAAGTACGAAGGCAAGACACGACTCCGTCGAAGAGCAAGACGAAGGGAATTAGTGGGATCACGTATGTCCAGAACAACCGCGACCAACGGAAGGGACGGATCAACGGAGCGAAGAGCAATGCCGTGAATGCCCATGGAAACATCAAGGCTATCGCCGACGGAGCGCGCTTGGTTATTTCAAATATGCCGATGCCTTGACCGGCGTCGACGGCATTTTGGAGTATGACGCGAGCCTGATCGCGCGGAAAATGATGGAACGAGGAGAACATCGTTCGAAATCCGGTCAATTCACGAGGAACGTTCCTCGGGTCAACCGAGTCCCGATGGAAAGCGACACGATTTCCGGAGGCTGCCCCGACAAGTTCGAATGCCGCGAGGTTTGGATATTTATCGGTGAGGAAAATGTAAAAGGGCTCTAGGTGGCCGTGGAGCTTTCGACAAAGGTGCAGCCAGGGTCCTCCGCCGCCTGAACACAGATCGACAATCGATCGGCTTTGCGTGGCGTCAAACGCAGTTTGGAGCAGCGGGGCTATGGGCGCATAGGCCCTCAAGGCGTTTAAGCCGAACTGAAGCGCATCTGTGACTTCATCGCGAAGAGATGACGGGAACCAGGATTGTTCATGGAGTTCGAGGAGCTGTATGCGGCGCATGGTAGCTTGGCCTGGTGAGTAGTAACAGAAAAACCGTGAATGGGCCAATGCAAGTAGATAGCAGCGCAGTAACGAACGTTTTTCCGGCGTTTTTTTGCGCAATTCAAAATCGACTAGGGCCTAGGCTTACTTAACCGGCATGAGGGGATATGGCTTCACGGAGCCGCAATCTGCCGCTTTGTAGACCGAGCTGGAGGCGGTCGTCCATTCCATCGGTTTGCTGCTTGGTCCAACCGCAATCGATCCGACAAAGTGCATCTTGCCCGTGGCGTGCTGATCGTCGGACCACGAGGACTCCAAGCTCGCGTGGCCGCTCATCCTCCCGGTGCAGACCATGTTGGCGGTCATGCTTTTGGCCTTTTTGACAAGGTTGGTGAGGTGACAGTCGGAGCTCATTGGTGGAATGATGGCCCCGTACTTGTCAATCTGGTCTTGCGTGAAGCAAACGTCGGTGGTGTGCGCGCCGGCACCGGGAGGGGAACCGCCCATGCCCGCAGGGTAAGGAGACTGTTGCCAGGTCGTGGTCGAGGTCAGCGCCCACAGGCCGGGTTTTCTGGTCTGCGCCCAGGCGAAGATCGTCATGGCGAACACGCAACCGACTAACGCGATCCAACCCCGTCGGTTCATGCCCATGATTCCTCCTGTTCGGAAGTGCAAATGCGTGTTGGGCCCACTCACTTTATGTCCCCGAGCGAGCGGTGGGAAAGAGGAATTCTCATTTGTCATAGTTTCCGATTACCCACCACGGGCGCGGCCAATGCAAGTAGATAGCAACATGACCTAGCGCAGTGCCAGACATTATTATTCCGGCGTTCCTTGCGCAGTCCGAAACCGGCTAGGGGCCGTAGACCAGGACACGGAACGTACCAGGGACGGCGCGGGGACGGGGACGCGGGCGGCCAGCGGTGGGGGCACCGGCCGGAGCAAAATCCGCTGTGTCTACGAAAAGATCGTGTGTCTTCGCGTCGAGGTCCATAGTTTTAGCGCCGAGTTGGGTCTTTATGGTGTCGACTACACTGTATTGATCGGGCGAGTCTTCGTGAAATACATGTATGTTTCCGGCGAAAGTGGAGACGTAGATCATCTTGGTTTCGGGATCGTAGGCGGCGGCGTCCGTCCCGGTGGAGATGGGAAACGACTGAATGATTTTCCCGTTGTCCGCGTCCATCACCACGAGCATTTGCGGATTGCGGCCCGAGCTGAAGAGACGCCGGTGTTCGCGGTCGATGGCCAGAGCGGTAGAACCTCCTGAGGGGGCCGTGGACCACTTGGATTTGACTTCAAGGGTGCGGGCGTCAATCGCGGCCACCTGATTCTTATCGGCAAGATTCGCGTAGATCATTCCTTTTCCGTCCGCAACCGCGAATTCGGGAGAGCCGCCGAGAGCAATCGTTTTGATGACGCTGCCGGTTTTGGCGTCGATCACGGTAGAGCTACTGCTATCGCCATTCATGGAAAAGACGCGCTTCGTTACGGGATCGTAAACGACGCAATCGGTATCAGGGTCGGCTTTGACTTGGCCCAAAGTCTTCAGGGTTTTCAGATCGAAGATAGTCACCTGGGCGAGTTCTCCGTCGCTGATGAAGCCGCGATTGAATCCGGGGGCGAGAGCAACTCCATGCTGTCGTTTGAATCCGGGGATGTAGCCGACCAGCGCGCCCGTATCAGCGTTCATCACTTCGACAGCCGTGCCGCGAGATAAATAAACGCGTCGGGCCACTGGATCGACCGTGACGTAGTCAAAATATTCCATGGTGCTGCCCGGCGCGGCGGGAAACTTGTAGATTTTCAAAAGATGATAGCCACTATCGGGGCGCGCGGAAGACAGACCAGCAGCCACGAGCAAGACTGCGATTATAGCAAGGGCAACTTTAGTGAAAAGCTTCACAGAGACCTCCTTCGAAATGGCGGTTAGACGCGGGCGGATTGTAGCACCCTCCGCAGACGGCGGACGTTGGAGGCGGAAGATGCTCGGCCGACTGGCGACACATCGAGGATTTCCACTGGCATGACTTGCGGCACACCGTTGCGTCAGGTTGGCAAGGGCGGCGTCGATCACACGGTCGAGGATCTGCGCGGCATCGCTCGATTGTCACCAGGCAGAGATACGTGCACGCCTCTGCCACCCGTCTGTCCGTCGCGGTGGAGCAATTGGACTAAAATCATCCGCAAGTGGCTTTGTTTGCAGCAAATGGTAAAGGACTGTGAGTCCGTTTCCATTCGGCCCCCGAAGTGCATCGGATCAGCGCAAACGAGATTCGGGGAGGGCCTGATGCATATTCTCGGTGCTCTAGCGGGACAGATTTGGGCGATGTTTTGGCTATTCGTACTTGTGTTCGCCATCGAGCAGCTCCTCCCGGTCGAAAAGCTGATCGACGGTCGCGGACTCCTGCTGAATTGCACGGTAGGTTTTTTCTTTGTGTTCATCCAAAACCTAGCACTTCTTGTTTTGGCTTCCCTGCTCATGCACGCTCCTGGACGAATTTCCGCGTTCGCCGACGGGGGGAACGTCGCAAAAGCGTTTGGACTGTCTTTCTATTGGCTCGCGACGAGGGATTTCTTCTACTATTGGCTTCATCGTCTTCAGCACGGTACGAAATGGCTATGGGCGGAACATGCCCTACATCACGCCGACGAACATGTGAACGTCACGACAAGCGTGAGGCATCACTGGCTGGAAACGCCGTTGCAGGTCGTCTTCGTGGATGCACCGCTGTTGCTTCTTCTTCGTCCTCCGATCATCACAATCGCGGTCATAGCGTGGCTCCTGAGTCTCATCCAGTTTACGAATCACATGAACTTCAGGTTCGGTCTCGGTCGCTTCAGTTGGCTTGTAGCGACGCCGCAGAGTCATCGGATTCACCATTCCAGGTTTGAAGAGCACCTCGACAGGAATTTCGCCGCGTTCTTCCCTTTGTGGGACGTGATTTTCGGCACTTACTATGCTCCGCGAAGAGGCGAATATCCCGCCACCGGCCTAGTTTCCGGCGAGCGCGTGCGGACGGTCGAGCAGGCGCTGTTCCTTCCATTCCTAATCTGGAGAAAACTCTGGCGCTCCCGATCGACGCCCTCGTTGCTCGCGCCTATCGAAGGCCAGAGCGGCTCGGCGTCCGCGGACTGACGTCCATGGAAATCGTGAACGCCAATCTACAGAAGAGAATTCCTCAGCTCGACGGCCTGCGCGGCGTGGCGATCGCGCTGGTCCTGGCCTTCCACTATCTGGCCTTCGCTAATCAGTACGGCGCTCCGTGGATCTTCCGCCCGCTTTTCTGGACCTTCAGTCTCGGCTGGTCGGGAGTTGACCTCTTCTTCGTGCTGTCCGGTTTTTTGATCGGTCGCATTCTCCTCGAGGCCAGAGATTCGACCAACTATTTCCGGGCTTTTTATATGCGCCGGATCTGCCGAATTTTTCCGCTGTACGGTGCATTTCTTGCGGCCGCGGCGCTCGTCTCGCGGCACTGGCCTATCCTGGTTCCCTGGCACCTGTGCTTTCTGTTCCTTCAGAATTTCTGGATGGCTGCCCACAATACCGCGGCCGGCGGCACCGTTCATCCGAGTTGGTCGCTCGCCGTCGAAGAGCAATTCTATGTCACTCTTCCGGCGGTGATCTATTTCGTTAAGCCACGCCATTTGCCAAAAGTTTTACTCGGGGGAATCGTCGCATCGCCGCTTTTCCGCGTGGCATTCTTTGTCTCGAGCCGCAACTCCGGGATGGCCACGATGGTTCTGTTACCTTGCCGGATGGACTCACTGCTTATCGGAGTGGCGACAGCTTGGCTCATGCGCCAGCCCGCAGCGATCGAGAAAGTTCGAGCGCGACGGCAGCAGCTCTGGACCGCGATCGAGATCCTGTCTGCGGGGTGCCTGGTTTCGTTCCTTTTCGAATCGCGTGACAACTTGCTGACAAATCTTGGGCTCTACGATTGCTTCGCTCTCCTATTCGCGTGCGTCATCATCGCGTCCCTGACGGAGCCCCGAGTCGCGGCTTTCTTGCAGGGTCGATGGCTGAGAGGTCTCGGAAACATCTCGTATGGGGTGTACCTGTTTCATTCGATCGCTTTCGTCGTGGCTCTCTCCGTTCTGCCGGCAATGCGGGACAGGGGCGTGGCCGCCGCGGCGGTCGGGCTTGCGCTCACGATGGGCGTATGTAAGTTATCGTGGGAGTACTTCGAGAAGCCGATCATCAGACTCGGCCACCGGACAACCTATTCTCGGGAACAGGCCACCGCGGCCGTGCCGGCTCCTGCCGTGGCCTTGGCGGAGTAGGACGGCGAAATGTGTGGAGAGGTGCCAGTGGGCCAAGATCTCGAGTTCCAGTCATAGAAGGGGCGCAGGCGATCCCAGGTGTGGAGTAGGCTGCTGGGAAAACTCGGGGCATCGGTCAAAAGTGAGAGCAAGTCCGCTGCGGCCAGGAAGAACGGCAAAAAGGGCGGCTGGCCGAGGGCCAGCAAGAGGAAGCGGCAACGGACCCGTTGCCGTTCGGCCCCGGAAGTGCTTTGAAAATGGAAAGTAGAAAAGGAGCCTAGACGATGCTGTCCTGCGGGATGGCGGGATTTGCCTTGATTGTGACGGCCTCGTTCCTTCGCGGGACGAAAGACAAGCTCGAGGATTTCTGCGTGGGCGCAGCGATTCCGAGCTTTATCGTGCTCCTGCTTCCCATTGGGGCAGCTACTGGATGGTTGCGCCCTGCGACGATAGACGGATCGTTGCGCTCAATCGATCTAGCTTTTGGGCTTGATGGTTTCGCTATGACTCGCTGGCTAGTCGCGCATGGATGCTGGCTGGGCGTTGCAAGCGTATACAAATCCCTGCCGCTCATGATGGCTTGCGCCTGGGTGCTGGAGCGGTCGAAGCTGATGTTACGCGCGGCAGTAATCGGGCCACTGTTGGCTTTCCCATTGTACCTGCTCTTTCCGGCCGCTGGACCAGCATACGCCTTCCACACGTTTCCTCACGCCGGGGCAGCGTTTCCGGTGGCATGGATTCATCCGCGTAACTGCGTGCCCTCGATGCACTTCACTTGGGCGCTGCTGTTGACGCTGAATCTATCGGACAAGCGCTGGCGCGGGATTTTTATCGTGTATGCGGCGCTCATGGTTTCGCAACTGTGGCGGGCGGCGAGCACTACTTCATCGACGTGATCGTGGCGATTCCGTTCGCTTTCGCGGTTCAGTGGATCGCGGAACTGTGGCCCGCGAGAGCCGTCCACATGGCTCGAGCTCCAGCTACAGAAGGGGCGCAGGCGATCCGAAGTGCGGAGTAAGCCGTCCGATAAATTGAACCGGAAAGAGGAAAGGCTCAGCGAGCATCGGGGCTCGGTTTCCTGCTCCGGGTCGACGTGCTCGAAATGCAAGCGGCTCGAATCGGTGGGATGGGCGTTTCGAGGCTGATGCGAGGAGCACGTCCGGGCAAGCCCGGACGGCAAACAGCGGGAGCAAGCTCCCGCACTCCACATGAGGTGCCCGTTCACGCGAGGCGAATGGCGGGCAGGTAGCCAAGCATGTTTGCCGGGCATGCCATGTGATGCCCCTACAAATGCAAAGGCGAAGAAAAGAGCCGGCGGGACGCCGGCGCTACAAGATACTGTGCTGAGTTTGCGCACTGCGTCGTGAATTTGGCGGGCATCGGTGCCGCCATAGCCGAGAATCAAGCCGCGGCGCGCGGGCGGTTTGGCGTAGCAGGAGGACAAAGGCATCACCGAGATTCCCATCTCGGCGGCCTTTTTCGAAATGGTGACATCGTTGACGCCCGGCGGCAGCAGAGCGACCAAGTGCATACCCGCTTCGGCGCCGATGACCTCGAGTTTGTCACCGATATATTTCTGGATTGCTTCGACGAGAGCAGTTCGCCGCTGCATATACAGGACGCGCATTCTGCGGATGTGGCGCGCGAAGTGCCCTTCGCGGATGAAATCCGCCATCACGGCTTGGTAGAGAGTGGATGAAAATTGGTCGCTGGCGTCGCGCGCGATGGCGAATGCGTCCACCAAATCCTTGGGGACAGCGACATAGCCGAGGCGCAGCGCGGGAAACATTACTTTGCTGAACGTGCCCACGTAAATTACGCGGCCACTGTTGTCCAAACCCTGCAGCGAGGGAATGGGGCGGCCTCCAAACCTGTATTCGCTATCGTAATCATCTTCGATAATCCAAGCGCCGCTGCGAGCCGCCCAATTGAGGAGGAGCATGCGCCGAGCGGCGTCCATGGTTAGACCCAAAGGATATTGGTGCGACGGCGTGATGTACGCAGCGCGAGCATCTGGAGCGCGGCGAATTCCTTCGGCTACGTTCAGTCCGCCCTTATCGACGGGCACGGGAATCAAATCGACTCCAGCCGCGAGCAAAGCCTGGCGCGCTCCGGGGTAACCGGGTTCTTCGAACCATACTCGTTCATTGGGATTCAGCAAAACTTGCGCCGCGAGTTGTATGCCCTGCTGCGAACCGGTGGTTATCAGGATCTGCGATGGCGCGCAACGCACGGCACGAACCGCGCCCAAATATTCGGCGATCGCTTCGCGGAAGGGCATGTATCCCTTGGCGTCGCCATAGGCCATCAACTGCCTGGTCTGGTTTCGCAAATGGCGATTCACGAGCTTCGACCAGATTCCCGTCGGAAAATGCTCGAGAGCCGGGAGGCTGACGCGGAATGCGCCGAGACTATTGGGCCAAGTTTGCGGCGGCACGCGCATCAGTGCTACGCGACGCGAGATGCTGCGCCGAGTTTTGCTGCGAGAGTTTGGTCGCGACGCCTCCGATAGTTTTACGGCGGCGAGCTTCAACGTCTCGGTGGGAATCGAGGCGGCCACGCGTGTGCCAGAGCCAACCAACGTCTCGAAATAACCTTCGCCATGCAATTGCTCATAGGCGCTTGAAACGGGTATGCGCGAAACCTTGAGTTCGGCCGCGAGGCTCCGCGTTGAAGGCACGCGTTGTCCGGGGCGCAATTGGCCGTTGAAAATGGCGTGGCGAAACCAGTCGTATAACTGGCGGTAGATGGGAGTGTTGCCACGGGAATCCAGTGCAATCGGCGGCAGGAAACTTGCGGAGACTCGTTTCATTCGACGCGGCCTTCGAGCGAAGTGGCTATATCGTATCACACGAAAGTGGCTATTTTGGCAGGCCACGAAGCGGGATACCTTCTTTGTGCCGAAAGGCTACGGAGGGACTCTATGTACGCATCTAAAAGGGTTTGGACGTATCTGCTCGCGGGCAGCTTGCTGGTGTTCGCGCTGACTCCCGCGGGAGTGGCGCAGCAAAATTCAGCAGCATCGAAAACAAGCACGCAACAGGCCGCGGAGCGCGACGGACAGCACGATTTTGATTCCTTGATTGGTCAATGGAAATTTCACGTGAAGCTCATACCGCATCCCCTGACAGGCTCGAAAACGTGGGTCGAATCGGAGGGCACGGGAGCTTGCTACAAGATTTGGGACGGCCGAGCGCAAATGGACACGATCGAACTCGATGGCCCATCGGGCCACATCGAAGGGCTGACTTTGCGGACGTATGATCCTCAATCGCACCAGTGGAGGCTCTATTGGGCTAACAGCAAGAACGGCAAGCTGGATCCACCTCAGGTGGGAGAATTCAAAAATGGACGCGGCGAGTTTTTCGCTCAGGATACGATCGACGGCAAGACCATATTGATTCGATACGTCTGGACGAACATGGCCACGAACTCGCCGCATTTTGAACAGTCATTTTCGGATGATGGAGGAAAGACCTGGGAAGTGAATTGGATCACGGACCAGACACGGGTAACGGACCAAGCCGATAAAACGAGGCTGAGCTCGGCGCGCTAGATAACCTTCGACATGTCTGCCTGCGGTGCTGGACGAGCATCGGTCACGCGGCTCGACGTAGGCGAGCGATGCTGAGGCTTAGCTAAGCGACCTACCTACGTCAATGGGAGGAGCACGCCCGGGCAAGCCCCGAGTGGCAAACAGCGGGAGCAAGCTCCCGCACTCCACATGATTGAGGCGAATGGCTCACACCGAGCCAAGCATGTTTGCCGGGCATGAACATGCCCTACGACTGCAAGTGCCGATGTGACAGCAGACTGAGCTCCTACAACTGGAGTTCTTCATGCGGGCCCATTGCGCTCGAGCGGCTTTTCGCGGGTTTCTTCTTCCATCAGCCAGCGGCGCAGTTGCAGGATGTCGTTGGCGCGAGCGATGCCAATAGGCTTGGGGCTCGCGTAAGATTCGACGACGACGACATTTTCGACATTCTTGAGCAGCATTTCGCGGTTCACGCGGTCAACCAAATCACCCGGATAAGCGCGGATGTAGTCCTGGCGAGCAAGCTCGCGCATGGTGAAATGGTGGTCTTGCGTGTCGGTTTTCAGCATGTCGTGAGGCTCGACGATGCCCAGGAGCGTTCCGTCTTTTTCTACGACGGGTAAGAGTTCGACGTTTTCCGGCGTAGATTTCTGCAGGACAGTGCGGAGCTCGGTGTCGGCCTCCATCACGGTAAATTGTTTGCGCATGACCTGGTCGATGCGCGCCCGCATGAGCACAGGCACGGAGTAATCCTGAAGCACAATGAGGCCTCGCTTTACGAGCTTGCCGGTCATGATGGAATCGCGGCTGAAGAGACGCACAAATCCGTCGGCAACCATGACGCAGACGATCAGCGGAAGGAGTGAATTTGGATTGTGGCTAAGCTCGAACAGAAACACGATGCTTGTGAATGGGGCGCGCGCAATACCTCCAAACACCGCGGCCATGGCCACCAGGGCGTAGAACGCGGGATTGCTGACGAGATGCGGAAAGAGATGCTGGCAGGCGATGGCGTAGGCTCCGCCGATGCCGCCTCCGACAATCAGGGACGGAGCAAACACGCCGCCAGTGGTTCCCGAGCCGAGGGAGATGACAAGAGCCCAGAACTTGGCGACGGAGACGCCGAGAAGGTCCGCCGGCGAGAGGCGATTATTCAGCATGTCGCGGATGGTGTCGTAACCCGTGCCGAAAACTTGCGGATAGAAGTATCCAATCGCACCTAGAATCGCGGCACCAATGGCCGGCGACCAGATCAGCGCGCGTTTGAATGGGAGATTATCGAAGAGATCCTCGATCCAGAAGAGCGCGCGGATCATGGCGATGCCGACGATGCCCATCAGAATGCCCATGACGCCAAACAGCCACAGCTCATTGAAGCCGGTGAGCTTATAGGCCGCGGTAGGGAATAGAGGCGCCCATCCCGCGAAGTGAATGCGCACTCCGGTGGCGATGGCTGCTGCGAGAGCGACCGGAATGAAGGAGCGAGCGCGAAATTCGAAAAGCAGCAGTTCGATGGCCACCAGAATTCCCGCCAGAGGCGCGGTAAAGGTTGCCGCCATTCCAGCCGCTGCGCCAGCGGCGAGCAAAACGCGTCGATAGTACGGGGTGAGGCCGACCGCCTGACCGAAAAGCGAACCGAAGGCAGCACCGGTCTGAATGATGGGACCTTCCGCGCCAAAGGGGCCGCCCGTTCCGATAGCAAGAGCGGTCGCCAGCGGCTTCAGGAATGCCACGCGAAGCCGCATCCTGCTATGGCTGAACAACACCGCTTCCATTGCTTCCGGGATGCCATGGCCCTTGAGTGTGGGCTCCAAGTAATAAACCATCGTCCCCACGAGGAGGCCGCCGAGCGTGGGGATGAATATCACCCAAAGGCCGAGATGATTATGCGCGGGGCTGGTGATCGCAAACGAGAACTTCCCGTAGAAGCACACGTTGGTGAAGAAATAAATTAGTTTGAGCAGGCCTTCGGCAACGAGGCCGCCAATAACGCCAACCAGAAGCGCATAGCCCGAGATTTTGATTACCTCCGGCTCCAGCGCCACGCCGAAGTTGCCTGTTCCCGGGAGTTTTGATCTTGGCGAGGTCTCAGTTTCGGAGAGTGGAGAATCGAGCATTGGTGAACTCCTACGGAATCATTTGCCGGAAACGCAGTCAGACCGTTTCATCAGCCGATTCCAATACCTCTTCGCCGCGGGTTTTCAATGCCTCCAAGATGTCCGTTTTCGTGACGATGCCTTCCAATTTTCCGCCGGTGGAAGTCACCAAGAGCAAGGGGTGTACTCGCTCCCTTAGCAGCAAGCGCAGGGCCTCCATCGCGTCACAATCCGGAGGGACTCGCATGACTTTGCGTTCAGTAATGTCTGACACAGTAGTCCTCGCCCACTTTTCCGCGGGGATGCGAGTGAGCGACCATGACGGAACCATGCCGATGATGCGGTGACCCTCGAGGACGGGAAAGTTCGTGTGGCGGTAGTGGGGGGAGATGACATCCGCGAATTCCCGCAGACTCAGAGAGCCCTGCACTGAAATTACGTTTCGTTGCATGAATTCACTGACCTTGATGTCCCTGAGTTCCTGCACTCTGACGCCTTCGTGCAAATGCTGGTCGCCTGAAACGGACGAATCGCCAGAGACGGCGTACGCCACGGCCGATCCAATCAGCGCAGGTATGATGAAAGCGTGACCCCCGGTGGCCTCCGCGACGAAGACGGCGGCGGCCAGCGGCGTCTTATAACCGGCAGAAATAAAGGCGGCCATGCCAACTGCCGCATAGAGTTCGACGGAAGAACTGTGAACCGCCAATTGGCCGAAGGCGGTTCCGAAAGACCCGCCCGTAAGGAACAGCGGTACGAACATGGCGCTTACGCCGCCTGAGGCGAGTGAAAAAATAGTTGCGCCCAACTTGAGGACGCCGAAAACGATCAGTTCGAACGGGGTGTGTTGCGTATCGAGGATTAAACCTACCGCCTCGTAGTTCGGGCCAAGAGGCACGAGCGAATCCTTGAAGATCAGAACAAAAGCTAGCCCACACAAACCAGTTAATAAGCCGCCCACGGCAAGTTTCGCCCAGTGGGGGACGGCCCATTTGACTACGAAGTCACGGGCGCGCCGGAAGGTAATAGAAAACGTCATGGCTATGAGACCGATGGCCACTCCCAGGAGGGCGCACCAAACGAGGTCGCGGCCGGTAAACGACGTGGCGCTGTTAAAGTCAAAAAGAGGTTTTGCGCCGAGGAAGAAAGCGAGGGTGACGTAGGAGACCACCGACGCGATGAGAGAAGGCAGGAGCGCTTCGTGCGCGAGGTCATCTTTGTAGGGCATTTCGAGTGCAAAAACCAAGCCCGTTAGAGGCGCGCGAAATACAGCCGCCATTCCCGCCGCCGCACCGCTGATGAGCATGATGCGCCGGTCGCGCGGCTCCAAATTGAAGCGCCTCATCTTGGCCCACAACCACGAGCCAATCGCGCCGCCGCCGTAGATGCTGGGTCCCTCGAGAGCGGCGCTGCCTCCGAATCCCACGGTGGTGACGGCCGCGAGAAGTTTGGGAAGAAACGGCTGCATATCAATATCGCCCTGATGATTGTGGTAGGAGCGAACGATTTCTTCCGTGGAATGTTCGTCGGGATCGGGCGTCAGAAACTGCATGATGAGGCCTGTGACGACAAAGCCGAAGACGACTCCCGGCACGATGGCCCAGTGGTGTTGAAGGTAGTAGCCGAACACGGCGGGCCAAAGCTTTCTGAGGATAACTACAGCGACGGCGGTAACCACTAAGCCGGTAGCAACTCCGATGATGGGGGCGATCAGAAGCCACTTGTGCAGGTTCCGCGAGTACGTTGCGCCGAGGTCCTCGTGAACGAGCGGCAAGTACTTGCGGAGCATCGGATACTTCGAGGCCCATCTCGTGCTGTTCGGCATTTCGTCTTCTAGTTTCCTCAGTTGAGTAATTGGTTTTGGACGACGGTGCCGCTTTACGGTGGCGATATTTTGTGCGCTGCTCGGCTCAATGCCTCTTGCTAAAGGCCTGTCCTCCCGCGTATCGAGATCGGCCGTGACTGGCGGGTTTCAAAAGGCCGGCCTGCAGGCGCACGATTTCCTGCTCGTGGAGTCTGGCGAGTCTTGAAAGGACTTGCTCGCCGCGTGATGTCAACGAGACGAAGACGTAGCGTCGATCGCGGGTATCGTGAACCTTGCGGACCAGTCCGCGCCCCGCGGCTCGATCGGCGAGTTCCACGACGGAGTTATGGCGCTCCTGCAGAAACTCAGCCAGTTCGGAGATGGTAGCTTTCTGGCGGCTGGTATAGCCGGCGATGCCAAGCAGCAACTGATGCTGCTGCGGCGTGACGCCGCATCTCCTGGCAGCCTGTTCGCTGAAGCGCAGGAATTTGCGCAGTGCGTAACGAAACGAGGCAAGATGGCGAACCGTTTCCTGAAAAGAATCTCCCTCTGCCAAATGCTTGTTTGAAGAGCGCGCCGCCACGGAGATAATTATATCGCAATACGATGCATTGCTCCACCGTCTTCATGGCGCACGTTCGCGGCTTTAACTAGCGTGGCTGCAACCGAAGAGCAAGGCGAATCGACGACGGGAAAAGGGGCTGGTCGTGGCCACCGACGTGGCCCTCCTGGAAGCTGGATTGACCGATCACGTTTGGAGTTTGGAGGAACTGGTGAGACTATTGGATCAGAAAAGAGCAGGAATGGCGGCATGAAATACCGAGTTGGTATGTGGGCGAGTGCGGGCTTTCTGGTTGCGACCTTCTGGGCGTTTTATTTCCTTCTGCACACCCACCTATCGATAACTACTTCAGCCGAGCCGATGTGGACTGTAGTTCGTCTAACCTGCCCGATTGCGTTTCTTAGTTTCTATCCCATTAAACTTTATTGGGTTCTTCTTGCGAATGCTGCGACGTACGCTCTAGTCGGCCTGACCGTGGAAACCCTGCGGCGACAACTTAAGCACGTAGGCTAGATTCAAAACACCCCACTACCCCCGGTTGGAATGTGTTGCTCGCAGCGTGCGTAGCAGGTAGAATCCGCCGATACGTCCCCCCCAAAAGGAGTTCCTCAATGAGCGACGATTTTGTCCCCGGACAGCGGATAGGAGACTACGAAATTCTTGGAGTACTCGGCGCCGGAGGAATGGGCAAGGTCTACAAGGTACGGAACGTGATTTCCGACCGCGTGGAGGCGATGAAAGTTCTTTTGGCGAACCTTGCCGTGCAAAAGGAGTTGGCCGACAGGTTCCTTCGCGAAATCAAGTTGCTCGCCAGTCTGGACCATCCGAACATTGCCAAGCTGAATACCGCGCTGACTTTGGACAATCAACTGGTGATGATGATGGAGTACGTGGACGGTGTGACGCTGGCCTCGCGGGTGCTACGAGGACCGACTCCGCCCGCGGACGCGGCGAAGTACACCGATCAAGTGCTTAGCGCATTGAGCTATGCGCACAAGTTGAACGTGATCCATCGCGACGTGAAGCCCGCGAACATGATGCTGACTTCGCAAGGCGTGGTGAAGCTGATGGACTTCGGCATCGCCCGTCCGAACGATGAAGCTGGGATGACGTCCACGGGAGCGACGCTGGGATCGATGAATTACATGTCTCCCGAGCAGGTACGCTGCGAACCGGTTGACCAGCGCTCCGATTTGTATTCGATGGGCGTATCGCTCTACGAAATGGTGACGGGTAAATTGCCGTTCCGGGGGCACAGCAATTATTCGGTGATGTCCGCGCATCTGCAAGAGACGCCGCAACCGCCCATTGCCGTGCGTCCGGATTTGCCGAAGGGACTAAGCGACATCATTCTGATGGCCATGGCCAAGAACCCGCCAGACCGCTTCCAGACGGCAGAAGCATTCGCGGCCGCGCTGCGAAGCGTGTTCCCTGCTGGAGCGGCGGTGACAGTCAGTCCCACTCCGGCGGTGCGCGCTCCGCAGGTCCAGGTCACGCCGGCCGTTTCCGCGCCGCAAGTTCCGGTGCAGATGACGGTTCCGATGGCGGTGGTTGCCGCGGCGGAATCGCAAGCCGCGGCGCGGAGCACTCACCGAGGCGCTTACATGGCTCTAGGCGGAATCCTTGTGGTTGGCATGCTCGTCGCCGGGGGTTTTTATGTACCGCGTGTGATCAAGACGCACGCCGGGTCGCGCTCGACCGCGCCACAATCTGAGACGCAACGGACAGCTCAACCCCCAGACGCGGCCCCGCCTCCGGATGCGGCGACCCCTGTGACGCCTGCGGCCGCTGATGCGCCTGCGACTCCGACACCTGACTCTGCTGCAGTGCCGGCGCCTGCGGCTGCTTTGCCTGCACCGGCGTCGCTGGCTGCTCCGGCTGCTGCGCCCGCCCGAGCGGATCGCAGTGCCACCAAGGCGAGCCAAGACACGCAGAGCAAGGCGAACGAAGAGGAGGAGAAGGCCGACCGAGAAGCTCAACAGAAAGCCAACGAAGAGGCGGACCGCAGAGCCGCCGAACTCAAGGACTCGGAGAAGCAATTCGATCAGCTCACGAGTCGCGCGGCTGCGATTTCCGACGGCTTGGATACGCTGCGGCGCGCGCAAGCCGCTCAAGGATATGGGTTGCGCGGAGACATCGCCACCGCCGAACAGCTGATGAAGACCGATCTCGGGAGGGCGCAGGACGCGTTGCAACAACAGGATGGCGCGAAGGCTAAGGAGTACCTGGACAAGGCGGAGGTTGAAGCCTCGATCATCGAAAGATTCCAGGGCCGGTAACCGCTTCGCCGGGCAACGTTTCGAATTGGTAAAAGGAATATGCCGCTGCCACCCTCGCAGATCTCTTTGACGGAGGTGAACGACCGATCCGGGGGACGAGAGGGATGGCCGAAGTATTGCCAAGGATGTTTGCCGGGCACAGCAGGCTGTGCCTCTACGACGGCAAACACAAGGATGCCGAGAAGGACAATCGACTTCGAGACCGTGCGGAAGATCGGACTCGCGTTGCCCGACGTGGAGTACAGCACGATGCACGGGGTCCCAGCCCTCAAGGTGCACGGAAAACTTCTGGCGTGTATCCCCGTTAATCGCTCGGCCGAACCGGGTTCGCTTGCGGTGCGGGTTGATTTCGACGATCGCGCCGCTCTGCTTGCTGAGCAACCCGATGTTTACTATGTGACTGACCACTACGTGGGTTACAGCATGGTGTTGGTTCGGCTGTCTTGCGTTAGCCCCGACGTGTTGCGGGACTTGCTGGGTATGGCGCACAAGTTCGTGACGCGCAACGTCGCGCGGCGTTCGCCGGCACGGAAACGCCGAAAGGCCGGACCGAGAAAATAAAAAGCGGTAAGAAGTAGGCCCGCGAAGGCGAATCTCCCTCTGTTTCTGTTCCTACTCGTTCTGTTCTACTCGCAGGCGCGATCGGAATGCGATCCTAGCCTTTTTCGGACATCGAAATGGGATTGTGACGATGTCCGAAAACGGCTAGAATGCGAAGACAAAACCTCCTAGTATTCGGTCCGTGACACGAGAAAACCATACGAGGCTGTATCGGGCGCTGGCAGCTCACGACCCGCGCTTTGACGGCATTTTCTTCGTAGGTGTGACTTCTACTGGCGTCTACTGCCGCCCGATTTGCCCCGCGAAAACGCCTAAGAGAGCCAATTGCAGGTTTTTCGGCAGTCCACAGGCTGCCGAACAAGAAGGTTTTCGTCCGTGCCTGCGGTGCCGTCCTGAACTGGCTCCCGGCAACGCGCCGGTGGACGATTCCCAGCGTATCGCGCATTTGATGGTGCAGCGCATTGAAGAAGGGGCGATGGACGACGATGCCGGACTTGAGGCTGTTGCCGACCAATTTGAACTGAGTTCGCGGCAAATCCGTCGCATTATCAAAAAGGAATTGGGCGTATCACCGATTCAGTTGATTCTGACGCGCCGTTTGTTGCTCGCCAAACAATTGCTAACTGAAACCGGTTTGCCGGTTACGGAGATTGCGTTCGCGAGCGGGTTTTCGAGCCTGCGCCGCTTCAACGACGCGTTTAGCGCGCGGTACGGCATGGCGCCCTCACGCCTGCGGAAAAAAACGGTGGATGATGCGAGCGTCGTTACCCGCAGCGATACGTCAACGCTGCAACTTTCGTATCGGCAGCCGTACGATTGGCCGGGGATCCTGGTTTTCCTGAAAGCGCGCGAATTGAAAGG
This sequence comes from uncultured Acidobacteriota bacterium, assembly GCA_963823145.1. Lineage (GTDB taxonomy): Bacteria > Acidobacteriota > Terriglobia > Acidiferrales > UBA7541 > Palsa-295. Next base: position 215,477 of record CAWGJZ010000001.1, read on the forward strand.
AGTGGAATTGGTGACGGACAGTTTTTATGCCCGGACCGTGCGGTTGGAAGAGCACAAGGGTTGGATTAAAGTCACGCAGGCGAGGAAGGAAAATGCGCTGATGGTGGAATTTACTCACAGTCTGAGTCCCGTCTTGCCGGCGCTTTTGAGGCGGGTACGAGACTTGTTCGATGTGAACGCGCGTCCCGATATTATTAACAGGCAGCTGCGCAAGGACGAAATTTTACGTCCGCTGATCGCAGCAAATCCTGGCACGCGAGTGCCGGGCGCGTTTAACGGCTTTGAGACGGGCCTGAGGGCAATACTTGGGCAACAAGTGACGCTGAAAGGTGCAACGGCAATTGCTTGTCGGCTGGCGGAGGCATTTTGCGAACCGATCGTTACTCCATTCCCGGAATTAGGCTATTTGGCGCCGTCGGCGGCGAAAATCGCGAAGACTAGCGTGGATGATCTTGCTAAGCACGGCATTGTGCGCGCGCGGTGCAAAAGTATTATTGCGCTGGCGCAGGCACATGTTTTCGGCGACTTGTCGCTCGACAGCGGCAGCCATCACAACCCAAACGCAACCATAGAGCGCCTGGCGGAACTGCCCGGCATCGGCCCGTGGACGGCGCATTACATCGCCATGAGGGCGTTGCGCTGGCCGGACGCTTTTCCAAAAGAGGATATCGCCGTCCTCAACAGCCTGGGCGGCGTGACGGCGAAAAAGGCCGAAGAAATGTCGCAAGCCTGGCGGCCATGGCGTTCTTATGCGGTGCTGCACTTGTGGAGGCGCCACGCCGAATCGGAATCATTAGCTCACCTGCAAAGGAGAAAGAAAAATGACCTACGTGTATAAAACCATGAAATCGCCTGTCGGCGAACTGAAGCTCGTCGCAAGCGACAAAGGTTTGGCGGGAATTCTTTGGGAAAAGGATAATCCGCAGCGCGTCCGGCTATCACCAGTTTCAGAAGACAAAAATCATCCCGTGCTCGTCGAAGCGGAACGCCAGCTAAACGATTATTTTTTCGGAAAGCGGAAATCGTTTTCGCTGAAACTGGATTTCAAAGGGACCGAATTTCAGAAGAAGGTTTGGGCGGCGCTGCTGAGGATTCCTTTCGCGGAGACCTTGAGTTACGGGCAAATTGCGAAACAGATCAAGAACCCCAAAGCAGTGCGCGCCGTGGGCGCGGCCATCGGGAAAAATCCGATTTCCATTATCGCGCCCTGCCACCGCGTTATCGGTTCTACGGGCAAATTGACAGGATTTGCGGGCGGGCTTGAGGCGAAAGCGCGCTTGCTGGCGTTGGAAGGGAAAAAGGAAATTCGACCCCGATAAATCGGAGCGGCGTTCCCGGGTTGATGCGAGGAGCACTCCCGGCAAGCCCGGCCGGCAAACGGCGGCGGGCGAGCCGCCGCACTCCACAAGAGGCGCTACGAAGGCCGCTAGGCCCAGTAGGTGCGGTCGAGGGTGCGGTACTGGATGGCTTCGCTGAGGTGCTTGGGTTCGATCGAGGGAGCGGCTTCCAGATCGGCGATGGTGCGAGCGACTTTGAGGATGCGGTCGTGCGCGCGGGCGGAAAGGCCGAGGCGTTGGATCGCGGTTTCAAGCAGGCGCTCGCCGTCTGATGAAATGGCGCAATGGTTGCGGATCATTTTGGGAGGCATCTGGGCGTTGGCGTAGAGATTCTTTTCGTTCTTGTAACGATCGAGTTGGATTTTGCGCGCTTTTAGCACGCGTTCGCGAACGCTGGCCGAGCTTTCGATTTCGGCATTACCGCGCAGCTCTTTATATTTCACGGCGGGGACTTCGATGTGGATATCGATGCGATCGAGAAGCGGGCCGGAAATTTTGGAGACGTAGCGCTGAATTTGAGGCGGGGAGCAGTGGCATTCGCGGGTGGCGTCACCAAAGAAGCCGCAGGGACAGGGATTCATCGCGGCGGCGAGCATGAAGCGCGAAGGAAAGCTGACGGAAACGGCAGCACGTGCGATGGTGACGCAACCGTCCTCAAGAGGCTGGCGCATGACTTCGAGGACATTGCGCTGGAATTCGGGGAGCTCGTCGAGGAAGAGCACGCCATTGTGGCCGAGGGAGACTTCTCCGGGGCGCGGGATCGCGCCGCCGCCGATGAGGCCGGCGTCACTGATGGTGTGGTGCGGAGAGCGAAAAGGGCGCGTGCCCACGAGGCCACGCGAGTCTTCGAGAAGTCCGGCAACGCTGTGGATACGCGTGGTTTCGATGGCTTCTTCGAGAGACATCGGCGGCAGGATGGTGGGAATGCGCTTGGCGAGCATTGTCTTTCCAGCGCCCGGCGGGCCGATGAGCAGAATGTTGTGGCTGCCGGCGCAGGAAACTTCGAGAGCGCGCTTGGCGGCCATTTGGCCGCGTACGTCGCGAAGGTCGGCGGCGTACTGGCTGGCTTCAGTGAGCATGCGGGAAGTGTCCACGTCAACGGGCTGGAAGGACTCGGGGGAGTTGAGTAGATCGACGGCCTGGGGAAGCGATTTGATGGCGAACACGCGGGTGCCCTCGACCACGGCGGCCTCTCGGGCGTTGGCTTCGGGGACGACGAGGTTCTGGATGCCGCGCTCGCGCGCGGCCAGGGCCGCAGAAAGGGCTCCTCGGACGGAGCGAACGCCACCGTCGAGGGAGAGCTCGCCGAGGAAGACGTAAGAGTCCAACGCCTTGCCGAAGAATGTGCCTTGGCAGCCGAGTAGGCCGAGAGCCATGGGAAGGTCAAAGGCGGAGCCTTCCTTGCGGATGTCGGCGGGGGCCAGATTGACCGTAACTGTCTGAAAAGAAGGGTAATCGAAGCCGCAATTACGCAGGGCAGCCTTGATGCGTTCGCGGCTCTCGCGGACGGCATTATCGGGCAAGCCCACGACGTTGAAGATGCCTGCTTGGCCCGGTCCTACGTCTACCTCGACCTCGACGAGGTAGGCATCGATTCCAAACACGGCGGCGCTATACGTTTTGAAGAGCATCCCAAGCAGACAGCGCTTAGGCGCAGAGGGTAACTCAAAACATTGGTTCAAGCCAGCTTTTGTGCAGGGCGCGTCGTATTTGGCCCATTGCGCCTTGACAAAGTTCCGAGACTGCGTTTATAAGCGGCTCTTAGGCATAAGCGCGCGGGCAAGCCCGCCACCCCCACGGAGGATCGAATGTTTCACGCGAACATGCAGGATGACGAGGAAGAGGACGAACTGCCCGCCTTTGAAGAAGACGAAGAAGGACAAGAGCAGGTACCCGAGGTAGTTGAAGAGATTGAGGAAGTAATCGTCGAAGAAGATGACGATGAGGGTGCGCCCGCGAGGCCGGTAAGGAGCGAGCGAGCCCCGGCGCGAAAACCGGCCAAGAAAAAGCCGGCGAAAAAGGCTAAGGCTAAGAAGAAAGCAAAATCGAAAGCCAAGCCAAAGTCCAAAGCGAAGAAGAAGGCTGGCAAGAAAAGCGGCAAGCGTCGGCGGCGTTAAGTTAGCTTTTCGAGTGAGCAGCGGATATCGCGGGATCGGTCTCGTGTTTAGCGGTGGCTGATCTCGCGTTGAAGCGCGGCCGCAATTCCTGTACCAGATCCACACACGTCGTTTTCCTAGTATCGTTCGGATTCCGTCGTATTTTCCTGTTTGGGAAATGTTCCGCTTGCCGCGAGTGTGTGCGTGTAGCTAGCATACCGCGCGATGCCGCTGGCACTTGAGCAGATCCGAAGAATGCGGGGAGGCGCGCAATCGCATCTGATGCGGTGTTCGGACGAGGCGTATTATGTGGTGAAATTTCAGAACAACCCGCAGGGAGTGAGGATCCTGGCGAACGAATTGCTGGGGACGAGACTGGCGGCCAGGATGGGGCTACCGACGCCGGTGGCGGCGGTGGTGCAGGTGCGCGAGAGCCTGATCGAGCAGACCGAGGATCTTGTAATCCAACTGGGACGCGGGAGACTGCGGTGCCGCGCAGGGCTGCAATTCGGTTCGCGCTATCCCGGCGCACCAGCGGAGACGGTGGTGTACGATTTCCTGCCGGACGAGCAGCTTCGCGACGTAGTGAACCTTGCGGATTTTTGCGGGATGCTAGTGTTCGACAAGTGGACCTGCAACACCAACGGCAGGCAGGCAATTTTTTTGCGCGACAAGGGCGCGTCGCGGTACCGCGCGGAAATGATCGACCAAGGATTCTGCTTCAACGCCGGCGAATGGAATTTTCCCGACGCACCGCTACGGGGATTGTACGCGCGGCACCGCGTGTACGAGTCGGTTCGGGGAATCGAAGCGTTCGATCCGTGGCTCGCGCGCGTGGAGGGTAAAATATCCGAGGAAATTGTGGACGAAGCGCTGAGCCAGATTCCGCCGGAGTGGTGCGGCTCTGAGCGCGACGCCTTGGAAACGATGGCCGAGCAATTGTTGCGCAGGCGTAAGCGAGTGCGCGAATTGATCGTCTCAGCCTGGAAATCCTCGGCACAGCCCTTTCCCAACTGGAGGTAGCCATGGCGGATGAAACTCGGAACATGCTGCGCTACCGGATCCTGCGGTACACGCCGAATCTGGTTCGCGATGAGTGGGTGAACATCGGCGTGCTGTTGGAGGAGGGCCAGGAGGAGCAGGGCGGCAACTCCGGACGACTCCCAAGGAGGCTGGCCATCCAAGTGATCGAGGAGGAGTCCGAAATGGCGCGGGTGCGAAGATTGCATCCGGGCGCCGACGAGGCGCTGCTGCGGGCGCTGCCCGCGGAATTCGACGCGCGTCTGCGCGCGGCTCCATCTGAACTGGGAACCTACGTGGAGAAACTTGACAGCACACTTTCAAACGCGTTGCAATTCAGCCCTGCGCGAGGCTTGCTAGCCGAAAACTTCGACGCAGAGCTGGCGCGGCTTTTTCGGGAACATGTGGCCGCTCCGCCGGCGGCGCGCGGGATCGGGCAGAACGTGAGGAACTGGATGCGCGCTCGCATGGAGGACGTATTCCGGCGGCGGCGCATCCTGGGAAAACTCGAGCACCGCGTGCCGGTGGAAGAATTCACGCACCCCGGCGATCCACTGAAGCTGGATTACGGCTACCGCTACAACGGCACACGCGGCTACCTGCACGCCATCGCGCTGGACCGGGACGTGTCGCAATCCAAGGTGCTTGCGTATACTGCCGAATCCATCCGCGCGCGGATGCCGAATTCGATTTTTACGGCCGTGACCAACGCCGAGCCGTCGCCGGAAAATTCCCGGCACCGATTCATTGTTGAGACGCTTCGAGCGCAGGATATTTCCATTATGCCGCTGGGGCAAATCGATCAATTCGCAGAAGAATTGCGGCCCCGGCTGCAATGAGCGAGCGGACGCGGGCAAACCATTGCGAATCGCCGGCGGCGTTCTCGGTTTTTCGACCTGCCCAGCCTAGAGATACCGCCTCACTCGCTCGGAATACTCCGAATATTGCCGGCCGTACTGCTTTTTGAGAAATTCTTCTTCACGCAATACCTGCCGGTGGAACAACACGGTGGCGGCAACCAGATAGACCAAGAGGATCCAATTCGAGAACACCAGGAATTGGCCAAGCAGGACGAATGCAAATGCCACGTAAATGGGATTGCGGCTAAAAGCAAAAATGCCGGTGGTTACGAGTTTATCTGGGCGGTCGGGATCAATGCCAACACGGAAACTCTTCCCAAAAGAAACAAGACTCAGAAATAAGAAAGTCAATCCCGCCAGACAGATAAGCACCCCGAGCCAGGAGACTGCTCCGGAGTGAAAGAATTCTTGCTTGCCTACGCCCGGTAAATCAAATGCGGCGGCAAATACGATATAAAAGTAAAGAAGGGCAAGCGGCGGGATGAGGAAATCCTTTTTGTCAATCTCGCCGAAATGCATGGCTTTTATCCCTTTGCGCTTCATCAGCAGGACTCGAGCCACTACCATTCCAAGCAGCAATAAAATCGTTATCGCAGCGAAGTATCTTGGCATCGGCCCATCCGTTCAAGGTGAGCCTGGTTCTCGCGGGCGCACCTGGCGATAAATTGTACCCCGCACAAACTTTGAACGAAGTTAAGACGGCACGCGCCGTTTTGTTGACAATGCGCAAACGCGGCGCGTATGATTTCTGCGATGCAGCGCCGTTACGTGGCGCTCAATCCCCTTCTTTGCTCTAGCCCCCGGCTGGGTGGAGTGACTGAGGTCGCAGACTCAGTAAACAGGGCACGAATCCGTACGGAGGCCGCTTTCCATGTCACCCGAAACCGACCACAAGCCGGAGCCATCGGCTCCCGAACCCCCGAACGGAGAAGCTGCGGCGAATAATTTTGCCGCAGCGCCCGCACCGGCTGCGCAGCCGCAGAGCGCGTCCGGCGCTGCCACCGCCGTTGCGCGCGCCCAAGAGCCGCCAAATCCGGTTGCGCCTGTCTCCGATTTCGTTGGCAGCGAGCCTGGCGCGCATTCGGATTCCGTTTCGCGGGATGACGCTGGCGCGGCCGTTGCTGGTGAAGCCGCGGCCGTTGCTGGTGAAGCCGCAGCGGAAGCCGCCGCAAGCGAGACGGACCTTACGGCCGAAAAGGGCGCGCCGGTCGAGACAACCGAAGCTACCGAAACAAACGAACCGACCGAACCGACCGAAACAATGGACCAACTGCTGGACCAATTTTCGGTTCCGCAGCCGGCCGGCGAAGGCGAAATATTCGATGGGCGCGTGCTAGCAGTGACGGATGCGGGTGTGGTTGTGGACGTCGGCGGAAAGTTTGAGGGCCTGGTTCCCGCGCAGGAATTTCTCGATTCTGGCAACCCCATTGAATTCGGGTCTGGGCAGACGATTGAAGTGGAGCGCTTGCACGAGCGCAAGGACGGATACGTGCTGCTCTCGTACGCGCGCGCGCACCGGCGGCGGGTGTGGGAGCGCATCGAGAAATCCTACCGTGAGCACGCCAACTTGACGGCAAAAACGGTGGAGAGGATCAAGGGCGGTTTGGTGGTCGACATCGGCGTACGCGCCTTTCTGCCTGCTTCGCAGATCGAGCTTCGTCCCGTGCACGATCTGGAAGGCTGGAAGGATCGCGAGATCGAAATTCGCGTGCTGAAGCTGAACCGCAAGCGCGGGAATGTGGTGGTCAGCCGGCGCGCCATTCTAGAGGAAGAACAGAAGGCCAAGCGTGATTCGCTGGCCGAGACGCTGGTCGAAGGCACGGTGGTCACCGGGCACGTGAAGAATGTGACCGACTACGGTGTATTCATCGACTTGGGCGGGTTGGACGGACTGCTGCATGTGAGCGATCTGGCGTGGGGGCGCGCCCCGCACCCGTCGTCCGTGGTAAAGGCGGGCGATGAAATTCAGGTTCAGATCCTGAAGTTCGATAAAGAGAAGGGGCGCATTTCGCTGGGTCGGAAGCAACTTCTCCCCGATCCGTGGGCCACGGTGCCGGAGAAATACGCGGCGGGAACGCGCGTGCACGGAAAAGTGGTGGCGGTAACGGATTACGGCGCGTTCGTGCAGCTAGAGCCGGCGGTAGAGGGATTGGTACACGTCAGCGAAATGAGCTGGTCGAAGCACACCAAGCATCCCTCGAAGATTTTGAAAGTAGGCGACGAAGTAGAGGTGGTGGTGCTGGACGTAAAACCCGAGTTGCGGCGCATTTCCCTGGGGCTGAAACAGACGTTGCCAGATCCCTGGCAAGAAGCGGCTCAAAAATATCCTGTCGGAGCAATCGTGAGCGGGCGCATCCGCAACCTGGCGGAGTTCGGCGCGTTCGTGGAACTCGAGGAGGGCATGGAAGGGCTGATCCACATCAGCGACGTGAGCTGGACGGAGCGTGTCAAGCATCCCAGCGAGAAATTCAAGAAAGGGGAAGTGGTTGAGGCGAAGGTGCTGAAGCTGGATCCGCAGAACCGCCGGTTGTCGTTGGGCGTCAAGCAGGTGCACGACATTTGGGCGGATTGGTTCAGCGCGCACAAAATCGGCGAAATTTTGAAGGGGAAAGTGGCGCGGACCGCGGATTTTGGCGCGTTCGTGGAACTGGCGGAAGGCATCGAAGGGCTCTGCCACATTTCGGAGATCGAGGAGCGCCGGCCAAAAGGAGAACGGGATAAAGCTAGAGCTTCGCGCGATGGGCGCGGCAGTTCGTTGCTCGCGCCGGGGCAGGAATACGACTTTAAGATCCTCCGGCTGGAACCGGAACAGCGCAAGATCAGCCTGAGCTATCGGGCCGCGCAGAAGCAAGCCGAGCGGCACGAGATTCAAACTTTCCGCTCGTCAAAATCATCGCCCAATGCCACGATCGGCGACGCCATCATGGCGAAGCGGCAGTCGTCATCGTAGGGAATTGCTGGATCGTCCGCCGAGATAAGCCTGCGGCTCGAAAAAACGTTTACCTAGCCGTGAATTGATGGTATCCAAAGATTGTGTGGCGCTTTGGCCCAGCACAAACGGCCCGTGCAGAACGACAATCGTGAGAGGAGGCCCCCTAAGATGGCTGAGGCTGCGGAAGAGCGCGGAAACACGGAACACACCATGACCAAGGCGGATTTGGTGGAGGAAGTGACGCGGATCACCGAACTGCCGCGCAAGGAATCCGAGGCCGTGGTCGAGACGATTTTCGAGAGCATCATCACGGCGTTGCAGGCCGATGACAAAATCGAAATTCGCGGCTTCGGCAGCTTCCGGACGCGCGAACGCCGCGGGCGCACCGGGCGCAATCCCAAGACGGGCGCCAAGGTGGAAGTGCCCGCCAAAAAAATTCCCTTCTTCAAACCCAGCAAGGAACTGAAGGACTACGTCAATAACCAGAGCGCGGCGGGAGCCGCTTCCGAGTCCCACGGCGCGCGGGACTAAGCGGAAATGGATTATTTGTGGACGCCCTGGCGATATCGCTATATCGCCGATGCCACGAAGGACGAGGGCTGCATTTTTTGCGAGGCAGTGGCCGCGAATGACGATGCCCGCACGCTGGTGGTTCTGCGCGGCGCCAAGAATTTCGTAATTCTCAATCGCTATCCCTACACCAGCGGTCACGTGATGGTGGTCCCTTACGCACATGTGGCCGAACTTGCAGCCGCGGAGGCGGATACGCTTGCGGAAATGATGCGGATCGCGCAGCGCGTCCAAGTGGCCCTCGGAAAGACCTACCATCCGGAAGGATACAACCTGGGAATGAATCTGGGGCGCGCGGCGGGCGCTGGAATCACGGGGCATCTTCATCTGCACGTGCTTCCACGATGGACGGGAGACACAAATTTCATGACGGTGGCGGGCGAAACGCGCGTGGAACCGGAAGAGCTTTCGACCACATTTGAGCGGCTGCGCAAAGCCCTCGCGGCTTGATGACCCCTGCCCGCAGGATGCATAATGAGGCGCGTTCACGGGAGTTTCCCATCGCACGCCGCTCATCGAGTTCGTCCAGCAAATCTGCAAAAGCGCTGATCGTCAAGCCCTATCGGCGGTATCCACGGAATTCGCAGCCGCCGTATTTGTATCCGCCGTATCGTTTGACGATTGCTCGCGCGCCGCGAAAGCCGCTGGTTGTCCTGCCGCAAACGCTTTCGGAGGTGACCGGTCCCGTATTTGGCCACGACGCGATCCGAGAGACGGACAACGATCTCACGCGCCAGCATGAAGGCGAGCCGTTAGGTGAGCGAATCACGGTCAGCGGGCGGGTGCTCGACGACAACGGCCGTCCTGTCCCCAACACGCTGATCGAATTGTGGCAGTGCAATGCCGCCGGGCGGTATCGGCACAGAATCGACCAGCATCACGCGCCGCTCGATCCGAATTTTTCCGGCGCGGGCCGCACTTTGACGGGCGCGCACGGCGATTATCGCTTCGTCACCATCAAGCCGGGACCGTATCCCTGGGAAAATCATCCCAACGCTTGGCGGCCAGCGCACATTCATTTTTCGCTGTACGGGACCGCTTTTGCGACGCGGCTCGTCACGCAGATGTATTTTCCGGGCGATCCGCTTTTTCCGTTCGATCCGATTTTCAATTCCGTTCGCGACGACCGTGCGCGACAGCGGATGATTGCCCGCTTCGAAATCAACCGCACTGAGCCCGGGTGGGCGCTCGCATTCCGGTACGACATCGTGGTGCGCGGAAGGGAGAGCACTCCTTTTGAGCGCAAGGAGTAAGGCCGGCTGGCGGCTGGAACCGACACCGTGGCACACCGTGGGACCGTATTTCGGCATCACGGTGAATGGCGCAAATTCCATCCGGTCCATCGCGCCGCCGGACGCGAAAGGCGAGCGCGTGAAGCTCGTCTGCGCGGTGTTTGACCGCGACGGCAAGTGCGTGGCGGACACGCTGATTGAAATCTGGCAGGCCAACGCGGAGGGAAAATACAACCATCCCGCCGACACCCAGGCGAAACCGATCGATCCCGGGTTCGTGGGATTCGGCCGCCAAATCACGGACGCGAACGGTGAATGCGAATTCGAAACGATCAAGCCGGGCCGCGTGCCGGGGCCGCGCGGCGCTCTGCAGGCGCCGCATCTGGAGGTGGGCGTCTTCACCCGCGGCGTGATGAAACATCTGGTGACGCGAATCTATTTTTCGGGCGACGCCGGAAACGAGGAATGTCCTGTACTCGCGTTGGTGCCGAAGGCGCGTCGAGTGACGCTGATGGCTCGGCAGGTCGCGGGACGACCTGGAACCTGGCGGCACGAGATACATCTGAGCGGGCCGAAGGAAACGGTTTTCTTCGACGTCTAAATGCCCTCGCGGGTTATCCGTAATTTGGCGGATTAACCGATTGGTCCATGCCCATGGTTTTCTGGCCGCCTTGTCGGACGTTAACGCTGATGAGGATTGGCTCGTGCGATGCGAAAGCGCATTTTAGAGCGGGTTCGAGATCTTCGGGGCGATCGACGGCGCGCGCGTGCATCCCGTAGCCTTGAGCGATTTTGACGACGTCGATTCCAGGAATGTCGATGCCGGGGACATTTTTCCCGACCTGCGTGAAATCGCGAAAACCCTTCAGCGCGGAATAATTTCCGTTGCAGATGACGAGAAAAACTACTGGCGCTTTCTGTTGCACTGCCGACCATAACGCTTGAATCGAATATTGCGCCGAGCCGTCACCGACCGCACAGACCACGCGCCTGTTGGGACGAGCTAATTGCAGTCCCACCGCAGCCGGCAAAGCAAAACCCAAAATTCCGGTGCGCACGGAATAGAAGGAGCCAGGCTCGTCGAGAGCGAGGTAGCGATCGAGGTCGCCTTTCGAGGAGGGGCACTCCTCGGCGATGATTGCGTCGCGGGGCAGGAGTTTGTTCAAGGTATGGAAGACGAAAGCGGTGGTCATGGGATGCTCGGGATTGGGTTCGGGTTCTTTGGTGCGCGTGGGCATGCTGCGTTCGAGCGACTTTACCCGGCCGGCGATGTATTGCGCGGCAGCGGCAATGTTGCCGACGATGGTCGTGCCGGCGAGAGCGGCGGCGGCATCCTGCGGGGAATTCGTGATCTGAAACAGCTTTGTGCCGGGCGCAATGGTGTCGCCGGGAACGAAAGCGTAATAGAGAAAAACGGGCGCGCCGAGGACGACAACAGTGTCATAAGCGGCGAGCTGCGCTGCGAGAGGTTTTTGCGCGGGCAACAAGCCGCCGCGAAAAAGGCGGTGCGAGCGAGGGAATGCCCAGCGCGAGGCGATAGGCTCGGCGTAGACGTCGGCGTTCAGGCGCTCCGTGAGGGCGATTACATCCCGCCAAGCGCCGTCTTCTTCGATCTGCGCACCGGTGACCAGCGCGAGTTTCTTGCTCGCGTCGATCGCGCGCACCGCTTCGTCGAGCGCCGAAGTTTCCGGTAAAACCGTTTGCGTCACCTTGCGTGTGGCAACCGGTTCGCAAGGCTTGTTCCAATCATCCATGGGGATGGAGATGAAAACCGGACCGCGTGGCGGTTGCATGGCGAGGTGATAGCCGCGTGCGATTGCGGGCGGAACGTCTTCTGGACGAAGAGGCTCGTAGGCCCATTTGACGTAGGGTTTCACGACTTCGACGGCGCGGCTTACAAGAAAAGGCTCGGCTAAAATCTGGCGGCGATCTTGCTGGCCGGTGGTGAGAACCAGCGGCGTGCGAGAAGCATACGCGTCAATGATGGCGGAAAGGCCGTTGCCGGCGCTGGCGATAGAGTGCAGATTAACGAAGGCGGCTTCATTGGTGGCCATTGCGTAGCCGAGGGCCATTCCGGCCGCGGTCCGCTCATGCAAACCCAGAATGTATTGGAAGTCTGCGGGCATGTCCTTGAGAAAGGGGAGTTCGCTCGAACCGGGATTGCCGAAAATGCGATTCATGTTGAGGTCGCGCAGGACCTGGTAGGTTGCTTCTCGCACTGTGGTCACGTTTGCACGCTTCTCCGGGTGAAATTCATCGAGAATGTCCCTGGGCGAATATACCGCATGGGGGAGGCAAAGCAGAAAAGTTCTGCTTCCGGGCGGGCTATATCTTGATTGATTGAGAGCTCGGACACATCGTATCCTATCTCGCCGCTTTTTCGGTGTGCAGCCAGCCTGGACCATGGGGAAAAAAGACGAATGGGCGAAATGATCGTTGTGAACGATCTGGTGAAGAATTACGGGGATTTTTGTGCGGTAAATCACATTGCGTTCACGGTGCCGGAAGGGAGGATATTTGGTTTTCTCGGGCCCAACGGTGCGGGAAAGACGACCACAATCAAGATGCTGACGACGGTGCTCGATCCGACCAGCGGATCGATTCGAGTAAACGGGCACGATCCGACGCGCGAGCAAAAGCAGGTGCGGCGTTCGTTTGGAATCGTTTTTCAGGACCCCAGCCTCGACGACGAGTTGACGGCGTTTGAAAATATGGATTTGCACGGAATTTTGTACGGCGTGCCGCGCACGGAGCGGCTGAAGCGTATCGACATGCTGGTGGAGTTCGTGGGGCTGTCCGACCGGAAAAAGAATTTCGTGAAGGAATATTCCGGAGGGATGAAGCGGCGGCTGGAAGTGGCGCGGGCGCTGTTGCACAAGCCGCGGATTCTTTTTCTCGACGAGCCGACGATCGGACTCGACCCGCAGACGCGCAATCACATCTGGAGCTACATCCAGCAATTGAGCAAGGAAGAAAATGTGACGGTATTTTTCACCACGCATTACATGGAAGAGGCCGATCGCGTTGCGGCGAATGTGGCGGTGATCGATCACGGGAAAATCGTGTCGCAAGGGACGCCATCGGAGCTAAAAACCAACACCGGAAGCGCGACGCTGGAAGACGCGTTCATCGCACTTACGGGACACGCCATTCGCGAAGAGGAAGCCAACGCCATTGACCGCATGCGGACGATGGGCAGGGCCTGGCGAGGAGGAGGGCGGCGATGAAAGCCATCTACATACTTTGTATGAGGCAGCTCAAGAGGTACATGCGTTCGCCAGCACGGATCATCGGCTCGCTGGGACAGCCGCTTCTTTTCCTCGTGGCGCTGGGATTTGGGTTCGGTTCGATGTTCGCGAAAGCGGGCGGCGGGAGCTATTTTAATTTCCTCGCGCCGGGAATCGTCGCGATGGCGATTCTATTCAACGCGGTTTTTTCGGGGATCGAGATTATCTGGGACCGGCAATTCGGTTTTTTGAAGGAAACGCTGGTGGCGCCGGTTTCGCGTCTGGAGATCGTTTTCGGGAGGACGCTGGGCGGTGCGATTGTGGCGATGGCGCAGGGCGCGGTGATGCTGGGGATCTGCATGATCGCCGGCTTTCGCGTTCACAGTGCGCTGCTGGTGCCTGCCGGGATCGTGTTCATGTTTTTGATCGCGCTATTCTTTACGTCGATGGGGACGGTATTCGGTTCGGTGCTGCAGGACATGCAGGGTTTCCCGCTAATTATGAATTTTCTGGTGATGCCGCTTTTCTTTTTCTCAAGCGCGCTGTTTCCAGTGCAAAGCCTGCCGAAATTCATGCAGACGGCACTAAAGCTGAATCCGCTGACGTATGGCGTGGACGGGCTGCGCGGGTCGCTAGGACATGCGTTCGCGTTCAGCCTAGTGACGGATTTTGTGGTGCTGAGCATCTTGACGGGGATTTTGCTCGCGATCGGGAGCTACTGTTTCTCGAAGATTCAGTTGTAGACAGAATTCGCAATCTGGGCGGAAAGGGGCTTGGAGTAGTATAGTAGTGGTATGAAAGAGAAGACTTCCATCACACTATCGCCCGACATATTGGCGAAGGTGGACCGCGTGGCGGGCTCGAAGCTATCCCGCTCTGCCGTCATCGAGCAGGCTCTTCGCGATTACTTCGAGGAACGAGGCCGTCAAGCTGTCCACGCCCGGGATTTGGAGCGCATCAACGCCGCCGCGGACCGTTTGAACTCTGAAGTTTCCGAAATACTCGAATACCAGGCGCCAGAAGAGTGAAGTCCTTCGGTGAAAGACATTCATGAGGCGTGGCGAAGTCTACCGTGTATTCAAACCGGGTGGGGATCCGAGGCAATACCGCGCTTTTGTGATCGTAAGCCGCCAAACGCTCATCGACTCGCGCTTTTCGACAGTTATTTGTGCGCCTGTCTTCAGCAAGGGAGAAGGGCTTTCGACCCAAATCGCGATCGGACCTGACGAAGGACTCAAGCATTCGAGTTGGATCATGTGCGACAACCTTGTGAGTGTGCGCAAGTCAGAGTTGACAAATTATCTTGGGGCTCTCGCGAAGTCGCGGCTGGCTGAGTTAGATTATGCGCTCAAGATGGCGCTGGAGTTGAGTTGAGACTGGGGCTGTCTCTAAAGTGACCTCGCTACAATGCATCGATTCTCAATCCGCAAACTGGGGCTCACACGCAGGGCTTCGATTGCCGGCGCTGTTCTAGGGGTGGCTGCGCTTTTTGCGGCGATGGCTTCGGCCGGGCGGCCGCGTAGCTCCGGCAGTGCGAACTCCCGGACGCAGACTTCCGCCGCGCGCGCCGTGGCGGCGTTTGACGCGCGCGTTGAGGCGGTGCTGAGCAAATCCGACGCAGCGAGAGCGTATTGGGGAATCTTGATTGTAGATGCGGACACGGGCGAGACGTTCTACAAGTTGAATTCCGATCACTACTTTGCGCCGGCGTCGAATGCAAAAGTCTTTACGACCGCCCTGGCGCTGGCCACGCTTGGTCCCGATTACCGCATTCGCACCACGCTTGAATCCAGGGGAGTGCTCCGCAGCGATGGGCACCTTTCAGGAGACTTGCAGCTGATCGGGCGCGGCGATCCTGACATTTCGAATCGTAAGTTTCCGTCTTCAGGCAGGGTCGAACACGAGGGACCGGCAGAACAGCCGCTTGCGGAAATGGTAGATCAAGCCGTTTCCAAGGGGCTGCGGGAAGTGGATGGAGACATCGTGGCGGACGACAGTTATTTCCCCTACGATCCATATCCTTCGGAGTGGACCGTGGGCGACCTTTTCTTCAAATTTGGCGCGCCCGTCTCAGCGATCGATTTCAATGACAACACGGTTACGATCGAAGTGCAGCCGGGACCTCGGATGGGCGAGCCGGCGACCGTTCTGACTGAGCCACACGCCGCCATCGATACGATGAGTTACGAAATTTCGACGGGGCCAGCGGGTGGCGAATCGGAATTTGCGGTAGTCCGGCAGCCGGGGTCCAAGTTCATTTTGCTGCGTGGGACAATTCCGCTGAACGCATCGGCGGTGAAGCTCGATCTTGCGATGACCAACCCTGCCGAGACGAGCGCACTTGCGCTGAAACAATTGCTCGAAGCGCGCGGAGTGAAAATTACCGGCGGGGTTCAGGTCGAGCACGCGCCGCCGCCCGAAAGCACTCCATCGGGCGAGCCGATCATTCCACACGTGACGGCGCCATCGTCGGCAGAACCTGCGAACGCCACGATTTTGGTGGAGCACATTTCGCAGCCCATATCGCAAATCGTTTGCGTGACGAATAAGGAGAGCCAGAATTTGCACGCGGAGCTCCTGCTGCGCGCGGTGGGGCGTGAACGAACGGGCGTGGGCTCGACGGCTGCGGGGCTGCAAGTGGAGCGAGCGTTTTTGAAGGCGGCGGGCATCGTGGACGGCGATGTTGTGCTGAACGACGGCTCCGGGCTCTCGCTGGGGGATCTGGTGACGCCGCGCGCGATGGTCACGCTGCTGCGGTATGCTGCGATGCAGCCGTGGAGCCGGGATTTTATTTCGTCGCTTCCGGTAGCGGGCGCGGACGGAACGCTGCAATACCGCATGAACAAAACGGCGGCGTCCGGGCGGATCGAAGCGAAGACAGGCGAGATCGAACACACGCGCGCGCTATCGGGTTACGCGACCACGATGCGCGGCGAACGTCTGGTATTTGCGATTTTCTACAATAACAATCCTCGCAGCGGACCGGGCACGTCCGCTCCCATCGATGCGATCGCCAATGCGATGGTGGAAATGTTGGGCCCGGCGCCGCGGGAGAAGAAGAAAAGATAAGCAAATGGAGATCGTAACGGTATTCGGAAGTTCGCGCCCCGTGGCGGGCCATGCGCACTACGCGGAGGCGCGGGCGCTGGGCGCGGCCCTGGCTGCGAAGGGCCTGGCAGTCTGTAGCGGCGGCTACGGCGGAGTGATGGAAGCGGTCTCGCGCGGGGCGAAAGAAAGTGGCGGGCGAACGCTGGCGGTGACGGCGGAATTTTTCAAGTCGCGCGCAAACCGGTGGGTGGAGGAAGAAATTCGCGTGCGGACCTGGAAGAAGCGCCTGTTCGAGTTGGTCGAACGCGGGCAGGGATATGTGGCGTGCCCCGGCGGCACCGGGACGCTGGTGGAGCTTGCGGTGGTCTGGGAAATGCTGAACAAAGGCGCAATGAAACGAAAACCGCTGGTGGTGCTGGGCGATTTCTGGCAGCCGATCATCGAGCGCGTGCGCGAAGTAGAACTGGGCCATGTGTCGCGTTGGGGTGAGCGCGACGAACCGCTGGTGCATATGGCAAATTCTCCGGCGGATGCGGCCGACTACCTCGCCGCGCATTTTCAGACGCGCGCCGCGCACGCCGGCGCTTCTGAGCGCAATCCCTCCCCGCGCTGAATTTCCCACTGGCAACCGGGCTACAATCTCTATATCTATCCACGAGGCATCGTGCCGCACTCCGCAGAAGAATTACTGGAATTTGATCGGCTGAAGGAAATCGTCGGCCGCGAGACGACTTGCGCACCGGGGCGGCGGGCGATTCAGGGGCTTGCGCCGCATCAGGATGCGGCAGCACTGGAAGCGGAGTTTCGTCTGCTGCAGGAGGCCATCGCGTATTTGCGCGTGGGATCGGAAATTGGTTTTCGCGCGCTGGGTGATCCGGAAGACTGGTTTTCGCGGCTGGCAGTTCCCGGCGCGGTGCTATCTCCGGCGGAACTGCTGGATGTGGTTTCGCTCGCAGAGGTGGCCGGCGGCGCAAAGCAAACGTTCAAGAGCGAAGCCGCAAAATATCGCCTGCTGAGCGAACGCGCAGCGTCGCTCAGCGATTTCCGTCCGTTATCGCAGGCTATACGGCGCGCCGTGTTGCCGAATGGCGAAATCAGCGACGACGCTTCACCGCAACTGGAACGTATTCGCGCGAATGTCCTCCAAGCGCGCGAGAAAATCAAGCGCTCGCTCGAAGGAATTTTACGCGCGCGCGGCGAACCGTCCGGCGAAGACTACATCACGCTACGGAACGACCGCTTTGTGATTCCGGTGCGGGCGTCAGACCGGCGAGGCGTTCCCGGCGTGGTTCATGGAGCGAGCGGAACGGGACAGACGGTGTTTGTGGAGCCGCTCGATACCATCGATCTGAATAATCGTTTGGTGCAACTTGGAGAAGATGAAACAGCCGAGATCGCGCGTATCCTCGGGGAGCTGACGGAGCGCGTTCGCGCGGAGAAGGTTCCGCTGGAAGCGGCGGCCTCTGAGATTGCGCATCTCGATTCTACTTTTGCGCGGGCGCGCTTCGCTCGCAGATTTGATTGCGTAGCGCCCCAGTTTTCAAGCGGCAATTCGCTGCGGGTTGAAGCGGCGCGCAATCCCGTACTCGAAGCCACTCTGCGCCCGCAGGGCCGTAAGGCTGTGGCGCTATCGCTCGCATTGGGCGGCGACGAGACGGTGATGGTGGTGAGCGGGCCGAACACGGGCGGTAAAACAGTTTCCCTGAAGACGGTGGGCCTTGCCGCGCTTTCGGCGCAGTCGGGAATTCCCGTGGCTGCGGACGCGGCCGAACTACCAATTTTCGACAAAGTGCTCGTGGACATCGGCGACGAGCAATCGATTGCAGCGGACCTTTCGACATTTTCGGCGCACATGCTGAATCTGAAATCGATGCTGGAAGGGGCGACGGAGCGATCGCTCATTTTGGTGGATGAGATGGGCACGGGCACGGCCCCCGAAGAGGGCGCTGCGCTGGCGGTTGCGCTGCTGGAAGAATTTCGCAGTCTGCGCGCGCTCACATTCGCCACCACGCATCACGACCGGCTGAAGGCTTACGCCTCGACGACGTCTGGAATTGTGAATGCCGCGATGGAATTCGACGAGGAGAATTTGCGCCCGACGTTCAGGCTGCTCGTTGGCGTGCCGGGCACCTCCAGCGGAATCGAAATTGCGCGTCGGCTGGGGCTGCCGGAGCGAGTGGTGGAGCATGCGCGCGCCAGGCTTTCGCCCGAATCGCGCGAAGCACGCGATTTGATCGCCTATCTGCATCGCAGCCGGGACGAAATCGAGCAAGTGAGAAGTCAAACGCGCGAGGAACTCGCGCAGCTTCAGGCGGAGCGCCGCGAGTTGCAAACGGAATGGGTGGAGCGGCAGAAAAAGCGCATCGCTGAACTGGAGGAGAGCTTTCGCGAAACGCTAAAACGCCTGGAGAGCGAAATCGCGCGCGTGACACAGGATGTGAAAGACCGCGCGTTGCGGGCGCAGCTTGAAAAGCAGGGCGGGCGGCGGCTTGCTAAAATCGGCGCCGAAGCGCGGGCAGAAACCGATGCGGCTATTGTCGAAACACTGGCGACGTCGCAAGCGGACCTGGGTGCCTCCGCAAAGGCGCCAGAAACTCCGGTTTCGCCTGAGCTGCTTTCGGCGGGCTTGCGCGTGCGCCTGAAAACGTTCAAGCAGGCGGTGATTTTTCGGCGACATGATGGCCGAACGGCCGAGGTGGAAGCGGGACCTCTGCGGATGAAAGTGCCGCTTGCGGATATTATTGGGATCGAGAACGAGCCGCCGGCGAAGGCGGATGCCGTAACTGCCAGGCGACTCGGGATCACTGTTCGTGCGCAGCCGAGCGACGAGCCAGCGGCAGGCGAAATCAATGTGATCGGCTGCACGGTGGAGGAAGCTTCCGGGCGCGTGGATAAGTTTCTCGACGAGGCGGCGCTGGCAGGAAAACCGAGTATCCGAATAATCCATGGGCATGGCACTGGCGCGCTGCGGCGCGGCCTTGCGGAGTTTCTCGCTACGCATCCGCTGGTAGAGAAGATTCACGCGGAGACGGAGGACCGCGGCGGGACGGCGATAACGGTCGTTGAGTTACAATCGTGACCTCGCAGTGCTAAGAGAAAGAGGAAATGGCTGAGGCGGGATCATTTGCGGAGAAGGTGAAACAGCAGGCGGATATCGTCCGCGTAATCGGCGAGTACGTGCGTCTGAAAAAGACGGGGCAGAATTTCACGGGGCTGTGCCCGTTTCACCAGGAAAAGACGCCGTCGTTCGCGGTGCATCCGGTGCGGCAGATTTATCACTGCTTCGGCTGCGGTGCGGGGGGCGACGTTTTCAAGTTCGTGATGGAGCTGGATAAGTGCGCGTTCCCCGAGGCTATACGAACCGTGGCCGAAAAATGCGGGATCGCGATTCCCAAGCCGCGCGAGCGTTCGCCGGAAGAGCGAATGGAAAATCAACAACGCGGCGCGCTGGTGGAAATGCACCGCGAGGCCGCGGCATTTTTCGCGCGGCAACTGCACGAGGCCGCGGAAGGAAAAGTGGCGGCGGCATATCTTGAGGATCGCGGGCTGAATCGCGAGGGAATGGAAAGGTTCGGCCTGGGATGGGCGCCTTCGTCGGGAGACGCGCTGTTGCGCCGCCTCAAATCCAAATATTCCGAAAAGCTGCTCGAGGTATCGGGGCTTTTCTCGCGAGATCAGGGCGGACGCCTCTACGATCGATTTCGCCGGCGTGTCATGTTTCCGATCGCCAACGAAGGCGGGAAGGTGATCGCGTTCGGCGGGCGCGCGATGGGCGAGGACATGCCGAAATACATGAATTCGCCCGAGACGCCCATCTACTTGAAGAGCGGCGTGCTGTATCATTTCGACCGCGCCAAGGAATCGTTGCGGCATAGCGATTTTGCGATCCTTGTGGAAGGGTATATGGACGCCATCGCGGTGGCGCTCGCGGGGTTCGCAAACGTGGTTGCAAGCTGCGGAACCAGTCTGGCGGAGCCGCAGATCAGGCTTCTGTCGCGGGCCACCCGGCGAGTGGTTGTGAACTACGATCCCGATATCGCGGGACAAGCGGCCACAGAACGCTCGATTGGATTGCTGCTCGAAAAGGAGTTTGACGTTCGAGTGCTGGCATTGCCGGGCGGTGCTGATCCGGATAAGTTCCTGCGCGAACAGAGCGCCGACGCGTACAAGAAATTGCTGGCGCAGGCCCCTCTCTATCTCGATTATCTGATCGGGCGCGCGCGGCGGATGGATCTGGCGACGGCTTCCGGCAAAGTTGCCGCGATGAACTATTTGATGCCATACGTGAAACTTCTTCCCGATCGGCTGCTGCGTTCGGAATGGGCCACGCGGATTGCTTCAGAATTGCGCGTGGACGAGCCGGTCTTGCGCGAGGCCTTGCGGCGCGCGGCTGTCGAAAGGCGCGCCGAAGTTCAGCCAAAAGTGGAATTGCTGGCGCCCGCTGTCAAGCCGGTGGAGCGACAATTGATGCGCATGCTGATGGAAGGCGAGGAATTCCGAGAACGGCTCGCGCGCGAAATTATTTCCGACGCGTTACACCGCGGCCTTGCTAGCGAAAAGATACTGGAACTTCTGATTTCGAAGGTGGGCGAAGAACCCGATCCGGCGGCGCTGGCCGCGTCTCTAGAAAAAAAGGACGGCGAACTCCTATTCGAGGTGCTTTTTGAGGCGCCGAGCGAGGCCACCTGGGAAACCGCGGAAAACTGCCTGAATGTGCTGCGGGGGCGTCGCGATGAACAGGAACTAGCGGAATTGCAGAAAAAAATTGAGGCGAAGGCGGCGCCCGAGGACTTGAATCGATTGCTCACGCGGCGGCTCGACCTGCAGCGGAAATTGGCGCGCCGCTGAGATGACCCAAAGACTTCCTTCCATTGTGATCGTGGGACGCCCGAACGTGGGCAAATCCACGCTCTTCAACCGCCTGACGGGGACGCGGCGCTCGATCGTCACCAACGAGCCAGGAATCACGCGCGACCGCATCTATGGGACCGCGGACTGGGAAGGCCGCGCGTTTGAAGTGGTGGACACGGGCGGGATCGTGCCGGAGGAAAGAGCCGGCATTCCCGGCGAGATCTTGCGGCAGGCGCACATGGCGATTGAAAATGCCGCGCGCGTGGTGCAAGTGGTCGACGGCCGCGCCGGGCCGTTGCCGTTGGACGCGGAATTGTCGCAACTTCTTCGCCGCGCGGGCAAACCGCCCGTGCTGGCGGTGAACAAAGTGGATTCGCCAAACCAGGCGGACCTCGCCGCGCAATTCTACGAGTTGGGCGACGAGATTTTTCCGATCTCGGCGGAGCATGGTTTCGGCATCGATACGATGCTCGATTCGCTTACACAGGATTTTCCGCGAGGTGAGGGAACCGAAAGGCGTCCGGACATCAACATTGCCATTATCGGGCGGCCGAATGTGGGCAAATCGACGCTGCTGAATCGACTGGCAGGGGCCGAGCGATCAATCGTCTCGCCGGAACCGGGGACGACGCGCGACGCTGTGGATACGGTGGTCGAACGCCACGGCCGATCGTATCGCTTCCTCGATACTGCGGGAATCAGGCGGAAGGGCAAAACGAAGCTGATCGCTGAAAAGTTAAGCGTGATCATGGCGCGGAGACATTTGGAGCGCGCGGACATCGCGGTGATCGTAGTGGATGCGTCCGTGGGAGTTACCTCGCACGACGCGACGATCGCGAGCTATGCGGAGCAATCGGGGCGCTCGGTGATTGTGGCAATGAACAAGTGGGATTTGGCGCTGGAAGCGATGAGGGAAAAGGCCGTTCGCGAGAAAGCGCACGGCGGCAAAGGCGCGGGTGCGAATCCCAGCAAACTGCTCGCGGATTACGAACCGATAGTGCGAGAAAAATTTAAGTTTCTGCCCTTTGCGCCTATCGTTTTTCTTTCCGCGCTTACTGGCGAGCGCGTGGAAAAACTCTACGCAACAATTGATCGAGTGGCCGAGGCGCGCCGCCGGCGGATTTCAACGGGCGAGCTGAATCGTTGGCTCGCCAACGTCGATCTCGATCGGGGGACATCGCCCGCCAGTCGCAAGGTGAAAATCTACTACGTGACGCAGGCGGCCACCGCTCCGCCCACTTTCGTGCTGTTCACTAATCAAACCAAGCCTCTGCACTTCAGCTATCAGCGTTTCCTGGAAAACCGGCTCCGCGCGGCCTTCGATTTTACCGGGAGCCCTATCCGCTTTACGCAGCGCCTGAAAAAGCAGGACCGGGGGCACGGCGATGGAGACGAACGCCCGTATGGCGAGAAGCGCACCCCGCGCCACAGCGAAAAACGTGGCGGCGAGAGGCACCGCAGCCGGTAGAAACCTTTTGGCTGTGCTTCGCCCGAGGCGAATAGAAAGAGATGTTAAATGCGGCTCGTGCAGCACGAGATCTCCTGAACGGAACTTGATAATCCTGGCAATCGGGGCGAGACAGCGGTGGAGGAAGCTAAGAGCCGCAGGGGCGCTAGCGGGGAAAACGGGTACAAAGCGACAGCGGCGGGGAGGGAACCGTCCCCACCGTGAAGTTTGCTGGAACCGCTTCGCTTATTGAAATAGCTTGCGCTTCGCTATTCCAATCAGACCAATCAAACCGGTACCGAGAAGAACGAGGCTGGAAGGCTCCGGAGCTTTAACCCACGAAACCGACGGGCGCGCATCGCAAACCGAATTGCGGTACTGTGTCTGCGCGGGCGCCGATGCCGGGATTAGCCCGAATGCAATGATGCTTAGTGCCGCCAAGCGTAAGAATTTCATTTATTCCTCCTTGGATCGATAAGCAACGCTTCGCATCCCACTTTTGATGCTCGCTGGACCGTCAGTCGGCATGCACCAAAATGGAGCGCCGCTATACAACCCACTGGACAACACGTTTACCGCTTAAAGGGATGGCATTTGCGATGCCAGAGCCGTCTTGGTGCAACTGTGTGCTGCTAAGTAACAGATAATAGAGTTGTTAGCGTAATATCGAGCTAGAATACTGTTTACCTTATGGTTACTGGGGCATGCAATTTCTTAGGCTTTTGGACCGGGGATTTTCCGCGTTGTGTGAAACATTGCCACCTGCGGCTAGCGGTCCAAGATTAGATTTTTGTGTCGGACAGTCGAGCGTTGTCGTGACAGCAATACGTTGACACAGACAAAAAATGGCCTAGGATACGTAAAAGACATGGCAAGCGCAGCCCACGCAGCGCATGATCTTCCTGAAAAGCCGCTTTTCCGCATCGGGGAAGTGAGCCGGCTGACGGCGACCAAGACGTTTGTCTTGCGCTACTGGGAATCGGAGTTCCCCACCCTCCAGCCCGTGAAAAGTCCAAGCGGGCACCGGTTGTATCGCCGTGAGGATATCGACACGGTTTTCGAGATCAAACGGTTACTTTACGAGCAGGGATTTACAATTGCTGGCGCCCGGAAGCATCTGGCCGAGCAAGCAGGACAGAATGGCGCAGCTGTTTCTCACCCTGCCACCCACTCGGCCGCCACGGTCGCCCAGCCTCCCGAACCATCGCCTAAGGCGAAACCGCCATCGCGTGTGGACCGGAAACTACTGCTCGATCTTCACGAGGAGCTTCGCGCCATCTTGAACCTTCTCGAACGCGAGTGATACCGCTCCTTAGTCAGTTTCGTAACAAGCATGTGTTGTCCTCAACGCTAAAGCCCAATTCAGTTTCGAGGCTTATGTCGGAGCTGAATCTCCGACTGGCCGAGACGACATGCCTGCAAATTTGAAGGACACGGTTCCGGCACAGAACGCTAGCTGTTACAATCGGAGTCGGTGCGGTCGGGACGTGGCGCAGCCTGGTAGCGCGCACGCTTGGGGTGCGTGAGGTCGCTGGTTCAAATCCAGTCGTCCCGACCATCGTTTACCCAACCTTGAAACCGACAGTTTGTTGGGCAACGCTTCACCCGCGACGGTAATCCGTGTCGAATATTCTGATCACCAATGACGACGGCATTCATGCGCCGGGGTTGCGTGCGTTGGCTGCCGCACTGAATGACCTGGGAACGATAACGATTGTGGCGCCGTCCAGTGAACGCAGCGCCTCGGCGCAGGCGCTCACGCTACGACAGCCGATTTACTGCGATCAGCTCGCCGAGCGCGAATATGCCGTGGAAGGAACGCCCGCCGACGCGATGATTTTAGCATTCCACACGCTTCTTAAGGAAAAGCCCGATCTGGTGCTTTCGGGCATCAATCGTGGCGCGAATCTCGGCGAGAATATTTATTATTCCGGAACAGTGGGCGCGGCAATGGAAGGAGCGATCAATCGCACACCAGCGATCGCTATTTCCGTGGCGTATAAAGGAAGGGATTTCGATTTCGCGCCAGCCTCGCGCTTCGCGCGCCGGCTTGCGCCTCTGATTCTCCGCGAAGGCTTGCCAGCCGGTGTGATGCTCAACGTCAATGTGCCGCAAGACTGGACCGGCGAGGTGCGCTTCACCCGGCAATCCTCGAAAATTACGCGCAATATGCTCCAGCCTGGCACCGATCCCCGCGGGCGGCGCTACTACTGGCTGAGCGAGCAGCAATTCGTTGAAGGAATCGATTCCGATACGGACCACGCCGCTATCCGCGACGGCGCCGTTTCGATCACTCCCTTGCAAATCGATCACACGCACATGCCCTCACTGAACCGTTTCTCGCATTGGGTGAAATGCCTGGCCGACTGCTGATGGTGCCTTGATCCAAAGGGCCATGAGCATTTGCCTGCGCCTGACCCAGTCAGCTTCGCAAATTTCGTGATCGCCATTCCCGAGCTTTTAGGTTTTTGACGGTCCGCCGGAAGTAAACCAATCCCGACGCAACGCCGATATTCAGGATATGACGGGTTATGCGGGCGAGTGTGTCAAAACGGAACGAGTTTCGAAGTCGCGCTGGCGGGTGGCGGCAAACGGAATCGGACGAATGCTAAAGGGAAGCAAGAAAGGGTCAAGGCCGTGGCAGGCATAGGATCCAACGACCACGAAACGGCTGTCCATGCGGCATCACGCGAGATGGAAGCCGAAATCGAAGCGCGCGTCGGGCGCGACACGGCCGGGCTTCGCGCGGCCTACAACCGACTCGAGAGTGTGATTAACGCGGCGAAACTGACCTCCATTATTTGCGTAGATTTACAAGGCATTATTACGGTTTTCAACTCCGGCGCCGAACGAATGCTGGGTTATTCGGCGAGTGAAATGGTAGGGAAAAAAACCCCGGTAGTTTTTCATTTGGCGTCCGAGATCGAAGAGCGAGCCCGCGGCTTGAGCGAGCACTTTGGGCGTCCCGTCGCGGGTGTTGACGTGTTCGTGGGGCTAGCGCGGGAGGGCGAGTACGAGGAGCGAGAGTGGACGTATGTGCGGAGGGACGGAAGGCGCCTGATCGTCAGCATCGTGGTCACGGCCGTTCAGGATGCCACCGGGAAAATCACGGGTTACCTGGGGGTGGCGCAGGACATCACGTCGCGTCGAGAGGCCGAATCCAAGCTGTTGTTGCTGACCGAGCGGCTGTCGCTGGCAACGGATGTTGCGGCCCTGGGTGTGTGGGAATGGGACGTGGCCAATAGCGCGATGACCTGGGACGCCACCATGGCACAGATCTATGGTTTCTCGCTCGAGACGGCGGACCCCTATAAACAATGGAGTTCCTCGGTTTATCCGGATGATTTGCCTGCGGCCGAAGGCGCCTTGAAGAAAGTGATGGAAAACAAGGGAAGGGCGTCGGTTGAGTTCCGCATCATTCGGCCCGACGGCGCGATCCGGCACCTGGCTGCCGCGGAGGGAGTGGTCCTCGATGAAAACGGAAGCGTCAGCCGGATCATCGGCATAAATATCGACATTACTGATCGCAAGCAGTTCCAAGCGGATTTGCAACGGGCCAAAGAAGATGCCGAAGCAGCGAATCGCGCCAAGAGTGAGTTCCTGGCCAACATGAGCCATGAAATTCGCACCCCCATGAATGGAATCATGGGGATGACGGAGCTGGTTCTCGATTCGGAGCTCAACGAAGAGCAGCGCGAGTATCTGGCCACGGTGAAAACGTCGGCGGATTCTTTGTTAACGGTGATCAACGACATTCTGGACTTCTCCAAGATCGAAGCGGGGAAAATCGACATCGAGTCGCTCGATTTCAACCTGCACGACACGCTCGAAACCACGCTGAAAACATTGGCCCTCCGCGCACATGAGAAAGGCTTGGAACTGGTGTGCGAGATCGCGCCGGAAGTTCCGGAAGCCGTGCGCGGAGACGCCGCCCGGCTGCGGCAAGTGATCGTGAATCTTTTGGGCAACGCCATTAAGTTCACGCAAGAGGGCGAAGTGGCGCTGAAGGTCCAACTGCAAAGCAAGGAGAGGAACGATTGCATTGTGCACTTCACGGTTTC
The DNA here is from genome assembly GCA_963823145.1 of uncultured Acidobacteriota bacterium. Taxonomy (GTDB): domain Bacteria; phylum Acidobacteriota; class Terriglobia; order Acidiferrales; family UBA7541; genus Palsa-295. Next base: position 242,158 of record CAWGJZ010000001.1, read on the forward strand.
GGACACGGGAATCGGAATCGCCCGCGAAAAACTGGGAATGATTTTCGATCCGTTTTCGCAGGCCGATAGCTCAACCACGCGACATTACGGCGGCACAGGTTTGGGACTGACTATCTCAACGCGCTTGATTGAGAAAATGGGCGGAATCGTGTGGGTGGAAAGCGAAGTCGGTCGGGGCACTCAGTTTCACTTCACGATTCGGCTGGGAGCCACCGAGGGAGAGGGAATTGTTATAGGAACGATTGCTCCGCCGGAGATTTTGCGCGGAGTAAAGGTGCTGATCGTGGATGACAACAGAACCAACCGGCGGATACTCGAGGGGATGCTGAAACGCTGGGATATGAAGAGCACGTCTGTGCCAGGCGGAGAAGAGGCTCTCGGGCAGCTATCCGCAGCGTGGGAGGCCAAGGAGCCGTTTGGGCTGATCCTGATGGACATGCACATGCCGGAAATGGACGGTTTCGGCCTCGTCAAGCGTATTCGCCAGCGGCCCGAGCTATCCACTGCCACGATAATGATGCTTACCTCGGCCGGGCATAGAGGCGACGGAGAACGATGCAAAGAACTCGGGGTATCCGCGTACCTATTGAAGCCGATCCGGCAGTCCGAATTGCGCGAGGCGATCGCGCGAGTGCTAGGAGCGCGGGAACAAACCGGAGCAATTCCTCTGGTCACGCGCTATTCCCTGGCGGACGCGCACGAACCGGGAGCGTTGCTGCAAATCCTGGTTGCAGAGGACAATGCTGTGAATCAGCTTTTAGTCCGTCGCATGCTGGAGAAGCGAGGACACCGAGTGTGGGTCGTCAATAATGGGCGGGAGGCATTGGCGGCCACCGAAGAAGGAAATTACGACCTGGTTCTGATGGACGTGCAAATGCCCGAAATGGATGGGATCGAGGCTACGTTAGCCATTCGAGAAAAAGAGAAGCGACGAGGCGACGGAAGCCACCAAGCAATCGTCGCCTTGACCGCGCATGCCATGAAAGGCGACGAGGAGCGCTGCAAGGCAGCGGGGATGGACGACTACCTCACGAAGCCAATTCGCCCACAGGAGTTGGGGAATCTCTTGGAGCGCTATGCGGCGGCCAAAATGAAAACCATTGCCACGCCATAGTTTCCTCATTCCGGAACAAAACGTTTGGAAATCAATTGAGCTTGTTCACGGTGGTCGATGCGCAAAGCAAGCGCCGGCCGACGCGCAGCCAAGGGTGATTTTGCCATTCCGCGGAATATCGAATCCGAAGTTGATGGGGAAGTCCGGAACGGTCACCATCCGCCGTTGGGAGTGGCAGCTAGTTGGTGACGCGTCCCGGGCTTTGCCCACGGAGGGAAGCCTGTGGTTGGAGGTGGCCTCGCTCACGCTGCTTGCGATGGGCCGGTGATGCGGTGCCTCCATTTTCCTAGTGCGCGGTTCAAGGGATGGCTGCGGTGCAGGAACGCGAGCAAAGGCTCGCGCCGCGTCCCGATTTTTTGCAATGCGCGGCGAATGCGGAAGTCGCGGCCCGCAGACACTAATCCTTTTTCAAGAGTCTCAATTGCATCCTGAGTCCGGCCGCTCTGTTGGTAGACCTCCGCGAGATTCAGGTAGAGTTGGGCATGATTGTGCCTCATCCCAAGAGCTTCCTGACAGAGCACTTCCCCATCGCCGAACCGCTTTTCGGCTACGGCGGCAAGGAGGCCGGTATACGAGAGATAGAAGGGGTTTTTGGGAGCTATGCCCAGGGCGCGACGAGCGTGAAGAAGAGCCTCGCTGGCGTCCCCATCCCGTAAGTGCTTCAGACATTCCTTGAAATCCGACATGCCGGCATCGGCGGGGGAAGTGGTTCCAATCCAGTGGGACATGGGTTCCTTCCTTGCCCCGCAAAACAGCGGTTGCAGGGCCGGAAGTAAACCTAACGCCATCGCGAGAGAAGATAAATAGGTCGTGGGACCAGATTTCGTTCCAGTCCTTCCGCCTGTACCAATTGACAGGCGAAGAAATGGCTACAGGCGAACAGAATGGAATACAGGAAGGATTCTTCCTTGACGCACCCCAATGGTCAGAGCGGTTGATCGTTCTAGGCGGCTTTGCGGACTGGGGCTGCGGCCTGCAAGACTTCAATGGCCCTCTTTACAACCGGGTCCGTGGGAGAGCTGGAAGGCGCACCCAGATTCTGATCGGTGATCTCAGCGACGTCGTCCGGCACGGGACGGACTTCGCGGGTGGGCGTAACTCCCTCGACCGGAATCTCTTTGCCCGACGGGGTGTAGTAGGTGGCGACGGTAAGAATGAGAGCAGATCCGTCGTCGAGTGGAATAAGCTTTTGCTCGGAGGCAACACCGTAGGTGCGGTCGCCAATAGTCTCGCCGCGATGATTATCGGCGATGGCGGCGGCGACGATTTCGGCTGGACCGGCAGTGCCATTGCCAATCAGCACGGTGACGGGCTGAGTCCACACCACCTTGGATGGGTCGGCGGTGGAAACCACCGGGGTAACGGTCTGTCCCTTCAGAGTGGCGATGGTGCCGGAGGAAAGGAACAACTGAGCGGTGGCAATGCCTTCTTGATCGTCACCAACCGCACAATCGCGCAAATCGAGGATCAGTTTGTGGGCGCCCTGCCGCTGGAATTGGGTGAGTTCGTCCTTAATGTGCTTTGTTTCACCAGTATCGAATTCGGGAACGTGCAGATAGGCGATGTCACCTTGCAGCTTGTCCTCAACGAGCCTGGGAGCGGGAAGCTTCTCCAGAGTGAGATCGACATCTTCAGGCTCGGTTTTGCCACGACGGATGACGGAAAGTTTCACGACCGCACCCGGTTCACCACTTAGCAGGAGTTGCGCTTGTTCGACGGCCATCTGGCCGGTGGTGAATCCAGCGATCTTTTCCAGGACGTCGCCCAATCCCAGGCCGGCCTTCTTGGCGGGACTATCCGGCAAAGCTGAAATGACACTGATGTACCCGAAACGCTTCGTGAGAGCCAAGCCGGCGCCGGCCTTGGAGTTGGCGGCGCTTTTTTCTTCGAAGTCTTTGTATTCGAGAGGACTGAGATAACTGGATTGAGAATCGAGGGAATCGAGCAGTCCGTGGAGAGCGCCGCTGGTGACCTGGTGCATGTTCGGGTCGTCGACGTAATCGCGCTGGATGTGTTCGAGCACTTCGCTATAAACGGTGAGCGCGCGGAAGGCTTTGTCGTCAGAGGAGCGGCCCATGACGTAGCCCGATGTGACATACAGGAACACGACGGCAGACAGCGCGATCACGATTTTCTTGGTGAGAGAACTCATTCCCTTTTCCTTTTCGCCTTGCGCACCATCATGTGCTGGCGCGCCGAACTACGTCTCCGCAGAGGCCCGCTACAAACAACCAGGCATCCGAGATTGGGATGCGCCCCATGGACCCGGGCACAGTCAGTATAGCACTGGGTTCCCGAGGGCGGCTACTTGGCTACTTGTGCGCGAACGTTTGGCGACCACCGGGAACGCTGTACGAATCGGCATCAGCGAGCGGCATGGCGGCGGTGATGTAGGTTTGCGAGATACGGTCGTGCCAGGTGAAGCGGTCCTCGTCCCATAGCGCCCAGAAGAAGCCGATCATCAACGTAGCGCCGGAGAGCAGATATCCGAACACACGCCAGAGAAGCTGACGCGTATCGGGGAGGCTGCCATCGAGGCGAACGATGGAAAGGCCGCGCAACTGTAATCCGGGTGTCGAACCGGCGAGAATCACGAAAAGGGAAAAATACACAGCGTAAAAGAGATAGGCGATCGCCAAATAGACGATGGCTTCGCTTCTGCCGAGAGTAAGTTCACCTCCGGCTGACCGGCTTGCAAACAAGAACAGGCCCACGAACCCGGCACATGTACATGCCAGGAAGCAGAGGTCGATAAAACAGGCCGAGCGGCGATGCGCCAAGCTGGCGACCGGTACGAGAGCGGTTTGCGGACGCGCACGGTCGTACGGCGAACTCGAAAAATCAAGTTCCGGCTGGACGCGGATTTCCACGTGCTCGGTCTGCGGGGGTTTTTGCCGCGCGCGGGGCGCAGGCCGTTGTGGCGGGCATTCGCGGATTTCGTCATCGAGATCCAGAGTGGCGTGGCTGGGCGTGGCTCTCTTAACTTGGTTAAAGGGAAGGCCTGGTTGGGTATCGGGGACATCGGGGCGCAACCGGCCGCGACGTTCGCGATATTGTTCTAGGCGTCGCGATACTTCAGTGCGCCATTCAGGCTCGGCGCTTTCGTCGAGAGTGGCCGCGCCGACTACCACGGATTCGTAGGCTTCTTCGTTTTCAGCTGGGGAGGGACTGCAGAAAGAGCAACTCTCTGTGTCGTCGAGCAAGAGAGCGCCACACTTAGAGCATATGTGAATCACTGGTCCGTTTTGCGCTGCGGAAATTCCCAGTGGAACTGGCGAATCATATCACGCGGATGAAAAGAGCGGTGGAGAAAAACCGCCGCCCAGTGTATCCGATTGCGCAACACGGGCGCCGTGCCCCGATTAGGAAATGGCGTGCTTCAGGAAATCATCGATCCGCGCGTTGGCGGGCGCTCCCAGCGGCAAGGGGAAAATATTGAACGCGTGCGGAGCGCCGGGATACACGTCCAGATCCGCTTGATTTCCGGCGGCGATCCAGCGCGCGTAGAGGAAAAGCGTGTCGTCCAGCAGCGGATCGATTGTTCCGACGGTGAAAATCGCCGGGGGCATATTCTTCACGTCAGCATAGAGCGGCGAGACGTCCGGATCGCGCGGATTGACGCCAGCGGGAAGGTAGGCCTCGCGGAATTTATGTATGCTGATCTTTCCAACGAGGATTCCTCTATCGGGAGTGAGCGTTTGGCTGGGGGTCATCGACGAATCGAAATTGCCGTAGGAGAGAACCGCGGCGCGAAAATCGGTGTAGCCATGGCGGTCGCGCATGCGCAGCAACGTCGCCGCCGTCAGGGTGGCGCCGGCCGATTCACCGCCGATCGATAGCACGTCCGTGCCGAACTCCGTTTTGGCGTTCTTGGTAAGCCAGATGGCGACGGACTCGCAGTCATCCCACGCGGCAGGGTAAGGATTCTCGGGCGCGAGACGGTACTCGATGCTAGCGCAAGCCATGCCGGTGTTCTTGACGATGCGTTCGAGCATGGGATCCTGCCCTTCTGAGGAGCCGAAGACCAATCCCCCGCCATGAATATGGATATAGACGCCCTTCGCGCGCTCGGGCGCGATCACGCGAACCGCGACTTTGTGGCCACCCTTGCCATCAATCTGAATCGTGCGCGCCCGCGCGGACTTTTCCGGCGGCGGAAATGGGCCTCTGCCGGTGGCACTGGCCGCGCGGAACGCCGGCGCGCCGATGTCCCACCAGTCGGGACCGCCGGACAGCGCTTTTCGAAACGCTTCATTGGCGACGAGCGTTTCGGCGGAGACCGCTTGCGGTTTGAATACCGAGGGATCGAAAAGACCACTTTTGGCAGCGCTTGCTTCGCTCATTTTGTTTGCCTCCGAGTCTTCATTTTCTTCGCCGCGAAGTATATCACTCGGTGAATTTGGTTCAACCGCCACGCCAGCGTCCGTGCGCGCAGCCTCGTGAAGCGATCAGTGATGCTCGGGGTGAGCGGCGACCAATCCCTTGTCATACATTGCGGCGTAATTCAAATACTGGCTTACCGGATCGGCGGGATAGCTGATCTCGACTTTCTCGATCTCGCCCGTTTTTCCGAAGCGCGCCGTCAGACGGGAATTGATTCCCGCCCAGTAGCTTGGCAGGCCGAGCTTTTCGAAGCGGGCGCGCACCTGATCGCGCAGGGCAGGGTCGAAGTGCGAGCCATACTTATCCACGAGAGCCTTGATCGCGGCGTAGTCGCCCTCGGCTTTAATGCGCATCAATTCGGCGAGCAGCATGCCGACGCCCGTGCGCATCTTCGCGTAGTCTTTCACACGAATGTAGGTTTTGCCATTGCGCTGAAACTGCTCGATGCCGCCTGTTTTGTCCATGATGTAATGGGCAATTAGCTGGCGGTCGCGATCGTGGTCTTCCTCGAGCGTGTCGCCCGTGGGAATGCGGCGCAGTTGGGTAAGTGCGACGCGGGCGGCGGAATCGTACATGGACTTGGCAATCTCATCCTGGTCCTGGGCGGTGACGAGGCCGAGTTCCTTCAGTTTCGGATCCCAGACGTTCCACAAAGCCATCAGGTCAGCGCGGCCTTCTTCGAGAGTGGAAAAATATTCCTTCAGCTCGGGTTCGGCGCCGTGGATTAGCCTGGGGCTCAGCTTGCCGGAGCCGTGACCGATTACTTCGTGAAGCGCGGTCATCAACTCATCCGCTTTGTCGCCGTACTTTTTATCGCGGGCAATTTCTTCGGGCGAAGCAGCGAACTCGTTGAGGATCGCATCACCGCTGGCCGCGTCCAAGGTACGGCTGCTGCCGGTAAACAAGAAATTCTTGGTTCCGTATTTTTCGTGAATTTGATTTTCGTTGGGCAGATTGTCGCCGATGGTGTTCACTTCAAAGTCACCCGTTTCGATGAGTGTTTCCACGGCCTTCACGACAGGAGGCTTGAAAGAGGTTCTCTTGTACTTGGCGTCCCACGGAGCTTTTTGCTCGAAGTAGTTCGCGTTGTTGGCGAGTTTCAGCATGGTATCGGTCACCGGCTGGTCGGTGATGGTCACGAAACCTTGCGAGCTGCCCTTCGCCCCGCGCGCGTCCCGGTATATCTCGACAAACCCGTTTGAAAAATCGACCGTGGCATTGTCCTGTACCCAGTCGGCGTCGAATTTCAGCCAATCGTTGGGATCGCCGGTTTGATAGTAGCGGATCAGGTCAGCAATTACCTGGGCCTGCTGCGGATCGGCGAAAGTGCGCGCCTTCGCAAGGCAGTCGTTCGCTTTCCTCAGAAAAGCTGCGTAGAGGCCGGGAGGAACCGTGTGGTCGGGCGTGCCCGCGCGGTAAATTTCTTCGTGGAGAGTGCCTTTCGCGTCCCTTACCACGCGTGAATTCAGCGGATGTTCGTCGTGAAAATTCTTTAGGTCCGCCAGCGAAAGCCCGGGATAAAAAGTATTGGAGCTGGCCTGCACGATATCCATGCCTGGCTTGGGGCTCTTCGCGGTGATCATAGGCTCGAAATTGGGATCGAAAAGCGATGCCTTCAATTCGCTTAGCTCCTTTTCGAGTTGGGTGGACGTGGTGATCGGCGGCAGGTCGGCATAGCGGGTTTTCATTGCGCCGTGCTTTTGAGCGACGAGAGCCGTCATTTTCAATTCGTCGTAGGTGAAGGCCGGAAGGAATTTTCGAGAAGTTTGCAGGTTGTGGTTTCCGCGATTGGCCCAGAAAAGCTCGGTGAACTCGGTGATTTGAGCCATGGTATGCGGATCGATCCCATCGGGGTGCGCGACGATCTCCTCGAGCAGGCGTTTCTCGCGCAGCGCGTAAGCGGAAAGTTGGTCGTAAATGATGGGATCGATGGCGATGGAGGCTTGCGTGAGCCAGTACGCGAGCGATTGCTGTTTCGGCGAGAGCGACCCAAAGCTATCGGCCTTCACGACGATAAAGCCGGTGTCGCCGGCGCGTGCGATCAGAGGGCTCTTCGCGGAAGGCTTTTCGTTTTGCGCGAATGCCGGCGCAACAATCATCGCAACGCAAACCAGAGCTGCAAATCTTGATTTCATAGCCACCCCCGAGCGGCTACCTTACATAGGTAGGGACAGTACCGCAAGAGTTGGGCTGTGGCGCATGAAAAGGTGAACGAGGCTGGCTTTGGCACGATGCCGACTGTGCGGGCGTAGTTCGAGGATACAAGTAAGATCTTTACACCGCGGCCCAGAACGATGCAAGTACTTGTTGGTGTAAAGAAAAATCGTCCACGGTGACTAGGCGTCGGGAACGTTATTTCGGTTCGCACGAGGGCGGTGCTACGAGCGATTCGCAAGGATTTCGGCGTAGGGCCGTCTGGCGATGACACCACTACACATAGACGGCTTCGACACAAAGAGCCAAATATTTTGTGGTCCGGTTGCGAATTTTTCTTGACAACATTTCGACAAGCGCTAATACTGCGCACCCAGATTCGGCAAGCGCGAATCGGTCGTCGCGGTCCCAGCAACGACGGTCGTCACGCCAGGCCGGACCGAGTTCGGAAACATCAAAGCGACGCGAGGGGATTTGCACCGCGCCGGGAAGGGCGCGGCTTAGCGACGCTTTTCGTTTTTTTTAGTTCGACAGTTTCGTTCCGGGGTAGGGCGATACTGCTGGGCTCGTTTGAAAATTCCTTCATTGGCGTGTATTCATCGATGCACGCAAACGACATTCCGGGTTCCGTTTGAGAGGAGTAAAATGAATAGATCCTCCCAGCCGGCGCCCCGGCCAACTATTCGGCGGCAGGACTGCCGGCGCGGAGGCAGAGATGGCTGAGACACGAATTGCTTTGAACACCCCCATGCAAACCGAAAAGATCGCACGGCGTGCAAGCGGACTGGAGTTCCAGAGGCGCTTTACGGACGGCAAAGTGTCTCCATTCGACAAGGTCGAATGGGAGCGTCGCACCGCCCTAATCGGGAATGATAAAGGCCAGGTAATTTTCCGCCAGGAAAATGTGGAAGTTCCCAAGTCCTGGTCGCAGACGGCGACGAATATTGTTACCTCCAAATATTTTCATGGCAAACCGAATTCGCCCGAGCGCGAAAACTCGGTGCGCCAGCTCATCAGCCGCGTAGCGGATACGATCGTGCGCTGGGGGCAGGAGGGCGGTTACTTCGCGACGGCCGAATCGAAGGATGCGTTCCACGATGAGCTGACTCATCTGCTGGTCGAACAGAAGATGGCCTTCAATTCGCCCGTGTGGTTCAACGTGGGCGTGCAAGCCAAGCCGCAGTGTTCGGCGTGCTTCATCAATTCCGTCCAGGACAACATGGAATCGATCATGAACCTGGCCAAGACCGAAGGGATGCTCTTCAAGTGGGGCTCGGGCACGGGAACAAACTTTTCGTCGCTGCGCGGCAGCAAAGAGTCGCTTTCGGGCGGAGGCATTGCCTCGGGGCCAGTGAGCTTCATGAAAGGCTTCGACGCATTCGCGGGCGTGATCAAGAGCGGCGGAAAGACGCGTCGCGCGGCCAAGATGGTGATCCTGAATGTCGATCACCCCGATATCGTGGAGTTCATCGAATCGAAAACAAAGGAAGAGCGCAAGGCGCACGTCCTGATCGAGCAAGGATACGATTCGGCGATCGACGGCGACGCGTATTCGTCCGTCTTTTTCCAGAATGCGAACCATTCCGTACGCGTTACGGACGACTTCATGCGTGCCGTGGAGGAAGACCGCGACTGGTGGACTCGCAATGTGACCGACGGCGAACCGGTGGATCAGCACCGCGCGCGCGATTTGATGAAGATGATGGCCGAATCCGCTTGGCGGTGCGGTGATCCGGGCATGCAGTACGACACGACGATCAATCGCTGGCACACATCCAAAGCCACCGATCGCATTTACGCGTCGAATCCGTGCTCGGAGTATATGTTCCTCGACGACACGGCTTGCAACTTGGCTTCCTTGAATCTTTTGAAATTCCTCGGGGCGAATGGGCAATTCGATACCGAAGGATTTCGCCACGCGGTGGATGTAACCATCACAGCGCAGGAAATTTTGGTGGACAACGCGAGTTATCCCACGGAGAAAATCGGGCGCAACTCGCACGATTACCGTCCGCTGGGCATCGGCTACGCGAATTTGGGGGCGCTGTTGATGTCCATGGCCCTGCCTTACGATTCCGATGGCGGCCGCGATGTCTGCGGCGTAATTACGGCGCTGATGACGGGCGAATCCTACGCGCAGTCGGCGCGCATCGCCGAGCGCATGGGCCCGTTTGGCGGCTATCCGCGCAACCGCGAGTCCATGCTGGATGTGATCCGCATGCACCGCGATTCGCTGCGGCCGATCAAAGAGGAAAATGTGCAGCCGTCGCTGCTGCACGCCGCGCAGAAATCATGGGATGAGGCGCTCGCTCTCGGCGAACAGTTCGGCTACAAGAATTCGCAAGTATCCGTTCTCGCGCCCACGGGCACGATTGGCTTCATGATGGATTGCGATACCACCGGCATTGAGCCCGATCTCGCGCTGGTAAAGCAGAAGCGGCTTGTCGGCGGTGGAGTCATCAAGATTGTCAACAACACGGTGCCCCAGGCGCTGATGAAGCTCGGATATCCGCCGGAGCAGGTCGCGCAAATCGTGGATTACATCGATGCGCAGGGCAAGATCGAAGGTGCACCCGGACTCCAGCCAGAGCACTTGCCGGTTTTTGATTGCTCGTTGACGCCCATGGGCGGCGGCCGGTCGATTGCCTGGCGTGGCCATTTGCGCATGATGGCGGCGGCGCAGCCGTTCCTTTCCGGCGCGATCAGCAAGACGATCAACATGCCGGAAGAATCGACCGTCGAAGACATTAGCGAAGCATATATGGAATCGTGGAAATTTGGCCTGAAGGCCGTGGCCATTTACCGCGATAACTCGAAGCGTTCACAGCCGCTTTCCGCAGCCGGAAAAAAGGAAGAAGAAAAAGCAGCCGCGCCCACCAAGCTCGCCGTGGTGCCCACCGCGGCAACCACCCTCCAAGGAGCTTTCCAGGCGCCCGCGCAACCAGCGGTCCCCGGGCCCGAGCAGCAGGAACTCTTCGTGCGTGCCCGGCGCGAAAAGCTCCCCTCTGAACGGCGATCCATCACCCACAAATTCTCGGTGGGAGGCCATGAGGGCTATATCACCGTCGGCATGTACGACGACGGCAAGCCCGGCGAAATCTTCATCAAAATGGCAAAGGAAGGTTCCACGCTTTCCGGGATTATGGACGCGTTCGCGCTTTCCGTATCGATTTCGCTCCAATACGGCGTTCCATTGCGCGCGCTGGTGGATAAATTCTGCAACTCGCGCTTTGAACCTTCCGGCTATACCGGCAATCCGAAGATTCGCTACGCAAAGTCGGTAGTCGATTACATCGGACGCTGGCTCGGCGGAAAATTCATTTCGCCAGACTATTTGGATCACGACGATGTTGCGGCACCCGAGCGCGGCGCTCCGCAGCCTATCTCTCTCCAACAGGAGGCGCCGCAGGTCGTTAAGGTATCCAGTCCAAGAGACGTTGACCCAAGGCTGGTCGATTGCTCGAAAACTCCCGAGGATATGATCCTTGAGGAGGACAAAGTCATCCTTAAGGATGGACGTACAGTAACTTGGAGGGATGACGCGCCCTACTGCTCCGAATGCGGCATGCTGATGACCCCGAACGGAAGCTGCTACAAGTGCTCCAACTGCGGCTCAACCTCCGGCTGCAGCTAAGAATCAAACAATTGGGGGGAATGGAAGAGGGACGCTCTCTGTGAGCGTCCTTTTCCATCTGCGCGTACCCACTTTTGCGCTCCATCCGCAAGTCCACAGGCACCACTTGACATTTCTAAATCTCCTTCGTGTTAGCGTGAGTCGTGGGCGCCTTTTGCCACAGAAAGGAGAAGGCATGGACACGGCAAGCGCAATGACGGAGCGGGCAGTCCGCCATGGGATCAGGATCGCGACGCGGTGGGTGCGCGGCCCTCTCGATACTTGCCAACCACCGACCGCTACTCGCGAATGGCATTTCTATTCGACAGTGCTGCCGAGTAGAACCCGGCGTAACTCAGTGAAAACAAACGACGGCGCGTCCTTCTACCCGTCACAAAAACCGAAGGGAGCAATTCTGACCGGACTGCTTGACAATGCTGAGAGCGTCCATATACGGTACTTGTTCGCATTGTGGCTTCAAGAGCGGACTGCACGGGTGAGCTTCACCGACCACGCGTCTGGATTTCGTAGTCAGTTTTCATCAAATTAGAGAGAGGAAAGAGAATGCCTCATAAGCTGCAAAATATACTTGCACGCGTTCCAAGTGACCTCGACATTGCGCAGGCCGCCACGCCGATCCCGATCGACAAAATTGCCGCCGAAACAGGCATCCTGCCCGACGAATTGGAGCTTTATGGAAAGAGCAAAGCCAAGGTTCATCTCTCCGTCCGGGATCGCCTGAAGAATACCCCCAACGGAAAATATATCGTCGTGACAGCCATCACTCCCACGCCGCTCGGCGAAGGAAAGACCACCACCACCGTCGGCCTGAGTCAGGCCATCGGAGCGCACTTGGGCAAGAAGGTTTTCACTTGCATCCGTCAGCCCAGCCAAGGGCCCACGTTCGGCATCAAAGGCGGTGCGGCCGGCGGCGGATACAGCCAGATCATTCCCATGGAGGAGTTCAACCTCCATCTCACCGGTGACATTCACGCGATTACCGCCGCGAACAATCTGTTGGCAGCGGCCATCGATACGCGCTGGTTTCACGAAAAGTCGCAGAGCGACGAGACGCTCTTCGAACGTCTCTGTCCACCCGCAAAGGACGGCAGCCGGCGATTTTCTCCGGTGATGCTGCGGCGGCTGCGGAAGCTCGGCATTACGAAAACGAATCCCAACGACCTCACGCCCGAGGAGCGCAGCCGATTTGCGCGACTGGACATCGATGTCGACAGCATTACGTGGCGTCGGGTGACCGACACGAATGACCGGATGTTGCGCCAGATCACGATCGGCCAAGGTCCGGAGGAAAAAGGCGTGACGCGCGTCACTGGATACGACATTTCCGTGGCCAGCGAAATCATGGCGATTTTGGCGTTGGCAACCAGCCTCGCCGACATGCGCGAGCGCCTTGGACGCATGGTCATCGGCACAAATAAGGCCGGCGAAGCGATTACGGCGGATGACATAGGAGTGGGCGGCGCACTGACCGTGCTCATGAAAGATACCATCATGCCCAACCTGATGCAGACGCTCGAGGGCACGCCGGCCTTCGTCCATGCAGGGCCGTTTGCAAACATTGCGCACGGTAATTCATCGATTGTGGCCGATCAGGTGGCGCTGAAGCTTGTGGGACCGGATGGATTCGTGCTCACCGAGTCGGGCTTCGGCGCAGACATGGGCATGGAGAAGTTTTTCAATATTAAGTGCCGTTACAGCGGACTGGTGCCGAATTGCGTGGTGATGGTGGCGACGATTCGCGCGCTGAAGATGCATGGAGGTGGTCCGAAAGTAGTTGCGGGGCAGCCGCTAGCTCATGCTTATACCGAGGAAAACTTAGAACTGCTGGAAAAGGGCTGCTCGAACCTGACGAAAATGGTCGAGAACGCGCGGAAGTTCGGGATACCGGTTGTGGTCGGAGTGAATCGCTTTCAGCATGACACGCCGGCGGAAATAGAGCTGGTTCGCAAGAAGGCGATGGAGGCAGGGGCAGCCGACGCCGTGATGTCCAACCACTGGGCGGAGGGCGGCGCAGGAGCGGTGGCGCTTGGCAAGGCCGTGATTGCTGCGTGCGAAAAGCCGAGCAAGTTTCAATTTCTTTATCCTCTGGAAATGGGAATCAAACAAAAGATCGAGACGATTGTGCGGGAAATATACGGCGGAGCAGGCGTGGAATACTTGCCGGAAGCCGAGAAAAAGATTGCGCTCTACGATCGGCTAGGATTCAACAAACTGCCCATGTGCATGGCCAAGACGCATCTGAGCCTCAGCCATGATGCGAACCTGAAGGGTGCACCTACTGGATTCACTGTGCCGGTGAGGGATGTTCGCGCGAGCGTTGGAGCAGGCTTCCTATACCCGCTGCTTGGAACGATGAGCACGATGCCGGGCCTATCCACGCGGCCGGGATACTACGAGATCGACATCGATCTCAACACAGGGCGAATAATCGGCCTCTCGTAAGAGAATCGGCCTCTCTGTCATGCCGAAAGGCGGCTGTCTGAGGCTGCTTCACGGCTTCTTTGCGCTGGAGACTCCTTCGATTATCGCCGAAACGTGCTTCAAGACGGAATCGGCCTGTTGGAATGCGCCGGTTTCCCACTCGGCCCGGTCCGGGAGAACGTCACGATACGCGTACGGATCCGGCGCGAGTTGCCGGATGTTCGAATCGGCGCAGAGAAGAAACACCCGCAAAGCGCCGGCCAGCAGTGAAGCGGCTGCGCCGAGATCGGCGGCTACAATCGCATGGACAGTGTCGACGGCGTCGGCACAGAGACTGATCCCGGACGCGGCCGCGCGAGCTGCCGCCACCGGAGTTTCAATCGCCTTGCGAACCGATGCGTCGACAGCGCGCTTCCGCTCCTCGCGTTCACGATCTGTGGTTTGCGGCAAGCGCGCGCTAATCATGTAATCGTTGAACGCCGCCATATCGTCCTCGGCGAGTTGCATCATGTGCTTCGACTCGGCCCGGGCGGACTCGGCTAGTCTCTCGATCTTCGCAGGATCGCCGCTGAAACCTTTTTTCCTGCCGGTGACTTTCAGAACTTTGGCAAGCAGCCCAAGAGCGAAGCTCGCGGACGTGGCGGCGACAGCTACTCCGGCGGGTATCGGCTCGCTGCTTGCGGCCGCACTTCGAAATTGCTCGAGCGTCGATTCCCAAACGGGAGACGACATCATGGGAGTGCTCCTTCCGTGCGCCTAGCGAAACACACAACGGTGGTAGAGTAAGCGATTCCTCGAGGGGAGACCAGAGGCGATGAGAAACGGAGAGCGCGAAGGGCACAAGGTGCTGATTCGCCGCTCCGCAATCGAGAAACGCGTGAAGTCCGTGGCGCGCGCGATCACTCGCGACTACAAAGGCCAACGAGTACACCTGATCGGCGTCCTAAAGGGCGCATGTTTCTTTCTTGCCGATCTCGCGCGCGAAATCGATCTCGAGACGTCGATTGATTTCATCTCCGTGGCAAGCTACGGCAAGGGGCGGGATTCTTCGGGACAGGTCCGCTTGCTGAAGGATCTGGACAGCAGCATTGCTGGACTGAACGTGATTCTGGTCGAGGACATTCTCGACACAGGGCGGACGCTGCACTACCTGCTGCGTATTTTGCGCCAGCGCAAGCCGAAGTCGTTGCGCGTGGCGGCGTTGCTCGACAAGCCCTCGCGGCACGTGACGCCGGTGAAGGGCGATTACATCGGCTTCACCATTCCAAATGAGTTTGTGGTCGGCTACGGATTGGATTATGCCGAGCGCTATCGCAACCTCAAAGATGTGTGCGTCCTCACGTCTTCTTCCGATTCGCCTCAATAGACCGTTTGCCAGCCGTCGCGCACGTCTCAATACGGCCTATTTCAGCCTTGCGTTTGGCTCCTGATGCAGCAAGGGTCCGATTCCGCGCCTGATATAATGGCCCCATCGCGTTTGCACCGAAGTCCTGGGGAGATGCGGGGTAATCTGGCGGCGTTGTCGCCGAGGCATGGCGCGCGTGCGCGTCAGCAATTCAAATGGATTCCACAGAACTCAATTCGGTGCAGGAAGTCCCTGCCGAGACACTGGCAGTCCTGTCGGAGATCAGCCACGAAATCAACTCGTCGCTAAATCTGGACCAGGTTCTTGCCAGTGCGGCTCAGCAGGTGAAGCGGCTGATGGACTATGAGATTTTCGCTGTTCTGCTGCCCGTGGAAAACACCAACGATCTGTACGTCCGTTTTGCCATTGGCCACCGTCCCGAAGTGATCGAGCACTGGCGCATCCCCGTGGGTGACGGCATCATCGGCGCCGCCGCCAGCACCGGCCAGGCCATTCGCATCGGCGACGTAACGAAAGACCCCCGCTATCTTCCCGCAGTGGAAGCGGTTCGCTCTGAACTAGCCGTGCCGCTGATCGTTCGCGGGCGCGTGATCGGCGTAATGGATATCGAGAGCCGCCAGCCGGACTATTTTACCCCGGCCCAGCAGACGATTCTGACGCTGGTCGCGAGCCGCATCGGAACCGCCGTGGAAAATGCGCGACTTTTCGAAAATGCGCGGAAGCAGGCGGAAACGCTGCTGCTGCTCAATGAAATCGGGCGGGAAACAAGCGCAACGCTGCAAGTGGAAGAAGTGCTGCGGCGCGCGGCGCAACTGGCGAAGCGCCTGATCGATTATCAAATCTTCAGCATCTTGCTTTACGACGACGCGGCCGCGGCTTTTCGCCATCGCGTAACGGTGAAATTCGGGCAGCAGGTGCAGGAAAAGTCCACAGTTCCCGCCCATGAAGGAATCGTGGGCGCCGCTGCCAAACTCCACCGTGCAGTTGTGGTTCCTGACGTTTCACTCGATCCGCGTTACCGGATGCTCAACCCGGAAACGCGGTCGGAACTTGCCGTACCGATGATTTACAAGAACCGGGTGGTGGGCGTGATGGACCTCGAAAGCCCGCAGCTGAATTACTTCACGCCGGACCACGTGCAGGTGCTTTCAATTTTGGCGGCCCACCTCGCCGTGTCGATCGAGAACGCGCGCCTCTACGAGCAACTGGCTCGCGACGAGAGCCGCATGGAGCGCGACCTCAACGCGGCGCGCCGGATTCAGGGAGCGCTACTTCCCGTTCTGCCTGGGCCGGAATTCGGTTTGGATATCGCCGCACGAGTTGTTTCTTCGAGAGAATTGAGCGGGGACCTCTACGATTTTATTCGCTACGGTCCTCAGGATCTCGGCATCGCTCTGGGCGACGTCAGCGGCAAGGGGAGCGCAGCGGCCCTCTATGGCGCAGTGGCGGTGGGCACTTTGCGCAGTCTGGGCTCTCAGAAACCTCAGCCTGCGGCGATGCTGCGCGCCCTCAATGGGTTTTTGGGGGAACGATTGATCGAAGGCCGCTTCATGACCATTTGCTTTGCCACATGGAATCGCAAGCAGCGCCGGCTGCGTGTTGCCAATGCCGGCCAGGAGCAGCCGCTTCTTTGCCACGCCGGCCGATGCGAAAAAATCCCACTAACGGGATTCCCGCTGGGGATTTTTCAAGAGGCGACGTACGACCAGCGATCCATGGTCCTCGATCATAACGACGTCGTGGTGTTTTACTCGGATGGAGTTGGCGACGTGCAAAATTCCGCCGGGGAGTTCTTCGGATACGGCCGCGTCGCTAAGATTCTTAGCGACCACGTGCATCTGCCGGCGGACGGAATCGCGGACAAAATCCTGGAGGCCGCGGATGCGTTTTCCGGCGGCCAGCATCCGGCGGACGACCGCACCTTGGTGGTTCTAAAAGTGCGCTGATGAAATGGCGCGGCGATTCAACGTTCGCCCCAACGAAGCTTACTCCGTAAGACTTCGAAGTAAGTCTTGCTTGGCGGGCGTATTAGCGCGACGCGCTTGGACGATTTCGTAATCGCTACGCGATCGTTGGCCTTCAACTCAAATCCTATTTGCCCGTCTAGCGTAATGTAGACTGGATCGTCCGCGGCGGCGAAATCCAGTTCGACTCTTGCCGTGCCCGGGATCACCAGGGGCCGGTTAGTGAGCATATGAGGGCATATCGGCGTGATGATGAAGCAATCGAGATCGGGATCCACGATGGGGCCGCCGGCTGCCAGCGAATAGGCAGTTGAGCCGGTAGGCGTTGCCACGATGATTCCATCAGCGCGGTAGCGGCCGACGGCATCGCCGTTCACTGATAAATCGAAGTCAAGCATCCGCGCCACCGCGCCTTTGTTTGCCACCGCGTCATTCAGCGCGCATTGCCGCTCGGCGGATCGCCCGTCGCGCACAACCTCCGCGTCCAGCATCATGCGTTCGCTGGTACGATGCTTTCCTGCAAGTACCTGCTCGAGGAGGGGATACAGTTCGTCCAGCGTCACGCTAGTGAGAAACCCAAGACCGCCCAGGTTAACGGCAAGGATTGGTACTCGCTGGCCACCGAGCGCCCTGGCTGCCGAAAGCAGGGTGCCGTCTCCGCCGAGTACGATCAAGATGTCGATCTTTTCGCCGAGTGCATCGCGCGAAAGCGCGTGACTCACAACCCCCACGCAGGCTTGCGTCTCTTGATCGATGAGAACTTCGATTTTGTGGCCGCGCAGCCACTCCACCAGCGGGGGCACAACGGACGAAACAATATCCTTGATAGGTTTGCAGATGATGCCGGCGGCACGAATCATTGGTCGGGAGGCAGCATTCTATTCTAGAGTCCGCGTTTCGCGTGGAGAAAAAACTCCTGGTTTCCTTCGGCCCCGGTGATCCGGCTGGGTAGCACGCCGGCGATCTCCAGACCTAGGCTGGACGCCGCGCGCACCACGCGGTCGATGGCCTTCTTGTGAAGCTCGGGTTCCCGAACGACTCCGCCTTTGGCGATGTCCCGTTTATCCAGTTCGAATTGTGGCTTAATCAGAATCAAAAAAATGGCGTTTGCGGCTGCCTGCACGATCGCGGGAAGAATTTTGGTCAGCGAAATGAAGGCGACATCTATCGTAACAAATTCCGCCGCTTCGGCCAGGTCACCCGGGCGAAGATAGCGTGCATTTACTTCGATCGTGATCACGCGCGGATCGCGCCGTAGTTTCCAGTCCAATTGATCGATGGTCACGTCCACTGCGTAGACTTTGGACGCACCATTTTGCAGCAGGCAATCGGTGAAGCCGCCATTCGAGCTTCCTATGTCCAGACAGGTTCGATCTTGCGGACTCAGGCCGAAATCCGCAAGCGCTCCTTCGAGCTTTAGCCCGCCTCGGCTGGCGTAACGAAGCTGCTCTCCCGTTGTTTGTATTTGCGCGTCAACCGGCACCAGGGTGCCCGGCTTATCCATCTGTATGCCGCTCACGCGCACGTGGCCGGCCAGCAGCAGAGCCTGTGCGCGCTGTCTCGATGCGGCGACGCCCCGCTCGACGAGTAGCAGGTCAAGGCGTTGCTTCGCCACTTTTGTGGATGAGTCTCGCCCTGAAACTTTGGCTGATTTCTTGGAATTCATAGTGCCTGAGCTACGAGCGGCGCGCGACGAGGAACTGGGCAAGCTGACGTAACCGGGATGCGCGTTCGCCGTAATCGGCGAGTTCCGCCAACGCCTTCGCTTCCAAGCCGGATGCAATCGAGCGCGATTTTTCCAGGCCGTAGAACGCTGGATACGTCGCTTTTTTCTGGGCCTCATCCTTCCCGGCTGTTTTTCCGAGGGCCGCCGATGATTCCTCCACGTCAAGCAGATCGTCCACTACTTGAAATGCCCATCCGATGTTCTCACCGAATGCGGTCAGCCGCATCACGTCCGCGCGATCGGCTCCGCCGGCGATGCCGCCCGCAACAATCGAGGCGCGAATCAAGGCGGCAGTTTTCGACCTATGGATGTATTCCAAACCCGCGCCATCCACCGCTTTGCGTTCGGCCTCCAGGTCGGCCACTTGTCCCCCGATCATGCCCCGATCGGTGCCCGCGGCTTGCGCAACCAGTTCGAGAATAGCAAGGCGCTTTTCCGCTTCCAGCGGCATGCTTGCGAGTGTTTGAAAAGCGAGCGTCAGCAGCGCGTCGCCCGCCAAAATGGCCATGGCTTCGCCAAACACCTTGTGGTTAGTGGGCTTGCCGCGGCGCAGATCGTCATTATCGAGCGCGGGCAGATCGTCGTGAATCAGCGAATAGGTGTGGATAAATTCCAGCGCGCAACCGGCCTGGATGGCTTCCTCGGGATTTTCGTTGAACATGCGCGCCGCTTCGAGGCACAGAATTGGCCGAATCCTCTTTCCGCCTGCGAAAACGCTGTAGCGCATCGCGCGATGAATCGACGAAGGCGGAGTATTTTCGGGAGGGAGAAGGCGGCCGAGCTCGGCTTCAATTGCGGCGTGGTCCGTCTCGAAGAAGTCCGGGAGTTTCATGCGGAAGATTCAGCCGCAACTTTCAGAGACGCCGCTCGACCAAGAATAACGTCAGGAGAGAGGCTATCGCGATTCATCTTCAGGCTCAAACGGCTCCGCCGCCAGTTTTCCGTCCGCCTTCTTCAGAAGAATTTCCACGCGGCCCTCGGCTTCCTCGAGCTGCTTCTGGCATTCGCGGGAAAGCTTAACGCCTTCTTCGAACAGTTTCATGGCCTCATCGAGCGAAAGGTCGGCGCTCTCCAGCCTCTTGACCACCTCCTCCAGACGCGCCAGTGACTTTTCGAAATCGCCTTTGCGGGGCGGCTCGGCTGGTTTGTTGGCAGGTGAACTCATCGTCCCGGTCGATTCTCGCGCGATATTTGCACGGGCGTCATTCTAGCTCAGGGCACAGAACGTCAACAACAAGTGCTTCTTGATCCGCGGCGGTGCGCGCTTGCGAAGACGCGCGCGAAAGGCGGACAATCGGCTTATGCCGCTCGAATTTACAACCTCTTACTTGGAAGATTCCATCGCAATTCTCCGTTACTACAGGAGGCTGGGGAGTCAAGCCATTACTCAGGCACCCGACGAATCGCTTTGCACAGCCTTAGACGAAGAATCCAACTCGATCGCCATCATCGTGAAACACATGGCGGGCAACATGCGTTCGCGCTGGCCGGATTTTCTTACCACCGATGGGGAGAAGCCGGACCGCGACCGCGACGGTGAATTTGTGGCCCCGCCCCTCTCTCGCGCGGAAATATCCGCCCTATGGAAGGGAGGCTGGGACTGCGTGTTCGAGGCGCTCGATCCGCTCAGCGAAGCCGAACTCAGCCGCGTTGTGCTCATTCGCGGCGAACGCCATTCCGTGATGCAAGCGATCAATCGCCAGATAGCGCATTACGCCTATCATGTTGGCCAGATCGTCTATCTCGCGAAGCATTTCTCGCATGGCCAGTGGAGATCGTTGAGCGTGCCGCGCGGGAAGTCGGCGGATTTCAACAATCGAGTGATGTCCGGCCGGGCTTCTCAGCGTTAGGCGGGCTGTCCGATGAGCGCCCTTAATATTCTCGGCATATTTTTGTTAGTCGGCATAAACGCATTTTTTTCTGCGACGGAATTCTCGCTCGTTGCCGTCAGGCTTTCCCGCGTTCGTCAGCTTGTGGAAAGGGGCGATCCCCGTGCGAAGATCGTCGAACATCTACTGGGCGATCTCAGCCGCGTCGTTTCCGGCGTGCAAGTCGGCATCACTATTGCGAGCCTCTCGCTTGGATATTTGGGAGAGGTCACGCTGGCGTCGGTGCTCCGGCCGATGGTTGAGAAAATGGCGCGACCGTGGGCCGCCATCGTGGCCCATGGCGCGGCGCTCGTGGTCGTGTTCGGATTGCTCACGGTCTTGCAGGTCATATTCGGCGAGCTCGTCCCCAAGAGTTTGAGCCTGGCACGCGCCGAACGCGTCGCGCTGCTCATCGCGCGTCCGTTTAACTGGTTCCTTAATACCCTTCGCTGGGCCATCGATTTCCTCGACGCCGCTGCCGAAAGAATCGTCCGCCTGCTCGGCGTGCTCGCTCCTCACAGCCATACTTTGGTGAGGTCCGTCGAGGAATTACTGGTGATGGTTCAACAGGCGCGGGACCGCGGCCTGATCCCGGCGGCCGAAGCCAGATTCGTTCAAAACGCGATTGACCTTGGCCGAGTGCAAGCGCACGAAGTAATGGTCCCGCGCCCGGATGTGCACGCCCTGCCCGTGGAGGCAAGCTTCGCTGACGTGACCTCGATGTTCGCCACTACTCGCAAGTCTCGGCTGCCGGTCTATGAAGGTACGCTCGACCACATTCTCGGTTTTGTGCATATCAAGGATGTGGCCTGGAATCTCTTCGATCGTACCTCCGCCCCGCCGAAGCAGTCGCCTAGTTCTGTCTTTCGACTCAGGGCCGTTCTTCGCGAGGTTCTGATCGTTCCCGAAAACAAACGAGTCGGCGAGCTTCTCGTCGAATTTCGCTCGCACCACACGGGGATGGCAATGGTGGTGGACGAATTCGGCAGCATTTTGGGGCTCATCACTTTGGAAGACATCCTGGAACAACTGGTGGGCGAAATTCACGACGAATTTGACGTGGTCGAACGCCCCCTCGCTGCACCTGACGGGGGAATGATCTTCGACGCGGCGACAAAAGTCCGCGATCTCCAGGCGCAATACAATATTGCTTTGCCGGACGACTCCTCGTACGAAACCGTTGGGGGATTCGTGCTGAGCCGTCTTGGATTTATTCCGCGCGGCGGCGAGAGCTTCAGCGCCGACGGTTACAATTTCACCGTTATGCAGATGGCGCGCAGGCGAGTGTCCCGAGTAAAAATCAAGCCGCTCAGTCCGGAGGTAACTTTCTTGCAGGTTGGCCCCAAGCCCGTTGCCAATACGGAGACCTCCTCGCTTGCCAGAGAACGCCCCGCGAAGTGATTCGTTACAGGTGATTCAGGTCAACTCGACGGTGACTTCGGCGCCGCGCCCCACACCCAGCGCGCGAGCCGCGCTGCCCTTATTAACCGCGATCTCGAGATATCCGCTCGACCCGATGACTCCAACCGCTTCACCTGCGGCGCCATTCGCAAATGTCGGCACCAACTTGGTGATCGCGGCGTTTCCGGCGCGAATCGTGAACTTACCATCCGGGGACGCCAACGTGGGAACATCCTCGCGCGTAAAATTCGTCACCAAGTTTCCGAAATGATCGACGCGTAGCACGATCCCCTTCACCGCGTTTCCGGCAGCCTTTGGCTTCGGAATCGTGAACCGCACGAAGTCCGTAATCGGCTCGCCAAAAGCAGACGTCTGCCATGATTTTGTCATCCAGGCCGCGACCGGCGCGAAAATGTCGCGCCCATGAAAAGTCTTGCTCACGGGACTGCGGAAGTAGTGCTCGGAGACTATATTCCACGCGTAGAGCGCTTCGGATTGGTCGTAAACGGACGAGAGCACACCGTTATCGGGAGCCACGAAATAGTGCGTGTCTCCGGCCACGAGAATCGGGCGGCGCTCCGTTCCCACGCTTGGATCGACGACAACCACATGGACAGTTTTCGACGGAAAATATTTGTACGCTTGCCCGATCGCAAGGGCCCCATCCAAAATGTCGTGCGCTAGCACGCTATGCGTGATGTCCACTATATTCACTTCCGGATTGATGCTGAGGATCACGCCCTTCACGGCGCCTACCAGGTGATCGCTCGTACCGTAGTCCGTTGTCAGGGTAATGATGGGCCGCGCCAAGGTTAGCTCCTGTGCCGGTTAAGAGTGCGCCGCTGAAATGTGAAATCTCGGCCTTCGGCACACCTTCGACGCTAACGGACCCTTGCGTTGGTGTCAAAGCGAACGGCTGCCGCTGCCGCCATTGAGTAACGCAAAGAGCACTGGGGCATTGGAACATTGCGCCCCCATCCTACGGATCACTCCTCCACGAGATCGATCTCGCCCACCCCACCATGAACGGTGAGTTCGATTGCCTGCGGCGTCTTTCCGTAAGCATCATTCACGTACGAATCGCCGCTGTTTTTGAGCCCGTCGGCGCGCACGGACCCGATCCCACCCGACGCGATCACCCGGACACCCTCGTCTTTCGGCAGACGTATCCACGCCGATCCCACTCCGCCTTCGATATCGCCTTGCATGCCGATCTTTTCCATTCCTGTCAGATCGAGATGAAGTTCGCCCACCCCCATATGGATCTGCAGATGGTTCACGTTGAGCCCCGCCAGGCGCACGCGATTCTGTCCTGCGCCCATGTTCAGCTGCAGATCAATCGGCGCGTTGCCGCCCAAGTGCACGATCCAATCACTCTCACCACTCCCGAAATGGACGTGGTCCTCTCCTTGCGTCACGTTGAGTTGGCCGTGGGTGCCCGAGACCTGGTAGTCCACCTCTGGTTTCCCCTCAAGTGAGTCGTACCGAAAATCGGCATCGAGTAAGTGGGCAGACCCGCCGCTTAGATTCAGATTTCCAGCCGGCATCTGAAGATCAGCGGTAACGGATTTCGCAGCCCCGAGGTCAATGGTTTGCGTATCATGTTGCGCGCCCCGCATGTACCGTTCATGCCAGAAGGGGCCGTCGTCCCACGCCCGATCGTGCCACCTGCGGCCGCCGTGCCAAAACGCCAGGAAGAAAAAGGCTATCAGAATGATCCAGGCAATCCCGGTTCCGGAAACCCAAGGCGCCGTGGAGTGCTCGCGGGCGTAATAGCTATCCCAAATTTTACCGAGGCCGATAAAAATCAAAATCAGCGGCCAATACCGCCAAATAACGGGCCACGGATCAAAACCAGGGTAGAGGTTCAGCAACAAGAATAGAACGCCAAGCACAATCAGAAGAATTGGACCAACAAAAGATCGATGTCGCGGATACCTCATGTGAGGTCCTGTTTGCGCCATTGAGCACCTCTCTGCATGAGGATACGCTCAGCGGGCTTCGAAAGTTACAGCCGTCAGGTGTTCCAAACCGTGTCGCAACCAGCCGCTATTTCCATCCTAACGGCCAACGCGCGGGATGATATTTGCGTCTAAGCTGTCGAGTGTTTGTCCTTGAAGAAAAAAAGAGACGATTCACGGGAAACTGGCCGCACTCCCCTTCGCTCATTCTATTTCACAGCAATTGGGAGCTCAGAATTTGCCTCCCGCTATTTCCGCAGGTATTATGGTAACTCCATGCGCTTCGCCTCTAGGCTTTGGTTGTCTGGTTTTGCGCTCATTTTTCTCCTGAGCGTCTGCCCCCTCCGGGCCGCGGACAATTCTGCGATTTTCCCCTTGAGTGATGTGAAACCCGGTATGAAGGGCGAGATGTACACGATCTTCAGCGGCGATCGAATCGAAAAAACCGACTTGGAAGTAATCGGCGTCCTCCACAATGCCGTGGGACCGAAGCTGGACGTCATCCTGGTGCGCCTGCTCGGCGATCAGGTCCAGCAAACCGGAGTGGTAGCCGGAATGAGCGGGAGCCCCGTTTATTTCGACGGAAAGCTAGCGGGCGCGTTGGCATTGAAGCTCGGTACATTCACAAAAGAAGCCATCGGTGGTGTAACCCCTATCGAGGATATGCTCGAGGTGGAACAGTCCCGCCCGGCAGTTTCACCGGCGACCAGGCCATCCGCTGTCCAGGAACCTCAGGAGGCAGCGCAGACGTTTGCAGCCGCGGGAAGCGGGTCGAAGCAACTCCTTGTCCCCATCGAGACGCCGCTGATTACGACTGGGTTGTACCCGGAAACTCTGGCCAAATTCGGCAGGATTTTTTCGTCGTGGGGCATGACGGCGATGGCCGGAGGCACGGCCGCGCCGTCTCCCGACGATAAGGATCTTAAACCGGGTGATATGGTTGGATTCGACCTGGTGCGCGGCGACCTATCCATCAGTTCCGGCTGCACAGTGACGATGGTCCAGGACAACCGGATTCTGGCCTGCGGGCATCCGCTCTTTGGCTTCGGGAAAGTCGAAATGCCGCTCTCCCGCGCGCACGTGATGATGACCCTGGCTTCTGCGGCGGCTTCCACGAAAATTATCACCACAGGCGCAACGATTGGAACGTTAACGCAGGACCGCCCAACCGCGGTGATGGGCACCTTGGGACCTGGACCGCCCATGATTCCGCTCGACGTTACTCTCGACACGCCTGCTGCTGAAAAGAAATACCATTTCGAAGTGATAGAAAGTCCGCAGCTTACGCCAACCCTGGTGGCCGCCGCAGCCTACAATGGAATCATCGGCAGCCCGGCGTATGGCGAAGGCTCGACCCTTCAATTGAATGGAACCATCGAAGTGAAGGGGCACACACCGGTGCAGCTGGATGACCTCTTCGCGCCCGCCGATCAAACCACTCCCGCGCCGTTCTACCTTGCTACGGAAGTTCAAGCCGACTTCGGGCGCATTTACTCGAACCCCTATGAATCGCCTCAAATCGGCCGAATCGAGCTGCACGTAAAGGCGTTGCCGGAAAGGCGCTGGGCCACGATCGATAGCGCCTGGCTGGACCGCAGTGTCGTGAACCCCGGCGACACGGTAAAAGTGAAAGTTCTGCTGCGGCCCTACCGGGGCGCCGCGTTTGTACAAGATATCCCGGTGACGATTCCGGCGCAGACCGCAAGCGGAACTCTGGAACTGATCATCAGCGACGCGGAATTTCTGAACCGAAATGTGCAGTCACTGGCGGCCAGCACCCAAGGAGAACTTCCCGGGCTGGAAGAGATGATCCAACTTATCAACCGCGAGCGGCACAACGACCGTCTCTACGCCACCTTGTTGCAGCCGACACCCACCGTGTTAGTCGAAGACAAGGAAATGCCCAACATCCCAGCCTCGGCGATCAACGTGCTCAATCAGCGCCAGAATCCTGGTGGCGCCAGACTTCTGTGGCAATCCACCGCGGGCGAATGGTCGGTGCAAATGCATCAAGTAATCGCCGGCCAGGACATGCTGACCATCACGGTGAAATAACGCACCGTTCCAAGGGAGATAAAATGCTGATTACGACTCGGCGAATGAATCTGGTGTGTCTGCTGGCCGTCGCGTCCGTCCTTGCGGGCACAGCGCGGGCCGAGCACACGCGCTATTGGCGCCAAGCGGATTTCTCCGATTTTCATAAGGGCACTGCGACGGGAGTGGCAATTCGCAGCGATGGCAAAATCAGTCCCGCTCCCAAGTTCGATGCGTTCGCCGATCCGAACCTCGCCTACGTTTGGTCGCTGCGTCTGGATTCGAAAGCGCGACTCTACGCAGCCGGCGGATCGGATGCAAAAGTCCTTCGTTTCGACGAAGCCGGAAAAGCCACTACTGTTTTCGAATCCAGCGAACTCGCGGCCCAGTCAATTGCGTTCGATACCTCGGACAATCTTTATGTAGGCACGTCTCCGGATGGCAAGGTCTATAGGGTCACTCCCGAAGGCGTCAAGACCACATTTTTTGAGCCAAAGACAAAATATATCTGGGCGTTGGCTGTCGACAGGCAAAATGCTGTCTTCGTAGCTACCGGCGATACCGGGAAAGTCTTCGTTGTAGCGCCCGATGGGAAGAGCCGATTATTTTGGCAGACGCGAGAGCGCCACGCGCGATCTCTGGCATTCGACGCGAAGGGCAACTTATTGATAGGGACGGAACCGAATGGTCTTATCGTGCGCGTGGATGTGACCCGCAAGGCGCCTGCTGACCTTCCCGAGGCCGGAACGTCATTCGTACTCTATGAAACAAACAAGGCCGAAGTAACTTCTCTCGCTCTGGACAGCAGCGAAAACCTCTACGCAGCATCCATTGGAGATAAGGGGCACTTACCCGAATTGCCGCGTGCTCTTCCGAATCCGGCGCCCCAGGTTGGCACGCCGGTAATCTCTTCGCAGGGCATTGTGGTCACACCGGGGCAGCAGCCGTCACCGCAGCCTGTCCCGTACCGCCCGTTTCCGAGTGTTTCGGCAACTGGGGGTGCGGAGGTCGTGAGGATCGCGCCCGACGGCTCGCCCGAAACGCTTTGGACATCGCGCGACGGCCTTGTCTTTGCCCTGGGGTTTTCGATCACGGGGAAGCTTTTGCTGGGGACGGGCGATATGGGCAGTCTGACTGAACTGGAAGGAAACGGTGTGTATTCGAACGTCGCCACCACCGCATCCGCGCAAGTGACCAGCCTGATTACTGGTGGGGGTGGCAAAGTCTTTGTCGCTACCGCCAATCCAGGAAAAATCTTCACGCTCGGACCAGGTTATGAACCGAATGGCAGCTTTGAATCGAGCACCTTTGACGCTCGAATTTTCTCCCGCTGGGGCCGGGTGACCTGGTGGGGTGAAGGCAGTTCGGCGAAAGCCAAAGTGGAGTTTTACGTTCGCTCCGGAAACACATCCAGCCCGGCGGAGGATTGGAGCGCCTGGGCCGGGCCCTACAAAGACTCCGGAGCTCAAGCGGTGGATTGCCCGGCGGCGCGCTTCGTGCAGTGGAAGGCCGTATTTTCGGACGTCAGCGAGGAGAGCGCGCCCGCCATATCGTGGGTCAGTCTTGCCTACCAGCCTAAGAATGTCGCGCCGGTAATTGACGATATCGCGGTTCAGGACCCCGGCATTCGCGTCTCCGGATTTTCCTCAACACCAAGCGGACCGGGCAGCCCGATGCCGGTCGCGCTGAGAATTCCTCAGGGCCCCGGCGGAGTTCCCTCCGGGCCGCCAGTAGATGCGGAAGCCCGAGCCTCTGAATCTAATACCGGGGCGACGCCCCAGGGTTTCACCCAGAAGGGCTACCAGAGCGTGTTGTGGAGTGCTCATGACGATAATGACGATCAACTCCTCTTCACGATCTACTACCGGGCAGAAGGCGACAGGGATTGGCGGCTGTTGAAGGACAAGATAACCCAGCGATACTACTCTTGGGATACCACTTCGATGCCCGATGGAGCCTATTACTTGAAGATTGTCGCCTCGGATTCTCCTTCGAATCCTACGGCCGAAGCCCTATGGAGCGAACGTCAGAGCGACCGGTGGGAAGTAGCCAACACGCCACCGCGCATCGAGAATTTGCGGGCTGGTTCGGGAATTCTGAATACCAAAGCATCGTTCGATGCCGTCAGTTCCTCGGGTCCGATCGCCCGCGCGCTTTACAGTATCGATTCCGGAGACTGGAAAATCGTCTTTCCCACAGGCGAGCTTTCGGATGCCCCGAAGGAAAGCTACTTTATGCAATTGCCGGGGCTGCCGGTCGGTGAACACACGCTGGCGGTTCAGGTAGCGGACCGGCTTAACAATACAACCACCGCAAAGACTACGTTCACTGTCGAGCCGCACTCTCGATAGCCTGCTCAGGTCCTCTGCCCGCGAATCCTGGTGCGGAGTGAGACCCGCTGCTAATTGGACCAATCTCGTGTGGCCGCAACTGCTTCAAAGCGGTCGACAATCGCGCCTACTCCTGCTATTCCTCCCAAATCGGAACGATCTTCTACGTGGACCACTCGGGCGCTGCACCGCACCTGTTCGGGATTTCGTCCGGTGAGTTCTCGCGGAAGGGTCAAATGCATTTCCAGAGGCTCGCCGACGCTAAGTTTCATGCGCGAGGTAAAATACACGCCGTTCTCGGATAAGTTAAGCACCTCGCCCTCATGCGTCACAGCATTGCGCGCCGCTTCGCGCAGGCCTAGGGTTTCGCGGCCTCCATTCGCGACGATGCGGAACCGCAAGGGCACCACACAAGGCTTTCGGGGCGAGATGCGGCGTTCTGCACCTGACATGGCGTCCTCCTGAGAGCAAATCGTCCGTTTTCAAATCGCCGGAAGGGGTTGACGCGAGCATGTCAGCGGGTGCGGAGCCAGTCAATAATTTTAATGTGAGAAAGTCGCGTATCGTGCAGTGTAGCGGACGCGAAGAACACAGTGCTATGCAAGGTGTTTCTAAATTGAGAGATGCGCTGGCCGAACCCTTAAACCTTGCGGATGAATTATTAGCGCGCGCTAATCTGCGGCTACGTCTCGTCAGGGCGCCAATCGGGAGACGGAAAGTCGATTTTCCAGAAGTCGGGAGCTGGGGAGTCAAACTCCAATGGCACGTGAAATCCCTCCGGCATTTTCTGTGCTGACCGCACCACTTTGCACGCTACGCGCTCCTTTGTGGCGCCATGTTCGAGCACCAGTCTTGTATCAGCTGCCAGATTGCGGTCCATCAGCACCATAGCGCCGTGCGGATTCACGCTCAGCGTTGCTACGTTGATCGTTTCCCGCTGTCCCTTCAAGGCCACGTGGATGCTGGCGCGGATCCGGAGTAACACCCGCTGGCCGCGTCGTCGATCCGAAGGCGCGGGCGCTGGCGTCAAAGGCGCCACCCGGAGAGTCGGCTCGGCAGCGGCCTGTGTTCCGGCTTGAACCTTCACCTGCGGCTGATTCGGCAGCTTCTCGGTCATTTTCCGGGCGGCGGTCCTCAAAGGTCAACCGCCCAGAAGTTAAGATCGGCCGCAATCAATTCGACTCCAATATCCCAACCATCCGGCCGTTGCACTCCCTTCCAAACCACCAACCCATTTGCGGTCTGCTTAGTCACAAGATTCGTGATCCGCAACCTCTCGCGCACCTGGATCTCCCGGGAGCTGGATAGCAGGCAGCCGTAGGGATTGACCACCCGCGTAAAGCTCGCCTCGACGTGCAGCGGCCCCGCGGCGCCATTCCACTCAATAGTTACGGGAACGCGGGAGTTCATGCGCGGCCCGCGCCGCTTGCTTCTCATTCGTATGTCGTTTGGAAGGTCTTCCCCGAAAGCCATTCTGATCGAATCTCCGCGGAATGGCGAACCGGAATCGCGCGGTCCCATCGCCCAGCCGCCTCGCTAGGCGCCAAAATCATCCTAAATGCGCGGGAGATTTGCGGTCAATGGTACGAACAGACAGGTGGTTTTCCTGTACGGTAACCAAAACGGGTCGAATCGGCCAGAATCGCCCCAATCTAATCCGCAGAGACGACTTCTTCTTCTGCAATCCGAGGCTTGGCGATCCCGGCAATCCTGCCAAACCGGCGCTCCATCCAACTTTGGAGCGTATCCATGTATGTGTAAAACACCGGAGTGAGATACAGCGTGACCAATTGCGAAAAGATCAGTCCGCCGCAAACCGCGAGCCCCAGCGCCCGCCGCGAATCTGCTCCGGCGCCCATCCCCACGGCAATCGGCAACGTACCCATCAGCGCAGCCATGGTGGTCATCATAATCGGCCGGAAACGCACCAGGCAGCCCTGGTAGACGGCTTCCGCTGCGCTCAAGTGCCCTTCCTTCTCGCGCGCGATGGCGAAGTCAACCATCATGATGGCGTTCTTCTTCACGATCCCAATCAGCATAATCACGCCCACGAATCCGTAAAGGTCAAGGCTGTACCCGAAAAGTTGCAGCGTGAGCAATGCACCGAACGCCGCCGAAGGTAAACCCGATAGGATCGTGATCGGATGTATGAAGCTCTCGTAAAGGATGCCGAGGACGATGTAGATCACCACAATGGCGATCACCAGCAGGATGCCCAGGCCCACCAATGAGGATTGGAATGCCTGCGCGGTCCCCTGGAACTGCGACGATACGCTCGGTGGCAGGGACCGCGTCAGATCGTCAATCTGGTTCACCGCTTCGCCAATTGCCACGCCCGGCTTCAAGTTGAACGAGATGGTCACCGAGGGAAGCTGGCCCAAGTGATTCACCGTCAGCGGCCCGAGGCTCGTCCCCAAGCTCGCAACCGCGTTAAGTGGGATGAGGTTGCCCCCGCTGGACCGTATATAGAGCAACGAAAGCGCCGTGGGATCTTTCTGGTATTTATCTTCGAGTTGCATCACCACCCAGAACTCGTCGTTTGGCGCAAAGATCGTGGAAATCTGGCGCTGGCCGTAGGCGGTATAGAGTGCGTCCTCGATCTGTGAAGCGGTCACGCCAAGAGCCGATGCCTTATCGCGGTCGATTTTCACGTCCACCTGCGGATTGGCGATCTCTAGATCACTCGTGACGTCTTGGATCGTCGGGATGCCGCTCATCTTTTGCTCGAAGTTCGTCGCCACGCGATAGAGCTCGTCCGTGTCGGGGCTTTGCAAGGTAAGCTGATAAGGACTTTCGGTAACGTCTCCGCCAATCTGAATCGGCGGCGGATTCCGCAAGAACACCAGAATCCCCGGAATTCTTCCCAGCTTCATCCGCATTTCCTGCATCACTTCGTTGATATCCGGATGGTGCGCGAAAAGGGGCGTAGCGGACCGAAGGATGCTCCCCAGCACGGGAACTCCGCCGTACTTGCGGTCCAGCGCCAGCATCCTGGCGCTCGGAATCGCCGGGCGCTCCGAAGGCTGCTTGAGGTGGATGAACACGAATCCTGAATTGCCGCCGCCGCCGACCAACCCAATGGTCGAGAAAAAACCGTTGTTGTTCGGATCGTGCAGCAGGACCTTGTTCACTTCTTCCTGATGTTCCTTCATGGAGTCGAACGATATTCCTTGCACCGCACGCGTGTAGCCTTGCAAGGTTGAGGCGTCCACTTCCGGCAAAAATCCATACGAAATCGTCTTGAATTGCCAGAACACCACCAGCAGAATGATTACGGACGTCGCCATCACGAACACGCGGTGCCGTAGCGCCCACTGCAACGATACGTCGTATCCCTTCAGCATCCGGTCGAAGAACCGCTCCAGAAACATGTACGTCCGCCCATGCTTCGCTTCCTGGCGCGGACGTAGAAAGCGGCTGCAAAGCATCGGCGTGAGCGTCAACGAAACGAATCCCGAAACCAGCACCGCCATCATGATCACCACCGCGAATTCGTGCAGCAGCCGCCCGATGATTCCGCTCATGAACAGAACCGGAATAAAAACAGCGGTCAACGACAGGGTCATCGAAACGATCGTGAATCCAATCTCCTTCGAACCCTTCAGCGCCGCCTCCATCGGCCGCTCGCCCATTTCCATATGCCGCACGATGTTTTCCAGCATCACAATCGCATCGTCCACCACGAAACCGACCGAGAGGATCATCGCCAGCAGCGACAGATTATCCACCGTGTAGTCGAGCAGATACATCACAGCGAAAGTTCCCACCAGAGACATCGGAAGCGCGAAGCTGGGAATCACCGTGGCGGAAAGATTCCGCAAGAAGAGGAAAATTACGAGGACCACCAGGCAGATCGCCAGGAACAACGTGAACTTTACATCGTTCACGGATTCTCGAATCGTCACTGAGCGGTCGTAAACCTGTGTCAAATGAACCGAAGGCGGCAGAATGGCTAGAAACTGCGGCAGCACTTTCTGTACCCCGTCCACGACTTCTACCGTGTTGGTACCCGGCTGCCGCTGCACCGCCAGAATAATCGCGCGTTCATCGTTGTACGAGTTCGTGATCTTATCGTTTTGCACGCCGTCGTAGACGTTCCCCAGCTCATCCAGCCTCACGGGAGACCCGTTTCGATATGCGACGATGAGCGGCCGGTACAGCGATGCCCGCGTCAGTTGCCCGTTCGCTTGCACTGTATAGGCCTTATGGGCGCCGTACAGAGTGCCCGTAGGCAGGTTAACGTTGGCGTTTTGCACCGCCAACGTCACTTCGTCGATTCCAATCTGCCGCGACGCCAGCGCCTGCGGATCCAGATCGATTCGCACCGCATATTTCTGCGAACCGAATACGCTTACTTGCGCCACTCCCTTCACCATCGAAATGCGCTGAGCCAGCAGCGTTTCGGCATATTGATCCACGGTCTGGGGCGGCAGAGTCGACGAACCTAGCGCCAGATAGAGAATGGCCGAGTCCGCGGGATTCACCTTCTGGAACGAAGGCGGGCTAGGCATGTTCGGGGGTAGCTGCCCTTGCACCCGGGAAATCGCCGCTTGCACGTCTTGAGCGGCAGCGTCGATATTCCGGCTCAGGTCGAATTGAAGGGTAATATCGGTACTACCCTGGCGGCTCGTCGACGTCATCGAATCGAGGCCCGCAATCGTCGAGAACTGCTTCTCCAGCGGCGTCGCCACGGCCGAAGCCATTGTGTCCGGGTTCGCGCCCGGCAAAGACGCGGAAACGTCAATCGTCGGATAGTCGACCGTGGGCAGATCGCTCACCGCCAGAGAACGATAGGCGATAACCCCAAAAATGAAGATTGCCGCCATGACCAGGGTGGTCATGATTGGGCGCCGGATAAATGGCTGTGCGATGTTCATAAAGCTTTTCTAGCTTCCCGACATCGAGCTAACGATCTGCACCTTCATCCCCGGGATCAGGCGAAGCTGGCCGTCTGTCACAACAGTATCCCCGGGTTGCACTCCGCTCGAAATCACTGAATCCCCTGCAACGGCGCGAGCCACCTTCACGGTCCGCATCTCCGCCGTCGAGTCCGATTTCACCACGTATACAAAATCCCCATTGGCGCCGGTCTGCACCGCTTGCGTGGGCACAATCGTGGCGTCTTCGTCTTGCGCAAGGCGCAGCAACACCGTGGAAAACTGCCCGGGCCACAGGTGGTGATCCCCATTCTCGAAGCGAGCCTTCAGCTTGATCGTCCCAGTCGTGTTGTCGACGGTGTTGTCGACAAACGTAAGTGCGCCCAACTCGGCCTTTGTATCTCCGTAAGGAGTGGCTTCCACGCGCAGGGACCCGCGCGCCATGAATTTTTCCACCGCGGGAAAGTATTGCTCCGGAATCGAGAAATCGACAAAGATCGGCGAAACTTGGTTGATCACGATCAGCACCGGTACGTCGTTTTGCTTCACGATATTGCCCGGGTACACCTGAATTGCGCCGGTGCGTCCGTCAGTGGGAGCGTAAATCTTGCAGTAATCCACCTGGAGCTGCGCGGAATGGACGGCGGCCTCGTCTGCCCGCACGGCGGCGTCTTGTGCGTCGGCGTTCGCCTGCATCTGGTCGAGTTGTTCCTTCGGCGCAACTCCCGCCTTATAAAGCTCCCCGTAACGCTTGGCTTGCAACGTGTTCAATTCTGCCTGTGCCTTATCGCGCGCCAGATTTGCCTGCGCCTGTGCGAGTGCTGCCTCAAACGGCGCCGCGTCCAACGTAAACAGCAAATCGCCCTTCTTCACAAATTGGCCTTCTTTGATGTGAATCGTCTCGAGAACCGCGTTCACTTGCGCCTTCACCGAAACAGTTGTGAACGCTTCGGCCGAGCCGATCGCCGTCAGGTTGATTGGAACAGTTTTCCGCTCGGCTTTCGCAACCACCACGCGCGCCGCAAAAGGCGGAGGCGCAGTTTGCACCGTCTTTGTCGCACAGGCGCTTGTAGCGATCAAAATCGAAAGCGTGATCAGCAGAATGGGCAGCCGGGCAAAGGTCCTATTCATTGATAGTTGTTCCCTGTTTTTTCCTACGGGTCGCGATCAAATTAAGTAACCGGGGAAGATGCGAAGACCAAGCATCCCGATCCAAGCCCAGCAAAGACCCGAATTCTAATATTATACCGCGCTTTCCTTACCCCTCATCGGCACTTCGGGCCGTTTCCAACGGCCGCTGCGACCTGGAAAAAGCGTCCAGTTTGTCGCAGTAGGAGCGTCTAACTACACCCAGATCAGCGGCTTTGCGCGTCAATTTTGGCCGCTTAGCGACCCGCAAACCGGGCGTTCCCGACGCATCCCCGTACGATGATTGGACGTATCTACCTGTGCCGAAGTTTCGGCGGGGAAGGCAGGTTCTACCCGGCAGCCGACTTGTCCAGGAACCAGATCACGGGTCCGCTGGGCTGAATCCTCGCCACAGGATAGGGGCTTGGGCCCTCTGTGGACTGGTCCCGAAGCCCCGTCATAATCGCCCGCTTATCCGCTCCTGTTACTAGAAAGAAGGTGTTCCGAGCTTGGTTCAGCACTGGTAACGTTAGCGTTAGCCGCTGCGGCGGCTTGGCGGGCGCCACCACCGCCGCCACCCACCGCTCCTTTTCCTCCAGCGCAGCCGACCCGGGAAAAAGAGAAGCTGTGTGTCCCTCCACGCCGAGGCCAAGTAGTTGGAGGTCGAATGCAGGCGCCCCGGTGCCGAAGAATCGGCGCAGTTCGGCCTCGTATGCTTCTGCTGCTTTCTCGGGCTGCGGCGCATCGGTTGCCATCGGATGTACGTTTTCCGCCGGAATCGCGACGCGCGCGATCAGGCTTTCCCGGGCCATTCGGTAATTGCTCGCCGGATCGTCATGCGGAACATACCGCTCGTCTCCCCAGAATAAATGCACGCGCTCCCATGGCGTCCTCGTACTGCCCTTCCCGCCCTGCGCCCACATCTGGTACAACTTCGCGGGCGTATGGCCGCCCGCAAGCGCGATGGAAAAGCGGCCGCGTTCCTTCACCGCATCGCTCACGATTCGCAGCAACTCCTCCAACGCCGCCCGGCTCACCGCATCGCCGTCTTGAAATACGCGCGCGTCCATCTTCATCGCTTAACGCTCGGGCTCCGCAGCATCAGTCCTTCGCCGCGGTTTTCACCGCATGTCCGCCAAACTCATGCCGCATCATCGCCAGCAGCTTGTTGGCAAACGGTTCCGGATCCTGCGACCGAAATCGCGTATCGAGCGCGCTCGAAATTACGGGCAGCGGAACGCCCAGTTCAATTCCCTCGATCGCCGTCCATCTTCCCTCGCCCGAATCCGTCACATACGCTTCAATTCCTTGCAGATTCGGATTTTTCGATAGAGCGTCAACCGTCAAATCCAGCAGCCATGAACGAATCACGCTTCCGAATTGCCATATCTTCGAAATCTGCAGCAGATCGAGGCTAAATTCCTGTTTGTGGCGTAGCAGGTCGAGCCCCTCGGCGTAAGCTTGCATGATTCCGTATTCGATCCCGTTGTGGACCATTTTTACGAAGTGGCCTGCGCCCGCTGGTCCCACACGCCCCCAGCCTTTATCCGGTCCGGGGGCGAGCGTCTGAAAGATCGGCGCGAGCCCCTTCACCACATCCTCGTTGCCTCCCACCATCATGCTGTAGCCTTCCGTCAAGCCCCACACGCCGCCGCTCGTGCCGCAGTCCACGAAGTTCATTTTCTTTTGCACCAGCCCGGCCGCTCGCCGCAGCGAGTCTTTGTAGTACGAGTTGCCGCCGTCAATGATCGTGTCGCCCGGCGCCATATGGGGCGTCAGCAAATCGATCGTCTGGTCTACCGGCGCGCCGGAAGGGACCATCAGCCAAACGGCTCTCGGCGTTTTAAGTTGCCCAACCAATTTCTCGAGCGAATCGATTCCCGCCGCGCCCTTGTCCACTACGCGCTTCACCGCCGCGGCATCGCGGTCGAATCCCACCACTCGATGCCCTCCGCGTACCAGGCGTTCGGTCATGAACGCGCCCATCTTCCCCAGCCCAATCATTCCCAGTTCCATGATTTATTTCCTCCCGCCTTCCATCAAAAGTCGGATCAAAAGAGCAGTCGTCTCATCCCGAACCCGATCGCATCTTTTGCGAATCGCGTTGCGGGATTTGTTTCCCGGAAACGATCAATCCCCTCCCGCGCTCACTCCCAATCTCGCAAGGTCGGTCTGAAGCTGCGGTACATTCTGGAATTGTATTGTGTGCATTCCCAGTTCTTGCGCGCATTCTAGATTCAGCCCGCGGTCGTCGATCAGAACGCACTCCGTGGGTTCACGCTGCGTGATTTTCAGCGCCAGGGCATAAATTCCGCGGTCCGGTTTGCGTGCTCCCAGGTAGCACGAACTGAAAAACGCCTCGAAATAATCCCGCAGATGGAATGTGCGTATTCGGTATTCGTTGATCTCGAGCGATTCGTTGTTCAGCGTGGCATTCAGATAACGCCGCGTTCGCGCCAGGTTCCCGAGAAACGCCAGCGCTTCAGGGCACGCTTGCGACTGCTGGAACATGAACTGCTTGAATTCGTCGGGCGTGAACGGTCGTTCCCGATAGAAAACCACGCGCCGCAAATAGTCGTCGAGTCCCACCTGGCCGCATTCAAAGGCGTGCAGCATCAATTCGTGGCGGTCCTCGAAATCCACCCAATCGAGATGGAATTTCGCGACGGCCTTCTGCCGTGAGCCGCGGTCCCACCCATTGGTGAGGATCACGCCGCCGTTGTCCCAGAATAACGTCGTAACTTTTGCCATGGTCCTTGGTAGTGTGCGGAGTTGTCGCGAATCGCAGTGGAATCGCTGTTGTTAGCGTCCGGAGCCGGACAAAAGTGCCCGCGCCGCAAACCGATACTTCGATTCCATTATCCTCGATACGCCGTCCGGCACAGAACAGAATTCTGCGGCGGTCGCCGATCGCTCTTCTTCGCCCGCGCTCGCGCAAACTCTCGCTCCCCGGGGTGCTGGCGGCCGGACGATCACCGAAGCTAGGATAGTCCACAGGGATTCCCCCTTGCAGCGTGTTGCGCGCTGTGGCAGCGTAAACTCGGAGGTGTATCGTGAGAGTCGAACGTGCAAAGCCGAAGTCGCTGTCGAAGGCGAGAGGAACGCTGCTTCCTTATCGACACTTCGGCCGAGTAGAATGCGTCGCAACTCATTCAAAACAAAGGATCGGTCGCACACTCTACTCGACACTCCAGCGAGAGGGCCGCTTCGGTGCCAACTAGATGAAGACGAACTTCAGCAAGGAACTGATCGCCTCGCCGGGCAAGAAGGTGAAGCTCGAAAAATGGGATCCCGAAGACACGCTCGGCTGGGACAAAGGCCACAAGGCCAAGGCCAGCGTTGAAAAAGAAATCGAGAAATTGGACAAGCTGCAATACCTTCTCTACGCCGAGCATAAACGCGCGCTGCTCATCGTTCTGCAAGGAATGGATGCGGCCGGCAAGGACGGCACCATTCGCCACGTAATGGCCGGCGTCAACCCGCAAGGCTGCGTCGTAACTCCCTTCAAGAAGCCATCCGTCGAGGAAGCCGAACACGATTTTCTCTGGCGCATCCACAAAGCCGTTCCGCAGCACGGTGACATTGGAATCTTCAACCGCTCTCACTATGAAGACGTTTTGGTGGTGCGCGTTCACAAATTGGTGCCCAAGGATGTGTGGTCGCGCCGCTACGATGAAATCAACAGCTTTGAGGCCATGCTGCATGAGAACAACGTAACAATCTTGAAATTTTTTCTGCACATCAGCAAGGACGAGCAGAAGCGCCGCTTCCAGCAGCGCATCGACGATCCTGACCGGCGATGGAAAATCTCCGAAGCGGATTTCGCCGAACGAAACTTCTGGGACGATTACATTGGCGCCTATGAAGACGCTCTCACGAAGTGCAGTACGGATCACGCGCCCTGGTTCATCATTCCCGCGAACAAAAAATGGTTCCGCAATCTCGCGGTTTCGCACATCATCACCGAGACGCTAGAACGCATGCGCATGAAATTTCCTCCGCCCACCGTAGATGTTAAAAAGCTAAAATGGCACTGATCGGCGGCGGTTCTCACAAACATTTCTGCGAAATGCTCTCAAGGTTTTGGAACGAAATCACGCGGCCATACGTCCTTGACAAGATGCGGACCCGCACATAATGTAAGGCGGTTTTGTGCGCCGCGGCGAAGCATCGCGCCTTTTTCTTTGAAACGGAGACCCTTATAAAATGCAGGCGGCAACAAATGCACCGGAAATTTTCAAATGGATTCAGGATACACCGGTCGGTTCGCACATTTCGGATTCACTATGGCTGTTCCCGCTCATTGAGAGCATCCACGTATGGGGTATCGTCATATTGGTCAGCGCGACGGGAATGCTCGATCTGCGTCTGCTGGGACTGGTGATGAAGGAGCAGCCAGTCTCGAAATTAAATCGGACGCTTCTGCCCTGGGCTTGGTGCGGTTTCGCGATCATGATTATTTCCGGCACGCTCCTGTTTTCCTCCGAGGCCACCAAGCTCTACAACAATGGCGCCTTCCTGCTGAAAATGGTTCTGATTCTCCTGGCAGGAATTAATGCGCTGGTTTTTCATACCACGATCTACCAACGCGTAGACAAATGGGACATTGCGGCGGTGACGCCGACTGCGGCGAAGCTGGCTGGCGCGTTTTCACTCGTGCTCTGGGTGGGCGTGATTTTTGCGGGACGCTGGATCGCTTACTGGTAGTGCACGCGAAAGTGCGCGCGTGATGCACTCGATGACCGTGCGATTGTCGAGCGGCCTGAAACTCCGATCGTAAGTGCCCGTCACGAATAGCGGAACTCCTTAGGGAGGAATGATGAGAGTCATCCGCCGAGCGGGAATTCTCGCGCTCGCTTTGCTTTCCAGCGGATTGGCGGCGAGCGCTCTTCGCGCCGGCCCGAAAGCCGCGCAGGCTTCCGCGACTGCGAATCCTGCTGCGGAAGACCTCCAGGGCAAGCAAGCCTTCGAGACGCGCTGCTCCACCTGCCACGGTTTGGATGGCGGCGGCGCGATGGGTCCCAACATCCAGGGCATTCCATTTCGGCTGGGCGCCGATGTTGTCGCGAACATTATTAAGAACGGTCTGAGCGGCGGAATGCCCGGCTTCGCCGGTCAGATGAGTGACGCGGAAATTCAGCAGGTGGTGGCGTACCTTCTATCGCTCACGCCCAAGGACGCAGGTAAAGTCACCGGCGATGCGGCGAAAGGCGAGGTAGTGTACGACTCGAGCGGCTGCTCGGGCTGCCACATTATTGCGGGAGAAGGCAGCGGCATCGGGCCGGAGCTGACAACCGTGGGCAAATTGCGCGGCCCGAACTATCTGCGCACCACCGTCTTGTATCCAGGATCCGATTTGCCCCAGGCGCACGTCTTCCTAGAATCCGGTGGTCAGCTCGATTTTCTATATGTGCACGTCGTCACTAAAGAAGGGCATGCGTTCGACGGCACTCGCGCGGCGGAAGATTCCTTCCACATCGTTATCAAAGACGCTCAGGGCAATTTCCATTCCTTCCGCAAAGCCGATCTGCGCGAACTGAAAAAGGAACCAGGCAAGAGCGTGATGCCGAGCTTCAAGGAAAAATTGTCTGACGCGCAGATCAACGATCTCGTCGCGTATCTCGCAAGCTTGAAGGGTGGCCAATGAGAATCGCAAAGTACGCTTTTCTTCTTGCTGCTTTGGCGTGGCACCCACCAGTTCAGGCGCAGGGCGTTACGTATCAGCGCCTTTTGCACTCGCAAAACGAACCGCAGAGTTGGCTGACGTACGGCGGCAGCTACTCCTCGCAGCAGTATTCGTCGCTCAAGCAGATCGATCGCGAAAATGTTTCGCGCTTGAAAGTCGCGTGGATGTACCAGCCTCCGCACGGCGTCGCGAACCTGGAATGCTCTCCCGTTGTGGCAGACGGCGTGATGTACATCACCGAGCCGCCAAGCACGGTCACGGCGCTGGATGTTCGCACCGGACTCAAGCTGTGGACGTGGTCGCCCTCTCTCCCCGAGCACGTAGTCGCAATCGGCTTGAGCTCAACGAGCCGAGGTGTAGCCGTGCTGGGCGATACCGTCTACATCGGCACGGTTGATTCGCATCTCGTTGCATTGGACTCCAAG
Source organism: uncultured Acidobacteriota bacterium (assembly GCA_963823145.1). Taxonomy (GTDB): domain Bacteria; phylum Acidobacteriota; class Terriglobia; order Acidiferrales; family UBA7541; genus Palsa-295. Next base: position 282,630 of record CAWGJZ010000001.1, read on the forward strand.
ACGGGCGCCGTGCGCTGGGATGTGCATATCGCCAACAACGCCATGGGTTATGCCATGACGGGACCGCCGCTTGCCATCGCTGGAAAGATAATTGTGGGCGTCGCGGGCAGCGAAGCCGCCGTCCGCGGTTTTCTCGACGCCTACGACGCAAAGACCGGCAAACGCCTTTGGCGCTTCTGGACGACTCCGAGGCCCGGCGATCCGGGCGCGGAAAGTTGGGGCAATGGCGCCGCCGAAAGCGCCGGCGGCACAACCTGGAACAACGGCTCCTATGATCCTGAGTTGAATTTAGTCTATTGGGGCACTGGAAATCCCGCGCCGGATTTCAATGACGACGACCGCCCGGGCGATAACCTCTACACCTGTTCCTTGATCGCGATTGATCCGGACACCGGAAAGCTGAAATGGTATTTTCAGTTTTCGCCGCACGAAAATCATGATTGGGATTCGGACGAGCCTCCCGTATTATTCAACGCCGATATTGACGGCAAGCCGCGAAAAGTGATCGGCTTTGCCAATCGCAACGGTTTTTACTACGTGCTCGACCGCGCCACCGGGAAGTTCATCACCGGCGTTCCGTTCGTGAAGGAAACCTGGGCGAAGGGGCTCGACGCCAATGGCCGCCCGATTCTCGCACCGGATCAGCAACCAACTCTCGGTGCGGGAACGTTGGTTTACCCGAGCATCACCGGAGGCGTTGACTGGACCAGCCCGTCCTACAGCCCGCAAACGGGACTTTTCTACGTGAGCGTCCATGAAACGGGCGCGTACTTCATCAAAGGCACGGGAAAAATCGAACCAGGTCCCCCGAAAGGAATTGTCGGCGGCGGAGGAATTCGCGCTCTCGCCGGCGACCAATCCTACGGCGCGATTCGCGCTCTCGAAGCTACCACCGGCAAGCTGAAATGGCAGTTCAAGTTGCTGGCGCCGGCATGGGTTCCCGTCCTTTCCACGGCCGGCCGCTTGGTATTCAGCGGCAGCGACGAAGGCAACTTTTTCGCGCTTGATGCCGACACCGGCGAGCCGCTCTGGAACATCCAGCTAGGCCACTCCGCGCGCTCGAATCCCATCAGCTACGGAGTGGATGGCAAGCAGTTCATCTTCGAGACCGCAGGCAACACCTACATCGCATTTAGTCTGCCGTAAGCGTACTCCCCCACACCGGGTGCCAATCCACCCCCAAAGTCCACACCCACCGTGGACGATTTTTCTTTACACCAACAACTACTTGCGGCGTTTTAGGCTCCCGTGTAAAGATTCTCTCCGTATCCTCGGACTCTGTGCCAATCTCCCCGTATCGCAATTTGGACATTCGCTTATGGGCACCGAGCGCGGCTGCGTGCTTTGACCAAGCTCAACGAAATCATCGGCCTGCAAGCTCACCAGCGCCGCGTCCATCCCACCCAATAGGGCAGAAATCGGCAAACCTCGCGCCGCCGCTGTCCCAAAAGTCTGTTCGATGGGCGACGGATGTGGTTGCCACCCCGGAAAAAAATTACACGAAGTCCCCACTCGGCAGCCAAGAATGCGATTAGAATACCTCCAAGGCTGTCACATCGAATTTCGACATTTTATTTGTCGGCTTGAATCGTTCCCAGGCGATTCGGATCAGGCTCAAAGAGTTTTGGGGAGGTCACTATGATCAAAAAAGTAATATTCTGTGGGGCCGCTCTCTGCCTTGTGCTTTTGGCCGCCGTTGCGCCTCACTTGAAGGCACAGAATCAGGTGCTCGGAGAGGTCGACTTCGACGCAAAAACCAAAATCGATAAGACTTCAGGAGTATGGGTGGATGGCCAGTATCTGGGCTATGTTGAGGAATTGAAGGACAAAAGAAAAGTCCTGCTCCTGCCCGGGAAACACGAAATTTCAGTGCGCCAGGCTGGTTATTCCAATTTCGAGGAGCAGGTTCTCGTTGAGCCGGGGAAGAAGGTCGTAATACCCGTTACGATGCAGAAGGATCCACGGGCAAAATTATCGACGGTCACTTCGCAGATTAAATTAAAAGTTATGCCGGATAATGCGGCGGTGATTTTGGATGGCGCTTTCGCGGGACACGTGCACGAATTTGGCGGCGTCGGGCGCGCGATGCTGGTAAGTCCCGGGGAGCATCACCTGAAGATCGATTTGCCCGGCTATCAGGTCTTTGAAACGGACGTGAACCTGCTCCCCAATCAGAAAATCACAATTAAGACAGATCTAGTTCCGGGAAGCATTACTCAGGCGGATCCATCCATCAAGAAGTAGGTGTCTGCCATTCCCGCGGCCGGCGCTCGCCGGCCGCAGGAACAGCAATTCAAGCTTCTAGACCCACTTATCGACCGAGACGCTCAGGCGGTAGCTCATATTCGCCACCTGATGGTAAGGATTGGTTTGGCCGCCGCAGACGATGAAGTTGAACGCGTCCGTCTTCGGCCACTTCGGTATCACTGAATCGTCCGTGAGGTTCGCCGCCTGCGGCCCTCTTGGCAGCCCGCTAAACAGCATGGTCTTCACGTCCTTCACGGTGACGGTGGTATTTTTCTGCAGCCAATCGGCGAGCTGTTCCTTGGTTTTGTAGCCGAGGTCCCCCAGCCCATTGGCCACCAGCGGATCGCAAACCACCATCGCGCCAAACAGCGAAGCAAACGGCGCGAAGTTGGCGGCCATCGCTTCGTGGAAGTGCGGCACCGGCTTCATGCCCAGTCCCTTGGCCCCCTGCCCTTGCGAAATGCTGAAACCGAAGAAGAAGCTGATGATGTTGTCCGTCGGCTTGAAACCCTTCTGCACGTGGAAGGGAGTCCACGGACTATCTTTCTCATTCTCCGGAATGATGAGGTTGTTGTAGTTGATGACCGTCCCCTGCGAGCCCATGTAAGTCTCGCCCGCAATTCCGCCGCCATCGAGGTTCTTGGACATAAGCGTCCAGGCGCGCCCGATTACGGCGTTGGGCTGATTGAACGGGCCCATCGCTCCGATGCCGTAATTCATTTGGATCTTGTCGCGAATCGGTCCATTGATCACTGCCGCGGAAGCCAGCGAGTTGGTGGAACTGAAGAGCGCCGAGATTCCCGTAGAGGCGATCGCCAGAAGGGTAGGAAAGTAGTCGGGAGTCGCTCCGGCCATCACCGCGTTTACGGCCACCTGCTTGACGGTGTAACTCCACTCTGGAAATGCGCCCCGCGCCGGCGTCATCTTGCCGACCACTTCGTCCGGCTTGTGGCTCGTACCCTTCAGCATCGCGTCCACTTTTTCCTGCGTGGGCAGGATGATGGGCATGAAATCCGTCATGCCATTGTCGAGAAAATATTGCTGCAGGTTATCGGAGGTATCGATGAAGGTCGGCGCCCCGACTGGAGGAGTGACGACACCCGTCTTCGACTCATCCGCCGTGAGTGGCCTCGTCAAATTATCGACGACCTCTTTCATCAGCGGCTTGCCGCTGACCGGATCGTTGCCGTCGAGATACGCGTACATCTGCTCGTCCGTCTTGCCCCACACAGGGTGTGGCGTGAAGGCGATGCGCTGCAGCGGCATTCCTCTTTTCGCGCAATTCGTTTTGGCGAGATCCTTGAAGGCGATCGTCACCATCGGAACGGCCGGAATCCCCATCTTTTCGTATTCTATGCAGTGACCAACGGTCGCTGGGGTGCAGGTGCTTCAATGCCCAATCGCCATGATGACGCCGTTTCCCTTAGCTTTCACTTCGGCGTTCAGCTTGGGATCGTCATCGGCGAAACCTCCGGCTTTCAGCCGATATTCCGTGTGCACGCTCGGCATATTTTTCTTGAACCAATCCCCTACCTGCGCGAGGAAGCGATCGGCGCCGGGGAAGCCATCCGAAACAAGAAAAATCGTCTTGCCGTCGAGCGTGGAAAGCCGCGGCGCCATCGGGATCAGGGTGATTGGGGGCGGCATGCCGCGTGGGTTGAGCACTTCTAATTTTGCAGCGCCGGCGCTAGCTGCAGCCTTTTTTGTTTTCGTTTTCGCCTCGGCAGTAGCTCCGGCCAATAAAACCGGCGACATTCCCAGCAGCGATAATAGATTGCGCCTGTTCATCTCTCACCTCATCCTTCTTAACTATTATGCATCTTGCACATCAAAACCTCATCTTCTATAACGTCGCACGCCTCCAACTACATCCATTTATCTATTGAGACGCTTACACCATAGCTCAAGTTTCCGGCCTGCGGGTAAGCGTTGGTTTGTCCGCCCGCAACCACAATGTTGAAGTCGCTGGCCCGCGGGAAATGCGGGATCACAGCGTCGTCCGGCAATTTGTACCAGGTAGCGTAAGGTTCCACGCCCTGTAGCGCGCGCGGGTAATCGAATAAGTACGCGTAGTTCCTGCTCTTGTAGTCCTTCACCGTTTGCGTCGTGTTCTTGTAGAGCCACTGAATCAATTGTTCTTTCGTGTCGTATCCCTGTTCCTTCAGGCGCTTGGCCACCAGCGGGTCGGCAATGATCAGTGCGCCGAAAAATCCCGTGAACGTGCTGAAAAGATCGCTCAGCTGATGATCGAATTCCGGATTCTGGTTGACGCTGCTGCCTCGAGCCACCTGGCCGGGCACCACGCCGAGCCCCCGGAAAATGCTCACCACGTTTTCTCCCGCCTTGAAGCCCCGTTGCACGTGAAACGGAGGCCACGGACTGTTCGCTTCATCCTCCGCGATCACCACGTTGTTGTAATTGAGATTATTGCCAAGCGAACCCAAATAGGTGTCGCCTGGAATCCCGCCGTTTCCAAGATTCTTCGAAAGAATCGTCCAGGCGCGCCCGATAGTGGCGTTGGCTTGCGCGAACGGTCCCAGCGCGCCGATTCCGTAATTGAATTCGAGCTTGTCGCGAATCGGACCGTTGATCACCATCGCGAATGCGAACGAATTTGTCGAACTGAAAAGCGATGCGATCCCCGAAGAAGCGATGGCCAGGATGATGGGGAAATATTCGGGCCTGCATCCCGCCAACACCGCGCTCGCAGCCACCTGCCGGACGTTGTAGGTCCACGGCGGATACGCTCCAGCGGCCATTTTGCCGACCATTTCATCGGGATGGTGGCTTGTGGCCTTGAGCATCGTTTCGACTTTTTCCTCGGTGGGCACGATGATCGGCATGAAATCCGTATAGCCGTTATTCATGTAGAATTCTTGCAGGTTATCGAGCGTATCCGAGAAAGTTGGCGGGCCGATCGAAACCGAAACCATCCCCGTTTTCTTTTCGTCGTCCGTCAGCGGTGTCGTCAGGCTGGCCACGATTTCCTTCATCATGGGCTTGCCGCTCACCGGATCGGGTCCATTCACATAGGCGCGGAGTTCGTCGGGCGTCTTGCCCCATACCGGATGCGGCGTAAACGTGATGCGTTCGTGCGGCATCCCGCGTTTGGCCGCGTTGAGGATCACCAAGTTCTTAAACGCTTTCGTGATTACCGGAACGCTCGGAATTCCCATCTTTTCCGTTGTTATGCAGTGACCGACGGTCGCTGGGGCGCAGGTGCTTCAATGCCCTACAGCCATAATTACCGCGTTGCCTTTTTCCTTGATTTCTTTCCACAGTGCCGGATCGTCTTGCGCGTACGGTCCCGCTTTTCGCCGGAAAACCGTTTTCACGTCAGGCATGTTTTCCTTGAACCAAATCTGCATCTGATCGAGCAGCGTATCGGAGCCGTGGAAACCCGTATCCACGAGATAGACCGTCTTGCCGTCCAACGAATCCAGGCGCGGAGCCATCGGTATCAGCTTTATCGCGGGAGGTGTGCCCTTCGGATTCACCGCCGTGACTTTGCCGCCCGTTGAGCCGGTATCGCTCTCGGCTTTGGCGTTTTTCGGGATGGGATCGGCTTTCGTGGAGGTATTTGCTAAAAGAACTGGGGACATTCCAAGCAGCGATAAGAGCTTACGTCTATTCATGGGTTCACTCCCGTCTCGAACAAACTCAGCGCCGGACACTTTTTAAGACGGTCTCGCGCACGCACAGGTTACCACCGCATCAGCTTATAGTCTCGCCCCGGCAGGACTTGCAAGCAGTTTGCGATTTGCCGGTCATTTACCGATCCATTATCGGTCCATGAATTCCTCGTTGTGCACGATGAATTCCGGATACGCGCCGCCGCCCAGTTCGTATAGGTCCAAACCCTGGCGCTCGCCCTCGGCCGCTACGCGATAGTCGTACACTCGGCTCGCGAGCCAATTCAAGCCGTATGTAAGCGGCAATACAAATCCGATCAGGGTGGCGATTCCCACTAGTTGAGCGAGCCACTGTCCCGGCTGGCCAATCGCGGACGCGCCGGCTGCGCCCAGTTCCGTCGCTGGAATTCGCGCGAATAATCCTACGGAAAGGAGTCCCCATAGGCCGCCCACCGCATGAGCAGAAATCGCGCCCCCGGGATCGTCCACGCGCATCCGCAATTCGAACCATTCCACGGCGAACGTGATCAAGGCGCCAGCCACCGCGCCGATCACCACCGCTTCAGCGGGAACCACAAATGCGCACGCGCCGCTGCTGGCGACGAGTCCTGCGATCCATCCGTTCGCGGTAAGCGATGCGTCCGGCTTGCCAAAACGCACCTTCGTGATCGCCGCCGCCATCAGCGCGGATGCCGCTGCCCCCAAAATCGTGTTGGTTGCCACAAGAACTGCTTGCCCCGGCGCCGCGCCGTTGAACAGTATCGCGCCAGCCGAGTTCAATCCCCACCAACCGATCAGCGCGAGCAGGCACCCGAAAATCACCAGAACTGAATTGTGACCGGGGATGGCGACGGGCATTCCGTCGCGCGCGTACTTTCCCCGACGTGCGCCCAGGATCCACGCAATGGACAATGCGGTGATTCCGCCCACGGCTTGGATCGTGCCGGCGCCAGCCGTATCCACAAAGCCGCGCCCGAGACCGTAGCTCACGCCAAGTTGCGCGAGCCAGCCTCCGCCCCACACCCAATGTGCGACGAGAGGATAGGTCCATCCAGCCAGAATCGCCGTGGAGACGCAGCATGCGCCCAGCCGCCAGCGATCGGCTCCGCTCCCCAGCGGAATCATTGCCGCAAGAGCCGCGCCGAGCATTCCGAATAACGCCGCGAGCGACTCAGGCGAACCATTCATCACCAGATGCCGCAAGAAAAATGGTCCGGAGCCGATCCAACTCCACCCTTTGCCGCCGGTCGCCGCCACTTGCGCTGCCGGTGTCACGAATCCCTGCCATGCGAAACCGCAGACGAAATAGGCCAGCACCGCGATTGCGAGAACGCACAGGGACGACGTCATCGAATGCGCCGCGCTGCGCGAACGCCCCAGCCCCGCATTCATCAGGGCAAGCCCGGCGATGGCGCACGGAATCAGTAGAATGAAAACCATGCACATCAGCCAAGCTGTTTGGAAAACCGCCGGAATAGGAGGAATGATCACTCGCGTGCGCCTTGTGAAGCCAAATGCGCGCGCATCACCAGGGCGAGCCCCACTATTTCAACGCCCAAGCCTGCCAGCACGAAGGCGGCCCGCGGGGTGCTGGCCCCAAGCAATCGCAGCGCAGTCAAAACCAGGCCCCAACCTGCCAGCAGCAACAAAAAGCCGAAAATCTTCACGAAGGGCGTCCTCCGCGCGCGACGTATCTGCTTCCACGACGCGAGTAAGCCTAGCATCGGCAAGCAAACCCATCCAGCCGATTTTTGGCGCGCACGCGGTGTCGCGTCGCGCCCTTCGTTTCAAATGAGGGTTTCGGTGGAAGCCTCCTGCTTTAGCAGGGGCACCAGTTCAAGCTCGAATGGGGCTTTAGCCTCGGGATACTCCTCATGTCATTCCGAGCGGAGTGTCCCGCCTTTGCTCTTGCGCGAAGCGCCGGGACACGCAGTCGAGGAATCTCTCTTCGATGTCAGCCAAACCGTGGCAACCCAGCGCCCGAACGGTGCGATTTGCAGCGGCGGTCTCGTCAATTTTTGGAGCGATCTTGTGCGCTACTGATTTTCCGGTATGGATCGCGGCATCACCATGATGGTGACCGGCTGATCGAGCTGGAAATCCAGTTTCGTTTCCGACGGAATTTTCACTTCCTTCCCGTGGGTCGCCGCCTGGTAAACTCCGCCGCCCGCCCCTCCGACTCCCGCGCCGATTGCCGCGCCTTTGCCGCCGCCGGCTATGGCTCCGATAATCGCGCCCAGCACGGCCCCGCCTCCCACTTTTTCGGCCGTATTTTTACCTCGCGAGCCGCCCGATAGCGAATAGGTGCTGCTGACCAGCGGATAGGACTGGCCATGGAGCTCCAACTTGATGAGCTCGAGGTGCAATTCGCTCTTGCCCTTGAACTTTCCCGCTTGCGACGCCGATACCAATCGCACGTACACGTCTGTGCCCCTCGGCGCCACCACTTCATTGCCAACCACAAGCGGCGCGTCGAGCGAAGCATGGAATATTTCTCCGGGTTGATTCACCGAAGAATCGATTCCATCAATCATGCGAATTGTGACGGTCGTGCCCGCGTCAACCCGCATTTCCTTTGGCTGTGGCGGAGGAGGCGGGGGCGGCGGAGTTGGCGCTGGCGTCGGAGCCGCGGCAGGCTCAACGGGCGCCGGCGCAGGCTGTTCTTGCGGCGCTGCCTGAGGCGCCGGAACTGGATCCGGCGCAACATTCTGAGCGACTTCTTCCTTCGCGGGTTGCGCGTGATGTTTCTTCTGTTCTCGCGCCTCGCGCGCCTCGCGAGCTTCGCGACGGCGACGCTCCCGTTTGGATTCCCGGACCGGCGGCGCAGTTTCCACCGGCGCTGGAGTTGTGGCAGCCTGGGCAACCTGAGGCTCCTGCACCGCGATCTGGTCGTTCACGGACGCTACGCCCGGAGTTTGTGTCGCGATCTTGTAGGCATCCAGATGCGCCGCGTTGCTCGAAACAGTTCCCGTGAGCGTGACCTCGCCTTTGTTCGACGCCACCTGCAGATTCGCGTCCTTGAGCTGCGAATCGGAAAACATCTGCGACTGGATGCTGGTTACCAGCGCTGCGTCATCCACTTTCTTCGCGCAGCCAATCGCAAGCGCCACAACCAGCGCCACTATCGAGAGGATCTGTCTCTCGCGCATTTCACTTCTCCTTTGGATGATGGCCAGACGAGCTATGCAACCAGTCTACTACGATGCGCCACTGCGGCTAAGTGATGCCGCCGATTCGCACGGAGTACCGCTTTAAGTTGTCATCCCGAACCCGGCCGCATTTAGGCCGGTGTGAGGGATCTGCTGTTGCTTTGTTGTTGCCTGCGTCTTTTTTCAGCCCTCCTTCTCCTTGCCAATCCCAGTGCTTTCCGCTACCTTCCACGCTCGACGCGATAGACAAAAAACGGAGGCATCTTCCAATGAGAATGCGCGCTGCTCGCAGCACCTCTGGTGTTGGCGCTGTTTTGTGTGGCCCTCGGAAATCGCGCACCCGCGCGAGCCGACGGAGAAAAAAAGAACGTGACGGCTGAGATCGAAGCGCTCAAGGCCGCCGTCGCCGAGCTTCAGAAGCAGGTGCAAAATTCGCAGGACTTCATCGCTATCTCCAACCTGCAAGCCGCCTATGGCTACTACGTCGACAAATGCGAGTGGGACCAAACCGCCGACCTTTTCGCGAAAGACGGCACGCTCGAAATCGGCTTGCGCGGCGTCTGGGTTGGCCAGGACCGCGTGCGCGCCTATCTGCACACGCTGCCGCAGCTCAAGTCGGAACGCTTTTCAATCACATGCAGCTCCAGCCCAAAATCGATGTCGCTCCAGACGGCCTGACGGCCAAGGCGCGCTTCCGCGCCTTCGAGCAGTTCGGCATGTTGCACCGCAGCGCGCAGTGGGCGGAGGGAACCTACGAGAACGAGTACGTGAAAGAAGATGGCGTCTGGAAAATCAAGAAGCTGCACTACTACATGACCTATTACGTTGACTACTACAAGGGCTGGGACCAGGGCGGCAATCCCGCTCCAGGGCCCATCGCCGGCTTCCCGCCGGATCAGCCGACCACCGTCCCCTACAAGCTCTATCCCGATGTCTTCGTCCCGCCTTATCACTACAAGAACCCCGTCACCGGAAAATGAGATGCGGTGGCACAGACACTCCCTCGCCCTGAGAAACGGCGAAGGATGCCTGTGCTCTTGAACTCGCGTCGCGGACTTTTCTGTCCAGCCTCTAACCTCCAGCTTCTGACCTCTAGTAAGTTATAATCCCGACACTTTTATGCCCCTGGCCCCAGACGCACAACTCGGCCCGTACACGATTCACTCGCAGTTGGGTGCAGGCGGCATGGGCGAAGTTTACCGTGCCCGCGACACCCGCCTTGGGCGCGATGTTGCTCTGAAGATCCTCCCGGAATCTTTCGATCAGGATGCGAATCGCCTTCGCCGTTTCGAGCAGGAAACGCAGGCCGTCGCCGCGCTCAATCATCCCAACATTCTCGCCATCTACGACGTCGGCGAGCACAATAGCGCTCCCTTTCTGGTTTCGGAGCTTCTTGAGGGCGAAAGCCTTCGCGCCGTCCTCAATCGCGGACCCCTGCCGCAGCGTAAGGTCATCGAATACGCCGTGCAGGTCGCGAATGGCTTGGCGGCGGCGCACGACAAGGGCATCGTGCATCGCGACCTCAAGCCCGAAAATCTTTTCGTCTGCCGCGACGGACGCGTGAAGATTCTCGATTTTGGATTAGCCAAGGTCGCTGCGACGGCGGCCGTCGAACCTGACGGCGCTACCATGACCAGCTCGCAAACGGCCGCGGGCGTCGTCATGGGCACCGCGAGCTACATGGCGCCCGAGCAGGTGCGCGGCGAGCCGGTCGACCCTCGCACTGACATGTTCGCCTTCGGCGCCGTACTCTTCGAGATGCTTTCCGGCAAGCGCGCATTTCAGCGCGATACCGCCGCCGAAACGATGACCGCCATCCTGCGAGACGACCTGCCGGAGATCACCAACGTCCAGCCTTCCATTCCTCCAGCTCTCGATCGCATCGTCCGCCGCTGCTTGGAGAAAAGCCCCGACCACCGGTTCCAGTCTGCGAAAGATCTGGCATTCGCCCTGGAATCGCTCTCGCAAATCTCATCGTCGAGCAATTTCGCCGCTCAAGTCGCGGTGCAGAATTCTCGTTCCGGCGCGCGCCTGAAATGGGCCCTAGCCGCGGCAGGCATCGTCGTCGCTCTCGCAATGCTCGGCCTTGGCTGGTGGCTCGGTCGCGCCGCTGGCGTGGCGCCGCCCCCCGAGTATCGCCAGATAACGTTTCGCACCGGGCAAGTCGGCAATGCACGCTTCGCTCCCGACGGCAGCGTTGTTTACGACGCCTCCTGGGAAGGCGGCCCCGATCAACTTTATATAGCCCGCGCGGGTGACAATGGCTCGAGCGAATTGGGACTGAAGAACGCAGACCTGCTCTCCGTCTCGAAGAATGGCGAGCTGGCGGTTCTGCTCAACGCCCTTTTCTATAGCGGATACATTCGCGTCGGAACTCTGGCGCGCCTACCCCTGAGCGGCGGGGCCCCGCGCGAGGTGCTCGATAACATCGGGGACGCGGAATGGGCCGCGGACGGCCAAAACATGGCCGTCGTCCGCTATATTCCCGAAACATCCCACTGGCGCCTCGAATATCCGGTCGGAAAAGTTCTGCTGGACACCATTAACTGGATCAGCCATCCAAGGATTTCGCCGGACGGCAAGTGGGTTGCCTTCGCGGATCACGAAAATTCCACAGGCGACGATCAGGGTTCCGTGGCCGTGATTGATCCGCAAGGCCACGAGAAGAAACTCTCGTCCGGATGGTCGTCGCTCGAGGGCATCGAGTGGTCGCCCTCCGGCCATGAAGTCTGGTTTTCCGCTTCCGATAGTGGGGCTGCGAACAACCTTCACGGTGTGACCCTGGCCGGCAAGATTCGCACTATCGCCAACGTTCCGGGAGGTATGTGGCTGGAAGACCTCCGCAATGGCTTGGCCCTAATGGTCATACATCAAGAGCGCGTCAATATCCGTGGAATGTCCCCGGGTGGCAAGGAAGAACATGATCTCGGGTGGCTCGGATGGGCGGGATTGAGAGACATCAGCCGCGACGGCAAGAAAATTCTGTTTGAAGAAGAGGCGGAAGGTGGCGGCCCGAATTACACCGTTTTTCTACGCGATACGGACGCTTCGCCTCCCGTTCGAATTGGCGATGGCATGGCGGGTGCGATCTCGCCCGATGGTAAATGGGTCGTTACCAAACCGCTGAAGGTCGGCGCGCTCAGCCTGGTTCCGACAGGAGCTGGCGAAAGCAGGCAGTTGACTCACGACAATGTCAGTTACGGCCACGTCGTCTACTTGCCGGATGGCAAACATGTACTGGCGAGTGGCATCGAACCCGGCCACGGCGCTCGCGATTACCTCATCGACGTGAGTACCGGCGATTCCAAGCCCGTGACGCCCGAGGGCGTCAGCGGCGTCGTCCTGTCCGGCGACGGGCGCCAGGTCGTTGTAAACGGACCCGACGGCAAGACTGGAATTTGGACGCTCGGCGGTAGCACACTGCGCCCCATCCCAAACTTTGATCCCATGAATGTCGTCTCGGGATGGACGCCGGACGGCAAGTCCTTGTATGTGACCTCTCGGCAGGTGGAGCATACCGCGAAGGTATATCGCATGGATGTCACTACGGGAAAGATGGAATTCTGGAAAGAGTTTGGGACCGGCCTTCCGGCGAACGCGACTCGAGTTGGCGCGCCGCGCTTTTCGGCTGCGTCCACTGCATACGCCTACTCTTACGATCAGATCCTATGCCAGGCCTACGTTGTGAAGGGCTTCAAGTAGCCGTGACACAAGAGTGTCTGTGCCACAAGGTTCAGTAAATGATCTCACCCCTCTACCACGTCCCCGTCCTCCAGCGAAATCTCCAACATGAATTTCACGGGGTCGCCTCGCAGCAGCTTTTCGCACAGGCGAGCAAGGTGCTCCTGTTCGTGCTTGCCTAAGACGCACATCTTTGCCCGTAGGAGCTTCGCGCGCTTCGGCAGTATCTCCCCGACCAGCTCTTTCCCCACGTCGGTCAGATGAACGATTGCCTTGCGGCCGTCGGCTTCGTCGTCGCGGCGAACCAACAGGCCCACCTTCGCCAAATTCCTGGTCACTACGCTGATCGTGCTCTCGCCGAACAGCACTCTTCCGGCCAACATCCCGGTCGCCATCGCCCCGTACAAAAACAAATGCTCCAGCACTCGATACTGGCTTCGGCTAAGCCCGTAGGACGCACATTGGTTGTCCAGCAGCTCATCCAGCGAATAAAGTGCGCGCTCCAGGCTCCAGTAAAGCGCCAACGCGCGTATTCTCTTGTCTCTTTGCGTTTCCGCCATTTCACACCCCCTCCAAAAATCAAAAAGTAGCCACTAAGTCCCCGTTTACGGGCGTTTCGCGACCGAAATTGTACGTACGAGTGAAGTATGAAAAGGATCGGGCTGGTGGGATCTTTTCCTGTGGACTGAAGGCAAAATCAAAGCGCCCCGACAAACGTCTCGGGGCGCTCTCGCGTTAGGAAGGAAACGTTGTCATCGCGAACCCGTTCGGGCCGTTTGCGAACGGTGTGAGGGATCTGCTAGTGCCTAATTTCTAGCTTCCAGCCTCCAGTAAATATCGTACAAGGATGCCGCTCGTGCACCGCTAAAACAGTCAGATCGGCGCGAATGGGGCCGCTCCAAATTTATGCCAAAAATTCCGCCCCGATCTATCAGTTTTTTTCCCCGGGCCACCATCTGAACTTTTTGGCGCGCCACCACCTCAATTGCCACCAATTCTTGAAGCCTGATCGTCAGCCAAATTTCTGAGGAGTCATTTGAATGACCAGAATCGGCCCATATCTCGATCGAATACAGACCTACTTCAGCACGTTGTGTAATTCCCTAAATGCCAGCGTCTCCATGAGGGCTTCCTCGGATTCAAATAAGGAAAGTTCATTCAGATTGGATTCATCTAGAAGCCGGAGAACTTTCAGCCGTTCCGATGATGGGATATTGAATCTCCGATATACACCCTGATGGTGATCGCTGCGTTCAAACACATCTTGATAGCGCCCGAATCGCCACTCACCATTTTCAAAGGAAAGACAAAGGGTATAGTCGCTTTGTTGGAGAAAGTGCCTGCGGTGCGTCTTAAGGTAAGGTCCAAGTCGGAATATATTCGGCGCGGTATTCGTCCGCGAAGTGAAGCGCTCCTCCGAAAATACAAAAAGCGATACGTGCTTCACGTAATCCGCCGCTGCGTTGCAGAACGCGAAGTACGCCGCCACTCGCGAAGAACGGGTCCAATCTAAGAGGGGCGAAGGAAATCCATGGTGGCGCAAATATGCCATGTACTCATAGCCGGGCCATCCGCCGAGGTGCAGAGAAAGATAGTCGTAGTTTCTTACGCCGGTCGCCACTTCCGTATACGGCGGTATGTTCCAATCTTTACCAGTGAAGCTTTCAATCTGCGGTTTCACACGGTGAATTAACTGGTAGTAGTCTTTGAATAGCACCGGGTCTTGCGTGTTTCTTTCAAGCGTCGTAGAGAGCGGCCAGCAGGAATTTTCCTGTCCCCGAAACCATAGTTCTGAATCGGTTCCCTCAGCATTGCTCAATTCCCGCCGCAGCTTTTCGAGCTCGTCCTCGAACTGCTCCCAGCTATTTACATCGATTTCTTGAAGCATTCTTCTTTCCAACTCTCATCTCGGTTCCCACGATCGCAGCCAATAGATGCCAATCGTTATGCCGCTGTCGTCAGCTGGAATCAGACCAATGTTTTCTTGGTCGTTGTATGAGCCCGACCAATGCTGAAGCCACTCCAGCGTAATAAAATCCTTCGCACCGGGCTTTTTCCAACGGGTTGATTTTGTGAAAAGCAAATAATCTTTGCCCGGAATAGGCGTGACGCAGCTATCTTGATTAGTGTTGCAAGCAAGAGCATAGCGACCCTGAGCATTCCCTATACTCAGATTTTTCACGCCTTTTACAATTCGCACTGATTCGACACGAACTGTCTCAGGTGGGGTAGTTCCCAAGAAGTCAGTCTGATCGCCCTTCTCCTGTTTGGATTGTTCTGTTGCGGCACTTGAGGGTGTCTTGAGAACCGGGCTGGCTGAAGATGATGTTTGTGGCGCGTGTGAGCAGGACGCGCCGAAGATAACAAAGAAAATCAATGAAGCCAACAGCGCCTTATTTGTGTCGCGCATGGAAGGCACCGCTCTTCCAACTAAGGCATCACAACCATTTGTTAAACAGTCCAGGCGGAGCGGATTCTACCATGCACGGCCATCTGGTCTTTAGGGCGCAATGATTCCGAGCAGAGTATCGAGGAAGCCGGCCACCTCCAACTTCTAAACTCTAGTAAATGTCATATTGCTCCCAATGCAGCGTCGGATCTGCCTGGATGATCACGCTTTTTCTGGTCCAGCGCTCCAGTTCTTCGATCAGCCCCGATTCGCGCGTCTTCAGCGCCTTGGCAATTTCAGGATGGACGCGCAGCGTTATGCTGCCCGACTCCATCTCCGGCGCCATTTTGCGAGCTTCGGTCTGAATTTCGTAGCACAGCGTCGGGACGGATTTCACCATGCCGGAGCCGGTGCAATAAGGGCACGGCTGGCACAGCGTGCGTTCCAGCGCCTGCTTGGTGCGCTTGCGCGTGATAGCCACCAAGCCGAATTCGTTGAATCGCAGCACTTTCGACGGAGCTCGATCCGCGCGCAGCGCATCTTCGAGCGCGGCCATTACTTTGTCCCGATTACGCCGCTCTTCCATGTCGATGAAGTCGATCACGATGATGCCGCCCAGATCGCGCAGCCGCATCTGCCGGACAATTTCCTTCACCGCTTCCAGGTTCGTGCGGACAATCGTATCCTCCAGCCGGTTCGACCCCTTGCCCACAAACTTGCCTGTGTTCACGTCGATCGCCACCAGCGCTTCGGTGTGGTTGATCACGATGTATCCGCCCGATTTCAGCCAAACTTTCGGACGCAGTCCCTTGTCAATCTCCTGCTGGATGCCGAATTCCTCGTAAACCGGCGTTTCCTTGGTGTAAAGCTTCACGCGGCTCACTAGCGCCGGCTGGAAACGGCCCATGAAATCGACAACCTTGGTGTACTCCTCCTCCGAATCCACCCAGATCGCCGTGTAGTCGGAACTGATGTGATCGCGCAGCATGCGCTCCACCAGATTCAAATCGCGGTGCAGCAGCGACGGCGCTTTGCGCTGCTCGGAGCGCGCCTTAATTTCCGACCACGTGCGCGTCAGAAATTCCACGTCGGCGCGAACTTCTTCCGGTGCCGCGCTTCCGGCGGCGGTGCGGACGATGAAGCCTCCGCCAGCGCTGCCCTTCGCGTCGTTCACCAGATGTCGCAAGCGTGCCCGGTCTTCCGGCGAAGCAATTTTCCGCGAGACGCCCGTATGGTCGAGCGTCGGCATGTACACCAGGAATCGCCCAGGAAGCGCAACGTGGCTGGTGATGCGCGCGCCCTTCTTGCCGAGCGGTTCTTTCGCGATTTGGACGATAATTTCCTGGCCCTGCTTCAGGAGATCGGCGATCAGTTGCGGGCGGCGCGGTTGCGGACGGTAATGACCGCCATGTCCGCCGGGACCGCGTTGCGGACGTCGTCCGCGATCATCGCGTCGGCCTCGATCGCGTCCGCCTCGACGGGCAGGATGCTGCATGCGCGCCTTAAAATCGTCGCGTATGCGCGCCTTCCACGGCTGCTGACTCTGCGGCTGCGAATTTTCCAGGATAGCTGGCGAGACGCTCTCCGGCGCGATCGCTTCCGGCGGCACCGCTAATTCGTGTTCCGCTTCATTGCCGATCTCCGCTGTTGGCGCGATCATCCCTTCGGCCTCGGCGTCTGCTTCCTCCTGTTCGAGTTCTACTTCTTCAGCTTCGGCTTCGGTCTCCGATTCCGCCTCTAGTTCAGCATCGTCGGTTTCGGTTCCGGCCAATTCGTCGGTGGCTTCGGCCGCCGTATCGGCTCCAAAGCCCCGGACCTCAGCTTCGCGCTCTGCCTGTTCGCTTTGTGCCTCAGCGACATGCTCCGCGAGCGAGGAAGCCTCGTCTTCACTCAGGCCCACGTGCTGCACCTCGTGCAGTTCGTCCGGATGCAGAAGATCCGCCATTTCCGGTCCCGACTGTAGCTCCAGTTCTGTATCTTCATGGAACGCCGAAGCACCCATCGGTTCTAGTTCGCTCGGCTCCTGGGTTTCGGGCGCCCCGCTGCTTCCACTTCGCAAGGGTCTCGCCCGGCAGCGGCTCCAACCCTGAAGACGGCGGCGGATACACAGGCCGCGTATTCTCGGGGCGTGCAGGACGGAACTCCGAAGCGCTGGATGTGGCGGCCGTCTCCGTCACCGATTCAGCGGATTCCGCCAAAATAGGTGACCGGCCCATTCCTTCATCCGCCGCGGAGTGGGTCGGCTCGGCCCCTGCCGCTGGGGGATTCTCCGAAGCAGGCTTGTCCTTGTATCTGGCGAGAGATTCTCCAGGCAAGATCACTGAAACATGCCCCTCAGGGGTATCACCGGCCTCGCCCGGGCGATCTTCATAAGCTCTGGGTGACGCGTATTTTGACTGCGGCAACTCGCGTCCATAGCGACCACTGCCGCCGCGTCCACCGCCACCGCGTCCACCGCGGTTAAAACGTCCCCCGCGCCTGCCGCCGCGTTGGCCGAAGTCACGTCCCTGCCGATTTCGACTTTCATAGCGCGGACGGTCCGGCTGCGCGGTATTGAGCGCCGGAGGCGGATTCACTGCCGGCATCGGCGGTGCAGGTTCCTGGAAATTTCCGGGCTCGTGCGAGCCGCCCTCCGGCGCGCTAAAGCTCGCATCCCCAGCGGCAATTTCGGTGGCACGCTCTGCCGTTTCACCTAGCGCGCTCGGCGGCCCGGGTTGGTCCATCGGCGGCGCAATCTTTTCCCCGGCCGCCGTCTCGACGTGCTCGTCGAGTTCCTCGATCCCCTCAAGAAAGTCGGTGACGTACAGGAAGGCGTCGCTATCCAGCCCGATATCCACAAAGGACGATTGCATGCCTGGCAGCACGCGCGTCACACGCCCTTTGTAAATGCTTCCAACTAACGCGAATTCTTTTTCCCTTTCAACGTAATACTCACAAAGCTGTCCTTCTTCCAGAATCGCTACCCGCGTCTCGTGCGGGTTCGCGGAAATAACCATTTCCTTCGACATTTGAAAACTCCTCAGGGAGCATCCGGATGCGGCGGCGCAAAAATGCGCGCGCGTCGGCGGCGATGTGGCGTAAGTTGGTGATGCATTTCTCCTGCCACGGCGGGCCAATCAGGAAAGATCTGTAATGTGGCTGGATTGCTTTCCTCACCCGATGCGTTCCTCAATTCAAAACTTAGAAAACGCCGGGCTCCGGTTTCCGGAGCGCGGTCACTAAAAAACTTCACAACTTACTCGCGGGACTCAGTTGACAAATCGCCGCATGCGGACATTCATCACCAGTCCCAAAGCCAAAAACACAAAAGCGGTTGCCGATCCTCCGTAGCTCATCAGCGGCAGAGGAATACCAGTCACCGGCACATCTCCGATCACCATGGCTGCATTGACTAGAACGTGAAAACCGAGAATCGCCGTGACACCCATCACGACGTACATCCCGGCTCGATCCTTGGCCTTTTGCGCGTTGTCCACCAGCCGCAAAATCAGGCCCAAGTACAACAGCAAAACCACGCAAACGCCAATGAAACCTTGCTCCTCGGCCAGCGCGGCGAGGATGAAATCCGAATACCGCACCGGCACGAAGCCGAGTTGGTTCTGACTACCTTTGCCGAATCCCTTGCCCCAGAAGCCGCCGGAACCCACCGCGATTTCCGACTGTAAAATCTGATAGCCCGCGCCCCGCTGATCTTGCTCCGGGTGCAGGAACGTCTGAATACGCTGCTGCTGGTACGGCTTCAGATGACGCCGCATGTTCCAGCCCAGCGGAACCAGCAATGCAAGAACAAGCAGGCCCACCGCCGCATGTTTCCACTCGATGCCCGCGAAGAAGGCACCTATTATCGCAACCGGCGTCAGCACCAATGCCGTTCCCAGGTCGGGCTGCTTCAAAATCAAGACCACTGGAATAAGCGTCAACGCGCTAATCTTCGCCAAGTCCGTCAGCGTGAGGCGGTCGGTGTGTACTTCCGCAAAGTAACGGGCCAGCACGATGATTATAATCAACTTCATTATCTCAGACACCTGCAAATTAACCAATCCGCCGAGGGAGATCCAGCGCTTCGCCCCCAGGCGCGAATAACCGAGTACGAGGACGACCAGAAGACCTGCAACTCCCACAAGGTAGAGCGCGGGCGCTTGATCCATCAGCGAGTGATAGTCGACGCGGGATATCAGGAACATGCCGGCAATCCCGACACCGATCCAGATCAACTGCTTCCACTGCATGCCCGCCATGGCGCTGGCATGCGTGGAGGAATAAATTTCCAGCACACCCAGGCCGCTGATTGCTCCCACGATGGCGAGCAAAATCCAATCGAAATCCTGAACGTGCGGGCGATTTTTCACGGGCGTGCGGCTCCCGAATTCTCAGCCACAGGTTTCATCCCGCTCGGCCGGATGACCTCGGCGGTGCTCGGCGGCGCGGGCAGATGCCCATTCTTCTTGTCGTAATAAGCTTTTACGACGTCGCGCACGATCGGCGCGGCCGAAGTGCTGCCCCATCCTCCCGCCTGAACGAGGGCTGCCACCACGATATCCGGATTACGGCGGGGCGCGTAGCCGACGAACCATCCGTTTTCCTTCAACTTTTTTCCGAGCTTCTTCTGCAGGTCGTAACTTTCTACTTGAGCGGTGCCGGTCTTGCCGGAAAAGTCGACGTTCTGCAACTTGACCAACCCGGAAGTAGTGCCATCAGGTTCGTTCACCACGCCCCACATACCGTCCGTTACCTGCTGGACTGTATCATCGGAAAGCGGGAAGGTCTCCGATTTCAGGCCGGTGGCATTTTTCACGAGGTGCGGCGGTATCAACATGCCAGCGCTGGCCACGGCCGCGACCATGCGAGCGAGCTGAATGGGCGTGGCCATCACGGCGCCCTGTCCGATGGAAACCGAAATTGTGGAGCCGGGATACCATTTGTGGTGACCCACGCGTTCTACCCAAGCTTCCGACGGAACCAAGCCGGGCTCTTCTCCCGGAAGATCGATACCCGTGCGGCGGCCCAGACCCAGGCCGGTGGCGTAATGATCGATGCGGTCAATTCCGAGAATCTTGCCGACGTTGTAGAAATACACGTCGCAGGAAGCCACGATTCCTTTGTGGAGATCCACGCTGCCGTGGGCGTGATCGCAATGGAACAGGCGGCCGTAGAAAGTGGCGTAACCGGGGCAGTACACCGTGTAATTCGCGGGCAAAGCCTTCGATTCGAGCATGGCCGTCGCCATCACGACTTTGAAAACGGAACCGGGGGCGAGCTGGGCCTGAATCGCGCGATTGATAAGGGGCGTTTTCGGGTCAGTATTAAGTTCGGCCCATTCCTTGTTCGGAATTCGCACGGCGAAATCGTTGGGATCAAACGTGGGCCGGCTGACCATCGCCAGCACTTCGCCGGTGTGCGCATCCATGGCGACGAGGGCGCCTTCCTTATTCGCAAAATCCGTCTCTGCGATCTGCTGCAGATCCTCGTCGATTGTGAGCTGGATTGGTTTTCCGGGAATTGCGTCCACGTTGTCGAGCGTTCGCATCACCTTGCCGACGCTATTCACCACCACGCGGCGCATGCCGTCCGTTCCCACGATTTGATCGTTGTATTCTTTTTCCAGGCCCGCTTTTCCAACGATGTCGCCGGGGCGGTATTTGTCGGGATTCTTTTCCAAATCTGTCGGCGAAACTTCGCCCACGTAGCCGATGGTGTTGGCAAGCATTTCGCCGTGCGGATAGCGGCGCCGCTGCACCATCATCAAGTCAAGCACGGGGAGATCGGCGCGATGCGATTCCACGAAAGCGATGTCCGCTTCGGTGGCGGCGGGCTTGATGATGACGGGCAAGAACTTCGGCTCGTTCTTTGCAGCGTCCAGTTGCTGCCGTAGATCTTGATTCGAGATGCCCAGGCCGTCTTCGATTTGCGGCAGCGCTTTTTCGATGAGCTTCGGATTGTCGCGAAGCAGCAGAATGCTGAACGAAGGATAGCTATCCACGAGCACGCGGCCATCGCGATCGAGCATCGCTCCGCGCGGCGCGATGATGGCGATCGAGCGTATTCCATTGCGGTCGGCCAAATCGGAATAGTGCGAGGATTGGACGACTTGAAGCTTCCAGAACCCCACCAAAAGGAATATGACCAAGGTAACCGAAAGGTAGGAAAATAACGCCAGGCGCCCTTGCGGAATCTTGCGATCGTTAACGTTCCATCCTGCCAAAAGAGACTCCTACGCAGCGGGGCGTCACGGGAACCCGGTGCCTGAATGCGGTTTTGAATCCGGCTGAAGCCCGCCTGGGTTGAGACTGTCAAAGCTATCATTGCGAAACGGTGCTCGCAAGCACCCGGTCCCTTAAATGCCCTTTTGGTCAATGGGACTCGCAATGGCGAAGAGGAAGCGCACGAAGGGCGGATATCTCCGGGTCAGGGATTCTAGTCGCCGGGCATCTTTACAGCCACTCCGCTTGCGCTCCGCGCTAAAATGGTTTTGGATAGATGCCGGAAGGTACCATGCAAATCACTATTTCTTGCTGGCGAAAACTCGCGCCCTCGCTCTTGTGCTGCGCGCTTTTCCTGTTGGCCGCTCCCCTCGCCACCCATGCCCAGCAAACCGATCGCGCCAAGGCCCTCGGCGCACAATTGAAGTGTGTGTGCGGCTGCAACCAGGTTCTCACAGCCTGCAACCACGTGGGCTGTACCTACTCGCACGCCATGTTAAAGGAGCTGGATGAGCGCGTTGATCGAGGCGATTCGGACAGCCTGATCCTGCAGTCGTTCGTCCAGGAATACGGCGAGCAGGTTCTCACGGAGCCCCCGCGAAAGGGCTTCAACTGGCTGGTGTGGATCCTGCCAATTGCGGCGCCGCTGCTGGCATTCTTCCTTATCTGGGAGGTTTTGCGGCGCTGGCGCCACCGGTCGATCCTCGCGCCCGCCGACGGTCCCAACCTTGCGCCAGGCTTGCTCGAACGCGCTCGCCGCGAGAGCGGAGAGAACGAAATTGAGTAATCTCGATATTGCGGTCGCCTGTATCCTCCTGGCTCTCGCACTGATGGTTTTTATTTTCGGTGTTCGCTGGGAACCTTCGGACTCGGCTCCTCATCGGACCAAGCTCGACCAACTGATGGAGCGGCGCGACGCGATTTACGAAAACCTCCGCGATCTTCGCTTTGAGCATCGCGCCGGAAAATTTTCGGAAAAGGATTACGATGAAATCAAAGCATCGCTCGAAATCGAAGCCGCCCGTGTTCTTGCCGACATGGATATTCTAACGGGCGGTGCGCCCACGCCCGCCACGCGCCAGGCCGCGTCCGCGAAAGGTCCGCGCCCATGATTGCCGCCGCACGCCGCGCGATCGGATGGCTTGCGTTCGCCGCGCTGTTTTTTTCTCTCGCCGCGCCCGTTTTCGCGGGAACCGTTACCGGCACGGTTACGAACGGCACCACCGGCAAGCCTGCGGCTGGTGTGGACGTGATCCTCATCCAGCTGCAGGGCACGATGAAGCCAATCGCGACCACGAAAACCGATGCCGAGGGCCACTACAGTTTCGATAATCCCGCGCTCGGCGCCGGACCCATGCTGATCCGCGCCGTGTATCGCGGTGTGAACTATCACGAGCCGGCCACGCCCGGCAAATCCACGGTTGACGTGCAAGTATTCGAGCCAACCGATAAAGCCAGCGCATTTTCGGTAACGGCTCACGCCATCATCCTGCAGCCAAGCGGCTCCACTCTGGTCGTCGGCGAGGAATACAACATTTCGAACAAGACCCAGCCTCCGGTTGCGTACTACCGCCCCAACGGTTCTTTCTCGTTCGCGCTTCCGGAAGGGGCGCAGCTAACCGACGTATCCGTTGTCGGCACCTCCGGCATGCCGGTGGTGCAGACTCCTGTGGACCAAGGAAACAACAAGCAGGCGATCGACTTTCCATTTCGCCCGGGCGATAGCGTGGTGCGCATTTCGTACCACCTGCCCTATCCGGCCGATCAGGCAAATCTTCGCTTCATGTCGTATTATTCGGCCGATCGCCTGGCGGTCTTCGCGCCGCCCTCGGTGCATTTCACCGGCGCGGGTTTCACTCCCGGTGGAGAGGCCCAGGGATTTAGCGTTTACATGCGCGAATCCGTGGCCGCGAAAACTCCCATCTCCGTAAGCGTCTCCGGCACGGCTCCGCCGCCCGCGCCGGATAATGGCGGCTCGACAAATGCGGCCAACGCCGACGACTCGCAGAATCCTTCGGTCAATTCCCACGCCGATTCGGGAGAGGAGACTCCGGTCGCCAGCGTCACCACATTTCCCGCTCGTCTCGACAGTCTGAAATGGATTCTTGTGGGCGGTTTTGCGGCTCTCTTTGCGCTCGGCTTGATCTACGTGCTACGTCAACCGGAACCAGCGGCGGCGGGAGCGCCGAACGAAATGGCCCTGCCTCCTCCGCCCGCTGTGGCCGCGCCTCCCGCGACGGGAACCGGGAAATCCCCCTCGAACGTGGACCAGGAAGTTCGCAGCAGCCTCGATCAATTGAAGGACACGCTGTTTCGCCTTGAGTTGCGCCGCGAAGCCGGCACCATTGCCGAAGACGATTACGTCCGCGAGCGCGATCGCGTGCAGAAAACGCTGCGCGATTTGGTGAAAGGCTGAATCATTTGTCCGGCGCCGTTTCTGAATCCGTGGCTCCGCTATCCGCTTCCACGATTCCTGCTGCTGCCCTCGGAATTTCCTTCGAGCGCGTCGAAAAGCGTTTCGGTGCTTTCTTTGCGCTTCGCGGCGTATCGCTCGAAATTCAGCCCGGTGAATTTGTCGCGTTGCTTGGCCCCAACGGCGCGGGAAAAACCACGTTGTTGCGCATCGCAGCGCTTCTGGCCACGCCAACCAGCGGCCGCGTGCTTTTCCCCGGCATCGCAGCCGGGAATTCACCGAAATTTCTGACCGGCATGGTCGGGCATAGCACGCTGTTGTACGACGAGCTTACCGCCAGAGAAAATCTGGATTTCTTCGCGGGGCTGTACAGCATCGGCGACGCTCCCGCACGCGTTGCTGCGTCGCTGGAATCCTGCGGGCTTGCATCGCGAGCAACCAGCTTGGTGCGCACTTTTTCGCGCGGCATGCGCCAGCGGCTGGCTATCGCGCGCGCGCTGCTGCATCGTCCTCGCATGCTGTTGCTCGATGAGCCTGCCGCCGGGCTGGACCGTCAAGGCCTCGACTGGCTGGCCAGCCACGCTTGCGCGGCTTCGCGATAGCGGCGCCACGGTGGTAATGAGCACGCATGCGCGCAATGAATCGCTCGATCTCGCCACGCGCGCCGTTGCGCTTGCCGGCGGCCGCGTCGAACGCGATAGCGGCAGAGGCGGCGATCCGCGCCCGCTGCTCGCCTCCGTCCGCGCGGACATTTGATATGACCACCGCGCGCGCCGCCGCCATTCTGCTCGCGAAGGAATTGCGTCTGGAATTCCGCACGCGAGAGTTGCTGAACGCCACGATTGTTTTCGCGCTGATCGTCGTGGTGCTCTTCAGCTTTGCTTTCGATCCAACCGCGGGCGAATCGCGCCGCTACGGGCCTGGCTTGCTCTGGATCGCATTTCTTTTTGCGGGATCGCTGATGCTGCATCCTTCATTCGGCCGCGAGCAAGCCAATCAGACGCTCGATGCGCTGCGCATGGCGCCCATCTCGCCGTTCGCGATTTTGCTCGGCAAGATGCTGGCGAATCTTTTATTTTTGTTGGCGGCGGAGGTGATTCTCGTTCCCGTTTTTGCCGTCCTCTACAATGTGTCGCTGGCCGGAATTGTGGGGCGCCTGATTCTCGTTTTTGTGCTCGGGACGCTTGGCCTGGTGATAACCGGCACGGTTTTTTCCGCAATCGCGGCGCACGCGCGCATGCGCGAATTGCTTTTGCCCCTGCTGCTGCTTCCGATTCTGGTGCCGCTGCTGATCGCCGCGGTGGAAGCCACCGCGTCGCTTTTTGCCGAGCAGCCCGCGCTCGACCCCGCCGGGTTCGCATTCCTGGCCGGATTTGATATCGTGTTTCTTACCGCTTCCTGGCTGCTGTGCGATTTTCTGCTGGAGGAATGAACCAAGGTGAAGGCTTCCCGATGAAAGGCCGTGTGATAGCCAGAGCCGTTGCCGCCGCGCTGATCTTTTTCGGGGGCTATGCGGCGCTTTTCATTGCGCCGGACGAAGCCACCATGCACCAGATTCAGCGAATATTTTATTTCCATCTCGGGTGCTGGATGGCTATGTTCGCGGCGCTTTCCGTCGCTCTGGTCGCCAACGTCGCCTGGCTGGTTACACGCAAGCCTAAATGGGATTGGCTGGGAGTCTCCGCGGTTGAAGTGGGCGTGGTGAGTTGCACGGCGGGTCTTGCCACGGGCGTGCTTTGGGGCAAGCCGGCCTGGGGGATTTGGTGGGCGTGGGATGCGCGATTGACGACCGCGTTTATCCTGTGGCTGCTCTACATTTCTTATCTGCTGCTGCGCGGCTTGGTCGAGGAACCGCAGCGGCGCGCCACGCTCTCGGCGGTCTTCGGCATCTTCGCTTTCCTCGATGCACCGCTGGTCTACGCGGCGAACCGCCTCTGGCCGCGGGGGCAGCATCCTGCGCCTGTAATTTTTGGCGGCCCGAACGCAGGCCTCAACCCGACCATGGGCAAGGTGCTCGCAATCTGTATCGTTGCGATGCTGTTCGTCGCAATCATCGCGCTCGTTGATCGCTACCGGCTCGAACGTCTGCGCCATGAATTCGACGAATTGCGCGTGGCCGCCGATGCTCGCGATGCCGGCTCCGAATCTGCGTTGATCGCGTCTTCTGCAAAGGACTCAATATGAAAGATTTTCATTTCCTGTTTACCGCTTGGATCGTCGTATGGGCTATCTTTTTTGGATACGAGATATCTGTTGCCAGCCGGATTTCGCGTCTGCGCGCGGAGATCGAGCGGCTGAAGCAGCAGATCCGCTAAACTTGAAGACGCCTGAAGGCGGCCTCTCCCGGCAAACGATTGCCCGCTGGAAGCGCCGCGAGTAACCATTTTCACGGTCCTGCCATCCTATCGGCTGTAAGCGCGAGGAGTCCCGCGAGAAGTGTATAATGCGGGGCAGGTTCCTTCCGGAGGTAGCAATGAGCAAATCCTATCCTGCGCAATGGCTGGCGGCAATTCTCGCAAGTTTGCTGGTAATCATTCCGGTTGCCACTGCCGCGCCGCAGAACCAGCAGAATCCTGCGCCTGCGCCGCAAACGCCTCCGACCACTCAGCCGCCGACCGCTCCGCAGACGCAGGGCAACCAACCGGACGCGCAGCCGCCCGCCGAACCGCCGGTGCCCCAGACTGAGAATCCTAAAGTGAAGGCCGGCAGCGAAGCCGACGTAAACGCGATTGGAGATCGCAGCGTGGGCAAGGGCCTGGACTTCTACTCGCTCGAGCGCGAAATCGCGCTAGGCAAGCAACTTGCGCAAGAAGTGGATAAGAGCGCGAAATTCATCACCGACCCTGTGGTCACCGAATACGTGAACCGCGTGGGCCAAAACCTGGTGCGAAATTCCGACGCGCGCGTGCCGTTCACGATCAAGGTGATCGATTCGGACGTGGTCAACGCGTTCGCGCTGCCCGGCGGATTCTTCTACGTGAATAGCGGTTTGATCCTGCATGCGGACGAGGAATCGGAGCTGGCGGGCGTAATGGCGCACGAAATCGCGCACGTCTGCGCGCGGCACGGCACCAAGCAAGCTACCAAAGGCGAGATTGTGAACCTCGCTTCGATCCCGGCGATGATCTTCATTCCGTATACTTGGGCGGGCTACGCTATCTATCAGGGAATGAATTTCGCGATACCACTCACCTTCCTGAAATTCTCGCGCGACGAAGAACGCGAGGCGGATTATCTGGGCATACAATACATGTACAAAGCCGGTTACGATCCGAACGCGCTGGTCTCCTTCTTTGAGAAGGTGGAAACCGACGAAAAAAAGGAACCTGGCACGATCCCCAAGGTTTTCTCCACGCATCCGCCGACGCCGGACCGTATCGAAGCGATTCAGAAAGAGATTGCTACGATTCTGCCAGCACGCGATCAGTACATCGTGACAACATCCGAATTCGACACGGTGAAACACAGGTTGCAACTGATCGAAGCGAATGTGAAGGTGAAGAACAACAATCCCAACAGGCCCACCTTGCGCAAGCGTACCAATCAGAATAAAGGCGGGAATACGCAGCCGCCCGACATGGGCGGCAACGGCGGAGGCAACACCACTGCGTCGCCGGATCAGAGCCAGGATGACAGCGACCGGCCCACGCTCCAGCGGCGGCCCGACGATCAACAGCAGCAACAACCACAGCCACAACAGCCACAGCCACAACAGCAGCAACCGCAACAGCCGTAAAAATTGCGGTTTTGAGTTGAGAGCCGAGAGTTTCGTGTTGAAAGCTGGATGCTTCCTAACGGAGGTAGATTCAGTAGACTGCGGTTCCTCTTCCCGACACTCAACTCTGAACTGTCTTATCCACGGGCGTGGACTTCAGCGACCCCCAGCCTTTTGAGTCCTTCTCCGTAGTATTTCCGGTAGAGGATGTCCCATTCCTCGCTGCCTTCCAGGATTTCCTTTTTCTGCGAGCTAATCTTCGCGCGTGCTTCGGTATCGATTTGCTCTTCAACTTTCAGCAGCGAAGTAAGAATCGTGACGATTTCCTGGCGGATGGTGTCGCGATCTTCGACGAAATCCACGGCGGGACTTGCCACTAGAAAATCGATGACGCGATGAGAAATGCGCACCGTTTTTTCGCGGCTTAGTCGCATCGCGCGGCCCGGCTCATCGGAGGATAAGCTTCCTTTCGCGGGCCAGCTGGCTTTTAACCTTCTTGTACATGTCCTGATAGGAGACGCCCGTGCGTCGCATTTCCTCCGAGTAGCGGGCCAAAATCTCGCGCGCTTCCTCGCTCAGCCGGTCTTCAACCGTTACCTCGTCGGCCATCACTTGCCGGACTTGTTGCGCCAGGCTTTCGGCGTCTTTTGTTTCGATCATTTTGCCGGCCACCAGGCGTTTCACCACTTCCTTGGCCATGTAGCCGACAAAATCACGCGACAGAAGCATCGTCAGGCTGCTCCGCTTTCTTTGTGCAAGATATAAGTCTAATGGTTGCATGCGAAAACTTCAAGGCGGGACGAGCGGTCGAATTCGAAAAAACTATCGAATTTTTGCCGATCCGAATCGGGTCGGGGTTGGGGGGGTGTTGGTTTTTTTTTATATATTTATTTTTTTATTAATGTGGGTAAATTTAAATAAAAAATATTTTATAAATTTATTTATATATATTAAATATATATTATATATTATTTTTTTTTAATTTTTAAATATTATATATATATTTTATTAATTTTTTATAAAAACTTAACAAATTAACACATCCTTTTTCTATTATAACTCCACAACACCTCTTCCCAATCTCCATCCTCATCATTTCCCTCCACACTATCCACTACCTAACTTTAATTCCTTATTCATCCTTACCTCAACCCCCCATAATACCCCTCCTCTATCCTACTTCCTTACTTCTTTTTACTCCACCTAACTCTCCTTACTTTATTCACTTATAACTCCTTCTCTATCTTCTCATCATCAAATTTCCTCACTTCACTCTCTTATCTCATTTTACTTACTTCATACTACTTTTCCATCAACATCTTAATTATCTATCTTTCCACACTCTTTTATTCACTTATCACCTCACTCATACACCATTTATCTCTATTTCTACTAAATTTTTTTATTTCACTTTTCTTTTTTAAAATATACATTACTTATTTTTAAATTCAAAAAATTTTAATTATAAATCTTATTATTTTATTTTTATATTTTTTTCAATTTATATTATAATTATTATATTTATATTATATTAATTTAATATATATATAATTATTTAATTAATTTAATTATTTAATCAATTCTTCATCAAAGCCGGCAAAGGTGAACGCTGATTGGCATTTCTAGCCTGGTAGCGCCCAATCCAGACGAGCAGCAAGAGTGCCGGCACGGTCACCACGGTCGTCAGCGCGAAGAAAGATACCCAGCCAAGCCTCTCCGCAAGCACGCCGCTCGAGGATGCCACTACGTTGTGGCCGAGCACGGCCAGCGAAGAAAGCAGCGCGTACTGAGTCGCCGTGAAGGCTGGCGAGCACAAGCTCGAGAGATACGCCACCAACGCCGCGCCCGCCATCGAGCTGGTGAATTGCTCCACGGTAACGCACAGCGCCAGGTAGCCCACTCGATGCCCCTCCACGCTTTGCAGTACGTAGAACAAATTCCCCGCCAGTTGCAAGATGCCGCAGAGCATCAGCGAGCGCAGAATCCCGAACCGCACCGTCACAACCCCGCCGACCAGGGCTCCCAAAACCGTGCTGAAGAATCCCACGAATTTCGAAACGGCGGCAATCTGATCCAGCGAAAATCCCAGTGAGATGTAAAGCGGAGTCGACATCACCGCTGCCATTCCCAAGCCCAGCTTGTAGCCGAAGACGAACAGCAGAATCACCGGCCAAATCGGTCGGCGCATGAAATCTGCGAACGGCCCGGCCACTGCCCTCGCGAACCATTGGCCCAGCGATTCGCGTCCGCCTCCGGTTTTGGCCAGATGCGCGGCCTCCGCGGCAACCGAAGGCTCCGGGCCGAAAACGAACACCAACATGCACGCGGCCTGCAGCGCCGCCATGGTCGCGTACGCCACATACCAACCCGCGCGCGCAGCGATCACTAGCGAGCCGGCTCCAGAGACCAGCATCGCAATCCGGTAGCCGGTCTCGATCATCCCCGCGCCCGGCCCTTGCAAATCGAGCGGAAGGAATTCCACGCGGTACGCGTCGATCACAATATCTTGGCTGGCCGAAAGAAACGCCACCATCAGCGCTAGCGCGGCCATCAGGGTTAGGTTGTGTTTGGGATCGCACGATCCCAAGCCGAGTATCGCGGCTACCAGCCCAATTTGGATGGTGATTCCCCAGCCGCGCCGCCGTCCCAATGGCAGCGGCGGAGGCAGCCGGTCCATCAGCGGTGACCACACGAACTTGAACGCGTAAGGCGTTGCTACCAAAGCGAACGCGCCAATCGCCGCGCGCCTCACTCCGGCGATGGCCAGCCATGCCGAAAGCGTCGAAAAAGTCAGCAGGAATGGCAGGCCGCTGGCGAAACCGAGCGGCAAAATCAGCAGGACGCGCCGGTCTGCATACGCCGTCAGTGAATGCCGCCAGTTCGTCATGACCCCTTCGCAAACGCGTACTTCGCCCGCCTAATTGAATATGCGGCTTTCGAATCCCGCGCACAACGCTTCCTCGGGGCGGGGTGCTCTGACCGTTATACATCTTCAAGAAACATCGTGCTTCCGCTGACCCGCCTCCCGAATCTCGCGCCTGCGCAAAGCTCGAAAGACTCTGGTATTCTGAATGTCCGCATGATCCGGCACGCGCCGGGTCGCGGGAATCTTTATTCAGGGGCTCAGACGTGAATCCATCGGCATCGGCGTTGTCGCAGACGGCCAAGCGCGCTTTCAATTTCAATGCGGGTCCGGCAGCGCTTCCTCTTTCTGTACTCGAGCGCGTGCGCGACGAGCTGCTCGACTATCGCGGCACCGGCATGTCGGTAATGGAGATGAGCCACCGCTCCGCCGAGTTCGAGGCTATCAACGACAAAACGGAACAATCGATCCGCCAAATCCTCGCGATTCCCGACGATTACGCAGTCTTGTTCCTGCAGGGCGGCGGCAGCTTGCAGTTCGCCATGGTGCCGATGAACCTATACCTCCCCGGCAAAGCCGTGGACGTGCTGCACACCGGCTCGTGGACCAGCAAGGCCATCGAAGAGCTGAAAAAGCTCGCCACCTATCGCCTGGCCGCGTCCACCGAATCCGCGAAATTTACGCGCCTGCCGCGAACAAATGAAATCAATCTCGCGCCCGATGCCTCTTATGTTTTCATGTGCACCAACAACACCATTGACGGCACGGAGTGGAACGAAATTCCCGCCACAGGCGCCGTTCCCCTTGTGGCGGACATGTCGTCGAATATTTGCTCGCGGCCCATTGACGTCCGGCAATTTGGATTGATCTTTGCCGGCGCGCAGAAAAATCTCGGTCCCTCCGGCGCAACCGTGGTGATCCTGCGCCGCGATCTCGCCGAACGCGCGGGCGACAAGGTCGCCAAAATCCTCCAATATCGCACGCATATAAAAGACCGCTCGCTCTATCACACGCCTCCCACTTTCGCCGTTTACATGATGGGTTTGGTCCTCGATTGGATCGAGGCCGAGGGCGGACTCCCGGCCATTGAAAAGCTCAATGAATCCAAGGCCAAGCTTCTTTACGACGCGATTGAAAGCGGCGGCTACTATCGATGCCCCGTCGAGCGAGGATCGCGCTCCCGAATGAACGTCGTCTTTCGCGTGGCCGGCGGCGACGAAGCCGTCGAGAAAAAATTCGTCAAGGAAGCGGAAGCGGCGGGGATCGTCGGCATCAAAGGCCACCGATCGGTCGGCGGCATGCGCGCCTCACTTTATAATGCAGTCCCGCACGAGGCAGTCGAGGCGCTCGTCAACTTCATGCGCGATTTCGAGCGCAAGAATGGATAGCCGCGCCATCTGAGCCGTCGGCATTCCCGGGAATTTACCAGCGTGCGCTCGCGCTTTTTCATATTCATCCTTGTGTTTCAATCGTTGCTGATTCTGCTGCACTGGTTCGTCTGCGAGACTTGGATTTACTTCCAGCAGATCACCGATAGCGGCGCCCGCCTCGACTTACGCCTCACGCTGCTGTTGCTTTCGCTCACCTTCGTCGCCGCTTCGTTGCCTGCTTGGCGATCGTTTGCGTGGCCTGTACGGATCTTCTACAAAATATCCGCAGTGTGGCTTGGAGCGTTCAGCTTCTTCGTTCTCGCCGCCTGTTTTACTTGGATTGCTTACGTGGTCGCGCTCCTGGCGGAGCATGTGGAGAAGGCCGTGCTTGCGGATGTGCTTTTCGGTTTGGCTCTGCTGGCGGCCGTCGTGGCCATCATCAACGCAAGCGCGGTTCGCATCACGCGACTCACCGTAAATCTGCCGGGCTTGCCTGAAAATTGGCGCGGCCGCACGGCGGCGTTGGTGAGCGACACGCATTTGGGCCACGTGCACGACCTGCCTTTCATGCGCGAGATCGTCCGGAAGCTCAACCAGTTGCGCCCCGATGTCGTCTTCATACCGGGCGATATGTATGACGGCACCGCCGGCCCGCTCGATCGGCTGGCCGAACCCTGGAAGGAATTAACGGCGCCGCACGGAGCCTATTTCATTACCGGCAATCACGAGGAATTCACGGACCGCCGAAAATATCTAGACGCGGTAACGCGCTCCGGCGTGCATGTGCTGAACAACGAAAAAATCGAGATCGAAGGATTGCAGCTCGTCGGCGTCCATTATCGAGAGGCGAACGATCCCGCACGTTTCCCCGCCATCCTCCAGAGCGCCGCGATTGACCCGGCTCGCGCGAGCATCCTTCTGTCGCACGCCCCTCACGCCCTGAACGTCGCCGAAGCTGCGGGCATCTCGCTTCAGCTTTCGGGCCACACCCACGGCGGCCAGTTTGCGCCTTTCACCTGGATCACGCGCCGAATTTACGGCGTCTACGTGCACGGACTAAATCGCTTCGGCAAAATGCTCGTGTTCACCACCTGGGGAACCGGCACCTGGGGTCCGCCCCTCCGCCTCGGCACAAACCCCGAAATCGTCCTCATCCAATTTGAGTAACGACGTCTTGCAGTGGTAGGGGCACAGTCCGCCGCGGCGGATGCCCGGCACCAACGCTTGGCGCGATACCGCGGCTGAACCGAGCGCCTCCCGTGGAGTGCGGGAGCTTGCTCCCGCCGTTTGCCGTTCGGGCTTGCACGGACGTGCTGCAACCATGCCGCTACGACCGCCGAAGTCACGAGCGAGTGCAGTCTGTGTCATTCCGAGCGGAGTGTCCCGCGCTTTTTGGTTTTGCGCTAAGCGCCGGGACACGCAGTCGAGGAATCCCTCTTCGATGCAAGACGGCCTCGCTCTCGCCAACGCAGGGGATTTTAGCCCGCCCTAAATCCTTTGCTATGAGTGTCATCTCGCGGGTTAGCCGCGCCATCGTGGCTAAATTGCCACACCCGCCTTGACTTCGATCGCATCGTGCCCCTATCTTAGAACCTTCATGGCATTATCAGCGATCACAATGATCGTCCCCGTAGGCGCGCCATCGCGCGAAGCACAACCGCCTCTGGACGAGTATTACAACTCTTTGTTCGCGGCGCTGGGGCCGCAGCATTGGTGGCCGGGCAACACTCGCTTCGAAATTATTCTCGGGGCCATACTCACGCAAAACACGTCTTGGAATAACGTCGAGAGCGCGTTGACGAAGTTGCGCGCGGCCGGGCTGCTCTCTCCCGCGGCGATTGAAAAAGTTCCTTTGCGGCGGCTCGAACGGCTGATTCGCTCGTCCGGCTACTACCGCCAGAAAGCGCGAAAGCTGAAAGCCTTCTGCGAGTTTCTTCGGAGGGAGTACGCGGGATCGCTGAAGCGCATGTTTGAGACTCCCACTATTGTTTTGCGCGAGAAACTGCTCGGAATATTCGGCATTGGCCCGGAAACGGCGGATTCCATTTTGCTGTACGCGGGCGAACACGCCGTGTTTCCGGTGGACGCGTACACCAAGCGCCTGCTGCTCCGGCACGGCTGGATCAATGAGAAAACGAAGTACGAAGGCATTCGCTGGATGTTCGAGCGGCAATTTCCCGGCGATGCGCGCCGGTTCAACGAGTTTCATGCCCTGATCGTTGCCACCGGGAAAAAGTTTTGCCGCGTCCAGCAACCGCTTTGCGGAGAATGCTCGCTCGGGCGATACGTCGAGGAGGGCCGTTAGCGTGAAAGACGCGCGAAGCAAGCGCAAAGTTTGGCTCACGGTCGGAGCGATCGTCGTCGTACTGCTGGCCGCCGCTGTGATCACCTTGGGCTCCTTCAAGGTGCCGGTGCCGGAGGATTCGGGCGGCGCGCTTTACATTCTCTTCGCCCTTTCCACGCTGATCGCCGCCAGTTTGCTGGTTTTTACGCTGATTCTGACGCGCAGCCTCCTGCGTCTTTGGGCTGAGCGCCGCGCGGGTCAGATGGGGTCGCGGTTCAAGGTCAAAATGGTTTTGGGCGCGATGGGCGTCTCGCTGCTGCCCGTGGTCTTCCTCTTTTTTTTCAGTTACGCGCTCGTCAACCGGACGCTGAACCTCTGGTTTCCGCGGCCCCTGGAAATCGCCAACGAACAGAGCCAGCTTCTTCTTTCGCGCTTCGAGGATTCCCAATCGAGCCGTCTGAACCGCCTGGCCGCTGATTCCGTTTCTCGCGAGACCGCACAGGAAACCCCCGTCGGTCGAAACCCGGCTTTCGATGCGTTTTGGATTACCGATTCAAATGGGCGAGTCACCGGCGGGTCCGATTTCGCTAAGGCCACAAATGGAAATGCCAAAGTCGACGGGGCCGCTCCAATCCCACCAAAGATTTCTCCGGAACTGTCGCAGACCACTGAAAGCGGAACGCAAATCTGGAAAATGAATGGCCGACTCTATCTTACCGGCAGCGCCCCGCGAAAAGATGGCAGCACTCTTTATCTTGCGCGATTGCTGCCCAACGATTTTTCCGAGCGATCCGCTGACATCGATACGCAGACGCAAACGTACGCCCAGCAGAAGCAGCATCTGCGAGTTTACAAACGCGAGATTTTGCTGGCGCTGATGCTCATTACGCTGCTGTTGCTCTTCACCACCACCTGGGTGGCGTTGTTTCTTTCGAAGCAAGTAACCGTGCCGATCCAATCTCTTGCGGAAGCCACGCGTGAAATTTCCCGTGGAAATTTCGACCATCGCATCGAAGTTCACGCGCAAGACGAGTTGGGGACGCTGGTCCGTTCCTTCAATCGCATGACCGAACAGCTCGGCGAGGGACGGCGGCAAATCAACGAATTCACGCGCAGTCTCGAGCAAGCGGTGGAAGAGCGCGAACGCCGCCGCAAGCTGATGGAAGCCATCCTCGAAAATATTCCCACGGGCGTGGTTTCGCTCGATAGTTCCGGCGAGATCGCGCGCGTGAATTCCGCCGTAGTGACGATTTTAGGCGAATCGGCGCGTGAGGCTCGCACGTTGCCGGACCTTCTGGGCGAAGACGCGGCCCGCGCGGCCTTGCACCTGATGCGGCGTTCGCTGCGAATGGGTGCTGCTTCCCGCGAAATCGAAATTGCCGCAGGCGGGCGCCTGGTGCGCGCGGCGGTAACGGTCAGTTCGCTTGGCCCGCGGCGCTCGAATCCCGGCTTTGTGGTGGTGATTGACGATTTGACCGGACTGCTCCAAGCGCAAAAAGCAGCGGCATGGCAGGAGGTAGCCCAGCGAATCGCGCACGAAATCAAAAATCCGCTCACTCCGATCCAGCTTTCGGCGCAGAGGCTGCTCCGGCAATTGAATCGAAGCGGTGCTCCGCACGGCGAATTCGAAAAGTTGACGGCCGAATGCGCCGGGCTGATCGAACGAGAGGTTCAGACTCTCGAATCCCTGGTAGACGAGTTCTCGCAGTTCGCTCGCTTCCCTTCCGCTCGCCTCGGTGTTGCTAGCGTGAATTCGATCGTCGAAGGCGCGCTGGAACTTTTCAGGGACCGCCTCGATGGCATCGTTATTCGCGCCGAATTGGCCGAAGGACTTCCTCCTGTGAAAGCGGATTCCGAGCTTCTGCGACAAGTCGTCGCGAACCTGATCGACAATGCCGCCGAGGCCATGGAAGGCTCGCCGGTCCGCCGCCTGCGTGTGGTCACCCGCGCGGAAAGCGACGGCGACGCCGTGGAAATTGAAATTTCCGATAGCGGCTACGGAATTTCTCCCGCGGATAAGGGAAAACTCTTTTTGCCGCATTTTTCAACCAAGGACCGCGGCACCGGGCTGGGGCTCGCGATCGCCAGCCGCATCGTGGCCGAACACAATGGCACGATTCGCATGGAAGATAATGTGCCCGTCGGCGCGCGATTCGTGATTCGCTTTCCGGCGGCCGAAGCTCCTGTCCCGACGCAGGCCGTCCCTCTATAGGAACTCCATAAAATGCCAGCAAGAATATTGATTGTTGATGATGAGAGTGGCATCCGGGAATCGCTCGGCGCGCTCCTCCGCGATGAGGGCTATGAGATTGAGACACTGTCTTCCGGCGAGGATTGTCTCGCGCGGCTGAAACGCGATGAGTTCGATCTCGTTCTGCTGGACGTGTGGCTGCCCAAAATGGACGGGCTTGAAACACTCGAGCGCTTGCAAGCGCAAGACGATCCGCCCATCGTGGTGATGATTTCCGGCCACGGAAACGTCGAAGCCGCTGTGCGAGCGACCAAACTGGGCGCTTTCGATTTCATCGAGAAGCCGCTCTCGCTGGAAAAAGTAGTTCTAGTGGTTCGCAATGCCCTCGATTACGTGCGGCTTGAAGATGAAAATCGCCGCTTGCGCGCTCAGCTCGAGGAACGCCACGAAATTCTAGGCGGGAGCGTTCCGATGAAGGCGCTGCGGCAACAGATCGCTCTCACCGCGCCGACCACCGGGCGCGTCTTGATTTACGGAGAAAGCGGCACAGGCAAAGAACTGGTCGCACGGGCGCTGCACGAACACAGCACGCGCAGCGGGATGCCATTTGTGGAAGTGAACTGCGCGGCCATCCCCGAGGAACTGATCGAATCGGAAATGTTCGGCCACCGCAAAGGCAGCTTCACCGGCGCGAGCGAAGACAAAGTAGGCAAATTCCAGAAAGCCGATGGCGGGACGCTTTTTCTGGATGAGATCGGCGATATGAGCCTGAAAACACAATCGAAAGTGCTGCGCGTCCTCGAAGAACAGCGTGTCGAGCCGTTGGGATCGAACCAGCCGGTGACCGTGGATGTGCGGGTGCTCGCCGCCACCAACAAGAAACTCGATGAGGAAATCGGCCGCAATGCATTCCGCGAGGATTTGTTTTACCGCCTGAATGTTATTCCGTTTTACGTCCCAGCGCTGCGCGAGCGCACCGAAGACATTCCCGTGCTCGCGGCGCATTTTCTGAAGGAATTCTGCGAGGCGTACGGAAAAAAGCCGAAAGAGTTCACGCCCACTGCGTCGGAAGTTTTGCTCGCGTACCCGTGGCCGGGAAATGTTCGCGAACTCCGAAACCTCGTGGAGCGTCTGGTAATTATGTGCCCGTCGCCGCGCATCGAGCCGCACCATTTGCCGCCCGAGCTGTTTCGCGGCGCGTCGAAAAGCCCGCAGAAGCCATACGAAAGCTTGCAGGAAGCGCGATCCGCCTACGAGCGCGAGTTTGTGCTGCGCAAACTCGAGGAAAATCGCTGGAATATGACCCGTGCCGCCGCCTCGCTGGGACTCGAACGCAGCCATCTCTACCGCAAAATGCGCTCGCTCGGCATCGCCCCGTCGAAGGCCTCATAGCGGAAAAAATGCTTCGAGTCTGGCGCAAATTCCTTTCAGTTTGCCGCATCCAATCCTTCTAACTAGAAACAACAAACGGTCGGAAAGCGTCCGCCAGAGGGGCGTATCCCCCCGGATTTCGTCACGATTCTGGCGCCAATTTTAGGAGCGGGCAGGAGCCCGCAGAAGGGGCGCCTCGGGCGCGCGAATCAAGGATCGGAGGGCGGGGCGGGAAGCAGGTGTGGCCTTTTAGCCACAGTGCCAAAGCTCGCGACTAGGAATTTTGCTCGCCGGCGAGTTGCTCGAGCTGGCGGCGCCAATCGAGTTGGCGAACCAGGGCGGCGTTTTGGCGCCAGTTCGGCTGCACCTTCACCGAGAGTTCGAGGAAAACGTGCGCGCCTAGCAGAGTTTCGATTTCGTTGCGTGCGGCGGTGCCGATTTTTTTCATCATGTCGCCGCCGCGTCCGATGAGGATTCCTTTTTGTCCTTCGCGCTCGACGTAAAGCGTGGCACGAATTTTGATGAGCTCGCGTTTTTCCTCGAACGTGTCAACCAACACGGCGAGGGCGTGCGGCACTTCTTCGCGCGTGGCTAAAATCGCTTGCTCGCGGACCAGCTCGGCGGCGAGAAAGCGCTCCGGCTGATCAGTGAACTGGTCGGGCGGAAAAAGCGGCGGGGCTTCGGGGAGACGCGCGATCCAGGCATTCACCAAATCGTTGCATCCGTCGCCGGTGAGGGCGGAGATGGGGAAAACTTCGGCGAAGTCATAGGCTTGGCGATAGCGGTCGATCAACGGAAGCAACAGCGGTTTATTCACCGTGTCGACCTTGTTCAGCAGCAAAAAGACCGGTCCATGAAAGCGGCGCACCCACTCGATCGAGAAACGATCGCCGGGTCCAAAATCCGTGGAGGATGCATCGACAATCAGCGAAAGGACTTCGATGCCTTCGAGGGCGTGCTGGAGTTCGTCCATCATTTGGCGACTGAGAACATTTTCAGGCCGGTGAATTCCGGGCGTATCTACCAGGACGATCTGGGCGTCATCGCGGTTCACGATTCCTTGAATGCGGTTGCGGGTGGTTTGCGGTTTGGGAGAAACGATGGCGACTTTGCTGCCTACGAGCTTGTTTACGAGCGTGGATTTACCGGCGTTGGGGCGGCCGACGATCGCGACGTAGCCTGATTTCAAAGGCATGACAGAGAGAATTGTACGCCAAGTCTAAAACCGAAGAGAGATTCTTCGACTAAGGCAGGGAGCACGGTCAGCGGCAACCTGTTCAAGTGACTGCGAGGAGCACGCCCGGGCAAGCCCGGGCGGCAAACAGCGGCGGCAAGCCGCCGCACTGCACATATGCCCGGCGCTGAATTCGCGAGGTCCCTAGAAAACAAAGAGCACTTGTCAGGAGTGACTGTGCCACGAAGGCGAAGAGGCCGGGCTGAAGAACCCGGCGCTACGTTTACACCTTAACCGCAATTAGTGGGTGACGGTGGTGAAACGGCCGTTGACGATGGGATCGCGATCGTTCTGCTCGCAATCGGTTTCCTCGATCATGCGATTGAAGTCGGTGACGCGAGTGTGGGTAATCGTCGCGTGAATGGGCTTGGTGAGTGCGACCGGGTCTTCGACGGTGTAGTCGATCTGCATTTCATTGTGGTTCACCATGCGAATGCGCTCGATAAAATGGAGCTGATCGCTCATCGGGAAAAAGAATCCGGAAAGCTCGCCGGTGTACAGCCGCTTCCTTGTCCCGATGGTATCGACGACGAGCGTGTCACCTTCCCAATGTCCGATGGAGTCGCCCATCAGGGTGGGCCACATTTCGTCCTTCGGAGGATGCGAGCGGCCGTCGGTGTAGATGTGGCGTACGGCGCCCACGGTGCTGACGAAAGTGGTTTCCTCCGGCGTCACAAGCCACTCAAACATTCCGGGTGAAGAGGTTGCGGGGAAGGGCGGCGCCACACAAAGCGGCTGATGCGTAGCGGGTGGGTGGTCGGGGTCGGCTGCGATGGCGTCCGCGACTTTTTTTCGGATCGCGTCATACTTCGCCTGATACTCGGGAGTGAACGAAGGGCGCATGGCCGCCGCATACGCTTTCAATTCGCGCTGGCCTTCGGCACTAAATTGCTGGCCGTCCGACTGCCCGACGAAGGCATCGAGTTCCCAGATGCCCGACCAGTCAGGCAACTTGGCGAAGGCGGCGACGCGTTGTTTCGAAGAAGTTTGCGCGCGCATCGTGCCGAGACATCCTGCAAGCAGCACGATCACCATCGCGGCTAACGCTTGACGCTTCATGGTGTCCTCCTCCCGCAGGGACTATTTCACGGGAATCGCGGGCCTGCCGATAATTTTGCCGTCTGGGCCGGT
Organism: uncultured Acidobacteriota bacterium; assembly: GCA_963823145.1. Taxonomy (GTDB): domain Bacteria; phylum Acidobacteriota; class Terriglobia; order Acidiferrales; family UBA7541; genus Palsa-295. Next base: position 322,500 of record CAWGJZ010000001.1, read on the forward strand.
GACGGCGAGCACGAGGCCGCCGTGCTGGCCGTCGCGCAGAGGATTGACAACGATCGTGACCTTGTCGCCCGGATTCAGACTGTGCGGCTTCCATCCTTTGCGCATCAGTTCAACCGGGGCGCCCATCTCGACTCCCCACTCGATAGGTGCGGCTTGCGAGTTGTTCGGGTCGGGCACCAGGACCTGAATCCAGCAGTGGGGATTGGTCCACTGAAAGTCTTTCACGGAGCCGACGAGGGTAATCTGGCGCGATTGATCGAACATCGATCGAGAGTGGTGGGCAATTGCGGGAGGCGCGAGAAGCGCAACACCAGCGGCAATCAGAGCGGCGAGCGCATTTTTCATTGGCATCCTGGAACTGTCGCGATTCCGCGGTGCTTTGCAGCGAGCTTTTGATAGCCGGAGAGCGTAGCTGGCGTGCTGGACCGTGTCAACTCGGCGGAGAGAGCCAACAGGTTCGCCGAGTACGCGGACGCGGCGGCACAAACGAGCGGGAGCCGAGTGTTACATCCAAGAGAGATTCCTCGACTGCGTCCCGCGCCGCGCAAACACCGCGCGAAGAAAAAAGCGCGGGACTTCGCTCGGAATGACGGTGCGCGACGTGGAGGCTGAGTCCGCTGGTGCGATCCTCGTATCACGCGTTCGAGCAGCAAGAGGCTACCCGCTAAGCGCCCGAGACGTACGAGGCGTCCACCCGCAACAGTATTCCCGCGCCAGATCTGACCTCTACATTACCCTTCTTGGATTCGAGAGTGATTTGACCGGCCGTATTGGAGCGGCCCGCATGGCGAATCGTTAGATTTGGCAGGCTGTAGGCTCCGCATGCGTCCGAAGAAAACACCCAGAGCGGCTGCGGGGAGTCGTTAGAATTGATTGCGCCGCGGCATCCTCGATCGGGATTTGCGTTCAAGCGGCTGAGCACGCCGCCATTGACGGGCTCGCCGACCTTGCCGGTCGCGCCTTCGACAGGGCCGCCACCGCGATAGACAGTCTCGCCACCGATCTGATCCGTGGTAAATGCATCCTCGGGAGTTCCGCGGTCGGGCCCCATTAGCGGAATCTGCGCTTGTTCCACAGCGACGAATGAGGCGATGGCCCGCAAATTGGTGGTGATGGGAATTTTATGACCGCGTGTCTCAAGCGCATCGAATTGCATGGTAATGCTGGCCGGGCCGCGGTTCGAGGCCGGCGCGACGCCCACGACATGGCCAATCACTTTTGCGCCGGCGTGGATGGTTAATCCATCGGATAAGGGAACATTTTGCATGAGGCGCGCGGTGATGGTTTTGCCAGGCGTGCTCTTCGCCGAGGACAGAGTGGCATTCAAGCGGACGGGGAGCACAGTGCCCGCCGGAAGCGAATTCGCCGCCCAGAGCCCCGGGGCGAATGTAAGGAAAAAGATTGAGGCAAAAAATGCGGAATGTCCGAAAGTACAGCGCATGGGATTTACCTCCTGCATCGGCGTGCTACTCAAAACTACGCCTACTTAATTAGGATGCGTTAGCGAGACGAAGAAGAGAGCAGGAAATTTGCCAAGTTGCGGGCGCGGGCGGCGCAAGCGGGATCGGCAATGGGCACGGATTGCGCGGCGCGGAAATATTCGGCGGCGTTGGCATTGCGGCCTAGCTCCTGACTGAGGTTGCCGAGCAGCAGAAGGAAAACGGGATTGCGCGGATAGCGCGTGGCGAGCGGCTCCGCTATTTGCGCGGCTTCGTCGTAATTGCGGTCGTAGGTACGGAGATTCTTCGCGAGATAGAAGCGCGAATCGACGGCGAGGAACGCGCCGTGGTCGATGCCGACTTTCATTTGACGGATTCCTTCCTCCTTGTTCCCGCCGGGAATGCCCATGAAAAAGCGCAGTACTTTGGCGATGCCTGAAAGCGTGTCCACATAGTAGTTGTAAAGGCCCAGAGCGGCAGTGGCGTCGGCCATATCGGGATCGAGCTGCAAGGCGCGAAGACACTCGGAGCGAGCGGCGACTCCGGTGTGGGCGATGTCGCGCTTCTGATCGCGCAAGCTGTAGAGGCGGGCCTTCAGGGCGAAACCGATGGCAACGTAAACGTGCATCTCGGCGGTGTCCGACTTGGCGATTCGCGCACGTGCCAACTGAATCGCTTTGTCCGCCAATGCGAAGTAGGCCTCGTCTTCCGGCTTTTTCGCGCGCTTATAGGCGTCGAGTATGCCCCATTTGATTTCGCACGCGACGCAGTACATCTTCCACCATTGTGCTTCATCTTCGAGGAGGTAGCCCACGGGGCTATCGGGTTGCGCTTGCTCGATGCCGCGCGCGGTTGCGAGGGCGGCATCGGTATCGCCACTGTAGATTTGATCGAGCGCCTTGGCAGCATTGGGAGAAAGTGTGATTCCAGCGGCGCGCACCGGAATCGCGAGGAGCGACAGGACGAGAAGGCACAGCGAAATCTTCGCAGTGAATCTCATGGAGCCTCGGGCCAATCCTACCTTGCTGCGATGCTAGGAGGCACGCGAACTTAGGTGGCGACTCGGTTTGTTGGTGGCACGGCCCACTCTTGGCTCTGCTCTCGAATTTGCCATGCAATAAAACCGCACAGACAAGAATGTCTGTGCCACCACGAGTGCCTGTGCCACGGAAAAGTCAGGTCTGGAACAGAGGAAGCTGAAACAGAGGCAATCGCCGGCGGAAAGAGAGTCCGTGATTGGGCTCGCCGCCCGTGCTGGGCGTGCCGTTTGGAATGGCCTGACCATAAAACGTGCCGCCCGCCAAGAGCGCCTCAATCGCGAGAATAAGGTCGCGTCCGGCGCAAGACTTGTTGACGAAGCCCTGAGCGCCAGCCTCGCGAATCTCGCCAACCAGCCTCGAAGATTCGTGCATGGTGAACATGAGGAGCGCAGTGGGAAGATGGCGGCGGGCGACTTCGTGCGCGACATCGAGGCCGGTCATCCCCGGCATCGTGATATCGAGGACGGCGACATCCGGCTTAAGCGAGTGTATGGCTTGAAGAGCCTCGGCTCCATTGGCCGCTTCGGCACAGACTTCCCATTTGGGGCGAGAGCGCGAGATCATGGCGCGCACACCCTGGCGGACAACTTCGTGATCGTCGGCTATGAGAATTCTGGCTGGCATCTGAGCTCCATTTGGGGACCCGGGTCGTTTTCCTGCTGGGGCTGGACCTGTGTTGACGAAACTCGCCGGTCACTTTGGAAATTGCGGTCCACCCGGACCGAAACAACTTTTCCTATTTTTCGCGCGGCAAGGTGGCTCGGACGGTGGTTCCGCGCCCGTTGGAAAACAGTTCCATCAAGCCTCCGAGCTGGTGCATGCGTTCGAGCATCCCGCGAAGTCCGACTCCCAAAGTATTCGAGGAGTCGCTGCCGGGCTCCAGGGCGGACGGCGAAATTCCCTTGCCCTGGTCGCTCACTTCCAGACAAACCGTCCCGTCTTCAAGCCCCAGGCGAACATTAGCGGTGGCGCTCTCGGAGTGCCGGTGGACGTTGGTGAGGCTCTCCTGAAGGATCCTAAAGACTGCCAACTCGGCGTCGCGTGAAAGCCGTCCGATGTTCTCGTCGATATTGCACGTGACCTGAATCCCGCTCCGCTTGGAGAAGCCTTCGATGTACCAGGGTATTGCAGAGCGCAGGCCGACCTCCTCAAGCATGGGAGGATAAAGAAGGTACGATATTGTGCGCACCTCCTTCATGCATTGATCGACCATCTGAACGCATTCCTGGACCTGAGAGTTGGAATCGTCGTGCATGGCTTCCAGGCCCATTTTCAAAGCGGCCAGATATTGACCAACGCTATCGTGCAACTCGCGGCCCAGGCGCCGGCGCTCTTCGTCTTGCATTCGGAGGAGATGGCCGGATAATTTGCGTAGCGAGCGCTCGGACTCCTGTAACTTAGTTTCGGCTTGGGTCCGCCTGGCGACCTCTTCGCGCAAGTCCGTGTTGGTTTTCCGAAGAGCTTCGAGCGCGAGCATTCGCTCGGTACTGTCGCGCGTGATTTTGCTAAACCCCCGGAGTTTTCCGGAAGAGTCGCGCAAGGCGGTAATGATGACGTTGGCCCAAAATCGCGATCCGTCTTTGCGGAGGCGCCAGCCTTCGTCCTCGAAGCGGCCGACCGCTGTGGCGACCTCCAGTTCCATTTGAGGTTTTCCCGCGCGAAGATCTTCCTCGGGGTGGAAGATGGAAAAGTGTTTGCCGATAATTTCGGAGGCTTGATAACCCTTGATTCGCTGTGCTCCCGGGTTCCAGCTTGCCACTCGGCCATCCGGGTCGAGCAGGAAAATGGCGTGATCCTGAGCGCTCTCAACCAGCAGGCGGAGCTGCTCTTCGCTGTGATGCAGGGCGAGCTCGGCCTCAAGAGAGTTGGCCTTCTGTTGCAATTCCGCAATGGAACGAAGGCGCTCGTCGTCTGTCGAGAGCATTGCGTATCCCTCGACCGGAATCACGGCGGAGTGTTCATCGCAAATTTTTATGAAAAGCTCTTTGCGCGAGTAGCGATTAAATTGCTCCATTGGATACGCGCAGCGCAAAGAGAAAGAATAGGTTTTCGAAAGCTTGGTCCAAAGACGCTCGAGGGCGAGGGCAGCCTCGGGCTGGCCGTTCAGCACCAGAATGGCCACCATCTCTCCGAACGCGACGATGGGGAGGTCTTCGTCTCCGGCAGCTTCCCTCACTTGGCGAACGCGCTTCCCGATAAGCTCTTCAAAGCAGATGGGATCCGGCATGCCATCGACCATGAAAGCCGATAGAGTTTCCCTTGCATCGAGCGCCAGATAGCGGCTACGTTCGACAGCGCCAGCTAGATCGATGCCCTCGGCTTCGAACCGGCGCGCCAGTTCCTCACGATGAGGACGCGTTGCGATCAGGAGAGCGGCGCTACCGGCCTTTAGAGCCGGGCCGATGAAGTCGACCAGGGCGTCCAAAAGCGCAGAGTCTTCGCCGTAAAACTGCACGACGTGATCGTGATGGCTTTTTCCGGCCGGTTTGATTCTAGGGACTACAGAAGATGGTACGCCCGTGGACATCTTGTTCACTACGCTCATCCTTACTCCGAATCGAGGCAACCAAACTAAGGATTCCCGAGCCTTTGCGCCTTGAGATTCTGGCGATTCCATGCGTGAAGTCCAATACAGCGAATCCTGTAAGATCAAGAATAAAATACGACCGGTGAGATCAGCGAGGCTCTGCAAAGCGGTTTAGATGCGGCTGCGATTGACTCCAGAGCTTTGTGACCATCGCAAGGCAAGGCGCGGCACGGCACGGGCAAATCAGGCGCTTACGCTCGAAGCCCCAAAGGTTCGCCGCTGCTGAAAACATTCGCGGCAGTACACGGGGCGGCCTTGCGTGGGCTTGAAGGGTACGGTCGTCTCTTTTCCACATTGCGAGCAGACCGTTTTCGTTTCCACCCGCTGGATGGCGGGCGCCGCCGATTCACCGCCTTGGACGCGAACCGACTTGCATCCCTTGCAACGCTTGGGCTCGTTCTTGAAGCCCTTGTCCGCGAAAAACATCTGCTCGCCGGCGGTGAAAACGAATTCAGCCCCGCACTCGGCGCACTTCAAAACTTTGTCATGGTATTCCATAAGCTGCTCCGGGGGCCGTGTTCGCACAGAGCAAGCAGGTGGCAGACCGTCGCCGACGAGGGATGAAGTATCGCGGATGCCCGCGATGCTCACCCCTGCGCCGGCATCGAACTGCTTCAGGTTTTCCGGTAGTGGCTTCCTTAATCCAGCTCACGCCGCTGCTTCTTACGGAGACGCTTACGCGAGAGAGCTTGCTTGGCTCGACGCTTCTCACCAGGTTTCAAGTAGTAACTGTGCTTCTTGATTTCCTTGATGATATCCTCCGACTGGACCTTGCGTTTGAATCGCCGGAGCGCGTTTTCCAAAGACTCGCCCTCTTGAATAACTACTTCCGCCACGCGTATTCACCCCCGTCTCTCTGTTTGAATTGGACTTGTGGATTCGAACCCGAGTAACCGGAACCGCTAAGCCCGGCTATTGACCACTCCTTCTATCGGAGGCTATCCCTCAAGTCAAGACATAAATTGTACATTAGGGGGCGGCGCGGGAACGATTCGGCGCGAGTAAGCGGCGGTAGCGGAAGGCCATTTTGCGGGCGTGATGGACGTCCGGCTGAACTCGGTGAACGAGTGCTGCTAGAATAGCCGGGCGCGCAGGGAGGGCTGCGGCGCAATCCAAAAATGCCATTGATGCGCGATGTGATCGGAGTGCTGCTGGCCGGCGGCCAGGGCGAGCGGCTGTGGCCGCTTACGCGCGATCGCGCTAAACCAGCCGTCCCTTTCGGCGGCGTTTACCGAATTATCGATCTGACGCTTTCCAATTGCCTGAATAGCGACTTGCGGCGCGTGTTTGTGCTGACGCAGTACAAGGCGCTCAGCCTGAATCGCCACGTGCGGCGCGGCTGGTCTTCGCTGATGGGCTTCGGCGACTTCATCGAGGTGTTGCCGCCACAGATGCGCGTCTCGCAGCACTGGTATCAGGGGACGGCGGACGCCGTGTATCAGAATATTTATTCGCTCGGTAGCGAGCAATCGAATTACGTTTTCATTCTCTCCGGCGACCACATCTACAAAATGAATTATCAGAAGATGCTGGAGCAGCACATGGCTGCTGCAGCCGATGTGACCGTGGCGACCATCGAAATGGATGCCGCCGAAGCCGCCGGGAAATTCGGCGTACTGGAAACCGACCGGTATTGGCGAATCGTCGGGTTCGAGGAAAAGCCGGCAATTCCGAAGCAATCGCCGGTCCATCCGGGGAAAATCAACGCGTCGATGGGCGTGTATTTGTTCAATACACAGCTTTTGGTGCCCATTTTGATTGAGGATGCCGAGAATCCCGCGTCGTCGCACGATTTCGGGAAAGATATTTTGCCACGCATCCTGCAAAAATATCGCGTGTTTGCCTACAACTTCCGGGACGAGAATAAAAAGGAAACTTCGTATTGGCGCGACGTCGGAACGATTGACGCGTATCACGAAGCCAACATGGATCTGGTTTCGGTGAGTCCGGTGCTGAACTTGTACGATCCGGGCTGGCCGCTGAACACGTGGCAGCAGCAATATCCTCCGGCGAAATTCGTGTTCGCCGATCCGGACCGCATGGGCGTGGCGCTGGATTCGATCGTGTCGGGAGGGTCGATCGTATCCGGAGGGCGCGTCTCGCGTTCGGTGCTTGGGTACGATGTGCGCGTGAACAGCTATTGCGAGGTGGAAGATTCGATCGTGTTCAATCACGTGAATATCGGGCGGCACAGCCGGATTCGGCGCGCGATCATCGACCGGCACGTAGAGTTGCCCGAAGGCACCGTAATTGGCCACGATCTGGAAGCGGACCGCGCGCGCTATTCGGTTTCCGAGAACGGGATCGTCGTGGTGGTCCGCCCCGAATCCATGATCGAAGAACCGGAATGATATGCGGCGTGGTGCGCGCATTCGGAGCGTAATCGGATGGGTTTTGTTGCTGCTAGCGCTCGCGTTTGTGGGATACGACTTGCCGCAAACGTGGCATAATTACAGTAAGTGGCGCCTCGCGCTCCCCTCCGATTCCGTGGCTGCTGGATTCTGGCGAACCGCTTTCTATTCGGATGTAACGGAGATCGTCGTAATTCTGGCAATCGCGATCGGAGTCTGGTTTGCCTTGAGGCCGCGAACGAAACGCGATAAGGCAGTCGAGAGCAGGCCGGCGGAATGAATCGCGTGGAAATATAGACTGCAAACAAAGATCACTTCGAGGAGCGAATGGCGGACGAGCTAAACCAGCAAATTTTGACTCCGGTGGATATCGAATCGGAGATGAAGAAGTCGTATCTCGATTACGCGATGAGCGTAATCATCGGGCGCGCGCTGCCGGATGTGCGCGACGGCCTGAAGCCGGTCCACCGGCGGATTCTATATGGGATGTACGAGCTGGGACTCACGTCGACGAAGGCGTATCGCAAGTGCGCGAAGATCGTCGGCGAAGTGCTCGGCAAATATCATCCGCACGGCGACTCGCCGGTGTACGACGCGCTGGTGCGGCTCGCGCAAGATTTCAACATGCGGTACCCGCTGGTCGATGGGCAGGGCAACTACGGGTCAGTGGATGGCGATCCGCCCGCGGCGATGCGCTATACCGAGGCGCGGCTTTCAAAAATCGCCGAGGAAATGCTTGCAGACATCGAGAAGGAGACTGTCGAGTTCACGCCGAATTTCGATGAAAGCGAGCAGGAACCCCTCGTCCTTCCCACGCGCATACCGAATTTACTGGTGAATGGCTCGTCCGGAATCGCCGTGGGCATGGCGACGAATATTCCGCCGCACAATCTTCGCGAGATTGTAGAGGCAGCGATCCTTTTAGTAGAGAATCCTGAAACGACTCTGAAGCAGGTGATGAAGATCGTCCCCGGACCGGATTTTCCGACGGCGGGCTACATTTACGGCCGTGATGGAATCGAGCAGGCGTACAAAACGGGCCGAGGCTCGTTTCAAGTGCGCGCCAAAGCCGCGATCGAGCAGCGCGGCAAGGATCGCCAGGATATTGTCGTTACCGAACTGCCCTACCAGGTAAACAAGAAGAGCCTGATCCAGCACATCGCCGAGCTGATCAACAACAAGAAAATTGAAGGGATCGCCGACATCCGCGATGAGAGCGATCGCGACGGCATGCGTTTCGTCATCGAAATAAAGCGCGACGAAGAGCCGGAAATCATCTTGAACAAGCTTTTCAAGATGACGCAGATGCAGGAATCGTTTGGCATGATCCTGCTGGCGATTGTGGGCGGGCAGCCGCGTGAGCTGGGCCTGCTGCAACTGTTGCAGCTTTTCATCGAGCACCGCGTGGACGTGGTCCGGCGGCGCACGCAGTACGACCTGCGCAAGGCGCAAGAGCGCGAGCACATCCTGCTCGGCTACCGCATCGCGCTCGACAATATCGACGAGGTGATCAAGATTATTCGCGGATCGTCGAGCCGCGCGAACGCCCGCGAGAATTTGCACGAATTCTTCGAGAACAAATCCGTGCGCGTGATGGTGGGCGGCAAGGAAACCACGCTTCGCGGCGTGAAGCTCGACGCCAAAAAATATGGGATCACCGTCGCCAGTTCTGGCGAAGGCCTGGGCCTCAGCTACATTCAGATCGACGCCATCCTCGAATTGCAATTGCACCGCCTGACGCAGCTTTCCGTGGACGAAATTCTGAAGGAACTGGGGCAAATCCGCGAGCGCGTGGCCGAATTGCAGTCCATCCTGGCGAGCGAGAAGAAACTAAAAGGCGTAATAGTCGCCGAGCTGCGCGAAGTGGCGAAATCCTATGGGGACGAGCGACGCACGCAAATCGTCGATCGCGTGGAAGAGATCAAGCTCGAAGACCTGATCAAGGATGAAGAGATGGCGATCACGGTGAGCCACGCGGGCTACGTGAAGCGCACCTCGGTTGAAACCTACCGGCATCAATCGCGCGGCGGCAAGGGGCGCATCGGCGCGAAAACGCGCGACGACGATTTCGTCGAGCACTTTTTCGTGGCCTCCGCCCACAGCTACATCCTACTTTTTACGTCGAAGGGGCGGATCTATTGGCTGAAAGTCTACGAAATTCCCGAAGCGGCCGCGGCCACGCGCGGCAAGGCCATCAACAATCTGGTCCGCTTCCAGGAAGGCGAAACGCTGAAGGCCATCGTCCCGACGCGCAATCTGGAAGAGACCGGACGCTACGTTTTCCTGGCAACGAAAAATGGCACGGTGAAAAAGACCGAGCTCGCTGATTTTTCGAATCCGCGGCCATCGGGAATCATCGCCATCAATCTGGAACCGGGCGATGAGCTGATCGGCGCGAAGCTCACCGACGGCAAACAGATGATTTTTCTGGCGAGCCACGAGGGCCAGGCGATTCTTTTCCGCGAAACCGAAGTGCGGTCTATGGGGCGCGCCGCGGGCGGCGTGAATGGGATGGACCTCGGGAAAGACGATTTCGTAGTCTCGATGGACGCCGCGCAAGTGGACTTCGGAATCGTGCAGAAGGAATACAAGAAAGAAACGCAGGACCTCGATGAACTGGAAAGCGACGAGATTCGCGAATCGCTCACGTCTCTGATGCTGACCGTGGCGGAGAAGGGCTACGGAAAGCGCACGCCGCTGGCCGAATACCGGGTGACGTCGCGCGGCGGAAAGGGCGTGATCAACCTGAAGTCCACGGACCGCAACGGGCCGGTGGTGGCGGCGCTGCAGGTGCGCGAGGATTCCGACGTGATGATTATTACGGGGCACGGCAAAGTGATCCGCGTGCATTCAGGCGAAATTCGCGAAGCGGGGCGGTCAACGCAGGGAGTGCGATTGCTGCGGCTGGATGAAGGCGACCGCATCGCCGCAGCCGCGGCAATTCTGGAAGAAGAGGAAGCGGCCGCGCCTCCTGAGCCCGAGAAGAAATGAGCCATCGAGAGCGGCTCGCAAATCTACTGCGCAGCAAATCGCTCGTGCGTGGCGAATTCACGCTGGCCTCGGGCAAGAAGAGCGACTACTACCTCGATTGCAGGCTGACCACCCTCGATCCCGAGGGGGCGCTGCACGCGGGCTATTGCGTGCTCGAATTGCTCGATGAAATGGGGATCAAGCCGGACGCGATTGGGGGCTTGAGCATGGGCGCGGATCCTCTGGTCACCGCGGCGGGAGTGGTCAGCGCGATCGAAAAGAGGCCGCTACCCGGATTTCTGGTCCGCAAGAAAGCGAAAGAGCACGGGCGGCAGAAACAAATTGAGGGCGTGGAGAATCCGCGCGGGAAGAAAGTGGTGATCGTTGACGACGTGTGCACTACTGGCGGTTCGACGCAGGAAGCCATCGACGCGGCTGAACGCGAGGGCTGCGAGGTGATCGGAGTGATCAGCCTGGTGGACCGCGAAGAGGGCGGCTCCGAAGCGCTGCGTGCGAAATACAACTACCGCTCGATTTTTACCGCACGCGAATTGATGAAACAGGATGACAAGTCTGCTGGAGCGCGCCAATAAGCTTCGCCGCACGCTCCTCGAGCGCCGGATGCGCGACCACGTAGTGACTCGGTTTGCTGGCGGCCGCCACCCTGGCTGTGGCTTACCGATTGCCTCGACTTACGTGCGCAGGCAAGAGTGCCCGCGCCACGAAAAAGAATCAGATTTCGAGAAGTCGCGTAAAGAACGAACGGTAGCGCCGCAACGCAACACGAAGATCTTCGGTGGAAGCATCCGCGCCACGGCCCCACTGCTCTTCAAGTTTTTGCCGTTCGCCGGCGAATACTTCAGCCAGTCGCTTGATGGTTTCCGAGACCAGCGCGTCCGCTTTTTGGACGGCGCTGCGGGGGTCGTCGACGAAAGTTACCTGAACGCTGTCCCATTGAACGCGCAAATCCCTGGATTCACTGGCCGTGAATAACGGACTTCTTTCCTCCGCCAATGCAGGTGCGGCGCCGACAGCCGTTCCTGCGCGGCCCGTCGCGGTCGCGGAAGGAGCCTGCGGATGCGCGGGCGGCGTTGAAGACTGCGCAGCCGAAGACGCCGAGGTTGAAGACCCGGGAGTCGAAGGCGCTGGCGTCACGAGCGGGCGGTAAGCGGGATCGGTAACCGGCGCGGCGGTATCGGGCGTCTGGGATTCTCGCATCAAGTCATCATCTTTTCGAATCAACTCGCTCATGGGATGGCTCCTCGTTTCTCGATTCATGCGTAAAAATGGCGCACACGCCGCCCTCTACCGGGCTTAGCTCGCGCTGGCCGTCCGTGTCCGGACGCGCTCCGGTTCGCCCATCAGTTCGTCAAACAACGCGCGGTAATGGAGCATGGCCTGCCGCAGCTCCTCGGTGGTGGCTTTGCCCTGCGACCGGCGAACCACGATATCGTGCCCGGCGCGATAATGCTCGACGACGATAGCGTGGTCGACCGAAATCTCCTTGGCGCGCTGTTCGAAATCGCTCAGGGGATATCCGCACGCGGACATGGCTTCGCTTAAGATCTGGGTCTGCTTCCGCCAGTGCGCGAATCGGATCATCAACGAATTGGGCCTGGACGGCCCGCCAGGACTGCTGGAATCGGTCGCGTTCGGCAAGGGAAAGCGGGCGAATCGGGTACCGTTCGACGCGTTTCTCGAGCTGCTGCAGCTTCGCCTCGGCTTTGAATCGATTCCCCGTCTCTGCGACTGTGCGGCTGTATTCAGGGCCAAATCGAGTCTGGAGTCTCTTAGTCCGTGTTCGCAGAAATAGCAGGGTAGCGATGGCTGCCACAATGATAATCGCTACGATCGCGATCGCAGCCACGGCCATTGTGGTCGCGAAGATTGCGATCGCAAATGCTTGCATTGTGATCATGAGAGTAGACGCTCCAACGCCAATATCAATCCGGATCAGAGGCATTTGAAATCCAAGATTGGCTGTACTCGCGAGCGAATAAGTCTGTATCAAGAAACGAAAGGAGTTCGCGAAGAGGCAAGCCGCGGATGAGGTTACAACATCGGCAGTTGAGTCCATCTCTCCCTGATGCTGGCGGTGCGGACAGGCTAAAATGTTCCGTGTAATTTTTGCGAGGAGGATCGATGAAGCGTTTCGGCCACCTGCCAATGTCCGATCTGGCCTATCAAGATCGAGTTTTTATGGAGAGCACCGCCGCCAGGCCGTTGCGCATTCTGGCCGAGTATATTGATCCGATCAATCGGCTGAGGCGGGCGGGAGTGGGAGACACGATTGTGATGTTCGGGTCAGCGCGCATTCAGCCGCGCGACCGTGCGCTGGCGCAACTAAAAAAAGTGCAAGGCGCCGCCCGTGGGCGTCGCACGCCTGAATGGAACACGAAAATCGGCGCGGCGAAATCCATCGTGGGAATGTCGCGCTACTACGAAGAGGCGCGCGAGCTTTCGCGCCGAATCACCGCGTGGGCGATGACGCTGGGAGCGCAGCCGAAGCGGTTCGTGATTTGCTCAGGCGGCGGACCGGGAATCATGGAGGCGGCGAATCGCGGCGCGGCGGAGGCGGGCGGATCGTCCATCGGTCTGAGCATTCAACTTCCGCACGAGCAGCGGCCGAATCCCTACATCAGTCCGGACCTGAATTTCTGCTTTCATTATTTTTTCATGCGCAAATTGTGGTTCTCGCAAATGGCCAAGGCGCTGATCGTTTTTCCCGGCGGCTTTGGCACCATGGACGAACTCTGGGAAATGCTGACGCTGATGCAGACCGGAAAACTTTCCTCGCGGCACCTGATCCTGATTTACGGAAGAAAATATTGGAACCGGGTGGTGAACTGGCGCCACATGGTTCGCACCGGCACCGTAAGCGAGAAGGAATTCAAGATGCTGCAGTTCACCGATACGGTAGACGATGCGTTTGACCATGTGCGCGGCGAAATGGAAAAGCACCACCTGGCGCTCGACGTGGAGTGATTGCCTCGTTGCGACGTGTGTTCGGACGCGGGTTCAGCTCTTTGCTGGAGAAGGATGCAGAGACTGGAGCGCGCCTGTCAAAATCCCCGTGCGCCGGGTCAGTTCTTTGAGACTTCCCGGTCGGCCAGGAAGACGGCGTCGAAGCGGCGCTGCTCGTCCCGGTCATGCACCAGAACAACCGGCGAAAGCCGGAGCGACTGCTTGCACACGCGGCAGGTGCTCATCTCACCCTGAAGGTCCTGCACGAACCCATCGGTGAAATGATACGCGGAGCGCGGGCGACGCGCGGCCTTGGCCCCTCGGGTCCCGCAATGGGGGCAGGTATATTCAACGCGGTCTTCCAGGGGATCGCGATTCAACGCGGCCCAGCCTGTCAATCGGACGCCAACTGTTTCTATGGAAGAACGGCTCATGATAGCTATCTGGACCCCCCGTTTGAAGTTCGTACGGCTTTTTAGACGCGCGGAGTGGCAGGAGCGATGCACGCTTGCCGGCGAAAGTCGATCTTTCTCAAAAATAAGGAGTTACATCAGAAATGGATGACGATGCCGGTGGAGATGCGAGCGTTGTTCCTCGTGGCGCCGAAGAAGTGAGCCGGCAGATAGTCACCTTGAATGATTCGCCAGGAGATCGACGGAGCGATTTCGGTGTCAATGCCCCCGCCAATAGCTGCGGCGAAGCCGGTGGACCCTACTCCGAAAGAGCTGGCGTGGGCGCCTCCGATCAGGATGTGCGCAAATGGCGAAACGCGGGCGGGCCAAGAAACCTGCGGCCCGAAGAGAAACGTGTGGAGCGAGGTATTCGAGCCGTAGTCACCGCTAAAGTCGGCCACGCCGCCAATCCAACTGGCTGGCTTATACTCACCGGAGAATTCCCATCCCGCCGCGTTGAATGACGGCGAGTTGTTCACCCGCATGTAGGAAAACCCGCCGAAGACCTCAACCTTGTCATTCAAAAACTGTGCCTTCGCAGGAATCGACGCCAGCAAAACCAACCCGACTACGAACGGCAACTTGCGCATAATCTGGATCTCCTTGATAACAATTTATTTACAAACGTGTAAAGGCAAAGACCTCGAAGCGGCGGTACCTGGAGACCAAGCTCTTTTTTGCCGCGCCAAGGACCTTGGATGCGCGGTAGGTGTCATTCAGTTTCCGCATTTCACAGTTTTTATCGCCCAGAAGTCGGCTACTATTCTAATTTATGTATATGCAAAAGCGTATTCGTTGTTTTTTTTGGTGGCCATCCCTGGCAAATCTAACATTACTAGGTAGTTACAGCAAATCATTTGTGGACACAAACTTGCCAGAGGAGAGTGCATATTTATGCAGGGTCACAAGCAAGTTCACGGTTCGTGACTGGGGCGTGTTGAATCTAGGAGGCAAGTCATGCGAAACAAGCTCTTCGCCTTAATGGTGTTGTTGGTCGCGATCTTCGTAGGTTACCAGTACGCGTGGTCGCAGGCGGAGGCAGGATCACTCGCAGGCACGGTCACGGATACCACGGGTGCGGTGATACCCGGCGCGACGGTGGTCGCCAAGAGTGTTGCGACGAGCGCTGTGCGCACTGTGCAAACGGGGGGCGAGGGGCAATACACGATCCCTGCATTGGAGCCTGGGATCTATGAGGTTACGGTAACGAGTCAGAATTTCGCGCCGTTCACATCACGGGTCGAGGTGACGGTTGGTGGCAAAGTGACACTGGATGCCCAACTGGCCGTGGGAAAAGCGACGACGGTGGTGGAAGTCGTTGGTCAAGGCGGAGCGGTGGTCAACACGCAGACACAAGAGCTTTCGCAAGTCGTGAACACGGAGCAAATGGCCAACCTCCCCAGCCTCACGCGGAACCCTTACGATTTTGTGGCGCTATCAGGTGGCATCAGCAATGGCGACCAGACGAGCAACGGGGGCAGCCCCAATATGAGTGGAAGTAGCACGGGTCAGAGCATAAGCGGGGATGGTGTCGGTTATTCCATTAACGGCCAGCGGGAGGCTGGCACCGAGATCCTGCTCGATGGCGTGGAAAATGAGACTATTTTCAGCGTAGCGGTTGGGACCGGCATCCCGACCGATTCGATTCGAGAATTCAGCGTCTTGACCAACAACTTCGGCGCCGAATATGGGCGGGCATCTGGCGGCATAGTCAACGTAGCGTCGAAATCCGGAACGAATGAGATTCACGGATCTGCTTGGGAATACAACCGCCTTTCGGCTTACACCGCCAATACATTCGAAAACAACGTGAACGGTATCCCGAAGGGCAAATATACGCGAAATCAATTTGGTTATGCCGCGGGTGGTCCGATCGTCAAAAATAAGCTATTCGTCTTCGAGAGCACGGAATGGACCCGGGTTCGCAGCGCGGCTCCTCAAACTGAGGAAGTGTTCGACCCAAGCTTCACCTCACTTTTGCCTGCAGGTACGGCGTCCTACTTCTCCAAGTTCGCGACCGGAGCTTTTCCTTCGTCCGGTACGGTCACGGCAGGACAGCTGGCCGCAGCCGGAACGACGTTGGGTATGATCAATGGCACCACGCCGATTTCTCCTTCGCAGCCGGTCTTTGATATCGTCAATTTCAAGGCGCCCTTCGACGCCGGCGGAGACGTTCCCCAGAACACGTATAGACTGCTGGGACGCATGGATTACAACTTCAGCGACAGCACTCAGATGTTTTTCCGGTATGCCCGCGAGAACCTGGCCTACGCTAATGGGTCGGTTTCTTACAGCCCATACCCGCAGTACGATGTAGGATATGCTGGGCTGCATCAAGGATTCCTGTATTCTCTGAACCACATCTTTACGCCTAACGTGCTAAACAGTGCGAAGGTAAGCTTCGACAGGTTCTACGACGTGAGTTCGTTCAACACTCCGCTGACGTTTACCCCGAACATCTATATCAATTCGGGCGCCCCTGCGGACCCCGTCACCGGCAACGCGATTCAAATGCCGGGATTGGAAAACACATCTCCAGGCGCCGGCGGACTCCCCTTTGGCGGCTATCAGAACACGCTGCAATTCGTGGACGACCTGAGCTGGACCAAGGGCAAACACACTATGAAGTTCGGGGGGGAACTTACATACCTCCAGTTGAACTACGCATATGGCGCGTATCAGCAAGCGGTGGAGCAACTCGCTTCAGGGTTGAACGATGGCCTGAACGCACTGATAAATGCACCGGGCAATCCCAACGGCAGTCCACTCATAGGCTTCACCGGTCGCGTAGCCCCCAATGCGTTGCCGTGCACAGCGCAGCCGCAGTATTGGAACACCGGCAGTCCAGCTGACCTCAACATTACCCCGGCGTGCAGCGTTACGCCGCCGTTGGCCGCAGCGGATTCGGCACGGAGCTACCGCTACCATGATTGGGCGCTGTATGGTCAGGATAGCTTCAGAATTACGCCCAGACTTACATTAAATTATGGCTTGCGATGGGAACACTATGGTGTTCAGCATAACAATCACCCAAATCTCGATTCCAACTTCTACTTTGGCTCGGGCGCGACTCTGTACGACCGGGTTGCAACCGGGGGAGTGGACATTGCCAACCAGAGCCCAATAGGTCAATTTTGGGCGCCAACCTGGGGGACCTTCGCCCCGCGCGTGGGATTTGCCTACGACCTCTTCGGAGACGGTAAGACCAGTTTGCGCGGTGGTTACGGAATCAGCTACGAGCGCAACTTTGGCAACGTGACCTTCAACGCGAGCTTCAATCCTCCGGCGAGCGCCGCAGTGGAGGTTAAGGCTCCAAAGTTGTCGAGCACCACGACTAACGTACTCACCGTTAACGATTCGGGGCCTCTAGGTTTGCCAGGGCCTTCCCAGGCGCTTCCACCTTCGTCACTGCGCATGCCCAACCCAAATATCAATACGGCGCAGACCCAGTTCTGGAGCCTTGCCTTACAGCGGGAAATCGCGCCTAACACGCTGGTTGAGCTCGATTACAGCGGAGCTCACGGCGTGCACTTGTACGACTTGGAAAACATCAATCTCATAGGCGCAGCCAATTTCTACCAAGGCATCAATCCCGAGAGCCCGGCCTGCGCCGGCGAAGGGACTCCGAACGGGCCCGGAGGTAATCCCATCTGCCTCGTGCCGCCAAACGAGCAGTATTCGGCGATCAACATGCGTGGCAGCCTGGGTTCCAGTGCATATGACGCTCTGAACGTAAAGTTCCAGACGCAGGACCTCCACCACACCGGCCTGACTTTGGTGGCCAACTATACCTGGGCGCACTCGCTGGACGACCTAAGCTCGACATTTGGGAGCGACGCCCAAGGCGGATCCGCCTACATCGGGAGTCTCGGATACACGAATGTCTTGGACCCAGGGCTGGATTGGGGAAATTCGGACTTTGATGTTCGGCACCGAATTGTTATTTCGCCGATCTGGGCCACCCCGTGGTTCAGGAACAGCAGGGGCTGGGAGGGCCAAGCCCTTGGCGGCTGGACGATCTCCAGCATCTTCACTGCGCACACGGGAATTCCGTTTAGCGTGTTCGACTACTCTAATTCCTTCAATTTCTACACAGCAGCTCGCTTGACCCCGGCGACTCCGATCACAAATTATCACACCGGAGCCATGGTGCCCACTGGCGCTCCCGGCGTATTCAACGTGATGAATTTGCCGGTTCCCGCAAGTTCTGCGCCGCTCGATCCGGCCCTTGGTATTTCGGATTTTGGGCCGTATCCGAAGAACATGACTCGCCGGAACGCCTTCCGCGGTCCGGGTGCGTGGAACGACGACCTTAGAATCAGCAAGACCTTCAAGCTGACGGAGAGGTTCGGGTTACAGTTCAACGCCGAAGCGTTCAACGTCTTCAACCATGCTAATGAGTATATATTCCTGGGCAATCTGGGTTATTTTGGGGCTCCATATGCGCCGCTAACAGTTAGTGCATACAAGGGCGGCCTAGGTAGCTTGGCGCTCGGCGGCAACCATGACGAGCGGAGGTTCGGGCAGTTCTCACTCCAGTTGAACTTCTAGCTCCTGCCGGAATCGGCAGCACCTTTGCAAATGGGGAGCCGCAAGGCTCCCCATTTTGTTTTACCCTGCGCGTTGATCGTTGTGTACGGTTGAGATACCACTTCAACCCGTGTCCGGTGTCCGTGCGCCTTGCGGCAGCGCAATTTCGGAAGCCCTTCGTGCGTATGAGTATAATGGGTGCACGCCTAAGAAATGGCTGACATGACTAGCAAGACGTCCATGACTTTTAAGGAGGCGGTGCGGATTGCGACTGCCAGTCTCTGGTCGCATAAGCTGCGTAGTATGTTGACTTTACTAGGCGTGGTCATCGGGGTCATGTCCGTAATCGCCGTCGTGAGCCTCATCAACGGCCTGAACGACTACGTGGCCGGAGCGATATCTTCCAACCTCAGCGCGGACGTCTTCATGATCAACCGAGCGCCCTCGACCATCACCAATGTTGACCAATGGGAGGCCAGCCAGAAGCGCCGGAAATTCCATTTCGACGACTACGAGTATCTCCGAGACAATTGCAGACGCTGCGTAGCCGTCGCCGCGAATCTGAACAAGATTGGCCAAGTGAAATATGGCACGGACTATCTCGACGATAGCGCGATCATCGGATTCACCCACGAGATGCCGCAAGTTTATAGCCGCGAGCTCGCGGAAGGGCGCGACTTTACGCGGCTGGACGTGGCGCGCAGCGCGCCCGTCTGTGACGTGGGCTACGACATCGTGAACAAACTGTTGCCCGGCGTGGATCCGATCGGCAAGGTGATCCACGTGGATACGGGCGAGTGTGAAATCATCGGAGTGGCGAAAAAGAGGGGCTCCACCATGGGGCAGTCGCAGGATAACTGGGTGATCATGCCGCTCACCACTTACCAGGGTATGTACGGAAGCGATGACTCGCTCCGCCTGTGGGTGAAGGCCGCCGGTAAGAACGCGATAGATCCCACGATGGACGAGGTGAAGTTGCTCCTGCGAGCGCGCCGGCATGTGGCCTATCGCGACGCCGACGATTTTGCGATGGAAACGAATGCCTCGTTTCTCTCGTTATGGAGCAGCATCAGCAGCACATTTTTTGGCGTGACGATCGGCATCGCCTCCATTTCCCTGATCGTTGGCGGCATCGTGATCATGAACATCATGCTCGTATCGGTGACGGAGCGGACGCGCGAAATCGGCTTGCGGAAGTCGCTCGGAGCGCGTCAGAGCGATATTCGCATGCAGTTCCTGATCGAATCGGCCGCGTTGGCGGCGATTGGCGGAGCCTGCGGGGTGATCCTGGGGATCATTCTGGCAAAAATTGTAAGCGCGACCACCTCGCTGCCGAGTTCGGTGCAAATTTGGTCGGTGCTGATGGGATTGGTTGTGGCCACTAGCGTGGGATTGTTCTTCGGTGTGTATCCAGCAGCGAAGGCGGCACGGCTTGATCCGGTGGTCGCATTGCGGTCGGAATAGTCGTGGAAAGAAACCATGGCAAATAGAGGCGGGTTCGGCGAATTCAAGGAAGCGATCGGGCTGGCGCTCGATGTGTTGCGGCGCAACGTGCTGCGTTCCTTTCTGACCATTCTCGGCATCATGATCGGCGTCACGACGATTATCGTGATCGGAGCCGTGATTAATGGGCTGAACTCCAACGTGATGGGCGATATTCAGTCGCTTGGTTCGAGCACCATTATTGTCTCCAAATTTTCTTGGGCTACACTCGGCCGCCTTTCTCCGAAAGTGCTTCAGCGAAAGGATTTGAATCCGGATTGGGTGGACGGTCTAAAGCAACTGCCACACGTCGAGGCCGCTACTCCCGTGTCACAGATTGAAAATTATGCGGTCAATGCCGGCTCGAGCGAAGTGCGACGCGGCAATATCCGCGCCAAGAATGTGATTCTGCAGGGGCAAGGGGCTGCCTATGCGGACATCAGTAATTTGAATTTGGCGCAGGGCAGATTTTTCAATCGTACGGATGACGAGCATCATTCTCCGGTTACGGTTTTGGGGCACATCACGGCCAATACACTTTTCCCGAGCGGCCAGAGCCCCCTAGGCCAGGAGGTGTTGCTCGAAGGGCATGATTTTACCGTGATTGGCGTTTTGGAGGAGCGAAAGCAAGCGATAGGAACCGGCGAGAATCCGGAAGACAATATCGCGCTGGTGCCATTTTCGATGATACAGAAGCTGCATCCCGAGTTTAAGAACGTAGTCTTGATGGCCAAAGCGGATACCACGGAAAACCTGCCGCTGGTGGTGGACGAGACGCGCGAATACATGCGCCGGATGCGGAAGCTGGCTTCCGACCAGGATGACGATTTCGCGATTCTTACCACGGACACGTTTCTGGATTTGTGGAAGCAGATTTCCAGCGGAATTTTCATTGTGATGCTTGCTGTCGGATCAGTCGCGCTGCTGGTGGGCGGAATCGGCGTGATGAACATTATGCTGGTGAGCGTTACCGAGCGGACGCGCGAAATTGGCGTCCGCAAAGCCATTGGCGCGCGGCGGGCGAATATCTTGCTGCAATTTTTGTTGGAGGCCGTAACTCTCGCAGGCATAGGCGGCGTGATTGGCGTTCTGCTCGGCTCATCCATCGTCCTTTGCATAAGGCTGGCTTTTTCCAGTTTTCCCGCCTCTGTTTCCCCGCTGCTCGTCCTGCTCGGAGTATCCGTTGCGAGCATGATCGGAATTTTCTTCGGTGTGTACCCGGCCTGGAAAGCGGCGCGATTAAATCCCGTGGAAGCGCTGCGTTACGAGTAACGCTTCGGCACGCTGACCGGTTTTGCTTGTCTGCAAGATCGTTCTAACCGCGATCCTAAAATCTCTAAGTTGAACCGGTACGATGAGGTGAAGAATGGATCACGCCCAAGGGTTTTTGAATCTCGTAAATGACGCTAAGCAGCGAATCAAGCAAGAAACATTTCGCGAAACAAAGAAGCGGCTGGATAGCGGCGAGAAACTTATTCTGGTGGACACGCGCGAAGATGCCGAATGGGCTCGTGGGCATATTCCCGGCGCAATCCATCTGGGCCGTGGCATCATCGAGCGCGATATCGAGAAGACCGTCCCGGACAAAAGCACGCCGATCGTGCTCTATTGTGGCGGCGGGTTTCGTTCGGCGTTGGCCGCCGATAATCTTCAGAAAATGGGCTACAACAATGTGATCTCGATGGACGGAGGCTGGCGCGGGTGGACTGAAGCAGGCTTCCCCGTTATCAAGGATTGAAGAATTTGCGATAGCTCGGCCCACGCAAGGAGTTGGCTGGAGTTTGGGTTTATCCAAAGGAGGAAACTGCCATGACAGATACGCCGCGCCGCGTCGTCACCGGCCACGACAAGAGGGGGAAATCGATTGTTTTGTCTGATGGACACCCACCCATCGAGCTGAAGTTTCCGGAGCGTGGCGTCGCCTTCTTCGAAATCTGGAGTACAAACGCGAGCCCAGCTCCGCTCTCAACCGCGGAGGCCGAACCCACCCATGAGTCGCTTGAGCTCGCACCCAAATCGCATGGGACGGTGATTCGAATCCTGGATTTCTTGCCGGGCTTCTCAAAGGAGAGCTCCGGCACGCGGCCTTTCGTTCACCGTACAGAGACCGTTGATTACGGAATCGTGCTCGAGGGAGAGATATTTCTTCTTTTGGACGACTCCGAAGTGCACTTGAAGGCTGGTGATGTTGTGGTTCAGCGGGGCACCGACCACGCGTGGGAAAACCGCTCTGACAGGCCTGCACGCATGGCCTTCGTCTTGGTGGATGGGGTGTTTTCTCAGGAGCTCAGGGCATCCTTGCCCGCCGGCGCGCTTGAGAGAGTAATTCGCGGACCCTTGAGAGCTGCGAGGGGATAGCTCGAAAAAAGAGTTGGCTGGGGCGGTTGGACTCGAACCAACACCGTCCTCATTAACAGTGAGGTGCCCTACCGATTGGACCACGCCCCAACTTGACCACGAACTAAGTGTAATAATTTACACGATTCTGGCGCGGAGGTGAATGCAGATCGAAGGCAGGCTGCGGAGTACTAAGGTAAATGGCCGAGGGAAGGAAGCCGGCCCAGCCCTCAATCCCCTAAAGGGATCCTCGGCTTTCCTTCCCTCTGACGGGTCGACATATCGCACGATCAAAACCAAAGTTAAGATGCTGAAACCAAACGCCGTCAAACTGGCGACTCGCGTAAAAACTCCCAACCCCCAGTAAATTTTGCGGCGCGTCGGCGGGCGCGACCGCCAATCCACTGTTTGTGGTTGTAGCGAGTCGGCCTAGAAAGAGCGCCATTGTGGCGATTGAGACAGAGCGCCTGGCCCTAAGGGCGTGGCAAAAAAGCGACAGGGAGGAGTTCGCGCGATTGAACTCCGACGTTCGAGTGATGGAATTCATGCTCGCTTGCCTTTCGCCTGTGCAAAGCGATCTCTTTCTCGATCGAATCAAACAGCACTTCCTCAAGTACGGCTTCGGATTGTTTGCGGTTGAACTTCGCGAAGAGCGGAGATTTATCGGAGCCCTGGGATTAATGGTGCCCGCGTTCGAAGCCCATTTCACGCCATGTGTCGAGATCGGCTGGCGGCTAGCGGCTGATTGCTGGGGCCGCGGGCTCGCGACCGAAGGAGCGAGGGCGGTTGTGCACCACGCATTCGAGTCGCTGCGGCTGGAATCCTTGGTTTCCTTCACCGTCCCGACAAACGTCCGCTCTCGGCGCGTGATGGAAAAGATCGGAATGGTTCGCGATTCGGCGGACGACTTCGAGCATCCAAACCTCCCTGAGGGCCATCCGTTGCGGCCGCACGTGCTGTATCGCCTGAACCGAACCGATTGGACGGGCGCTCGGCGATAGTGAGTCGCGGCCGCTGCCGCGCGCACCGTCGATTTTCGACCTCGATTCAAG
Source organism: uncultured Acidobacteriota bacterium (assembly GCA_963823145.1). Classification (GTDB taxonomy): domain Bacteria; phylum Acidobacteriota; class Terriglobia; order Acidiferrales; family UBA7541; genus Palsa-295. The sequence continues at coordinate 345,704 of CAWGJZ010000001.1, forward strand.
CGAGTCCACAGGCGCGCTGCCTTGACCTCACCGCGCAGGGGTTGCTATGTTAAAAAGTATACTGGGAGGATTGTACCCAGTATCGAGCAGACGTTTCTGTAGCGGCAGTCGAATTATGAGCCTAAGAAAAATCGTCGTCCGGGGCGCCCGGCAGCACAACCTGAAGAACATCAACTTGGAAATTCCGCGCAACACGCTCACGGTCGTCACGGGACTTTCTGGTTCAGGGAAATCCTCGCTTGCGTTTGACACGCTCTACGCTGAGGGCCAACGGCGCTACGTGGAATCCCTTTCAGCTTACGCGCGGCAGTTCCTTGACCAAATGGAGCGGCCGGAAGTGGATTCGGTTGAGGGACTCTCGCCGTCGATCGCCATCGAACAGAAAACCACCACGCGCTCGCCGCGATCGACGGTGGGGACGATCACCGAGATTTACGATTATCTTCGCGTAGTTTACAGCGCCATCGGCACGCCACATTGTCCTCGATGCGGCAAGCCCATCGCGCGGCAATCCACGGAGCAAATTGTGCAGGCCGTGATGGCGCTCAAGCCCGATGACCGCATCATGGTTCTTGCGCCTGTGGTTCGCGGACGCAAGGGTGAATACAAAAAGGAACTCGAAAAGTATGCGAAGCAGGGTTATGTCCGAGCGCGGGTCGACGGCGAGCTGCTCAGTCTCGATGAGCCCGTGCCGTTGGACCGCCGAAAAAACCACACAATTGAAATTGTGGTTGATCGGTTGCTGCTGAAGAACGGTATTGTACAGCGGCTCGAGCAATCCATTGAAACCGCGCTGAAGCTCACGGGCGGTTTGGTCACGATCGCTGTCGTGGGCGGCGAGGAGCATGTCTACTCCGAGAAACTCGCCTGTCCCGATTGCGGCATTTCCGTACCGCAGCTCGAACCGCGCTCGTTTAGTTTTAATTCGCCCTACGGCGCATGCCCGGAATGCAATGGGCTGGGATCGAAATATGAATTCGATCCAGCCAAAGTGATCGTGGATTGGACCAAACCTCTTTTTGAAGGCGGCCTTGGACCGGGTTCCGGTTCCACCCCTCTGCAACGCACTTTGCGAATCGCCGCCCTCGCCCACGGATTCAACCTCGATGCACCCTTCGAAAAACTTCCACACAAAGTGCAGAACCTGATCCTGCATGGAAATAATTCCGGCCCTCTGGGCAAGGGTTTGAATTTCGAAGGAATCGTGGGGTATCTGGAAGACAGCCTCAGAGAATCGAAATCGGATTCCTATCGCGAGTGGTTGACGGAATACATGTCACCCGCGCCCTGCACTTCTTGCGGTGAGCAGCGCCTGCGTCCCGAAAGCCTCGCCGTAAGAATCGGCGGCCTTTCCATTGCCGATTTTACGGCCTTGGCCCTATCGGATGCGCGCGCGGCCGTGGACAAGATGCGAAATGGGCTCACGCTGCGACAGCGAAAAATCGCCGGCCGGCCGCTATCGGAAATTTCGGAGCGGATTGATTTTCTGCTAAACGTAGGGCTGGGATACCTCACGCTCGCACGCTCCGCGGCAACGCTTTCTGGCGGAGAGGCTCAGCGCATTCGATTGGCAACGCAGATCGGTTCGCGCTTACGCGGCGTGCTCTACGTACTTGACGAGCCTTCCATCGGCCTGCACCAGCGCGACAACGGGCGCCTGCTCTCCACACTGGAAACATTGCGGGATCTGGGAAACACCGTCCTGGTTGTCGAGCACGATGAGGAAACGATTCGCCGCGCCGATTACGTGATCGACCTCGGCCCTGGCGCAGGCAAAGCGGGCGGCCATCTGGTAGCTTGCGGCTCACCGGAGGAAATCGCCGCAAACGCCGCTTCTCTCACCGGTCAATACCTGACAGGCCGCATGAAGATCGCTGTACCGGTTCAGCGCCGCGCTGCAAACGGTAAAACTCTCGCGATACTCGGGGCTCATAGCCACAATCTCAAAAACATCGATGTGACAATTCCCCTTGGGTTGCTGTCCGTTGTCACAGGCGTTTCCGGTTCTGGCAAATCTACACTGGTGAACGACATTCTCTATCGCGCCCTCGCAGCCAAGCTTTACCGTTCGATGGAAAAGCCCGGTGCTTATCGCACCCTTGTCGGCGCGGAGCACATCGATAAGGTCGTTCAAATTGACCAGGCGCCGATTGGCCGCACTCCGCGCTCGAATCCAGCCACCTACACGGGCGTCTTCGCTCCCATTAGGGAGTTGTACGCGATGCTTCCGGAATCGCGCGAACGCGGCTACAAGCCGGGTCGGTTCAGCTTCAATGTGAAAGGCGGACGCTGCGAATCGTGCCAAGGAGACGGGCAGCGGCGCATCGAAATGAATTTTCTCCCCGACGTTTATGTAACCTGCGAAGTCTGCCGCGGCAAGCGCTACAATGCGGAGACCCTATCCGTGTGTTACAAGGGCTGCTCGATTTCCGATTTGCTCGATTTGCCAATTGAGGACGCTCTGAAAGTGCTCGAAAACATTCCTTCGATCCAGCAAAAGCTGCAAACTCTGGTTGACGTCGGCCTAGGCTACGTGCAGCTCGGCCAATCCGCCACCACCCTTTCCGGTGGCGAGGCTCAGCGCACCAAGCTGGCGCGCGAACTTTCCCGCAGGCAGACGGGTCGCACTCTCTATATCCTAGACGAACCCACCACTGGGCTGCACTTCGACGATGTGAACAAGCTCCTCGCCGTGCTCAACCGTCTCGTCGAGCTCGGCAACACCGTCCTCATCATCGAGCACAACCTTGATGTAATCAAACAGGCTGACTGGATCATCGATCTCGGTCCCGAGGGCGGCGAAGAGGGGGGACGCATCGTCGCTCAAGGCACTCCCGAACGTGTAGCGCGCAATAAAAAATCGTACACTGGCCAAATACTGGCGCGCGCTCTAAATGTCTCGAACGCCGACAGCTCAAGCCAATCGGCAAGCGCCGCGGCGCGCAAGCTGAGCGCATGATGCGCGAGTGGCCGCCGGCAATTCGCATCCAACTATGAACTTCGAAGAAAACAATCCGCCTCCTCCTCAGCCCTCAGAATCTTTCGACGGCCCTTCGCCCCCGCCCGAGCCTGCGTTGCTGGAGACCGGCCAGCAGCCGCAAGAAAGCACGCCAACCGAGCCCCGCCTTCCGGTTTCGTCGGCACCGCCGGTTCCCGAAGATATCCGCGTCCCCTGGGGCTGGACCGACCTGTTGCTGTTCGTGGTGCTGGCGCTCGCGGCCACGTTTTTGTTCAGTATTCTGCTGGCGATCGGATTTGCAGTCTTCGGCGTGTCTCTCTCGAATCTCCAAAAGCCTGGGAGCGCCGAAGGGCTCTTCGTTGTAATCAGCCAGGTAATCCTGTTCTTCGTGTTGTTGGGCTACTTGTTCGTGCAAACGCGTGTGCGCTTTCATGCGCCCTTCTGGCGAACTCTCGGCTGGCGCCCTCTGGAAACACATCGGGTCCGTCGCCGCTGGGCCTACCCGGGGCTGATCGTGAGCGGGCTCCTGCTCGCGCTGCTCGTTCAAGTTGGTTCGGCCGTCTTTGGCACAAAAGCGCAACTACCCATGGAGCAGTTGTTCCAAGATCGCCGCACCGCCCTGCTTCTTATGGTGATGGCGGTCCTGCTGGCGCCAGTGGTCGAAGAGACAATTTTCCGCGGCTATCTTTACCCTCTGATCGCGCGGAGCTTCGGAATAGCTGCGGGAGTCGTCGCCACGGGAATACTTTTCGGTCTGCTGCACGCGCCTCAGCTTTGGGGCGGCTGGGTGCAAATCGCATTGCTCATTTTCGTGGGCATCGTTTTCACGTATGTGCGCGCCGTCACGCGCACTGTGCTCGGCAGCTATCTGCTCCACGTAAGTTACAATTCTTTTATTTCCGTCGCGTTTCTTATAGGAACTCACGGGCTGCGCGTTCTCACTCCAGGTCCTTGAGCCGCGCTATTTTTGCGGCAAACGCATCTCGAAGCGGAGCCAATTCATTGCGTACAGTCGAACCCATCGAATGGACATCAAAAGGTGTGGTCATGCTCGACCAGCGGCAATTGCCGGGCGAGGTCGTCTATCACACTTACACCGATTATCGCGACGTGGCCAAAGCTATCAAAGACATGGTCATTCGCGGAGCGCCCGCAATAGGTGTCGCCGCCGCGATGGGTGTGGCCCTTGGCGTCCAGCGCTCCGAAGCAAACACTCTCGCCGAGATGCGTTCCGAATTCGCCACGATTTGCGACACGATTTCCCGTACCCGTCCCACCGCTGTCGATCTGTTCTGGGCCGTCGAGCGATTCAAGCGCCGGTTCGATGAACTCGCTGGCGCTTCCGCAAGCGACGACCCGAAAGCTCTCGCTCGAATCCGCACAGCGCTCGTAGAAGAGGCCCGAATCCTCCACCAGGAACGCCGTGAAGCCGACGAGCGCATTGGCCGCTTCGGTGCCGAGCTCATGCCCAAATCCGGCCGCGTGATGACGCAGTGCAACGCCGGTGCTCTCGCAACTGGTGGAATCGGCACAGCGCTCGGCGTGATTCGAATGGCTGTCGAGGGCGGTTATCGAATCGAAGTGCTGGTTCCCGAAACGCGGCCTTATTTGCAGGGCTCGCGGCTCACTGCCTGGGAATTGCATCAGGACCACATTCCCCTCACCCTCATCACGGACAACATGGTCGGCCACTTCTTGAAAACCGGCGGCGTAGGAGCGGTGGTCGTGGGCGCCGACCGGATCGCGCGCAACGGCGACACCGCAAACAAAATTGGAACGTACGGCATCGCCGTGCTCGCGAAGGAAAATAAAGTCCCGTTCTACGTGGCCGCGCCGATTTCGACACTCGATCTTTCCCTCGCGTCAGGCGAGCAAATTCCCATCGAAGAACGCTCCGAGGAAGAAGTCACGCATCTTGCCGGCGTGCGCATTTCGCCGGATGTCCGCGCCGCGCATCCTGCCTTCGATGTCACTCCCGCGCGTTATATCGCCGCGATTATCACCGAACGCGGCATCGCGCGCCCGCCATTCGAAGATTCACTCGCAAAATTGTAAGAATTGTGACGGCGGATCACTTCATGTCGCGCCAATTCGGCCCCGCCTTGCTTTCCACCAGCAGAGGCACGCGCAATCTATATACGCCTTCCATCACTTCTTTCACCAGCGATCTTAGCCGCGGGATTTCTCCTTCGGGAGCTTCGAAGAGTAGTTCGTCGTGCACCTGAAGAATCATGCGTGCCTCGAACTCTCCAGCCAAGCGGCGATCGAGCTCGATCATCGCCAGCTTGATCAGGTCGGCCGCTGCGCCTTGCATCGGCGTATTCATCGCCGTGCGCTCGGCGAAGTTGCGCAAGTTCGGCTGCGGCGAATTGATTTCGGGAATCGGGCGGATGCGCCCGAAAAGCGTCCGGGTAAATCCGGTCCTGCGAACCTCCGCGATCTGCGCGTCGAGATATTTCTTTACGCCGCTGTAGGTTTCAAAATACGCGTTGATCCACTTCGCCGCCTCTTTAGTATCGATCCCCAGTTCCTGCGCCAAACCAAACGGCGAAAGCCCGTAAATCACTCCAAAATTGATCACTTTGGCGACTCGGCGATGCTCGCGCGTTTGCGCCAACGGTGGGACGCCAAAAACTTCCTGCGCCGTGCGCGAATGAATGTCCTCGCCGCGCCGGAAGGCGTCCACAAGAATCGGATCCCCGGAAAGATGCGCCAAAATGCGCAGTTCGATTTGCGAATAGTCGGCGGAAAGCAGCAGCTGGCTCGGCGACGCGATAAATGCTGCGCGTATCTCGCGGCCAAGTTCCGTGCGTATCGGAATATTTTGCAAATTTGGATTGGACGAGCTGAGCCGCCCCGTAGCTGTGCCGGTCTGGCTAAAGCGCGTGTGCAGGCGCCCCGTCTCCGCATTAATCAGCCGAGGCAACGCGTCCGCGTACGTCGATTTCAGTTTGGCAAGCTCGCGGTACTCGAGAACTTTTCTGGGCAGTTCGTGTGTCAGCGCGAGTTCCTCAAGCACCTCGGCCGCCGTCGATCGCGACTTCGCGCGGCTCCGGCGCGGGGCCTGAAGATTCAATTGATCGAAAAGGACTTCGGCAAGTTGCTGCGGCGAGTTGATCTTGAACTCGAAACCTGCTAGCTCGTAAATAGACTTTTCGAGCCGCGAGATTTCTTCCTCCGCCTTCGCGGAAATAACCTCCAATTCTTTCCGATCCACGCGCACGCCGGCGGCTTCCATGCGTGCCAGAACCGGCGCCAGTGGCAAATCGATTTTCTCGTAGACGTCCACCAGGCCTTGCTTTTCCACTTCCGCGCGAAGCACGGGCGCAAGCCGCAGCAGAAAATCCGCGCGCTCTCCCGGTGCTCCCGAAAGCGTTCGATTCAAATGGCGCAGCACCACCTCCTCGAAAGCGTGATTCGCCGTCGTAGGACGAATGAGATACGAATAGAGCATCGTGGCGTGACGGATTCCGGCAATCGGCTTGGCGCCGTTCGCCGAGCCGCCAGAGGCCAGCAGATGAAAAAGTTTTGGGTCGTGGACCACTTTGGAACGATCCGCGTCGCTCAGCCAGTCGTGCATCGCGCCGAGCATGTTGTTTTCGGCATCGTTTGTGGCCGTGCGGGCCGCATCGGCTTTGATAGACATCTCGACGCCCGCGACCCGCGTCCCGAAGCCTTCGTCATCCGGATCCTCGGCATCCAGCGCCAGCCAAACGGCGGCATCGGATGCCGGCGAAGTGCCGCTCGCAAATTCCCGAAGCGCCGCCGCTGATTCCAGCGCGGCATAGTCCGTCACGCGAGATTCGACCGGCGGTGCTACTTCTTTCAGCAGCGATGTAAACCCGAGTTCGGCGTAAAGTGCACGTAGCGCGATCGCGTCCGGCTCTTGCAGCCGCAGTGCATCCAGCGAAAGTGGCACAGGGGCGTCGGTCGGGATTTTTGCTAATCGCTTGCTCAGGCGCACGAATTCGCCGCATTTTTCCAGCGCCTCGCGATAGCTCGCCCGCTTCACTTCCGCTGCGCGCGCCACGGTCTCTTCGGCGCTGCCGAATTGCTGGATCAACTGGCGCGCACCCACTTCCCCGATTCCCGCTTTTCGCCGTTCGCCCGGAGCGGGCTTGTCGTTGGGATCGCGCGCGCCGGGAATGTTGTCGATCGAATCGCCCATCAGCGCCATCACGTCCGCCACTTTTTCCGGCGGAACGCCCATGATCTCTTCCACCTTTTTCTCGTCCACGATCAGGTCATTCTTCGCGGGATTGAGCAGTCGCACGCGCCCGTGCACCAATTGCATCAGGTCTTTGTCGCTGGTGATGATGTAAACGTCCAGGTCTTCCTTCTCCGCCTGCAGCGCGAGCGCGCCGATCACGTCGTCTGCTTCATACCCCGGATATTCGAGGATCGGGAAACGCATCGCTTCGCAGTAACGCCGCACAAACGGAATCTGGATCGAAAGATCGTCCGGCATCGGCGGTCGCTGCGCCTTGTAGGCCGCAAAAATCTCGTCGCGAAATGTGGGCGCGGAAACGTCGAAGACAACCGCCAGAAAATCTGGCCGCAGCGCCGGATTATTAATCAAGCGCCGCATCATGGTCGCGAATAGGTAAGGCACTTTCGTCGGGATGCCGGAGGAAGTCTGCAGCCGGTCCATCGGCGCAAAGAAAGCGCGAAAGATGTACCCCATCGCGTCAACCAGGAAGAGCCGTTTTGGACTTTTAGCGGGCATGCAAAATTATTCTCGGTCGGGACCGTCCCGTGGAATTGTGCGCTTAGAACGGAAGCGGATCGATAAGGTTCAGTATATCAAACAGAAGGATTGGAACTTTGGCTAGCGCGTTCAGGGCCGTCGGTAGAGCACTCGGAATCGCCGCACCCACGGCGGCTCGGGTTCGGCATAATCCTCGAAGAATTCTTCTTTCAATCCCGCGCGCAGAAAGCCATCGAGTTCGTTTCGCGCCAATGGCCATGGCGGTCCTTGCCCCTCTGGCTCATCGTCCGCGCGGCCTCGCGCAATCAGCAGCAGCAGCCCATTCGGAGCTACAAATTGCGCGACTGCCTCGATCGTTTTTGCGTGCAACTCGTCCGGAAACGACTGCACGGTGAAAATTTCCAGCACGAAGTCGAAGCTCTTCAACCAGCTCGCGGGCGGATCAAACAGGTCCGCGACCACGTACTCCACCTGCGATTGCGGAAACCGCTTCTTCGCGGCATCGATGGCGGTTTGTGAAACGTCAAATCCAGTTGTTTTGAATCCCCAGGCGGCAAGTTGCTCGGCGTCGTCGCCAAACCCGCTGCCGATTACCAGCGCCCGCTTGCCCGCCGTCTCGCACGGATGCGTTTTCCAGAAATTGAGCAATCGAGGGTTGGGCTCCATGTCGTTCCAAGGAACAGCCGCCTCTCCCCGCTCCGCTTCCTGGTAGAGTTTTTCAAACCATCCGACTGGGTCACCCTTTTGGATGAACTCAGCAGCCAGTTCGCGCGCTCTTTTCCGATCAGGCATAGCAGGATTCTATTGAAAACTTCGGCAGGCACCAAAAAAAAGCCCCGGCCGAAGCCGGGGCTGTTGGTAGCGCCGCCAGGTACAGCTTGTAGGGGCGCTGCTTGCTGCGCCCGATTTAGTCGCCGGCCACGGTCGCAGGCTCGGACGCGACGGCCTGAGCCGAATCGGCGCCGTTCGCGGGCTCGGCACGCTTCACAGTCGCGCCCGGAACAGCCGTCAGAATTTCGTCCATCGTGCCGATCTGCATCAGCGGCTCGGACTTCTTCTTCAGGACCAGCTCCTCGTAAATCTTCCGCACCTTGGCCGCTTCTTCATACGCCTGCTTGCGGCGGATGCGGTCTTCCTCGGCCGCGGTGAGCGGAATGTCGTGCTCCAGGTGACGCACCCGGGATGCATCTTCGGCGTCAATCTTCAGCGAGGTCTCGTATGTGCCGATATCGACTTTTTTGTTCTTGGCGTAGATTTCATGCTTGCCGTGCTTTTTGTACCACTCGGCGACGGTCGCATTCTTGTGCATGTTTTCGATGATCTGCCGCCAGCCCACGCCGGTGTTGTACGCGCAGAACGAAATTTCGCCCTTCTGCGTGGCGTACGGGATGATGCACATCTCGGTGCGGCGGAAATCGTAGTTGAAAAGATCCTGGAACCACATGCCGGCGATGAACAGCATGTTCCATGGGTCTTCGGCGCGGCGCTTCATGGCGTCTTCGTACGTGCGGTTGGGATTGGTGCGGCCGTATTTGCGGTCGGAATTCTTGGAAACCGCCCAAGTCTTGTCGAACTTCTTGAGGATGTCCTTCACCTTCAGGCTTGGCGGTGCCTGGAATGGGCTGTAGTTCCTCAGCATCGCTAGCGCCATCATGAACGCCGAGAATTTCTTGCTGCGGGCGGCGTCGGTGATTGCGCTCACGTCTTTCACCAGCTGCGGAGCATTGAGGAAGCGCGAAATCGGCGCCCACTCCTTGGTTTCCTTGTGGACCATCAGCGCGGTTCCTACGCCACAGTTCGGGTGGCAACCGCAGGAAAGCGCGCCCCATTGCGCGTCGGGTCCATGCACCATGTCGGCGAATCCGGCAAAGGGCGAAATGAATGACAGCGGGAACCAATCGCGCGTCGGTTCAACTTTGCCAACCTGCGTGCTGACGTCTTGCGCCAGGTGCGAGAGCGTGTAGCGCTGGCGGAGACGGCGCTCCGGAGTGATGTCCTCGTCGCGGCCGGTAAACGAAACCGGTTGGAACGAAAGGAACGCGATTTTCTTCGGGTTTTCCATCGCGAACTTGACGATCGGGCCAACCTGATCGTTGTTCACATTGTTGACGATGGTAGTTACCAGCACGATTTCGACGCCCGCCTCGTGCAGGTTGTCAATCGCGCGTATCTTCACGTCAAACAGGTTGCCGACCTGGCGGTGGCTGTTGGCGTCGTTTCCGATGCCGTCGAACTGCAGGTACGCGTAGCGCAAGCCTGCTTCGAAAGCCTTCTTGGCGAATTCCTTGCTCTTGGCGAATTCGATGCCGTTGGTGGCCGCCTGCACGCTGTTGTATCCGACTTTCCGCGCATAGCGCACAGCGTCCAAGAAATAGGGAGACATGGTCGGCTCGCCGCCGGAGAATTGCACGGACATCTGCCGCTTTGGCTTGATCTTCGTGGCGTTGTCCAGGATTTCCTGAATTTCTTCCCAGCTCAGTTCGTGGACGTAGCCCACTTGGTTGGCGTCCATGAAGCATGGATCGCACATCATGTTGCAGCGGTTCGTCAGATCCACGGTGAGCACCGCTCCGCGGCCGTGCCGCACCGTGCTCGATCCGTGGTTGTGAAGCTTCTCGTCGTTGTGCGCCGGAATATCGCGCCCCGGAAAATTTCCTTCAATCCATTCGAGAAACTTCGCGTCGATGGCCATTAAATCTTCGTACTTTCCGTGAATCGCGCACTCTTTGACCATCCAGACTTGCCCATCGCGCTCGATAATCTGCGCTTTGATTTCCCCAACTTTTTCGTGGACCAGGTCGGTCCAATCCTTTTTGCCGTCGATGATCGATTCGCGCGCTTCCTTTACGCACGCCGGACACAGTGAATCAGTTGTCCGCGGCCAGCCCAGCGTGGGCTTCGATTTTTCCCACGACTTCAGCAGCGGTTTGTCCGACCACTTCGGCGTGAACGAAGGGTTTGGGTTGTGCTTGTTGAAAAATTGAATCGTGTCGAAAGTCACTCCCGCCGTTTTGCATACCGCCCAGTCAAAAGTTTTCCAAAGTTGATTGCCTAATGTTTTCGGCATAGTCATCCACCTTCTTTCGCGTAAAACCGTCAAAAAGACTTAGGAATTTTTGGTTACGCCCCCGCCCCAGGGGGACGGCATCCATTCGCGGTAGCGGATACCCGGCAGACACCCGTAAATGGTTACCGTACCGTAGTTTGAGGCTAGCTTCGGCCCCCGTCTAGGCCGGTGCATCCAAGGGGGTAAATGGGGGGTCGAACGGCAGTCACAGGGCCTAACTGGGGGCCCGGGTACCAGGGGGGCTAGCGACGCAGAATGGTACTTTTTTGTGAAAATGGCGAAGTGTTCTGCTCGAACGAATTTAATCACCAAATTTGAACACTAAAAAGCGAGGCAAGTTATTGAAAACAAAGAAGAGGGGACCATACGAAGACCCACGTCTTGCTACATTACTGCGCTATTTTATCTTTCTATCTAGAAACAACTTTCGACCCGCAAACCGCACCGTACGGGTCACTCCAGGTTCAAAGGAGTGCGAAGGACGCCAATCGCGAAGTGCGCCAACAGCGGTGCTTCGTCGTCGAGTTGAATCCAGCGGATCACGCAGTGCTCTTTCATGTATTGGGAGACTTTGGCCTCGGTGATGCCCAAGTACTCTCCCAGCCTTTCCTTGAGACCGCCTTCGGAGTAGCCGCTGCGCCCGGCGCGCGGGTTTTTTCCGCCGCCGCGCCCCGAGCGAGCGAGGTTTCCGCAGGCGATGCGTAGCGTCTGGCAGGATTCCACATAGTACGAAGTAATCTGGTCTGAGTCCGATAACAAGAGGACGCCCGGGCTTGCGGGAGCATCGTCGGATTCGTCCAGCCGGTGAGCAGGGCTGGTGACAAGTCTTCGCAGCATGGATTCGAGCTGCGCCATCCTGGAAGCCAGAGCCGGATCGCCGGCGCGGCCTTGCGCGGTGCGTTCAGAAGGGAGCCGCGAAGTCGGCGCTTCTATTACCGCTGCGGGCCTCGCAGGCGCCGGTGGTGGCGCAGGAACCAGGTCTGGCCGCCCTATCACAACGGATGGAGCGGACGGCTCGTGGACAGCCGCCGGCGATGCGGGCGCTGCGGCGAAGGCTTGGGCGGGAAGCCCCGATTGAGCCGTTCCGTCTTTTCGCCGGCGACCGCGGCCGCCGCGGCGCCCCCGCCGTCTTTTTTTTCGCGTCGGATCGGTAACTGCGCTATTCGCGTTCACATCTTTGGGAGATGCAAACGCAGGGTCTTCGGCAGGCGATAGAATTTCCCCGGTTTCGTTTGTGTAAATTGTGGGGGCAGTTTCTTGGAGACCTTGCGGCGAAGTATCGAGGGATTCCGAAGCTGCTATTGCGTGATCAGGTTTCTTGATTTCTTCGTGGGGAGGCGGAAGTTCCAGGCCCAACCGCGTCAGAGCTTCTTCGGCTTTTTTCTTCCAGTCGGCGCGGCGAAAACGCTGCGCCGCAATGGTGTACCAGTTGCCGGCTTCGCTTGTGCGTTCCGCTTTTTCTTCGAGGGCGCCTAGTTCCCAGGCGACCATCGCGTCATGCGTGCGATCAAAAAGCTCGGAAAGTTTCGCGGGTGCGTCAGCGCTGTTTTTAGCCTTGCGTATCCGGGCCTGGATTTGTCGCCAGTCAGCCATCTGGGGGTATTGTAACAGTGACCGGAGGTTAGTCCAATCGAGTCTGCACGGGTTGCGAGCGGGCAGTTGTGAGTTCCGCGCCCGTGCTATATTTTCTCTTATCTCTCAGCGCCTGCGCTGGTGAGGAGAAGCCATGAAAATGGAACGCTTGGTTTGCGTGGTCGCGCTGCTGCTTCTAGGGACAGCGGCGGCTGCGCAGTCTGGATTTGAGCCGCTGAATCGGTGGAAGGCGGACATGCTTGCGGGCAACCAGGCGGCGCTCGCGTCACTGTACTTGCAAGTTCCTCCGAGTCAGGTGCAGACGCCGGAAGGCAAAGTGCAGGATGCGGCTGCCGAGCCTCGCTTCTGGTCTGCGTTGGCGGCAAAGGGTCCAACCGACGTCAACGTGAAAGTGCTCGACGTAGAGCGTCCGCAACCAGGCCAAGTGAATGTGATTTTTCGAGTTGAGATGATGCTGCGGACGAATTCAGGCGAAAAGCCATTCGTGGTTGAGGGCGCGCAGGTCTGGATTCAACAGGGCGGCGATTGGCGGATCGCAGCGACGCAAAGGGGCGATCTTCAGGCGAATCCGCCGCGCAGCTTGCCCGAGCCTGCAAAGCCGAATGTAGATCTTTATCCCCCACCCGAACAGGCTCAATCCGAGATCAGGGCCGCGCTCGCCGCTGCCGCGAAAGACCGCAAGCGCGTGATCCTGGTATTCGGGGCGAACTGGTGCTACGACTGCCACGTGCTGGATGCGGCATTTCATTCGCCCAACATCGCACCGCTGGTCAACAAGAATTATCACGTGGTCTACGTCAGCGTGGGTGACGAAGGGAACAAGAATCTCGATCTGGCCGAAAAATACGGCGTTCCGCTGAAGAAGTCGGTGCGTGTTCCAAGCCTTGCCGTGCTGGACCCTGACGGCAAGGTGGTTTACAGCCAGAAGCAAGGCGAGTTTGACGACAGCACCCGCATCGGACGAATTGACGTAGTCTCCTTCCTCAAAAAATGGGCGCCGTCCCGCGCGAGCTAGGGCCAGCCTGGCAACTACTTCTGTGCCGGACCAGCGCGTGACCACTTCACTATCGCATCTTCATCTCCGGTCGCTTGTGCAATGGAGCGTCCTATGTTCACCACGTCGGTCAAGAAAGCAGCCGGGACATCCGGCAGCGCTGCTTGCGTGTAGGCCAAGTCTGCGGTCTTTAGGCTTTCGGGGGTACGCCCTTCGCGCAGATACACAATCGCAAGATATGCAAGACTTCTGGCCTTCGACCCACGCAGCATTCCGCCTACCTCGCTGCGAATGACCTGACTGTCAGACTTCATAACTTTCTCGATTTGTGGATCGAATAGCGAGACAGACCGTTTAAGCGATTCTTCCGCAGCTTCCCAGTGTTGCTGACCCATCTGCGCCGTCGCAATCTGACTGAAGTTAATTGGATAGTCTGAGTCGTCAGTGCCGGGCCAGACGGGGAGATACTTCATGATTTCCTGAAAGCTGTGCTCGGCTTGTCCATACTGACGCTGCTTCATGAAACAATTGCCGATCCCACGGTTTGCCAAGAACAGGAATTTGTTTCTCGGAACCTCGAAGTTCGACTTCTCGGCCAACGGGATCACTTCAGCCTTGTAGCGTTGAATCGCTGTGTCGCAATCTCCCTTCTCTTCCAGAGAGAAAACTGGCTGATAGACCTCGTTAATCTTCCAATCTTCCTTTTCCTCCGGGGTCAATTGTGCTGTTACTGTCACCGAATCGTGAGATTTCACCCGTGCTCCGTCCGCTGGCGATTTGTGAGAGCTTTGCGATGGAGAAGTACTCTGAGCAAAGCAGGGCAGGGAATGAACACTTAGACTGACGATCCAAACCGCCGCGGCCAAACCGATTCGTCGCCAGTTGCGCTTCATGGGTCCGGAGTATATCACCGGGGCCTTAAGCGCCTGATAAGCCAGATAACCATCCATTTTAAAAGTGGCGGACGAGTTGACGTGTCTCCTTCCTCAAGAAATGGGCGCCGGGGCACGCGAGTTAGTTTGTCAGAAAAGGCTCCTAGCCAGTGAGGTTTAGAGCTTCAACCGCTGTCACTGGCTGCTCTTCGAATATCAGCTGCGAGTCCTTGACGGCCATTAGCTTTCGCCACCGGTGAAATGCCAGCCAAAGCGCAGTCACAAACGCGACGAATGCGAAAAACCAAAACGGGTCCGCGAGTGTCCAAGTCTCGATCTCGGCAGTTATTGAAGTGAACGCAAAATAACCGAACACAAAGAGGAGCGCGGTAACGATCGCATTGCTTCTGAATTTGGGAAGGGAGCAGGCGAACGGGATCTTGCTGAATCCGATGAGCAAGCCTTCCATCAAAAGGACACACCAGACTGCAACCAACGATGTATGGAGCACGCCAACGCGCCAGCCCCAGAAATGCGAGTACACCGGAAGGCAGAAGAAAACCAAAGAGGGCACGACGAACGTAAGAATGACTTTTCGCGCCAGTGGCGCACATTCCCGGGTGCGAGGATCGACGTGGAATCGGAGCACCCAGTTCGCTCGCAGAAGCGCAGGGATCGCGCATACCGACCACAGTCCGACGATCAGGAAATAGCCCAAGATCAGCGGAACGCTCAGGAGCGCGGCCGATGGGATGGCGCTGAACCCGGGCGATAGTCTCTTGTTGAGCGCCAACAATACTATTTGCGAGGCATTGACGAGACCCAAAGTAAGGAATCCCCCGAGTGCAAAGGCCTGCTCTTCGCTGCGAAAAAGTGCCCGGAGAGCAAACCGATAACAAGCGCGTTGCAAGGGAGTCTTCAAGAGGATGCTGTCAAGCAGCCCAAAGGCAAGGGAGGTCCGCCGCCTATGCCCGGCCGGCAGCTTTACCGCAGTCTCGGCGCTCTGCATGAAACATCGGGTGTAGCAGAGAGAATATGCGACGATAGACAGCACCAGCACGAAGAGAAGTCCCATAATTGCCGCTCCGCTCAGCGAGGCCAAAACAGGATCGCTCTTTCCGCGAAGCGTTTGGCATAGCCCCAGAAACCACGCCGGAGGCGGCGCTTCCGCCCACGGGTGCGGAGAATGTAGGCGTTCGATTTTGTGTGGTTCAGACACGCTCGTTGTAAGCAGAGCCATCAAGAAGAAAATGATGCCGCATCGGGCGTACAGGGAGCACTTGCGGAAGATACCGTAGGGCAGGACGGCCATCATGGTTCCCAAGACGGCAAACACCGCGAGAAATCCGAACGCGCTTGCCAACACAACTGAGAGAGTGTGAGTCGCAAAGAATTCCTCAAGCACGCGAAATGGCTCTTGGGCGCACACAACGAATGGAAATAGAAGAGAGGACAAAGCGTTTACATCGAGCGACAGAACTACAGCGAGCAGCGAGAGCGCAACCAAATTGGCGAGAAAAATCCGGCGGCTCGGGATTGGAAGAGGCGCCAAGTTCGCGTAATCGCGACGGTCTGGAAGCAGCCTATCCCACTTCCAAGCCGCAACGAAGCCGGCGACTACCAATGCAAGAACAATGAAGAAATACTCGTCGGGTAAAGACGCGGTGTATGGCTCGAAACGGATCGATTGGCCGTGCAGGAAACGCATCAATGATCCGTAGCGGTCCAAAAGAAAGAAGGACGCGAAAGCACTCGGCGTGGCGAGGAGCGCCAGAATCGTTCCGATGCTGAGATCCAACTCGCCGGTCTCCGCGCCTTCGCTGCCCGCGAAGATTCGATCTACGCAGTGACGCACAAGCCGGGCGAATGGCCCACGCGAGAGTTTTTCCCAATGCTGCGCCATCGGCTCCATGGAAGAGCGCTCACGACGCACTCATGACCTCGACAATTTCGGTTGCGGTTTGATGGGCGTCTCGATCCGCGACCAGATGGATGAAGGCGTGCTCGAGCGAAGGCTGCCCGACCATTGTTTGCAATTCGGTGGTGGGAGCATGCGCGATCACCCTGCCCTTCCTGAGAACCATCACATGGGAACAGACCTTTTCGACGACTTCGAGGACATGAGAGCAATAGAAGATCGCTTTGCCGTGTTCACCTAGCGTCTTGATCAAATTCTTGACGACGATTGCGGAGATGACGTCGAGCCCTGAGAGCGGCTCATCCAGGATGAGAATCTGGGGATCATGCATAAGCGCGGCGATCAACAGAATGCGCTGCCTCATTCCTTTTGAATACGATCCGATTGAGGAGTGTCTGTAGGGCGCGAGCGAGAAAAGCAATAGCAGCGCGTCGATCTTCCTTTCCATTTGCCGCCGCTCCATTCCGCGCAGCGTTCCCACCAGTTCCAGGTACTCCCAGCCGGAAAGGAAAGAGTAGAGTTCGGGTTCTTCCGGGACGTAGCCCAAGCGGCGTCTATAGGCGACAAGGTCTTTGTGAATGTTTGTGCCGAGCGAGCACACATAGCCCCGTGTTGGCTCCGACAATCCCGTCAGCATCCTGACGATGGTGCTTTTCCCGGCTCCGTTAGGTCCCAGGCAGCCGAGGACTTCTCCGGGGTGCAGGCAAAATGTGACGTCGCTGACGGCGGGCACGGCCGTGTAACATTTCTTCAAACCGTTGGCCTCTAGCGCGATCATCGCCAAATTTTGTTCGTGCGCGTACCGTCAGGCGCGTCGATTGGAGTTCGCCGCATGCGGTGTCGCTCTGACTGCCGCTTTTCCGCTTCTGCTCTTCGGGACTCCGCAAGAAACGACACCGCCTGTGCCGCGTATCGGGAAAATACAGCCATATCGATTGGACTGACGTGCCTGGTGAAAGGCGCTTGGGCCTCTACCGCACGAGTCTGCCATGCGTTTACAGAACTGGTCAGAGAGTACCCCCACCCGCAGAGCAGCAAAACGCTGATCGCCGCTCCGCCCGCCAATTTCCAAAGGCCGGAACGAAACAGCCATTGGCGTAGCAGCGAAAACAGACAATCGGCAAGCAATCGGGTGCCACGCTCCGGCGGCGACTCGTCGAAAATACATAACATTTCTTCCCCGAATCGCTCTCGGAAGCGCTGAGGATGCAACCCGAGCAAGACCCGATAAAGAGATCGTTTCATACGAGTCCGCTTCGTTCGACCGCGGGCAAGTGCAGTTTGGCTTCTTTCAACACCGCCCTGAGACGCTCAAGGTCCGCTGCCAAAACTCGGCGACCAAAGGGAGTCAGCCGGTAGTAATGCCGGCGCGGGTCCTCATTGACGGCTCGGCGGGGAGCATCGTTCACGAACCCTCGATTCGTGAGTTTTTCGAGATTGTCGTACAAGGTTCCCGGGCCTAGCTCGTACTGTCCCTGGGACTGGCGCGCCACTTCTTGCATGATCCCGTAGCCGTGGCGATCTTCACCCGCAAGTGCCAGCAGAATATGAAGCGCGGCGGGAGAGAGCGGGAGAAAAGGTTTGAGGTTTTCTTTCATAGTCGCATTCCGATATATCAGATTCCGAGTGTACGGTCAAGGCAGATACAGGCATAGACCGTACCTTCCTCAAAAGAATGGGCGCCGGCCCGCGCCAGCTAGACCAGCGTCGTATCGAGAAGGAAGACATAAGCAGGGGCGAAATAGTTGGGCAACGCTTGACGGAAGGTTTCAGGGTCGGATCCGCGTGTTAGTTCTGAGGACCGACCCTTCCACCGCACGTTCCAGCTCGAATGTCCGTTTCTGCCCTAAGGCAATTTGGGCATAAGCAGTGAGCAGGCTGGGTCGGAAGTGGAATATGGGGAAGTTGGGCACACCAGCAGTCATTTGCTAATGTACAGGTCATCGCTCCTCCGCAGCGTGGGCAGCAAGTCTCCATCTGGACGTCATCCAGCCTAGCCTAATACAATTCGGGGATGTAAGGCGACTCAGCCTCCTCGTGAGCGGCTGCGACAGGCGGTACCGCAACGTGCAACGCTCCTCCGAACAACCCCTCCTTTATCAGCTTGAGAATTGTGTGGCGACTTTGGAGAATCGTTTTCACCCAGGTGAAGCGGCCCATTTGTGGAAAATAGATTCCCCGGAAGCACAGGCGTGCGATAAGGATGTTGATGCGATATCCCAGCGGCTTGTGGCTGAGCGAATCCACCGCCGTTTTGATCGCCTCCGGACTGTAAGAGCTGGCCCACCCGATGCGTACCTCATTATGAGCTTCGTCGATGCTCATCTTCAGCGGCGTATGGGCCATCGCAAAGGGAATGAACTCTTGCCAGTGCTTCGGTCGGGTGAGCCGCCCGGCGGCTTCCAGCCTTTTGTACAGGGGCGTGGCAGGCAACGGGGTCATCAAACCAAAGATCGGCAGCCCAGGAGGCCAAGTACGAATTTCCTTGAGAGTTCGCTCCGCCACGCCAGGCGTGTCATTGTCCATGCCAAAGATAAAAGAGGTGATGGCAAAAACGTTGCGTCGGGCGAGCCGGTCGAGCACCACGGCATATTCACCTGGCTTGTTGAATCCCTTTTTGACATCAGCAAGGTTGGCCGGATCAATGGATTCCATTCCGATGAAGATCCACTTGCCTCCCGCGGCCGCGATCAGATCAACGAGCTCCTCATCGCGCAGCAGATTGGCGCTGATCTGCGCGACCCAATGCACTTGGGCGTTAGCGGCAATGATGTCTCGCAGCAGTGATTTTGTGCGCTTTACGTTGATGGCAAAGTTGTCGTCGATGAAAAATACAGCAATCTGGCCGCCCTCTGCCCGCGCGCGAGCTTTCAGCAGCAATAGTTCGTTCACCACGCTTTCATTCGTGCGAAAGCGGATGGAGTCGCCAAAAAATCCGGTCACCGTGCAAAACTCGCAACCGTAAGGACAGCCGCGCCCGGACTCCACTGGGATAATTCGGAAGGTACCCCAACCAGCGCCCACGCGCTTCAGCAGCGGATGCAGCATGCCCGGGAGCAAATTGAATTGTTCCAACTTGATTTTGTCCCAGGGAATCAACGGATACGGGCGCAGCGTGGGTTTGCGCTCTTGACCGAAATCGTCCACTGGCGCGTAGACATCCTTGAGCCTGCCGCGGGCGGCATCTTCGACGATTTTGGGCCATGTCTCATCGGCTTCGCCAAGAGCAACCGCGTCGGCGTGGCGCGAGCCGCCGTCACGCCCGAGAGCCTCATCGGCCATTTCCGTGACGTGAGGGCCGCCCATTACGACCTTTACTCCCTCGGCGCGCACTGCGTCCGCCATGCGATAAGCCTTGGCGATCATCCTAGTCATCGCACCGATGCCGACGAGCCCGATATTTTGTTCACGCACGTAGCGCGCGATAGTTGCTTCATCCATGGGCTGCGCGTTGCCATCAATCAGAACCACTTCGTGGCCAGGCGGAGTCAGCGCTTGCAGCAGAAACATCCAAAGGTGCGGCATGAAGTTGCGGGTCACGCCGTTGTCCGGATTGTACAGTAGGATTTTCATTGGTTCCTTTGCAGGCTCAAGGGCACCTGAGGTTAGAGCCGGATTCGACGGACGACCTGATAACTTTGACTCCGCCGCCATGGCGATTCTGACACCTATAAACTTGGCCCTTCACCGGTGTGCCCCAAAACCTATCGGCCCTTGCCTACGTCTATTTTTCGCCGCTGCTCCCGCCGCCAGCAACCGCACTCTCGCGTACCCACTGTCGGTTGTGTTGTAGAAGAACTCATGCTCGTTCCCACCACGACGTAGCCAATCTTGAAGTGAACACTCCCCCTGTCCATCCCAGATATGCAACGAAACCAAGCCGCTCTGCCACATTTCGATTGTAAGTTGCACGATTTGTGCTTCAGAGATTTGAAAACGATTAACCTCATCTAAGGGTCTCAGTCCCAGATTGCTGCCCGGTGGAAGCGTCTCGGGAGCATTGGTCAAAAGGTGATGCTCAAATTCCTCGTGGCCCTTCATTGCTGCTGCTCCTTTCGTACGCGATCATAGCACTTCAAGCATGGGGACGCTCTGACCTGATTCCGATCTCTACATTGCGGCGCAGAGCAAGGGCGATCCTTCCGGCATGCCGCTGCCGAACGGGCTTGCATATATCGGGCTGAAGCCGCTGGCGCCACATTTAACGGAACCTCATATCATGCGACGAGTCAGTTCACCGGCACTGCCAGCGCTTTTCGCTTGCTCGCACGGCCCGTGCCATAACCGATTGCGAAAATTAGGCGGGCTTTAGGGTCCAGACGCGAATGGCTTTGACCGGGGTGGTGGGGCAGACGACTTCACAGGCTCCGCAGCCGACGCATTTATCGTTGACGACGGGGTTGGCGTTGTACTGTTTTTCGTCCCATATGATTTTGACCGCATCGTAGGGACAGGCGAGCTCGCAGGCGTCGCATTCCTTCTTGCCGAGGGAAGTAAGGCAGACGTTAGTATCGACAAGCGCTTCTCCGATGATGTATTTGTTTTTCTGCTGCAGAGGGAGCGCGGTCAACGCGCCGGTGGGGCAAACCTGAGTGCAGTCATTGCACGTTTCCAGGCAATACTTGTAGTCCCTATCGAATTTGATGACGGGTGCTGCGAAGCCCGCCAGACCCGCCTCATGACCTGTATCGGGGTGAATGATTTTCGTGGGGCAGGCGTGCACGCAGTTGTTGCAACGGATGCACAGCCCGGCGAAACGATCTTCCGGCACTGCGCCGGGCGGACGCAGCAGGGTATCGCTTTTGCGGTAGCGCGCCGCTCCGAGACGGCGCGCCCCAAAGGCGAGCAATGCCCCAGCGCCGCCAGCGAAAAAGACACGGCGAGCGGTGCTGAACTTTTGCGAGGACGCAGCACTCGCCTTCACATGGGTCCAGAGCGCCTTTCGCATCGCGAAGAGCATGTCCTGCAGGCCGCTGAGGGGGCAGATGCGGACGCACCAGAGCATGCCAAAGATGAAAGTGCCTCCCACCAAGACACCGAGGCCCAGGCAGACCAGAATGACGGAGTAAGGATTGGTCGCTTTGTTTACGGCAAAGGGGCTGCTGAAAATGCATAGGGGATCCATCCACAGCAGCACGGGATACCCGATCACGGAACCAACCAGCGTGAGGATTGCGACGTATCTTCCGATGGGCGGGCACTTACTCCAAAAGCTGGCCTTGCGCAATCCCAGGTGGTTGGTATTTTCGAGCAGGAAACCGGTGGGGCAGAGGTACAGGCAGAACCACCGCTTCTTGAATGAACTGGCGACGGCTACGACGAGTGCAAGAATCGCTCCCACACCGATGGACCGCGCGGCGATACTCGACGAGATAGCAACGAAGGGGCTGATTTGTTGAAAAAATCTGGGCGCCATCACCCAGGGGACCAACGGCCAAACCAGCACGATCGCGCCGACAAAGCAAGTCAGCTGAATCAGCCGTCTCGGCACGCGCCTGAGAAACGTCATCCCAAATACGCCCCCTGTTGATGCAGCAGATTTTGCAACTTCGCTACATTTATGTGGCGAGGCTTACACTTATTTTGGATGCACAAGGCGGCAGCCAAGCCTGCAGCCTGTCCGGTAACCCAACAAACCGGAATGAGCCGGGTTATATCCGCGACTTCGAATTCGGCGGAGATGCATCGTCCGGCCGCCAGCACATTTTCGAGCTTCGCGGGAACGAGCGAGCCGTAAGGAATTTGGAATTCGGGAGCGTTCGCATACGCGCCGGAATAGCCGATTACATCTTGAAATTTAGCGCCGCTGTGGATTTCCTGAGACGTGAGTTTCTTGACGCCGTCAAGGAGCCTGCTGAGCCGCACGCCGAGCTGAGGGGCTGTTTCGGTCAAGTAGACGTCTTCGTTTCCCGGCTTTTGGCGGAGCTTCTCGACGTTGCTCCAAGTCCCTTGGCGATGCTTGAGTTCGAGAGCGGTGAGGTCCGCGATGTCCAGGGCGTCGCCGACAGGCCCTCTCATGTTGAGCCAGTTCACATGGGGCGCGGGCGTCGAATTCCCGGCGTGGCCATTGAAATCGTTCACCCTACCCTTAGAGGGGCGGCCGCTGGCGGGCTTGCCTAGCGCAGGGTGCTCGGGGTCTTCCGAGCCGCGGCTCGGGGCCATATCGACCTCATTGATGTTCCCGATTCGGCTGATCAGACCGATGTTGGTTTTGACTTTCTCAAAAGCCGCGCCCGCGGCCGCGTAAATATCACCGTCGCCCGAACAATCGATCACGATGTCGGCGAGGATTGCTTGGCGCCCCGACTTGCTTTCGAAAATGGCACCGCGCACGGCTCCCTTGGCATCTACGATGGCGTCGACGCCCCAGCAATCGAGATAGGTGGTGATCCCCGAATCGAGGACCATTTCCGCCAACAAATATTTGAAGGCCTCCGCGTCGAAGGTCGGGTAAATAGGCGCTTTGTTGCGATCGATGATTCCGTATTTGAGCACGTCCAGTTTCTTCATCATCTCTTCGCCGATGCCGAAGATCACCTGCTGCTTATTCCGGTTGTAAAGCGGAAAAATTCCCAGGACGAGGCCGCCGGTGGCGAGCCCTCCGAGATAGCCGTACCTTTCCACTAAGGTGACATCGACGCCCAGCCGTTTGGCCGAAAAGGCGGCCGCCGTCCCCGCCGGACCGCCGCCGACAACCAGGACGCTGGTTCTGTGCAGAACCGGCACATCCCTTCGCGGTTGCACGACGGTCTCACCAGAGAGCGTCGCGGGAATCCTGTGCTCGGTTTCACTAGGTGAGTGAGTCACCGCTTGTCCGCCGACGTCACCGGCTAGCGCCGACGAAATCGGTGTCAACGATCCGGCCGCAAACAGGCCGCCTGCGGCAATTGAACGACGCATTAGTTCTCTTCGGGTGAGATGTTTTGGCATGTGTCCACTCTTCCGACGGCTAGCGGATCCGAACCCAATTTCGGGTTCTGATCCATTCGTGCCAATACTATACCTAGCGCGAACGAGCCGCCAACTGCTGTTTGGTCGTATAGCCCTCCATTAGAACTACTATTACTTCACTGCTCCGGTAACCGGGTTCGGGCAATCGCAAGCAGAATGGCTGCGCGAGCTTTTCGAAGAGAGATTCCTGCAGCTGCGAAAGAGACGGATGAGCGCGCCGACCAGAACAAAAACAGGTTGAAGATGAGTGGGAGTTATTACAGACTGCGCTCGACAGTAAGGCTAGATTTCGCTTGGTGTACGCATGATGGCGAGAAGATGGACGCGATGGGGAGGAAGGCATGCCGGGAACTCCGTATCCGAAAGAGCAGATGCATCGCATCGTTTACACGAAACTTTCGGAACAACAGATTGCAAACAAGCTGAGTCCGGTCGCTGGGAGTGGGCCGACGAGTGTTTCGCCGCTCGCCGACGTGTTCGCGGGCAAATCGATCCGGATCGTCACGGATAAAGGCCCGGCGCTGGCCTACACGTTCAAAGGGACCAAACGCCTCTCGCTGGCGGAGAACGGTGGCGGCGCGGCGGAGGCGGGATATGGCGCGCTGACTCAGGGTAGCGTCGTTTTCTTTTCGCACATGATCCCGAACACGCAGCGCGGCTACGCTGTGGTGATCGACCAAGACACGAACCTGACGACGGTATTCGAACTGTGGTTCAGCGGCTATGAGGACAATCGCGAAGTCCAGCGCGAGATTTATTACGGCTATGTGGAGCAGCCGGGACAAGAGGCGCCGAAAAATCGCCACGTGGCGACGAATCGCGTGGAAGGCAAGGGCTTCTACTGGAAGCAGGACAATGGAGCGGAGACGCTGGAGTTCTATCCCTCGGCGGCGTACTCGCACTTTGTGGAGCTGTCGCGGCTGGGCGGTGAGTTGGGATTCTGTGGGCCTTCCGACTACATCAAGATCGATGAGAACCGGTATATCTACACGCGCACCGAATGCGAATTTGCCGGGACGTTCACGGCGTACGTGATGGACCTGAACCGGATCGAGCAAGTCGGCATGCGGCTCGGCTTCAACGCCGATGACGCGCTGGAATACTATGTGTTCCGCGGCAAGGGCGAGTGGCTGGGGCAGCTCGCGCAGTTCGAAAAATTCGGTGACGAGAGCGGGAATCCGGTTCCAGCGGCCGCGCCCGGGCAGACTCCTGCGAAGGGCGCACGGCGCGTCTACCGGCCGTTCAAAACGATGGCGAAAATGACGCCGGCGCAAGTGGATGCCGTTTGCGCGAAACATACGAGCGCCTTCGCACCGCGCGCCATCGCGCCCGGCCCCAACGCCCCTGCCGCATCGATGGCCGGCAATCTCGGACCGAATACGGACTGGCTGGGCGGAAAGAGTTTCACGCTCCGCTACGACCACGCAGCCGCGATGGAATACCGCTTCGACGATGCCGAAACACTGAACTGGCGCAAAGAAGAAGGGAGCAACTGGAGCAAGGCGCCTTATCGCGCCTATGAGTCGTCGCCGGGCGTGATCCTGTTTGGGCACCTGCTGGAAGGCGAGCCGAATCATGACGGGCACTCGATCGTCGCGGACTTCGATCAAGGACTGGTGACCTGCTTCAACGGCTTTCTGAACACTCCGTATTTCGCGAATGAAGCGGGGGTGAAAATTCATTTCGGCGTGATCGAGATGGAAGGCTTGATTCCGCCTAAGTATCGCCGCCACGTGCTGACAGATGAGATGGTCGGCCGCGCCGTGAGCCAGAACTACGCGCCGGGCCTGACGTCGATGCATCTGTATTCCACGCCGCATTCGCTCTCCTGGATCATCTTCACTGGTACGGATGCCGGAGGCTTGGAGTGGAGCGGGCCCGCATCCTACGTGAAGATCCGCAACGGCTTGTATTTCATGTACTGGCTGGAGGAGGCGTGCAACGGCACGCTCGGGACGATTCTGGTGAACCTGCACACGATGCGCGACGTGGGGATCGGCTATAACTGCGGCGAAAACGGCCTTAACATGAGCGCTATGGGCGCGCACGAACGGCTCGCCGGCCAGTTCGACGTGAGGCGCTTTTATCAGGTGAAGTCAAACGGAGGCGCGGTATGACGAAGGAGACCAATTCCACGCGGTCTACGCGCAGATCGTTTCTGAAGCGCGGAGCGCTGCTGGCTGCGCCGCTGGCCGCCGCAGTGCCCGCGGCGGTGATAGCGGACGATGGGCTGAAGGCGCGCCTCGCGCGGCTGGAAGACCAGGCCGCGATCCGCGAACTGCATCACGCATGGCTGCGGCGGGTTAATTCTATGAAAACCGTCAATGCCGGAACGGGCGACGCCGCCACGCCACTGCTCGCTGATTCCCAGGGCAGTGCGCTTGACCAAACTGTGCGCAGCATTGCAGCGGATCACGCTGGAGAACCGGACGCGATCGAGGTCGCGACAGACGGCACGCGCGCTGTTGGGTGGTTCCAATGTGCCGTAGAAATCGAGAACGCGATCGCGCAGGACTGCACGCTGGCGCGGATGGCGCACGCGCAAGGCGGCGGCTTCGTTCGCCAGACGGAGCGGCGCGTGCTGAAGGTGGAATACAAGAAGATTGGCGGCGCGTGGGCGATTGCAAAGGTGGACTTCGCGCCGATTCTGAGTCAGCCTTGAAATTATAAGCACCAGGCGTACGGGCTTGGCTTTCTTTCAGGCGGGGATCGCGGGTGTTAAGGGAAGGCCGACACGCCGCAATAGGTTTTGAAAACGCGGGTTTGAACGCAAGGCGTCCAGGCCCGGATCCATATGAAGATAGATGAGCCAGTGGGAGTGCTCTTCGTAGGATTTTTCCAGGCAATCCATCGCGCGGTCGTTTTCTCCCAAGCCGACGTGGATTCCGGCAAAGAAATAAGAAGCAACATATTTTTGCTTTGCTAGTTTTGCGAGATCGTCGAGGATTTCGATTGCTTTCTCTTTCCTGCCTGCAGCCCCGAAAGTTTGCGCCAACGCCGCGCGCATCATGGGACTGCCGCCGGACAGGTTCACGCCTTTCTCGCCCTCGGAGATAGCACGTTCATAGTGACCCATTTTCCTGAGTGACAGGCCCAGAACCCAGTAGGTAACGGGATAGTTGGGGTCCAATTCGACAGTTCGCTGAAGTTGTTCGATGGCGTGGTCGTATCGGCGAGCCATGTAGAGGGACCATCCGATGGCGTCGCTGATAATGAGGGACAGCGGATCGAGTTCCTGGCTATTTTTCATCCTGGTGATGGCTTCTGAGTGGCGTCCCATGGTCATCACATACTCGGCGTACCAATGATTGGCGGTCGGATATGCGGGATTGAGTGCAAGGCTGCGTTTGAATTCTGTCTGAGCCGCTTGCCACTGCCAATCGTGAAGCCACAAGACGGCCGCGAAAGGCGTGTGGGCTTCGCCGAGAGCCGGGTCGAGGCGGAGGGCTTCCATCGCGGCAACTTTGGCCTTAGGGAACGCGTCCTTGGACGGCAGGTAGCTATTCCATCCTAGAAGCACGTAGGAATCGGCCACGCCGGCGTAAGCAAGAGCGTAGCTGGGATCTTTGTCGACGGCTTGCTGAAAGTATTCAATCGCCTTGTAGAATCCCTCTTCGGTCCACCTGTTCCAGTGATGACGACCTTTCAGGTAAATGCGATAAGCCTCGGCATCGTGCGTTTGGCGTTTGGTCAGCCGCTTTTTTTCCGCGCGGGTGAGCTTGAGGCGCAAGTTCCCCGATATTTCGTTGGAGATTTCGTCTTGAATCGCAAAGATATCGCCCAGTTTGCGATCGTATTGTGCGCCCCACAATTGAGAACCTGTCGCCACATCGACTAGTTCAGTCCCAATGCGCAACGAGCCGCCGCTTTGCATCATTCTTCCGGTGAGCACAGCGCGCACATTGAGCTCGCGCCCCACGGCTTGAGGATCAATTCCCCGGCCTTTGTAGCGAAATACCGTGCTCTGAGCCATCACTCGAAGTTTTGGAACGGTCGCCAGGATGTTAATAAGACTGCCCGCGATTCCATCACTGAGATATTCATTCTCCGGGTCGCGACTCGCGTTTTCGAAAGGCAAAACTGCGAGTGAGTCGATGATCTTTGAGACTCGTTCTCGGCGGACGGTGCCTGTGTGCGGCGTCGAATCCCGTGCACTCTGCTGTTCGGTCGAGCGCAATTGACTTCCGGAAGATAGGAGGACGGATTCTGTGCTTTCTTCCGGGGCTATCGAGCTGGAATTGTCGCCTTGCTCCAATCGCTGCAGATCAGTGCGTATGTCAGCCGCGTGCTGATAGCGCTGGTCTCTATCTTTGTGGAGCGCGTTGTTAATGATTTCTTCAAGCCTCGGCGGGATATCGGGATTGATGCTTCGCGCGGGGACGGGAGCTCGGGTGAGAACAGCTTCGATAATCACGCCGCCTGTACCGCCGCTAAACGCTTGGCGCCCTGTCGCCATTTCGTACAACACGAGACCAAGGGAGAAGATATCCGTGCGAGGGTCCAGATTGTCTCCGCGGACCTGCTCGGGTGACATGTAGGAGGGAGTGCCGCTTATGATTCCAACGATTGAAGTCGAATCCTGAGCACTGCCGGAATCTGCGTCTGCATTCGCAGCAACGCCTTTGGGAACAAGCTTTGCGAGGCCGAAATCGAGAACTTTTGCGTGTCCACGCTTGGTGACGAAAACATTCGCGGGTTTGATATCGCGGTGGATTATGCCTTCGGCGTGCGCGGCATCCAAAGCTTCCGCTATCTGGATACCAAGCTGGAGGATTTCTTCGAGAGGAAGCGCTTTGCCATGGATGTGATTGCGCAGCGTTTCGCCGTCAAGGAACTCCATGGCGATGAACGCCCGGCCGTCCTGTTCGCCGATATCATAGATTGTGCAAATGCCCGGATGATTTAGAGCGGATGCAGCGCGCGCCTCGCGTCGAAATCGCTCGAGGGCCTGCGGCTTTTGCGCTAGTTCTTCAGGGAGGAATTTCAGGGCTACCGCACGGTCAAGCCGGTTATCCTGTGCCTTGTAGACGATACCCATCCCGCCGACGCCGAGTTGCTCCACGATTTGGTAGTGCGAAATGGTCTGACCAATCATTGGCAGGCAAAGTTCCGGGTGTATCGCGGTTCAGGCTATAGCGTTGGATCGTCGGGATTGGCTTCGTTGAAAGGTTTTCTTCTTTCCGCCTTTGGCGGTTTGGGAGATCCAATAAGACTCAAGATTTTCGAACCTTCACCGAAGCTGTTCGCGGCCGCAAGAGGTTCTTGTTCAAGCGTAATGGTCTTGTTGCAAGACGTACAGACGAGCGCCGCGTAATCCTCGCCATTTGGTTGCCTGAACGTGTTGCAGCGCATGACGCGCCCGCAACAAACAGGAACCCACATGGTGGAAGCTTCGTCCGCAGCCATGAGTCTCCTTGGCGGATGCGAATTCCGCAGGATTATACACTGGAATCCGCTCGCTAAGATTCGCGTAACAGCCGGATGGCGACCTCGCGCGAGTGCTAAGAGAGATCGTTGCCGATCATGCTACTTGTCCCAGCCTGATCTCATCCCGTAGGGCATGGGCCAGGAAAGGCCTTCGACCTCGCGGATCTTGCCGGCTTCGATCTTGAACAGTTGCGGCTCGACGAAGGTGATGGGCCTGAGAAATGCGGCCGGAACCTTGACGTCGCCCACTCCCGGCACCGAAACCGATTTCACGTTGCCTTCGTCATCGAGAAAGGCAAGGTCCAACACGAGGCCTTGGTCGACATCCACGACCAATGGGCGCTGGTCGCCCACTTTGGAGAGAGCGCTGAAAAATCCCCGGTCGATTTCCTGCGCGCAGGTCCCGCTGAACACGCGGAAGGCAGGTTGCGCCGGATCCACAACCGGCCCATCGGAATTGTTGGTGGCGGCGAATCCGTTCTCCCTGCGTGAGCAGGCATCGGCGAAGGGTGCGGCCGAACTTTTATTTTGCGAAAAAGCCGCGAAATACTGATCCGTGATCGCAATTAATTTTTCGCGCGACGAGCGATCAGCCGCAGGCACCGGATCGAGCAGAGTTGAATCCGGCGAGATGAATCCCGCGGGACTCAGTTCGTCGATCATTTTTGGCGTCATGATGCCGGCGGTGTTCAAGCCCAGGCCACCTTTTGGCCTCAACTGCTGGCGGGCCACGACCATTTCTACCTCGGCGATACGCCAGTCCTTCACTTTCAGCCGCAGCGCCATCGTTCCCAGGAGAGTTTTGAATTCGTTGATATCGCCGTAATATCCGGCCTCACCAGTGGCCGGGTTGGCAAGGTAAACGCGGTAAGTGCCGCGCCCCGTGAAAGTTTTCCATATGCCTTCGCCGGGCTTCACCGTCTCGCCATTTTCGGTGTACTTCACGTCCGGAGCGAAAGGAACGTTGCAGGTGCAATGGGAGACGAGGGCGTCGAAGTATTTATCGACAAAGGCGTTCAAGCAGGCGCGGTCACACGGCGTGGAGCTGGCCGGGCTGACTGGGGGAGGCAAATACACGAGCGACTTTCCGTTGTCGGGCGCAGCAAGGCTGGGCGGCGATGTGACACCGCAGATGACGACGCAGAAGGCGCCAAGAAGTGCAATATGCGAAAAAGTTTTGGACACGATGTTCTCCGAGCCTAGTTGCCGAAAGCCGCCTGAGCGTTGAATGGGACTTCGTACATGGTCATTTCTATGAGACGAATGCTCCCATTTTCGATTCGATATGCCTCGTTCGACTGATTAGTGCGAGGCGTCATGAAGTAGGGAGGAACCTTCCAGATGCGGCCGTCGGTGAGATGCACTTCCGTGACGGTGCCGTCGAAATCGAGATAGGCCGAGGCCAGGACCGATCCGCGCTCCGTATCCACCACGAGGAACCGGCGGTCGCGGCATCCGGTGGTGAAACCGAGAAAACCGAGCTCGTACTGAGCCTTACAACCGAGCATGGTGAAATCACTGATATCCTGATCCGAATGCCCGTAATTCTCCGGCTTCGGCTGATTGGTGGTGGGGACGGCATCTTCGATGCGGCTGCAGTCGTTTGTGAAGGGGTAAATGCCTTTGCCATCATTCTTCTCGAGTGCTTCGTAGTACATGTAGGCCGTTGCTTCGAGAGCCTCACGCGATTGGCGTCGATCGGGCGGGATGGTGGTGAGCCAACCTGGATTGGGCTTGCCCATCTTTTCGTAGAGCGCGGCGCCACGGGGATCGTGGGCGACAAACTGCTCTGCTTCGGTAATGAGGTGGTTTTCGACCTTGAGCCGCAGGATCAGGATGGCGGCTACATCGTTTTCGTAGATTACGCCGATGATCCCGACGTCGCCGCGTTCCGGATCGGCGAAATAATGGCGGTAGGTGCCGAGAGCGGTGGTTGTTGTCCACAGCGCCGTGCCTATCTTGAGAGGCACGTTGTCTTGCGCGAATTTCACGGTGGGTGAAAGCGGAGCGCGCGATGGATCGTGCGCCACCATGGCGTTCAGGTATTTGTCCACCGTTCCTTCGAGGCAGGTCCGGTCACAGCTCGCGGCCCCGGCGGTCACGGGCTGCGCAACCAGCGATGGAGCGGACGCCGCCATCCAGAAAACGTCCAATGATATTGCGAAAATTCGCAGGAAAAATATACTTCTCAATCTCATGGTTCCCTCTCCAGGCAAACTCTGAGCGACATCACACGCGGTGAAGACACCGGACGACCGGCAAGAAAGAACGATTCTCCGTCTAAATTTCGGCAGCCCACTGTAGCCCAACTGAGGGTCAGATTCCAGGATGTTGCGCCGGGAAGCGACTATCCTGGTCGGACGTCGCGCGCGAATGGTGAGCGAACGCCGCAAGCTACCATCGCCGCTACGCCGATCGCGCAGTGGCTTGTCCGACGTTCCTTCAGGGAGCTAGAATAGAGGTTTGAAGCGGCACCTGGCGGCTGCCGAGATACAAGAGTGTCACTCTGAGGCATGAAAGAAGAAGTTCGTGCAAACGAACCCTAACAATAGTTCTGGGGGCTTTACGAGGACGAGCGAGCGGCGCGCGCATGCTCGCTGCAGGCCGCAACCTTTTGCGTATGTCAAGGTGGGTGAACATAATGGCGGCATTGTCATGGACGCGAGTGAGTACGGACTGCAGATGGCGGCCGCCAATAGCCTGGCCCCGGAAAAGATCGTTCGGCTGTCCTTGCAACTAAGCGCTTCCGCTGAACCTGTGGAGGTGGAAGCGCGGGTTGTCTGGCTTTCGGAGTCAAAGAAAACCGGCGGTTTTGAGTTCGTGTCGCTTACGGAAGAAGCCCGGGAGCGAATTCGCGCGTGGCTCAATGGAGATAGTGCTAAAGCCGAGTTTTCCGGGCCAAGAGCCGTGCCGATCCGGGTAAGAGACCAGCGAATAGCAGAAGCGAGAGCTGAGGCCAGAACAAATGGCGCAAATTTAGAAGTTCGAACGCCCGCGGTTTCAGACCCCCCTCCCAAAGGATTTGAGAGGATGTTTCCGCCTGAGGGTGAGCCGATCACCCCGAGTCCTGTTCGCGAGGATGAACCTCGTAACGGAAGGTCCGTCGATGACCGACCGGCAGGCACCGGGTTCGGCAGCGGCTTCGGGCGCGATCCGGGGCCTTTTAAGCGAGAGCCAGTCGGTGGGCGTCCTCTAGATCCGGGTCTGTTTCAAGAGCGCCAGCCTTTCCGATCTTCCCAGAATGAACCGCGCTTCCCAGCACGGTCGATTTTTTCAGATTCGCCTTTTCAGGCTCCTAATATCGAGCCCCGGCGATGGACGAACGCACGCATGGGTCTGCTGACCGGCGCAGTGATGGTCATTTGTTTTGCCGTGGGCATGATTGCCGGAAGAGTCTGGATGGGGAGGTGGCCTCAAGGGTGGAGTTTGCAGGAGTTGACTCGAGGTCCATCCGAAGGCACATCGGCGCCAGCTCAAACACCGCCCCCGCCTGCCGGGACGACAGCCCCAGCTGAGCGTCCAGCAACAAATCCCGAGGCAAATCCAGACGAAAATGCAAAGTCAACTCCAGGAGCGGATGGAAGCTCAGCCGACGCGCCAGCCCCCAGTCCGCCTGCGGTTGCTGGTGCTGCTCCATCTGAAAGCTCGGGTGCAAAGTCAGACGCCGGGGCGGCTCGAATTCCAAGTGCGAAAGAAAATGCAGCTGCTGCGAGTGCAAAGGAAAACACAACTGCTGCGAGTGAGGAACCTTTGCCTCCCGAACTCGCGGGAAATTCTATTCTTGTGACTGCTCCCGCCGCAGGTAGCCCTTCCGTACGCGTGTCCTTGCCGCAAGAACCCCTGACCGCTTCGGCATCGGTGGCAATTGGCGTCCGGCGCTCGGCCCTGTTGCCGCCACAGCCAGGGCCAGTATCGGCTCATTCTCCCGAACGCCTCGAATTCGGCAAGATCATGGCGCAGGTGCCAGATGTTCTTTCTCCCAACATCCCGCCCATGGGCGACCCAATAGTCATTTTACGGGCCACCATCGGCGAGCAGGGGGAGATCAAGAGCCTCGTAGCGACACGTGGGCGCGACGAGCTAATTCCCAAGGCGGAGAGGCTGGTTCGTGAGTGGCAGCAGTTCCCAGCGCGGCTGAACGGTCAGCCCATCGAGTCTACGGAAGAAATAATCCTGACCTTTCGAACCGGACCTTGAAGGAACCGCGAACACGATTTCGCCGCGCTTCGCGCCGCGTGCGTTGTGAACTTCGCGGATAACCCGCAGCACCTAACCGCGCCGCACACGCGCGCCCAAGCGGATCAGTCCGTACACCAAGACGCAAACGACGAAATCGACGAGAACTCCGCCATCGACGGCAAATCCCTGATGGCGCAACGAGTCCGGTAGATACGGCACCAGCGAGAAGTAATAGATGGCGTTGCCGAGGAGGATTGCGACCAAATATTCAAGCCATCGGCGGGGGGTGGCTCCAAGAAATTGGCGCGCCATTTATCTATCAGTTGCCTCGGACAGCCTGCCTTGAGAATACTTCACGCCCGCACCCAGCTTTAAGCCAGCCGATCAGACGAAATTCCAATATAGTGCGGCAGCTGCCGCATGTAAACCGCCCGCTAACTTTTTGGGCGCAGGTTCCTTGTTCTGAGCGGTTGCCTTCCCACCGCCGACTATGCACAATGGCCGCGAGTTTAATCGGCCATCCTGGATTGCGGCCCGTAATCACGATCCGAAGAAGTTGCAGAACCGCTAGATGCATCGGGGCCAGGAACGAGGTGAACCGTTGCGAACGGCGAAGACTTTCATCCTGAACGGGACGGTGCTGGTTGGCGTTTCGTTGTTGGCCTGCGTGATTGCCGCGGGCGGGCGAAACCAAGACTCCACAGCGGGAAACGGCGAGGAGCTATACCGCCAGCACTGCGCGAGCTGCCACGACGCGGGAATATCGCGCGCGCCAAGTCCTGCCGCGTTGGGGCAGATGTCTCGCGAAGCTATTCGCCTGGCGCTGACGAGCGGGAGCATGGCGCAACAGGGAGCGAACCTATCTTCCAGGCAGACCGATGCGCTGACACATTTTCTTTCGAAACTGGAGTCGACAACGGGAGCCGCCTCGGGAACCGGTGCATGCCCGACGGGCGGCGCGCGATTTTCGCCGAAGCCTGGCCAGCCTGAATGGAGCGGATGGGGCGTGGACGAGGCGCAAAATCGTTTTCAACCGGCAGCGATCGCGCAAATGCGCGCGGCGGACGTTCCGAAGCTCAAGTTGAAATGGGCGTTCGGGTTTGCCTACGCGACGCAAGCCTATGCCCAGCCGGCCGTTGTTGGCGGGCGCATCTTCGTGGGAAGCGCCGGGCCGAAAGTTTATTCACTCAATGCGAAAAGCGGCTGCACATATTGGGTAAGCGAGACAGATGGGCCGGTTCGCACAGCGGTTAGCGTGGGCGCCAGGGGGAACGGCTGGTCTGCGTATTTTGGGGACCAGCACGGCAACGTCTACGCAGTGGATGCGGAGACGGGCAAACGTCTATGGAAAGTTCGCGTGGATCAACACGCGTCCGCGCAGATCACTGGCGCGCCTACTCTTGTCGCAGACCGGCTTTACGTCCCGGTGTCGTCCCTGGAGGAAGTGGCAGGAGCGGATGCGAAGGATGAATGCTGTAAATTCAGGGGCAGCGTTTCGGCGCTGGATGCCGCAACCGGCAAAGTGATTTGGAAGAGCTACACGATAGCGGAAGAGCCCAAGCCCGTCGAAAAAAATTCGCAGGGAGTACAGCTTTGGGGACCATCCGGCGCGGGCATCTGGTCTTCTCCGACTGTGGACGCTAAAAGCCACATGGTCTACGTGACAACCGGCGACAATTACTCCGACCCGCCCAGCGACACTTCCGATGCGTTCATGGCCTTCGACATGGGCACGGGAAAAGTTGAGTGGGCGAGTCAAATGCATCGGGGCGATGCTTACAACGTCAATTGCGATCTTCCCGCAGCGAAGCAGGTAAATTGCCCGAAGGCTAAGGGCCCGGACTTCGACTTCGGATCGTCGCCTATTTTGGTGGAACTTTCCGGCGGCCGGCGCGCGCTAGTGGCTGGCGCGAAATCGGGAATCGTCTATGCGGTTGATCCGGATCACCAGGGCAAGCTTCTTTGGCAAACGCGCGTGGGCCACGGCGGATCGCTGGGCGGCGTGCAGTGGGGCTCAGCCGCGGATACGAAGAACGTCTACGTGGCTTTGTCGGATGTGCAGAGGCGTGCCGCACCGCCGGGATCGCCGGCCGGACGCGATTCGGTTTTTGGCGTTCCGTACGAACTGGATCCGAATGCAGGCGGCGGGTTGTTCGCCCTCAGCCTCGATACGGGAAATATTGTTTGGCACACTCCGCATCCGGGTTGTCACAAACCTGGGTGTAGTCCCGCGCAATCGGCGGCGGTGACCGCGATTCCCGGCGTGATTTTTTCAGGCGGCGTTGACGGCCATCTGCGAGCGTACTCCGCCGAAGACGGCAAAATTCTGTGGGATGTGGATACCGAGCGCGACTATCAAACGGTGAACGGGGTTAAGGCTCACGGAGGATCGCTCGACGGTCCTGGCGCGGTGGTGGTGGCGGGGATTGTGTACGTAAATTCCGGATACTTCTTTCAAGGAAGCGCTCCCGGCAATGTATTGCTGGCATTTTCCGTGGACGGCAAGTAAGCATATTCGTTCGGCAATTGGATCATTCCCTCGCGTGACCATGCGATGACGGTAACACTTGCCAATCCGGTGAAATACTTGCGAGGAGTCGGTTCGCAGCGAGCCGCAATTTTAGAGGAACGCGGAATCGGAACGGTGGCCGACCTGCTGAGCTATCTGCCCTTCCGCTACGAGGACCGCATACATTTCACGCCGATTGCAGAAATTGTGCCTGGGCAGGTTCATACGGTGCTTGCAGAGGTTGCTAGTGGCAACACGGTTCGATTTGTGCGAGGCCGCAGCCCGGTATTTCACGTGACAGTGAGAGACGGCTCCGGCGCACTGCATGCGCGTTTTTTTCATGGCACATATCTCCAGCAGCGATTGAAAGAAGGACAGCGGCTGGTGCTGCACGGGAAGGCCGATCTGGACGCGTATCGGCCGGGGCGCATCGAAATGGTGAATCCGCAGATCGAGCTTGTGGGGAGCGATCAGGGCGCAGCGGATTCCACGGAGGTGGGCCGCATCGTACCGATCTACGAAGCGATTGGCGCAATCAGCTCGCGGATGCTGCGGCGGATCATTTACGGAGTGCTGTTGAATTTCGACGGCGACGCTCCCGATCCTCTGCCCGAAAAAGTGCGGGAACGGCACCGTTTTCCCACGCGCCGCGAGGCGGTGCTCTACGCGCATTTTCCGCCGAAGGACGAAAATCTAGAGCTGCTGAACAGCTTTCGCAGTCCCGCCCAGATGCGATTGATCTTCGAGGAATTCTTCTATTACCAGCTTGCGCTCGCGCTGCGACGGCAAAAGGAACATCGCCAGCACGGAATCGTGATGCGCGTCCGGGAAGAGAAGATACGCGAGGCGTTGAAGCGAATCCTTCCCTTCAAGCCGACAGCCGCGCAGAAGCGAGTGCTGGGCGAAATCGCCGCCGATCTAGAACGCGAATACCCCATGCACCGGCTGCTGGAGGGCGACGTGGGAAGCGGCAAAACAATTGTGGCCCTCGAGGCGGCGACAATCGTTATCGAAAACGGCTGCCAGGTGGCGCTGATGGCCCCTACTGAAATTCTGGCTGCGCAACATTTTCTCTCGGCTCGGCGCATTTTGGAACCCTCCGGATACGGCATCGATCTGATCGTGAGCGGCCAGAAGCGCCCGGAGCGCGAGGCGGTGCTGGCACGCGTGGAGAGCGGCGAAACGAAGCTACTGGTCGGCACGCACGCGCTGATCGAAGATCCGGTGAAATTCCATCGGCTGGGACTTGCGATCGTAGACGAACAGCACCGTTTCGGAGTGCTGCAACGGAAACGGCTGATCGAGAAAGGCACCGCGCCGCATGTCCTGGTGATGACCGCGACTCCTATCCCACGCACCTTGGCGCTAACCCTCTACGGCGATCTCGATCTTTCCGTGATCGACGAAATGCCGCCGGGACGGACGTCAATTGAGACGCGCTGGACGTCGGATGCCCAATTGCCGGGCGCGTGGGAGTTCTTGCGGCGCGAAATCGGGCGCGGGCGACAAGCGTTTGTGCTCTATCCTGTGATCGAAGAATCGAAGCAGGAGTTGAAAGCGGCCACGGCGGAATACGAGCGCCTGGCGAAGACCGTGTTCTCGAACGTGCGTGTGGGGTTGCTGCATGGGCGCCTGAAAAACGAGGAAAAAGACGCGGTGATGGAGCGATTCAGGCATCG
This sequence comes from uncultured Acidobacteriota bacterium, assembly GCA_963823145.1. Taxonomy (GTDB): domain Bacteria; phylum Acidobacteriota; class Terriglobia; order Acidiferrales; family UBA7541; genus Palsa-295. Next base: position 382,560 of record CAWGJZ010000001.1, read on the forward strand.
GGAACTGGATATTCTGGTGGCGACAACGGTGATTGAAGTCGGCGTGGACGTGCCCAATGCGACTGTGATGGTGATCGAGCACGCTGACCGTTTCGGTCTTGCGCAACTTCACCAGCTTCGCGGACGTATCGGACGGGGATCGGAAAAATCGTACTGCATCCTCGTCGCTCCCAAGACGATCACCGGAGATGCGCGAGAGAGGATCGAGACAATGGTCGCCACGTCGAACGGCTTCGAAATAGCCGAACGCGACCTGAAGCAGCGCGGTCCCGGTCAATTCTTTGGCACCCGGCAACACGGCGACGCGGCCTTTTCGTTTGCCCAGCCACTGAGAGACCATGAACTGCTAGAACTGGCGCGTCGCGAGGCGTTCGCCGTGGCTGAAAATCCGGAGCAGGCCGGCAAAGTGGTCAGCCGGCTGGAATCGGTGAGCCCAGCTTGGCAGAAGCGATACCAACTAGCGTCTGTGGGATGAAGGCGTGCGCGTAATAGCGGGAAAATTCCGCAGCCGGAAGCTGAAGGGCCCGGGGCTTCTGCCGCTGCGGCCGACCAGCGATCGCTTGCGCGAAACGCTTTTCAATATTCTCGGTCCTTCGATCGCGGATTCACTTTTCGTGGATTTGTATGCGGGCACCGGCGCGATCGGCATCGAAGCGATTAGCCGGGGAGCTCGCCAGGTAATTTTCGTCGAATCGAATGACAAGGCAGCCAAATTGCTGCGCGAGAATCTGGGTGCGCTCGCTATTTTCCCCGGCCCTGAATTCATCGAAGCGGATGCGGTGAGAGCTTTGGAGAAGCTCGCAGAGCGGCGCGTGCTTGCCGATTTCATTTTCCTCGATCCGCCGTACGAGAGTACCGACGAACATATGGCCACACTCGAGTTCCTCGACGCATCACATTTGATCGCGCCTCAGGGCATGGTGATCGTGGAACACAGCAGCAAAACGCAACTCATCGAGCGGCTGGATCGCCTGGAGCGCACTCGGTTGGTCGAACAGGGAGAAGCGGCCCTGAGTTTCTATCGCCTGGCAGCCGCAGCTTAGCTGACGCGCATCCAATCAGCTCGACGTATAATGCTTGAAGCGATGCACACTCTTTTGCAGCGCGACCAACAGCCGCCCGTGGATTCTTTGATCGAGCTGGAGCCGCATTCGCGACTGCCTCGCCTCGACCTCGGGATCGACTGGGAATCGCCGCGAGCGGAATTCGTTAGCAGCCTGCGTGGTTTCGTCAGCGGGCCGCGCGCGCCGAAAGAAGCCGACCTCACAAAAGACCGCGGTTTTCACGTCGATTGGATACGCGGCAGCGTTCCGGGCAAAGCTTTCACGGCGTCATCTTTGTGGCACGTTGCGGTGATTTGGCTTTTGATCCTGCCCATTTCGGGTTTCCTGCCCGAGCAGACTCCCACGCTTGCTCCGGTGCAAATCGAATTAACATGGTCCGGCGAACAGCCTGATCTGCCGCGAATTTCGTTGCCTGCTCCCGTCCCCGCCCCCCGCGAGAAACCAAAAACTATTGCTCCCAGCGTTGCTAAAAGTCCGGGCGCGGACGCTTCTCGCGCGCGGCAGGCCATCCTTTCGATTCCCGTGCGCGTAACGCATCCCAGACAAACTCTGATACGACCGGACGCGCCGAGCGCCCCTCCGAAGGTCGTGCCGCAACTGCCGAACATCGTACAGTGGTCCAGCGATCAGCCGCAGAAACCGAAGTTCCAATTGTCCGTCGCGAACTCAGCGCCGAAAATTCGGCATCGCGCAATTTGGAATGATGCCGCGCCGGAAGTTCCGAACCCCGCCAAGGATCTGGTTCCTTTCAATATCGTTTCGAAGGCCAGTGCGATCCTACGTCCCAAAATGCCGGTAAGCGCCATGTCGGCGCCGGTTACGCGGCAGCGCCAAACCCGCGCGGAAGCCACAGCCGGGCCTGAAATCGACACCGCAGATAGCAACAGCAGCCGTCGGATCATTGCGCTCTCCGCAACACCAGGTCCGCCCGCTCCAGCTGTCGAAGTACCCGCAGGGAATCTGGCTGCGCGAATTTCGACTTGGCCAGAAGGTAAAAAGCCAGGAGCCGTTGCCAACGCGGCAAATCATTCGACGGGACCGGGCACTGGTGACGGCGCCGCGTCCTCGGCGACTGGCGGCCCGGGTGCCGGGTCCAATTCAGGTTCGCTCCCCGCAGCGATCAGTATCGCTGGAGGTGGCGCGTCGTCCAGCCGGGGAGGCATCGCCCCATCAGGCAGCCGTTTGAACACTTTGAATCTGAATCCACCGAATTCTTATCAGCCGTCCGGTAGTTCCCGGCGAGGACCGCCAAATGTGAGCGCCCTCGATCCGAGCCTGCCGCCTGAAAAAATTCTGTCCGGCAGCGAGGTGTACACGATGGACGTGAATCTCCCGAATCTGACCAGCGCCAGCGGAAGCTGGATTCTAAGCTTTGCGGAATTGGACGAAGATGACCGACCGTCCGTCGCGCCGCGGGAGCGCCTCGCGGGACCAGTCCCCATTCGGAAGGCCGACCCGAAATATCCATCCGACCTGATCAAAGCCCACGTGGAAGGCGAAGTGGTTCTCTATGCGATTATTCGCAAGGATGGTTCGGTCGATAGCATTCAGGTTGTTCGGGGGCTCGACCCGCAACTGGACCAAAATGCAATCCAAGCGCTCAGCGAATGGAAGTTCCGTCCGGCGGCGCGCGCAGGCCGTCCAGTGGACGTTGAGGCCGTCGTGCACATCCCCTTCCTTTACCAGGACCCGCGAGATTACGGCTCTCGATAGCGTACGCAAGGCCAGCTACTCCGATAAGATTTTAATCAGCCGCGAAATGTGCTCGCGCGTATTGTAGATGTACGGCGAGATGCGCAGCGCATTCTCGCGCAAGCTGACATGCACCTGCGCGCTTCGCAGTTTCTCGTAAAGCGCCGGGGTATCGCCGGAGTCGGACGCGGAAATGCACACGTACGGTCCGCGTCGACCGTACTCTTCCGGGGAAGCAAGCTTGCAGCGCGTGGCGGGTAGACACTCGATCAACTCGTCCACAAGCGAGCGGGTGTGAGCCGCGATCGCATCCGTGCCGATGCGCGAGAGAAGGTCCAGCGACGAATCGAACGCGGTGAGATTGGTGAAATTGGCTGTCTCCGCGGAGTCCCAGCGGCGCGCCCCAGGAACGGGCTGTTGATTTTCGATCCGCAGCGCATGAAAATTTCGCGCGCCTTCGAGCGCCATGAAGTAGACGGAACCCAACGTCAAACGTTCAATCCATTCATTTGCAACCCAGAAAAATCCGGTGCCATACGGACCAAGGAGCCACTTATATCCGCTGCAGACCGCCATGGCTGCGCCCAAGTGACGAATATCCAGCTTCATAGCTCCCGCGCACTGAGACATATCGAGGAGCAGCGCGGCGCCGAATTTCCCGCAGGCTTGCGCGACCCGACGTGCGTCTAGCCTTGCGCCATTATCGAACCGCACCAGGCTCGCTGAAACGACGCGTGTGTGCGGCCCGATGTGGTCAACATAATCATCGGCTGTAATGAAGCGGCCCTTCGGAGTGATGACGCGCACTCGAAGTTTCCCGGCCTGTTGATAGCGCAGCCAAGTTGAGAAATGCGCCGGAAACTCGCCGCGTCCGACCAACACTTCGTCGCCCGGCTTCCAGTCGATGCTGGCTGCAACGGAAGCGAGACCCGCGCTGGCGCCTGTGGTCACGGCGATTTCATCGGCTCGGGCCCCGATCAACGCGGCCGCCTTCTCGCGTACGCGGTCGGGAAGATCAAAGTACGCGGAATCCGGCAACCGGTCGGGCCTCTTTTTCCACTCGAGCGCAACTTTCGCCGCGCGAGCTGCCACAAGCGGCATCGGCCCCTGAAGAGCGGCGTTCAGATACGTAACGCCTTCGAAATCGGCAAATTCATGGCGGTAATCAGCTAGCAATTTGGCATCCTCCATCACTCGATCGTATCGGGTAAGAGGGTTGACGGAAAGCAGTGAAGACCCGCGTGCACAGGACAAATTGGACTGCAGATGTGGCGGCCGCTAAAAATGCCCGCGCAAGTCACGAAATGCGGAAAGGATCAGCAATTTCCCCGTCCCGCTCTCGAGCTCCGATTTTTCGTGTTCCCAGGTGGCGGAATGAGGGATGAACACGGCATTTAGGCCTGATTGCAACGCGGGGTTGATGTCGCTGCGCGGGCTGTTTCCGACCATCCAGCCGTGTGATTTGACGATTTTGAATTGATCGATGATCCGGCCGTAAGTGCCTGAATCCTTCTCCAGCACGATTTCAATGGCTTCAAAATAAGACTGCAAGCCGGATCGCTCGACTTTGGCAGCCTGTTCGGCAGGCTCGCCCTTGGTGAGCAGGATCAGCCGATGATGCTTCGAAAGATAGACAAGGGTTTCGGGGACCCCGTCCATTATGTGGGGAGGGGTGCTTTCCAGTTCCAGCGCCACGCGCTCGATTTCTTTCACGATCTCGCGCCGCGCCGAATTCCCCGCCAGCTTCAGATACGTGTCTTCGAGCGACCGTCGGAAGCTGCGTACGCCATACCCGTGCTGGCGGATATTCCTGCGTTCAGTTTCGTTCAGGATATGGCGAATATATTCGCGCGTGTAACCGAGATGCTCGAGTTGGGAAATGAAATCGTCGATCGCCTTCTCGAAGAAAATATTGTTTTCCCAAAGTGTGTCGTCCGCGTCAATGAGCAGCGTGTGTCGCGCCATGCGAGACCCCGAGGGTAAATCTTGCGTCAGGGGAGGACATAAGAGAAGGAATTTTTCAGCGAGATTTTCTACGCGGCGATGCGAATTACCTAACTCTACGCCGACGCTGGAAGGAATTCGTAGCGCTCGATTCGTGCTGCGACGCCCCGCCTGCCGTTGTGCGAGTCCACGCGCAGGACACGCGCGTAGCAACGAATGTGCACGTCGCCCGCGAGCGTAATCTGCTGCGGCAGCGTGAGAACGAACTCGATCGAGCTGCCAGTTTCAAGGCTCGCTTCGATCAGGAAATACAGGCCGCGAAAGCTGACGTCTCGCGTTTCGCCCGATTTTTCGGTGACGCCGTTTTCCGCCGAGAATCGCACTTTCAACGGCAACATCATCGAGAAACGTCGGGCAGCGCGCCTTTCCACACCGTCTGCCATGAGCCCTCCGCTTCCCCGCACCTGCGCTAAAGTTATCATTGCTCGCCAGGCTGCTGCAACGCATTTCCAGAGCGAATGGAGGACGAAGCTATTTGACCAATTCGTTTACTGCCGCTACGATGAATGCATGCTTTCGCGTGAACGGCAATGTGGCAGTGTGTTCGTGCCCATAGCACGGGTGCCGCAACCTTAGGCTTGCGAATGCCCGAGGTCTTCCATCGAGGTATCTTTCTCGAAGGACCCGCAGGCCGCCTCGAAGCAACCCTCTGGACGGCCTCCGCTGTCGAGCCGGGCTTCGTGGCCGTGGTCTGCCATCCCCATCCACTCTACGGCGGCACGATGCACAATAAAGTCGTCTTCCAAGCTGCCAAGGCTCTGCACCAGCGCGGCGCGGCCGTGTTGCGCTTCAACTTTCGCGGAGTAGAGCAAAGCGAAGGCGTGCACGACCGCGGAATCGGCGAGCAAGCGGACGTCGGCGCAGCCCTGGATTACCTGGCGGTGGAGTTTCCCGGCAAACCCATCATTCTTGCCGGATTCAGTTTCGGCTCATGGGTCGGGCTTCGAGTCGGTTGTGGAGACGCGCGAGTAAACAGGCTGATCGGCCTGGGCTTACCGGTCGACAACAACATTGACCTAAGCTACCTGCGCACCTGCGCCAAGCCCAAGTTGATCATCCAAGGTGGCCAGGACCAATTCGGCTCCCGAGCGAATATCGAGGCCCTCTTCGCAACAATCCAGGAGCCCAAGAACCTCGTGATTGTTGAAGGTGCGGACCATTTCTTCACCGGCCATCTGGACGCCCTTGGCGCTGCAATCAACGATTGGCTTGACCCTCCCTCTCCCGCCCCGCAATTGACCCCCCGCAATTAACATTGACACCCCTTCCGGGCCCGTGATAAAGGTGGGGCATACGTGGCACCGGCTCAAGGCCGGTTTGCCGGTTCACCCAGGCGCGGAACACCAAAATTCCATGCTGAGTGTTCGGCAACAAACCCCACCCACCCCGGGAGGCGAGGCCTTTGGGCTTGGCCTCCCGTTTTTATTTTGGTAGCTCATGGCTTCGAACAAGGTGGTGTTGCGGGTTCAGCCGCGGACTTGGCGCTAACCGGTCGAACAGGCAGCCGCGCAGGATCAACAATTCCCCAATAGGCAGGTTTGGCTTGCAGGTGCTCGTCGAAGAGCAAAGGCAGGTCCAATCGCGCAATTGGGAATTTCTTAAGCCAAGTGTGGTCGTCGGCGAGCCCCCAGAGCGTGACCCCGCTGAGTTCGCCTTTTAGGTCGCGAAAGGTCTGAAAAAGATCGCGATAGCGGTAACCCTGCTCTATCAGTACATCATGCGATATGGCCGGGCAGGAATCCGTAGAGTTGTCATAAAGGCTGACGTCTAATTCGGTGACTTGATTATCGACGCCCAGCGCTGAAAACATATGGATCGTTTCCGCGATTGCTTCAACCGTCGGCCAGCGGATATTGATATGCATTTGGTGGCCGACGCCATCGATCGGCACCCCGCGAGCCTTCAAGTCCCGAACCAAGTTGTAGAGGAATTTGCGTTTTGTGGGATCGGTCGTGTCGTAATCATTGATGAAGAGTTTGGCGTGAGGCGCGGCTTCGTGAGCGGCGCGGAAGGCCTTATCGATGTAGCCCGTACCAGTGAGTTGGAACCACCGAGAACGGCGGAAACCGTCCTGCTGAGCGGGATCGATGGCTTCGTTTACCACGTCCCACGCATAGACGTCGCCCTTGTAGTGCGAAACCACGGTTCGAATGTAAGTGTTGAGCCGTTGTAGCAGGAGGGCCTTACTTTCCGGACTGGGCTGGAGATCGTTGCCGTCGGCATCCTTGAACAGCCAGGGCGGATTTTGCTCGTGCCACACGAGCGTAGTGCCACGGATCAGCATGTGGTGAGTTTCGGCAAAGTCGACGAGCGCATCCGCCGCCCTAAAATCAAATACACCTTCGGTGGGTTCCAGGTACGCCATTTTCATCGCGTTTTCGGCCACGATGCTGTTGAAGTGTTTCGCAAGAAGCTCGGCGTGTGGTCCGCTGAGATCGCCAGACCAAATCGCCGCGCCAATGGGGAAATAACCGGCGAGCGTCTGATACACGGACGGAATATCGGACTGAACTTGAGTTGACGAAGCAACAGATTGCGGCAAAAGCATCATCCCCAGGGCCAGAATCGCGAACGCACGGATTCCCATCGGCTGCCGGCGCGTTTACCAGGAGCTATAAGGCGTGTTTGTAAAGGGCGAGACCTTGTCGGAGGAGGAGTGTACGCTGCAAATGCCAGTTGAGTTTTGATCGGCATTCACGAGCAAATCGCAATTCTCGGTGGTCCAGTCCGAGGCGCCGGAAATCGGATCGTTCGGAATTTTTCCCAGATATTGCGCTTGGACGAGGTCGTCGAGCGATGTGGGCGCTGCCTCTTTATCCGCCGTGTAATTTTGAATTGCCTTATTCATCTCGGAAAGGTCTTGGGTCAAGGCCGCTTCATGCGCTCGAACCATCGCCTGATCGTATCGTGCCGCGCTGATTGTCGCCAGGATCACGATAATCGCCGCAACCATCAATACCTCAAGCAGCGTGAACCCTCTTTGCCCGCCCCGTCTTCGTTCGGCCGTGTCTTGTGCTGCGTTCATGAACGATCCTCTGGTTAAGCGTCCTGCCGGTTACCAATCCGAGTAGTTTGTCCCGTCGAGCGCTGTGCCCGCTGACTGGCTGTACACATCGAACACGTCTTGCCCACCCCACGACTTCGAATCGGGATCATCTTGCGTGGATCGCAATCCCCAATCCTGGTTGCCCGTCATGGGGTTCTTGGGGATTTCACGAAGGTATCGAACCTTCTTGTCCTTGTCCTGGGCATTGGTCAATTGAACCCCGTTCACCAGCGTTTGCAAGTCGGGAGGATATCCTTCGGTTCCCGCCTGCACCTGGATTAGGTTTTTGTCCGCGTCGTCCTTATAGTGATCGATCGCGTCGCGCATTTCGCGCAGATCGTAGCGAAGCGTTTCTTCTTTGTGCCGGACGACGGTAACACGCGCCATCGGCATCGCCACAGTGGCCAGCACCACCAGGATGGCACAAGCCACGATCAATTCGAGAAGGGTTAGACCGGCTTCGCTGCCTCGAACGCGCTTGCGCGCATCTGCTGTTCGCTTTAGCTCGGCGCCGATTTGGCCGCGTGATAGACCGCCCATACAGCCTATTGTACCTGTATCGTAGCTTCTCCGGAGACGACTGGGATCGTACGCTGCTGGGAGTTGTGCGCATTGACCTGAAGAATCTGCAAGGCGGTCTTGCCGGGAGCCACGCCTCGCACCACGATACCGAGTAATGTGCCGGAGCCGTTCACACCGGGCGTATTCGGCTGCCGCGTTGCCGAAACGACCACCTCGCCCCGCTGCGCATCGATGCGCTGTACGATCGCGATTTCCTGCGTGCCGCCGGACAGAAAGCCGCCGTTGCGCACTTCCTCAACTTGTACCACCGCTGGATCGTAATGTATCAAAAGTGGGATCGAATAAAGATCGCTGACGTTGGAGATCGCCAGGCCAAGAGTGGTCGTATCGCCTGGCTTCAGGGTCGCGGCTGACGGATCGAAGTGCAGTTGCGCGGCAGGCGTTGTGCCGGCTGGCGGAACCGGTTGCGATGGGACGGATGTGGTTGGCGCATTAGGAATCGCCGGCGTGGGGATACCCTCTTGGTCGTCGCGGTATACGCGGGCGTCCGTGTCCGTCCCAGCCGCTAATGTCCTGAGGTTCTCCGCCGTAATTGAAGGCAGCCGCAGCACGTGCGGCGTCAATACGATCAGCACTTCATCTTCTTTAACTTCGTTGCTGTTATCCGAGAAAAGGTAACGGAAGAGAGGGAGCTGCGCGACACCCGGAATGCCGTTGACGTTCTTAGTCTGGGTGCGCTCGATCAATCCGCCCAGCACGCTCACCTCGCCGTTTTTCAGCCGAATGTCGTGCTCGATCTTACGCTGGCTGATAACCGGTTGGTTGATCCCGCCGATGTTGCTGGTGCCCGTAATCTGCGACACTTCGATAGAAAGCTTCATGCTGACGTCGCCGTCGGGATGCACGCGCGGCGTTACGTCGATGTTCACTCCGACGTCGATGTATTGGAACTGGGTGTTAACGAGAGGATTGATCGAGCTGGTCCCCACTCCGACGCCTGCTTGAAAGCTGCCCGTCGCCACGGGGACTCGGTCTCCGATCTTTAGAGTGGCCTTCTCCCCGTCGCTCACGCGGACCTCGGGATCCTGAATGATCCTCGTTTTGTTGTCGGTTAGAATGGCATTTGCTGTAGCGCCCGGCAGCGTCAGGCTGTAGTCCGCTGTCGAGAGATTTTTCAGGCTATTCAGTGCAATCTGCGGTGGCGTGGCCGGAGTACCGGAGGTGCTTGAACTGCTCGAGCTGGTGCAGCCGCTGTTGGTCGGCTGATTCGAACAAACTGGAGTGAACGTCAGTGTAGCACTCTGCCCCGGGAGAATTCCTAGGTCGCGTAACCGGTCCACACTCGCGGTGAGCACCTGCACGTGGACCAGCACCTCGGGTTTCGCTTTATCGATGTCGCGGATGATTTTCGATGCCAGAAGGAGCTTGTCCGGAGTATCCCGGATCACGATCGCGTTCTGCGCGTTTACCTGTTGCACCCGCCGCATATCGAGGAGTTGTCTTAATCCGGTCACGACTTCCGTCAAATCCTGCGGCGTCAGCGTATTCGACAAGTAAAAGGTCCTGACCTCCTCATCCTCTAAGTCCCGGCGCTTTTGAGGATTGTCCGGCGCCACGATGATCACGCTACTCGTGAGCGGCTTCCAAAAGGACTTGCTCTCAAACGCGACGGCGTCCAGCGCTTGTTCGAGCGTCACGTTTGGCAGGTCCGCCGCAATTCGGCGCGATGTGAAGTCCGGATCGAAAATCACGCTCAATCCCGCCAGCTTGGCGACTGTCTCGAAGACCACTCTCGCATCGTTGGTCATCTTCAGATTGATCAGCTCGGTCGAAACAGGCTTCAACTCCGGCGGCGCCGCCAGCAGGTCTGAATCCTCGGACGGATTCGGATTTATGCTCTTCGAGGTTGCCGCGGCGCTCTTTGCGGCCAGCAGGTCCATCGTTTTCTTCAGCTCCTGGTCTGCAGCGCCATTTGAAGGATCGATCGCGGCGGCCTTCTGGAACTCTGCGAGCGCGAGCTGAAGATCGCCTGCTTTCAGTGCTTTCTCGCCTTGTTCGAGGTGGAATTGGCCGGCGGCAAAGCGCGTGTGCATTTCGCGGAGCTTGTACTCGGCGTTGGAAGGGTCGGTTCGCAGAGCGCGCTGGTAGTCAACCAGGGCGGTGTCGTAGTCCTGCAACGTCTCGGCCTTCCGGCCCGCGTTATAGTCTTGATTTCCTTTGGGACAGCCACCCAGCACGACCATGGCGAGTGCCAAAAGCGGCAAAAGCGGTGAACGGCGCAACCGGAACCTCCGAAAAATTGGGCTTGGTCTCAGGGAGTCTAGCACCCGCCCTATGATGCGACAAGAAAACGTAACCGTTGCCGGTTATTTCTGACGATCTTTATTTTGTGACCTCCGCGTTAACAGCCTCAAAAGCTGGTTCATTACGGAACGTGCACAGGTGACGTAACTTGCAGGCTATCGTGCGCGGCGGCTATCATTGCGGCACCATGAATGGAGGAAAAAAGGGAGATAAGGAGCGCAATAAGATCGTCGCGCAGAATCGAGCGGCATCCTACAATTATGACCTGCTGGATACTCTCGAAGCGGGCTTGATCCTGGTAGGCACCGAGGTCAAGACTCTTCGTGAAGGAAAAGGCACATTGCGAGAGGCCTATGCTGAGATTCGCGCTGGGGAGCCTTGGCTGGTAAACTTTCACATTCCGGAATACCAGCCCGGCGGACCCCGGAATCACGATCCCCTTCGAAGACGCAAGTTGCTGCTCAATCGCCGGGAGATCGATAAACTGATTGTGCAAACGCAACAGAAGGGCATGACGATTGTTCCCTTGAAGATTTATTTCCGCGACGGAATCGCGAAATGCGAGCTCGCAGTAGCCCGAGGCAAAAAGTTTCACGACCGGCGCGAATCCGAACGCCGCAAGGAAGCCAAACGCGAAGCCGATGACGCAATCTATCGCTCTCGCCGGCGCTGACTGCACGGGCGCAATTCAACCGAAACTGAAAGGAACACATGCAGATCCAACTCGAAACTCAGCCTTTTGCCGCCATTCAAGCCGACGCTCTGGTTACCTACGTCTTCGATAAGGAAAATAAGTTTGACGGGCTTCTTGGTGAAATGGATGGCGCGATGAAGGGCCGCCTCAGCTCGCTCGCCTCGAATGGCGAGATCACCGGAAAAATGTTGGAGACCCTGTTGCTTCATTTCCCCGAAGGCCTCGCCGCCCGAAAACTGCTCCTCGTGGGCGCTGGCAAGCCAGATAAATTTTCCTCCTCCGATCTTCGCAAAATCGCCGGGACGGCTGTGCGCCAGTTGAAATCGCGCGGCGCGAAGAAAATCGTTTTTCTCGCGCGCGAAGGCGAACGCGATCCATCGGCTGCGCAGGCCGTCGTCGAAGGCTTGATCGCCGCCGATTTCGAATCGGATAAATACCGCTCCGAAAAGAAAAATCGGGAGATTCAATCCGTCGGGCTTGCCGGATTCGATGCGGGCCTTGGAGTCGACCTCACGGCCGCCATCAATCAGGGTAAGGTAATCGCCGAATCGCAAAATTTCGCCCGCGATCTGATCAACGAACCCTCCAATAAAATGACGCCACGCATCCTGGCCGCCCGCGCCGAGGCCATGGCCAAAGAGGCCGGCCTCGGAATCGAAATTCTCGACGAGCGAAAAATCGCCGAGCTGAAAATGGGCGCGCTTATCGGTGTTGCGCAAGGAAGTGTCGAACCGCCGCGCGTAATCGTTCTGCGATATGAGCCGATGAATCCGAAGCCGGGTGCGCCGGTTTTAGGGCTGGTGGGGAAAGCCGTCACCTTTGATACCGGTGGCATCTCGATCAAGCCCGCGAACAACATGGAGAAAATGAAATACGACATGGGCGGCGGCGCCACCATGCTGGGCGCGATGCGTGCCATCGCCGCGCTCAAGCCGACTATTTCCGTGATCGCCGTGATTCCGTCGACGGAAAATATGCCAGGCGGCCGCGCCCAAAAACCCGGCGACGTTCAGGTGGCCATGTCCGGCAAAACCATCGAAGTGATCAACACCGACGCTGAAGGGCGCCTGATCCTCGCCGACGGGGTCTTCTACGCCCGCAAGCTCGGCTGCACGCACCTGATCGACGCCGCCACGCTCACCGGCGCAATCGAAGTCGCGCTCTCCAACGTCCACGTAGGAGCCTTCGGCACGCCGCGCGAATACCTCGACGAATTTCTCCAGAGCGCCAAAGCTACCGGCGAAAAAATGTGGCCTATGCCCATCGACGACGAATACCAGCAGATGATCAAGAGTGACATCGCTGATATTCGCAACACTGGCAGTGGTAAGGGTGGCGGCGCCAGCACGGCCGCATGGTTCATCAAGGAATTTGTCGACGACACGCCGTGGGTCCATCTCGACATTGCCTCAACCTGCTGGGTCGACGAAGGCCGTCCTTGGCTCGCCAAAGGCCCAACCGGCGTCGCCATCCGCTCGATCGTGGATTTCGCCTTGAAGATGTAAGGAACGCCGCAGTCCGCTCTTGGCTTTTGAGGTGCTGGGGCGGTCGAGGCAGCGCTTTACCGCAATGCTGAAGTGTCGCGCTCGCCGACACAGAAGCGAGGCTGGCCCGTTTCACCGATGCGAGCTGGCGGAGGGGTCGGGGACGATTTTGACGCGCAGTTCGCGAGTGCGCGGTCCATCGAACTCGGCGAAAAATATGGCTTGCCAACGGCCGAGGACTAGTCGCCCGTCTTCGATCCAGATGGTTTCAGAGGAGCCGACGATGGCCGTTTTTATGTGCGAGTCCGAGTTGCCTTCCGCGTGCTTGTAGTCGCCGTGGTGGGGGACTAGGCGGTCGAGCGTGGCTGCGATATCGCGCGCTACCGCGGGATCGTCGCCTTCATTGATGAGAATGCCAGCCGTGGTGTGCGGCACATACAAATAGCAGATGCCGGTGGAGCATCCGAATTCGCGCACCAGCGACTCGATTTCGGGTGTAACCCGCTTTAGCTCGGTCTTCCGCGAAGTTTTTATTGTAAGCGTGCGAGTGAAGGAAGTTCCTGTGTGGCGAGCCTTCAGGGTCATCGTTAACAAACATGCCATCGAGCGAAGCGAAGATCAATACGGTACTTGCCCCGGCCCATGAGCAAACAGAGGATTCAGAATGACTAATGGAGAGATTCGATCTGGATGAGGCCTGGCGGGGGGATGCCGGCGGCTTGGCGTGCGAACATGCCGGCGGTCGTAATGCCTGTCCGGACGAAAGACTTTTCGCAATCGGCCGAGGAAGGGCCGCGCATATTGCCTTCCATGTAGGCCAGGCCTGGGCAGCGTGTGCAGGTTCCGAGATGCGCGCAGGAAGAACATGTGGGCAAGTCTTTTCCGCGGATGGAACGGACTTCGGCAAGCTGCTGCGAATCCTTCCAAATGTCGATAAACTTCTGGTGTCTGACATTGCCGCAGGGCAACGGGAACTGCACGCAGGGGAAAAGATCACCGTAGGGCGAGATGTAGCAGGCGGTGTGCCCCGCGCTACAAGGGAATCCTTCGCGGGCTCCGTCATCCACGGGTGGAGGAGGCGCGCAGAACTGCTCGACATTGCCGACGAGATTTGGGTCTTCGAAAACTTCCCTGAGCTGTTTTGGAGGCACTCGAAAGCGCAGCACGGAAGTGCTTCCGTCCATCATGGGAGTAATCGTGGGATCGAGAGTGTAGTGGGCGCCCACTTCCGCGGCGAGGGCACGCACTCCCGCACTATCCTGAAAATTGCTGCGCATCAACACGTTCGCGAGCGTAACTCGCAATCCCGCGGACCGGAGCAAGCGAATCCCCGCGATGGTACGCTTCAGGGAACCGGGCAGCTTGGTGATGCCATCGTGCACCTCCGGCCGGTGCGAATAGAGGCTGATCTGCACCTGTTCGACGCCCAATGTGCGCAGGCGCCGGGCTTCCTTCTCACGCACCATTACCGCGTTGGTCTTGAGCTTTACGTTGAAACGGAGGGCGCGAGCGCTCTCGATAATCTCGAAACAGTCGCGCCGCATGAGCGGCTCGCCGCCGCTGAGGGTGAGGAAAAACACGCCGGCATCTGCAAGATCGCGCAAGAGGGCGCGAATTTCCGCCAAGGACATTTCGCCGCGGTCGTCGTGTTCGAGATAGCAGTGCTCGCAGCGCTCGTTGCAGCGATAGGTGAGATCAAGGTGGACGCTGAGGGGGAGACCCAAGCGCAGCGCCTTGGCATTCAAGTCTTGCATCAGGCTCATGAGCCATCCCCTGCGGCCGAACCAGCATCCTGAATCGGGCTGGCCGAGACTTGCAAAATCCCGTGGCTTGCCAAGTCCTCGACGAACGCGTCGGCATCGCGATACGCCTCGTCCGGAGCAACATCAAAAGCCGCGCAGACTCGATCGCGGACGATTACGGAAAGCGGGGTCTGGCCATCGGCGGCCTGCCAAATCACAGCGGCTACTTCGCTTAAATTGAACAAGGTGGAATCGACCGAAGACATGACGATCATTTCGTCGTCGAACCTGCGAGACGCGACGGCGGGGCTGCGTGCGATATATTTTTCGCTCATTGGATCAGCGTCCACACGCGCTCGTCGGGCGCGAAGATCAGCCGGGCAACGTCGACATGCGATACGAAGTTGAGCGCGGAATCAAACACGCGCGTGACCAGTTCGGCGTCATGCGCGAAGAACAAAATATTGCGAAGGAAGGCCCGCGCGGCTGCCGTGCGGCCGATCGGCTCGATGCGGTTAGAGGGGCCTTTTTCAAGAAAGTAGAGCGTGGCGAGGGGCGCCGAAAGGTTCTCGCCCGGACGCGCCAACTCTCCGGCAAAGGGAGTGCCGAAAGCGCGATAGCCGCGCGCGGCGGGCCGCAGGTAGGAAATCTCGTCGGTGAGCAGGTTCGCATCCCAGGGAGCGAGCCGCGAGATGGTGGTTTTGCCAGCGCCCGAAATTCCGGAAAACAGGAAGGCCCGGCTGCCCCGCACGGCGCTCGCGGCGTGCAGCAAAAATCCTCCTTCTTCCGCAAGGAGCAAGGAATGAACGAGGCGGAGCAGCGTATCGATCGAATAGGGGTTCGGCGATTGACGAATCCAGCCACAACGCGAACGCGTGTCCCATTCGGCAAGGAAATCGCCGCGCTCAAGAACCCAGACATGTCCCCGCCGCGACACGCGAGCATCGTCGTCGGAAGGGCCGGCTGGGGGGCGGAGATCAATTTCGAATGAGCACGCAGGCTCGGTCCCGGGATTCAGAAAACCGGTGTAGCGCTGCTCGAGCATTCGGCAGAAATCTGCATCGTTTGATTGAAGAAGAATTGAGATGCCGCCGATTTCGACCGTGACCCCTCGCGCGGGACCTGTGATCGCAGCACTGTGGGTTGCGGATGAAAAGGCCAGGCCCATTTACGTGCACTCCTCGAGATTTTTCGGGAAGTTCGAAGGTCCGGCACCGAAATGCTGCGCAAGGCGGGTACGCAGCGAATGCCATCGCAGTAGCCAGGTTCCTACGCTGCAATGCCGCACAGCCCATCGCAAACATTGGGAGACGACCGTTTGCGTTTCCTCCAACTCGACCCGGTTTCGGCGTCGCAACAGAGCCGTGACTCGGCCGAGCAATTCGTGCTCGGGAACGGGCGAGTCTTCCTTCGTCAGCGCGTCGCCGCAGGTAATGACAAAGGGCTGCGCGTCCACCTCGACCAGGCGGACAACGCGATGGGCACAAAAATGTCCGTCGCGCGAGAAAAGAGCGACGTGCCCCGGCCGCACACTCGCGGTGGGCTGCCGCAAAACCAGAAGAGTGTCACCCGGAAAAATGGAAGGGAGCATGCTCGAACCTCGAGCAACGAACCGGAGTTCGCCAAAGGCATGCAGGACATCTTTCGCGAGCGCCAATTCTACCGCGGCCCGGCATTTCGTAGCTGGCAGCATAGATTGCGGCCCGCCTAGGACGTTTTCCTATTCACCTGGCATTGAGACAGCGTGGGATCAAGCTTGCCACAGATGAGCGCCATGGTTTCAAACACGCGCTCGTGTTGAAACGAAGGCTTCTGATAGGGCTTCCTGGTGGCGCTTTTTGAGTCATCCTGACAGCCGGGCTGCGGCTTCTGGGCATTGGACTTCATGTTCATGTTGATCTATTTTACCTCGCTCAGATCGGGACTCTAAATGTTGCGCTGCATTCTGTGCTTGTTGGCGCGAATTAGCCTGTCCGAGAGCCACGAACAAAAATACGACTACTGCAAGCCCGCCTGGGACACCTGAACAGCAGATGTTCCGCCAAGTGGCGTGTAATAGATCTCTTGGTCGCCGTTGATCGCCGTGGACGAGGTATCGATGATGATGCCGCTCGTGCCACCGGTCGAATTCAGCCCGGCGGTAGGATTGCCTGTCGTGCCTGCACCCACCACCTGGTAGTTGAACACGCAGGCACCCGTGCAACCGGCAGCGGTCGCTGCGTTGCCGCTCGCGCCGCCAGCGACCGCGGTGAAGAGCCAATCCTTGATATCCTGTGTTGCCGCCCCGTTAGCGTGCGTTGCGGCACTCGTGCCCTGCTGTCCGCGAGTGACGGTCAGAGAGGTCGTGCCTCCACCCGAGGAGACTTGCATAATCTCAGAATCGATCTGGAGGAAGTCGCCGTTGGCGATGTTTGTGCCAGCAGTGACAGTGATCACCGTTTGGCCGGTTGTGGTAATCGCCGCAGAAAGCGTCGTTGCTACCTTCGTGCCCAGGAATTCCGTAACAGGAGCGCATGCCGACGCCGTGCCGGGTGTCGTGACAGGAGTGCTGTAGGTGTTCACCACCACGGTAGTTGCGACAGTTGCAAGAGGGACCTGGTAGACGACCCCGTTCTCGCAGACGTAGAGATTCCCGGTGTTCCCCGTGCCTTCGTAGTACAGATTGTCGAAGGAGCCTATCCGCATAAACGAGGTGTTGGGATTATGGGTGCCGCCGTTCGAAAAGTACACGCCTGTGCCATAGTCGGTGCCGCCGGCACCGGAGCCAGCCTGACCGAGAGCCGCTGCCGGGAAGATGTTGATGTAGCTGGGATTACCCGTATGGCCGGGGTCACCGCTATACCCGACGAACGCGTAAACTTTCTCCGCGGAGGAATCAACCACAGGCGGCTCAAACACATTCGTCGTGTTGTTCTCCAACCTGCCGGAGGTCGTAACCGTACCCGGTGCCGCTACAGTGAATGAGTGGAGATAGCCACCGGTGTCCGTGACGAAAATGCGGTTTGATCCTCCCGAATCATAGACGGGAGAGGTCAATGCGGGTGCAGTAGTCGTGCTCGCGGTCGCTGGCCAGCCGGCGGGGTCCAGGGTGGGATTTCCAAGAAACGCGCCGGTCACTTCGTGCACCTTGCCGGTGTTGTCGCCGACGTAAAGGGTGTCGGCCGTCCCGAAGACATAAAACGGCGCCGAAGCTGTGTCGTTGGCGCCTAGGCTAATGGAGGTATAGCAGGGAACCGTGCATGTGCGATAGCTCCCCACAACCACTGAGGTGGGGGTGATCGGTGCACCGACCGTGCCGCCTGAGGCTGTCATTTTGAGCAACACCAGGCTGGCAGTGGTTCCGTTCGTCTGGACGAAGGCAACCTGAGTCCCGTCCAGCGAAATCGTGGGCGAAGTCGTCGCCGTATACCCGCTACCGGTGTTGTAAGCCCAATACACCACCGGAAGCCCCCCGCTAAACAACGGGCAGCCGCTGTAGACGCTATTAAACGCGACGATCGTCGCGTGGCTTGCCGAGCCAACGGCCCCGGTTGGGAACACGACATAATCGCTGCAGCTTGCAGTGGTCGTCATGAAGTTAAATTTGGCCGGATATTGCCCGCCAGCCAGACCCGGACCGCCCAGCGCCTCGCTCCAGTCTGCTTTGATGTTCGAGTTGGTCATCATCCGTCTGTGCCTCGGCACGAAACCGTGCGGCTCCCCGAAGCGGAGATCAGTGGATTCGGCGTTCCAGCGTGATCGATACTCCGCGTCGATCCCGGCGGGTCCTTTCACTTCGCCGTGTTTCTTCAACTGCTGAATCACGTACCGGGGCTCGTTAACCACTTTCTGCCAGTGCTCGTACTCGCCCTTCTGTACCGCCTCGTCCTCGGCGCCAATGTTGGAGAAAACAACATGACGATGGCTCCAATCCTCAGGGTAACCTCTGATCTCGGTTCCGTTGACGTACACCGACGGCCCACCCTGAGCCTGCATCGGCTTGGCGACAAGCACGGTCGCAAGGAACGCAAGACTGAGAAACGACCATTTAAACCACGGACAATTCAAATTCCACATTGATAGGCAACCTCCGGCGAAACCACTGGCTGCTTCTGAGGCTTGCAACTATCTCGAGACTGCTATCCGCGGCTGGCGCCGAGTTCAGCGTCGGATGAAGTTCGTGCCAAATCTCGCTTACTTACTGGGTCCCTATCAGTCCCGCGCGTTCGCCTTTCACGGCGTCTATGTAGATCAGGACCGACGCGATCAGGACTTCTGCTCGTCATTAGAAGCAAGAGCGGAGCGTAGCTACCGTATTTACGAGTTAGCGGCAGGACAATGGGAAACTGGTACGGACTGTTCTGAAATGTAACCAGGGGCGTATTAAAGTGCCGCATCAAGTTTTTGGGTCAAAGCCGCCTTGCTTCGTACACGAAGCATATAGCGGATATCGTAATGCTTCAAGCTAATGTTGTCCACTACCAGCCAGCTCCCGGACGATATCGCCTACGAAGGCTTTGGCGTCGCCGAAGAGCATTAGCGTGTGGTCCAAGTAGTAAAGAGGATTATCGATTCCGGCGAAGCCGGGGTTCATGCTGCGCTTGATGACCATTACGGTGCGAGCTTTATCCACGTCGATGATGGGCATGCCGTAGATCGGGCTGCCCTGGTCGGTGCGTGCGGCGGGATTCGTGACGTCATTTGCGCCGATGATGAGCGCGACATCCGTTTGCGGCAGATCGGAATTGATATCGTCCATTTCCATTAGGCGGTCGTAGGGAATATCCGCTTCGGCCAAGAGGACGTTCATGTGTCCGGGCATTCGGCCAGCGACGGGATGAATGCCGAAGCGCACGTCGATGCCCTTTTTTGTGAGGGCGTCGTAAAGCTCGCGGACTTTGTGCTGTGCCTGGGCGACGGCCATGCCGTATCCGGGCACGATCACGACCTTGCTAGCGGCCTCGAGAATTCCCGCGGCCTCTTCGGCCGAGGCGCTTCGCACGGTCCTTTCTTCGGTCGCGGCGGCAGATGAGGTTTGTACCTGGCCGAATGCTCCGAACATGACGTTGGCGAAGGAGCGGTTCATGGCCTTGCACATGATGACGGAGAGGATGAAACCGGAAGAACCGTCAAGCGCGCCCGCAACCACCAGCAGTTTGTTATTCAGCACGAATCCTAGAAGTGCCGCCGAAAAGCCCGCGTAGGAGTTCAAGAGCGAGATGACCGTGGGCATATCAGCTCCGCCGATGGGAGTGACCAGGAGGATGCCGAATATGAGGGACACGACGACCATCGCGGGAAAAAGATACGGCTGCTCCGGATTTACGACCAGCGCGATGGCCAGCAGAATCGCGGCGGCCAGCACGGACAAGCTCACAAAGTTCTGCCCTTTATAGACGATGGGGCGCTGCGGCAAAATTTCCTGCAGCTTGCCGGCTGCAATCAAGCTGCCTGTGAACGTGAGCGAGCCGATGATTACCTCGAGTCCGATTTCTCCCATGCCGAATCGCGTAACGTGAGGAATGCCGACGTAATATTCGGCGATACCGATCATGGAGGCCGAGAGAGCGCCGAAGGCGTGGCTGAGAGCGGTCCGCTGGGGCACAGCGGTCATTTTGACCATGCCAAGGGGAATGCCGATGCCCGCGCCGATAATCAGGGTGATGATGATCCACTTGTATTGGACAACTTGAGGGTCGAACAGGGTGGCGCCAACGGCCAGGGCCGCGGCAATCTCGCCAACCAGAACACCGCGCCGCGCCGATGCGGGCGAACTGAGCCACTTGATGGCTAGAATGAACAAAACGACAGCGACGATGTAGCTGGCGTCAATGAGTTGTAGGATTTGGGCCTGGCTCATGATTTTTTGGGCTTGCCGGTCTTGAACATGCGAAGCATGCGGTCGGTGATGAAGAAGCCGCCAACCATGTTGCTGAAGGATGCGGAGACGGCGATCAATCCGAGGATGACGGAAAGGCGGGTCTCGTGGCGTCCCGCGATGATAATCGCGGCGACCACGACGATGGCGTCGAGCGCGTTGGTGAGAGACATCAGCGGCGTGTGCAGGAGCGGCGACACGCGCTTGATCAGCTCAAATCCAACGAAGCCCGCCAGAATGAAGACGTACAGATTGGAGATAAAATCCGACGGCACGCTTTTCCTCCTTAGCCTTTCGCAGCCAGCGCGGGTAGCGAAAAGAATTCGCGGACGCGCGCGTTTACCACGTCCCCGCCCCGCGTGAGCAAAGTGTCGCGCGTGATTTCGTCCTCGAGATTCAGGTTGATCCTCCCGTCTTTCACCAAGTGCAGCAAAAAGGCGGTGACGTTGCGCGCGTAGAGCGAACTCGCGTGGTAAGGCACGGTGCTCGCGAGATTGATGCGTCCTATGATGGTGACGCCGCTATCGACGATGGTTTCCTCGGAACGAGTAAGCTCGCAATTACCGCCGCGTTCGGCGGCGAGATCGACGATCACGGAACCGGGTGCCATGCCGCGGACCATCTGAGCGGTTACGAGCACGGGAGCTTTTTTCCCGGGCACGACTGCGGTGGTGATCACTACGTCGCTTTCCGCGACTACTTTTCCCATGAGTTCGCGCTGGCGGGCGTAGAAGGACTCGTCTTGTGCAGTGGCATATCCGCGAGCATCTTGCGCGTCCTTGGCTTCGATAGGCAGTTCTACGAAGCGTCCGCCGAGGCTTTGGACCTGTTCCTTCACGGCGGGCCGCACGTCGTAGGCCGAAACGACCGCGCCCAAACGGCGCGCGGTAGCGATTGCCTGCAGGCCCGCCACGCCAACGCCGATGATCAGGACGCGCGAGGGCGTGATGGTACCGGCGGCGGTGGTCAGCATAGGAAAGAAGCGCGGGAGCACGTCCGCGGCGATGAGCACGGCTTTGTATCCGCAGACGGTGGCCATGGACGAGAGCGCGTCCATACTTTGTGCGCGCGTGGTGCGCGGCATCATTTCAATGGAAAAGGAGGTGACGCCGGCGCCCGCAATCTCCTGGACAACTTCACGCGATCCCAGCGGGCGCAAGAAGCCGATGAGAAGCTGGTCGCGCCGCATCAGCGGGAGGTCGGCTTTTCCGCTGCGGTCGTTCGAGCCGTAGCAGAGCACTTGCGCGACGATATCGGCGTTGGCGAATACGGTAGCGCGGTCGGGCGCGATCTTTGCGCCCTTCTCGGTGTACGTTGCGTCCGGATACCCTGCTTCGCTTCCCGCATTCTTTTCGATCAGAATTTCCAAACCGGCTTTGACGAGATTCGGAATTACGGACGGGACCAGCGCAACCCGCCGCTCGCCCGGGAAACTCTCTTTGGGAACGCCGACGATCACAACGCATACCTCCCGTATATCTTCCAGACGTTCGCGACAGGTCCACAGACTTAGCCGCGCGCAATTCCAAAGCGCTCTATTCTATACAGGACGGCGGATATTTCCACTGGAAGATGAAAGATTTCCGAGAGTCGGTGGAGGCCGAGTGGTTTGGACGAAGCGCGTGCAACCACTATGATGGAGATCGAGTCAAATCTGATGACTTCGCCCGTCGGCGGGGTTGCGGCATGATACTTCGTCCTCTCATCCTACTTATGGCCCTCTCGCTGGTGGCGGCTCAGGTCCCTGAACAGAGTGAACAGGGTGAGATCGAAATGGACGGCAAGACTTTCGAGCCGCCGAATCCACGCGAGAAAGCCGAATGGACCTTTGCGCGGTTCCACTATGACCTCGGTTATCAATATGGACGCTATGGTTTCGAGCGTTGGGCGGCCGATTGGCCGAAGGCCGATCGACAGTTCATCCTGGGCGTTCGTCGCCTGACGCGAGTGCAAAGCCGCTCCACGGAACAAATAGTCGATGCCAATAGCGATGACCTCTACAACTGGCCCTGGATTTACATCGAAGACCCGGGCGGTTGGAGGCTCAGCGAGAAACAGGCGGCTCGTCTACGCGAATATTTGCTTCGCGGCGGTTTTCTGATGGCGGACGACTCGCATGGCGATTACGAGTGGGACGTTTTGGTCCAGGGAATGCGCATGATCTTTCCGGATCGCCCAATCGAAGATCTGCCAGATTCGGATGAAATATTTCATGTCGTATACGATCTGGACGATCGCGTGCAGATCCCTGGGACGCGCTACATCTGGGGACCATCACGGTGGCCCTATGGTCCTGACAGCGCGACGCCCAAGTGGCGCGGGATTCGCGACGACAAAGGCCGAATCATGATCGCGATTTGCCACAATTCGGATGTGGGCGATGCGTGGGAATGGGCCGATAGCCCCCGTTATCCCGAGCACGAAGCGTCTGTGGCATACAGGATCGGGGTGAATTACATTATCTACGGGATGACGCATTGAGGTTCGACGGAAAGGCATGCAAAAGCTACGTTAGCGGTTCGGGAATCAGCTTTAGTCCCTGCGCGGCCTTTTCGGAACATAAGCCAGGAAGCGGCGCGGATTGTCCACCATGATGGTATGGAGTTGCGCATCGGTCGCACCTGCCGCTTTTACCTTAGGAACGAACACGGTTAACGTCTGCGCATAGCCCGGGCCGCCGGCATGCTTCGTGCTTGTAAGAAACGAGAAGTCGGACGAGAACATCAAATTCTTCACGAAGCCGGCTTCGAGGAGCGCTATCACCATCGGCACCTGCTGCGCATCTCCCGGGCCAGCCTGGCGATCGAAGCCGATGAAGCATCCCCGCCGACAAAGCGCCTTTTGCACTTCGACCTTCGGGTCGACGAGGTTGCCTAAGTGCCCGATCGCAATATGTTCGGGTTTCGCTCCAGCGTCTTCCAGCAGATCGAGTTGCTCCAGCGCGGATTTTCCAGGAATACCGGTATGGGTGAAAACCGGCATGTTGGTAACAGCCTGTGCGCGGCCGACGGCGCGAAAAACCTTGCGCTCGTCGACGGTAATCCAGTCCCATGAACCGATCTCGCCCCACGCACCGATCGACTCTCGATCCACCTGCTTCATCAGCGCGTCGAAAACCTGATTCTCGCTCCAGCTCAAAATCTCCTGCGGATAAAAGGGCTGAGTGTAAAAGCCGCCGCCAGCCACGATCGGAAGTCCAGACTTCGTGGAGATCGCTTTCAGGAAATTGAAGTCGCGCCCCATATCGGGATGGCCGGCGTCCACGATACAGGCGATCCCTTCCGATTTGGCGGCGCGCATCTCGTCGGTCATCAGATTTTCGTCACGCATGAAAAAGGGTCCGGCGGACTCCGGGAGCGGTGCCAGAGGCGTCGGAGTTGTCTCGCCATTGGCCTCGCGGGTCGCGCGAGAGTACTTGTTGAACCGCGTTCCCAAATCTGGCGCTAACGACATATGCTCATGGAAGAGGGTCGCACCGCCGCCCAGATCCTCCGGTGCATAGTCCTTCAGAACGGTTCGGATGACCGCCCCTTTGGGGAACGTCGTGCCCTCTGACAACGTGAGCCTTGGCAACATCGCAGCGACCGCCCCAGCACCCAGCATTCCCAGCATTTCCCTGCGTGAGTAACCTGGCTGACGAAAGACCGTGGTCATGGACGATGCCTCCTTACCCCACTTGTTCACGGCAATGTACACGGACAGTGCGCTGCGGTCTACTTTGGCGGTTCGAGAATCAACTTTTGGATGCGCCAATTCAGGAGTTCCGCTACGTATAGCTCGTTTTCGGATGGGCAGGCGATTTCGTGGATCCATCCGAATTGCTTGAGCTGCTTACCTGATTCGCCGAGCATTCCGAGCAGCTTGCCGTCGAGGCTCAGCTTGTAAATTCGACCCGGATAGGCGTCCGAGCTGTAGAGCACCTGGTTGGGGCCGGGCGTGATGCAAATCGCCCAAGGAGCGCCGGGCGCCATGGTGCCCGTGGTGGCGGTGGGCCTGCTGCCGATTGCAGGGCGCGCATCGGGCGGCGCGGGAACGTCAATGGTGATCTGGCGCAGGAAATTTCCTTCGCCATCGAAAACCTGGATGCGACGGTTGCCGCGATCGGCGACGTAGACGTTTCCCTTCGCGTCCACTGCGATGCTATGCGGAGTGTTGAACTGGCCCGGGCCATCTCCGGGAGTTCCCCAAGATTTCAGCCAGTTGCCGTCCTTATCCACTTTGGCGACGCGCGAATTGATGTAGCCATCGCTGATGTAGGTGTTGCCCTGGGCATCCCAGGCGACGTCCGTGACCTGCCTGAAGAGGCCGTCAACCGGCGGAAGCGGCGGATGCACATGCTTGACGGGCCCTGTGCCTTCATCCGAGGCTTCCTGCTTGCGGCCAAAAACCATAACCACGCGGCCGGCGGGATTGAATTTGATAACCATGTCGGAGCCTTTATCGGTGGCCCAGATGTTGTCCTGCGAATCGATCTTCACGGTGTGGGCGAAGGACCAGGCATAAAGGTTGTGTCCGATTTCCCGGATGAAGCGGCCGTCGGCGCCAAACTCCAAAAGCTGGGCTGCGCTCGCGCCGTAAGCCGGCCCGGTGGTATTGCCGCGCGAAAAGACGAATACGTGTCCCTTGGAATTGACGGCTACGCCGGACGCTTCGCCGAGGTACAAATCCGGCGGTAGCCTCAAAAAATCCGGGACCGAACGGAAAGGAATCTCGGGAACTTTCGCGGCGTCAGATGTTTGCTGCGCGAAAGTTGCGCCAACGGAAGTGAAAAGTAACAACAGTGCACAATATTTCATGAGCGTCTCCAATCGCCGCGAGTATACGCCTGATGCGACGCGGATTGACTTCGCACGGTGAGTCTCCTAACCTAACCAATCCATCGCACGGAAAAGAGACGCGAGAAAATGTCCGATTTGAAGCTGACCACGCGGGCCGAAGATTTTTCGGAGTGGTACAACCAGCTTGTGTTGCGCGCTGAGCTGGCCGATTACGCGCCGGTGCGCGGCTGCATGATCGTGCGGCCGTACGGGTGGGCGCTGTGGGAAAACATCACGGCGCAACTGGACAGAAGATTCAAGGCAACCGGGCACGTGAACGCGGCTTTTCCTCTGCTGATCCCGCGCAGCTTCATCGACAAGGAAAAATCGCACGTGGCGGGATTTTCTCCGGAACTGGCCGTGGTGACGCACGGCGGCGGTGAGGAGTTGGAGGAGCCGCTGGTGATCCGTCCTACATCGGAAACGATCATCGGCCATGCCTACGCGAAATGGATACAGAGCTATCGCGATTTGCCGCTGCTAATCAATCAGTGGAACAGCGTGGTCCGCTGGGAGCTGCGAACGCGATTGTTTTTGCGAACGCTCGAATTTTACTGGCAGGAAGGGCACACCGCGCACGCGACGGCGGAGGAGGCTGAGGCCGAGACACGGCAGATGCTGGACGTGTACACGGATTTCGCGGTGAAGGAAGGAGCCATACCCGTAATTCCCGGACGCAAATCGGCGGCGGAGCGGTTCGCGGGCGCCGAACAGACCTACTCGATCGAGGCGATGATGGGGGATGGGAAGGCGCTGCAGTCGGGCACGTCGCACAATTTGGGGCAGAATTTCGCGAAGGCGTTCGAGATACGGTATCTCGATAAGGGCGGTGTGCTGCAGCACTGCTGGACGACTTCTTGGGGACTTTCGACACGGTTCGTGGGCGCGATCATCATGGTTCACGGCGACGACCAGGGCTTGATTCTGCCGCCGCGGCTGGCGCCGTATCAGATTGTGATCGTGCCCATCTACAAGACGGACGAAGAGCGCGGCAGCGTGATGGAAAATGCGCACCGATTGAGGCGCGAGCTCATTGCTGCGGGCATTCGCGTGAAAATGGATGAGCGCGAAGGAATGAGCCCCGGCTTCAAGTTCAACGACTGGGAGATGCGCGGCGTACCGTTGAGGCTGGAGCTTGGTCCCAAGGATGTGGCAAAGGGCTCGGTGGTGCTGGCGCGGCGCGATCGTCCGGGCAAGGAGGGCAAGTCGTTTGTGCCCCAGCAGGGGCTGGCCGCGGCCGTGGCGGCGATGTTGGAGGAAATTCAGAAGTCGCTCTACGAGCGGGCGCTGGAATTTCGCAAGTCGAACACCGCCGAACCCGCCGACTATGGCGATTTCAAGAAGGCAGTGGAAAAAGGCTTCGCGTTTTCCTGGTGGTGCGGCCGAGGCGAATGTGAAGAGAAGATTAAGGAAGAGACCAAGGCAACGATGAGGTGCATTCCTCTCGACCAGCCCGCCGGCGGCGGAGGCAAATGCGTCTGTTGTGGAGATGCCGCCGCCGAAAAGGCTATTTTCGCTCGCGCGTACTGATCCCCTGCCGAACCGAACTCCGCTTCGCAAGATGCCAAAGAAAGGATTTGAGAGGCTGGCCCACGGCATTTTTGCAACAGCCTCCCCGTAATAGCCAGCTCTCCATGAGAACCCGGCGTTTACCAATCGCGAACACCAATACTCCTGGACGTCACCAGACGCATGCCCTCCATGCTAGCCTTGGAGAAATCCAGCCAAGAACTAGGCGAGGAGGACCCGAGTCAGATGTTGCGATCGAGCCAGACCATGAAGGAGCGCGGAGGGTCAAAGCGGAATCTCATCATAACGCTGCTCATCGTGGGCTCGATGGTTTTCGCGGGGATTAAAGTAGTTCCGGTATATGTCGACAATTACCAGTTTCAGGATGCGATCGAGAGCGAATCGAGGTTTGCGCTGACGGGTTACCCGAAGAAAAGCACTGACGACATCCGCGATGACGTTTGGAAAAAGGCACAGGAGCTTTCGATTCCTGCGCAGAGGCAGGATATCCAGGTGAACGTGGCGAACGGAAGCGTTTCGATAAGCCTGGACTACTCAGTGCCGGTCGATTTGGCAGTTTACCAACTGATGTTGCAATTTCACCCACACGCGGACAACCATTCGATCTAAAATAGCATTTTGACCTTTTTTGTCGATCAGAAGCACGCCGGGTAACCCAGCTATCGGCGGCAGCTTGGATGATCGCGCCTCGTCGCCCGGTGCGCAACGGGCCGGAGAAACTTATTGCGGATTCGAATCGCCCGGGGGTTTTGGACATCGCGTCTTGGGATCGGGGTGCTGGGAGCGGCTCTGGTTGTGCTGCTTGTCGCCACGATTGTCTTTGCCGGGTATTACATTCAATTCGGACATTTGATCGACCAGCGTCTAACTGGCCAGATCTACCAGAATACGTCGAGCGTGTATTCGGCTCCCGGCAGGATTTTCACAGGGGAGTCGCTGCGCGAGGATGACTTAGCCAGTTATCTGCGTAACGCGGGCTATCAGGAAGGCAAGGTGGCCGGCGCGCCGGGCGAGTTTCACGTCGCCGACTCGACGATAGAGATCCGGCCTTCCTCCACGTCGTATTTCCAGGGACACAACGCGCTGCGCGTAACCTTTGAGGGTCGAGAGGTGTCGCACATTGCCCAGCTTTCCGATGGCACAACCATGGAGTCAGCGGAGATTGAGCCGACGCTGCTGACGAATTTATTCGACACTTCGCGCGAAAAGCGCAGGGTGGTGCGGTTCGAGGATTTGCCGCCCGTGCTGGTCCACGCCGTGCTGGCTGCGGAAGACAAGCGCTTCTTCGAGCACGGAGCGCTGGACGTGGTGCGGGTGTTCGGGGCGGCATTTTACGACCTGAGTCGGGACCGGAAGGCACAGGGGGCCAGCACGATCGATATGCAGGTGGCGCGGACGTTCTTCTTTACGACGAAACGCGAATGGAGCCGGAAGCTGAAGGAAGTGCTGATGGCCGCCGAACTGGACGAGCGCTTTTCGAAGCAGCAGATCTTCGAGCTATACGCGAACGATATTTATCTCGGAAACCGGGGTAGTTTTTCAATACGCGGATTCGGCGAGGCCTCGCAGGCGTACTTTGGGAAGGACGTGCGGGATTTGACGGCCGGCGAGGCGGCGTTTCTCGCCGGGATTATTCGCGCGCCGAACCGTTATTCATCCACCGAGCGACACGTGGACCGCGCCGATGACGTGCGCGATCGCGTGCTCGGCGAGATGGTCGCAGATGGCTACATAACGGCGGATCAGCAGGCCGCGGCCAAGAAGACCAAGCTGAAGTTCGTCAACGGCGGCGTGGAAAGCAGCTCCGCGCCGTATTTTGTCGATATGGTGAAGGACCATTTGCTCGAGAAATTTTCCGAGAACGACCTGGAAACCCAGAGCTACCGCATTTATACGACGCTCGATCCGGATTTGCAGCGCGCGGCCAGCGAAGCAGTGCAAATTGGCGTAAAAAATATAGACAAGCTGCTTGCGCGCCGTTACGCCATTTGGAAGAAGAAAGGCCAAACCGTGCCCCCGGCGCAGGTGGCAGTGGTGGTGATGGATCCGCATACGGGAGAGATCAAGGCGCTGATCGGGGGGCGCAACTACGGAGAGAGCCAGCTCAACCACGCGTTGGCGCGGCGGCAGCCGGGATCGGTCTTCAAGCCGTTTGTTTACGCGGCGGCTTTTGACGATGCAGTTGAGAACCTCCAGCCTGTGGTCACACCGGTGACGACGGTGGACGACAGTCCCACGACATTTGAATTCGATGGGAAGGACTACACACCCAACAATTATGGCGAGGAGTTCTACGGAACGGTGACGGTGCGCGATGCGCTGATTCATTCGCTGAACGTGGCCACAGTGAAGGTAGCGGAGTCGATCGGGTATCAGCGGGTGGTCGATCTGGCTCGCCAGATGGGGCTAGGCGGAAATATTCAGCCCACCCCTGCCGTGGCGCTCGGCGCTTACGATATGACACCGATTGACGTGGCGGCTGGTTACACGGCGTTCGCGGGGAACGGTGTGCGCACCGAGCCACTTTTTATCCGCAGCGTGATTGCCGGGAATGGAAGCACCGCGGAATCCAATTCTCCGTCCACGCGGTCCGTGCTCGATCCGCGTGTGGCATTCTTGACGACCAGTCTAATGGAGGACGTGATCAACCACGGCACTGGGTATCCGGTGCGGCAAATCGGGTTTACCGCGCCAGCAGCGGGGAAGACAGGCACTTCGCACGATGGCTGGTTTGCGGGATACACGTCAAATCTGCTGTGCGTCGTATGGGTCGGGTTTGACGATAACCGGGATTTGGGCTTGGCGGGCGGCGAAGCTGCGGCCCCTATCTGGGCGGAGTTCATGAAGCGCGCCGTGGCGCTGCCGAGATATCGCGACACTCAGAATTTCGACCCTCCGCCAGGCATCGTCGAGCAGTCAGTCGATCCCCAGACGGGCCAACTCGCCACACCGTCTTGTCCGAAAATCATGACCGAATACTTCATATCCGGGACGGAACCGAACCAATATTGCCAACTCCACGGAGGGTCGCTCGCGCAGTCGGGGCCTGCATCTTGGCTGGCTCATTTGTTTGGTAAGGGATCGGAGGCGTCGGGGCCTCGACCGCCCGAGACGCGCGAAGCGCCGCCGAACGGCACTAAGAACGGACACGTTACAGTTCCTGCGCCGGGGAAATCAGCTAAGGAGACCGCGCCCCAGGCGCAGGTTAAGCAACCCGAGAAGAAAAAAGGCTTCTTCGACAAGATATTTGGTATCTTTGGGGGAGAGAAAAAGCCGGACACGTCGGAACCGCATTAGAATATAGCGGCGGCGTCTGCCACGGTGTAGCCAGGAGATGGGCAATGAAATCCTTGGCCCTCTTCGCCATTCTGGTCACGTTTTTCGCATTCGGATTTAGCCGGACTTCCTGCGCTCAGCAGGATACCAGCCACAACCTTCAGCCCGCTGCCGATCGCTCACGACCACAAACCGCGAATCCGCCGATGACTCCGCAACAAGTGGCCGAGATGCGCGCGTCCATCCTGATGGCGCGGAAAGAGTTCAGCGATGCTGCAATCGCCTACCAGCATCTTCTGGAATCCGATCCGAAGAACGCCAACTTCCTCAATCGAACGGGGATGGCATACCAGGAACTGGGGCAGGACGGGCTCGCCGTGCATTTCTACAAGAAAGCCATGCGCGCGGACAAGAAATTTTCGGAGGCCATTAATAATCTTGGCACTGTCGAGTACTCCAGGCAGCGTTATGGCAAAGCGATCAAATATTACAAGAAGGCTATCTCTGTTGCGCCGGAAACGGCCGCGGTGTATAGCAATCTGGGTTACGCCTACTGCGCCATCAAGAAATATCCTCCAGCGATGGACGCGTTTGGCACAGCCGTGAAGCTCGATCCCATGATTTTCGAGCACAGGGGATCGAGCGGTTCGGTTTTGCAGCAACGGACGGCCGCGGATTCGGGGGAGCTGTACTTTACGATCGCGAAATCCTACGCGAAGCTAGGCGATGCCGAGCGTGTGGCGCGCTATCTGAAGCTTGCCCGCGACGACGGATACAAAAATTTGCTTGAGGTCGAGAAAGATCCTGTTTTCGAAAAAGTAATTAAGGACGCGCGCGTTCAGGAAGTACTCCGGGTGAGGTCAGCTTCCGCCGCTTCGCCGATGAAGCCAAACTCCAACTAGTCCCCTAATCTGCCCTGGCAAGTCCCTTTTGGCGGCCGCCTTTTTGCGCATAGGCAGACGTTTCACCGGTTCACAGAATCCAGGGAATCTGTCATCATAAAGACATCCCGGAGTCAATAACACCGGCACGGATGCAAGAAGGGATGAGCGAGGCTTATTGATGGCTGTTCCCGGACCAATATCGCAGATGTGGGCGGTGTCGTCCTACGTCGTCCGACAGAAGCTGAAGGGGCGTAAGCAGTATCCGCTCGTCCTGATGCTCGAGCCGTTGCTGCGGTGTAACCTCGCATGTGCGGGCTGCGGAAAGATTCAGTATCCGGCGCATGTCCTTAAGAAGAATCTGACTCCCGAGGAATGTTTCCGCGCAGTTGATGAATGCGGGGCGCCGGTGGTGAGTATTCCAGGCGGCGAGCCTTTAATGCACCCGCAGATCGCCGAGATCGTGAACGGGCTGGTCGCACGCAAGAAGTACATCTACCTCTGCACCAACGCGCTGCTCCTGAGCGAACGCCTCAGCGAATTTACGCCCAGCAAGTATCTTTCGTTTTCCGTTCACATGGACGGTCAGCGCGAGCACCACGATTTTTCGGTCTGTCGCGAGGGAACTTACGACAAAGCCGTCGAAGGAATTCGCCTGGCGCTTGAGCGCGGTTTCCGCGTCACCACCAATACCACTCTTTTTGAGGGCGCCGATCCGCAAAGCGTACGCCAATTTTTTGACGACATGATGGAACTGGGTGTGGAAGGCATGATGCTTTCGCCCGGCTATACGTATGATAAGGCTCCGGACCAGCAGCATTTCCTTTCCAGGAAGAAGACGCGCAACCTATTCCGCCACATTCTGAGCAATCGTTCCGACAGTTGGCGCTTCAACCTGAGCCCGCTGTTTCTCGAGTTCCTGATGGGCAAGCGAAATTACAAATGCACGCCGTGGGGCATGCCGACATACAACATCTTCGGTTGGCAGAAGCCTTGCTATCTTCTGCAGGATGGATACGCAGACACCTTCCAAGAGCTAATCCGCGAGACGAATTGGGATCAATACGGCACCGAGAGTGGAAATCCGAAGTGCGCGAATTGCATGGTCCATAGCGGGTACGAAGCCAGCGCCGTGAATGATACCTTCAGCTCGTTGGGCGGCTTTCTCAGCACAGTGCGAGCCACGATCTTCAATAAGTACAAAGACCCCGATCTGATGGATGGCGCCTCCGGGAATTCCGGAACGAGCAGAGGCCAGTTGATCCAGATCATGACTTCGCCGAAAGCCTAGTCGGCCCACTACACCATCCTCGAGTTTTCGTGCGCGTATCTATTTCAGCGGAGCGGGAGCCTCTACTTGGCCCTCCACAGATGTGAGCTGGTCGGCATTCCGCAACTCCGGGAACATCCAGGCCCACAACGCCGTAACGACAATCGCCCCCACGCCGCCCAGGACGACTGCGGCTACCGTTCCGAACCAGGCCGCCGTTACGCCCGATTCGAATTGCCCGAATTCGTTGGACGCGCCGATGAAAATCATGTCCACAGCATTTACGCGCCCGCGCATTTGATCTGGCGTGGCAAGCTGAATCAAGATTCCGCGCACCACCACGCTGACCATGTCGGTGGCGCCAACGAGAATGAGCGCAATCATCGAGAGCGCGAGGCTGTGTGAAACTCCGAACAAAATTGTGAATACACCGAAGCCCGCCACGCACCACAGCATCTTGGGTCCCACGCGTCCCCGCAACGGTTTGAAAGCGAGCATAAGGGCCATGGCTCCAGCGCCGATTCCGGGGGCGCAGCGCAATAGCCCCAGCCCCCACGGACCTGTTTTGAGGATTTCGCGCGCGTATACCGGTAGCAGCGCCACCGCACCTCCCAGCAGCACGGCGAACAAATCGAGCGAGATCGAGCCAAGCACCAGTTTTTCGCGCCAGATGTAACGCATGCCCGCGAGAACCGTCTTCCAGCTGAAAGCTTCTCGCGGCCGAGGCCGATTGCGCGGCTTCACGCCAGACATCGAAAAAGCCGCACCCGCCGCAGCCACCATCGCCGCGCTATAGACAGTCGCCGGCCCTCGAAAGAGTGCATAAACAAGCCCGCCAAGCGCCGGCCCCAAAATCGTAGCCGTTTGGAAAATCGTGGCGCCCCAGGCGAACGCGCCGTGAAAGTGTTCGTCCGGCACCAGGAGAGGCAGGATCGCGCGGCTTGCTGGGGCATTGAACGAACGCACCACGCCAACCAAAGCGACGACCGCGTAGATGGGATAAACGGTATCCGGCCGGAAAACCGTGATCGCGAGCAGCAGTCCGGAGCACATTCCGAAGCCGGCATAGCCCAGCGTAAGAACCCGGCGGCGGTCATAGCGGTCTGCGGCGTGGCCCGAAACCAGAAAGAGCAAGATACCCGGAAGAAATTGCGCGAGACCAACCAGCCCAAGATCGAGGGGCCGCTTGGTGATCTCGTACACCTGCCAGCCCACAGCAACAGACTGCATCTCCGTGGCCAGCACGATGCAGAATCGCGCCACTTGGTAAAGCGTGAATGCGGGATACGTAAACGCAACGGGGCGGGCGAACCTGGAACTCCCGGAAGCGGCCATTGCGTTCTACTTTGCCATAAAATTCGAATTCGCACGAGGAGGGCCGGGCGTCCTTTTTTTTCGGATGAGCCGCAGAGATATTCGACAGGCGTGCGCCGATACATCGGCAGCACGGAGATTACGGCGTCGTTCGCGTTCCAAGGATGGCGTCGAAGAAAGCGCCGAGGAGATAGCGAATATCCTTATCGGTGACGATTGTGTTGTCGACCAGGTGCTCGAGCAAAAGCGCATTTGAAAGCGCGCCCAGTCCGGTGGCGGCCCCGATGCTCGATATCGGCAAATTGCGACCGATTTCATGCGCGATGCGGCGCACAAGGTCGCCTCCACAGGCGCGAAGAGGCCGCTGGCGCGTGCGCAATCGCGCGTGCGCCTCGGGATGGCGGATCGCGAACAACTTAAATTCCTGAGACAGCAACGCGAGCCGGCGATCCTTCGCAATTTGCGCGTAGTGCTGGCGCAGGGCGCGCAAGCGCTTTTCGGGAGTGTTCTCTCGCGCGAGTACTGCCGAGACTTCGGCGATCCGCCGGCCCACCCATTCTTCGAGCAGCGCGAAGAAAATGTCTTCCTTGCTTTTGAAGTTGGCGTAAAAGGCGCCGCGCGTATATCCCGCCAAGGACGCGATATCTTCCAAACGCGCCGCCTCAAACCCGTCGCGTGCGAAGGTTTTCTCCGCGGCGGCGAGAAGCTTCTTTCGGGTTGCCGCGGTGCGCGCGCGTTGCCGCGAAAAGGTCGGCGTGGCTCTCCCCGGAGCTGCTGTATTAGCAGGATTTAGATGGGGGCCGCTCATCGAAACGCGTCCGCCCTTCCCGCTTTACAGCATACATACATGCACGTATATTATTTCTAATGCTCGCGGATTACAAGAGGCACGTATGGCCGCAGGCGCGATAGCAATCGACCATAGCGCGTGGAGGCCGCGCCACAACCCATGGCTGATCGCCTTCGTGGTCACCCTCGCCACGTTCATGGAGGTGCTTGACACTTCCGTTGCCAACATCGCCCTGCCGCACATTGCGGGAAGCTTTGGCGCAAGCATCAACGAAGCCACATGGGTGCTCACCAGCTATCTGGTGTCCAACGGCATCGTTCTTCCCATTAGCGCCTGGCTCGCGACGCGGTTTGGGCGCAAACGATACTACATGTTCTGCGTTGCCCTGTTCGCGGGCAGCAGCTTTCTTTGTGGGTTGGCGCCTACTCTGGGAATGCTGGTTTTTTTCCGCGTCATGCAAGGCGTTGGCGGCGGGGGATTGCAACCAAGCGAGCAATCGATCTTGGCGGATACGTTTTCCCCTGAGCAGCGCGGCATGGCGTTTTCGATTTATGCGATGGCCGTGGTGCTGGCGCCCGCGATCGGCCCCACGATCGGCGGATGGATCACCGACAACTATAGTTGGCGTTGGATTTTCTACATCAACGTGCCCATCAGCATTGTGTCCCTCTATCTCTCCTACCAATTTGTGGAGGATCCGCCGTATCTCAGCGAGGAGCGGGAAAAAGCGAAAAAGGCCGGAATCGATTACATCGGCCTGGGACTTGTAGCCCTCGGAATCGGATGTTTGCAAATGGTGATGGACAAAGGACAAGAACTGGATTGGTTCGGGTCGCGTTTGATCACCGTGGGTTCGATCATTGCAGTCTCGATCTTGATCTGCTGGGTGATTTGGGAATGGCGAAACCCGCATCCCATTGTGGAACTGCAGCTTCTGAAGAAACGCAATTTCGCTGCAGCGATGTTTTCAATGGTCATGCTCGGATCGGTTCTCTACGGCACCACCGTGCTGCTTCCGGAATTTCTGCAAACTTTGATGGGCTACACCGCCGCGCAAGCCGGCGAGTGCATGGCGCTCGGCGGTTTCCTGATGATGCTCACCATGCCGCTGTCCGGCATGCTTACGGGAAAAATGGATCCGCGCTATCTGCTCGCATTTGGCTATGCTGCAACCGCCGCTGGTCTTTATCACATGGCCACGCATTTGAGTCTGGTGATGGACTTCGGCACCGCGGCAATGCTGCGCACCTACCAGGTCGCGGGCCTGGCATTCATCTTCATTCCGTCAAACGTGCTGTGCTACGCGGGCATTCCTCGCGAAAAGAATAATCAGATTTCGAGCATGATGAATTTTGTCCGCAATATCGGCGGGAGCATCGGCATCGCAGTTGTAGGCACGATGGTGACGCGAACCACCCAGACGCGGCAAGTCTATCTCTCAGCCAACATGCAGAATGGCAATCCGCGGTTTCGCGCCATGGTGGAGGGAATTTCCGCTACGCTGCGCAGCAAAGGCATCGGCGCTGCCGACGCCACCCGCCAGGCCTATGGCCGGCTTACGATGATGATGGAGCAACAAGCTTCGGCCCTGGCGTTCCGCGATGTTGTAGCCATTCTGGCAATCATCGTCCTGTGTCTGGTCCCCATAGCCTTCATCATGAGGCGCCCGCCAAAGTCAGCTGCGGGCGAAGCTCCCCCGCCACATTAAACTGCAGATCGGCGGAGCATTCACAAAGTCACGCAGAACTTAATAGCGAGCGCTGGTCGCTGGGATAGGTAATCTTCGTGCCGTTCACGTGGGCGAACGGAGTGAGCTTGTGTTCTTTGGGCGCCGCCTTGCTGACGATTTCCAGGGCGCGGATGCCGCGAACGAGCAGGGCATCAGCAACCAGCGAGCGATGGCAGCGCCATGGGACGGCCTCGGCGCACATCAGCGCAGTGGGACGCGCGGCAGCTAATTTGATCGCGCGCTCAAGTGCCTCTGCGAACTCGGGGGTCTGCATGTAGTCCGCGTAGCCCCGAAAGCTCGCGTTGCGCCAGCCTAGATTGATCGAATCGGGCTTAGCTCGGCGCAGCCCACCCAATTCCTTCATGTGGAGATACCGAATGCGCGCGCCGCGCAGCGATTTTGCCAGCGTGTCGCCATTGAATTGCGGGTTGTGGCGCGATTTGGGAATGGTGCGTATGTCGATCAGTTGCTTGATGCCATTCGCGTGCAACAGTTCGATGAATTCATCAATTGGCCGAGTCGAATGCCCGATGGTAAAAATTGGCGGATGGACCGATTCTTTGCGTTTGGGCACACTACGAGGATACATTAATATCTTTAGCCGAAGGCATGTGGGAAATGCAAGTCCTTGTTGGTGTAAAGAAAAGTCGTCCACGGTTGGTGTAAAGAAAAGGCCTCTACTAGCACCAGCCGCAACCTTCACAAATCGATCTATGCCGCGCGGGGAAACAGCCTCGCGGACTCGGCCTCAAAGTTGTAAACTTCAGTTTCTGCCTAGCCGTACGAACTAAGGAGCCGTTCCCATGAGCGCGACCACACAAGCAGCACCCTCTGCCTCCGCCGTACAGACGATCAAAGAGAAGGCTCGGAGACTCAGCATTCTTTCCATGATGGAGACGACCGCCGCAGGCTCGGGTCATCCCACGTCCTGCATGTCAGCGGCCGAGCTGATGGCCGGCATTTTCTTTTATGCCATGAAATTCGATCCCAAGAATCCGAACTCGCCGGACGCGGACCGTTTTGTGCTCTCGAAGGGCCATGCCGCGCCCGTTCTCTACGCCGCGCTCTCCGAAGCCGGTGTGTTTCCCGAGTCGCGCTTGATGACGCTGCGACAATTTTCCAGCGAACTCGAGGGGCACCCCACACCGCGAATCCCAGGCGTCGACGCCGCCACCGGCTCGCTCGGTCAGGGGCTTTCGGTTGGTGCGGGCCTCGCTATCGGCGCGCGGCTAGATAAAAGTCCCACTCGCGTTTACGTCCTCCTCGGCGACGGCGAAATGGCGGAAGGCCAAATCTGGGAAGCAGCGGAGTTCGCCGGACATTACAAGCTGGACAACTTGACGGTCATCGCGGACGTGAACGCCCTCGGCCAAAGCGAGCCTACGATGTACCAGCACGATATGGAAGTCTACCGCCAGAAGTTCGAGGCCGAAGGCTTCGCGGCTGAAGTGATTGACGGTCACGACGTGCCTGCTGTCCTTGCAGCCCTCGACCGCGCTAAAGCCACCAGCGGCCGGCCGCAAGCTATCCTCGCGCGTACCATTAAAGGCCACGGTTTCTCCGAGGTGGCAGGCAAGGAGGGTTGGCACGGCAAGCCATTTTCAAAGGACGAGCTCGCTCGAGCCGAGAAGGAACTCGGAGGGGCGATCGAAGTTCCGCCCGATCCAGGCAAGTCCTATGCGCGCAAGACCTTGCCCGAACCGCCCGATTTTCCGGCGCCCGCTGCGCCTGATTACGAAGCCGGCAAGCCGGTCGCAACCCGCGAGGCCTATGGATTCGCGCTCAAGCGGCTCGGCGCGGTGAATCCGCATGTTGTGGCGGCTTCAGGAGATGTGAAGAATTCCACCTTTTCGGAAATATTCCAGAAGGCTTTTCCCGATCACTTTTTCCAAGGCTACATTGCCGAGCAGAATTTAGTAAGTCTCGGCGTTGGACTAGCCGCGCGCGGTAAGGTCCCGTTCCTCGATACGTTTGCGTGCTTCCTTTCGCGAGCTTACGACAATGTCCGCATGGCGGCCATCAGCCGCGCCAATATCAACCTCTGCGGCTCCCACTGCGGCGTCTCGATCGGCGAGGACGGCCCTTCGCAAATGGCGCTGGAGGATATCGCCATGTTCCGCGCCGTTCACGGCTCGGCCGTCTTTTATCCCAGCGATGCGATGTCCACCGAACGCCTCACCGAAACAATGGCGCGGCGCAGCGGCATCAATTACCTGCGCACATCGCGACCTAAAACCACCATCCTTTATTCCAAAGAGGAGAAGTTTCCGGTTCCCGGCTTTAAGGTTCCCCGGAAGAGCCAGCAAGACCGCGTGACGGTGGTTGGCGCAGGCATAACGGTTCATGAGGCGCTGAAAGCCGCGGACGAGCTGAAATCGCAGGGCACGGCGATTCGCGTGATCGACTTGTATTGCGTAAAACCGCTTGACGGGAAAGCGCTTGCCGCGGAGATCAGCGCCACAGGCGGGCGCCTCGTCACCGTGGAGGATCATTGGGCGGAGGGCGGAATCGGCGAAGCTGTCCTTTCCGCGCTAGCGCAAGTGGGCGCGACGCCTTCAAAGTTCCGGCTGCTCGCGGTCAGAGAGATGCCCCATTCCGGTAAGCCGGACGAGCTGGTGGACGCGTTCGGCATCTCGGCACGCCACATCGCCGAAGCGGTCCGCGAAATCGCTTCGTAGTCCCTTGCCGCAGGCTCGGAACGAAAGGACGCATTGAGTGGCCGTTGAAAAAATGGTGATGGTGGGTGTGCTCCCCGAGGCGGTGGTGATTGATCCCGGGGACCAAGTGGTGTGGTTTTCAAACGCCGGCAATATAAAGATTGAATTCGACTCGCAGCGATCCCCGTTTTCCTCGAATGTTTTTCAGGCGCCGCCGGGCGTCCGCCTATCCAGCGGAGCCACCCGCCCAGGCCTGAACCCCGGATCATATCGGTACCGGCTCTCCCTGAACGACGTTGTCGTAGCACACGGCGAGGTCCTGCTTCGCGGCAAGTAGAAATGCACTTTTGGGGTTGATCGAGCGAATTCCACTTTTGCCGCCCGAACTTTAGTCGCCGGCGAGCTCCGTGCGATAAATCGGGCGCCTCTCGGCTATCGAGTCCGCCAGGATCCGCCGGACGGGCGCCAACGCGGCAGCCGAAATCATGCGCTCGCGAGGCACTCTGAATTCAGCAATTTTGCGGGGGAATTCTCTTCGGCGGTCGAGCCAGAGACCGAATTCGCGGAGAAGGTCGCCGGCCATATTAGGATCGTCGGTTCTCTCGACACCCCAGAAACGGAGGCGCTCTTCATTCTTTTGAAGCGATTGCAGCGACTGTGCCAGCTTCTTCATTGCCACGTTGAAAGACGAGGCGAGAAAATATGCCGAAACCGTCCAGCCTGCGCCGTGATGCGTCGACGAGGCCGCGGAATCGTCCAATGTGGGACTCGTGCCAAACAGGGCTCGCAAGCGCACATTGTACTTGCCATTCTGCGTCCGCTCGATGGCGCAATGATACTCGTTGGCGCGGCGCCGCTTCCCCTGATTGATGAATGCGAGCTTCTTGGTAGGGGAAGGCGCCCTGCCGGCAATCCGGCGCCCAAGATGGATGGGTCTCTCCGCACGCGCAGCAATTTCAAGTCTTCCCGGCGTAAAACCCTTTATCGGCATATGAATGCTCCTCAGAAGAAGTGGCTGCTCGGCTGCCAAGCGTCTAGACCGGGGAGGGCTTCCGGTGCAGGTCGAACCCCGCTGGCTTCGGGGCAGGCTCTACGGAGGAGACTATTCTAACGCGCCGTAGTATGACCTACAAGTCAAACATAAAATAAATAAGTGCCTGTTTTTGTTATAGATGCGAGCATGCAGGGGTGTAAATCGTGCATGAAAACGAAAGTGCACAATGTCCCGAAGTTGGTTAGCTTGAACGCGTAACGCGATCGACGGCGTCGTTGTTGATGGTGAGCTTACCTTCTTGCGTCAAACGATTAACGAGGCTGGTGTGGAATGCTTCGAAGGCAGCGTTCTGTTTAGTTTGGAGAAGCTCCTGCCGGAGATCACTTGCCTGCTTGGCAAGATCGGCAGGGTCGGGCACTTCATGCGACAAGGTGCGATAGACAACCCAGTTTTCGCCGCTTTGAATCGGACTGCCAGTCTGCCCGACGGAAAGCGTAAAGGCGGCAGCGAGCTGGCGGCTGGTGCCAACGTCGGGAATCGAGCCGTTTCGAGCGAACGGATCGGATTTTTTCACCGTAAGACCCAAAGAAGCAGCCACTTTGTCGAAATCTTCGCCGGCCCGCACTCGCTTGGAGAGCTCTTCGGCACGGGAGCGAGCGAGATCAAGGGACTTCTCATGCTGATAGTCGGCTAGAGCTTTGTCGTGGACCTCGGCCAAGGTAGCTTGGTGCGCCGGGGAAATATTCTTCGGAGTGATAATCACGAAGCCGCTATCGATCTGGATCGGCTGGCTCAACTCGCCGGGGCGGAGCGAAAAAAGCGTCTGGTGCAATTCCGGGGAATTGCCGAGTGGCAGGATCGTGTCCGTCATGGAGGCCGCTTGCGTATCGCCCACCTCGAGATGGAACTTTTTCGCGAGATCGTCAAGGGACTGACGATCAGACTGACGGACGGCCTCGGCCATCTGGTTTGAAATGTCGTTTGCTTCCGTATTCACTTTCTGGTCAAGCACGGTTTGAAGGATGGAATCGCGCACTTCCTCAAAGCTCTTGGTATGCGCGGTTTCGCGGTCGAGGACCTTTATGATGTGAAAGCCGTATTGAGTTTTCACCAAGTCCGAAATTGCGCCCTTGGGCAGAGTGAACGCGGCTTGCTGGAACTCGGGAACAGTCTGCCCATCGACGATCCAGCCCAGATCGCCACCCTTGGCCTTCGTGCCATCGTCTTCGGAATACTTCTTTGCCAGATCCTCGAAATTGGCACCGTGTTTGGCTTGCTTCAGCACGTCCTCGGCCTTCTGGCGGATTTCGGCGATTTCGGCGTCCGTTTTGCCCACGGTTTTGAAAAGAATGTGCTCGACGTGGGCGCGATTCTCAACTTTGTATTCGTCAATATGCGAGTTGTAGTAGGCGCGCAGTGTATCGTCGCTGACGGTGGTACTGGCGCGAAGCTTCGAGAGATCGAGCAGCGCGTATCGAGCGGATCGCTTTTCTGGTATCTGATAGCGCGACATATTTTTGTTAAACCACGCAGAAAGCTCGGCGTCGGCGGGGTGAATCGACGACGCCAGATCGGCAGGCTTGATCAGCGCGTAGGCAATGGTGACTTTTTCATTGCGCCACCGAAATTCCTGTTCGATTTCCGGCTGAGTCACGGTAATGCCGTCGGTTACGAGCTGCCGGAATTTATCGACAAGCATTTCGTCTCGAAGAAGACTCTCAAAATCCGACACGTCCATTCCTGTCCGAGTCTCGACTTCGGTGGTGTACCGGTCCTTAAGCCAGGTATTTCCGGACCAGGCGTCCGGCAAAATTTCCTTGATGCGCTGGGCTTCCTCTTCGGGAGTGACACGAAGGCCCATCTGGCTGGCCTCGTACTCGAGCGCTCGCTGAAAGATCATCTGATCGAGGATCTGTTTGGCATAGGCGGCCCTGAGCATTGTGGGAATGGATTGGCTTTGTGTGGCTCGGTCGAATTGCTGCTGAAAATCAACGGTAGTGATGCTCTGTCCCGCAACTGTTGCGAGTGCGTCAGGACTGCTGGCGCCCGTTCCGCTCATCAGCCCGGGAATGAGCGTGACGACCATGCTGACGCAGATCAACACCAAGATCACGCCCATGGTGATCTTGATCCAACGGTTCCGATCCAGATCACGCTGTTGAATACTTCTTAGCATGGATTTCCGTCTGCCCCTTCAACTAGGAGAACACTCGATTATAGAGGAGATTCACAAGAGTCTCAATCGGATGCTGCCAGGCCAGGCCACATCACCCCCAGCCGCACCCTCCGATCGGTGAATGGCGCGCCCAAGACGCCCCCTCTGCCGGCTCGTAAAATCGGTGCTGGAAATGGCCAGCTATCCGGGGGATACGCCCCCCTTGGCGTACGCTTTGGGACTGCTTATTGTTTCTAGTTAGACGGATTCCATGCGGCAAACTCGATGGAGATTTCGTGCTTAGGAACCCTTTAACGGAGCGATGCGGGGCGAGCGCATCAACATTAACTCGTTTAGTGATTCCACCCCTTCGGGTCGTGGGCGTTCTGTCGCGACCTTCGCTTTTTCCATAATGGGTAACTGAATCCAAGGCAGAGGATCACGACGGCTGGAACGGCGAGGAGGAGGTAAAGCCGTGCGTCTCGCCCCGTCGTTTCGGGATCGACTTCCTGATAATAGAAGCTGGTGAGCCACATGCCAAAATGACTCCGCGACAGGACGAGGTCACGAAAATCGGAAATATGTCGAAGCACGCTGCTTTGCAGATCGGATTTTGAAATATCTATGTGGTCCGCATTCCGCGGAATCTGATACTTGATTTGTAGATGGCGAGTTTCCCGGCCGGGTATCGATACCGCCATGGTTATAACACCGCGATTTCTCTCGAAGGGCTGCGAGTGCCCATCAATCAATACAGAGTCCAACGCCGGGTGAAAGGATTCTTCCTTTTCCACATTGAACGTATGGGTTTGAAGATCCGGATTCAAAAGTAAAATATCGCTAGA
Organism: uncultured Acidobacteriota bacterium; assembly: GCA_963823145.1. Lineage (GTDB taxonomy): Bacteria > Acidobacteriota > Terriglobia > Acidiferrales > UBA7541 > Palsa-295. Next base: position 425,227 of record CAWGJZ010000001.1, read on the forward strand.
ATAGGCGCGAACATCATATTGACCGTCGTCGCGCCGCTTCATGAGGTAGGCGTGGCGGCTTATTTCTCCGAGAGAAGTCCAGATCGTGTGGGGATTCAGCTGATTGATCTCGTCCGCATACGGATCGAAGGCGCCGATTCCTGAAGCGAAAAAATCCTGGTGAACATAAAGAAGGATGGGATTGCCTAGAAACGACTGAATAGCAAAAAAAGAAGCAGGCAAACTTTCGTCCGCAGCGAATCGTTGGATGCTAGGAAAATTTGCATAGGAGAGAGTTACATTTCGAAACCGGAAAAGAGGATCAGCGGGTGCGGCTGATCCTTCGGGCACGCGTTCCGCATTGACTGTCGCGAGAAACCCATTCTGTTTGAGCAGGCCGAAGACCGGTTCCGGGCCGATTGCGTGGGGAAATATCCAGACACGGTCGTAGGAAATCCCGGTCAGCTGAGAGAACTCATTCATTCGACCCAATGCCTGGCGAACCTTGAAGGCGTCTTCCTGGCGCTTCTTCTCCGAGAGCTCTTTCGTTGCGGGCGATAAAGCAAATTCTGCGGGATTATGATCATCACCATGGAGGGAGACCGAAAATCTCTCAGGGTGAGCACGGATAATGGACACCGCATCCGGTCGACTGCGGTCAAAGTTCCAGGGGATGAACGCCACGGTAGTATGAAAATTGTGCTTCTCCATCTCCGCAAGCAGCCCGGCGTAGCTCAAATGCCCGTAGGGCTCGATGAGCCAAGGGTCATCGACGGTCAAATTTGCATACTGACCGGCGAAATGCCACGCCTTGTCGCCGGCTGCAGCTCGGAGGTACATAAAATCGGGTGCGGCCCACTGAGAAAAAGCCTTCGGCAGATGTGCGATCGGGCTGCCGGGAAGAGTTGCCGCGACTCTCCGCGTCACAAAAGAAACAGATTCTCCACCGGATACCTCTCGGACGAAAATCGGAAAGTGATGCGAGCCATCCACGACCTCCATGACCGTTTGCAGAGACGCGCCCGATGAGGTCTGAAGACACATTTGATGTACAGGAAACAGAGGAAGGTCTTGATCGCTTAGCTCCGAGGTGACCCCTTCAACTCGATCGATGTGAACGAATGCGTTTTGGGAGAGGTTGCCATCGCCACACACATGGATGCTCTCGATCTGTCCTTGAGACCATTCCTTGAGCGCAACGGGGCTAGTTGTAGGAGAGAGGTCGGCGACAAGCAGCGGGATAGACTTCGAATGAGGACGCGACAGCCACCGCATCATGTCTTCACGATGGATGAGAGGGATCGCGTCGGCGGCAATCACCACGCCTACTACCTCAGGCTGCATGATCGCTCGAGAAGCTTCTTCTACGTTCTTGGGGATATTCAATTCGAGCAGTTCAAGTCCGTAGAAACGCGCTGACAGTTGAAGGTGTTGTCTGAGTTCGTCTGATGCGCCCGCGCGTGCCACAAGAACGACTTGGCCCGCGTTGCAGCATGAAGCAAAGCAGAGGGTTGCCAGAATCAGTCTGCAAAGGAGACTCCTCAACCTATATGGCTTCATTTTTTGCACGTGTCATAGGCCGAGCATACTGCAGCATGTGCAGCCTGGGATTCGCAAGTCCGACAATCGCCTTATTGAGATTGAGAGAGCACCTTTCGAATTTCGTCTGCGTGAGGATAGTTGGGACTGATTTGAAGTGTGTACTCGAGTTGTTTCTTGGCCATTGCGTGGTTGTTGACCTTTTCGTAAGCCATCCCGAGGTGATAGTGGAGGTTAGGGTTCTTGGGGTCCTCGTTCACGGCCTGCTGAAGAATGTCGATAGCAGAGTTGTAGGCACCCTGGTAGTAATAAGCCCAACCAAGAGTATCGGCGGCGCTTGGAACGTTGGGCATGCCCCTTCGGCCGGTTTGCGCGAGCGTGAGAGCGACGTTGATGTTACCGCCGTGCTCAAGCATGAGGTAGGCAAGGTTGTTTGCGGCAAGCGCATAATCGGGCTGGACTTGGAGCGCGTTCTGGTAAAGATCTTCGGCATGTTTCCAGTCTCCGCGCCGCTCGAAAAGGCTCCCCAAGGAAACCAGGAGGGTTACCTCTCGCGGATTATCTCGAATTCCCTTCTGATAGTCGCTAATGGCTTGATCGAATTGGCCGCGTGACGCCTCGGTGTTGCCTAGGAGCAACAGCGCCTGGGTATCATGTTTATCCAACTGGACGGCTTTCTGGAACGCCTCTTCCGCTTTGGCTTCATCCTGGTTTCGCAGTTCAACCTGTCCCAGGAGAGTATATAGGCTCGCATTTGCGGGTACACGTCCAAGCTGGTCTTGAGTGCGTCGCAGAGCCTGCGCAGGTTGCTTGTGTTCGAGGTCAATATTGACGAGGCCCGCGAGTGCTTGAGAAGCGGAAGGATCTAGAGCCAGCGCCCGGTCATAGAATTTCGAGGCTTCGTCAAACTGCTTCTGGGCTACGAGCAAATCACCCATCTGGATCAGAGGAGCGGGATCACGAGGAGCCATTTCAGCGGCCTTCTTCAAGTCGGCTTGAGCCCCAGCGGTATCACCCTTGGCGAGCAGGGCTTGAGCATTGAAGACGTAGCCTTCGGAAACTTGGGGCTCCAGTTGGATTAATTTTTCGCTGGCATTGGTCAAAAGGGAGAAATCACGCTGCCGCAGGGCGAGCATAGCAAGGGCGTGTTCCGGTTCGACGGCATTGGGACTAAGGCGCGCAGCCTCCTGCCATTCGGACTGTGCCTGTCCGAAGTTTGATGTGGCCGCATACGCGACTCCCAGATGATAATGAGCCAGGGCGTTCTCAGGAGCAACTTTGACGGCCGAGGCGAGCGCCGGAATAGCATCAGCCGCCTTGCCCTGGCGCACTAATATTTCTCCGCGAAGGATCAGCCCGGATGTGTCAGAAGGGGAGTTCTTCAAGAGGGCGTCATCGAACTTTTCCGCGTCGTCCAAGCGATTCAACGGAATGAGAGCCTCGATATAGGATTTGGTGACCGCCGCGTCGGTGGGATGCTCGCTATGAAGCGAAGCAAACTCTGTGGCGGCTTTATCCCATTCCCCCTGTCTCAAGTAAAAATCGCCGAGCATTCGGTAACCCGCCGGATTGTCCTTCAGGTTATCCCTGGTGTCCTGCAATACCTTCAGGGCCAGATCCTTGCGGCCCTGGCTCTGGTAAAGCTCGGCAAGCATGGCGGGCGGAGTAGCGTCGTGAGGAGCCATCGCAATACCGGATTGAAATTCCTTCTGGGCGTCTGCCGGCCGATTCTGACGCGCATAAAATCTGCCAAGGATAAGAACTGCCGAGACAGATTTTGGATCCACGGAAACGGCTTTTCTGTAACTTTCTTCCGCGGAGGAAATGTCCTTGTTGCGTTCTTGAAGTTCGCCTAGGAAGGAATAGGAGGCCGAGCGTTTGGGGTCAATTCGCACAGCGTCCTGCGCTTCCGTGATCGCTTTGGGAAGCAGACCCAGAGCCGCATCCGAATTGGCTAGCAACAGCTGTGCCTCTACACTGTTAGGGTTGCTTTGTAGGACCGTCTCAGCGCTATGGCGCGCTTCTAGCTTATGGCCGCTCGCAAGCATCAAATTGCCTAGGGCTATCTGGGCCTGCCAGTTTGCGGGATTGTATTCCACCGCGAGGGAAAGTTCTTGGTAAGCGTGATTCCAATCACCCTGTTGGAGGAAGACTTTCGCAAGGCCGAAGTGGGCGTCCCCAAATTTCGGATCGATTTGAATCGCGTTTTGATACTCGATGATGGCTTCCCGATACTTAGCCTTTTGGAAGTATGAGTTGCCTTTGTCTAGATAACTCCGCTTCCGGACCTCAGGGTTGCGGGAGCATCCGCCGAGGCAAGCGATCAGAAGGATGCAGAGTGACCATCTGCCGACCGAACTCATCGAAAATCCTTGAATGCCACAGCCCAACAACCGAGCAAACCCCAGCTCAACAGTAGGTTATGAGATGCCATCTAGCTGCCCTCGACCACCGGAGACCAATTTTCTCCGTATATCATTGATATAGAGAGGTTTAGACATAGCTAACAAGTTGTGTGCTGCGCTCGGAATATAAGCGCGAGCGGGCCAATAATACTGCAGAATAGTTAAGATTGGCGACGGAATTCTCCACATAAGAGGCTCGCGATTCGGCAATAATTAGGTCGGCGGGTTTCGACAGCCGACGGTTGGCACGGTACTGGGAAAAAAGGGCAAGTCTTTTGCCCTTTCGTGGAATCCTCCTAGGACTGGAAGCGAAGCCGCTTGGGTAGCCAAATTTAGTAAGTAATTGATAATGCTTGATTTAGCATGGAGGTGCCATCTTCTGACCCCAACACGGCGCTGGCAGCCGCCGTGCAACTCCGAGGGCGGCGGTGTATGGTCCGCCCCGAGACGAAGATCTGGGAGTTCAGGACGAGCGTTATGGCGACTGAGAAGCCGAGCCGGACGGAAGCTCAAGAAGAGGCGAGTTGGATTTCCGGTGTGAGTGCGGCGATGCAGACGCTAGAAAGCATGGTAGCCGACATCGCGTCAACGGACATTCCAGTGTTACTAGTAGGAGAAAGTGGTACAGGTAAGGAAATGTTGGCGACTCGAGTTCACCAGCTCTCGACGCACGCTCAGGAGCCGCTTAGAAGAATTCCCTGCGCCTCAATTAATCCTGAGATCCTTTCGGCGGAATTGGGTTTTAAGTCCAACGGAACGCGCAAGCCGAATCTCACGGGAACCATTTTCTTCGATGAAATCGGCGAACTCGATAGTGCGAGCCAAAGATATCTGCTGGGAGCGCTGCCGGACGGAGATGGAGGCGCGCGGCGAGGGATGGTCGAAGCGCGCGTAGTTTCCACAACCAACAAGAACCTTGAGGAAGAAATGCGAGCAGGACGTTTTCGCCGCGAATTGTACTATCGGATCAACGGAGTTTGTTTGCGGGTGCCGGCGCTGCGCGATCGAAAGGAAGATATTCCGCAGATGGTGGAGTTTTTTGTGAGAAAGCATGCCTCACAATTGGGACGCCCATGTTCGCAGGTGAGCTCGCGGACCCTGGCGATTTTTCAAGATCACTCGTGGCCGGGAAATATTCGCGAACTAGAAAACATGGTCAAGAAGATCGTGGTGTTGGGCGATGAGAATCTGGCGACGATGGAGACGGCGACTCCGACTCCGGAGCCGAGGACGGAACGCCTCGCCCAAGCGCGAAGCTATTCGCTGAAGGCGGCGGCCCGGGCCGCGTCGCGAGAGGCGGAACGGGACCTGATTATGAAGGCGCTCGCGCGGACGCGATGGAACCGCAAACGTGCCGCGCAGGAATTGCAGATTAGCTACAAATCGCTATTGTATAAACTGAAGCAGATCGGCTTCGAAGATCCGGAAGTAAGTCAATGAGATGGGAGAGATCGATGCGGGGAAGAATGCGATTCTGTATGTTATCGGCGGCCCTGTTCGCTGTATTTCCGCTTTCCGCCCAGCCAGCGGCACAGTCGAATGCAACGATACCGGCGGCACCGGTAGCTCAAGCCCCCGCGAAGACGGCGGCCACCCAGGATCCGAACTACATTATCGGGGCGCAAGACGTGCTCGATATCAGCGTATGGAAAGAGCCAGAATTGACTCGTTCGGTGCCGGTGCGGCCAGATGGAAAGATTTCGATTCCACTCTTGAATGACGTGCAGGCCGCGGGGCTAACGCCAACCCAGCTAGCGATGCGGATCACAACCGACCTGAAGAAATTTGTGACGAATCCGCAAGTGACGATCATTGTGACGCAGATTAACAGCCAGAGAATTTACATACTTGGCGAGGTAAGCCGCGCAGGAGCCTACCCTCTATTGCCACAGATGACGATGTTGCAGGCGCTATCGAGTGCGGGAGGCTTCACGCAATTCGCGAACTTGAAGAAGATCTACATGTTTCGAATGGAGAATGGGAAGCAGGTGAAGTATCCGTTCAACTACAAGGACGTTGTGAACGGCAAACGACCGGACGAGAATGTGGTACTGAGGGCCGGCGACACAATCGTAGTGCCCTAGAGGAGAGCGATGCGCAGACTACACTACGGATTTTGGGTCGCACTATGCGTGATATCACTATCCGCGCCGGCGGCCCGAGGGCAGCAGCAGGGCCAGAGCACTCCGATTCCGGCCTATAAATCGCCGCTCGCATCGGGAGGCGACAATGGCCCCACCGACACGAGTTCGCAACAGGTCGCTCCGGATACGAGTTCACTATCCGGTTTCCAGAACTTCTCGCTGGGCTTGCCGACCGCACGCAGCTACTGGCAGCCGCACGTGGAAGTATACGTCGCAGGTGACTCCAACGGACTGGAAACCCCCGCTGGCACTTCTTGGGGCACTATGGGGATCGTTACGGGCGGCGTTGACGTGCATCGAACGTCTGGCAATTCGGATTTGACCCTAAGCTACATAGGCGGCGGAATGTTTTCGGATCAGACGAGCGTGGGCAACGGAGCATTGCAAAATCTCAGTTTCACCGATCGGTATAAATTTCGCCGATTGACAATCTCCCTGCTGGACGACTTTTCCTATTTACCGGAGGATGCGGCTGGGTTCGCCGGTCTCGGTGGAACGCTAATTCCCGGAGCAACCGGGTCGGGCGGGTTGGGATCGAGCTTCACGCCAGGCCAGTCGATTTTGATCGGTCAAGGCCAAAGCCTCGGGAACGCATCTGATGGCGAGTTGGACGTAGCCTTAACCAATCGCTCTTCGCTGACATTCGTCGGTGGTTACTCGTTACTTCACTACCCCGACACCAACTTACTAGATTACCACAGCGCTATTTTCCAAGGTGGCTACAATTATCAGATTACGGCCAGGGATACTATAGCGGCCCTGTACCAATACAACCGAATCAGCTACAGCGATTTCGATCAGTTGATTGATTCTCATAGCGCAGAACTCTCATATGGACGACGAGTCACGGGCCGACTTGCTTTCCAAGTGGCAGCGGGTCCACAGATTACCGTGGCTCGCCTTGCGATTACCGGTGTTCCCGTGATCAGCGGATCGCCTGGGACAGGATCGACGACACAAATCGGGTGGACGCTAAACACGTCTTTCAACTGGCAGTTAAAGCGAGGCTCATTGGCAGCGCAGTATTTTCATGGAATCAGCGGCGGGTCGGGAGTGCTAGGCGGGGCAACGGACGACACCTTCACAGGTTCAGCAACGCGCCAGCTTTCTAGGACTATTTCGGGCACCATTGACGGCGGCTATTCCCGCATTCGAGGCGTGCCGCTTGCCACGGTAATTCCGGGCGGCACTCCTAATCAGAGTTACGATTATTTTTTCGGTGGCGCGACTCTGGGCCATCCCATTAACCGTGCGCTGGCGCTAAATCTTTCGTACCAGCTCCAGTATCAAACTTCGAATGCCGCGGTTTGCACTGGAACGACATGCGGCTCGAACATTGTCGTGCATTTGATTTCGTTTGGAGTGTCGTGGCGAGAACGGCCGCTGCTTTTTTAGGAAGGGGTTTCGAATGGAAGAGATGAGAGATCGGGAGTTAACTCCAGCAGACTTTTTAGCGATGCTTCGCCGGCGATGGGTTTTGATATTCATTCTTGCGCTGGCCGGGGCGCCGTTGGCGTATGGCGTCTCGAGATTTCTTCCGAATCGCTACAAATCGCAGACGGTCGTGCTGGTTCAGCCCCCCAATGTGCCGACCACAATCGTGCCGGATATGGAGACTGTCAGCATCAACCAGCGCTTGGCGACCATGCAGCAGGAAATTTTAAGCCGGACGCGACTGGAGCCCATTATTCGCCAGTTCGGATTGTTTTCGGGAGATATCAACAGCGCATCAATGGACGATTTGGTAGCCAGGCTTCAAAAGGCGATCGAGGTCACACCCGTTCAACCCATGGCCGAAACGGGCCCGCAAGATCTGCCTGGATTCACCGTGAGCGTTACTTTGGATAATCCGCGAACGGCTCAAGCGGTGTGCAGCGCCATAACGTCATTATTTATTGAACGAAGCATCAGCGTTCAAACCCAGCATGCGGAGCAAACGACACAGTTTCTGAATCAGCAGCTAACCGATGCTAAAGCGAATCTTGACGCTCAGGATGCCAAGCTGGCGGCTTTCCAGGGTCGTTACATGGGTTCGCTCCCGGATGATGCACAAACAAACTTTCACATACTCACTGACTTGACGGCACAGCTCGACGGAACTAATCAGGCACTCGCTCGGGCGCAACAAGACAGGAGTTTTGCGGAATCGCTGTTGACACAACAGCTATCAGAATGGCAGGCCTCTCAGAACGGCAACAACCCGTCAACGCTGGAAGAGCAACTCACGAAGTTACAGACTCAATTGGCGGACCTGCAGGTCCGGTACACGGATGATTATCCCGATGTGATCAAAACCAAGGCCGACATTGCCGCATTGCAAAAGAGACTCGCCGAAAGCGACTCCAAACCCGCCACCGCAGCACCTGGCAAGGCGCGTAGGCCGTCCGCTGAACCGGCACAGATAACGCAATGGCGAGAGCAGATACATTCGGAGGACGAGACGATTGCTGAGAAAACCAAGGAACAGCAAGAGATCAAGCAGCAAATCAAGCTGTACGAAACTCGAGTCCAGTCGAGTCCTTCAATTGAGCAACAGTACAAGCAGCTAACCAGGGGCTATCAAACAGCGCTCGATTCATACAATGATCTGTTGAAAAAGCGTGACGCATCCGCGATGTCTGGCGACCTGAACCGAGAACAACAAGGGGAGCAGTTTTCAGTGCTCGACCCCGCCAATTTACCGGAAAACCCATCATTTCCCAACCGCCCCCTGTTCGCGCTGGGAGGTTTGGGAGGCGGGCTGGCTCTGGGAGTAGGGCTCGCCTTTCTGATGGAGACCCAGGACAGGTCGCTTCGGAACGAGCGAGACGTCGAATTTGCGCTGCGGCTACCGGTTCTCGCGATCGTTCCGGCGATCGAACCTTTTTCGGAAAAGAACCCACGCAAGCGATCGCTCACGCGTGGCTCCGGTCCGACCATCGACCTGAGCGCGGGCGCCTGAGGAGATAATGTACCAGAGATTTTTTAACTTACGGGAAAGCCCTTTCAACGTCAATCCGGATCCGCGCTATCTATTTATGACGAGGCAGATCCAGGAAGCGCTGGCGGGTTTGACCTATGGCATCCAGAACCGCAAAGGATTCATCCTCTTGACGGGTGAAGTAGGCACTGGCAAAACCACGCTGGTGAACCGTCTTCTGGACTGGCTGCGCGGGCAACGAGTCGCCACAGCCTATATTTTTAATTCGCAGTTACAGGTAAACCACCTGTTCGATTTCATTATGGCCGATTTTGAAATTCCCTACGATTCGCGGGAAAAGAGCCAAGTGCTTTTGAGGCTCAACCAGTGGCTGCTAGAACGCTATCGTTCGGGGGAGACAGCTGTCCTGATCGTGGACGAAGCGCAAAATCTTTCCAGCGAACTGCTGGAAGAGATCCGGCTTCTGACAAATCTCGAAACCTCAACGGAGAAACTTCTGCAGATCGTTCTCGCGGGACAGCCCGAGCTTGAGGAGAGGCTAAAATTGCCGCAATTACGCCAACTCAGGCAGCGGATCACGCTGCGCTGCCGCACTTCAGCGTTGTCGCTTGAGGAAACTTACGGATACATTGCAGAAAGATTGCGGATCGCGGGAGCCAACGGAGAACCGATTTTCTCGAAGGAAGCCATTCAAACGATCCATCTCTATTCGCGCGGAATCCCGCGGGTGGTAAATCTGCTGTGCGAGCACTCGATGATCAATGCTTATGTCGACACGCTGCGCCCGGTTCCGGCTCACTTGGTCGAAGAAGTAGCTCGCGAATTCCAGCTTGACGAAGTTCCGCCCATTTCCGGCAATGGATCGTCCTCGGCCGCTCAGCAATCGGCCAATACGGAGGCGCTCTATCAGAGTTTGAACGAACTACTGGGACGCTTACGTCACTTAAATGTCACGCCCTCCCCTGAAAGGAAATCATGAGCCGCATCCACGAAGCGCTGAAAAAAGCCGAAGAGGAAAGGGGACCCGTCGCTCCCTTACAGGATATTGCCACTGCCCCGGCGGAACCGATTTCGACCGTACCCGAGTGGCACACTAGCGTGCCGGCTGCGGGAGCCGCGCCAGTCCTGGAGCCCGAGCCGCTCACCGCGCTGCGGTCGGGCTATTTGCGGTTCGAGGATCTTCGAGCGAACTGTGCGCATCCGGAATGGCGTCCAGATCTGACCCGAAACGTTTTCTTCAACCCAGACTTGGCCCCAAACGCAGCAGAGCAATTCCGCACGTTAAGGTCACGTCTCTACCAACTCCGGGATCACCTGACACTTCGAACCCTGCTGATTACGAGCTCAGAAGCAGGAGAGGGGAAGACCTTCGTGGCGTCAAACCTCGCGCAAGCGATCGTGCGCCAGTCGGATCGCCGCGTATTGATGATCGATGCGGACTTGCGCTGTGCCCGCTTGCACACCGTAATGGGGGCCCCAAGCCAGCCAGGTTTGACAGATTATCTTCGAGGGGAAACCGACGAGACAGGCATTATTCAGCAGGGCCCCGAAGGGAATTTCTGTTTGATTCCCGGCGGTACCGAGGTCACGAATCCAAGCGAATTACTTTCCAACGGACGTCTGCAGCACCTGCTCAACCGCGTTACGCCGATTTTCGACTGGATCATACTCGATTCTCCGCCCTGCCTGCCGGTCGCGGACGCTAGTATTTTGGCGAATCTCTGCGATGGAGTCCTGCTAGTTGTGCGAGCGACAACGACCTCGGCTGAAATCGCCCAGAGAGCGTCCCAGGAGCTGAAGGACAAAAAACTTCTAGGAGTGGTGCTGAACGCGGTTAAGAAAGAAGATGGCTCCTACGGGGCCTACTATGCGGAAGGCTATGGCAATTTATACGAACAAAAGGAACTCAAGGATTCTCAAAATTAAGGCGCACCGCTATAACAGTCTTGTCTGATCAGAGCCCATCGCGTTGAGAAGATGATTCCGTTGCAATGGAGCCCCGCCATCGAGCCCCGCTATCGAACGGATCGACAACCGGACGCATTTACGATGACCCGGATTCGAGCCATTGACGACAGTGTGTTGACTGAAACCGAACGCACGAGTGGTCCTCAGATGCGAAGTGCAACCGCTCACGAGATCGACCCTCTGATCGACCCCAGATGGGACCGTTTCTTACAACAAAATGCCCGCGCTTCGGTATTCCATTCCCTCCCCTGGCTCGAGGCGTTGCGCCGAACGTATGGATACACGCCAGTCGCCTATACCACTTCTGCGCCACACGAGGACTTAGAGAATGCGTTGGTATTTTGCCGTGTGGAGAGCTGGCTGACGGGACGGCGACTGGTTTCGTTGCCGTTTTCGGACTCGTGCGAGTTGCTGGTCAACGACGCTTCCGAATTGCGCATCCTGCTGGCCGAGCTCGAAAACAGATCCCGTCGAGAGAAGTGGCGATACGTCGAAATACGGCCGCTCGATTCTCTTGAGGCGCGTGAAGCGACGATGCAGCCTTGTTCCACTCAGGAGTATACCTATCACAGACTCGATCTTTCTCCGGATCTCGATACTCTCTTCCGTAATTTTCATAAGGACTCGATCCAACGTAAAGTGCGTCGCGCTGAGCGAGAGCGCGTGGAGTATCGAGAAGGTACGCTCGACGTGTTAGACGATTTCTATTACCTACTGATGATTACGCGCAAGCGCCATCGTATCCCTCCTCAACCGATTAACTGGTATCGGAACTTGATTGCATGCTTTGGCGATGCCCTGAAGATCCGCATGACATTCAAGAATGGCCGTGCAATCGCAGGGATGCTGACGCTGCAATACAAAGACACGATGACGTACAAGTATGGTGGGTCCGATCCGGATTACAACAAATACGGAAGCATCCATCTGCTGTTTTGGAAGGCGATTCAGGAAGCCAAGAATTCGCGGCTGAGGGTGTTCGATTTTGGACGCACTGATGCGGACCAGAGTGGGCTGATCACGTTCAAAGGCCGGTGGGGAGCGACCCAATCACGATTAGTTTATTCGCGGTACAGCTTGCCGGGTAAGAATCCGGGCCTTCTCGACCCCGCGACTGGAACCTGGAAGACGCGACTTGCCAAACGGGTTTTCGCCCGCATGCCGAGATCGTTGCTCGCGGCGATCGGCGACAGACTGTACCGACATGTTGGTTAGTGAAACATTGTATTCAATGCCAGCCGTTGCTAGGCTCTCGCGGAGCATCCACTGCATGAGATCGTTGCGAACTGAAGGGTATCTAGAAGACATAATGGCGCGAGAACCATGACCGGAAATACACTCACGCGGCGCCACGAAATATTCGCAGGTTTTGTACTCGCCTCCGGCCTCATTTTCTGGGAGACTTGCACGGCCCTGATCGCGTATTCGCTGCAGAACGAATCGGCATCCCACATTCTCCTTATTCCACTGATCGCATTCTTCCTGCTTTTCGCTGAGCGCAAGCGCATTTTTCCGCAAAGTGATTTCGCGACCGGTCCGGGCTTGGCAGCGGCTTTCGCTGCGTTGAGCCTTTTCTGGCTAGCAACGCGCTTGAGCGACACAGGGAATGACCGGCTGTCGCTTGAGACGTTGGCGTTGGTTTTACTGTGGAGTGGGGGTTTTGTAAGCTGTTATGGCCTGAAAGCTTCGCGCGCTGCGATATTTCCGCTGCTATTTCTGCTGCTCATGGTGCCCTGGCCGAGCGGGGTTCTTGATCCAGTGATCCGCTGGCTCCAAGAGGGTTCCACTGACATAACCTACGCGATCTTCAAGGCGCTGGGCGTCCCGGTGCTCCGATCCGGCTTTGTACTTACGGTTCCCGGTGTCGCGATTGAAGTGGCGAGCGAATGCAGCGGGATCCGATCGAGCATGGCTCTGCTGATCACTTGTTTACTGGCAGCTCATTTCTTTCTTCGCACGAAGTGGAAAATGATGCTGTTCGTGCTCCTTGTGATTCCGCTATCAATCATCAAGAACGGAATTCGGATCGCGACACTCACTTTGCTGAGCCTGTACGTAAATCCGGATTTCCTGAGAGGGAATCTACATCGTGACGGCGGATTTGTATTTTTCTTTTTGGCGCTGGCGATGTTGTTCCCCGTGCTGCGGCTACTCGAGAAGACGGAAGAAGTAGACCGTGGATCGAGTCACGATGGCGTGCATCCTGTTCATGGAGGCGCCTTGGCAAAAGATGACGTCTAGTCTGTTTGTCTGGTGTCGACGAGTGATTTGCGCACGCAGGGTAGCTGCTTCGGACTGCTGATGGCGGGTGAACAGATAGAGGCTGGGAAATCATGATGGATCAAGAGACTCCGCGTTTGAGCGTGGGTATGCCTGTCTATAACGGGGAACGCTTCGTTACACAAGCCATTGAATCGATCTTGTCACAAACCTTTCGGGATTTTGAATTGATCATTTCTGATAACGGCTCGACGGACGCCACTGAAACGATCTGCAGGGAGCAAGCTGCACGGGACCCACGGATTCGTTATTATCGGAGCGATACGAATCGCGGTGCCGCCTGGAATCATAATCGCGTCGTAGAACTCGCGAGAGGTGAGTACTTCAGATGGCAATGTCACGATGACTACTGTGATCCCATTCTACTAGGAAAGTGTTTAGCGGTCATCGACAGCGACGCAAGCGTCGTGTTGTGCTATCCCCAATTCGTCCGTGTCGACGATCATGGGAAACGGCTGGGCGTTAAGAGCTCCAGAGTAATGGGTGGTGCGGAGCCGGTTGAGCGATTCCGATCTCTGATTTATCGCCGGGACAGCTGCGAGGAGATATACGGGGTGACCCGCACCTCTGTTATCAGAAAGACTGCGCTGATCGGTCCCTATTCAAACTCTGACGATACGTTTCTGGCCGAGCTAATTCTTTACGGCCAGTTTCGTGAGGTTCCAGAGCCTCTGTTCTTTTACAGAATACATCCTGCTCAATCGACAAGTGCGTATCCGAGTCGATCTGGCCGCACGGCGTGGTTTAAGCCATCCGCTGGTGGCGCGCGCTCTTCTCTACCTTTTCTAAGACTTTTCGCTGGATATATCTCGCTGGTGTGGCGTTCTCCATTGGATTGGCGTAAGAAAGCACGTTGCTACTTAGCTCTCGTCGGATGGTTTTTGTATTTCCGAGACTGGCTTACAGGAGATCTCCGCGAGATGAGGGTATCTTTTGTGAATGACTGCTTGGCGCCGTGGTTCAAACAACATGCGCCCTGGACACGGCCTATATGGCTCAGGATCAAGAGCTTGAGAAATCGCTGCCGGAGGCCCGAATCCGCGGCCACTAGGGCAAGGCGCACGCGGCGCGCGCAATCGGAGCAATGGGAGCTAAAGCCGGAGGAATGAAAAACTCCACCTCTTGGACCATGCTTAAACAATTCACGTCCTCGATATCTGCAGACAATCAACGGTCAAACAAGAAGCGTCTCTTGTTCATAAGCCGGACGACCGGTTTCGGCGGATCTGAGATCGTGATTCTGGATTTGTTAAAAGCTATCGACTACGAAAAGCATGTTGTGTTTCTGGCAAGCCCTGCCGATGTTTTTTCCAAGATTGTTGCGGATCTAAAGCTTCCCGTCAGTTGCTTGCCCCTCACATTGCCACGCGACGGCGGGTTTGTTCGCATGTTCTTTTCGTGGATCAGTTACTTTACGCGCTTGAGGCCCGACAAAATCATCGTGGCCGAAGGTTGGTTCGCGGACTTCTCTCTTTCTGTGATCCTCGCCGCATCCGCTGTCGGCAGGGGGAACGTCTGGATGATGGCACTTCACCCCGCTCCGGAGCGCCTTAAAGAAAAGTTTAAAGCTCGCTTCGGAATTATCCCGAGGCTTGGCCTTTCGGAACGCGCCAGGGCATGGCTAATGAGAGGCATTCTGGCGGTCAGCGAGGGAGTCAAGGACCGGCTTGTGCGAGGTTATCGCTACTCCCCAGAGAAGATTAGCGTCATCTATAACGGGGTCGACACAAAACGCTTTTCGCCGGCGTCGCCAGACACTCGAAGTGCATTGCGCAAAGGCTTGCAAATACCTGACGAGGCGATTGTCTTAGTGAGCGCTGCGAGGTTGGATCCGATCAAACGTCTCGATCGCTTGATTCAGGCGTTTGTCGTCCTGATCAATGAGCACAAGGATTTGTGGTTACTCTTCACCGGTGATGGGCCACTGCGCGATGAGCTAAAGGCCTTGGCACAAACGTCCGATAGTCGACGGAACATTAGATTTTTAGGTCATGTGGAAGATGTCTGCGCGATTTTGCGGGCGAGTGACATTTACGTACTGCCGAGCGATGAGGAAGGTTTCGGAATTGCGCTCATTGAGGCGATGGCGTGCGAGCTCGTATGTGTGGCCACGAAAACTATCGGGCCTTCCGAAATCATTGAAAATGGACGGAATGGATTTCTTACCGAGCGCACCTACGAAGGAGTTTTGATGGGATTACACGAGGCCTTGAAGCTGGGTCAGAAGGAGCGCGCAGCGATAGGTTACCGCGCTCGCCAACGAGTGTTAGAGAAATTCCGAGTCGAAGATTCGGTTGCCAAGGGCCTCGCATTTATGGAAATTAATAAAGCCGCGGGGGCGGCACCGTGATTCAGGCATTCCTCCCAAAGATCAGCGTGGTTATCTGCACCTACAACCGCTGCAGCAAGCTGAGGGACACGTTGGTCAGCCTCTCGCAAATGCGCGTTTCAGAGGAGCTGCCATGGGAGTTAGTCGTCGTGGATAACAACTCCTCCGATAAAACAAAAGACGTAGTCGAAGCGTTTGCCGAAGAATCTTGCCTCAACACCAAATACGTTCTCGAGTGTGCCGCAGGACTTTCCCATGCAAGAAATCGAGGTATTGCAGAGTCAAGGGGTGCAATTATTTCCTTCCTCGATGACGACGTTGTTGTCGCACCTGACTGGTTGAAAGAGATATGCCGAGCTTTCGAACGATACGACGCGATGTGTGTCGGCGGCCGTGTTCTTTTGCACAAGGACATCAAAATTCCGGCGTGGTGGCACGACACCTTCGATGTGGGGATCGGAAAATTCGACAGAGGCGACAGCGTCATTCCTTACGAGGACGGTGATACGGAACTGATAGGAATCGGCGCCAACATGAGCTTCCGCCGTATGGTCTTCGAGAAGTACGGTCTTTTCAACACGGAGATGGGAAGAATAGGCGACCAACACCGAACCGGTGAGGAAACTGAGGTAGTACTCAAACTAAGACGAAACAATGAACGAGTCATTTACTATCCCGGCGCCCTCGTTTATCACTGCATCTCAGGCGATCGCTTCTCCAAGCGATATTTGCGGCTAAACTCCTACCACTTTGGGAAATGGCGGTACCTCTCTGAGTCCCAATTGCCTTCGAAGAGTCTCAAGGTTCTAGGAATGCCGTTGTGGATGTATCGATCTACGGTTGGAGCGGCAGCGATGATGATTTGCCTAACGCTATTGGGTCGACGTAGGGAATCCTTCTTTCAAGAAAGGCGTATGTTCGTCTATCTCGGATATTTTGCGGCGGCACGAAAGAGGGACCGATCAAAAGAGATGCTTTTCAGTTAGCCATTGCCCGGCGAAAGCAGCACTCGAACGATCCCGCTGGCCTTTAGGACTGTGTCTTTAGTATCGTCAGACGACTAAGAGCCTGGCGCCTTCAAGGTTTCGACCGCAACGGGAACCACTTCTATCTCAAATGCGATCCGATAACTAAACCGGCCGTTCAGAGAATTGATCGGTTTTTTGAAAAGAAATGGCAGTTCCTGCTTCCCTAAATCCGCATAAAAACTGGGTGTGATTTCGTACTGCGGAAAAGAGCAGGAACCCTCTGTAGCAGGCGCGACGGCGGCGCTGTGGCCGTCACGATTCGGCTGTCGGGCCACCCGAGCCTATATATCGCTGCCCGGTTTTGGGTAACCGCTGAGGCCCAAGTTTCAACTACAAGCGGGACGACTTACATCCTAGCATCTAGGCTGCTTAGAGAACATTCTCCTCCTAGCGGTGAAAAGGTTTTCCGTCCGCGGCTTTTGACTATCTCCGGAACTGAGATGCGTCGCTAAGTGCCTTCGAATGAATAGATGAAACACAGGGATTGTGAATCTGAATGGTCCCGAACATGTATAGAATCTGACGGTAATATGTACAGAATATGACAAACGAACGCAATACGATCGATCACAGAGCATCTGGAGATGATCCTTGGCTTTCCGCCGGTCGTTCGATTCTGCCGTGGATGGTTCCGGCAGCACTGAGCGTATACATCAAGTACGTTATGTTAAAGGTCCTGGGCCTGCACGGCGGCTTTGAGATTGTCGCCCGCACCTTGGGCCGTCCGGATAGTTCGGGGCTCAGTTTCTGGGAGGAACTCTCTCTTTTTCGGGCAGACCTCCTCGTGGCATTTCTTGTTGCGCCTCTGGTGCTTGTGGTTTTGAGTCGCTATCTGCCGAGTCGCTGGCGCGCTCCTTTCGGGATCGTTGTTAGCGCAGTTGTATCGTTGATTCTATACTGTCAGCTCCGTGCGTATGGATCAGTGGGGCAATTCCTTTCTTCAGACATGATCTGGAGTGGAATTGCCTGGGGTCTGCATGATCCGTCGGTCATTTCCAAATATTTGAATTTGCGAAAATTGCTACCGGTTCTCGGTGTGGTCGTGGCTGTGGCTCTGGCTGTGGTGTGGCGTTGGGGGCGGAGGGCAAAGCTCATAAAGGTGCGCCCCTTCGGTCCAATCGCGCCACGATATTGGTATATCGGCATCGCTGTGGCGGGCTCTTGCTTGGCCGTGCTCACAATCGTAGCGTGGGCCCCGGTACTTCCCTCGACTCCATTTCATCGGAGCATTCTTGTGTGGGGTCTTGAGTCGCTGTCGAATCAGACTGGTGTGGACACTAGGGACTTCCGGAACTTGTCGATCGATCAATTAGAGAATAAGTATCGCGAGATCACGTCGGATCCTGTGCCGGCCAGAGACGCTCGCTACTGGGGCAAAGCCAAGGGGTGTAATGTTCTCTTCCTTGTTCTCGAGACGGCTCCGGCACGGGTTCTCCCCGCGGATGGCGACCTTTCTGATTTTCCCAATCTTCGACGTCTGCGAGAAACGTCCTTTGTCGGTGTGTCGCATTACACTACCTATCCCGAAACGCACCAAGCGATATCCTCTATCTTGAGCTCGTGGTACCCCTCCTCTCTTGCGAGGAATTTTTTTCAAGAGCACCCCGGTTTGATTGTTCCCGGTCTCATCCGAACACTGTCCGGACTCGGGTACGATACTGCGGTCTATAGCCCCTATGATTTTAGAGGTGAACTGGACCACGAAATGTACACTGCGGTTGGATTCCAGCGGCAGGTGTATCCACAGATCGACGAGCGCGCGTTTGACGCCCAGGTTCGTGCAAACACCAAGCGCATTCGATTCGGCTGGGGTGAGACCCCGCTTGAAACTCGGACCACTCTGGACATCGCCACCTTGGGTTTGTTGAAGCGAGATATGGAACAGGACCTGGTGCATCGGCGGCGGTTCGCCTATCTGTTTGCGCCCCAGGTTAGCCATGGACCGTGGCCTGACTCGCAACGAAACGGGGAAGGAAGAAATGTTATCCGGGACGGTCGCGCCGTCCTGGAAATTCCAGACCAATGGCTTGGCGAGATCATGCAATTGTTGGAACGCTATAACGAATTGGATCGGACGGTGATCGTCGTGGTGGGCGACCATGGGGTTCGGTCGCGGGAAGAAGATCCGACTTTTACGGGCAACTTATTTGGTGAATATGCCTTCCACGTTCCGCTTGTCATTTACGCGCCGATGGCCGTCGACCACGAGGAAAAAATCCCCTGGATTACCTCTCACATCGACATTGCCCCGACTGTGGGCAGCTTACTTGGCGTCGAACCGCAGCAAAACGTCGAACAGGGCACGCCGATATGGAATCCGGATCTCGCCAATCGTACAACCTATTTCCTCGCCCAAGGTTACCTGGGCACCGACGGGTTCTACTCCAAGGGAAAGTTTTTCATGTGGAGCCATGTCACCGACACGGTATCCGAAAACACGCGCATGAATTTTGACACCGTGAAACTAGTGGGTCGCGGCTCATCAACCTATGACGAAGTGACACGCCCGATTCGTTATATAAACGGACTTGACGAGGTGTTGGCCACGCGGTTTGACCCCTCCAATTCGGTGAAAAACCTCATGTACGGCCAGAACTCTCGGTAGAGGGGCGGGCTGTTGATATTCGACACTCGGTGAGTCCTTGGGGGTCGCAGGCCCTCGCGGGGCTGGTCTCAAACGGACAAAAACGCGCCGTCGGAACCGCGTGACCTCGTTGCTGCTTTGATAGCGAATTCGTTCTTTCAGGGACAGGGGAAACGCACGACGCAAGAGGCCCAAATCGGAAATTCTGGATTCAACGACGTGGATCCCATCCGACCCGAAAAGGATTCTCCGCTCAGTCGGCCACGCCGGAATCACCGGCTGCGCCGCGGCATATATATCCTGCCCAGCATTTTCACTGTCGCTAATCTTCTGTGCGGCTATTACGCCATTCTGGCTACGCTCGAAGGCTCGACCGTAGATTTCGACAACGCGGCGCGCGCCATTGGAATCGCAATTCTCTTCGATACTCTCGACGGGCGCGTGGCGCGCGCAATGGGTACGAACAGCGAATTTGGGAAGCAGTTCGATTCGCTGGCTGATGTCGTCAGCTTTGGCGTCGCTCCGGCTTTTCTGGCCTACGCCTGGGGTGTTCGAGCGGTCGCGACGGCGGGATCATTGTTGCCGGAGTTGCACCTGATTCAGCTTGGGTGGCTGATCGGCTTCTTCTTCCTTGGCTGCTGCGCGTGGCGGCTGGCCAGATTCAACATCCAAGGGATGGCTGACGGCTCAAATCACCATTTCGTGGGTATGCCGACGCCGGCCGCAGCCGGGATGATTGCGGCTTCAGTCCATGCATTTGCGAGTCCAATTTCTGACGCTCGTGTGTCCCTGCTTTGGTTGCTGCTCGTTCTTGTACTGGGTGTTCTAATGGCGAGCCAGATCCGCTACTACAGCTTTAAAGATATTCAGTGGGCGCGCCGCCAGCCGTCCCTCACCGTCGTTCTACTGGTTGCGCTGGTCGGCGCAATCGCGCTGTTTTCTCAAATCGTGCTGATGCTGATCGCTAGCACGTACATGATCCACGGAGTCGTCCTTCAACTGGTGCGCCACGTGCGCTATCGCACCGTCTCCCGTCCTGCGTAAAGATGCCCGCGAGTTCCGAAAAGCAGTTGCGCGTCGAAGTCTCGTCCCTTCGGGCGTAAGGGTGGCGGAGTGAAAAGCGGCGGGTGCCATGCGGAAAGAGGCAGGCGGCTGCACATTTTTCCTGCGACGGGAGTAGGCCGAGAACGGAACGCTTCGGTGAGAGTCAATTACAAGTGAGTATACCGACTGTAGCGCGAGGAACGATTGGCGATGCAGCACAGGAGGCGCGAGCGATCGCTTCTCCAGGCAATGTTGCGACTGAATTCCTGCGACCTTGTGTGCCTCAGGTTTCAGCCACAGCGGGAACCGCTTCCTTCTCAAATGCAATGCGATAGCTAAAGCGTCGCTTCAGCGAATTGATTGGCGCTTCGAAGAAGTGCCACGAAAGCGCAGCAACAATGACCGTAGCCACAAAGCCGAGAAAAGTTTTCGGTAGATCATGGCTCGACCCTTCTAAGCCAATGGTGTACCATATGAGTAAGTGATATACATATAATCCGTAACTGATTTCTCCCAAGTAACATAGTGGGCGAAACGAGAGAAGTCGTGACACACGGCTAGAGGATTCAGCGCATGCCAGGATTAGCCACGTCGCCACCAGTCCAACTGCTGTGCCCGTAAAGACATCTTGAATCGGCACCGATCTATGCATGTGGTTCAGAATCATGATTGTAACGAGTAGCGGCACGCCGACTGCTAGTCCGATCAAACGTAGAACCGAAAGCGATCGTTGCATTTTGAAGGCGGACGCCACAGCCAGAAATGCCCCGAGTCCGAGCGTGTCAAGGCATCCGAGTGGAAGAAGACCTGCGTCAATTGGGCTGTGGAGCATGGTGATGCGGAAAAGAATACCCGCTAGAACGAGTCCAAGGATTATACGAGGCAGCCATTTTCTACTCGCGACGAGAACCACAGTAGGCCACACTAAGTAGAACTGCTCTTCAACAGCGAGAGACCAAAAATGGCCAGTACCACCAAGAAATTTGTGGTGAACTGCCATGTAGAAGTTACAAGTGTACGTAGCGTGCCACCAGAATCCCTGTCGCGCTCCGGCAATATCGAGAAGCACTGCAAGGAGCAGAGCGAAATAAAATAAAGGGAAAATACGCAAGAATCTCCTGATGTAGAAACGGCCGACGGTGGGGACAACTGGCTGCCCTTCATCGCACAACCTGCGACAGCCGAGAAGGATGCCGGTTATCAGGAATCCGCTTAGCGCGAAGAAGAATTCTACGCCGAGAGCGCCCAATAGAGTGCTTCTACCAGCGAAATAGAAGTGAAAAGCTATAACACTTAGAACGGCTAGTCCCCGTACACCGTCTAACCCCGGAATATGCACAGATCCAGACTGTTCAGACATCGTTAGCCACCTCGGCCGGCCGGTTCATGGGATTTGGACGGCGACTCAGGCGCCGACCAATGCCGGCTCGGCAACACACTTTCCTTACTTCGGCGCACAAACCCCCTCAAATCTGATGGGCGTAAGGCCCGAAGCCCGAAGGTATGATGGCCCGAAGGGTGTAAAGCCGAACCCTGGGGGGCCGCACAACCCCTCAAGCTCGGTGCTCCAGTCGTTACATTGAATGACAAACGGCTCACGCGAGACTATTCTGGCGCCGTAATCGTTACGGTCCCATAGCTCACATCGCCCTGAAATGTTCCCAGCACGATCGAGCCTAGTGTTGTATCGCTGTCGTCCACCACCTCATCCCACGTGGTAGGTTCGGTGGTGCCGACCTGCCAGATTTTGAACCTGTAATGCGTTCCATTCGGCGAGTTGCGCTGAACGCTGAACTTGAACATGTAGGGCGTCCCCAGTGTCAAGACCCTCGGCGTGTCGATCAGGGGCGTTTCATCATAGGATGGGCTATTCGCGTAAATCTCTTCCGTCGTGTAACTGTTGTAGTATTGGTTTATCCACCAGGCAAGGCCATAGAACGGATGGCCGTAGTTGGGTTGGCAGTTTGTCGCGCTTACCCAACTGCCTGAGGACAGCTGTTGACAGGGCGACGCTGTATGCCCTTGCCAGCCGGTTATTACGCCGATTCCGAAATAAGGAATGTAGCGTGCATGGACGGTGATCGGAACGGTAACCTCGTAGTTGGTCCAACTCATGTCCCCAATGGCCAACAGCCTGTCATAACCAATTTGTAAGGTCCGAACCGTGCCGTCCGGCTGGATTTCCCACTTGCCGTCCACGATCTGCGCGACGCTCTGAATGTTGTTGTTCGCCTTGCTCCAGTCAATGGTGCACGGCAAGGTACAGGGTGTGCCGTTAACGTAAGTGATGGTGACGGTGTGCGTGGTCTTATGGCCCTGATTGTCTGTGGCCGTAATCGTCAAGGTATTGAATCCAACGTTCAGAGACGAATAGGCGATCTCCACATTGAAGTTACCCGGCTCGGGCAACCGCGGACTTCCGTTATTCCTGTCCACGCCGATAGAGAGGGGCTGCGACGAGCCGCCATTTAGGGTATAGCTGAGGCTGGAGATGGGGTTTGTTCCGTAGACGCTCCCCAATACGTTAACCCAAGTTTGTGGTTTTCCATTCTGCCCGAATGTCTGATTATCCCCATACCAAACCGAGATGACTGGATATGACGAAGTAATGGGCGGATCCGCAGGAAACGGAGTGATAAAAGGAATATTCGCCCCACCATCCGACGGCGAAATCGGCGAATTCAAATTGAAGAAATAATCCACGGACTCTGTGATTGCTGGCGACGAACTCCCGCAGCAATTGCCCACGAAAGGTCCCATCTGATTCACAACCATCGACGAGGTCAGCGTTGTCGCAACGGTGTAATTGACTCCATCGATGGACCAGCTTTCCGTGAAGCTGCTACCGGAGCGCGTAATACGCAACCAAAATGGCGCTAGCGTGCCAGCCATATTGTATTCGGCTGCGACGAGGCGTGCGCTGCCGTCAAGATTCACGTCGTTGGCCGTGGTAGGCGCGCCGTTAGCGAAAATCATAGCGAAGACATTCGTATAATAGGCGTCCCGGAAAAAGTCGAAGCGGAGCCAATTATTGGCGTCCTGTTGGATGATGATGCCCTGTTCCTGGTAGGGAGCAGTTGGCGCTGAGTCGAACTTGACCGCCACGTCAAAATTGCTGTTCGAGACAGTCTGCATTACTCGCAGCCCTGGATCGCTCAGGTAGACGTCATGTGGCGTTCCAGCCGGCAGGCTTAGAAGCAAGTTCGTGCCATTCAGGCTGACCGTGCCATCTCCTACGGGATTCACCACCGTCCACAGGCTGGTATTTAGACTAGTGGAGTGGAAATCGTCCGACGTGGGACCTGAAGAGGAGCCGCACGAGCCGGTGGTGAACGTGTTGTCCCCCGAACTCCCTGTGAACCCGTTCGTATCCGTTGAGCTAACTTTGTAATGATATGGTGTGTTGCAGGTCAAGCTGGTCAGGGTGATCGAATGGCTCAACACGGAGGTGGAATTCGATAACGCGGTTCCGTAACTGGTCGTGGTGCCGTAATCCACCCGACTGCTGGAAAACTGATTCGTGGTCCAGGAAATGGTCGCTCCTGTAGAGGTCACGCTCGTCGCGCTAACAGAGCTGATGACCGGAGCCGTTGTGCCATTCCACATGCCGCCATCGGCCGGAGAAATCGGGCTGGCCGAGTTGAAGAAATAATCGACGTAGGAAGTGAAGGCCGGCGAAGAGGTGCCGCAGCAATTGCCCGCATAAGGCCCCATCTGATTCACTACCAGTGAATAGGAGAAGCTGGCTGCCTGAGTGAAATTGGTCCCATCCACCGACCAGCTTTCAGTCCAGACGCTCCCCGTCCGATTCACGCGTATCCAGAAGGGCGCCTTCGCCCCACTGATGGCCACATCCGCTTGCACCGTCGGGCTGTTATTCACAAAGCTGGCCGCAAACATGTACTGCTGGGAGCTAGAAGAGGAATAGACATCGAAGCGCAGATAGTTGTTGGCATCGGTCTGAACGATGACACCCTGGTCCTGATTTCCAAGTGTAGGGATCGAATCGAACTTCACGTCCACCTGGAAATCGGTGACGGAGGTGGTCTGCAGGATACGGACAGTCTGGTTTCCACCTGTCCACAGATCATGAGGAGTTCCGGCCGGCACGCTCAGCACCGCGTCAGTGCCATTCAGGCTGACCGTGCCATCTCCCACGGGATTCACCACCGTCCACAGACTGGTATTCAGACTGGTGGAGTGGAAATCGTCCGACGTGGGACCTGAAGAGGAGCCGCACGAGCCAGTGGTGAACGTGTTGTCCCCCGAACTCCCTGTGAACCCGTTCGTATCCGTTGAGCTAACTTTGTAATGATATGGTGTGTTGCAGGTCAAGCTGGTCAGGGTGATCGAATGGCTCAACACGGAGGTGGAATTCGATAACGCGGTTCCGTAACTGGTCGTGGTGCCGTAATCCACCCGACTGCTGGAAAACTGATTCGTGGTCCAGGAAATGGTCGCTCCTGTAGAGGTCACGCTCGTCGCGCTAACAGAGCTGATGACCGGAGCCGTTGTGCCATTCCACATGCCGCCATCGGCCGGAGAAATCGGGCTGGCCGAGTTGAAGAAATAATCGACGTAGGAAGTGAAGGCCGGCGAAGAGGTGCCGCAGCAATTGCCCGCATAAGGCCCCATCTGATTCACTACCAGGGAATAGGAGAAGCTGGCTGCCTGAGTGAAATTGGTCCCATCCACCGACCAGCTTTCAGTCCAGACGCTCCCCGTCCGATTCACGCGTATCCAGAAAGGCGCCTTCGCCCCACTGATGGCCACATCCGCTTGCACCGTCGGGCTGTTATTCACAAAGCTGGCCGCAAACATGTACTGCTGGGAGCTAGAAGAGGAATAGACATCGAAGCGCAGATAGTTGTTGGCATCGGTCTGAACGATGACACCCTGGTCCTGATTTCCAAGTGTAGGGATCGAATCGAACTTCACGTCCACCTGGAAATCGGTGACGGAGGTGGTCTGCAGGATGCGGACAGTCTGGTTTCCACCTGTCCACAGATCATGAGGAGTTCCGGCCGGCACGCTCAGCACCGCATCACTGCCATTCAGGCTGACCGTGCCATCTCCCACGGGATTCACCACCGTCCACAGACTGGTATTCAGACTGGTGGAGTGGAAATCGTCCGACGTGGGACCTGAAGAGGAGCCGCACGAGCCAGTGGTGAACGTGTTGTCCCCCGAACTCCCTGTGAACCCGTTCGTATCCGTTGAGCTAACTTTGTAATGATATGGTGTGTTGCAGGTCAAGCTGGTCAGGGTGATCGAATGGCTCAACACGGAGGTGGAATTCGATAACGCGGTTCCGTAACTGGTCGTGGTGCCGTAATCCACCCGACTGCTGGAAAACTGATTCGTGGTCCAGGAAATGGTCGCTCCTGTAGAGGTCACGCTCGTCGCGCTAACAGAGCTGATGACCGGAGCCGTTGTGCCATTCCACATGCCGCCATCGGCCGGAGAAATCGGGCTGGCCGAGTTGAAGAAATAATCGACGTAGGAAGTGAAGGCCGGCGAAGAGGTGCCGCAGCAATTGCCCGCATAAGGCCCCATCTGATTCACTACCAGTGAATAGGAGAAGCTGGCTGCCTGAGTGAAATTGGTCCCATCCACCGACCAGCTTTCAGTCCAGACGCTCCCCGTCCGATTCACGCGTATCCAGAAAGGCGCCTTCGCACCACTGATGGCCACATCCGCTTGCACCGTCGGGCTATTATTCACAAAGCTGGCCGCAAACATGTACTGCTGGGAGCTAGAAGAGGAATAGACATCGAAGCGCAGATAGTTGTTGGCATCGGTCTGAACGATGACACCCTGGTCCTGATTTCCAAGTGTAGGGATCGAATCGAACTTCACGTCCACCTGGAAATCGGTGACGGAGGTGGTCTGCAGGATACGGACAGTCTGGTTTCCACCTGTCCACAGATCATGAGGAGTTCCGGCCGGCACGCTCAACACCGCGTCGGTGCCATTCAGGCTGACCGTGCCATTTCCCACGGGATTCACCACCGTCCACAGGGACGTGTTAAGTGTTGTGGAATGAAAGTCGTCTGAAACGGGCCCGCTCTGAGCTCGCGCAGTAGGTGATGTGGCAAGCCCCGTTAGCAATACGATAAAAGCGCATAGGGCCCGCAGATTGACGGCTGGGAGGTGGCGCATTTGGGCTAGGTTAGAACCGAGATACTCCTTCCATTCGCCTAAAGAGGCAATTACCGGCAAGGATTTCGATTATGTTTTTCGTCATCTTAAGTATTTCGAATTGCTCTTGAGCAAGAATAGACTTTCGTTTGGCTCGCCGCTTACGCCTCTGTAGGACGGTAGACCAATACTCCCTCCGCAGCCGGAGCGTTGTCGTACTTTTTCACGACATCTTCCGGCATCGGGTCGCCATCGCTCCCACGAACAAAGTCGCGCAGAGACGTGCCCACGGGATGCGAATCCACGCTAGGCGCCGCAACTCCCGCACGGAGGTCGGCTACGTTCACAGTGCGGAAATCGATACTGTAGCGCGCTCGTCCCGTAGTGTTTGGCACAGTCGAATGCATTTGCGCCGCCGAAAAAAGGATGACACCCCCGGGGGGAACGATCAGCCGGATCTGAGGTTCTGTCTCGATCGTTTCCTCGGCTTTCGGTTGCTTTCTAGTGTCGGTCTTGACGTGTCGTGCGGCGTTCTTACGGCCTTCGCTGTTCCAGTCGTAATAGTTGAATTCCGCCGATCCGTTTTTTACACCCTTGGCCCAATATACCGGGTGAAATGCCATCGAGCTCTCGGATTCAATGTCGTAGATCGGGAGCCACCAGTTCAGCTGCGCCATAGGAGCTGAGTACCAGGTATCGCGGTGCAAGTGGTGGGCATAGCCGACACCGGACGTGAGGTAGCCGTCGCTAGTGACCATCCGCAAACGGGGGACATCGACGTACGTTTTGTTTAAATCGCACCCGCAGTCCGCCACTACATTTCGCAATAACTTCTTCGTTTCCGGATGATGAATGAACTTCGGCTTCAGCGGGCCCACGATGGCCACATACTCTTCAACCGGCATATGATACTGCGCCTCGAGTGGATCAATGGAGCCGAAAGCCTCTTCGATCATGCTTTTGGCAAACTCACAGAGCGCGATGGTAGTCGGCCGCGGCGAAATCACGAACAACTGTCCGGCATAAAGCCGCTGCCTGCGCTTATCGTCATTGACCGGGCTATCCACGTAAACGGTATTCATTTTAGATCTCCCTTTCGCAAAACCTGGCGCCTGCCGCAAATGATTCTTCAAATCGCAAGTAAATCCGGGGCTATGCCTAAAGCCGAGACCTGGTGGCTGATCTCGTCACGATAATTTGGGTTCACGATCAGCAGCACGTCCGGGCGATAATCTTTCAGGAACTCCGGGCTGACAACCTTCTGTCCGGTGCCTGGGATGTGCAGCCCCCACTTGTGGGGATTAAGATCCACGACGTACTCGAGAGAGTTGGTGCTAGGAAGAGTGTTCAAGAACGTTGCTCCCTTCGCTCCCGCTCCCCATAGCGTCACGCGCTTACCCTGACTAGCAAAAAGACCCAACGCCTGTTTCCAACGCGCTCGGCCGGAGCGATACTCCTCTGCGAACTTCAGGATGTCCTCGCGCATCGACTCGATATCCCCGCCTGCGTCTCCCAGCAGACCAATCTCCTGGAATGAGACGCGGGCTTCGAGACACAGGTATTGCCCGTTGAAGGACTCCGCGACCTTCATCACATCAAATCCACAATTCAAAAACAACCGTGCTAATGCGACTGAGCTGTAATAGAAGCAGTGCTCGTAAATGATGTCCCAGATGCCCCCGTTTCGGAAAATGAATGAAGCGTTGGGCAGTTCGAAAAATACCGCTCCACCTGCCGCTCCCGCTAAGGCCGCCCGTACGCGCCGCAGAAACCGCTGCGGCTCCTCGATGTGCTCAAGCACTTGCCGACAAATAACGAAGTCGGCCAAGTGGTGCGCGTATTCTTCGGAGTAATAATCGCGGATGATCGCAATCCCTTTACCGACTTCCAAGTTGGCGCGGCCCGAAATTAAGCTTGGGTCGAAGCCCGTGCCATTATTATTTCCGATTTCACAAACCATTGAAAGAAACTCGGCATTACCACATCCGATGTCAATTATGTTTTTCCCGCGAAGGTTATGGCGTTTCACTAAGTCATGAGCCAGCTCGTCCGCGTATTTTTGAAATGCGGGCGAAAAATGCAGTGAATTATCGTAGCTGGCATCGTAAGACAAGCGAGAGGGGTCAAAAGCCAGGTTACTGATGGCTCCGCACTTCCGGCAGAAGCCTAGGTCTATGCTGCCCTTGGCACAGTCGAGCGCTGCCTCTCGCGTGGTCGCTAAGGTGACGCAATTTGTCGGAAGTCCTGGGATTCTAAAGAAGCGCTCCATATCTTCGCCGCTGCATGCACCGCACGCGACCTTCACGTCCGGTTGCGCCATATCGACTGTTATCTCGGGATTCAAATTCATTTCTCTTATCTTCGCGCTCCAGCTGTTTTCCCGGGAGAACTCGAACTCAAACTGCGGTCAGTTCGGGTTTGAGCCCCATCTTTGTCAAGTCGTTTTGAATCTCATCAAGATAGATGGGGTTCATCGCGATAACAACGTCCGGCCGATATTCTCTCAGGAAATCCGGCGCCACAATTTGCTTACCGGTGCCGGGAAGATACTTGCCTTGCCGATATGTATTGATGTCCACAACAAACTCGATCTCATCCTCAATGCCGATGGTGTTAACAAACGCAACACATTTTGAACTCGAACCCCAAATGACTGCGCGCTGGCCGCTTTCATGGATGCTCTTCACCTTGTTTTTCCATCGCCGAACCGTGTCGTCGTAGTTCGCCTGAAATGTCGCAACCGCCCTGGAAAGCTCGTCGACGCTATCTTCTTCTTTCAGCGGTACCGAGTGGTTTCCGTTCGATGCAGGTTTTGCTTCAAGCAGCAGATATTGTTCGTCGAATTCTTTCGCCAGATCAGTGACTTCAAATCCTGTCCTGCGGAATAGGCGTGCCAAGGAGCCGAGCGTAAAATATGAGCAGTGTTCGTAGTAGATATCCCAGAACGCACACTCATGTAGAACGCGCTCGACGTCCGGCAATTCGAAAAACACAACTGTGTCGGTTTTGTTACCGATGGCACGCCGGACCATTTCCATGAATGCGCCCGTATCCGGAATGTGTTCAAGGGCGTGTCGGCTGCAGATCATGTCGCCGGTGTAATCCGCGTATTTTTCGGAATAGAAATCGCGGATAAAGCGAACATTCTTCGAAGCGACGGCGTCGTGGCGGCCTGGAACGTACGTTGGATCGATACCGACCCCTTGGTTTTTCCCCAGGTCACATAACATCACAAGGAAGTCACCTTTGCCACAGCCGATCTCCACTATTGTTTTGTGGTGGAGATCATAACGATTGATCAGTTTCGTAGCCAGAGACGTAGCAAACGCATTGAAGCGAGGCGAAAAGGACTGTTGCTCCTCATAACCCTCGGTGTAGCGGGCCAGCTGCGAGCTGAAGCGCAAGTTACCGATGAACCCGCAATCGCGGCAAAACCCAAGGACCAATTCGCCACGAGGATAATTTCTGGCCTCGTTTTGATTGTCAAACAGCAGGCAACTGTTGACCGGCAGGTTCTCCAGCCGATGGAAAATAGTCACGTTTTTCGAGAAACAACTCTTGCACGTTTCGCTTTCGGTCGTCGGGGCGATCGTCATTTCAAATATTCACCTTCGGCCATGAACTAAACGACGCGCGGATTCGGAACAGGAATAATGAAGCGGCCACCGCGCTTCTGATATTCTTTCTGCTGGTGGAGGATTTCGTCCGCAAAGTTCCAAGCCAGGAGCAATACATAACCGGGCATCTGCTCAAGTAGTGCCTCAGGCGCCAGCACGGGAATATGCTTTCCGGGCATGTAAAGCCCCTGTTTGTGAGTATTTCGGTCCACCACAAAGTCAACGAATTCCGTCCCGATGCCGCTGTAGTTAATCATCGTGCTGCCTTTGGCCGCGGCTCCGTACGCCGCGATACGGGCGCCTTGTTGCTTAAGATCACGCAACAATTCGCGAAGTTGCCTCCGAATTCCTTCGACCCTCTTCGCGAAATCGCGGTAAAAATCGATTCGGTTGACTTTCTCCGCAGCTTCCAATTTGAGCAGGTCCTTAACAGCCATCGAGACGTTTTCCTTCTTTTCCACGTAAATGCGGAGCGATCCGCCATGGATCGAAAGACGCTTCACATTGTTGAGAAACAATGAGTGCATACGAAATAGGTGATCCAAAGCTGTTACTGAGAAGTAGCAGAGATGTTCGTGGTAAATGGTGTCGAATTCGCAATGGTCGACTAGATCCTTCACGTAGGGCATCTCGATGACAGCTACGCCGTCTTCCTTCAGTAGAATGCGAATACCCTCGACGAAGCCGTGCAAGTCGGCAACGTGCGCGAGCACATTATTTCCGATGATCACATCGGCGATCTTTCCCTTCGCCACGAGGTCCCGCGCGAGACTCTCGCCGAAAAACTTGCAGAGCGTAGGGACGCCAGCTTTTTCTGCCACGCGCGCCGGACCGTCGGCAGGATCGATGCCGAGAACCGGAACGCCACGCTCGACAAAATTCTTCAGAAGGTAACCGTCATTGCTAGCAAGTTCAATCGCCAGACTATCCGTATTCAAATGTCGCGATTCAATCAGGTCGAGCGCATTAGCCCTCGAATGCTCCAACAGCGCCGGAGAAAACGATGAATAGTAAGGGTAGTCCTGACAAAAAAGGACCTCCGGCGGCACCGTTTCCAGCAGTTGCACCAAGCTGCAGCAAGGGCAGAACGCCACGTTGAGTGGAAACATAGGCTCGGCATGCGTGAGCTGTTCCTTTTTCCGCAGTCCGTCAGCCAGAGGAGTCGTCCCGAGCGAGAGCACCGGCTGGATTTCGCCGGAATTACAGATGCGGCAAGTTGTTCGTGACTCGTTCATCTTGCCGTTACACCCTGCTCAGCGACCGTCTTCGCTGCAACGGGAACCCACCGCAGATCAGCGTCGAGCTTGCGTTCCGTCTGTAGGGCTGCTACGTGCTTGATTCTCATGTAGCGCGCACCTTCGAAATCGGCCAGCGTGAGCCCGAACTCCTTATAGGCCTTGTAAAGCTGTTGAGCGCCTTTCCGCGCAGTCCAACGAGGTTTGAAGGCAGGGATCATCCGGTGAATTTTGTCGCAGTTTACGCGGTAGCATCGTTTGTCGGGTCCGGCGCCTTCGGCGAACGTTACCTGACTGCCCGGCACGGTCTCCATCACGATTTTCGCCAAGTCGTGCATTTGGTAATTTTCTTCGGTTCGTCCGACATTAAATGCCTGGTTGTGGACGAGCTCCTTCGGAGCCTCTGCCAGCGCGAGGAAGGCCTCGGAGATATCCTCGATGTGAACCAGTGGACGCCACGGTGTGCCGTCGCTTTTGAGCCGGACCATCCCTGTGATAAAAGCCCATCCAACAAGGTTGTTTATTACCAAGTCGCCGCGGAGGCGCGCCGAAAAGCCATAGGCCGTAGCATTTCGCAGGAGCACCGGAGTGAAATGATCGTCGGCCAGCTGGGAGACTTCCTTTTCAACCATTACTTTCGAATGTCCGTAGGGAGTAACGGGGTTAAAGGCTGCCTCTTCGGTGAGAATGGATTCTGAGCCTGCCGCACCGTAGTTGCTGCATGAAGACGAGAAAAGGAATCGCTCTACTCCAACCTGCTTCGCGAGATTTGCAAGCCGCACTGAAGCCCGGTAATTGATGTCGTACGTGCATTCGGGATTCAAATCACCAAGTGGATCGTTCGAGATACCGGCGAGGTGAATGATGGCGTCAAACCCTTCTATGTCGGCGGCTTCAACCTCTCGTACGTCCTTTCGGACCGACGGAATGGGCTCTACATCCGGCCCGAGGGTGCAGTTTTCAAAAAGGAAATTGTCCAAGCCTACGACTTCGTGCCCAGCCCTCTTTAAGATAGGGACGAGAGCGCAGCCGATGTAGCCGTTATGACCAGTAACCAATATCCGCATCTATATTACCTCCAAGTCTTCCATGGTGCGTTTCCGGCCGCCCAAAGCTCCTCGAGAATCACTTTTTCACGCAACGTGTCCATACACTGCCAGAATGACTCATGGCGATACGCCATGAGCTCGCCCTCGTGCGCAAGTCGTTCGAGGGGCCCTTTTTCCCAGGAGGTATCATCGCCGTCGATGTAGTCAAAGACCCTTGGCTCAAGCACGAAGAAAGCTCCATTGATCCAACCTTCGCTCAACTGCGGTTTCTCGGCGAAGTGCGCGACTCTCTTGCCTTCCAGGTCAAGTCGACCGTACCGAGCCGGTGGCCGCACTGCGGTGATCGTGCCGAGCTTTCCGTGAGACTTGTGAAACTCGATTAACCTGTCCAGATTTACATTCGAAACGCCGTCGCCCCAGGTAAGCATAAAGGTTTCATTTCCAATGTGGGGCGCGAGCCGTTTGATGCGGCCTCCGGTTTGCGTTTCTTCTCCTGTTTCGACAAGATGAACTACCCAGTCCAACTCATGCATGCCATTGATGTTTTGCTTAACGCTTCCTTTGGCCAGATCTACCGTAAGGTCACCCTGAAGCGAGGTGTGGTCCACGATGTATCGCTTGATGACCTCACCTTTATAACCCAAGGCAATGTAGAATTCTTTGTGACCGTACCCCGCATAGTGCTTCATTATGTGCCAGAGAATTGGCCGGCCGCCGATCATCACCATCGGTTTCGGCCTAATCTCTGTTTCTTCGGCTAGACGGGTTCCTTTGCCACCGGCTAGAATCGCGACCTTCATGTTTCTCACCTACCTCCTAGATAGGTTAGCACCAAGGTTCAGGTGTCCGTTTAGGCCAGGGAAGACGATCACGGAATTCTGTGGTCCCATCGCAGCAGCGGGTGCGTTCCAAGCATGTCATTGGCACAGGCCCAACGAACAAAGAGGTACCTGACACCAGGGCCCTAGCTACAGAATCCCGTCCTTGTTACCGCACGTAATATACCAACCTAGATTCATCAAAAGTATTGGAAACACATAACTTACAAACATTACCGTATGTCTGGGAATGGGCAATGGATAGTAGGGTCCGTTAAACGGAAAATCGATGGCCGTGGCTCAAATGTAGGATCCTAGGATGCATCTTATCCGCAATCAAAGTAGGGATCCGTCAGGGCTCCACCAGGGACGCCAAAGCCTTATAAGTCTTTGCGAAGGAAAAGTCCGCAAATAGCCGTTTGAGTTGCCGTTGCTCCTCCTCATCCAGACAAAAGCGGAGTATTGAGAGCCCGTAAACCAGTAGCACTACAGAAGTCGCGAGAACCAGTTCAGGAAGGGTCTCCGGTGGCGCCCAGTAGCGCCATCCGAGACCAACGAGCAACGCAACCGCTCCTGGGATGGCACCCTTTAGGAACGAGTTCTTGATCCAATCGCTGACATCCAGTTTCAGTAGATTGAGACAGAACCTCCCTATAAAAGCTGGTGTCCAGACCACGACGCAAATTAGTGTCCCTAGCGCAGACCCCACCGCCCCCATGTGCAGAAAGCGCACGAAATATATCGTAATGGCCACATTCGAAAGGGACGAGGCGATGACCAAAATGGAAAGCACACGCATACTTCTCATGACATAACCCGAGGCGCCAATCAAATAGAACGGGCTCTCGATCCAGTACCGGGCGAGCAAGAGCATCATGACAAACGGGATTTCGGTATAGACATGAATTTTTGAGCCCAGATAGTGCGACCAAAGCTGGTGCCCGAACGCTATTAGCGGTGTCGCGACAAATAGAGTTGCCCACATACAATAGCGACCGCCACGATTACAAAATCTCTGGAGGGCAGCGACCCCGCCGGTTGCCTGAAGCGCCACCATATGCGGAATCGCCGGTTCAATCATCTTGTTTAGGGCGGCATCAATCTGATTGTCGGGTAGGGCGGCCAACTGGAACGTGTCCACGTCTACAGGTGTGGCGAATCGATTAAGAATCAATAGGTCCGAACTCTGGCGGATGAGTACTCCGATAGAGCCAATCATGTTCCAGAAGCCGAAACTAATGAGACCTGACAGCAGCCCCCATCGGATGCTCTCGAAGCGGAACTTCAAGGCGGGGAGAGATTGAATCGAGAGAAACGTTGTCAGGAGCACAATTGCGACATCGGACGCAACTGTTGCGACGACTACCCAGAGGACGCGTGGACTGACTCCCAGCAACAGTATAAAGAGCAGCGCCACGCGAATTGCTGTCGTCAACACGCTCAATGCATTCAAAACCACGAATTTCTGGCGGACATACAACCCGACCCCGAACGGAAGCAAGATTAACCTAAGAGACAGCGAGCCAAACAGAAGAAGGACCATCAGACGCGCCTCGGACAGGTTCTCTTGAGCAATCTTCAGAATCGAGGCGAGATACTCAGTAGCTACCAGAGATATCAGAATTAGCCCGACCGCAACGGCCGATAGCACGGGAAACATCGTGGATGTGATTTCGGTCACTCGTTGATCATCATTGCGGCTGTGGGCCTCGACTGTATCGCGCGTAAGTCCCGAAGTTAGTACGACGAGCACCGGTGGAACGAAAACGAGCAGGGCCGTAACAACTGGGTAAAGGCTGTACTCCACCGCACTGATGCGCTTGATCAGATACTGGTAGAGCCAAAGTTGAACGGATAGGTTGACGAAACGCTCAACCAATCCACTGGCAGAGTTCGTCATTAGGCGCCGATTCGTCGTCATGGAAGGACACTCATGGTGGCAGGTTTTTGCTAAATGCGCTCGCGCAGACCGCGTTACCTTTTCACGATGATATCTGCGATACGGTCGCTCGAACGGCCGTCCCAAAGAGGCGGAATTGTGCCCTGCTTTGCATTGCCCGCGAGGATCTTCGATAGTTCACTAAGAAGCTTTGCGGTGTCGTTACCGACGAGAATATTCGTTCCAATCTCGGTGGTGATAGGACGCTCGGTGTTATCACGCAGTGTTAGACACGGCACGCCGAGGTATGTCGTTTCCTCCTGAATGCCTCCGGAGTCCGTAATGACCACGGCGGCTCTGGCTTGGAGAGCAAGGAAGTCGACATATGGCATCGGTTCGAGTAAGTGAAGGTTCGTCGTATCGGTTCCAAATTCGTGAATCCGCCGGCGCGTTCGCGGGTGCACGGGGAACACAACGCCCAATTCGGCACTTACCCCAACCATGCACTCCACAATGCGTTTCAGGACCTGGCAATCATCGACGTTCGATGGTCTGTGCAGAGTGACAAGGGCATAGCGGCCGCGAAAACCGTTGGTGCTGGACTTCATTGCCTTCGGCAGCAATCGCACGAGTGAGTCGATCATGACATTTCCTACTCGATGGATCTTGTCGGGACAAATACCCTCGCGGCACAGATTGCGATCACCATCTTCCGAGGGCGTAAACAGCAAATCTGCAAGTTGATCGGTGATCAGGCGATTGATTTCCTCTGGCATGGTTCGATCGAATGAGCGGAGTCCCGCTTCTACGTGTCCGACTGGGATCAGAAGTTTGGAGCAGACAACTGCGGCCGCCATCGTAGAATTCACGTCCCCGTACACGAGTACCACATCGGGTCTTTTTTCGAGAACCACAGGTTCAAACCGGTTCATAACCTCCGCGGTCTGCTCTGCGTGACTACCCGATCCGACTTCCAAGTTCACATCAGGCGCAGGGATCGCAAGTTGTTCGAAAAACACATCCGACATATTCTTGTCATAGTGCTGACCCGTGTGTACCAAGGTTTGAACGATGTTGGACCGCTGCCCGAGCGCCGATATGACCGGCGCCGCCTTCATGAAATTCGGTCTTGCACCCACTACGTGTAGGATGTGCATGCGTTGACTAATTGTCGTATGACAGGCGCGAAGGCTCAAGCGCTGTGCTACCTGCTGCTTTCGATCGAGCACCCCGCGCGGAGCTAAAACAGAAGGAGTTTCTGCCATCGCGTGATCGGGGATTACGATAGGGGGTTTGCGCCACAGCCTTTTAGTTCGGGACTTCGTTCTCACGGGCTGATGCTTGCTTACTCAGAACTTGTGGGGGAAAGCCCAAAGTGGGCGCGGAGCCCGCTTTGCTGGGTTGTACTGTACGTAGCCGCCCCCGGGTATTCCTTGCGAACTCAGCACCCCGATCCCAGATCTGCAATGCCCATGGACCCAGGACGGCCGCCCCCAAGAATGCAATGCCTTTGATCGAGACACCGCCATATCGAAACTGCTGCCAAGCCAGTTTTCTGCTGTGACTCCTCCGTCTCGCCATGACCTGACAGAGACCACGAACCATCGCAGCGTACTGGCGGTTCCATGGGCGGCGTCGTCCGGATTTCATGATCTGCTCGAAACTCAGAATCCTTGATCGATAGTAGTCCGCGAGATCGCCATTAAGCATGGCTGAACTGGATGCAAGATCTGATGTCCGAAAATACCTCCCAACCACCATAGTAACTGCCGCGACCCTGTACCGGCATGCTACCTGAATTCCGGCCAACACGTCTTCTGAATGCTGCAACCCTTCCGTAAAGCAACCAATTTTCAGCAGAGCCTCTCGCTTGATAAAGCTGCTCTCCAGGATTGCAAACTGAAACGGCCACTGCACGGCAAGCGGATCGGCGAATATGTGGGGCGATTCAGAGACACTAAGCCCGTGTTCAGCGAATACCGTAAGACCCTCCCCGCTATCGGTTACCACCCGCAAATCGCCAAAAATCCATGCAACGTCGTCGGGTACACACTCAGTCGCTTTGATGAATTCGGCATTTCTATCTGGAAGCCATTCGTCGTCGCTGTCCAGAAATGCAATCCACTCGCCATGAGCTTCCTGAACCCCTCGATGGCGCGCTCCGGACACGCCAGCGTGGGTCTGACGCACTACGCGAACGCGATCTCCATACCGTGACTTCACAAGGTCAGCCGAGCCGTCGGTTGAGCCATCGTCGATGACTATGATTTCGTCGACTAGAACTGTTTGCGCCAGCACACTATCGATAGCTCGTGGTAGATACTGGCGCCGGTTGAAGGTCGGAATTACGGCCGAAACCCGCATCAAACGACCTCCTCCTCATTTGGCAGTAGCAAGTTCGATGCGCTCACACTCGCCTCCAGAAAGCGGTTGTCCCAAGCACGATTTCGCGCTCGAGGAAGAACCAGGCGCGGTCCCCCACTTTCGCGTCAGTCCAAACTGCGTCCGAGCAAACGACCCCAGTCTGAAACGGTCTCCTCAGCCAGGCTGAGGGATGGTGAGCGATTCAAGCCCGCTCCTCAACTCGATATGGTAGTACCCACTTGAGACCCTCCCGTACCTTCCGGCCTACGCCCTCCACCAACCACATAAAGTCCTTGCGGTCATCATACCTGACGAACTTTCGATCTGGAGACCGCTTGATTTCCTGTAGAAGCGTGGGGAGATGCTCAGCGGTGTGAAGCAAATCGTGGCCAAGACAGATCGCCAGGTGTCGAGCCTCAATTTGTTTCATTGCAATTTCGACCCACGCGGTCGGTTGATTCTCGGGTCGCCAATCCTCGAAGCTAGTGTTCCAGAGAACTGTCTGATAACCCAATTCCCGGGCCGTCGCATTGATCGTGTCATTGGAACTACCAAACGGTGGCCGGAACAGCCCCGGCTGGGGCTCAAACTCGGCGATCAACTCATGTGTCCGCAGGATCTGCGACCGGATGTCGTTGATAGAGAGTTCCGTCAGCCTTGGATGACTGAAAGTGTGGTTGCCAATCAGATGCCCCTCGGCGGCTGCGCGACGCACCAGTTCCAGACCACCGGGTTTCTGTACTTGTTCTCCCAGGACAAAGAACACTGCCGGTACTTTTTCTTTGGCGAGCGCATCGAGAATTCTTGGTGTATGTTCGGCATTCGGGCCATCGTCGAAGGTAAGCACCACTTTACGCACACTTCACCTCAACGGCATGCGCCGCCACGCCTTCACTTCCTGAGCCGAGTTCGCAGCGTTGGAGGCGTCAATCGGCTCGTTTCCCCTCGCGCCCTTAGGGTGCTTATCTCGTCTTTCATGTCGCGTCACCGTAATCGATCAGTACTCTCGCAACAGCAAGTCACGTTCCATTGCCCACAGACTGATAATCAAGGCTTTAAGCAGACACCAAATATCTCGAAAGGCAAAACCGTTTCCATTCTGATCGACGTCACGCTCTCCACTTGAACCCCGTCCGCAATTCAATCAGCAGAGAACCACAAGCGTGTTTTTCGTCGTTTTTGAGATCGGCCATGGATCGGTAGGGGTACCTCATTGTCGACTAACCGGGAGTCGCTATCTGTCAGACTTTCTGTATAAAGACTCAAAGTAGGCTCGGAGACCATTCTCCTTGACTGGGGTCCGCGTCTCCGAATTACGATGTCTCCTTGCGAACTCGGCGCTCCAATCCCAGGCCCGCAAGGCCCTGGGACCTAGGATGGCCGCACCCAGAAATGCAATCCCTTTGGTCGACAAACCACCGTAGCGAAACTGCTGCCACGCCAGTGGTCGGACATAGGTTCCCCGTCGCGCCAATGTCTGGCACAGGGCGCGAACTGACGAAGCGTAGTGGTGGTTCCAGGGTCGTCGTCGGCCTGACTGTATGACCCGCTCGAAGGCCAGAATTCTTGATCGGTAATAATCCGGGCCAAAATTCCCGTTCACCACCACGGAACTTGCCACGAGATCGGACGTCCGGAAGTATCTGCCCACTACACTGGGGATGGCGGCAAACTTGTAGCAACACGCGATCTGAAAGCCCGCGAGCAGGTCATCGTCGCTGCGCAGTCCTTCGCTGAAACAATTGAGCTCAAGCAGGGCGTCCCGGCGAATTAGGCTCGCCTGCAGCATCGGAAATTGGTACGGGTATTGAATTTCAAGAGAGTCGGCGAATATGTGTGGAGACTCCCTAATTACAAGTCCGTGTTCTTCGAATAACGTCAATCCCTCTCCTTTATCGGTCACAATCCGCAGAGCGCCAAAAATCCAGGCCACATCAGAAGGGACATGGCGAGCAGCCCAGAGCAACTCGCTATTCCTGTCGGGGAGCCATTCATCGTCGCTATCAAGAAACGCGATCCACACTCCGCGGGCTTCTTGAATTCCGCGGCGGCGCGCGCCTGCCACCCCAGTGTTCGCCTGCCGTACTACACGAACGCGGCTTCCGTAGCGAGACTCCACGACCTCGGCCGTGCCGTCGGTCGACCCATCGTCAACCACGATGATTTCGTCGGCCGGAACTGTTTGTGCCAGAGCACTATCGATTGCTCGCGACACGTGATTCCGGCGGTTAAAGGCTGGAATGACAGCTGAAATCGTCATTAGGCTAGGTTCCGCGTGACGTAACTATCATGGGCAAATCGGGGCGAGACAATCTGAATCTCCCTTACGTTTCCTTTTTTGGAGTCAGATTGGCACATAGTAACCAACTCTCGTTCCGAGGGAGCAAGTAACAGCCGGCGCAAAGCCATCTGGCTGAACCAAATGTTTTCTGAGTAGGCTACTCATTGAGCCAGTCTAGAGTCGCCACGTCGAACGTTGAAAAATGCTCGAACGCGCTGCTGCTGTTCACCGCGAAGAAAAGCAACGACATGCTGCGGCAGCAAACGTTCGCGCCCGCTCAGATGGCCGACACAGTAGCCAGTAAGCCTTGCCAGTGCACCTATTGCAAACGGCTTCGACGCTAAACGCCGAGCAAGCTTCAGAAATTCAAAGCTCGGGAGAACCCCAAATGCGTGGTCCATCAGACCCTGCCGGTACCAATACCGTACAAGGCTCCTGAAGCCGCCTGCGGCCCCAGTTGGACGATGGTGATCAACCGGCAAGTCCTGAAACATCTGTACTTTCCAGCCTGCCATTCGTGCAAGGATCTCGGCATACCAATCGGGCCCCCCGTAAGCTAGCGGTGTATAAGGGTGCGTGGCTCCAAAACACTCTCTACGAAACAGCTGCACAGCGTGAGGCACGGACCGTGGATTGTTTAGCCTACGATTGCGGAATTCCTTGCCACGCAATTCCCGGATAACCCCGCCTGCAAGGCCAAGATCCGGCTGCGCGGCAAACTTGCCAAGCAACTTCTGGAAATAGTCAGGCCCAAAAGTGACATCGGCGTCAAGATTTCCAATGAAGGCGGTGTTCAGGTTTCCGACGATTGCGAATCCTGCATTGATGGCGTGGACCTGGGCAGCCCAGTTGCGCTCGTGCATTTCAGTGATCCGGTGCAATTGGATGAACTTATGCTGTATCGAATACTGGAGGACGATTTCATCAGTATGGTCGGTTGACCCGTCGCTCACTATCACCCACTTCTCTGGCAGCTGATTCTGTGCGACCATGGAACGCAGCGTACCCTCGATGTAGCGCTCTTCGTTGTAAGCGGCTGTTACGATCGCGTACGTATTCTCGCTATGCATATCGAATTGTGAGGCTAAACGGTCCTAAGCTTTGCTAGACATGCGATACAGAGCACACTGCGCCGAACCTTTGCTGCGGCCTTTTCGCGAATTGATTTTCTGGACAAATACGCAACCGTGTAGCCCGTCGTGCGAAGCAATTCGTGCAGCAAGACGGTGCAGAGATACGCGAAAGCTGAGACCCGACCGTGGTGCTTCTTCCAGTACTGCAGGTTGGCCCGCTGCTTTTCGACGTAGAACCGTGCGGGTGCCAAGGCCGAGCTCGCTCCTCCATAGTGTACAGCGGCGCTTTCGGCACAGAAGACATTGCGCCAGCCAGCCTTGCTAAAGCGGTAACACCAGTCCATGTCCTCGCCGTACATAAAAAACCGGTCATCGAGTGCCCCTACCTGTTGCAGCGCCTCCCGTCGCACCACCCAAAACCATCCGTTGAGGATTTCGACGTCCCGGCTCTGCCGGTGATCGAAATCCCCCATCAGGTATCCAGCGAGGAGCCTGGAGCGACGAAAAATGGAGTCCAATGCAAGCGCGCGGCACAAGCTGTTCCACAGCGTTGGGAATCGCATAGTAGAGCGGCGGACAGATCCATCTGCCCCTAGCATTTGCGGACCTGCCAGCCCCACGCTCGGATTGGCCTCCATCAATTCGGCCAAAGTTTCCACGCATCCCGGCAGAATTTTGACATCCGAATTTACGAGGAACAGGTACTTGCCTGTGGCCAACGCAATCCCAGCATTGTTGCCTTTCGCAAAGCCCAAGTTGGCGCCAGTTTCCACCAGGCGGCACTCCGGGAAATTCTCGCGAACTTGCTCTGGGGTACCGTCATGCGACGCATTGTCGACTACTATGATCTCGGCCGGCCCCCGATAGTTCTCGCGCAGGGACTCGAGGCATTCTGATACGTACTCCTTTGCGTTCCATGTCACGATGACAAAGGAGACGTCGGAATTTGTCGAACTCGATTCCGAAGCTGTAATACTGGAGGGCATCAAACTTTGAGTGGCTTGTCGGCGCGGCTTCTCACACAAATGCGATAAAAGACCTCATGCTAGCCTCTCGCCATATCCACAAAAGCGACATTCATCTTGGGGAACCACGGCGATCTGCGGAACAGAGCGCTCCGATATCGTTCGACGGTCTCAACTGAAGCCGCGAGAGCCGCTCCCCATGAG
The DNA here is from genome assembly GCA_963823145.1 of uncultured Acidobacteriota bacterium. Lineage (GTDB taxonomy): Bacteria > Acidobacteriota > Terriglobia > Acidiferrales > UBA7541 > Palsa-295. The sequence continues at coordinate 467,073 of CAWGJZ010000001.1, forward strand.
TTCGACTGAGCTATTTTAGCTGCCCACAAGTGTCGGCGAGCCCTTCGCAGTTCGCGGTTAACGGACCTTCGCAGTTGTGGCTGCCGGCCAGTTTTCTCTATCCTCGCCAAGTGTCCTTCAAACACCTCTACCATACATTCGCTGGTGCAGAGTTCATCTCGCAGAGAGTTTTTATACACGCTATTTGTCATGCTCTCGCGCCAAACGACAAGCGGCGTCTTGATGAACGCCCAGGGCCCTTCGAGCGAAAGGCGCAAAGGGAATTCGTAGTCTTCCAGGTAGCGAATTTTTTCGTCGAAGCCGCCTATTTTGTCGAGAACCTGCCGGCGAATGATGATCCCCTGATTAAACAGTACAGATCGGGTGGCGAGAACTTCGTCCACGTTCAGCCATAGGCCCTCTTCGGCGGACGTTTTGAGCAATGCGATATCAAATGAGGCTCGGTCGCCAGAGTTCCATTTCATCAGGATGTTGCACAAACAACAAGGCACCGACGCTCCGGCTCGTGCCAATAGGGATACTTGCTGTTGGATTTTTTCAGGCAGCCAGATATCATCCGAATCCAGGAAGGCTACAAGCTCCCCCCGCGACGCCTCGATACCTCGATTACGGGCAGCAGCAGGTCCTGCGTTGGCCTGGCTCAGTATACGGATTCTGTCGCCGTAACGCTTAAGCCGTCCCAGTGTGTCGTCCTTAGAGCCATCGTCCACCACGATAATCTCAGTGTTCGGATAGGTCTGCCCCAAAGCGCTTTCTACAGCTTCACAGATTATGTGTGCTCGGTTGTACGTCGGAATAATCGTGCTTACGAGTGGATTGTTGTTCATGGGACCCTTTTAGGTTGTCTAACGGGTTTGTAATTGGGCATCGCGCATGGTCTTTACAACGCGCGCGGGTGCGCCAACTGCTACCGAGAAATCCGGGACGTCCTGAAGGACAACCGAGTTGGCGCCTATTACGGCACCGCGCCCGATTGTGACCCCAGGGCATACCACTACGTTCTGGCCGAGCCAGGCTCCGCGTCTAATGAGGACAGGCTGTATCTTGTCGACTCCTTGAGCCATTATCGGCAGGTCTGTCGAAGAGTATTTGTGAATGTGGTCGGAGATGTAAACGTTCCGGGCGAGAAGCACGTTTTCTTCCAATTGCACACTTCGCACCGCGGAGATCACGCACGCCCCCACAATGCTCGTACCTGTGCCGAGCGAAACTGCGACAGCCCCATTCTGCCCGTCAGGTAACGCCTGAAGCCAGGAGCCAGCACCGATAAACACGCGATCCCCAATCGAGATCCGCTTTTCTCCGTCAAGCCGAAGCGGGTACATTAGGACCGTCTTCCTGCCGAAATGAGCGAAGGCGCCGGAAATCAGCAGCGAGAAAATCTTGGCGCGCACTCTTACAGATGCTCGATAGAGCGCTACAAATAGTCGTGACAGTGATTGCACGTAAGTGACTAAAGCGACTGCATTGGCCGCTTGAAGAAAGCAAGAAGGCCGAATTAGCCGCCGAGCGAGATGCTCGGCGACTTTGGAGCCATTACTGCACGCTTGCAGTGAGATTGGTGGGCGGATTCGGCTTTGATGATGATTGCGCGCCACTCAGCGCGTAAGCGCCGATATCCCAAGCCGCACTGGGAGATAGAGCGGCGGATATTCCACCGTACCACGATGCACCCTCCGCGTCTTTGCATAACGCGGCGAGAGCACCGGAACAGAGCGAACTCAGGTTCAAGCCAGTGCCAGACACGTTTGGATCCGGGGAACTCGGAAAGTATTTATTGGCGCTTGTGAATCCGTAAGTTGCGGCCTCGGAAGAACTCATCAAGTAGTTATGGCTTTGCGTCACGTTGCCTGCAACGGTTACGCCGACTCCCGCCGAACAGATTGTTAGGTTGTTTTCGATCAAGACCGTTCCAGCGATGCTCGAACCACTGTAGGGCACCATCCCAATCCCGGGTGTTCCGCTACCGCTGCAGTCCACCGTGTTATTGTAAATGTATCCGCGCGACCCTGACGAATCGCTCCCAGTCGAAACCATTTCAATGGGGTTGTTGTTCGTGTTGTGTGACAGAACGTTGTTGTAGACCTGGGATCCTTTGTATCCGACAAAGATGTTTATTCCGGCATAGTTGTCGTGGACCCAGTTATTGTAGACCGTGAATCCACCAATAGCGTTCTCATCCTCGATTGCTTGCGTGTGCGGGCGCAAACTGCCCAGAGGGCCATATCCTGACGGTGTCGAATTGTCGAAAAGAGCTTGGTTTATACCTGTGAATTCGCTGTCATGGCAGAGGGTGACACCGAAGCAGGCCGCCATCACGTTTACGAACTTACTATTGCCAACCTCTTCGCAATTCTCACAGGCTCCCCCCATTCCCCCGCCCGTGATCTTCGCGCCGGAGGAATTGAAACCGAATCCGTTCGTGTCATCAATAGTGGAGTTGAGGAGTGTGACGTACCCAAGAATGCCGCCGGCGCCGTAATCCATTACCCACGATGACGACAGTTGGCCGCTAGTCATGAAATCGTGTATATAGACGTTTTCTACAACCACGCCAGACGAACCATAGGCCTGAATAGCTTCGTCGCTGCCGTACCCTGAACCGGAAGCGATGTTTTGGTTCTTCATCTCGAAATTGTCGATAGTGATGTTCCCGACTGTGCCGCTGAGGATGAAGTGCCCCCCCGACGGAACTGTCTGGGCTGCGTCAAATATTGGGCGCGCCCATGAGCCGCCGCTATACCAGGACTTATCAACCCCGTAATAGTCCGGGGTCCCCGACGTACCGCCAGCCGTAATGTGCATCTGAAAACAAGCCGCGGGCCATGTGTCGCCACCCTTGAAAATAAACTGATCGCCTGCCACGTGCGCATAAGCCGGCGCACTGCCACCTCCCGTGCAGCTCGAGCTAGTTTGCATGTAGGGATGTGTTTTCCACGGTGTGCTCTTCGACGTACCATTGTTCGAATTGGAGCCGCTGGAGTAATCAACGTAAAACACTCTGCCGGATTGCGCGCCAGCCGGTAGGCTCGCAAAGCTGATCGCGACCATAACCCCAACCACCGCAACAATCAAAGAAGCTCGCCTTATCATGCCCTACCTCCACTCAGCAGTTGCGCTGTAGGCAACAATAGGCGTTGGCGGAAGCCTAATCAACTGTCCTAGAGGCCAGTTTGAGGTCAGTTTTTGGACTGTCCCGGGGGCACCACGGCCATGAAGATTGCGTGGTTTTTACCCTAACCGCTCAACGAGGGGCCGCGAGTTTGCAATGGGCACTTCAGGCGGGTTTTCGCCAGAGAACTGCCAAGTCATGAGCGGTCAGCTCTTCCAAAGAATAGTCCAACAGTTCTCCTTGACCCTGAAGCGTTTTTGCCAGCTCGAGAGTTCCAGGACCGGCTTCGCTTTTGAAGTACTTGGCGTCCGGCATCTTGGAATCGAAAAGGTTACGCCACTCGTGGAGTCGAAGCCTGTTAACGTAGGTATTCTGATTATTGAGTTTGGCGCCCAACGCGGGACGTAAGTGCGGCCACCCTTGAAGTTCGCCACGTCGGTTGGTATAGATGCGAGGGTCGAGGCACCCTGTGGTGCTGCTATACAGATGCAAGAGAATATAACAGGCCGCGCCAGGCCTGAGGACTCGCACGATTCCATCGAGAGCTGCGCCGGGGTCGGGAAGGTGATGGAACACCGACCTCGCATAAACAAAATCAAATGCGTCGTTCGGAAATGACATGCGGCACGCATCCATCTGTATCATCTTCGGTTTGGGCAAGCGCGGGACTCCTATCTGGCGGCGCAGTTCAGATGCAAATGATCGATCGATGCCCAATATTTTGCGTCCCAAAGTTTTCACGGTACGACGTAGTCCGTTAGTTCGAAGCATTTTCAAGTAGGCCAGCGGCGAGACGCTCTGCACGATCAGGTCGAGGTCAATGCCAACGACGCGGTTGTTAAGGGCCAAGTAGCTCGCTTCTGCCTGCAACTGACCCGGGCCGATCTCTAGGATGTCCAGGCCCCGAAGCTCTAGCCCCAGATGCTCTTTAACTACCGCCTCACGGCGGCGAACGTCATCGAGAGTCTGTCGCACCAGCTCTGACGACCGCCGATGGTAGTGATACAGGTTGCTCGCTTCCCGCAGAAAGGAGAGAGCCGAACCGTTTCCCGACGTATACGAGCCTATCTTGCCCACACAGTTTCCCAGAACTCAAGCAGCCGGGCAGTGTGGATGTGATAGGCGAAGAGCTTCAAAGTACCCACTTCGTTATCTGAACTGGTTGCGCAAAGCTGTCTCTGGCGAATCGCAAAGAACATTGAGCGTCGAGCGACCACCGCAGCGACTCAGTCAAAGCCGCCGACAGCTGTCCAAGACTTGACGAACCCGCAGAATCGCTCGGCGAGCAGCGTCGCACTCGGGAAGAGCGCTCGTATGTCGTTCCGAGTTAGGAGTCGAATTTCTTCCACCAGACGCCGGGCCTTGATCGGGTCCGGGCAAGGTCCCCGCCAACCACAGGTTCGCCTCTGAAGAATCGACACGCGCACGGTGACGGGAAGCCATTGCCAGCCAACGAAATGAAAATGCGGCTCCATGGGAAACCAGAAATTGGGCGTCTGTATCCAAAAGGCCTTTCCTACGCGTTGGACCTCCGAGGCCATTCGGCGCTGGTTTTCGAATGTGAACAAATGCTCGATTACTGAGTTGCTGAAAACTACATCGATGCTATGTTCGCCGAACTGAGCGAGATTCGTCGCGTCCCCGGCGAGCGGTTTGATATTCGCATGCTGCCGTTCTTCTGCAACAAGGTTCAGGGTTAGAATCTCGACGTCGGTACGCCGGTGCCAGCCTCGATTCTCCCAAAACGCGTTCGTGCCGCCTAAGTCGAGAATACGCAGAGGCCGCGGAAACCCGGCAACCAAAGCCTCAAATTTGCGGAAACGTCTAGAGCGAAAGCTATTCGCAAACGACGTTGGTTTATCGCTACTTGCTAACCAGCGTAACATTGTAGGTCGGACTGTTCCATGAGGTCGCGAATTTCAGATTTCAGAATTCTTTGACCTGTCGTCGATGCAAAGGCACGGGCCGGTCATCGCGCGTGGACCCGCGTCCAAATGGCAGGTGCCCGCCGCTCGCGTAAGCAGGCCGGATATCTGGCACGGCCGGACCTAGGGCCGTTCCGAACTGTCGCACGGCAATGGGTGCCTTCCGCGGCACCGCAGCAGCGCCAATGAGCGCCAATAACGCGTACCACTCCACGATGCTCTGGTCCCACAGAGAGATTCCGAAGAATGATATCGTGTGTGCAAAGAGCGCCGCCCCCACGGCCCAAACGAAGAGCGCCTGTTTCCTATCATGCGTCGCAGCCTTGCGTGCTTGGCCCAAATACTTGTAGCCATAAACAATGATGCCTATGAAGCAAATCAGGCCCAGTAAGCCGCCGTTGTACGCTGTCTGGACGTATTGGTTGGCGGTGTCCCACATATCCCAGCCCCAGCTTCCATTGGAATTGGTGCCGATAAGCCACCAGGACCAAAAATGCCGCACACATTCATCGATCAATGCATATCGATGATAAGAAGATCCGGAAATATCTATGCGGGTGATGAGGTGGTATACCGGTGCCTTCATAACCATCTGCAGGCTGACCAGCATAATAACGATGCCCCACCGGATAGCCCTCAGGGTGCTTCTAATTGGCCACATGCAAAGACCCGCAAGAGCCGCTAAATATCCGATTGCCGGAGTGCTCGAGTTACTTGCTAACGTCATCACCGTTGCGCCGAACATTCCCACGGCTGCGACCGCATGTTGTTTCCTGTCGATCAGCCACAATCCCACGAAGAGAGGAAACAATACTGCTCCGAAGAATCCGGCCAAAATCGGCGTACCGAAGCTGGCGGTTGCTCGAATGCGGCCGTCACGATCCAAGTCGGTGGCGAAATATTGGGCCCTCGCTCCGCCCAACAATGCGTACGGACTCCACCCCATGAAATGCTCGAAGATCATTACTCCACCTAGCACAACCACGATCAAAGCGAAGACTCGGATCACACGAACCACATCGTCGTGGTCCCGAATGAGACACCGCAGAAGAAAATAGGTACCGAAAGTGCTATAGAGTCCTCCAAGCTGAAAAATGAATGCTTGAGTATTTCGGAACAAGAGCGCTCCTGCCACAGCGCTGACGACCGAAAGCAGGATTAGCGCTTTATCCACTCTGTTCAATCCCCCACTGAACACGTTCCACTTTCCCCGCCCCTTGATAAAGAAAATGCGAATGATTCCGAAAAAGATCAGAACCCGCCATACCTGGAAGTGCAAACCGGCGATAACCAGAATCTGATCATTAGGAATGAGAATGCAGGCCAACAGAAACGGAACAATCACCTTCCTTTGAGGCAGGACCAACATCAACAGACAGGCGAGAATCAAGACCAAGGCGACCGCCGGATTGAAAACAGTGCCGGAAACCCCGCCGCCAAATCTTAAGTTCTGTGGTCCCATGCTCGCTACTTCCGGTTCAGTACCGGCTTCATCCAAATCGAGTGCTTAGAAATCACACCATACCAAATGGGGCAGGCTTCAAACGAAGCGGCAACCGCTGTATTTTCATTCGAATATCGTTTCCGAGTTCGCATCCAGGAGGGTGCCTCGGTGAAATGCCGAAGCGTCAATATCGTTTGGTTGTTCACCGAGAGTCGGAGAGCGTCACCTTGTGCCCTCTATGTGGCAGCGGCGCACGACTAAGTGATTTAACGAACGCGGAATCGATTTCAACCGCCACCGAGCGCTCGAGCAACGTGACGGAGAGAATTAGACGATGGACTCCCCTAACTTCCACGAGGATCCCGTCAAGCCCGCGCAAGGGACCTTGCTCAATGTGCACTCGGTCGCCCGTCCGCAGAAAAGGCCAAGGTTGGTTGGGAAATCCAGACGTGACCAGAGTCCGCACCGCACTGATCTCGGCTTCGTCCACTGGTTGCGGTTGGCCTTTTCGACCCACGATCCGGATGATGCCCGGGGTGATAAGCACCGGGAGTCGATCGTGAATATTCAAACGGCAAAACAGATAACTAGGAAACAGCGGAGCGTCAAGCGTTTTGATTCGGTCCGACCAGACCCTTCGGCACTGATAGAGAGGAACAAACGGATCATATCCCCTGCAGTGCAGGAAGTTGGCAACCCTCAACTCATGGTTCGCGCGAACTTGCAGTGCGAACCAGGGAGAACCCCTACCTAGCATTTTCATCCCGTTTCGTATCTCTAATAAGACAAAGCTACCGCTGTAGGAGTCCCATATTCGGCTCCTTTTCGAACGATGTACCACCTAGCACGAGCGATGCCACCGACTGCTTCCAAGGTCATTGCCCTTAACGCTCTATTTTACTACATATAGGTCTCGTGAGCCTGCTGAGTAAGTGCCCGACAGTGCGGAAAACGCACACCGATGATACCCAACAGTGGCAATATTTTCGCTGATTTTTCTCAAAACCGAGAAATTGAAGGTTCGCTGGTAAGGTGTAGAAACCTACTAGAGAAAGGATATTGGTGGAGTCCCGAAGCTGTGGGTCCGGTTGTGATAGGCAGCACTAGAGCCCCGGCTCCACGAATATTGCCCGAGCTGTGATGCGGAGGCTGCCCGGAGCTGGATATCAGCCACAGTATCCTGGACATCCGCCCGAGTCGGTATTTCGGCTGTAGCCTCACTGCGCGAAGCTCGTCCCCTGGTACCTGGGGCCTGGTTGCCAGACCGCCTTGGGGAAATCACTCTCCACATTGCTTATGCAACCTGATAGGGATCTGCTGTAGATTGCCTGGATCGATCCCCTTACTTTTGACAGAAGTTTCCCATTAGTTTGTCAAAGAGCCTATGTTGGGCTAATTCTCGCTTCTTTCGAGTTTTAGGCACTTCCGGGAATATCCTTTCACCATGTAAGTATTTTTTTTCACCATTGGGGCGGGTTCTCAGTGCCGCTTTGACGTTGTCTTGGAGGCCAACTATTCCCCTGTGGCGGTACCTCCTTGTTTCTAACTAGATACACACATTATAGGGCGCGCGCCAGGTGGAGAGCATGGGCCCTCATTTGGTCGAAGGATTGCACCCTGTGAGTCGAGGCTGGAGTGGGAGTGCCGCTAAAGGGCAACCAATTGTGGCTGCCGTCACAGCCGGGCCCCGAAGGCGGCTCAGACTAGGATCAGGGACCTCGATGAACAAAATCGCTGTCGCGAAACAGAAGCCGACATCTGACACAGGCCGCCTCGCTGTCGCGCGGTCAAGTGGTCGCCACCCTGCCGGCTTGATGCAGCAGGTTTTGCCTGAAGAGCTGTTTGTGGGAATGCTTTGCCTCGAGCGCAAGAAAGCAGAGCGATCTCAAAAGAAACTCTTGCTTGTCTTGGTCGATGCGACCGATGCGCTCCAAAGTCTAGGTCATCGTGAAGTCCGAGCGGGGTTGGTTCGCGCGGTGGATGGTGCGAGACGCGAGACCGACATCGCCGGTTGGTACCAAGAAGGCCGAATTCTAGGAACGATTTTCACGGAAATGGGTGACCTGAGCCCGACCTGTGTTCAGACGGTCGTAAATAAAGTGCGTGATGCCTTGGGTGTTGAGTTGAGCCCAGAAGACCTGAAGCGTGTACATGTGTCGGTCCATGTTTTCGGAAGCAACGAACAGGATTCCGATCTGCCTCCGAACACTGCTTTCTATCCCGACCTCTTCGATCACAAAGGGTCGAAGAGAATTCCGCTGCTGGTGAAAAGATGTATCGACGTGGTTCTGAGCGCTGCTGCCCTCGTCGTCTGTTTGCCATTGTTTTTAGTGATTGCCATTGCGGTGAAGCTAGGGTCGAAGGGACCAGTGATCTTTCAGCAGGAGCGCTTGGGCCAGTTCCGTAAGCCGTTTAAATGTTTCAAGTTCCGGTCGATGTATGCGCAGAACGACCCCAAAATCCACCAGGAATTCATGAAGGATTTGATTGCGGGCTCCTATAAGAGTAAAGACGAAGAAGGCACCGGGCGACCTGTCTACAAGATGAAGGACGACCCGAGGGTTACCCGCGTAGGCCGCTTTTTGCGCCGGACAAGTTTTGATGAACTTCCCCAATTTATCAACGTTCTGCTTGGTGACATGTCGTTGGTCGGACCGCGCCCGCCACTGGCCTATGAGTACGAGCGGTACGACACATGGCATCGTCGCCGTGTGCTTGAAGTTAAGCCCGGAATTACGGGTCTTTGGCAAGTAAAAGGGCGCAGCCGGGTACCATTCGACGATATGGTGCGCTTGGACATTCAGTATGCGCGTGAGTGGTCCGTTTGGCTCGATGTTGCAATCCTTCTGCAGACTCCACGCGCGGTCGTTTTGGGAGACGGCGCTTACTAGCGCTTCGTCGCAACGGATCGAACCGTCGGGACCCGCCGCAAGAAATCGAGGACCCTTATCCCTCCTATGCGATTGTTCGCACGTGGTTTAGGAGCCAAGTCACCTGGACGCTCTCGCATGGGAGCGTAACTTGTTCCGTGAAGAGGGCACGATGGTGGCCGGAGGAGCTTTCGAATGTCAGTTAAAGTCGGACCGATGAATCGAAATGCAGTTTTGGACCCCTCGAGCCCGGGTATCCCGGAAACGCGAGAGCGGCAATATCGTGCAGGTCTCTCGTTCGCCGCTCCGAAGGGGAATGTCACAGGGAAAAGGATCTGGATTGACATCGACAACTCGCCGCACGTCCCTTTTTTCAAGCCCATCATTCAGAAGCTCGAAAACCGGGGCTTTGAGATCATTCTGACCGCCCGGGACACCTACCAAGTTTGCGATTTGCTGAAATTCCATCAACTCTCTTGCAAGGTCGTAGGTCGGCACTATGGCAAGAACAAGCTTCTGAAAGTTCTAGGAAACTGCCTGCGCACCGCGCAATTGTTGCCAATTGCGGCCAAGGTTCGCCCTGACCTGGCGCTCTCACATGGATCGCGTGCTCAAATTCTTACCGGCGTGCTGTTAGGAATTCCGACGGTCATGATGCACGATTACGAGCACAGCACCAAAACCGGTTTTGTGTCGCCCAACTGGATATTGACACCGGAAATCATACCCAGAGCAACCATGAACGGCAAGCGCGGCCGAACGCTTACGTACCCCGGACTTAAGGAGGACGTTTATATACCGCAGTTTCAGCCAGATCCGTCCATATTGCAAACGTTGGGGGTCTCACCAACTCATATCTTAGTGACCTTGCGGCCGCCTGCGACGGAAGCGCATTATCACAATCCGGAAGCCGACAAGCTGTTCGTAGCGGCTCTCGAGCTCTTTTCGGCTGATCCGAACGTCCGCGCGGTGACCTTGCCCAGGAGCGCCAGGCAAGCCGCCGAACTCCGGGAACGCTGGGCGACTTTGATTGCATCGGGCCAGATGATTATTCCTTCATCTCCCGTTGACGGACTAAACTTGATCTGGTTTTCAGACCTAGTGGTAAGCGGCGGTGGCACAATGAACCGAGAGGCGGCCGCCCTCGAGATCCCAGTCTACAGCATATTTCGGGGGAAGATTGGAGCAGTCGATCGTTACCTGGCAGACAGGGGGCGACTGATGTTGCTCGAATCCGTGGAGGACGTGAAAACCAAGATTCAGCTGAAGCGTCGCGAAAAGGCGCTGGAGATGCGGATTCCGCGGCCGGAAGCGATGGGTCGAATCGTGGAAGCCATCCTTGAAATCGCGGAGCTCGAATGTCGCTGAACCTCAAGGAACCTGATTCGGAAAACTGTACGGCATCGGTGAAAACGGCGGCGGGTTCGACAAGCGTTGATGTCGAGCAACTGATCAGTCTTTCCATTGAGGGCCTCGGTCCAATGTTCGTTCCGGGAAGCGGGCAATTCTGTTACCGGCTCACCAAAGCCTCAGACGGGCTCAGACAAGAAGGCCTTTCCCCACGCTACACGGCGATGACTCTGTTAGGGCTTTGCGAATTCGAGAAAGCCGGAGGCGAATCGCCGTTTCCGGTAACTGCCCTGCTTGACGGGCTCCTCGAGAATAAAGAATGGCCGGCTTCAGGAGGGGATGTCGGCTTACTGCTGTGGTTGACCGCCGTGCGTTCTCCTGACAAGCTCCTTCCGTTGCTCGATCGGTTAAATGCGGGGGATTTTTTTTCAAAGCACCTTGATCTTCGCCAGCGGCGGACGATGGAACTGGCCTGGCTATTGACTGGTCTCTCGCACGTGGCGCTGGCGGCGCAACGCGGTTTGCCGGATGTGTCTGAGTTCGCAAATAAGACATACAAACTCCTTGTAAAGAATCAAGGCGATGGCGGGTTTTTTGGGCACCTGAATACATCGATGGGAAGTACGGGTAAGATGCGAGGCTGGTTGGGCAGTTTTGCGGACCAGGTATACCCGATTCTCGCCTTCACCCGGTTCAGCGAAGCATTCAAGCAGCCTGAAGCCTTGCAGCGTGCCCTCGCATGCGGCCTGGGCATTTGTCGGGTACAAGGCCCGCTGGGTCAATGGTGGTGGCATTACGATTCAAGAGCTGGAAGGATCGCCGACATGTACCCGGTTTTTTCGGTCCACCAAGAAGCAATGGCTCCCATGGCCTTGTTTCCGCTGGCGGAATCGACCGGTCGGAGCTTTGACGAGGCCATTTATCGCGGACTGGAATGGATCGGCGGCGCCAATGAGCTCGAAACGGATATGAGAGACCTCACTCACAAGCTGATCTGGCGGTGCATTCATCCGGTCTCCGAGTTCTCGATGAAGGTGGACGTCGCATTGTCGCATCTGCGGGTCTACCGAAACGCTTCACATCGTAAGATGGGCATCCTCCGCGAATGTCGTCCGTATGAACTGGGATGGTTGCTGTACGCGTTTAGCGGCCGAAGCGGTCGCTGAGATACGCGGCTCGGCGCGGTGGTCCATCACGACGAGATCTCCGGTTGATAAACTGCGATCTCCGAGATGCTCCCTCACGGAAGCATTGCGGCGCCGGCCGTGAGAATTGGTGTATTATTCCCGAAAATGCCCACTATTAGCGAAAACAAAGAAACTTGGGACATAACTTACGACTGGCCGCAGTCGGGCGATGAGTGGTCTGCGACTTGGGGATCACCCGTGGCGCAGTGGCAGGGCTGTCTACTCCCCCGCATCTTTCCTTTTTTGAGAGGCAGAATCCTTGAGATCGCGCCAGGACGGGGCCGATGGACCCAATTTCTCCGGGCTCACTGCTCGTCGTTAATCGGGATTGATTTGGCGCCCTCGTGTATCGCGCATTGCCAGGAACGTTTCAAGAATGACGCGAATCTCGAGTTCAGGGCAAACGACGGCCTACTGCTTCCGACGGTACAAGATGCGTCGATCGATTTCGTATTTTCATTCGATTCGCTGGTTCACGTGGAGGCCGATGCCATCTCGAGTTACGCAGGTGAGCTTGCGCGTGTACTTAAACCCGGCCGCGCCGCCTTCATCCACCACTCCAACTACGGGGGCATTCGGCGTTCTTTGTGGGACAAGGTGGAACGCCGGCTGTCCGGAATTCCTTTTCATCATCACTGGTGAGCGTCTTCTATGAGCGCCGAAAAGATCCGGCAATTCGCCGAACGCTCTGGCATGTCGTGTGTGCAACAGGAGCTCGTTCCATGGGGAGACGAAGGCTGGCCGGTACTGATTGACTGCATGAGTACTATGGTTAACACGCCAGGCAAAGACTGCGTTGTGATTGAAAATCACCGATTCATGGAGGAAGCCGCGGCCATCAAACGAATATCTTCTTATGCATCCTCTCGGGCAGTGCGCGCGGCGTCGGCTTGAAAAGAATCTGCCGCGGAGGAATGCAGGGTTGTTGCCAGTAACCGTCCACGTGACACTGGTTGGCGCGCTAACCAATAAGGTACGTTTTAATCGTGCTTTTGTGCGGTTCCCCACTCGCGTCCAAGGTTGATGTTCGGGGGGCCAAGAGAGCGCAGGAGAATAGAGTCATGAAAGGTGTGGTTTTGGCCGGCGGCACTGGCAGTCGTTTGAACCCACTCACGCGTGTAACGAATAAGCACCTATTGCCAATTTACGAGAAGCCCATGGTGTATTACCCGATCCAGACACTCGTCAATGCTGGAATCGAGGAAATACTCCTCGTAACAGGAGGGAAAAATGCCGGTGACTTTCTTCGGCTTCTCGGTAATGGTCGGGATTTCGGCCTCAAACACCTGAACTACACGTATCAGGAAGGCGAGGGTGGCATCGCGGAAGCGCTTGGGCTGGCGGAGTATTTCGCCGCTGGCGACCCCATTTGCGTGATCCTGGGTGATAACATCATTGAAACAAACGTCTGTCATGCCGTGGAAAGCTTCAAGAAACAGAAGGAAGGCGCCAAGATCATCCTGAAGGAAGTCAGTGACGCAGAACGGTTTGGCGTCGCCGAGATTCGCGGGAAGAACGTCGTCAGCATTGAAGAGAAACCGAAATCGCCCAAATCGAACTATGCCGTAATCGGAGTCTACCTTTACGATGGCACAGTTTTTCAGAAGATTCGCCGACTGAAGCCTTCCGGACGAGGTGAGCTCGAAATCACGGACGTCAATAACTTCTACATCGAAGAGAACAAGCTTACTTATGAAGTGCTCGACGGCTGGTGGACCGATGCAGGCACATTCGAGTCCCTGCTCCGAGCGAATAACCTCGTGGCGGAAACCGGCGCGAATAAGCTCGGCACGCCATCCACCAAACGGCAGGTAGTCTCCCGATGAAGATCCTCATCACCGGAGGAGCCGGTTTTATCGGCTCCAACTTTATCCGTCATATTCTGACCAAGCGCGCGGAATATTCGGTGATCAACCTCGACAAGCTCACCTACGCTGGAAATCTGGCGAATCTGGCGTCGGTTGCCGACGATCCGCGCTACCGTTTCATTAAGGGCGACATCTGCAATACCGCCGCCGTTGAGGCTGCAATGGAAGGGTGTGATTCGGTAGTCCACTTCGCCGCCGAATCGCATGTCGACCGCAGCATTTATGAACCTTCTACTGCGATTGACACCAATGTTGTCGGAACCTTTGTGATGCTGCAAGTAGCCCGCAACCTTGGAATAAAGCGCTTCGTCCATGTTTCGACGGACGAGGTCTATGGGGACATTCTTCCCGGCGCTTTCGCGGACGAAGACTCGCCGCTCCAGCCGAGCAGTCCCTACTCCGCATCGAAGGCTAGCTCTGATCTACTGGTGCGTTCTTATGTGCGCACGTATGATTTTCCCGCCTTGATCACGCGTTCCTCTAACAATTACGGTCCTTATCAATTTCCGGAAAAGTTTCTGCCGCTTATGATCACTAATGCCCTCGACGGAAAGCCCCTTCCGATTTACGGCGATGGCAAGCAGCAGCGCGATTGGTTGCACGTGGAAGATAACTGCCGCGGAGTGCTAGCCGTTCTTGAGGGCGGCCGTGTCGGACAGGTTTACAATATCGGCGGCCTGGACATCGTAGAGAACCTGACCCTGGCTCAGCGCTTGCTCCGGCTGGTTGGCAGGCCGGAAACGCTGCTCAGCTACGTAAAGGATCGCCCAGGGCATGACCGTCGCTATGCCCTGAGCTGCCACAAAATGGAACGAGATCTCGGCTGGAAGCCTTCGATTGCGCTCGATGAGGGTCTCAGCCAGACTGTCGAGTGGTACAAGGCAAACAGCGACTGGGTGGAAAGGATTCGCGCCGGGGAATATCGCTCATACTATGAGAAATATTATGAGAATCGCGATTCCTCACTTGACGCTGTCGCTCAATCCGGGCCAAAGTCCTCCCGCTAACTTTGCGTTATCGGTGTCGCTTTTCCGACGGCGAATGTCACGTTGCCGCCCAGGCCGGCTGCCCGGTCGAATCCAGAGGGTGTAGACGCAGTGCAACGAATTGAAACATCTCTTCCCGGCGTGTGCGAGTTGCGCCCAAAGGTCATTGGTGACGCCCGAGGTTTTTTTATGGAGACCTACCACCGCGCAAAGTTCGCCGAGCTAGGGATCACTGACTTTTTCGTCCAGGACAATCACGCAGCCTCGTCAGGGACAACGTTGCGCGGTTTGCATTACCAGCTCCATCACGCGCAGGCTAAAGTTTGCCGCGTGGTGGAAGGCGAAGCCTTGGATGTAGCTGTCGATATTCGGCTTGGCTCACCTCATTTTGGAAAGTGGACCAGCGTGCTTCTCTCAGCGAAGGATCAGAATCAGATCTATGTACCTAACGGCTTTGCACATGGCTATCTCGCGTTGAGCAAAAAAGTGCAGTTTCTCTATAAGTGCAGCGACTTCTATGATCCTGCGGATGAACACGGAGTGCTTTGGAGCGATCCCACGTTGAACATTTCCTGGGGGCTCGAGGCCCCTCTTTTATCCGAGAAAGATTCTCGCTATCCGAGGCTCGCTGAGGTCCCGCAAGATCTTCTTCCCCGGTACTCCGGCAAATGAGCGTGAGAATTCTGCTGACCGGTAAAAACGGCCAGGTGGGGGCGGAACTTGCTCGCATGCTTCCAGAAATTGGCGACGTTGTCGCGGTTGATCGTCAGCAGTTGGATCTCGCTCATCCGGACCAAATACGCCGTATCGTTCGCGACATTCGCCCGGAGGTCATCGTTAATGCCGCCGCATACACACCCGTGGACCTAGCCGAAAGAGAGGAGTCTATCGCACAAGCAATCAATACAGACGCTCCCGGCGTCATGGCCGAAGAAGCGCGAAAGATCGGCGCGGCGCTGGTTCACTACTCGACCGATTACGTGTTCGACGGCGCGAAAACCACCCCCTACAGCGAGACCGACCCCACGAATCCGATAAATGCTTATGGACGGACAAAGCTGGGAGGCGAGCATGCCATCCGTGCTACTGGCGTGCCGCACCTGATATTGCGAACCCAATGGGTCTATGGAAATCGCGGGAAAAATTTTCTACTGACCATCCTGCGCCTCGCCTCCGAGCGGGAAGAACTGCGAGTCGTCAATGATCAGTTCGGGGCCCCCACCTGGAGCCACGAGATTGCGCGCGCTACCGCGAGTATCCTCGGCAAATCGCTGAGGTCTGATACTGGCGCTCAGCCCCTCGAAGAGGTCAGTGGAACCTACAATATGACGGCAGCTGGTCAAACCAATTGGCACGAATTCGCTGTCGCGATCCTAGATGGCACCCTTCGCGCCCCGCGGGAGTCGTGGTTACGGGCCGGGGGCGGCAAGGCCCTATTGGCCCGAAGGATCGTTCCCATCAAAACGCAGGATTATCCGACGCCGGCTCGGCGGCCAGCTTATTCCGTGCTTTCCACTCGGCGGCTCGCTGAAACATTCGCTGTTCAACTCCCGGAGTGGCGCGCCCAGCTCGATTCCGTTCTGGCTGAGCGTGCCGAATAATATAGCGAGGCGTTTTTTCTTAGCGAACCAGGAAGTGACATGGTTCGTGGTACTCGCGGTTGCGTGCGCTACAATTACATTGTCGCCTGCACTTTTCTAGTGTTAGAGAGCGCCGGCGTCTGCATAATTTGAGGACCAAATGGAGCATGCCAACGTCGTAATTATCGGAGGTGGTGTAGTAGGCTGCGCCATCGCGTGCGCTCTTTCTTCCCGCTGGGACGATGTGTTTTTACTTGAGGCCATGCCCAAGCTCGGTATGGGAGCAAGCTCCCGAAACAGCGGCGTGATTCATTCAGGGTTGTATTACCATCCCGGGTCCCTCAAGGCGAAGCATTGTGTGCGTGGCAACCAGCTCACCTACGAATTCTGTACTTCTCACAACATTCCGCACCGCAAAATTGGAAAACTGGTTGTCGCGTCGAGCCAGGAGGAAGAAAAGGATCTCCTCGCGCTGGTCGAAAACGGACGCGCGAATGGACTGGAGGGCCTAAGTATCTTGGATCGCGACGCAATCCGCGTCCGCGAACCTCACGTCGAAGGATTCAAAGCCATCGGCGTGCCCTCCACCGGTATTGTCGCGAGCGAAGAATTGGTCAAGACCTACGCCCGCGTCGCCACCGAGAACGGCGCGAATATCGTTACCCATGCCCGCGTCGAACATCTCGATCCCGCCGGCGAGTGCCTCCACGTGGTCAGCAGCGCGGGTGAAATCGAAACCCGCTGCCTTGTGAACAGTGCCGGACTCTTTGCCGATGAAGTTGCGGGGCTGCTCGGTTCGAAAATGGCCCAGCACCGCATCTACCCGGTTCGGGGAGAATACTGCGAGTTGATACGCGAGAAACAGGATTTCGTGCGCGGCCTGGTATACCCGTTGCCTCATGCAGACGGCCTCAGTCTTGGTGTGCATCTCACCAAAACGCTGTGGGGCAGCGTTCTCGTCGGACCAACCGCGCGCTATATCAGCGACAAAAACGACTACGAGCGGGACCGTGAACCCGTCGAATATTTCGCTAATCTCGCAAAAAAACTTTTGCCGTCGGTAACACCCTCTGATTTCGTTCCCGCGTATTCGGGCATCCGCGCCAAGCTGATTCCTCCGCCCGGGGCGGCGGCTAAAGTTTCCGGAATGGCTGATTTCATCATCCAGCCGGATCCCGACTTTCCGCGTGCAATTCACTTGGTCGGAATCGAATCGCCGGGCCTTACTTCTGCGCCATCCATCGCCGAACATGTAACTCGGCTCGTCAGCGAGGTGCTGGCCTGAACCATTTCATGAAGCAAATGAGGGCGGGCAGGAATACCGGCCCGTATGCACTCTTTGAAATCGCTGCCCCTTCGTGTACACACCTTTTGCACCGGAGAGGGATTGCAGAATCCCGATTCTTGCTATAGTCGATTTTTTTACGGACAGATATTGAGCCTGGAGGCGGAATGGACGCGCGACGCAAGCCGGAATTTTTTGCAGGCAAGGGAATACGGATTGGCATCATCGGGTGCGGGTACGTGGGTCTTCCACTCGCATTACGTTTTGCGGATGTCGGGCACCAGGTCACGGGATTTGATACCGATAAATCTAAGGTCGACAAGCTCAACGACGGCCAATCCTACATACAGCATATTCCGGCCGATAAGATTCGCGCGCATGTGGGTGGTGGGCGCTTCGACGCGACCACCGACTTCAACCGCCTCCGCCAGATGGATGCCGTGCTGATCTGCGTTCCCACTCCGCTCGATGAGCGGCGGGAACCAGACCTCAGCTACGTTAAGAACACCGCCCTGGCAATTGCACCAAATCTGCAGCGCAACCAACTCGTCGTGCTCGAGAGCACCACATATCCCGGAACCACGGAAGAACTCGTTTTGCCGATACTC
The DNA here is from genome assembly GCA_963823145.1 of uncultured Acidobacteriota bacterium. Lineage (GTDB taxonomy): Bacteria > Acidobacteriota > Terriglobia > Acidiferrales > UBA7541 > Palsa-295. Next base: position 485,288 of record CAWGJZ010000001.1, read on the forward strand.
GCTGCTGGCGGCTTGACCTGCCCGATCGACGGAGGATCGAGCGGCAAGGAGGTGGCAACTGATTTCTATCTCGCTTTTTCTCCAGAGCGCGAAGACCCGGGGAACAAGAATTATGGTTTGGCCCAAATACCCAAAGTAGTCGGAGGCATCAACCCCGCCAGTGGACAGGCTGCAGCTGCTCTTTACGCGCAGATCGTCTCGAAAGTGGTGCCTGTCAGTTCCACGCGCGCGGCCGAGATGGTCAAGCTTCTGGAGAATATATTCCGATGCGTCAACATTGCGCTGGTTAACGAAATAAAGCAGCTCAGTCTTCGCATGGGTCTCGACATCTGGGAAGTCATCGATAGTGCGGCAACCAAGCCGTTCGGTTTTATGCCCTTCTATCCGGGTCCGGGTCTCGGTGGCCACTGCATACCGGTCGACCCGTATTACCTTTCGTGGAAAGCGCGCGAATATGACTTCGCCACGCGATTCATTGAACTCGCCGGTGAAATCAATACCGAAATGCCCTACCACGTGGTAAATGCCCTCGCGGAAGCGCTGAACGAGCGCGAAAAAAGCATCAAGGGTTCCAGAATCTTGCTGCTGGGTGTCGCCTACAAAAAGGATATCGACGACTTGCGAGAGTCGCCATCTCTGAAGTTGCTGGAGCTGCTAACTCAGCGCGGCGCCCTGGTCGATTACAATGATCCGTACTTCCCTGCGCTCTTCAAGATGCGTCACTACGATTTCTCGAATAAGCGCTCGGTCGAACTCACCGCCGAGCGCGTCGCCAGCTATGATTGTGTCCTCATCGCAACGGACCACTCAAAGTACGACTATGACGCCATCGTGCGCGACGCCAAGCTCGTGGTCGATACCCGGAATGCCACGCGGCACGCGAAGGCTGGGCGCGAAAAAATCGTTCATTGTTGACGCTGGCGGTTCAGTGTTGCTCCCACTCTCCGCGAGGGCCTTCCGGAGGACAGATTTTGGGTCTTCAGGGGCTGGGAATTGTGACGGTAATTTGGTTGGATGCGGCGCTTTCGATGTTGCTAGAATTCACCGACGTTACCACGTATTGGTAGGTTTCCCCACTCGCGACCGTACTGTCGGTGAAACTGGTGGAGTCAATCAACGTCGCGTTCAGCTTCGACAGCGCCCCATTTCCCTTACTGCTGCGGTATATAAAGTATCCGACTGCCTGCGAGCTCGCCTGCCAGCTGAGTGCCACGGCGTGCTTGCCTGACGTGCCTTCGCCACTGCCCGATAACGCGATCCTCACGGTACTGCCGCTGCCGCTTGATGCATCGGTGCTTACGGATAGTGTCCCCGTCGCCTTACCCGCCGCCGCCGGATTGAAACCCACAGATACAGTCACTGCTTGACTCGGGGCGAGAACCACGTTCGATCCACCGCTCACGCTGAATCCTTTGCCACTGGCGGAAACCTTGGCAATGCCGACATTCACTTTTCCCATGTTGGTCAGCGTCACGAGTTGTGCCGTTGAGCCTCCAACCGCGACGTTTCCGAACTCGACCTTCGTCGCGCTTGGTACCAAACTAGACTCGCTAACGCCGCAACCGGCGACCGCTATAATTGCGATCATCGCCGTGAAAGCGCGGCCGCGAATGGCCCTTCGTGCCCATAGCCACCGTGAATTATGTCTTGTGGGATCCGTGGAAATCGCCGCCCTTTCGTCTAAATGAAGGAACGATTGTGAACGGCGAGCGGATGTGGGAGCTACTGGACGGAGGTACACTCTTGGGACAGGTGTTTACCCCTGTCCGGGGGACAGCGCACTATTTTCTGCAGAACACTCTCCCAATTTACAGAGGACGTCCCTAAGCGGTCGGGTCGCGAACCCAGGTTCGCGCTCTGAATGGGAGCGTCAAGACTCTTACGAATACGTGCCTCGTCTGTGTCCGCCTAATCACGGCGCAGGAATGGTCGCTTCCACTTCATTCGAGGCGGCGCTGCTGGTGCCAGAACCCACCGTGGTGACAATGTAAAAATAAGTCTGCCCCGCCGTCACGCTTGCGTCCGCATATGACGTTCCGGAGACCGGTGTCGCATTCAGGGGAGGCGATCCGTAAGCGCCGGAGGCGGCTGCGCGAAACACGTTATAGCCCGTAACGCCGCTCGATGAGCTTGGGTTCCACGACAGCTCCACGGTATGAGGAGTGGTGGGTGCTGCCTGCCCCGTGCCCGCGAGGCCCACGATTGCTGGCGAATTAACGGCGTTGCTGGCAATCGTTACGCTCGCCCCGCTCACACTTCCTGCACCGCCGGGCGCGAACGTGACCATCAATGTGGTCGATTGTCCCGGCATTAGAATCGTACCGCCGGAGACTCCGCTGGTGCTAAAGCCCGCACCGCTAACCTTAACACTCGATATGCTTATGTTGGAGTTCCCGGAATTCGTCAACGTCGAGCTCAAGGACCTGCTGCTTCCGGCGGTAACCGTGCCGAAGCTCAAGTTAGCGGGGCTTACACCCAGCGAGGTATTTGCCGCTGATCCCGTTCCGGTCACGCCGATTACCAGTGGCGAAGGAACTCCGTTCGTGACCAACGTAATCGAGCCGTTGATCGCCAAGGTCGAACTGGGAGCGAATACCGCACTGAACGTCGCACTCGAGTTCGGCGCAATCGTCGTGGACGTCGACAGTCCCGTCAGGCTTATCCCTGCTCCGCTCGCAGCCAACTGTGAAAAAGTCAGCGTTGCGTTACCGCTATTTCTGAGCGTTATCGGTTGCGAGTTCGTGTTTCCTACCACAACTTTCCCGAAGTTGACGCTCGATAAACTGGCCGACACCAATGCCTGCGAACCCCTCCCGCTCAATGGAATTGACGCCGGTGGATTAGCCGTATTGCTGCCAATCGAAACGGCGCCGGTAGCCGCACCGGGACCAGTTGGTGTAAATTTGACCGCAACTAGCATTGTTTTCCCAGGAGCGAGGTTGGCTGGAGCCGACAGTCCGCTCACCGTGAAGCCTGCGCCCGAAACCGTCGCCGGATTGATGGCCACGTTGCCGGTCCCGCTATTCGTCAAAGTAAGGTTCTCGGCCTTCGACTGGCCCACTGGCACGTTCGAAAAATTCAGCGATCCTGGTGAAACGTTTAGCCCGGGCCGCGCCCCCGTTCCACGCAACGAGATTCTAAGTGCCGGGTCAGGTCCATCGCTGACTAAAGTGATAGAGCCGTTAGTTGCGCCGAATGATGCCGGGGTAAACTGCAGCTGCAAGTTCATACTCTCGCCGGCCGCCACTGCTCCGGACGGCATTCCGCCCATCAACTGAAAGCCGCGGCCGCTGATTGAGGCACGTGAAATGTTGACGCTTGTGTCTCCCGTGTTGGATACCGTCACGGTTTGACCCGCCGTATTCCCAACAAGCACGTCTCCGAAGCTTACTTCAGCCGAACTCGGCACAAGAGCGCTTTTGGTAGCCGACGTTGCGGAAACGCCGCAACCCGAAAGGGCCGCACTCACCATGATTAAAGCCAGAGCACCCAAGCCCGTGTTCCGCAAAGACAATGACATGGCGGACACATTCTAGGTGTCGCCAGAATCCCCATCTACTGGACGAGTGACCAAATTAAGGGCAGGGGCTAATTACCTGTTCGACTGGCCATCGATACTTGTACTTTCGTCCCAACCTTCGCTTCTTCATTGGGCGGGCGTCTCCAGAGGAATCTAAAGTGCCAACGTTCTTTCGCGCTCCCGTGCTAGACTCATTTATGAAACGCGGCTTTACTGTTGCTCCAGCGTCGGCCTGCTCTGCGGAGGAAGGGCGTCTCGCCGGCTTGTTTCCAATCCAAACTGGCCACACGCCATTCTGATGACGGATTCATGGACCGCTGTACGACGTGAAGCGCGCACCCCTTCGTGGTCGAACCGAATTTTAATTGCCAGCATCGTCGGCATTTTCTTCCTTACACTCTATCCGTTTCGCTTCGGCTTGGTTAGGTGCGGTCCCCCCTTCCTGCTGGTGGGCTGGGGCAAAAACGCGGGTCCGCTGGACGTCTTTTTGAACATCTTATTGTTTGCTCCTTATGGGTTCGGGCTTGCCGCGAGTTTTCTTGAGCGTGGCAAGTCAAAGGCCGCCGTGTTCGGCATCGCACTTCTCGCAGGGGCGCTGCTTTCCTATTCGGTTGAGCTTCTTCAGTTCTACATTCCGATACGCGACTCGGGCTGGGGCGACGTGTTCACGAATTCGGCCGGATCCGTGCTTGGTTTCCTCGTCTACGAGGTGGGGGGGGCTGCGATCCTTGGCTTTGCGTCGCGCGTGGAGTCTGTTTTCGTTACGTGGCTCAATTGGCGTCGGGTCATCGTGGTTTTTCTTTTCTACGTAGGTGTATGGCTCGCCGCTTCGATTCCGCTTCAAAGGCAAGCTCGGATAACCGATTGGTTTCCAAACCCTATCTTGCTGATCGGCGGTTCGGCCGCGGAAGACCCTGCTTCTGCGTGGAATGGAAAGGTGTTTGAAGTTGAGTTCTGGAGTCGTGCACTTCCTGACCGCGTCGCGCGAGCCATCACCGCCGGTCGTGCGGAGAATATCCCCACTCCGCTCGCGTCTTACAATCTCTCGGGGCCGCCTCCTTTTCAGGATCGGCGCCGTGTTCTGCCCGATTTGGCGTGGGAGCACAACGCGTCGGCGCCTCCGTTCTTCAGTCCAGATTGGCTAATGTCCCGCGCCCCCGTCTCGCCTTTGGTGAATCAGGTTGAGCGTACGAACCGATTTGCCCTGCGCGTGCTCTGTCAATCCGGATCGGCGGTCGTCAGGAATCGGCGCATCATCGTCATTGCACAACTGCCGGGTTCCGTTGACTTGGAGCTGAGTCAGGAAGGCGCGAGTCTTAGCTTTTGGTTTCGCAATCCTCTTTCCATCAAGCGGCCCCATCTTGCCTGGGATGTGCCCAAAGTTTTTGCGCCCGGCCAGCCTCGGAATCTTCTTCTTTCTTATGACGGATCTCGGCTGGCCCTCTACGTCGATGGCAAGGAAGAGGGTCGGCCATACCCGTTGGATCCTGGAGCGGGTTTGGCCCTGCATGTCCGTCGGATCAAATCGGGCGAGCTTGACGGCTACCACGACATCTTCTACGTGATGGTCTTCTTTCCTCCGGGCTGCCTCCTTGGTCTTGCTTGGAGGAAGCTTGCATCGCAAGCAGGTCTGCGCCTCGCGGTTATCTTTCTGGGCGTGTTGGTCGTGCCGGTTCTCTTCGAAATCTGCCTTGCCTTGGCGGGGAGCGCTTCTGTATGGCTCGGAAACATCGTTTTCTCGACGTTGCTCGTTCTCGCCGGCGCCTTTTGGGTCAACGCCGATCGTCACCGGCCTGAAGGCCGAAACTCCGAGGCCTAGCAGAATCACATTCCTCCGCCGCTGTGTCGCTGGAGTCTCGGTCTTAAGCGCAAAAAGCAGCAGTGATCACGGCAAGTGAGCCCTGTGGGTTTTTGGTTTTAATTGCGGCAATATCGAACTAAGCTAACTTCTGATTCGACGGGCCGCCGTCCAAAGATGCCGATCCTCGATATCCTGCTGGGAAAGCCGCTCGCCACTTACGAGGAACGCGGCGAACAAATCGGTGTTTCCTCGGGCATTCCTATCTTCGGCCTCGATGCGCTCAGCTCGGTCGCATATGGTCCGGAAGCTGCGCTTACGCTTCTAATCCCGCTGGGAGCAGCGGGGACACGCTATATCGTTCCCATCTCCGCTAGCATCGTCGTTCTTCTGGCCATCGTTTTCTTTTCATATCGCCAGACAATCGCGGCCTATCCCGGCGGGGGCGGCTCCTATATTGTCGCTTCGGAAAATCTTGGCCGGTTTCCCGGGCTGCTCGCCGCCGCGGCATTGATGATCGACTATGTCCTCGTGGTTGCGGTCGGCATTTCCGCTGGAGTGGGCGCGCTGGTGTCAGCCGTTCCGCGCGTTCAGCCGCACACATTATCTCTTTGTCTTGCAATTCTGATTCTCATCACGCTTGTGAATTTGCGAGGCGTTCGCGAAGCCGGCGTGTTCTTCATGGCGCCGACTTTCTTGTTTGTCGGCTCCCTGCTCATTGTCATTTCGATAGGCTTCTTTAAGACGGTCCTCGCCGGTGGGCATCCCATGCCCGTGGTAGCGCCCCCTCCCGCTCCAAAGGCGATGTTTGCCGCTGCGAGCGCCTGGCTGTTGCTCCAAGCTTTTTCAAATGGATGCACTGCGATGACGGGCGTGGAAGCGGTGAGCAACGGAGTGAAGGCTTTTCGCGATCCCACTGCTAAAAATGCGCAGCGCACCCTCACCGTGATCATCGGCCTTCTGATTGTGCTCTTGGCTGGTGTCGCTTATTTGGTGAAGGCGTACGGTATCGCGGCCACCAATCCTGGGCAACCGGGATATCAGAGCGTGCTCTCGATTCTAGTAGCTGCGGTCGGGGGCAGAAGTTGGTTTTACTACGTCACTATCGGTTCGGTATTGCTTATCCTGTGTCTTTCTGCCAATACCGCATTTGCCGATTTTCCGCGGCTCTGCAAAGCCGTCGCGCAGAATAGCTTTCTGCCACACTCGTTCGGTTTTCGAGGGCGTCGCTTAGTCTACACCGAAGGCATTCTGGTTCTTGCGGTGCTCGCCGGCATCCTTCTGGTCCTCTTCGGCGGCGTAACGGACCGCCTGATTCCACTCTTCGCCATAGGCGCATTCCTAGCCTTCACGCTTTCGCAAGCGGGAATGGTGCTGCATTGGAGGAAAAAGCGAGGGCGCGGCGCGATACACAGCATGGTCGTGAATGGTTTGGGAGCCGTTGCCACCGGAATAACTCTCGGCGTTGTCTTGATTGCCAAGTTCACCGCCGGTGCATGGGTCAGCGCACTTCTGCTTGCGGGATTGGTGATGCTCATGATTCGCGTTCGCCGTCACTACCAAATAGTCTCTCGCGAAGTGTCCGATTCATCTCCGCTGGACGTGGGCGCCTTAGGCGTGCCGATTGTCGTAATCCCGATTCAGGAGTGGGGTAAGGTTGTGGAGAGAGCGCTGAAGTTCGCGCTCACCCTTTCTGCCGATATCCGCGCCGTTCATGTCACCACGGCCGACGAGCCGAGTTCTCTGGCGCAACAGTGGGCCAAGGTTGTGGAAACGCCCTTGAAGCGAGCTGGCGTGAAGCCTCCCAAACTCATCATGCTTCCATCGCCGTATCGCTTTGTTTTAAGGCCGATCGTCGACTACGTTCTCAAGGTCGAGGGCGAATATCCGGACCGCCAGATCGCGGTGATAGTCCCCGAGCTGGTTGAGGAGCACTGGTACCATTTTCCCCTGCACAACCAGCGCGCGGAATTGCTCAAGGCGCTGCTCCTGCGCGAGGGAAACCAGCGAATTATTCTGATCAACGTCCCCTGGTACCTCAAGGCCTAATCCGCCAATCCGGCATTCAATGCGCTCGCTCCGTGACATTGTTTTTCGCCAGCATCACCACCAGGCGCGCCACTTCTTCCGCCTCCATTGCCGTGCTGTCCACAACTACGGCGTCAGGCGCGCGGACCAGCGGCGATATTTCGCGCTCGCGGTCGCGGCGGTCCCGTTCACGGATTTCCACGAGCGTCCGCGCCAGGTCGATCGCATCGCCTTTTTGCTGGTGTTCGCGCCAGCGCCGCTCGGCTCGAATTTCAGGCGATGCCGTCAGAAAAATCTTGAGATTCGCGTCCGGAAAAACCACGCTGCCGATGTCGCGCCCTTCCATCACCACGCCGCCGCTCTCGCCCGCGCGGCGCTGCTCGGCCACCAGCACTTTACGGACGCCCGGCACCGCCGCAACCTTCGACGCTGCCTGTGCCACCTCCGGCGTGCGGATAATCGCCGTTACATCCTCGCCGTCTAGAAACACCTGCTGGATGGGCTCGCTCGCTCGCAAATCAATTCTGGTTTCGCTTGCGAGCGCTGTCAGCGCATTCAGGGCATCGAACGAAAGGCCGCGCCGCTGTGCCTTCAGCGCCATCGCCCGATACATCGCCCCCGTATCAATATAGATGTAGCCCAGCATCGCCGCCACTCGCCGCGCGAGCGTGCTCTTTCCGGAGCCTACCGGCCCATCGATCGCAATGATCAGCTTCCGCGTCATTTATATGCGTTTGAACGCCCGTTCGATTTCGCGCGTTGAATAGCGGAGCACCACAGGACGCCCATGCGGGCAGCTCATCGGATATTCGGTTTTCGCCAGCTCGCCCAGCAGCCATTCCATTTTCGTTTTATCGAGCGGCGTATTCACTTTGATTGCGGCGTGGCACGAAGTCGAAGCGGCGATTTTTGATTGCAGCGAATCGATCGAAATGGCCTGGTTCTCGCGGGCGATTCCGTCCAGTATTTCGAATAGCAGCTTTTCGGCGTCGCCGCTGGCGATTCCGGCCGGCGCGGCCTGAATCGCCACGGTTCGCGCGCCCATCAATTCTGCTTCGAAGCCATTCGCGTGCAACTCTTCGGCGATCTGCTCGAACGTCACAAGCTGACGCGGATTCAGCTCCACCATCACCGGCAATAGCATCCGCTGTCCGCCAAGCTTGCCCTCGCGCCGCGCTTGCAGATGCTGCTCGAACAAAACGCGCTCGTGCGCCACGTGCTGGTCGATGATCCACAGGCCTTCGCTATTCACGGCGACAATGAAGCTGGCGCTCACCTGGCCCAGCGGCTTCAAATCCGCAATTTCTTCGGCGCTCGGAAGAGCGCCCGGAGCATTCGAAAGAGGTTCAGATTCGACAGAAGCTTCCATCGCCGCTGCGCCCAGCGGAAAATTCATCGGTGCGCTCGAATCGAAGCCAAGGCGCTGCGCGACGGGCCTGTCAGGGGCTCCGCTCAATTCGAAATCCCCGGCAATCGCGGCACTGGAAGCAAAGGACTCGGGAATTTCGGCGCGTGGCGGCACTGCAATGCCGATCCCACTCGCAGCGCCGGTAAATCTTCCTGGGCCTTCCGATGACGATGTGAAATCAGCGCCGCTTCTGGCCGGAGGGCTGACGCCGATCCCCGCTGTCGCGGCCTTTGCCGCGGGAAACCCCGGAATTGGCCGCGCAATCGAAAGGGCCTGCCGCAGCGCGTCGCGGGTGAAATCGTGGACAAACTGCGGGTGCCGAAATCGCACCTCGATCTTCGCCGGATGTACGTTCACATCCACTTCCTGATACGGCAGATCGAGGAACAGCAGCACGATGGGGAACACTCCCTGCGGCGTCACATTGCGATACGCCTCGTGAATGGCGTGGAGCAGCAGCCGGTCGCGGACCAGCCGTCGGTTCACAAAGACATAAATCCCGTTGCGATTGGTGCGCTGCACTTCGGGCCGCGAGGTGAATCCGGTCACGCGAAGCGTCGCCGCCTGCTCGTCCGGTTCGATGGCCGGCTCGGTGATTGCAGAGCGCACCGGCGCCTCGACAGGCAGAATTTCCATCAGCTCCTCGAGTGCCTGTCGGCCGAAAACCTGATACACGCGGTCCGCCAGCTTTTCAACTGGCGCGCAATTCAGGATTTCCTGCGACGGCGTCTTCAGCACGAAATGGCATTCGGGATGCGCCATCGCGTAATGCGTGACGAGCGACGCAATGTGGCCCAGTTCCGTGGTTTCGGATTTCAGGAATTTGCGACGCGCCGGCACGCAGTAAAAAATATCTGCCACACTAATGGATGTCCCAGGCGGCACGCCCGATGGTTTCACGCCCAGTAGTTTGCCCCCGGCAAATTCAATGCGCGCACCCTGCTCGTCTTCTGGCGTCCGCGTTTCCATCAGCAGCCGGGATACGGAGGCAATCGATGGCAGCGCTTCACCGCGAAACCCGAGCGTTGCAATCGAGAGCAGGTCGTCCGCCGTACGCAACTTCGAAGTCGCGTGGCGCTCGAAAGCGAGCAGCGCATCATCGTGGTTCATTCCGCAGCCATCGTCGATCACGCGAATCATGCGCTTGCCGCCCGACTCGGTCTCGATGCGAATCGAGCGTGCGCCCGCGTCCAGCGCGTTTTCGAGCAGCTCCTTCACCACCGACGCGGGCCGCTCCACCACCTCGCCCGCCGCAATCTTATTCGCCACATTTTCCGCAAGTATCCTTACCCGCGACATGGCTTTTACTCTGCCACCTTCTTGATTGCGATTCCCAATTCATCAAGCTGCGCTGGTTCTACCTCGGACGGCGATTCGGCCATCAAATCTACCGCAGCCGTGGTCTTCGGGAACGCGATAACGTCGCGAATCGACTTTTCGCCGGCCAGCAGCATCACGACTCGGTCGATTCCCAGCGCGATGCCGCCATGAGGCGGCGTGCCATAGGTGAGCGCGTCGAGAAAAAATCCAAAGCGCTGCCGCGCCTGCTCGTCCGTCAATCCGAGCGCCTTGAACATTCGCGCCTGCACATCCTGGCGATGAATTCGAATGCTGCCGGAGCCAAGCTCGTTGCCGTTGAGCACCAAGTCGTAGCCCTTCGACCGGCACTCCCACGGCGTCGTTTCAAGCTTATCGATATCCTCCTCGTAAATTCCGGTGAAGGGATGCTGCGCGCTTACCCAGCGCTTCTCGTTTTCGCTCCATTCGAAAAGCGCGAAGCCGGTAATCCACGCAAACTCCCATTTGTTGCGATCGATCAGATTCAATTTGTCGCCAAGATGAAGGCGAATTTGCCCAGCGACATGCAGCGAATTGTCCGAGTGAGGAATCTGCTCCCTGGCCGCGGTCGCGACGATCAGGTCACCTGGCTTCGCGTCGACCGCCTCGGCCAGCTCCTTCACGCCATCTGCGCCAAGATTCTTTTCGAGCGGCGACGAAATCCCTTCGGCCGTCACCTTCGCGGTGTAAACTCCGCGCGCGCCCGCAGACTTCGCAAACTCGGCTAGCTCATCGAGTTGCTTGCGCGACCAAGCCGCCGCGCCGGGAGCGACCACTGCCTGCACGTTACCTTCGAAATGCAGTACCGCGCGAGCTTGTTCAAAGAATTCGGTAACATCGCGCAGCTCCATGCCAAAGCGCAGATCAGGTTTGTCCGAGCCGTAGCGCCGCAGCGCTTCTTTGTAATCGAGATGTCGAAATGGCCCTTTCGCCTGCACGCCCACGACGGCGCAGCAGCGCTCCATCACGCGTTCGATCACCTCGAATACATCCTGCTGGCGCGGGAAAGACATTTCCAAGTCCAGCTGCGTGAACTCGAGTTGGCGATCGGCGCGAAAATCCTCGTCGCGAAAACACCGGCAGATCTGAAAGTAGCGATCCATGTTGGAAATCATCAATATCTGCTTGAAGATTTGCGGCGATTGCGGCAACGCGTAAAACTGCCCGTGATGAATCCGGCTCGGCACCAGACAATCCCGCGCACCCTCGGGAGTCGAGCGCGTGAGAATCGGAGTTTCAATTTCAAAAAAAACCATTTCATCGAGCGCTTTGCGAATTTCAAAGACCACGCGGTGCCGTAGCTCGATGTTGCCGTGTAGACGCGGGCGCCGCAGGTCGAGATAGCGATAGCGCAGGCGCGTCTCCTCGCTCGCGGTCACCTCGTCTTCGATCAAAAACGGCGGCGTCTTCGAATTATTCAGAATGTGGAGCCGCGTAGCGGCCACTTCCACTTCTCCTGTCGGGATTTCGGGATTCGATTTCTGGCGGCGGATCACGCGTCCTTCAATAGCGACCACAAATTCCGAGCGCAAGTCCTCTGCCTTCGCGTGCGCCTCGGGATTTAGTTCCTTGTTGAAGACAATCTGGGCGATTCCGGCGCGATCGCGCAAATCGATAAAAATCAGCTGGCCCAAATCGCGCCGCCGGTGCACCCAGCCCATGAGGACGACGTCTTTATCGGCGTCCGTCGCCCGGAGATCCCCGCAGTATTTTGTCCGTTTCAAATTTCCCAGCGTGTCAAGCACCGGTGCCCCTTCGTTCCGATTCAAGATATTCGAGCAGGTCGTTTTCGTTGAGCTTCTTCTGTTCGCCCTCGGCGAGGTTCTTCAGCGTGTACGTGCCAGAGGCGACCTCATCTTCGCCGATGATGAGCGCGTACCGAGCGCCGAGTTTATCAGCCAGACCAAGCGACTTCTTGAATTTCATTTCCTCGGGCGGAAGTTCGACGCCCAGTCCACACTCGCGCAACTTTCGCGCGATTTGCACGGCGGTTGGATAGGTCTTAGCCGTCATCCATGCGATGTAGACCGCCAAGACGAGCGGTTTTGGAGAATTTTGGTTTTCCTGCAGCGACAGAATGGCCCGATCAGTGCCGATGGCGAAGCCGATGCCTTTGATCGGAGGGCCGCCAAGCAGTTCGACAAGACCGTCGTAGCGTCCGCCGCCGCATACGGCGTTCTGCGAGCCAAGCCCCGCCGCGGTCACTTCGAATGTGGTGCGTGTGTAATAGTCCAAGCCGCGGACGAGCCGCCAGTTTTCCTGATACGCGATACCGCGCAAGTTCAATTCCTCTTTGAGCTTCGCGAAATGCTCGCGGCAATCGTCGCAAAGATGATCGGAGATGCGCGGCAGCTTTTCGATGATGGCCTGCTCGGCCGACACCTTCGAATCGAGAACGCGCAGCGGATTCGTCTCAATGCGGCGCTGGCTGTCCGGCCCGAGACTATCTTTTACTTTGCGCAATTCTTCGCGCAGCAGTTCCACATATTTTGGCCGGCACTCCTTGCATCCAATCGAGTTGACGTAGAGCGTGGTGCCCGTCAGGCCCGCGCGCTGGAAGAGCACGAGCAGCATTTCCAGAACTTCGGCGTCGATGGCGGGCGCGTCCGATTGACCAAGCACTTCCGCGCCAATTTGATAGAACTGCCGATAACGTCCCTTCTGCGGTCGCTCTCGCCGAAACATCGGCCCGATGTAGTACAGCTTCACATTTCCCGGCAGCGTGTGCATCCCATGTTCGATATATGCCCGCGCCACGCTAGCCGTCGCCTCCGGCCGAAGGCTCACGGATGACTCGTCGCGATCTTCAAAGGTGTACATCTCTTTGCCGACCACATCGGTATCCGCTCCAATAGAGCGCGCGAACAGTTCCGTCTCCTCGAAGATGGGGAGGCGGATTTCACCGAAGCCGTAGGACTCGAAGATGTTGCGCGCGGTCTGCTCGAACCGATTCCAAAGCGCGGAATCGGGCGGAAGGATATCGCGCGTGCCTTTAATGGCGCGGAACTGGCGCTTCTCAGCCACGGCTGTAGCGCCTCGCTAGGGGGCTGAGGTCGCGGGCGGAGTCTGGCACCCCCCCGTTTTTGTGACGAGTAGACGTGTATGCCGTCCTTTGTTTTCTATGAGTTGCATCACATTCTATTCGGCACCTTGTGTCGAGTAGAATTCGCGCGAGTGGCTCGAAGCCCCTCGTTTCGAGGCCCTTTCGTCTCCGATCCGCCTTAGCGTAAAAAATCATCGGACCATACTAGAGACGCAGGGGAGCGCATGCAAGTGGTTGGTGGTGTAAAGAATGCAGTGACAGTCGCCAGCGGCTAAACCGAGCCGGTGGCCGAAGCGCCCGCCACGAAAGAATCAACCGGATGCCGCGACGTCACTCAACCCCTCGCGCGACCAGGCAAAAGGGGTAGCGCTGCAATGCCATTTGAAACGTCTATCTTGCCAATCAAAACGTTGCATTTTACTGGTGCGACACTTCCAGATAATCTCCGGCCCTCGGGATTCACCCCCCTAAAAAAGGAGAATTAGATGGCCGAACAAAAAAAGACGGGTGAGATGCAGGCAACGTTAGGCTTGACCGGGCTGACGATGAATGCCATGGCGCTTATCGCACCCGGCGCATTCTTGTGGCTCACGTTTGCACCCCAGATGACTGAGGGCGCAACGGCGCCGTCGATGTGGATTGGTATTTTGTTCGCACTTTTGCTTTGCCTTGCCACTGCCGTCTGCTACGCGGAGATGGCGAAGCTGTACCCCGGCACGGGAAGTTCGTATTACTTCGCGGAGCAAGCGTTTCTGAACCACGACAAGGCGTGGCGCTACGCACGCTTGATGAAATTCGTCGTGGGATGGGGCTCGCACCTTTACTACTGGATTTATCCGGGAGTGATGGTCGCGGTCACCGGGGTCTTCTGCGGGTACATCACTGGCACCCTGTGGCCCAACTTCATGAACGCGACGAACCCAGGCCCCATGTTCATGATGGCGGTGGCCGTGGTTTTCTCATTCGGGGTGGCCTATATCGCCTATCGAGGTGTCAATGGCTCAACGGCCGTGAGCATCGCGATCAATGTGATCCAAATATCGGCACTGCTCGTATTCGCGGTGATGGCCTTCAGTTACCGGATTAGCCACCCGCCCGGCAGCGTTGCACGCCAGTGGGATTCAACGACAAGTGCATCGTACGATTACGAGTTCGCCACGACGAGCCAGAACATAAACGGTACGGCTACGGACGTAATCACGCGCGATAAGGACATGGTGCCCGTGCCAAAGTTGGATGCGGCCGGGAAGCCGGTGCCATTCCACGTTCAGTACCCGTTCACCGATTCGAGTGGGAACTTCGTTAGCCATCCAACTGCGGGTTCTGTAATCGGAATCCATAAGTTCCAATGGATGTTCGTTCAGGCCACCGTCGCTATTCTGATTCTGGTAGGATTTGAATCAGTCACGTCGATGGGCGGTGAGGCGAGGAACGCCAAACGGGATGTGCCGATAGCCGTCATCACTTCCCTGCTTGTCCAAGGGGCGTTCTGCTATCTGGTCGAGTATTTCGCCGCAAACTACGTCTTAAGTACGGGCTACACAGCCCAGAATGCCGGCGGCTCGTCCGCACCCATCGGCGATCTTATGGTCATGGTCGGCGACGCTCTCTTTAAGGGTCACGGCCGGGCGTTCATGATGTGCGAAGCCGTTACAGTGTTTCTGGCGTTGATTGGGACGACGCTCTCCTGTATCAACACTGGAGCGCGCGTGACCTACGCCATGGGCAAGGACAACGAAGTGCCGGAAAACTTCGGTCTTCTCCACGACAAGAACCTGAGCCCCCACCGTGCCATCTGGGCGTTGGCGATCATCTCCGCGGTCACCGGTTGCGTTGCTCTGTTAGTGCTTTTCGGCGACGCGACCGCACTGTCGGACGCTACGATCCAAGCTTTGCCTCACGGATTCTGGTCAAGCTTTGGCTACATGTCTCATGACGCAATGGCAAAATTGCCCAACAGCTTGCTCACGATTACGCTGGCCTCAAATTTCGGGACGTTTCTGCTCTACGGCTTAAGCTGCGTGACCTGCATCTTTTGCTATCACGGGCACCCGAATTTCAGCTTCCTCAAGCATATGCTAATCCCTGTCTTCGGCGTGGCTGCAAACCTAATCTGTATGGGAGCCTACATCGTGCTGCCATTCATGGGGTACGGCACGAAGATGGAGCCGTTCTTAGCCTTGGGGATCGCGGCAGTCTGGGCGATTTATGGCGGCATTTACTTCGCGCTAAACAGCAAGAAGCAGGGTAGGACGACGCTCGTTACTACACGCGCCTGATTCAACTTAAACCGTTACATATCCGAGGGCGGGCGAAAGCCCGCCCTGTTTTTTTCGAGTGGACATGAGGTCTAATGTATCGAGGCCATCAAGCGGCGGTCGCGGCAGGAGTTGGCGGTGTTGCCCAAGGCTACCATCCGGCCGAAATATCCATGGACGTTGAGTTCGCAGAGCTTTCCGACGTCGGACGAGTTCGCCCGGGCAACGAGGACTATCTCGGGCATGTGATTCCGGCGTCACCGGAAGAAGTACGAGGACGGGGCTGGTTCTTTGCGGTTGCAGACGGAGTAGGAGGGCATGATCTCGGCGAAGTCGCTTCGAAAACGGCCGTCGAGAGCGTGACCGCCGGCTTCCGGGAGTGCACAGCGGGAGAGCCTCACACCGGGCTATTGACGCGGCTGGTACGAAACGCAAATACACACGTGCTGGATGCCGCGCACTCGGCTGGCCGCATGGGTGGCGGCTCGATGGCGACCACCGTCGTAGCCTGCGCTTTGCGTTACGACCGCGTGACCGTGGCGCATGTGGGCGATTCGCGTTGCTATTTGATTCGCCGCGGGCAGTCTAATCTGCTGACGCGCGATCACACGGTGGTGAACGATCAGGTTCGACTGAGGCTGCTTTCGAAAGAGGAAGCGGCTGCGTCCCAAAATCGGCATTTGCTCAGCCGCTCGTTGGGAAGTGAGCTCACCGTAAGCGTGGACGTCAACGAACACCAGGTGTTTGCCGGCGATGTCCTTGTGCTTTGCTCGGACGGGCTGTACGGCTCGGTGAGCGGGTCGGAGATGGCCGCGGTCGCGAGCCATGGCGGCGACCTGGCGGCAGCGGCGCGGCGGCTCGTG
The DNA here is from genome assembly GCA_963823145.1 of uncultured Acidobacteriota bacterium. Taxonomy (GTDB): domain Bacteria; phylum Acidobacteriota; class Terriglobia; order Acidiferrales; family UBA7541; genus Palsa-295. The sequence continues at coordinate 501,544 of CAWGJZ010000001.1, forward strand.
GGTATTGCCAATCAGAGAGACGGTAGTGATAATATCAGCCTACAACTGATCCGCGTTCGGAGCGTCGAACGCGTGGGTATGTACCGCGGACGGCCCTACAGGCTACCGTAATAAGGGGCTTGCTTCGCGGTTTCCGGCAAACGCGTATTGACGAGGCTCCCGTCCATCCCGGCGACCAAATCGATCACTACAGGATAGACAGCGTCGCTGCCCGCAGCGGCATGGCCTCGATTTTTCGGGCCACCGATCTGCGCACGGGCCAGCCTGTAGCCATCAAAGTCCCTCATCCGGAAATGGAAATGGATCCGGTTTTTTTCGACCGCTTCCATCGCGAGGAAAAAATCGGGCAAACTCTGGACCATCCCGGGGTGATGAAAGTCTTCTCGGACGGCGAACACGCCCAACTCTACATGGTGATGGAGTGGGTTGACGGCAAACTGCTGCGCAGCATTCTCCAGGACCAGAAGAAATTACCTCCCGAACGCGCGATCAAAATTGCTTTGGGCGTTCTCGATGCGCTGGGTTACATACACAGTCATGGAATTGTTCATCGCGATTTGAAGCCTGAGAACATCATGGTGGACCCGGAGAACCACATCAAATTGATCGATTTCGGAATCGCCGGACAGCAAGGCGCGCGGAGGCTCACGTTTGCAAAGCTCTCGCAGGTGATGGGCACGCCTGATTACATTTCTCCCGAACAGGTGAAGGGCAAGCGCGGTGACGCACGCAGTGACATCTACGCGATGGGGGTGATGCTCTACGAGATGCTTACAGGGAAGACACCCTTCCAAGGTCCTAATCAGTTTGCGATCATGAACGACCGCGTGCTCAACAATCCCATTCCGCCCCGCGAAATCGATCCCTCGATTTCACCGCAGTTGCAGGAAATCATTTATCGAGCGCTGGAACGCGATCCGAAGAACCGCTACGCCAACGCTCACGAGATGATCTTGGATCTCGAGCATCCCGAAAAAGTCGGCGTCGCGGAACGGCCGGAACTGCGCGACTGGAAAAAACGGCGCACGCCATGGCTGCGGAGGGTTTTGTTCTACATCATGCTGGCGCTGATTCCTGTGGTCGTCTTCGGGTTGATGCTGCTGTTCGTAAAGCGCTGAAGACGCGAAAATCTCTCCGTTCAAGCGTTGCTAATCAGAACTAAGAGCAACGCCAGGTTTGCCAATCCTCTTCTAAAGTCGAGTTGACTAGTCAGGGACACTCATAATTTCAATCGATGCGCACTGAGATCAATTCAGATAAGTTTTTCAGTAGATCAGAGGTGGCAGTGATACCGGCCCAATACGGGGCACTATTGCGCGGGGAGGAGCTACGTTGCGTAACGTCATGCTTGTTCTCGCAAGTGTGGTCTGCTTTGCCGGGTTGGCCGGCTGTAGCGGTTCCACCGGCGGTGGCGGCGGATCCAATCCGCCGATTAGCGCTGCGATTAGCGCTGTCTCGATCTCGGGAACGACGGCGACCACGGCTACCATCACTTGGACAACCAATGTGAGCGCGAGCAGCCGGGTGGACTACGGCGCGACTAATGCGTATGGGTCAAACGTCAGTGATTCGAGTTTGGTGACCAGCCATTCCTTGACCCTGACCTCGCTCACCTGCAACACGACCTACCACTATCAGATCACGTCTGTCGTCGCGGCGGGCAATTCTGCGACTACTAGCGACGCCACATTTACGACAGGCGCGTGCCCGACTATTACCGGAGTCTCGGTCTCGGGTACGACGGCGACCACGGCGACCATTGCTTGGACAACCAATGTTGGCGCGAGCAGTCGGGTGGACTACGGCGCGACCAGTGCGTACGGGTCAAACGTCAGCGATTCGACTTTGCTGACGAGCCACTCGCTAACGCTGACATCGCTCACCTGCAACACGACCTACCACTATCAGATCACGTCCGCCGTCGCGGCGGGCAACTCTGCGACTACCAGCGACGCCACATTTACTACAGCTACCTGCCAGATCAGTATCAGTGGAGTTTCGGTGACCACGGCGGCGAACTCCGCCACGGTGGCCTGGATTACCAATGTGCCTGGGACCAGCGTCGTAAGCTACGGCGCCACGATTCAGTATGGATTCAACGCGAGTGATTCAACTTTGCTTACCAGCCACTCGCTCATGCTCGGTTCGCTCGCGTGCAACACCACCTACCACTATCAGATTACGTCGGTTGGAGCGTCAAACTCCGCAACTACGGCGGACGCCACGTTTACAACCGGCGCTTGCGGCGGGCCTGTGTCGGACGACTTCCACGGTTCCACTCTAAATCCGATGTGGAGCTTCTACGCCCACTGCTGCGGCTTCGTGAAGATGAGCGGCACGGATGCGTTGCTGGTTGTCCCCAGCGTGACAGATCACAACATTTATAACCAAAACCAGGGGGTCGGACTGCTGCAGACCATTGCCGATGTCGACTTCGAAGTCGAGACCAAATTCGATTCGATCGTTAGTCAGGGTGATCAGGAGGAAGGGATACTTGTCCAGCAGGACGCGCAGAATTTCATCTGGTTCGGCGTTTATCACGACGGAACGACGCCGCGGTTATACGCTGTCGTCACTCTTGGAGGCACGCCGACCCTGACATATGACAATGCCATTACGATTGCCGGTGGAAGTACGTCCTTCTGGATGCGCGTCAAGAGGAGCGGCACAACATGGACGCAGAGCTGGTCCACAGACGGTAGCACTTACAACGCAGCTACGTTGACCCAAGCCCTGACCGTCAGTGGCATCGGACCCGCAGCCGGAAATGCGTTTGACGCCAGCAACGACCCTACGCCCAGCTTCACCGGTGCAGTAGACTATTTTTTCAATACCGCAAGCCCGATAAGTCCCACCGATTCGGGCCTGCCTCAGCCTCCCAACCAACCCGTGTTCAATGTTTGGTATGGCGATAACCAGACTTTCGGACAGAAGGGCATCCCGCAGAAATGGGTAAATATACTGGGGAATGTGTCAGCTCCCAGCGGTATTGCGTCCGCCAGCTATACGCTGAATGGGGGCGCACCGCAGTTCCTCCGTGTCGGCCCCAACGATCTCCGACTAGTTGACACGGGAGATTTCAACGTCGAAATAGACCACGCCAGCCTCAACCCAGGGGCAAACACCGTGGTGATTACGGCGACTGACAATCTGAGTAACACAGCAACGCACACGGTCACAGTGAATTGGGCGAATACCGGGCAGGTTTGGCCGCTCCCCTATTCCATTGACTGGTCTACCGTTACGAATATCTCGGATGTTGCGCAGGTGGTGGACGGCCAGTGGGCCATTCAGCCCGATGGTAGTGTTCGAACGATGCAGGTCGGCTATGACCGGCTGATAGCCCTGGGTGATGTGACGTGGACCGACTATCAGGTTACCTCGGAAATAACCTTTAACAGTTTCGACTGCTTCCAATTTGGCGTGGGCCTTGTTGTCGGATGGCAAGGGCACGTCCCTAATCCGGCTGAACCGCTGCAACCCGACCAGCCTGGCAGCGGCCACCCCTTCTTTGGCTTGGGCTGGTATGCGACTACGGGCCCTCCAACTGCTCACCTGAATATCTATGCCAACAGTCCTTCGTTTCCCGAAACTGTCTTAATCCAGGATAACAGCGGATTCACTCCTGTTCTGGGCCTGAAATATGACCTCAAGTTTGCGGTGCAGCGGAATTCCAACAACACTTCCAGTCATCTGTCCCTCAAGATCTGGCCGGCCGGCACTACAGAACCCGTCAGTTGGACTCTCCAAGCCGACGGCGATGCAAGCACGGGGTCAGTTCTCCTTGGCGTATACCAGGCTGACGCCAGCTTTGGAAAAATCACAGTCGTGGCCCTTCCATAGCCCAGAATTACTGCGAATTTACTATGATTGATACTTTAGCGCGCTCCAAACCGGAGCAAGCGCTTCGCCGGAACTTCTTGAAATCAAAGAGGGTAAACGGTGGTGCCGGCGGCGGGAATCGAACCCACGACCTAGGGATTATGAGACCCTCGCTCTACCACTGAGCCACGCCGGCACGTAAGCGATTATTGATGCTAAGGGTTGGGTCGATAAGGTGTCAAGACGCGGTTGCCGCCGCAAGAAAACCAAGGAGACATTTTCCTCGCAGCAAAAGCCTCTGAAGGATTAAGAAGAAGCAGCCGAGGTGCGAGATCCGGATGTGGGATCCGATGCGTGCGCGCGAGACTCGGCGGCGTGAGCTTCGGTAGCTCGAGTCTCAACAGAATACCCGAGGCGCTTCTGCCGGTTCCCCACGCTGGCGCGAATGAAAGCGGCGAAAAGCGGGTGCGGCGCCAGAGGTTTGGATTTGAATTCCGGATGGAACTGGCAGCCGACAAACCATGGATGATCCGGAATCTCGATAATCTCCACATAGACGCCATCGGGCGTGCGGCCGGTGATACGGAAGCCGGCGTCGGTTAGAGTTTTCTCGTAATCGCAATTGAATTCGTAGCGATGCCGATGCCGCTCGGAAATTTCAGTGGTGCCGTAAGCCTTGGCGGCGAACGAGCCGGGCTCGAGTTTGCAAGGCCACGCGCCCAGGCGCATGGTGCCGCCCATTTCGTCCACACCAAGAAGCTCGCGCAACTTGTAAATCACGCGGTTGGGCGTGGACGCGTCGAACTCGGTGCTATCAGCGCGCTCGATCTTCGAAACCTGCCGCGCATATTCGATGGTTGCGCACTGCATGCCCAGGCAGATTCCGAAGAACGGAATTTTGTGCTCGCGCGCGTAGGTGATGGCGTGAACCATTCCGGCGATGCCGCGCTTGCCGAAGCCGCCGGGAACCAGAATGCCGTCCACATGGCGCAATAGCCGCTCGGCCGCTGCCACGGAATCGATATCTTCCGCTTCGATCCATTCGATGATCACGCGCTGGTGGTTCGCCAGGCCGCCGTGGACCAGCGCTTCGCGAAGACTCTTGTAGGCGTCCTCGAGTTGAACGTATTTGCCCACCACTCCAATGCGCACTTCACTCTGCGGATGCTCTAGATTTTCGAGCATGGCCAGCCAGCGGCTCAGGTTGCGCGGCGGCGCTTCGAGATGCAGCAGGCGCAGAAGCTGATCGTCCAGCCCTTCCGAAGCGAGCGTCATCGGAACTTCGTAGATGTTGCCTACATCGGGAGCGGAAATAACGCAGGATTCGGCCACGTTGCAAAAGAGCGCGATTTTGGATTTCAGGTCGGCATCCAGCGGACGGTCGCTGCGGCAAATTAAAATGTCCGGCTGAATTCCGATGCTGAGCATTTCCTTCACGCTGTGCTGCGTGGGCTTGGTCTTCAGCTCGCCCGCGGTGGCGATGAAGGGCACCAGCGTCAGATGCGCGAACACCACGTTTTCCGCGCCGAGCTCCAGGCGCATTTGGCGAATCGCTTCCATGAACGGCAGAGATTCGATGTCGCCCACCGTGCCGCCAATTTCCACGAGCACGATGTCCACGCCGACCGCCACCTTGCGGAAGGCGGCCTTGATTTCATCGGTCACATGCGGGATTACCTGCACCGTCTTGCCGAGGTAATCGCCCCGGCGCTCTTTGGCAATGATGGATTCGTAGATGCGTCCGGTGGTCCAGTTATGATCGCGCGTAAGGTGCGCGGAGGTGAAGCGCTCGTAATGGCCGAGATCGAGGTCGGTTTCGGCGCCGTCGTCCGTAACGAAAACCTCTCCGTGTTGATAAGGCGACATCGTGCCAGGATCAACGTTGAGGTACGGATCGCACTTCTGGAGGGTGACGCGGAGGCCGCGGCTTTCAAGAAGGCAGCCCATCGAAGCCGCTGCTACGCCTTTACCGAGAGAAGAAACCACGCCGCCGGTTACGAACACGTACTTCGGGCCGATCGGCAAGGCGCTAAAAATCCTCCGGTGGAGTCGGCGTACGAAGCATTATCGGCGGAAAGTTTGCGCCTGTCAAATCGCGATTTTGCATGGTCTCGCGGATTACGCGGGAACCAAGAGCAAGAACAAGTGCACGCGCATCTATCAGTGCCTAGAGCCTGAGGTACTGCGATGACTTTTTCTATCGCTCCAATCGCCGAAGGAACACCAACAGCTGTTCGCGGAGACCACCAAGAATTTTCTGAATGGTGAACGCCTGACTTACGACAAGCTCACGACTTCCGAAGTATCGAAGTCTTAGAGCCGCCCTTGCCCGTGGCTTTTATTGAAGTACGCGGAACGGGTTCGGTCCTTAGAACTTTGAAAGCAAGGCATCGCATTTAAACCACTTCTGCCACGGCCCCGCCTTTTCGGTGTTTTAGTTGTCCTCACCGAAATTCTCTGGAAGCTCTAACCCCGCAGTCTCAGCCGAACCGTTAGCTTTGCTGATTTCCATCAGCCCAAATGTGTTTGGCGCGGGTCTAGTAAAAATCTGAGAATTCCGAACGTACGCAGATAGTGAGCCGCTGAGAGAAAGCCTATGTTTCTTATCGCTAGGTTCATTCAACGCCTTGAGAATCTCTGTGATATGTAGGGGCTTACCCGCTGCCCGTAAGATATCACGCGTCTTTGCTAGCGCTGTCCCAGGTCGAAGTGTTACGTCACCGCTATCTCTCGGGAGAAACCGCATGGAGTCCTGCAAAGCTTGAACATAGGCTCTGGCTTTCTCTATGTGTAGCTCTAAGTCCCTTATTTCTTGCTGCTTACCGTCTAGCAGCTTTTGAAGTTTCTCTCTGATTTCCATAGCTGTCCTCTATGGAACTTAGATATACCACGCGACACCGTAAGGGCGCAAGGAGAAAAGTGGTATAATAAGCGCATACATCTGGCCGGGGTAGGCCACATCGTTCGGCAGGAGCAATGACGTGGAATCACACATCGAATACGTAAAAACGGCACTAGATGCTCGAATGAGAATAACCCCAAAGGGTTTTCCCTATTGGTACGGGCGGGATCTCATGGAGATTTTGGGTTATGCCCGATGGGAAAACTTTCGTGAAGTGATCGAGAAGGCTATCCGAGCTTGCGATAGCTCCGGTAAGTTTTCGGTCAATCATTTCCGCTATATGGCGGAGATGATCGAAGCTGGCAAGGGAGCAAAGAAAAAAAGGGAGAATGCTGTTCTCAGCCGATATGCCTGTTATCTAGTGGCGATGAACGGCGATCCCAGTCTGCCACAGGTTGGAACAGCCCAGACTTATTTTGCCGTACAAACCCGCAGCCAAGAGATTGAGCAAGCACTAACTGACCAACAGCGGAGACTCTTGATACGGAACCGCGTCAAGGACGCGAATAAGAAATTAGTAGGTGCAGCAAAGGCGGCGGGAGTCACGAGGTTCCCGATTTTCCATGATGCCGGATACAAGGGATTGTACGGCGGTCGGGGACGAGACGATATTAAGCGAATGAAGGGCATCCCTGCGGCCGACGAACTCCTCGATTGCATTGATCGAGAAGAACTCGCAGCGAACGAGTTTCGCATAACGCAGACCGAAGCGAAACTCAAGCGCGAGGCCATTCAGGGAGAGCAACGAGCCATTGATGCTCATTACTCGGTAGGCAAGAGAGTCCGGCAGGCTATCCAAGACATTCACGGCACCATGCCTGAGAAACTTCCAGCCGTCCCTTCGATCAAGAAGCTCTCAGAGAAGCAGACAAAAGACACGCAGCAGCTAACGAGTGAAGAAATCGACAATGGCTAAGATCGGAGATGTATTCGAACCCGGAGAAGTAGTACCGCATTCGGGTATCTATCCGGTGATTCACGACCCGAACCACTCACAAGAGGACGAAGTAACATGCGTATATGGGAAGCGCTTTCCACCCTGCAATCACTGCGGACATCACGTCCGCTTCGTTTTAGAGCGGGCGGCGCACCACATCGAAACTCATGATTACTTTAAGGGGCAGTAAGCGGCTCTGCTGAACTATATAGTTCTACGATATAGGAACCGCTATGCCCGGTTCTGATCTCCAGGCTCTTGCCTTCCAGATCGTCAAGACGCACTTTTACAAAATCCACTATCTCTGATTTACTGTCACTTCTAAGCTCAACACGTTCTGTCACGGCCATTACAGTTTGCCGTCTTTCTGTGTGAAATGCATAATCACCAAACGCGCAAAGGCGAAAATCCGCCCGGCTCTGAACACCCCGCGAAAATTATTCGCCGCGACGATGGGCCGGCGCGGGCATATACAATCCGGCTTCAGCCGGGAGCCCGGCGCGCTCGAACTGAATTGTGGTGTGCGTGATGTGAAAATCGCGCTCGAGCGCCTCGCGAATGTTCGCGAGAATCCTCTCGCTCTCTTCCATATGCATATCCGGGATGCGAACGTGGCAAGAAAGCGCGAGAAGATCGGTCCCCAGCGTCCAAATGTGAATGTCGTGGGCTTCCTGCACGCCTTCCACGCGGAGGACTGTCGCGGCGACGTCCTCAAGACGAAGATTGCGCGGCAGGCCCTCGAGCAGGATGTGCCCGCTCTCGCGCAAAATCCCCGTGCCGGACCACAGGACCAGCGCGCCTATGGCGATGCCCAGCGCCGGGTCCACCCATTGCGCGCCGGTCGAGCGGATGATAATCGCGCCGGCAAAAATCGCGATATTGGAAAGCGCGTCGCCTAAGTTGTGCAGCCACACGGTGCGGACATTTAAATCGCGCCGCCCCCGATGGACTGCCAGAGTGATGCCTCCGTTGATCGCCAGGGCTAGAAGGGAAACACACATCATCAGCCCCGTGCCCACCACAACTGGAACGCGTAAGCGCAGCAGCGATTCGCCAATCACAAAAATCGCCGCGAGCGCGAGCACCATCGCGTTTACAAACGCCGCGAGGATTCCGGCGCGGTGATATCCGAAAGTCTTTTCAGGCGTCGGCGGGCGGCGAGCCCATCGCAATGCCAGCCAGGAAATCACCAGCGTGGGAACGTCTGTAAGATTGTGGACCGCGTCGCTTGCCAGAGCGATGGAGTGTCCCACGTACGCGGCGATGAATTCGACGGCGACGAGAACAAGAGTCGCCACCACAGCCGCGCCTAAAATGCCGCTGACCGCTTCGCCTACACCGAATCCATGAGTGTGCCCATGGTCATGACCATAACCGTGACCATGCTGAGCGGCGGAGCTCTTGCCGTCTGAGTTCATTGATGGGATTTTACGCGCAGAACCGCCCGCCGGACAGAAGTCTGTGTGTGAAAAGGCTTCGAAGGGTGGGGAAGATCATGGTCCGCAGGGGGAGATTGCTCACCAAATCGGGAACAACGGGTCGCAGCCCTCCACGGTTAGGGCGAATTACCGTGCGTGACGTGCGGGGGGGCGCATTAGGTGTTGCCATTCTGTCAGAATCGAGTTACCATTGCTATTATGAGAGGTATAACCGTCAAGCTCCCAGAAACGACGCTGCGCCAGTTGAGACAGGAGGCCCGCGCGACCGGACGCAGCGTTGCCGCCCTGATTCGCGAAAGAGTCGAGGTTCTCCCGCGCCGGGGCAGTCGGTCCGTCTATGACATCACCTCTGATCTTGCGGGCAGTGTGGCAGGCAATCGAGAGCCGGCGACCAACAAGCGGCGCAGGTTCGCGCGGTCGTGATCACGATTTGCGACACAGGACCGCTGGTAGCATATCTCAACCGCAATGACCCCTATCACTCCTGGGCGGTCGACCTGATGAAGCAAGTGCGTTCCCCCATGCTGACGACGGAGCCGGTCCTAACTGAAGTGGCGTACTTCCTCCGTGCCGACCATATGGACGTCGATCCGTTGTTTCAGCTGCTCGAACGCAACGCTGTTCGAGTGGACCTCCAGATTGCGGCGCATTGGCCCCGATTCCGCACTCTCATGGCGCGCTACAACCAAATGGATCTGGCAGACGCATCGATTGTCGTACTGAGCGAGCGGCAGATGCGCTGCCAAGTGCTGACGGTCGATCGTAAGGACTTCAGCGTCTACCGACGGAACGACAGGCAAGTGATTGATTTCGTCGCTCCCCCGAAATTGTAAAACGACTGGGGGCCAGTGCCGCGACTGCCCACAGCACAAGGGGCGCGGGGCTCGTGTATTCCAGGCGTCGCGGCTTACAAACTCAATTGACTTAGTTTGACGAGCGTACCTACCATCAAGTTTGTCTCCCTTTCGTAAAATCTGCGGAACATTGCGCATTCGCGAGCGATTTGCCGAGGCATGACGCAAAATAGCGCCAAGTTAGTTTTCTGGGGGGTCCGCGGTTCCACGCCGACGGTCGAGCGCGACACTTGGCGCTACGGCGGAAACACGCCGTGCCTCGAGTTCACGGCGCCCGGCGACACGCACTTCATCCTGGATTGCGGCACCGGCTTGCGAATGCTCGGAAATCAGTTGCAAACGCAGCATAACCCCTGGTCGAGATGGCGCGGCGATGGCGGGATGGAGGCTCACGTCCTGGTAACGCACTATCACTGGGACCACATTCAGGGCATTCCGTTTTTCCATCCATTCTTCGAGGCGCATAATCGCTTTCACTTTTACAGCTTCCAATCAAAGTATCTGGGGCGCAACAGCCTGCAACAGGTGCTGGAAGCGCAAGTGGCTAGTCCTTATTTTCCCGTGAACGTGAGCACCATGGCTGCGTCGCGGTTTTTTCGCGAGGTTGCTGGCGGCGAGAAATGGGAAATCGAGGGAACGCAAATCGCTACCGCGTGGCTGAATCATCCCCAAGGCTGCCTGGGCTACAGGCTGGATACCGCGTTGGGTTCGATCGTCTACGCCACGGATAACGAGCCGGGCGATCCTGAGTGCGATAGCAATTTACGGCTGCTCGCGCAAGGGGCGGACGTGCTGGTCTACGACGCGCAATATTCGCCCGAACAACTGGCTTCCATGCGAAAGGGCTGGGGGCATTCCTGCTGGCTCGAGGGAGTGAAAATCGCCCGCGAGTGCAAGGTGCGAAATTTAATTCTGTTCCATCACGATCCAGATTCCTCGAGCAACACCGTGGACGGCTTTCTTTCAGCGGCACGCCAGGAATTTCCATCCACTTGGGCGGCGATGGAGGGCATGACCGTGACGTTGAATGGGCGCGGCGCCGAGGTCGCTCTGCCCGAGTCGCGCTTGGGTCAGCGCCGCAGGATGCGCCTCTCCGCCACCGTATGCGGACAAGCGGAAGACGGAACCACATTCGAGGAAAAGGCCACTGTGCGTGAGGTCAGCTTGCAGGGCGCCTATCTATTCTTGAAGAAGCGGCCACGTTTGCAATCGGAATTGCGAGTGGTAATCGAATCCGCGGCAGAGCCGAACCAGACGAGCGTGGTTTCGCTGCGAGCGACCGTCGTTCATTGTGAGTCGCTGCGCGGAAAAGACGGGAACGGCGTGGGCGTGTTTTTTATCGAGGATATGGAGCCGGAACCACACCGCGATTGAGTGAAATTGACTGCTGCGGCGCCGTCGCTCAAACTTCCGGCGCCTTTTCCAAAACTGAAATCTGCGCCTCTATATCGGTGAGCGCGCGGCTAAGTTGATCGCGGTAGCGCCCGTCGGTGGCCGTGCTGAGGTCCGCCTGCACGCGGGCTCGCGAAAGAAGCAAAAGATTCCTGCGGCGTTGCATTTCCGCTTGTGCCGGAGTTAGTTGAGATCGCCCTTTCCCGGAGTCTCTCTGATCTGAATTCTGGATCTGATCCTCGACTGATTTGCTCTCCCATCCCTTCGCCATACTTCAATCTTACGGCGGCGCCGCGCTTTCGTGTCGTGTTTTTTTCCAAGAATTTCGCCAGCGAGCGTTGAAGCTTCAGTACTTCTTTTGGGGGAAGTTTTCGCAAGAAAAGCTTCGAGTTTGCCTCAAGACGCTTCGAGTTTGCCGCACGAAAAGCTTCTAGCTCGAAACAAATTAGCCCTCTTAGCGGGCCCCTTTCGTCGTGTTTTGCCAACTTGACGCGGATGACCATGTCTGGCGTAATCTGATATAGTGCGCGTCGCAAAAATTGGGCGCAAACACGAGAAATTTGACTCGCTACAGGCGTTAACAACAGGAAGGGCGAAATCATGCATGTAGGCTATGGAACCGGTTTCCAGCACCTGGGGGGGTATTCGGATGGGAAATTCTTGCGGGAGGAGCTGGGAAATTGCGAGTTGGCAGAATCGCGGGGATTCGATTCCGTTTGGGTGACCGAACATCATTTCGATAACTACTCGATCAGCCCCGATGTTTGCCAGTTGCTATCGTATTTGGCCGGGAAGACCAAGCGAATCAAGCTGGGTTCGATGGTGATCGTGGTGCCGTGGCATGACCCGGTGCGGCTGACGGAACAGATTTCGCTGCTCGATCATCTTTCGGAAGGGCGTTACATCCTGGGCGTGGGGCGGGGATTGGCGCGGAGGGAGTTCGAGGGGTTGCGCATCGACCAGAACGAAGGGCGGCAGCGTTTCGATGAGTACACGAAAATGGTGCTGGATGCGCTCGAAAGCGGGTTTGTGGAAGGCGGTGCTACGCTGAACCAGCCGCGCCGTGAAATCCGGCCGCGGCCATACAAGTCGTTCAAGGGAAGGTCGTTCGCCGCTGCGGCATCGCGAGATTCGGTGCCGATATGCGCGAAGCTTGGGCTAGGGTTGCTGGTGATTCTCCAGAAGCCTTGGGAGCAGGTGAAAGCGGATTTAGATACGTACCATAAGTATTGGGCCGAGTTTCATCCCAACACCGAGCCGCCGAAGCCGTTTTGTTCGGGGTTCTGTTTCGTCGATGAGAGTGGCGACCGGGCCGAGGAGTTTGCACGGAAGTTTTTAGCCGCGAATTATCGCGAGGCGCTCGATCACTACGAAATGTTTGGCAAGCATTTCGATGCGACCAAGGGTTATGAGCGCTACGCGGATATGAGCAAGTATCTGAATTCGATCGGGCTGGAAAAGGCAGTGGAAGATTACATCCAGCTCATGCCGTGGGGCACTCCGCAGCAAGTGCTTGATAAATTTTCCAAGATGAAAGATCTGACGGACATGCAGGGAATCATGCCGAATCTTTATTTCGGCGGGATGCCTTACCAGGAATCGACGCGGAGTATCAATTGTTTCGTGAAGCACTGCTTGCAAGAGCTGAAGAGCTGGCCGGCAGCTTCGCTGGCGGAACCCGCGGAGCTTACCGTCGCATAGGTCTCTGCGTCGGGAGCACCAGGCGGGTTCGGTTTCCTTCGCGGGCGCCGCGCACAATAGTTGACACCTCTGAGTAACAATGACAACGACTCCTCGCCGAACACTGGAACGGGATTGCCCAGGCAGATCCAGTTTATGTTGCGTTTGAAATTCTAGCGTGATGCGGGCGGGTGCCGTGATTATCGGCTGAGGGTTGCTCGACTTGAGTCAGCGATTCACCGCGGCTGCCGGCGGCATTTTGGGGACGGCGCCCGGGTCGAACAAGTCAGACAGATCGGTGGCGTCGGCCGCATCACCCAGGAATGGTCCTAGGTGAAAGATTTCCTGCATAGTGCGCAAATCGGAGGAATGCGAGTAGGCCAACGGGCTCGCATACGGAAGGCCGTTCACGTTCCTATGAGCACGCGGAGAGATGATAATCTCGCCGATGGTGTGTCTGAGGTCGTCCGGATTATCACCCGACGACCTGTCCGATTCGGATTCGTCCCACCAAACGATGATGACGCCTCGGTTCTTGTAAGCGTTTGACGCCATGATGACGGGAACGATCTGACTCAGGAAGTCGTCGCCCTGCCTGAGCCTTGCAGCGTCGCCGGTGAGTCCTTTGTAGCCCCCTCCGATCGCAGAGTGCATATCGTTGTATTCGTCCGGGGTAATCCAGTTGTAATCGGCCACGGCATCCTTTGCCAGATCGGGCAATAACTGCTGCAACGGCGCGTAGTGCGAGGATAACGGATTCTTTGGAGTCGGGTCGTCGCCGCCGTTGGTATCGGTGAAGAGCACCATGGGATTATGCTTAGCGGCATAATTGAATTGACTGGAGCCGTTATACGCATTGAAGTAGCTGCTGGCGAACCCCGAAAAACTGGCCAGCGGAACGGTCCACTTTTCCGGCGGCAGGGGAACGTTGGTGAGCGCGCCGCCACTCAGGGAAAGGTCGATGTCTTCCTGGTACGACTTCCACGTTTTTCCAGCCATGGTGAGGAGATGGCTCAGATGCAGCGAAGTATCCTGGTTCGTGTGTCCTTCTCCGGAATAGGGGTCGTTGTCGTTCGACACGCCAAAATTAGTGCCGGCTTCGGACCAGATATAGTTCGGTTCGGAAGGATGGATATGGCGGTTGTTTCCATTTCCGGTGACCAAAACATTATGGTAGGCCGTTGCGTAAGCGACCTGCTTGCTGATCTGAACCCTTGAGCCGTTGACATTGACCGAGGCGGTTCCGTTTACAAGACTATTAATGAATGGCGCGTTCGAATTGCGAAAAATCTGCTGAGTCCTACCAGTGAACTGGTGTGCTGGCTGGGTCCAATTGTGATTCTCCATTGCGATTACGAAAACGGTCTTGATCTCCTGGGCACTGACGCTGAAATTGCCCAACGCGGTCAAGAGAATAAGCGCACCCACGGCGTAGAAACGTCTGACCCGCGACACTGACACCTCCAAAAGCCAAATTGACACGGACGGCGGAGCATGTTTCAGGTTACACAAGGTGAGCCAACGAACCAAGCTGAGCTCATACGCTGGATAACAGGCTCGTTTTGCAGAACGATGATTGACATATGACGGATGGAAGACTCTGAGCAGAAAAGATCCTAGCCTGGAACTCTTCCCGGCTGACATCTGCAAGCCAGGAATTGAAACCCAGACGTCCTTCGAGCCCGATGCCTACGACGCGCTCAGAACCCCGTCTGCCATTTTCAGCGGCCGTCTTTGGGCGAGATTTGCACGTGAAAGCCATCGGGATCGATGAGATTGACCGTGGAGACTCCATCATTCGGCTGAAACGCAGCTCTCGCTTTGGCATCGGGCAGTTCGCTGTTGATTTTATCCGCCAGGCGTTTTGCAGAATCTTGGTCGATATGGTCTATGGACACGGAGAAATGCGTGATCACACCCTTTTTTTCGGCGACTGAATCGACGCTGATATACCCCACCGGGAAATCCAGGTGAATGCCCGTCCCGGCGTTCGTTGCCGGCCAGCCTTTTTTGACGCCGAATAATTTTTGATAAAAAACGAAGGAACGCTGGATATCGTTGACCGTGAGCCCGACATGGTTGACGCCCAAGCCGCGAACAATGGGAACGGGAGCCGGGGCGGCATCCTGCGCCAGGACCGTTGCCGGCAAGACCAATGCGGCCAGCGCTTGGACAAGATGCCGCCGTGTGATGCCGCCGCGTTCATAGCGATCGAATAACGAATCAATCATAGAATCCATTGGTGGTTCCTCCTTCGGCGCGTTTCGGTCGCGCCAGCACGACCGGACTGCGAAAAATCCCACGGTCACAAACCGAGCACGGGCGCCCGTAAGGGCGCACCCTCGGATGAAGCGTCGGCGATGGTATCATGCGCTGCGACGTTGCGCCGCGAGGGAGCGCAGTTCGAAGTGCATGAGCCTGGGCCACGCGTCCTCGCACTGTGCGGCAGCAAGAGGAGGAAGAATGAGTGCCATCGATGCTCCATTGAGCAAAACGAGCGGGAAGCGCTGGATGGTGTGGATTGGCTGGGCTGTTTCGCTCTGGCCCGTTTTCGTTGTGGGGACGAGCGCTCATTGGAAGCTCACACGAAACCCCGGTTATCTGGTGCTATTTGCACAAATCGGCTGGCCGAATAGCGCGCTGACGCTGCTGGCATGCCTGCAGCTGGGCTGCATCGTCCTCTTTCTCATTCCGCAGACCGCGGTTCTTGGAGCGGTGCTTCTCACCGGTTATCTCGGCGGAGCGGTTGCCGCCTATACCCGCATTGCATACCCCTTGCCGATACTGGTGCCGCTATCGACAAGCATGATTGCGTGGTTGGGAATCTGGCTGCGGGATGAGCGGCTTCGAGTGCTGCTCCCGATCCGGCGCGGAGTAACGATGAGATAGTGCGGGGTGCGGCACCAGGCAAGATTGCGGTTTGACCGCGCAGGGCGGCACCGTAGTACGGATACGGACGCACGCGCCAGGAGCTATGGGACGAAATAGGATGCCCCGCAACTGTGCCATCTCATTATTTGGACAGGCTGAAGTAGCCTGACAATAATTTCCCAAAACGGTAGCGTTCGTCGAGACTTTGTCCTAAATTAGGCCGTACTACTGTGGACACTTTCTCGTCCCGCGAACGCAGCGAGATAATGCGCCGGGTCCGTTCTAGCGGTACGCGGCCCGAAATGATCGTACGCAGAATTATCAGGCGGCTGGGGGTTAGATACCGAAGTTGCGTCGGTAATTTACCCGGAAAACCAGACGTGGTAATCGTACGACAGCGAAAGGCCATTCTCGTGCACGGATGCTTCTGGCATGGCTGCGCATGCGAGACCCGTGTCTGAGACATGGAGCTCAACCCACAGCGGATCGCGGCGCGTGAGAAGCAAATATTGGTTGGCCTTTATCTTTCGAAGTACGATTCGCTAGGTGTGAAGCGCCTTGGCTTTGACAGCTTTGCGGAGGCGTTCAACGTTATCGGTTACGCGATGGGATCAAAGCCCGCGTCGATAAAGAACTATCGCGACGAATTTGATCCGTTACTTCCGAATCGTCGGAAAGGCTGGCACAAGCGTAAGATCCGTAACTACTGCCTGAGAGTGTTTGAAGAGTACAAGAGCCTGGACCTCGAATCGTTCACTGCTTTGGTCGAATCCTTCGTCGGATACGATGAAAACGCTTGGAGCGAGCTCCAACGAAAAAAGAAACCCGCCGACCGCCAATCCCATTTCGCCCAACGGCTAATCACCGGACTGGCGGCGGAGCAATACTTTGAGTCAGTCCGAGCTGGTATTTCTGAATTCGAGGGATACGCAGTGCAGAACACCACTCGCCTTGGGTGCGGATATGATTTCCGTCTGGAGAGTGAGCCTGTGAAAGAATTTCTGGCTGTGGAGGTGAAGGGTCTTGAGAAGGCAACAGGAACCCTATCGCTCACACCAAAGGAACACGAGGTTGCCGCGGCACTGAAAGACCGGTTCTTCCTTTTCGTCGTAAGGAACTTCCGGGAATCACCGTTTCATGAAATCTTCCAAAACCCGCTGTCGAGCAGGCTGGCATTCAAGAAAAAAGAGAGGGTTATGGTCCAGGTTTCATGGCTCGCGAACGTGTAGCTGTCGTCTTTACCGGGACCACGAGCAGTTCAAGGACAGCGATATGCTAAAGGGAAAACGGATCAGCGCTGCAGATCGCGCCGATCTTGTGCATGAGGCTCGCGCGGGATTGATTCCCGCGTCTGACTGCAAATCAGATGAGGAACAGGCACGGGTGGATTGCGCGGCTAGCGTCATCCGAGTCGTGAAACCGCGTCTAGGGTCGGTATCGCGAGTTTCGGACGAGCAGGCAATCACAAATATTCTCGCTGACCTGCGACATTACTGCGACAGCAAGGGCCTGCCATTTCGCAAATTCAAGGCTACCTCAAACGCGCTCTATCTTGAGGATAAAAGAGACGAAGTCATGTGATCGGGCTGCGTCGTTTGGCACATGCGCATCGCGGGATAACCCACGGAATCATTCAGCTCGCACCTTAGGTCTTGTCCGAAACTCTTCGTTGTCGGCGATCATCATCTTCGGAGTCGAAAAATCTGGCTGGGAGGACACTATCCACCGTGATGCAAAAAACATCTGTAGCGAATTGGCCCGAAGCGTGACCTGACGATTGTATAGCGATGGGATGCCGAGCTGCATCGGCCTGACTTCGTTGGTGACATCATCGCGCGTCTTTTTCGCTGCCTTAAAGTCCGCAATAAGCTCCGGGGTGAGCTGATGGCGTGACATTGCCTTTACGATCTCTTTGTACCTCAGTGCGACCGCGCTGGCTTTCTCGAAGAGGGAAGAGGTGAGTGGGGGGTCGGTCATAGCAAGACACAATGTCGGAGCTAGCGGCAAGTAAATCGACACGCCAGGAGACGATAAGCCCGACTCTCGATGTCCTGTTATCGATGGGTTGCTGTCCACAACGATAGGATGATCGCCGAGGTGAAACGGGTCTTCAACCGTACCCCCGATCAAGTGCCA
This sequence comes from uncultured Acidobacteriota bacterium, assembly GCA_963823145.1. Taxonomy (GTDB): domain Bacteria; phylum Acidobacteriota; class Terriglobia; order Acidiferrales; family UBA7541; genus Palsa-295. The sequence continues at coordinate 519,577 of CAWGJZ010000001.1, forward strand.
GTATTTAGCGAGAAAATGAGGCCCATAAGTTTGGGGGGCATCGATGAGCGTTCGGAAAGAAGAAATTTTGATTTCTTCTTCTGATGGCATTGCCAGATTCGGTTGCTGGCTGACGTCTAGGCCGCGCTTTTTCAGGGCGTCGAGAACGGCTTCGTGCGTATCGTGCATTTGCTGCCGAAAACCCTGGGTGCGAACAAGTTGCACGGCGCAAAAGCTAGCAACTGCTTGCCGCTCTGCATCCGTGAGATCGTGAAGAGTCCGAGCTTCAACAATGCGGGTTAGTATGGGGCTTACCGCATCCTCGATTTTCGTCAGCGACTCTTCCAAACTTATCGCGTGGCCATCAATTTCGATTTCGTAGAATCGCGTACTTGCAAGAATTCCGGCGATATTGGGGGAGAAGATATTGTCGGTGAGCTTGTCGAAGCACCACACCTGGTCGTTTCCCCTGCCTGCCGATGGACCGCTGACGTGAAGGCGTAGCAACAGCTGGGGAACGTAATGCTGAACCTCGGTCTTTCCGTCGTTTCTCATCGTATCTTCCCTGAAGAGGTTATTTGTGAGTGCGGACGCCGGCGTGCGAAGCGCGTCTAGTCGCGGTGAGGCTTGAAGTACAGGGCGGCGAGCGGGGGCAAGCGCAGATTCAGGGAATAGGGGCGGTCGTTCCACGGAATTGGTTCGGCTTGCACGCCACCTGAGTTGCCTACATCGGAACCGCCGTAATAGTTGGAATCGGTATTGAGGATTTCGCGGTAGAAGCCGGGACGCGGAACGCCCACGCGATAACTTTCGCGCATCACGGGCGTGAAATTGCAGACGGCGACGATAATGTCTTGGGGATTTGTTGCGCGCCGTAAGTAGGAAAGAACGCTGGCGGCAGCGTCATTCGGCTCGATCCACTCGAAACCGGACCATTCGAAATCGACCTGATGCAACGCATGCTCGCGCGCGTGAAGGCCGTTCAGGTCGGCGAGTAGCCGCTGGATGCCGCGGTGCGGCGGCGAGGATTCGAGACTCCAATCCAACGCGGCGACTTCCCAGAATTCATTCCGCTGCGCCAGCTCGCTGCCCATGAAGAGAAGCTTTTTCCCGGGATGCGCGTACATGAAGCCGAAGAGCAGGCGCAGATTGGCGAATTTCTGCCAGTCGTCGCCGGGCATTTTTTCGAGCAAGGCTCGCTTGCCGTGAACAACTTCGTCATGTGAAAGCGGCAAGACGAAATTTTCGTGGAACGCGTAGAGCATCGAGAATGTCAGCTCATTGTGGTGATGCTGCCGGTGGATAGGGTCGAGGGACATGTACTTGAGCACGTCGTTCATCCACCCCATGTTCCATTTCAAATCGAACCCCAAGCCTCCCACATAGGTGGGGCGAGAGACGGCGGGCCAAGAAGTGGATTCCTCGGCGATGGTCAGCGCGCCCGGGTGGCGGGCGTGCAGGACTTCATTCAGGCGTTTTATGAGCGCAATTGCTTCCAAATTTTCGCGTCCGCCAAAGGCATTGGGAATCCACTCGCCGGGCTGCCGCGAATAATCCAGATAGAGCATCGAGGCGACCGCGTCCACGCGGAGACCATCGATGTGGTACTTATCCATCCAGAAGAGAGCATTGGCGATCAGAAAATTCTGCACTTCGTTGCGTCCGTAATTGAAGACCAGAGTTCCCCAGTCGGGATGAGCTCCCTTCCGCGGGTCTTCGTGCTCGTAGAGATGAGTGCCATCAAAAAAAGCCAGACCGTGGGCGTCGCGCGGGAAGTGTGCGGGCGTCCAATCAAGGATTACGCCCAGATTTTCTTGGTGGCAGCGGTCAACGAAATACATGAAATCGGAAGGCGAGCCGAACCGGCTGGTCACGGCGTAGTAACCCACGGTCTGATAGCCCCAAGAAGCGTCGAAGGGATGTTCCATGACGGGCATGAACTCGATGTGGGTGTAGCCCATCTGTTTCACGTAGGGGATAAGTTCATCGGCCAGCTCGCGGTAAGTCAGCCAGCGGTACCCTTCATCGCTCTTATGCCGCCACGAGCCGGCATGGACTTCATAGATGGAGAGCGGAGAATGCAACCAGTCACGAGAGGCGCGCGCTTTGAGCCACTCGGAATCGTTCCAAGCGTACTTGTCCAGATTAGAGACGACGGAGGCGGTATTGGGACGAAGCTCGGCGGCGAATGCGTAAGGATCGGACTTGACCGCGAGACGATCTCCCACGCGCGAGAAGATTTCGAATTTGTATAAGGAGCCTTCCGGGAGTTCGGGAATAAAAATTTCCCAGATGCCGCTCTCACCGCGAGTGCGCATGGGGTTTACGCGGCCGTCCCAGGAATTGAAGTCGCCAACTACGCTGACTCGCCGGGCGTTGGGGGCCCAGACGGCGAAATGAACTCCTCGCACTCCCGCTACTTCGCGCAGGTGCGCACCCAGCTTTTGATATTTCTGGTAATCCGTGCCCTCGCCGGAAAGATAGAGGTCGTAATCGGTGAGGACCGGTGGGAAAGCGTATGGGTCGAAGGTCTCCAGGCTGCTTCCGCCGGTGAAGTGGAAATGCAAGCGATAGGATGAAGGCGGGACAGCTTCTTTGTCCTGCAAGCCAGTGGCGCTAAGCGGAAGGATCACCTCGAACACGCCGTCCGGATGGATGCGCTCGGCGGGATGAATGGCCCGGCTCTTCCCCCAAACAATACTTACGCGATCTGCGCCGGGGCGAAAGGCCCGGATTGCGAGTGCCGGACGATTGTTCTGGCCAACCCAATGAGGGCCCAGTGGGCGAAAAGGATCGGAGTCCTCGGCGCGCACAAGGCTGCGCAGATCTTCTCTGCCCTCGGTGGAAGCCGGGGCCTGGATATCGGCGAGTTTTCGTTTGTGACTTGTGGCTTCGCTCAATTTTGAAGCACCTCTGCCATTTTACCGGAAGCATGCGCGGGATGCCAAATCAGCGCCTGTGGCAAGGCCGAAGGTTCTAAAAGAGAAGATGCGGACTATGCTGGTACCGGCTGCCACGCAGATGGTTTAGGGCCGGTATCTAGTTGGAAACACTATGTGATATGCGCAATCCTTGGTACCGACGTACCATTGTGAATCACCATTCCGGCGGCTATAAACCTATAAGAGATAGGGGCTTGCTTTCGGAGAGCTGCGTCCATCTTGGATAGGTAGTTATGCCGACTAAGACACCTACAGTGCGTCCTGCGAATCCGCTCTCCGGCTCAAGTCACGGGCCAAGTGAGGCCGGACCTCAAATGCCGACGGGTGATTCCTCCTCCGAAAAACGCTCTTCAGGCCCTTGCGAATCGAATTTCGAGCTCTTGTTTTCTACTAACCCCCTCGCAATGTACGTGTGCGATCGCGGGACGCTGGAGGTGCTTGAGGTCAACGCAGCCGCCGAGAGACAGTACGGCTACACCCGAGAAGAATTCTTGAAAATGAAGATCACCGACTTTCGACCCTGCGAGGACATCCCACGTCTACTGGATGTCGCGCGAACCAATGGGCAACCGCTCGCGTTCCTCGGCCAGTGGCGGCACCGCCGAAAAAACGGTCAAGTTTTCGAGGTTGAGGTAACGGCTCAGGGGAACACGTTCGCAGGAAGGAATGCGGTTCTGGTGGTCGCGCAGGATATTAGCGCACGCCGTGCCATGGAGGAGAAGACTGCTGAACGGACGGCTTACGCCCAGGCCTTAACTGAAAACAATCCGACGGCTATTGTTGCCGTCAATATGGATCGCCGCGTAGAAATGTGCAATCCCGCCTTCGAACGGCTTTTCGGCTATTCTCTCGCCGAAATCCTGGGTGCCGAACTCGATTCGTTGCTCGCTCCCCAGGGCCTGCATCGTGAAATGATCGGACTCATGGGGCGGGCGGCTTCCGGCGATATCGTGCGCGCGACCACAAAGCGGAAGCGCAAGGATGGCTCGTGGGTCGATGTCCAGATTATAGGCGTGCCGCTCATCGTGGGTGGCAAACGAACCGGCACCTTCGGCATGTACGAGGACATCACCGAAAAGAAAGAAGCCGAAGAAGCGCTGCAGAAAGCGGAGGAAAAGCGCCGGCGCATTTTCGATAACGCAATCGAAGGTTTCTTCGAATCAACGCCGGCGGGCCGCTTTCTGGCCGTAAATCCTGCCATGGCACGGATCGCTGGGTATTCCTCGCCGGCAGAAATGATCAACGAGATTCATGATATCGGGCGGCAGATCTACACGGATCCGAGCGTTCGAGCCGAAGTGAAGCGCGCCTTAGAGGAACGGGGCATCCTCGAGGGATTCGAATGTCCGATGCTGCGGAAAGATGGAAGCAAAATCTGGATTTCGCTGAACGTCCGGGCGATCCGCGACGCTGATGGCAAGATAACAAGCCATGACGGCACGGCCGAAGACATTACGGCGCGCAAGCGCTCGCAGCTGGAACGGCAAGTGAACACCGAGATCATCCACGCGGTGAGCGCCACGGACAATCTGGATGACTTGCTTCGCCTGATTCACGCCGCGCTACGGCAGGTACTGGACGCGGAGAATTGTTTCGTAGCGCTTCACGACCCTTCCGACGGAATGTTCCACTACCGTTTTCATGTAGATCAGTTCGATCCCCCGCCTCCGCCCGACAAAATGGAGCGAAGCTGCGCCGCGTACGTGTTTCGTAATGCAAGGGGGATGCTGATTTCGCGAGAGGTCTTTCACGACCTGGCGTGCAGGGGAGAAGTTGAATTGGTAGGTACGCCATCCGCATCGTGGCTTGGAGTTCCGCTGCGAACACCAACGGAAACCATCGGAGTGCTGGTGGTTCAGAACTATTCCATTGAGAATGCATATACGGAACGCGACCTCGAATTTTTATCGTCTGTTGGGGACCAGATTGCGCTGGCGATCGAGCGCAAACGGGGCGAGGAACGGGTCCGGCAAAGTGAGGCGAGGCTGCGGCTTCTGATCGAACAGTTGCCAGCCGTGTTGTGGACGGTTGACAGCAATCTCCGGTTTACCTCCGCCGTTGGAGCGGGACTAGCGCGGCTGGGACTTAAGCCGGGTCAAATCGTAGGCATGTCCCTTACCGACTACTTCGATACCTCTGACCCGACCTTTGTGCCGATTGCGGCGCATCGGCGGGCTGTAGCCGGGGAGGCCGTGACGTTTCCGGTCGAGTGGAAGGATGGCTCGTACGCGTGTCACGTGGAGCCTCTACGAGACGGCGAGGGTGCCGTGCACGGCGCGATCTGTATGGCCTTGGATGTAACCGACCGCAAAAAGCTGGAGGAGCAATTCCGCCAGGCCCAGAAGATGGAGGCGGTAGGCCGGTTGGCGGGGGGGATCGCGCACGATTTTAATAATTTGCTGATGGTGATCCAGGGTTACGCGGATTTGCTGGCCGAGCGCCTTCCCGAGGGCGACAATCTGCGCCGAAACGCGGAACAAATCCGGGCCGCTTCGCAACGGGCCGCGGGGCTGACGCAGCAATTGCTCGCTTTCAGCCGCAAGCAAATACTTGCCCCGAAAGTGCTGAACGTCCACGCCGTCGTCACCGACCTGGAAAAGATATTGCGGCGCGTGATTGGGGAAGACATCGAACTGCACACCTCTTCCGGACCGGATCTGTGGCTGATAAAGGCCGACCGCAGCCAGATCGAGCAGGTGATCATGAATCTGGCCGTGAACGCTCGCGACGCGATGCCCACGGGCGGAAGGCTGACGATTGAAACGGAAAACGTAGAATTCGACATGTCCATTTCGAATCCCCCCACTGTTTTGGCCCCCGGGAAATACGTGATGCTCGCCGTGACAGACAACGGTTGTGGCATGGACGAAAAGGTTCAGGCGCACATTTTCGAACCGTTCTTTACGACCAAGGAAAAAGGCAAGGGTACAGGTCTGGGACTGGCGACGGTCTACGGCGTTGTGAAACAGAGCGGCGGGTACATCTGGGTATACAGCGAGGCTGGCCGTGGAACCACGTTCAAAATTTACCTGCCGCGTATCGAAGAGGAGAACGTCCCGGCGGGTCGAGACCGGATTTCGCCCGAAAAGACCACGCCACGCGGCTCGGAGGTAATTCTGCTGGCGGAAGACGAGAAGGGCGTTCGAGAACTTGCGCGCGAGTATCTGGAGACGAGCGGTTATACCGTGATCGTGGCGGAAGATGGCCGCACAGCGATCGAATTGGCCAGCAAGCACTCCGGGCCAATTCACTTGCTGATGACCGATGTGGTGATGCCGGGGATCGGCGGGCCCGAAGTCGCTGAAAGGATTAAGGCTCTTCGTCCCGACATCAGGGTTCTATACATGTCAGGGTATACCGACCAGGCGATCATGCATCAGGGTGTTCTGCAAGCCGGCGCGGTCCTTCTGCAAAAGCCGTTCACACTGGCGACGCTCGCTACCAAGTTGCGTGAAATGCTCGCTGGCGAAACCGTCATCCAGTAAGGAACCATCTAATCCTCGCCACGCTTCAACTGTCCCGCCACGAGACGCATCGAATGATTCGCGTACCTGCTTAGGTTGAAGGGCTCGAAGTGGAGCCGCGGGTGTACAATCCCGGTGCTTCGCGGCGCCAAAATTAGGCCCGCCGAACGTCAATGGCCCGAACCGAACAACATTTTGCCGCAATTGTTGGCGCAGCCATCTCTGGCTCCGTGGCGGCGGAAATTCTGGCGGACCGTGGAATTCAAGTCGCCGTCATCGAGCAAAACAAGAGGCCGTACGGCAAAATCGAAGATGGCCTGCCGCGGTGGCACGTGGAGCAGCGCAAACAAGAGTATGCCCGCATCGATGCGCGTTTGAGGAAGCCGGGCGTTTACTTCATTCCCTCAACTAAGCTCGGCCGCGATTTCGATTTTCAAGAACTTTGCCATGAGTGGGGCTTTTCGGCCGTCATTTTGGCGAACGGCGCCTGGCGCGATCGAGACCTAGGAGTGCCCGGAGCGGATCAGTTCATAAACAAAGGGCTGGTTTACCAGAACCCGTTCATTTACTGGTACAACCACAAAAATGAGAAGGGCTATGCGGGCCCTTTGTATGAAACGCCGGACGAGACGATTGTGGTGGGGGGAGGCCTCGCCTCCATTGACGTGATCAAGGTTTTGCAGCTCGAAAACTACGAGCGCGCCATGCGAGCTCGCGGGATCGCAACGAATATGCATGAGTTGGAGAAAGGCATACCCGCGGCCTGCAAAGCTCACGGTATAAAGCCAGAGGAACTCGGCGTGAAGGGTTGCCTTTTGATCTATCGCCGCCGCGAACAAGATATGCCGCTCGCTCAGCCTCCAGATAACGCCTCCGCGGAACAGCTCGCAAAGACCGAGCAGGTCCGGCAAAAGATGCTTCGGTTGGCACGAGAGAAATACCTTTTTCGCTTTCAGGATCGCAGACTGACCACGGGCCTGGTCGTGGAGAACGGTCGCGTGGTTGGATTGAAGGTGGCGGAAACCAAAATCGAAGGACGCAGCGCCCAACCAATACCGGGTTCGGAGCATGAGCTGAGGGCGCCGCTGGTAATCTCGTCAATCGGTTCAGTGCCAGAGATTATTCCGGGTGTGACGATGAAGGGTGAATATTACACTTTTAGCGGCGAGGATTTGCCTCGCTACTCCGGTTGCGAGCACGTGTTCGGCGTGGGAAATGTGGTTACGGGCCAAGGCAACATCCGAGTGTCGCTCATTCACAGCCAGCGCGTAACGAAACATCTGATTGAAAACTACATTGGGATTGGAGACGGCGTGGGAGATTTATCGGCTTTATATGAAGTTGCCGAAGCTCAAGCGGCGAGGCAAGCGGAAGTTGTCGAAAAGACCATTCGATCCGCGCCCGCACTTTCCACCGAAAAATTGGCTGACATTAAGAAGCGGATTCGGATGCTGCAAGAGAAAGCGGGTTACACGTCCGACTATGACTCTTGGATCGCGAAAGTAACGCCCCCGGATCTGGAATAGCGGTGAGCTATTGCCTCGGCGGCATCATCATGGGATTGAATGGTTGAGCCGCCCCGTTATTTTGTCCTTCGCGTCCGTAAAAGTTTTGACCAGCAGGATTGTGCTGAGGAAGGCTAATGTCGATCCGCACTCCACGTGCCTCTTCCGGTTTGCCCGGACCCCGCACACGACCACGAACCCGAGGCGCGAGCGCCTTGCTGTGCGCCGGTTGACGACCGGAAGGCGCCGGTAAACTTGCAGGTGATACTCCCCAGCCCGAGCGAACCGCTGAAAGTCGCCGAGCCGGAAGAGTCCACGGCTCCCGTGCCCTGGCCGGGATCTGTCACCGTAATGACACCACTCGCCACGGAAAATACGACGGATCCCATCGCGGGTCTGCCCGCAAAGGACCCACTGTACATCCCATGATACGAACCATCGTACTTGCTCTTGGCGGGCGCTTGGCCAAACACCGTCGACCCGACGGCGTAGATGCCGAGTACCAACGCTACGTACAAAAGCGACGACGCTCGATGTCCCATGATCTTCATCTTTCATGCTCCAAGCTGTGATTGGCTAACCACGTCATCATTCAAAAATCTGGAAACAGCGAGATGCTATACCAATCCGTTGGTTCGTGAAGCCGATCGAACAACATCTTATATTAAATCGCAGGTGGGCTCAGCTTAATTCAAATCGCGATAACTGATCAACCGAACGCCGCGTTCTTCCACAGCGCGTCTCACTTCTGGCGCCAGCAGGCCTTCCATTTCGGTCTCTCGCTGGCGCTGAAGGCGTGAGCCGGTCCGCGCTAACTCGTCGTCGCAAATTCCCGGGTGCAGCATGATTTCGCTTTGCCCCTCGTCAAGCGCGTCGATCAAACGGCACAAAGCTCTCGCACCCAATTGTCCGGTGACCGCAAGTCCCAAAAAATGATCGGGAGAGCGCAAGGCATACTTGCTGGCAATAACTCTAAATCCGGAAGCTACAGCGCTAACCGTGGCAGCGGCAGCCAAATTTCTTACCGTATTGGTGCCCTCGGACCGATTGGACCTCCACGAGTCCAGCAGATCCTCCACGGGATTCCGCACCCGCATGATGCCGGACTGCTGAGCCACTCGCCCGAGAGCGTTCATGATCGTGGGGTGAACGTGGGTGTGTTTGTGGGTGTCCAGGTGAGTTGGTTCGATGCCCGCGCGACGAATTTTTTCGATTTGAGCGTGGAGTTCTGTTTCAATTTCGATCGGAGGCACCCTGCCGGTGGTAATGTTCGCAACCAAGACTGTTAAAGAGCGCGGCAGGAGGCCATTCTTGTCCACCAGAGATGGAATCTGCTCTCTGGGAGCTACGGCTGAACCGCCCGTGAGCACCAAGTGGCATCCGATGCCTAGTGTTGGATTTTCGCGCGCCTGCTCGACTGCATGATCAAAGGCCGAGCCAGCAGCCATGAGCGTGGCGCTGGTGAGGATTCCGTGCCGGTGCGCGCGGATGATTCCACGATTGACGCCCTGGGTCAAACCAAAATCGTCCGCGTTAAGAATTAATTCTTTCATTTATTCAATGCTGGCAGGGAACGATGGTATCACGGCCGTGGGAAAAGCTCGTTCATGTCGGGCAAATCGCCCGAGGAGTTGCACCTATGAAAAATTTTGCCGACGCGTTGCCGCCCGCCGCGCCGAACGTGCCCCGAGGCAATTGTTGCACCATCCTTCGAGTCAGAATTTAGAACTATGAATGCTATATGACAGTTTTCAACAGTTCTGTTGAAAACCGTGTGGAAAAACCTCGTGCGACAATCGAAAACACGCGAGAGTACGGGGCTTACTGCTCTTTGCACAAATCCTGTGCAAGCGAGAGTCAGCGCGAGGACTTTTCGCAGTGAGAAAGGTTCATAATTTTCTAAAATGGAACGCGATGCTGGAAATTCCTGATATGGAAAGCCTAGGAACGGGCAGCTCAGTACCAATGAGGTGGCGGCGCTAGCTTAATTGCAATGGTCTCTTCGTCTTTTTCCACGTCGTACCACTCACCATAGGTGTGCCAGCCCTTCGCGATCACCTGAATGAGTACCTTTCCTTGCGGAATTTCCGGAACTTTCACCGAACCATCTTGATTCGTCTTGAAATTCATTTCCACCTGCTTTTCGTGACGCAGAAAACCGCCCGACGTGTTGAACCGGACGTAGACGCTGGCGTTGCCGATGGGCTTACCCTCTCCAGCAGTGACGATGATTCTGAGCTTCGTCGTAGCGGAATCAGAGGGCTTCTGTTCGGGCTTGTCTGCCGAGTTGGATTGATCCTGCTTAGCGGCACTCGATTGATCCGAGGTGTGGGGCGGGGCTGAATTGTCAGTTTGGGCTAGCTCCGCCGGCACGCACACCAAACATATTGCCAATAAGATGATCCGTGCGACACTTGCGCGGTTCGGTGACTGAGCTTTCATGAAGCTCTCTTTGTACTATGATCGTGGATCTCTCTCAAGATAGACCACTAAATGCGAAACGCGTTAAGCGTTACCGTCTCTTAACCGCCTCTTACCCCGGCTAACGGACCTAGAAATCCAGTCGAGATAGCTTCGGGAGCCAGCCGCGATCGGTAGGGCAATGATTTCGGGTACGTCATAGCCATGCATCTTTCGAATCGTGCTATCTATGGCGCCGAAACGCAATCGCGAGCTTTTGAGGATCAGGAGAACCTCAGTAGCTAGCTCGACCTTGCCCTTCCACCGGTATATCGAGTGCACCGAGGCTTGGAGAATGTTGGCGCAGGCCACGAGTCTTCGCCCTACCAGCGCGCGGCCGATCTGTCGGGCCTCCTTAATCGATCTGCACGTTACGAGCACGACGATCTTATTTGTCATCGCTGTCTTTACTCTTGAGGCTCATCCTACCGCGATTACCTGATACTTGCTTCTGTTGTGACACGATACAATACGCGCGCGTGACAAACCACACGATCCACTTCGGCACTTCTGGCTGGCGCGGCATCATTGCCGAAGATTTTACTTTTCCGGGTGTGCGTCGAGCGTCGAAGGCAGTCGCCGGCCACCTGCGTGCTCACACGAAAGCTCCTGTGGTGATCGTGGGCTACGACACCCGGTTTTTTTCCGAAGACTTCGCGCGAACGTCCGCTGCCGTTCTCCGGTCGGATGGTTGCCGGGTGCTGCTGTGCGAGGGGCCGTCTCCGACTCCGGCTATTGCCCATGCCATTATTTACGGGAAACTGGACGGCGGTGTAAACATCACCGCGAGTCATAACCCAGCGCAATACAATGGCCTGAAATTTTCCGGGTCCGATGGGGGCCCGGCTCTTCCGGAAGTCACTAAGGATTTGGAAAAGCGGGCGGCCAAGCTGGAGGACGAGCCAGGTCAGCATCACGAAATCGAAGATACTTTTGAGCGCATTAATCCTCGTGAGGCGTACTTCGAACAACTTCGCCGCGTGATTCGTTTCGACGTTTTGCAAGAAGCGAAAGGCAATTTCGTCTATGACGCCGTTCACGGATGCGGCGCGGGCTGGCTCGATCGGATCCTTGCTGAAAATGGTCTGGCTGTCACTTCCATTCGCACGAACCGCGACGTGCTCTTTGACGGGACTGGCCCCGACCCGTCCGACGAAAATTTGGCGCCCTTGAAGAACGCTGTGAAAGAGAAAAGAGCACTTGCGGGGCTGGCAACTGACGGCGACGCCGACCGTTTCGGCATTATCGACAGCGATGGCAAGTTCATTTCGCCCAATCACATCCTCGCGCTTGTCTTCGATTACCTGTTGGAGACTCGCGGGTATAAGCTGGGCGCTTCCCGCAGCGTGGCCACCACGCACTTGATCGACGCAGTCGCCAAATTGCATGGCGTACGAGTTTACGAAACGCCGGTGGGTTTCAAATACGTAGGTCCGCTATTGCGCGACGATAAGATCGCGCTCGGCGGCGAAGAAAGCGCCGGCATGACCGTTCGCGGGCACCTGCCTGAGAAGGACGGCATCTTGGCGTGTTTGCTCGTCGGTGAAATGATCGCCGCGCGCCGGGCGTCGCTTTCCGATCAATTGCGCGATCTCTTTCGCCGGGTCGGCCGGGAGTTCTGGCCCATTCGAGAGAACCTGCACCTATCGGAGGGTGTTCAAGCCAAGCTGCCGGGTCGCCTAAAGTCCGGCTTCAAGGAGTTTGGCGGTCATCGCGTCTCGCGCACGGATCGCACCGATGGCTTGAAATTGATTTTGGACGATGACACTTGGCTTTTGATGCGGCTGTCCGGGACCGAACCGATCATCCGCGTCTACGCCGAGGCCGCCACACCCGCCGCCTCCAAGAATCTCGCCGACCAGGCTCGCGAGTGGGTGTCCCAATGAGTGAGCAATCCATAGGCTTTTCTGAGCAGATGAGCAATTTTCTGCGGCAGAATCTCAACTGGTTTCTTGCCTTGGGGCTCGCATTACTCCTACTTCAGGACGTGTTCGGGACGCACGGCCTGCTCGCGATGCGGCGCGCTCAAAAGGAAGCAGCCAGAGTTCAGCTCGAAATCAACCAGATCAATCAGGAGAATCGCCGGTTGCAGGAGAACGTGAAGGCACTGAAAACCGATCCGGCAGCCATCGAGCGAATCGCACGCGAGGAGATGGGCCTTGCCCGCCCCGGCGAATACATTTTCAAGATTCCGGCCAAGCCAAGCGATGCACCGGCGCTTGTTTCCCCTGCGCCTAATTCCGCCACAAGGCCCTAGCTTTCCCTCGCGACGCTCGGCATCCCCCGTCGCAAGCGCAAACGCGCGAGAATTTCCGCGCCTCGACCTTTCGCCCGCGTCCGGGCCATGGACAGCATCAGCATCGCTGTGAAGATAATCATAAGACCCAGAGTCGCCATTGCGATTCCTTGAGAGTGCTGCGCCAGGATCGAAAAGCGTCCGTAGACAAACTCGATGTGCACCCAATAAACCAAGAGAGAGGTCTGTCCAAGTTGTATCAGCGGGCTAAAACCCTTGGCACCCAATCCCCATTGGCACCACGCGTACGCCGCCCAGACAATCACCAGCACGATCCCCACGCGTGCGAAGAAGAAATTCGGGCTCGTGTGCCAGTAATCGTAAACGCTGTACAGCCGCAATGGCGCCGCATCCAGCCATCGCGAAACGGAAAACATTGCGATGCCCGAACCGCCCAATATTGCCGCCATTTGCGATGTATTGCGGGTTGCCCAGTCGCTGGTGAGCAGGAATCCCGTCGCCAGGCCGGCGAACGCGAATGCCGTCCACGGAAATATCGGAAAGAGCCACGGCTGGGGGTTCGGGTAAGTGTGAATGCCGTTGATGTACGACTCGACATACCATGGCAGCCAATGGGGTCGCCAAGTGGTCCAGAGCAGCGGCGTGATCAGCGCTATACCGAGCGACGTCGACACTGCTAGGGCAATGTTTGCCTTTCGGTTCTGTACCGAGCCGCAGAGAATTCCCATGAGCACGATCGAAATTCCGATCATGTTCAACACGTCCACCCGCAATAGGTCGGTCGAAGGCGCCCACGGTTGTCCCAGCCAGTACTCCTGCACTCGAAAGACGAGGCCGAGCGCGAAAATTTCCGCGCCGCGTCTGATAATTCGCTTTCCTATTAGGCCAGACTTCGCGCCCTTGCGGCGCATGCGGTCTGTCACCAGCGCGGAAGAAATGCCGGCAAGAAATATGAATAGGGGAGCGGGGACGGTTCCGCTGAATTGGGTCAATCCGAAGAAACCGCCGTGCCGGGCCGCGCCGCCGAGCCAGGCATCGTAGCAATGCACTTCGAACATTCCGATACAGGCGAACCCCCGCAACCAATCGAGGTAAGCGAGGCGTCCCGTTCCGGATTCCACCATCGCGCGAGGCACGCCTCAGAATCGCCGAGACCGAAAATCAAATCAAGCCCTTATCGTGCGACAGGGCCATCCGGTTAGAATCACCTAGCATGACAGCGGACTCTCGGTCACGGGAAATAAGTTTTGCGGCGGCCGCCGCTATCTGGGCCATAACCGTCTCAATGGCCGCCTTCGCGGGACTTTGGATGGGATTTAGCGGGCGGCGATTCGCCGTGGCCCTGATAGTTGCGGCGATCCTCTTTGGGTTCGAACTGTTCCTCGCGGTTCCGGCCGTGCTCAGGCTCGCCCAATTAGCACTCCGCGTTCCTGGCGTCTTGCTAGCGCCGCTTGTGCCCCTCTTTGCCGTTCTTGTTTATTCGTTTGCGGTCAGCGGCAACTTGAAAATGATGTTGGTGGGAGCTGCCTATGCCGTGGTGCCCGCCATTCTACTAGCCAGAAGCGCGGGGAAATCGCCAGGCACGTGGGAAGACTACGCTGCGGCAGTTGTGATTTGGCTACCGGTCGAGTTCAGGTGGATGTACATGGTGTTTCCCTATCCGCCGCCACTAACGCATGTGCTCACAATCCTGATGGCTCTCAGCACTGGTGTTGCGGCCTTTGTTCTGCTCCGCAGGCTGGAAGGCGTAGGCTATGCCATCGACTGGCGCCACGGCTTCGCGTGGATTGTCGCGTCGTACTTCATGATCTTCGCAGTGGTCGCCATCCCTATCGGCATCAGAATGCATTTCCTCGCTTTCGCGCCATCTTTGCACCGTGGACCGTTCCCTCCGTTAACAGCGTTGGGAATTGTGCTTTTTACGGCTTGGCCGGAGGAATTCCTATTTCGCGGCATTCTGCAGAATTCGCTTTCGCGCACGATGAAGAACGATTGGGCCGGACTGGCGGTCACCTCAGTAGTCTTCGGCCTCTCGCATGTCTTCCACGCTCCCTATCCAAACTGGAAGTACGTGCTCCTGGCAACCGTTGCCGGCCTGTTTTACGGTCATGCTTGGATGAGAACGCGCTCGCTCGTTCCAGGCACCCTGATTCACGCCCTCGTGGATATTTCGTGGCATATCCTATTTCGTTGAGCTTTGAATGATGGTGCTGGCTGCTTTGGCTCGTCGGGCTCTCACCTCACGACGCCGGCGGTCGGACTCGACGCCGTTGCATACAGCTTCTTCTCAATCCGCCCGGCTAGGAATGCCTTCCGGCCTGCCTCCACTGCTGCTCGCATTGCTTCCGCCATCAACACCGCATCCTGCGCCCCTGCAATCGCCGTGTTCATCAGGACGCCATCCGCGCCTAGCTCCATCGCGATGGCCGCATCGGAAGCCGTGCCCACGCCGGCGTCGACGATGAGCGGCACTTCTGTGATTCGCTCGCGCAAAATGCGCAGGTTCGCCAAATTCTGAATTCCCATGCCGGACCCGATCGGCGCGCCCAAAGGCATCACGGCCGATGCCCCCGCATCAATTAGCTTGCGCGCCACAATCAAGTCGTCGCTGGTGTACGGCAGAACGACGAAGCCCTCTTTAACCAGCGTCTTCGTCGCGCGAATCAATTCCTCGGTTTCCGGAAATAGGGTTTGCTCATCGCCAATCACTTCGAGTTTCACCCACTCGGAGAGCCCTACCTCGCGCCCCAACCGCGCCGCGCGAACCGCTTCATCGGCGGAATAGCATCCGGCCGTGTTCGGCAGGATGAACAATTTGTCGCGGTCGATATAATCGAGCAGCGATTCCTTGCTGCGGTCGGTCAAGTTCACGCGCCGCACCGCTACCGTCACCATCTCCGCACCAGACGCGGCATGTGCCCGCGCCATCTCCTGGAAGCTGCGGTATTTCCCCGTCCCCACGATCAGCCGCGACCTAAATGCCCGCCCAGCAATCACCAGTTGATCAGTCATATCTCTCTCCGCGGATATTCTACCCCGCCGTTTGTCTTCGCGTATGCAAGGGAAGACTACCCGGCGGGCTGGGGATGCGGCTCCTCCACATCCGCATAGAGCCGCGCGATCGTATCCGCGTAGCGCTCCTCGATTACGCGCCGCTTCAGCTTCAAGGTGTAGGTCAGCTCTCCATTCGCGTACGTGAAATCCTGTTCGAGCAGCGCGAACCGCTTCGGCCTTTCGTACTGCGCAAGCGAGGAAGTCAGCCGCTCGATTTCGTGCGACATCAAGTCGCGTACCCACGGATCGGCGATCGCTTGAGCCGCGGTTGAAAATTCCCTGCTCGCTTTGCGCGCTGCCTCTTCGATTCCCGCGAAGTTCACAACCACCAACACGGAGACGAATTTCCGTCGGTCGCCGACCACCATGGCATTTGAGATCAGCGGCGAAGTCTTCAACAGGTTCTCGATCGGCGCCGGCGCCACAAACTTGCCTCCGGCCGTCTTCAGCAATTCCTTTTTGCGGTCGGTGATGGTCAGAAAGCCGTCCGCATCGATCTGGCCAATGTCTCCGGTGGAAAACCAGCCGTCCGGCGTGAGCACGGCGCGCGTTTCATCGGGCTTGTGGTAGTAGCCTTGCATCACACACGGCCCTTTCACCAGAATTTCTCCATCGTCGGCGATCCGCAGCTGCACGTTCGGAATCGGACGCCCGACCGTGCCCACCTTGTTCAACTTCGGCGAATTGAATGTAACCACCGGCGAGGTTTCCGTCAGTCCATAACCTTGATAGACCGGCAGGCCAACCGACCAGAAAAACTCCGCCAGCTCCGGAGCCAGCGGCGCGCCACCCGAGCTGAAAATGCGAATCCGCCCCCCGACTCCGGCGCGGATTTTTGAATAGACCAAGCGGTCTGCGATCCGCCACCGCAGCTTGACGGTCCAAGCAACGCTTTTGCCGTACGCTCGCCACGGCACGGCCTTCGCGGCCACGCGCATCGCGTCATCGAAGATTTTGCGTTTCAATCCCGATTCTCGATGGCCTTTTTCAATGATATTCGCGTAGGTCTTTTCGTAGAAGCGTGGCACCGCCGCCATGGTTGTCGGCTGGACCTCGAGCAAGGCCTGGGCTACCGACTCCGGCTGCTCCACATAGGCGATTGAGACGCCCCGGAAAATATATCCGTAGTCGATTGTCCGCTCGTAAACGTGCGCTAGTGGCAGCAGCGACAGCGCCACATCTGCCGGAGACATCTCGAAATCTTCACCGAAGTCGCGCGAGTTTGAGCTGAGATTCGCGTGACTCAGCATCACGCCTTTCGGCTCGCCCGTGGTGCCCGAGGTGTAGATGATCGTCGCAAGTTGGTCGGAGGTCACTTCGGCGGCGCGCCGACGGTATTCCGTGACTTCCGGACCGCCAACGACGACAATCAAGTCTTGGTAGCGCAAAGTGCTGTAGCCCGACGCCCTTCCCGGCGCCGCACTGGGCGTGGCACCGCTAAGATGTGCCGCAGCGGCCGTGGAAATCACGTGCTCAAGCGCGGGCAAATTCTGCCGGCACTCGGCAATTTTTCTCGACTGCTCCTCTCCCACCGTGAACGCGATGCGCGCGCCCGAATCCTTCAGTATGTACGTGAGCCGTTCCGGCGATTCGCGGAAATACACCGGCACAACTACTGCGCCCAGTCCTTGAATTGCGAAGTCGGCCACATGCCACTCGGGACTGTTCGGCGCGAAAATTCCCACGCGATCGCCGCTTTGGATGCCAAGTTCAGCCAGCGCTTTGGCCAGCCCCGCCACGTGGCGGAGCATTTCACCCGCCGAAATTGCCTGCCAGCCTGCCGCCGTGCGATGTATCTGCGCGCGCGGATTCGCGAAACGGTCCACCCCATCCAGAAATAATCGAGGCAGCGGGGTGTACTCAGCAGTCATCCGCGCCACTCTAGCCTAGCCCACACTGTTGCGCAATGTGGCCCTCAACATCGCCGGACGGGCGCTCACGCTGCCCGGCGATGGCGCCTTTTCGATTTCGCCTTTTTCGTCTTGCCGTGTCTCGCTTTCAGGCGATCGTTCTCCTGCTTGAGTTCGGCGTTTTCTTTCGTCAACTCGTTCTTGGCCGTCGTCGCTTCGTCCACGCGATTGCCCATTTCACCAAGTTGCTTTTGAAGATCGGCAACCTGCGCCTTTAGCTGCTGGTTTTCTTGTTGCGTCTTCGCATTCTGGCAGGCGCCGAGCGATAAGCCAGCGCACAGAGCCAACGCGAGCAGACCCGCGCGGAATTTCGTCATATATGCCTCCTTCGAAGAGCCTAAAGGATGCGATACATATTGCCCTAAGCCGATGAATCATCACAGCTTTGCTAATCGGCGCCTCTCATGCGCGCGGCGAGCGCGTCACTCACGCGTTCGGCCGTGAACGGCACTTGCCGCATGCGTGCGCCCGTGGCGTCAAAAATCGCGTTGCCGACCGCCGCGGCAGCCAGTGTAATCGCTGTCTCTCCCGCGCCCGTCGCTTTCGCCGCGGGTTGGTCGATAAGAACGCTCTCGATAATCGGCGCCTGTATTCCAAGCGGCAGCGTGTGGTAGCTCCGCCAGTCAACCGAAGTTACCTTGCGATTGTCCCAGGTAATTTCTTCACCGAGTGCGCGGCTCGTTCCTTGCAGGACGCCACCCTCGATCTGGTTACGCAAGCCGTCAGGATTGGAAATGGGGCCACAATCCAGCGCGGCGACAAATCTTTTAGGCTGCACCCGCCCGCTTGCCTGATCCACTTCCACTTCAGCGACCAGCGCAGCGTATCCGTTGCCGCCCTCGTACGCGACGCAAGCGATGCCGCGTCCAGTTACCGTACCGCTCCGCGTATTACCGCGCTCCGGCGACGGACGCGCCACCCAGTTGGCCTTCTGCGCTGCGGCTTTTACAACTCCAACGATTCGCGCCTCGCTCAAGTGTCGCAGCCGGAACGCCACCGGATCGGCCTTCACATGCGCGCTAACCTCGTCCATGAAGCATTCGTGCGCAAAGGTGTTTTGCAGCCGCCATGGCGAGCGCAGCGGTCCGGTAAAGAAAGGCGACTTCACCGCACGCATCAGCACGCGCTCGCTTCGGACCGAACCCGCTCCGCCGCACTTCCCGCTGATGCATCCCGCCAAATACGAAGGGACGGCGTTGCTGCCGTTGCGCAGGTCCCCAGTGGGCTCAACCGCCGCCCGCGGAGTAATTGTCTCCGGATCGAATCCGGCCAGCATCCCGGTAGTCACGTTTCCGGGCTTTTCGTACCCTGGCCTTCCACCTAGCGAGACATACCACGACTCGCATTCCCACGCCTGAATCGCGCCGTGCGCATCGATTCCAACCTGCTGCTCGATCACGCACGCGGAGCCATAGTTCTCGGAAAGGAACTCGTCCTGCCGCGTCAGTTGCACGCGAACCGGCTTGTGCACGGCTTGTGACAGCAAAGCCGCATCGTACGAAACCGTATCTGCGGCATTGAGTCCGTAGCAACCCGAGCCGCGAACGAAAATCACTCGCACGTTGTCGGCCGGCAAGCCCGTGAGCGCCGAAATGCCGTGCTGCGTCGGGTACACGGACTGCGTCGGTGACCAGATGGTCGCGTGATCCGTCTGGACATCGGCGACCGCACACGATGAACCAATCGAACCGTGAGCCTGATAGGGATACGAGTACGTGGCCTTCAAAACGTGCGCGGCGGACTTCAGCTTGTCCTCCACATCCTTGGAGTTTACGAGCATCACATCGCGTGACGCCTGCTTCCGCATGTAATCGTAAAAGTCCGTTTGCACCGGCAGTCCGGCGCCAGGCTTCCAGCTGACCTTCAGATCCTTGGCCGCTTGCGCAGCCTGCCACTGCTTTTCCGCCACCACGCCTACGAAGTTGTTTCTCACCACCACCTTGATGAGCCCGGGAATGTGCTGCACCGACATTTCGTCCACCTTCTCAACCGTTGCTCCGATCTCTGGCGGACGCACCACCCGGCCGTGGACCATTCCCGGCACATGCACGTTGTGAACGAATTCGAACGTGCCGGTCATCAGCGCGACTCTATCTAACGACGGAACAGATGTCCCCAGCACGTTCCAGTCGCTGGGCGATCTTCGTTTCGCCGTGGCGCTCACCTCGATGTTGAAATGCTTTCCGCCAACCAGCTCGCTATAGCTGACGCGGCGCCCATCCGTCGCGCTCACTACACCATCCTTCACCGTAAGCTGATCCGTCGCCACGCCGAGCGTCTGCGCCGCCATTCCGATTAGTGCCTCGCGCGCGGTCGCGGCCGCTTGCGCCAGATTTCGCGTATTGAAATTGGTGGGCGTGGACTGGCTGCCCGACGTCGTCCCCTGATCCGGAGTCACGGACGTATCGCACTGAATCAGCTTTACCTTCCCGATCGATACACAGAGTTCTTCGGCCACGAGCTGCGTCTGCACCGTGTACATGCCCTGCCCGAGATCGCACTTCCCGGTGTATGCGGTCACCGACCCATCGGATGCCACCGCAAGCCATGAGTCCAGCTTCTCGGGATTCACATGGGACGGATGCGTGTCGAATGGCCCCTGCGCTGCGGCCAATGGCTCTATTGCCGATGCCGCGCTGAAGCTAACCACCAGCGCGCCAGAAGCCTTGAGAAAGTCGCGGCGGGAGAGTTCTTTTTTCATGCGTGCCTCGCTTGGTAACGCTTGATCGCGCGCATCATCCGCGTATGTGCGAAACACCGGCATAAGACGTTCGAGAGCGCCTCGTGAATCTGCTCGTCAGAGGCCTTCGGATTCTCATCCAGCAGCGCCTTTGCCGAAAGGATCACGCCGCTTAGGCAGAACCCGCATTGCGCCGCTCCCTCATCGATAAAATCCTGCTGAATCGCATGCGGCCTCTCGGGAGTTCCGATGCCCTCGAGCGTGGTGACCTCCCGGTTTTTCACCGCGCTGATCGGCATTACGCAAGAGCGCACTGCCTTTCCTTGAATGATCACCGTGCAGGCGCCGCACTGCGCGAGGCCGCAGCCAAACTTGGGTCCGCGCAATTGCAGCTCGTCGCTGAGCACGTACAGCAGCGGAGTTTCCGGAGGGACATCCACCTCGTGAGCGTGCCCGTTCACCTTCAGGGAAATAGCAGCCATGGTCTCGCTCCCGAACTCACAGCTTACAAAAGTTTACAGGAGAGGTCACGCCTCGACTTGCTATAATCAATCCAAGCAAAGACTATCGGATCGTATCTAGTCAACCCTGCCGAGGTATTTGTCCAGCCAGCCGAGGACCTCTTTGACCAATTCGGGGCGCTGCTCGGTCACGTCGTGGGGTGTATCCAGCACAACATGCCGCTTGTCAGCCGCAGGCGAGCCGAGCATTTGAAAGAGGGGTTTTTGAGACTTTTCGAGCGAGAAAACGTAATCATCCCGGCCGTTGACCATCAACACAGGTTTCTTCAGGCGAGGCGCGAAATCTGCCTGATCACCCCCCATCGGCGGCGAATCCAGAAAATACCCGCCGTCCAGGAAAATCACAGTTTTGAATCTAACTTGGGCGATCGTGCTATAGATAACGCCTTCCGCCGAACCCATGCTGACGCCAAGGTAGGCGAGTTTACTCGTATTGATGTCAGAACGTGTCTGTAAGTAATCGAGCGAACGCCCAAGGTCCTTCGAGCGCTCCGTCAGATAGGCGAGAGTCTGCGCGGCGCCCACAAACACAGTTTTATCCATGCGCTCGTAGGTGCCTTTGTAGATAGGATAGAGAACGGCGCGGCCGCTCTGGACGATGTAGTCGAAAAACTTTATGTCCCCCAGCGTCCTGCTGTCGGGAATGTCTAGAACTCGCGCGCTCGGGCAAAAGACCACGGTTTGGTAGGGCGGCCGGACATTCTTGGGCACGAACAAATATGCGGTCATCCTTTCGTTGTTATAAGCCGCATCGAACGTAATCTTTTCCTCCCGCCAGTCCGCGGTGTCTTGGACGATTCCTTCCACTTTCGCGTTTAAGGGTGTTTTATCGTAGGAATACAGGGCTTGATACGCGCGAAACACCTCATCTGATGCGGGCTTATACCTTGAAAAATCGCGGTGAAACGTGCGAATGCCGCCGGCGATTTCAGGAGGCGGAGGAATGGTGTTCCGAACGCAACGGAAGCCATTCTCCGGCGAGCGATCGAATGGCGGGAGTGCCTGGGGATCGGCATACAGGTACGTTTGAGACTTCCATGCTCCGCCCAAAATGAAATAGGTGCTCTCGCTGGCGACGTTTTCAAGCCATTCCCTTACGTTGCCGGCCATATCGTAAGTCCCGTATGGCCCTAACCCTTTGAACGCGCCCACCGGCGCGACTTTGGAGAGCGAGATGTTGCTCTCGCGGACGATATACGGGTTTAGATCAGGCGGAGCTGCGAGATACCACTGGGCGAACACGGGCAGGCTCTTGCCCGCAAATTTGGCGTACGCAGAGGCCTCGTACCAACTAACGCCGGACACCGGATAGTCGCCTTGCCCTTCCGGATAATGGCCGCCTTCCCACGTCGACGGACCCGCGCGTCCAGTGCTGTCACGAAATAAGCTCCTCGCCTCGTCCCAGCTCAGCTCGCGACCGTTCTGGATGAACTTTGCGCTCCAATACTCGCGTTTTTCGTATCCGCCCTTGTCCACGAATTCCTGATATTGGCGGTTCGTCACTTCAAGGCGATCGATATAGAACGGCGCCAGACGATAAGGACCCACCAATCCGACGAAGCCGATGATGTTGGCCCAGGGTCCTCCGCCCACCCACGACATTCCCTCTGGAGCGGCAAGCTCCCTGCCCAACTCGAAATTCATCGCCTTGCTCGTTTCAGGAGCTGCCACGTAATCCCCTACGCCCGCCTTTGAGACCCTCCAGCGAAAGTAGCCGTTGGGGATCTTGATGTTCGTCAAAGGAGTCGCGCCTAGCCGGTACCAGGCGCTATCCGGAGACAGGTAGTCTTGTATTTCAACTGTAGCTTCGGGTGGCGTCGACGTGATCGATACGGTAAGCGTGTTCTTCTCCGCAAGCTGGGCGATTTGCGGATCACCCGGCAGGTACCGCGCCGCTCTCCTCATCAAGAGGAATGCGGCGAGTGATTTGTTCTCGCTCTCGAGCTTGGCGATACCGGGAATCGCTTGTTCGCGCGCCCAATGCAGCTTTTCGGATTGCCGGTAGAACCAAACTGCGGCAGTAGCAGCAAGTACGATCAGGATCGCGGCAGGAACGATGTAAGCGATCGGCACTTTTCGTTTCTGGTCCGCGAGTTCCGGCGCGGGAGCACTCAGCTGCGTCAGGACGGCCGATAAATCCCGCGACATCTCCGACGCAGACTGGTAGCGCTTCGAAACATCTTTTTCTAGCGCATGCGAGATAATGCGGTCAGCTTCGTCCGGTATATCCGGACGAAGCTGCAGCAGCGGCTTTGGAGTCTCATTAGCTACCGCATGAAGCAGCGCGAGGGCGCTCGTTCCTTCGAACGGTGCCTTGCCGGCCAGCGATTCATACAGCACCACGCCGAGGCTCCACAAATCGGAGCGCGAGTCCACCTCTTTACCTTCAGCTTGCTCGGGGGACATGTAACGCAGCGTTCCTACGGGTCCTCGTGTCTCCCCAATGGATTGGGTCACGTCGCTCGCATCGGCGGCTGCCAATAGCTTTGCTACGCCGAAGTCCAACACCTTCGCGTGCCCCTTCGGCGTAACGATAATATTCGCCGGCTTCAAGTCTCGGTGTACTACGCCCTGTTCGTGCGCCTCCTCCAGGGCCGCTGCAATCTGCGCGCCCAGTGATACAACTTCCTTCGCCGGCAGCGGGCCGGTTTTCAATTTCTCCGCGAGAGACTGGCCGGGTACGCACTCCATCACCAGATAGTCCGTGCCCTGGTTTTCGCCCACGTCATAAACCGCGGCAATATTCGGATGGCTTAGCCTTGCCAATGCGAGGGCTTCTTTGCGGAAGCGCTTTCGCTCAGGTTCGTCCGTAAGTAGCCCCGGAGGAAGCACCTTAATGGCAACATCGCGCTCCAGCCTTTTGTCGTGGGCGCGATACACAACGCCCATTCCGCCCGCTCCTAAGCGCGCAAGAATTTCGTATGGCCCTAGTTTCGCTCCAGCCGTTAACACCTCGCTGGGCCCCACGGTGGGATGGTCCATGAAACTGCTGTCGCCTCGTTCGAACGAAGCGATCAATGACTCCACTTCCCGCCGCAGGGCCGGTTCGGTGCAGGACTGATCGAGATAGTCCCGTCTTTCCTCCGGCGGCCGTTCCAAGGCCGCCGCCAGAAAACCCTTCACTTCTTGCCAACGTTCAGGCGTCAATTGAGAGCATCTCTCTTCGAACGCAATTCGCCTTGAATCAGGACGATCCAAGACCCTACCCCATCGTCTTGACCCTATCGGCGAAGATCTGTTGATCCACGCGGACAAAAATGTGAACGCGTTTGTTCGCCGGCGAGTAACAGTTACGAAGGGTGAAACAGAAAGGTAGCCCCGCCCGCCAGCAAAGTCAATTGAGGGGCAATGGACCGAAGATGTCTTGGGCAATATCCGCATCGTCCACCACAAAAATCTTAGATTCGCGTGGGGTCAGCCTTCACCCACCTTCTGGCCCCTAATCCTAATTAGTCCACAGGACGTCACCCTTGCGCTCGGTTGATTCCGTACTAAGATGATCGCGTGAATACTCGAATAGAGCGCGCGGCGCGGCGCCAGCCCCTCCAGCGGGCTGGGCGGGATGTCTGCGTCCCAGACAGCCTCCCTCCGTCGGCCACACCCCGTGGTTCCCGTCGAAATGAGCTACTTCGCACCCGTCTAATCGACACTACGAGACGAATAGAATGTGTTCTAAGTTATTCAAAACAAAGCTCCGGTGTCATGTCTACTCGTCACAAAATCGAGGGCCTCAATTCGGCCAAGGATCCCGTCCATGGTAGAGCTCGCCGTGGATAATCCGACCGGATATCAGCGAGTTCGCGCGCCGCGTGGTACCGCCATCTCCTGTAAAGGATGGCAGCAGGAGTCCGCCCTGCGAATGCTGATGAACAACCTCGATCCCGAGGTCGCCGAAAAGCCAGAAGATTTGATTGTCTATGGCGGCCGCGGCAAAGCCGCTCGCAATTGGGAATGCTTTCACGCCATCATCGCCTCGCTCAAATCGCTGGAAAATGATGAAACCCTTCTGGTGCAATCCGGCAAGCCAGTCGGCGTCTTTCGCACTCACTCCTACGCCCCGCGCGTGCTGATCGCGAATTCGAATCTCGTCGGACACTGGAGCGATTGGCAGAATTTCGACGAGCTCGACCGCGCCGGCCTGATGATGTACGGGCAGATGACCGCCGGAAGCTGGATTTACATCGGCACGCAGGGAATTCTGCAAGGCACCTATGAGACATTCGCGGCCGCCGGACGAAAATATTTTGGCGGCGACCTCGCGGGCAAACTAATCGCCAGCGGCGGCATGGGAGGCATGGGTGGCGCGCAGCCGCTCGCCGCCACGATGAATGGCGCGGCATTCTTGGGCATCGACGTCGATCCGGAACGAATCAAGCGCCGCGTGAAATCGGGCTACTGCGATGTGATGGTAAACGATCTCGACGAAGCTCTCCGCATCCTGAAAAATGCGGTCCGCAAACGGGAAGCTACGTCGGTCGGCTTGGTCGGCAATTGCGCGGACTTGATTTCCGAGCTCGCGCGGCGCGGCGTGGTTCCCGATCTCCTCACCGATCAAACTAGCGCCCACGACCCGATCGGCGGCTACATTCCTCAAGGACTGAGCGTCGAGCAAGCCGCCGAGCTTCGCAAAGCCGATCCTGGAAGCTATCGCAAGCGCTCGCTCGAATCGATTGCCAAGCATGTGGAAGGCATGCTCGCGCTGCAAAAGCTTGGGTCCGTCACGTTCGATTACGGCAACAACATCCGGACGTTTGCCTTCGAGCAAGGCGTGAAAAACGCCTACGATTTTCCGGGTTTTGTCCCCGCCTACATTCGCCCGTTATTTTGTGAAGGCCGCGGACCATTTCGCTGGGTTGCGCTTTCCGGCGAAGCTGCCGATATTCATCGCACCGACAAGCTCGTTCTCGAAATGTTTCCACAGGATCAAATTCTCTGCCGCTGGATTGCGCTCGCGCAGAAGCGTGTGCGCTTTCAGGGATTGCCTGCCCGCGTCTGCTGGCTCGGCTATGGCCAGCGCGAAAAATTCGGCCTTGCGCTCAACGATTTGGTTGCGCGCGGGGAATTGAAGGCGCCCATCGTGATCGGACGCGATCACCTCGATTGCGGCTCCGTCGCCTCGCCTTTCCGTGAAACAGAAAAAATGCGCGACGGCTCCGATGCAGTGGCGGACTGGCCGCTGCTGAATGCCTTGCTCAACACCGCGAGTGGTGCAAGCTGGGTTTCGATCCACAATGGCGGCGGCGTGGGGATCGGCTATTCGTTGCACGCGGGACAGGTGTTGGTCGCCGATGGCACGCGGGGAATGGCCGCGCGCATCGAGCGGGTGCTCACAAACGATCCGGGAATCGGCGCCGCGCGCCACGCCGACGCCGGCTATCCCGAGGCCATCGCCTTCGCCCGTAAATCCGGAATTAATATTCCGATGCCGGGTGACAAGCCATGAGCGCGGCCGATTCCGATTTCTGGCCTTTTTCGCGATCCCGTGAGTTACTATTCCGATAATCGTCGTGTCTGATTGGCTGATTACCGGTTGTGCAGAGCTGCTTACTCTGCGCGGGGCTGTACCCCGGCGCGGCCACGCTCTCTCCGATCTCGGCATCATTCGCGACGGCGCGTTGCTCGTTCATAACGGTCGCATCGCTGCTGTTGGCCCGCGCCGCCGAATCGAGCGACTGCGAGCCGCGCGCGGCGCCGAAAAGCTCGATCTGGGCGGACGCGTGGTTCTCCCCGGCTTCGTCGATTCGCACACTCACCTGATTTTCCCAGCGAGCCGCGCAGATGAATACGAGCAGCGGATCTCCGGAAAAACGTACGAGCAAATCGCAAAGAATGGCGGCGGCATTCGTACGACCGTTCGAGACCTGCGGCGCTCCTCTGCGGCAGCGCTCGCGGTTAGTGCCAACGCCCGTCTCCGCGAATTTGCCGCGCACGGCACCACTACGATCGAAGCCAAGAGCGGTTACGGACTCGATTGGAAAAGCGAGACGAAAATACTCTGCATCCTTCAGCAGTTGCATCAAGACCAGCCCCTCGATATCGCGCGAACTTTTCTGGGCGCGCACATTGTGCCGCCGGAATTCCGTCGACGGCCAAACGCGTTCGTTGACTTGCTGGTGAAACGTTGGATCCCGGCTGTGGCAACGTCCGGTCTTGCGGAATTCTGCGACGTGTTCTGCGACCGCGGCGCGTTTACCGTGGCGCAATCGCGGCGCATCCTTGCGACGGGCCGAGCCTGCGGCTTGGTGCCGCGGATTCACGCCGAGCAACTCGCGCATACGGGGGCGGCGCGCCTGGCGATCGAAGTTTCGGCCGCAAGCGCCGATCATCTCGAAAAAATCGACGCCAGTGATATCCGCGCGTTTGGACTCTCGAATGTCGTATGCACCCTACTTCCGGGCTGCGGCTTTCATCTGGGCACCGGCTGCTACGCTCCCGCGCGTAAGCTGATCGATGCTGGCGCCATCGTAGCGCTGGCCACCGATTTCAATCCGGGCACGAGTCCCACGCTTAGCATGCCGATGATTCTCTCGCTCGCCTGCTCTCAAATGCGCATCACTCCCCCAGAGGCGATTTCCGCGGCCACGATAAATCCCGCCTACTCGCTGCGCCAGCAGGATTGCATTGGCTCGCTTGAGGCTGGCAAATATGCGGACCTCGCGGCCTTTGACGTAGCCTCCTACCGCGAGATTCCGTATTATTTTGGTATGAACCTCTGCAACCTGACGATGAAGCGCGGCGTGGTGATCCACTCGAATAAAAGCTAATCGATGAAACGGCTCGTTGAATGCGTTCCAAATTTTGCAGAAGGCCGCGATCTATCCAAAGTGGACGCGATCGCAGCTGCGATACGTAAAGTCCCCGAGGTCTTTTTGCTGGCCCGAGAGAGCGACGCGGACCACAACCGAAGCGTGATTACGCTAGCGGGCGCTCCGGACGCGATCGTTGAAGCTGCCGTGCGCGCGGTGGGCAAAGCCGCGGAACTGATCGATTTGACGCGGCAAACGGGCGCGCATCCCCGCATCGGTGCGACGGACGTGGTGCCCTTTGTCCCGCTCGAAGGTGTTTCTTTAGAGGATTGTGTGATCCTGGCGAAAAAGGCCGGCCGCGAAATTTGGGAGCGCTATCGCATCCCCGTTTATTTTTACGAAGCCGCGGCACAGCGTCCCAATCGCGTGAATCTGGAGAACATTCGCCGAGGACAATTTGAGGGATTGTGCGAGGAAGTTCTTCGCAATCCCGACCGTGCCCCTGATGTCGGCGATGCCTGCCTTCACCCCACGGCCGGAGCCACAGTGGTGGGGGCTCGCAAATTCCTGATCGCCTACAACATTAATTTGAATACCCCCGATGTTGCCATCGCGAAGAAAATCGCCAAGACGATTCGTTTTTCGAGTGGCGGCTTGCCATTCGTGAAGGCCATGGGGGTGGACCTGCGGGCGCGGAATCTCGCACAAGTCTCGATGAACCTGACGGACTTCGAGCAGACCCCAATTCATCTGGTGTTCGAAACGGTGAAGCGCGAGGCAGAGCGCCACGGCGTTGGAATTGCGGGGAGCGAGATCGTGGGCCTGATCCCGAAGCGCGCGATCGAAATGACCGCCGAGAACTATCTCAAAGTTGAAAACTTTTCGCCCGCCCAAGTGTTAGAGAATCGACTGGAAGAATCGCTGATGGAGGGCGGCGCAAATAAGAGCAGCTTGGCCGCCATCGTAATGCCATTTCTGGAAGCGGTGGGGCAGCCGACCGCAACTCCGGGAGGAGGCTCCGCCGCAGCGCTGGCGGGCGCACTCGCGGCAAGCCTCGGACAGATGGTCGCAGGCTTATCGGGCACTAAGAAACGTGGCGCGACGGATAAACAGCGGCTCGATGAGGCGGTGAAAGAGTTCGATGCGGCATCCCGCAGACTCGCGATAACGATTGACCGCGATGCCGAATCGTTCCAATCCGTCATGGTCGCCTACAAACTTCCCAATAACACGCCGGAGGAGATCCGGGGGCGCCACACAGCCATTCAGAACGCTCTAGTTAAGGCTATTGAGGTGCCGCTCGAAATCGCGCGAGAGGCGGCGCAATTATTTGAGCGCCTTGGCCAACTGGAACCGCTATCCAGCCCATCTATGTTGTCAGACGTTCGCGTAGCGCGTCTGATGGCATCTGCCGCGGTTCGTGGCGCTCTTGAAAACGTGGCCATAAACCTCGAATCGGTGACGGACGCCGGCATGGGCGAACGCGTGCGCTCCGAATGCCGGTCATTAACATTACGTATCACTGAGAGTCCTGTAGAGGCCGGACGGAAGGATATCTGGTAGCGTATTTAGCGAACTCCAGAGGGCAACGGATTATGAGGAAGGCGACTTACGTAACTTTTCTTGGGATTGGGCTATTGCTCGCCGGTCTCGTGGGGATTGCGCCGAGGATTGACGCCGGTACCCTTAGCACTTCGGTGATCGGCATGTTTCCGAAAGACATTGGCGAGTTCGCCTACGCCGATCTAAAGTCCGCACGCAAGTTTCCATGGTTTCCGCAGCTCCGCGACCAGCTTCTTCCCAGTCGGTTCCGCCAATTCGAGAAGTTCCTTTCTTCCGCCGGAGTGGATCCGGATACGCAGGTTGATGAACTGGCCTGGGGCGGAATCGCAGCGGCGCAAGGCAAAGGTGAACAGGTGGTGGGAGTGGCTTTGGGAAGTTTCGACTCGTCGTCGAGCGAAGCGCGATTCAAACAGCAGAAGCTGCCCGTGGTCGAAGTCCACGGCTATCATCTCTACGCGTTCGGCAGCGGCTCGGGCCCTGACGACATTCTGTTCATGTTCATCGATCCGAACACGGCGGCCTTCGGCCACCGCTCGGCGCTGGAAAAGCTCATCGACGTGCGCTCAGGAGTGGCGCAGAGTTTGCTGACAAACGATACGTTGTTTCCGCTGATCAATGAGGCCAACGGGACGGGGATCATTTGGGCGGCACTGAACAAGGACTACGCAAACCTGGCCATGCAGCAACTGATTCCGCAAGCCAACCAATTTCCGCAAGCGGCCGCCATCATCAAGCGCATACGCGCGATGACAATCAGCGTGAGCGTAGACGAGGGCGTGGATACGCACTTTCAAGCCGTTTGTAACTCGCCGGACGATGCAAACCTGCTCTCCGCCGCGCTGCAGGCCGGCCTGATGTACCGGCGCTACCAGGAATCGCAGTCAAATCCGGACCTCGCGGGCGCTCTCGATCAAGTGCAGGTAGGTCCCGCGGGGGACCGGCTGAAGGTAGATGTGCCGGTAACGCAGGACCAACTGCTCGCTCTGATTCGCAGCCACGCGTTTGCGACCCCGATGTAAGGAGCTAAGGCGCTAAGGCGCTCCAATAGTAGAGCGTTTCGGCAGAGCCCGCCCTCGTAAGAATCTCCACACATGCATTTAAGAGGTAGTTTTACGCGGCGGGGGCAGATGAACCTAGCGACGGTCGTCTGTGTCAGCTAACCGCACATCGCAGGCTTCACGGCAGTCGGGACAATAGTACAGTCCGTCCACGCAGAGATGCACGTGCTCTTGCGACTGGCAGAAACAGCAATACTTTTCGCAGGAGCATTTGCTCTCAGCCTTGTCGCATTGAGAACAGAGGGTGACCACAGGCTAGGCGTTTATCCTTTCTCGTTTTTAGCCTTTTCCGTCGGCGCACTGCGGTGGTTGGTCAGGGGCAAGGGAACCTCGGCGGCCGCCGTCACGGGAGTCGGGAAAGACAACTCCTTTCCATCGGAAATTGCAGCAGCAGCGCCTGCGAGGGGCGCTGGTTCAGGCGAGATCACGGGAACGAGCGCACCCTCAGCTTCCTTCAAGAATGTTAACACGGAGGCGCCTGTGCTCCAGTCGATCGAGAGCACGTCACCCAGCGTAACCTGGTTGGTCGCAAGCAAGCTGGCCAGCGGGTAAACCAGATGCCGCTCAATCGCGCGTTTCAGGTGTCGCGCGCCATATTTGAGATCCGTCCCTTCGCGCAGAAGGAATTCCCGGGCAGGCTGAGTAAGCCGGAAGAGGAAACGCCCCTTGGCGGTTTCGAGGACGCGCTGCTGCACCATTCCGAGTTCGATCTCGAGAATCTGCTCGAGTTGCTGCGACCGCAAGGGATGGAAAACGACGACTTTGTCGATGCGGTTCATAAACTCGGGCGCGAATTTTCTCTTGGCAGCTTCCGAGGCGGTCCGTTCGACCTTTTCGTCGAGCTTAGGCTTCGATTCGGCGCGCACTTCCGGCGCAAAGCCGAGGCCGCCGGTCATCAATTCCGTTATTTCTCCGCCTCCGAGATTCGAGGTCATGAAGATCATGGTCTGCGACAAATCGACGCGGCGATTGTCGCCGAGCGTCAGCGTCGCCTTGTCGAGAATGCCCAGTAGCAATTGCCACAAAGCATCGCTGGCCTTTTCGATTTCGTCGAACAGCAAAAAGCTGATCTTGAGCTTGTCGGTATGATACTGGGCCAGGGCCTCCTGAGTGATGAGCGGATGCGTTTCGCGGTGCCCCAAATATCCCGGAGGCGAGCCAATCAGTTTGGCGATTTCGTGCGAATGCTGAAATTCGGCGCAGTCCACCTTGATCACGGCGCGGGGATCCCCGAAGAGCACTTCGGCCGTGGCTTCGACGACGCGAGTTTTGCCGGCGCCAGTGGGCCCGAGAAACAGAAGGTTCCCCACCGGCCGCCCCGGTGAATTCAGGCCGGCGCGGAAAACCTGGTACAGGTCCACGACGGCCTGCACCGCTTCATCCTGTCCGACAATTTTTCGGCGCAGCCCGCCTTCAAAATCCCGCGACTCCACGCTGCGCAGGGTCGGGTCGAGTTGAAACGCTTGTCCACCCATGGTCTTGCCCCCCTACCGGTACCGTCGCCCGCCATCGCGACTGACCGGTTCGGACCGCTCGAACTGATCCAGCTTGATATCGACCGTCGAACGAAGCAGTCGCAATTGCGTGACCAGTTCCCGGCCTGAATTGGCGCGGTCCGCGAGCACGAGAAGCGGCGGCGACAGATCGGCCAGGTCCAGGTTCAGGCTGCGCAGCGAATGCATCAGATTCCGCACGTACGGCGATTTCACGTCGAACAGCTCTACCCGACTGCTCACCTGCTCGCGCAGGCGCCCCCAATCGAGATCAAGGAAGGGATGATTTCGGGCAACTTTCCGAACCACCTCGTCCGTGATACGCGGCCTCTCACCCAACCGCGCCAGATGCAACTGCTGCACTTTTCCGCGCCGGCGAACGTTGTGCACCAGGAAGTACCTTTTTCCCTTTTTCCGAACGAATGCCACAGCGTTCTCTCCTTCCGGCCCGGATACTTTATAGCAGTCCGTAGTGTAAGGACCATCCACTACACAGTCAATGGTACGATGCTGTGGACTCGGGAAGGTTGCTTCGAATTGGTTATTACTCTTGCGGAACGGTTGACTGGGCGCAAACAGGAAGGTTAGGCGAGGTTGAGTCGAGTTCCGAAATGGGTTCGATAAACAAAACTTTCCCCTGTTGATTTAGATGCCAAATTCGCAGGTGGAGTTCGGGGGGAGCGGGAGCCGAAGAACGATGTCCTGGGAGCCGGTTTATCGGTTGGTGAAGCGAATCCCGCGAGGGCGCGTGACCACCTACGGAAGTCTCGCAAAGGCGCTTAAGCTACGAGGCGGAGCGCGCGCGGTTGGCTACGCGATGGCGGCGTGTCCAAGCGGTCGAGGCATCCCTTGGCATCGCGTGGTTGGCGCGGGCGGACGGCTGATGATTCCCGAGCCGTACGGGAGTCTTCAGCGGCGGCTGCTGGCGGCCGAGGGCGTCGAGATCGGTGAGCGCAGGCGCGTCGATACGGCGCGCTACATTTGGCTCCCCACGAAAAAGCGCTCCTCCGGACGCAAACGCCGGGTCCCAAAGCCGCGCTGATTCGCGCTGCCATCGCGACTGTGATAAAAGTATTGTTTCGATACGCAGGACTTATTCCTTGGGCGATCCAATTATCCAGGTCGAGGACCTTTACAAAAGCTATGGCGCCGTGGAAGCGGTGCGCGGGATTAGCTTTGCGGTCGAGCGCGGCGAAGTTTTTGGGTTGCTAGGCCCGAATGGCGCCGGCAAGACATCCACGGTGGAAATCCTGGAGGGTCTTCGAACAGCAGATCGGGGCCTGGTGCGCGTATGCGGACTCGATCCTAGCCAATCCGGGCACGCTTTCAAAGAGAAGATCGGTGCGGTCTTGCAGTCCACTTCTTTGCCCGACAAGCTGCGTGTGGACGAAGCGATCGAGCTCTTCGCGGACTTCTATCAGCGCCGTGCCAATACGGACGAACTCCTTGAGAGATTTCAGTTAGCTGAAAAACGCAGCGCGTTCTACAGCCACCTCTCTGGAGGGCAAAAGCAACGGCTGGCGCTCGCCATGGCGCTGGTGAATGATCCGGAGGTTGTCTTTCTGGATGAGCCGACTGCCGGCCTCGATCCGCAGGTACGCCGCGAGATTTACGACATTATCGAGGAGCTCAAACGGGGCCGGAAGACGGTCCTGCTGACTACACATTATATCGAGGAAGCTGAACGCTTATGCGACCGGGTGGCCATCGTGGACCACGGGAGGGTGATGGCGCTAGGCACGCCCCGGGAACTAAAGCGTAATTCCGCAGGGACGACGCGCATCGAAGTGCGCCTTGCACGACCTGCGGTGAACGGCTTGCTCGCGCACCTGGAAGGCGTGTCCGATTGCCGAGAATTCGCAGGCACTTACGTGCTGCATTCGGCAAAGCCGCCGCAAACGATCGTGGCGTTGGTGAAACAGCTCGAAGCGGAAAGCAACGAGCTGCAAAGCCTGGAAATGTTCTCACCGTCGCTGGAAGATGTGTTTATCGAGCTAACCGGCCGCCGGCTGCGTGAATGATCGCTGCTGCCAGTGGTACTCAAGGGGAGGGAATGCTGTGAGCAATACATGGACGCTCACGACGATGCGTATGCGCCTGGCCGTGCGCAACCGCGCATTCTTTTTCTTCAGCTTCGTGATGCCGCTCCTGTTTTTGCTCGGCGCGGTCCTTTTCTTTGGCAGAGGCAGGGCGGAATGGATGGGCTATATTCTCGGAGCCATTCTGACAGTCACCGTGATGGGCAGTTTCTGGGGACTCAGCGTGCAACTGGTGACTTTCCGCGAACAAGGCATTCTGCGGCGATTTCGGCTGGCGCCTCTGGGTGCGGGATCGATGTTGGCATCTAGCATCCTCTCCAACTATTTCATGGCGCTGCCAATAGTGATACTTGAGATTCTGGTGTGTCGCCTGGCATTTCACATGCAATCGTGGGGAAACCTTTGGGCGATTTTCATCCTGGTGACGATTGGGTCGGCCACATTCTCCGCCCTAGGACTGATCGTCGCGAGCGTAACCAACACCATGCAGGAAACTCAGATGATCAACAACCTGATCTGGATGGGTTTCCTCTTTCTATCCGGCGCAACGATCCCGCTGGCTGCCTTTCCAGGTTGGCTGCAGCGCGTGGCTCTTTTCATACCCGCGCAGTATCTGGCTACGGGTCTGGAGTCCGCCGGCGCGCGGATGGCTACCGGCTATCAAGTGCTGGAAGACAGTGCGGCTCTCGCGCTGGGACTGGTGGTGGCATTCGAAGTCTCGCGGCAGCTCTTCCGCTGGGAACCGGAGGCGAAGGTTCCGCGCAAAGCCAAGCTATGGGTTCTGGCGGCGCTGGTCCCATTTCTGCTGTTTGGGACTTGGGAGAGTGTTACTGGAAGGCAGCTGCACCATATCAATCAAAATTTCCAGGAGCTTAGCGGGCGGCTCGCGCCTTCGCAAACGACTGGGCCGCGCTGATTCAAACGGGACGGCAAACGGCCGCGACCTTTCGTTGAATCTATCTCCACCGCATTTACATCGAAAACACGACTGATGTCTGCGAAGAATCCCAACGAACCCGACAGTTTTCAATCGCCGATCGAGAGGTGTCCATGAGAGCAATTCGCGTGCACGAATTCGGCGGACCTGACGTATTGCGCCTCGAGGAGGTTCCCGATCTGAAACCCGGCGCCGGTCAACTTGTGATCCGCATTCGCGCGGTTGGCGTGAACCCCGCTGACACCTATATGCGCACGGGAACGTACACGCGGAAACCGGCGCTTCCGTACACACCGGGGACGGACGGCGGCGGTACAGTTGAATCAGTTGGAACCGGAGTCACGCGGTTCAAGGCCGGCGATCGAGTTTACCTTGCGGGCAGTTTGACCGGCACCTATGCCGAGCAAGCGTTGTGTGAGCAGCACACAGTATTTCCGCTACCGGCAAATGCGTCGTTCGCACAGGGCGCAGCCATGCATGTTCCGTACGGCACCGCCTACCGTGCGCTTTTCCAGCGAGCACAGGCGCGCGGCGGAGAGGCTGTACTGGTCCATGGCGCGAGCGGAGGAGTGGGCATTGCCGCTGTACAGCTTGCGCGCGCCGCCGGGCTGCGCGTAATCGGTACGGCAGGGTCGGATCGGGGCAAGCAACTCGTCTCCGCGGAAGGGGCGCATCACGTCCTCGACCACAAATCGGCGAGCCATTTTGACGAGGCGCTCTCGCTCACTGAAGGACGCGGCTACGACGTGATCATCGAAATGCTGTCGAATGTAAACCTGGGTCGCGACCTCACGATTCTCGCTCCACGCGGCCGCGTAGTGGTGGTCGGTAGCCGCGGCACCGTCGAAATCGATGCGCGAAATACGATGACGCGTGACGCCGCGATTCTCGGCATGAGCCTTTGGAACGCCACGCCCGAAGACGTCACTGGCATTCACTCCGCGCTCGTCGCCGGTCTGGAGAACGGAACGCTGCGTCCGGTGATCGGTCAAGAAATCCCGCTCTCCGAGGCTCCGCGCGCCCACAAAGCTGTGATGGAGCCCGGCGCTTACGGCAAAATCGTTTTGATTCCCTGACGTTTCGCTCAACTTCAGGCACACGGAGAACACCATGCAGCGATCAGCCACGGCTGTTTGGAATGGCGCACTCAAAGATGGAAAGGGAACAGTTTCCACCGCTAGCGGCGTCCTTTCGAGCACCCCGTATTCATTCACCACGCGATTTGAAAACTCCAAGGGCACCAATCCCGAGGAACTGATTGCCGCGGCACACGCCGGATGCTTTACGATGGCGCTTTCCGCACAACTTGGGACAATCAACTTTGTCGCGGAGCGCCTCCAAACTGTCGCTACCGTGTCGCTCGAAAAGCTTGAGGCCGGTTGGACGATTTCGCGGGTTCATCTTGAAGTGTCCGGCAAGGTCCCGGGCATCTCACCATCGGCGTTCCAAGCTGCAGCGGATAGCGCCAAGGCGAACTGCCCCGTTTCGCGGGTGCTGAAGGCAGAAATCACGATGGCGGCAGTGCTGGAACAAACTCCGTGACGCTCTTTCCGGCTGTCATTGGATTCTTGATCGTGGCCACCGTCTTGTGGGAGGCGTTTGAGACGATCGTCCTCCCGCGGAGGGTCGCTCGCCGCTGGCGGATCACGGTGCTTTTCTATCGCGTCACTTGGTTTCCCTGGAGGTCCCTGGCGCATGAAATCAAAAGGACCAGAGTCCGCGAAACATTCTTGAGTTTTTACGGTCCACTTTCGCTGCTTTTCCTTTTCGTGTTCTGGGCGGGAGCGCTGATCCTGGGCTTCGGTCTGCTTTACCGCAGCGCAGCGATCGCGAATGCGATTCCTCAATCCTTTTCCACGTGCGTTTATCTCAGCGGGACGACATTCTTTACGCTCGGGCTCGGCGACGTGGTTCCGCACGCTGGCGTAGAGCGCCTTCTTGCGGTGACGGAGAGCGGACTGGGCTTTGGCTTCCTGGCCCTGGTGCTCAGCTATTTGCCGGTCATTTATCAGGCGTTCTCGCGTCGCGAGGTGGACATCGTCCTCTTGGATGCCCGCGCCGGCTCTCCGCCAACGGCGTGTGAACTTCTACGCCGTCACACCGGTCCGGGCGGCGTCGAAGCCCTCGACCAGATGCTACATGACTGGGAGCGATCCGCCGCCGCCATTCTGGAAAGCCATGTGTCATATCCAGCCGTGAGCTACTTCCGGTCGCAGCACAACAACGAGTCCTGGCTTGCCGCCCTCACGGCAATTCTGGATGCCACCGCGATCGTCCTCTCCGGTGTCGAAAACATCGCGGCGCGGCAGGCTCGCCTCACGTTCGCCATATGCAGGCACACCGTCGTCGATCTGACGCAGCTCTTCAACTTACGCCCTCATGGGGGACTCGCCGACCGCTTGCCAGCCGGCGAACTACAGCGGTTGCGAACGACCCTCACCCAGGCTGGGCTTCGACTTCGAGACGATGAGGCCGCCGCAGCCAAGCTCGTAAAACTTCGTGAGATGTATGAACCGTATCTGGGAGCTCTTTCCGACTTTCTCTACATGGAGCTTCCGCCGTGGATTTTGGCGAAAGAAATCACCGACAACTGGCGCACTAGCGCCTGGGGCCGCATCACGGGCTTTTCTTCTCCCGGTCCGAGGGAGCCCGACGATCACGCGGACTGAAAACATTCTCAGACTGCCGTCTCGATTGCCAAGCACCATACGCGGACCTGGCAAAGATGTTGACTCCTTCCGAAGTTGCGCGCTAAATTGAAATTGAAGTTCTGAGGGGGCTTTCTGCGCTCGTCCGTCGTA
Source organism: uncultured Acidobacteriota bacterium (assembly GCA_963823145.1). Taxonomy (GTDB): domain Bacteria; phylum Acidobacteriota; class Terriglobia; order Acidiferrales; family UBA7541; genus Palsa-295. The sequence goes on from CAWGJZ010000001.1 coordinate 556,986, forward strand.
CCGGCGATCCGGGCGGTCATGGTTACGTTTTTGGCCATGGGCCTAGTAAACCTGCCGTTGATGGCTGCGGCTTCCAAACCTCTTGGTATGGTTGTCGCTGCCGATCACGCCTATTTGGACCATGCCAACGCGGCAACTGGCGCCAGTGTGTATTCCGATGACGCCCTCGTTACCGAGCAGGGTGGGTCCCTGCGGCTGAGCGTCGGAGCCAGCCAGATTTACCTGCTTTCTTTAAGCTCCGCGAGCCTCGAACCGCGAGACGATAAGATTCAAGCTAGGGTCGACAGAGGCACGGTGGGCTTCTCCACCGACCGGCCCAGCCAACTCCAAATTCAGACTCCTCTGGGTGTTGTGCGCGGAGCGGATGCGAATCCCATTTTCGGGCAAGTAAGCCTTCTGACTCCATCGAAGCTGAGAATCAGCTCTTACAAGGGGACTCTGGTCGTGAAAGATGTAAATGGGGACCAGAAAATCATCGCGGAGGGTGAGACCTACGAAGGAACGTTGGTACCTGACGCTTCCGGCGGCGCGGACAACAATCCGCCCAAGAAGGGTGTAACGGGAGCGGTCGTCAACTGGTCGCATGTGCTTAAGGTTGGGATTCCGATTGTGGCCGCGGGATTTATCGCCTGCTGGCTCTATCCAGAAAGCCCGTCACAAATGGGTTGCTGGAATTAGTTGCCGAATTATTTCGCGCAAGTCAGCACTGAACCACGACGCAGTCCTTGCCAGGGGACCTACTGCGGGACGAAAACGCCATCTCACGATTTTTCAGTTTGCCGGAATTTTCGAAACCCATGTCAGATACTAAGACCTCGAGACAAAGCGAATCGAAGGAGGAGCATCTCGGCGTAGTCCATGAAAATCTGGAGGGCTGGATTCCTCCTCTTGCCACCGAGGCCGAGGTCCGCGCTGCTTTGGAGAAGGCATTCGACTATCGCGGCGATTTGACGATTACTTTAAAGAACGGCCAGAACATTGAGGGATACGCCTTCGACCGCAGAATGAATGGGCCGTCCCTTTCCGAATGTTTCGTCCGCGTTATGCCGAAGGACCGGCCGGAAAAGCTTTCGATTGCCTACAGCGATATTGCCGCACTGGCCTTTACGGGCCGTGACACAGCAGCTGGAAAGAGCTTCGCCGCTTGGGTGAAGAAGTACAACGAGAAGAAAGCTGCCGGCGAAAGGAACGTCGGGATTGAATCCGAATCTCTTGACGGATAGCACGCGGCTACGCTCGAACCGCCTTACGCGAGGATTGATCGCTTAGAATGCCCGCGGCGAACGACGCATGATCACTTCGCGGGTGGAGCGGCCTTTTTTGTAATAATGATATTGTTCAGTTCGTTAGGATCGTTCTTCAGTTCATCCTTTCCGGTAGGAAACTGATTGTATTGGAGCAAATACGCGATGGTGTCTAGAGTTTGATCGGGCGTGAGTGTGCCGGGTTTGTCCTGCGGCATCGTGTCGTGGATCAGGCCCATCAGATCGGCCACGCTTTGCCCTTCCCACGTTCCCATGAAGGCATCGCCAGCGAGGGGCAACGCCTGGCCGCTGCCGCTCAGGTCGTCCATATGGCATGTAGCGCAGCTCTGGCTGTATTGCGCTTTTCCTCGCTGGGCTTGGGCGGCCGTATAAACGCCGTCCATCGTCGTCTTGGGGGTGTCAGCAGCTCTCGCGGCCCCAAGCGCTCCCAGTCCCGCCATTGCCATCGCACCCGCGAAAATGACTACTGTGATTGCGCGCACTTTTTTGGAAAAAGCTTTTGTCTGCGGATTGGTAATATTGGCCGAGTCCATGTGTATAATTGGTCTCCTCGTCTTGTTAGACGCGAATATTGTTTGCCACGGATAATGATAGCAAACGTTCCATGGGATTCAGCGCGTCATCTATTTTTTTCAATAGGTTGCCGTTGCGGCTCCACTATCCGCTCGACTACCATCACCCTTGCCGCATCTGTCCCAGCAACGGCTAAAGACGCCCGCGGCCTAGGAGCATTTACGTGATCAAACGCAGGCTCGGAAAATCGAACTTGGAAATTGGACCGTTGGTTTTCGGCGGAAACATATTTGGCTGGACTGCGGATGAACCCACATCGTTCAAGCTCCTCGACGCATTCGTGGCGTCGGGACTGAACATGGTCGATACCGCCGATGTGTACTCGAAATGGGTTCCGGGAAATCAAGGCGGCGAATCCGAGACGATCATCGGTAACTGGCTCGCCAAACGAGGTGGTCGCGATAAAGTACTGATCGCCACCAAGCTCGGCGTGGAGATGGGTCCCGGCGAGCAGGGCCTTTCTCGCGCCTACATTTTTCGTGAGGTCGAGCGCTCGCTCGCGCGCCTGAAGACTGACTACATTGATCTTTATCAGGCGCATAAAGACGACACTGAAACGCCGATGGAAGAAACGTTTTCCGCTTTCGCCGATTTGATTAAAGCCGGCAAAGTAAGAGTGATTGGTGCATCCAATTTCAAAGCTGACCGCCTCGCAAAAGCACTTGAGGTGAGCGCCAAAAGTGGCCTACCACGATACGAGAGCCTTCAGCCCTGGTACAACCTGTACGATCGCGCTGACTTCGAAGGCGATCTCTCTGACCTTTGCAGGCGCGAAAATCTCGGCGTGATCCCTTATTTTTCACTCGCCAGTGGATTTCTTACCGGAAAGTACCGTTCGGAAAAGGACCTACAGGGCAAGGCTCGCGGGTATCGCACGAAAAATATGCTCAACGAACGCGGTTTCCGGATTCTCAAGGCGCTAGATACCGTTTCGACAGACACCGGTGCGACGCCCGCGCAAATTTCTCTTGCGTGGCTCATGGCGCACGGTGTTACGGCTCCGATCGCCAGCGCGACCAATACCGATCAGTTCAAGGAGCTGCTCGGAGCGACCAATCTTCAGCTCAAACCGGACTCAGTGCGCTTGCTGGACGAAGCCAGCATCTCTTAGGGAGTCCTCCACAAATGCGCGTGAGCCAACTCAAGGCAAAATCCGCGCCAAAGCGATGTCATTGGGCAACCAGTCCGCTGATGATCGAGTATCACGACCGAGAGTGGGGCGTTCCGGTCCATGATGACCGAACCCTTTTCGAATTCCTGATTCTTGAGGGAGCGCAGGCCGGGTTGAGTTGGGAAACGATCCTGAAAAAACGCAAGAATTACCGCGAAGCATTTGACAGTTTCGATGCTAAGAAAATTGCAAACTATGACCGGCGCAAGTTTCGCGAATTGATGGCCAACCCGGGAATTGTCCGTAACCGGCTGAAGATTAACGCGACGATTTCAAATGCGAAGGCGTTTCTTGCGGTGCAGAGGGGATTCGGGAGCTTCGATAGCTACATTTGGAAATTCGTCGGAGGCAAGACCAAGAAGAATTCGTGGCGATTGTCACAGCGCCTGCCGGCATCCACGCCGGAATCAGACGCCATGAGCAAAGACCTGAAGCGGCGCGGTTTCCGGTTTGTGGGCTCGACGATTTGCTACGCGTTCATGCAGGCCGTAGGAATGGTGGACGACCATTCGCGCGAGTGTTACCGACGCAAAGCCTAAGACGGCATGCCCTGCCAGGCGCAGATCCTCGTTGGATAACAACGGTGCCGGCGCTTTTCACCGTGGACGATTTTTCTTTACACCAACAGGTACTTGCGCCATTTCGACCTCCCGTGTAAAGATTCTTCTCGTATCCTCGGACTACGCCCGATATGCGCGGGAGCGCCGGATCGCCGCCTTTCGCCCGCTTCTGCATCGGTAGGGCTACATCAGCGAGATGAACCTGCCGCTCCCGTTCGGCGCTCGCTATCGAGAACGGCCATTTGCTCGGCACCGTAGCGCTCGCCTGCGACCGATCCTGGCGGCACGGTGCGCTCGATGGCGGCGATCTCGTCCGACGATAATGAAATTGGAAGCGTTTCGAGTGCGTCCTTCAACTGCTGGCGGTGGCGTGCGCCGACTAGTGGGATTATTTCTTTTCCTTTGGAGAGGACCCAGGCGAGGGCGAGCTGCGCCACGTTGATTCCCTTTTTCGTAGCGATCTCCTGCAATCGCGATATCAACTTTTGGTTGCGGGCCAGATTTTCGCCCTGAAACCTTGGAAAGTGAGCGCGGATATCTCCGCGCAATGCGCTCTCGGGGCTGGGCATGTGGCCCGTAAGCAGTCCTCGCGAGAAAACGCCGTACGCGACCAGGCCGATACCGAGTTGGCGTAGCACCGGCAGGATCTCCGCTTCAACGCTGCGTGAAACCAGCGAATACTCGATTTGCAGCGCGGCGATGGGATGAACCGCATGCGCTCGGCGGATTGTTTCGGCGGACGCCTCTGAAAGCCCAATATGGCGCACGTATCCGGCCTTCACCATTTCCGAAATTGCGCCCACCGTATCCTCGATTGGGATGAAGGGATCGACTCGCGCCGGCTGATAGAGATCCACGTAATCGGTTCCGAGGCGGCGGAGGCTGTACGCGAGGAAATTCTTCACGACGGCTGGCCGGGCGTCAATGCCGATGAACGCGCCGTTGGGGGCGCGCATCCCGCCGAATTTCACTCCGATGAAAAGACGATCCCGCGGCTGACCGGCGAGTGCCTTTTGCAGCAGCATCTCATTATGTCCCATGCCGTAAAAGTCGCCGGTGTCAAACAGGGTGACGCCCGCTTCGATAGCAGCATGAATGGTTGCGACGCTTTCTTCCTCGTCTGCCACTCCGTACGTTCCGGACATGCCCATGCAGCCGAGACCGATCGCGGAAACTTCAGGTCCGTTTTTCCCTAGGTGACGGATTTGCATCGGCAGTGACTCGCTCAGTGACGCGCCATGAGCAGATGAAGTTCGGGTGGCAGCGGAACCACGTCAATTGCTATGTTGATGCATGCGGGCTTGCCGCTCGCGAAGGCGGCTTTGATAGCGGGGCCGAGCTCCTGTATCTCGGTTACGCGCTGGGCGTGACATCCGAAGGCCGCAGCGACCTCGTGATACTTAGCGTCGCGCAGTTCCGTGCCCGTCAGCCGATTTTTCCCGGAGACAATTTCCTGAAAGTGTTGTGATGCCGCCCAACTGTGGTTGTTCATCACCACGACGACGATAGGGAGTTGATGGCGGACCATGGTGTCAAATTCGGCGATGGTGAAGCCGATCGCGCCGTCTCCTGCGAGGCACAGAACGGGGCGATCCGGATTGGCGACTTGAGCGCCGATGGAGAGGCCGAGGCCCATGCCTACTGCTCCTAGGAAACCATGCGTGATGTAACTTCCCGGCTGATTCTGGCGGATCACCTCGTTCATCCAGTGATAGGCTTCCGCGCCATCACCGATGACGATGGTGCTTGCGGGCATGTTGTCGACGATTGCGGAAACCGCCTGAAAAGGATGAATGTGCGGAGCGGCGCGATTCAAATCGGGTTGCGCACGCTTGCATCGCTCGACCTTGGCGTTGGCAACAGTTTGTTGCCAGCGGCTGCGATCCGGCCATTTCCGCGACTTTGCATTGGTGTTCAGAACTCGCAGAGTCTCGCGCGGGTCGGCTACGATTCCGACAGCAACTTGTCTTAGCCTGCCGATTTCTTTCGGGTCGGTTTCGACGTGAATGATCTTGGCGGCCAGCGGAACTACGAGGTCGCTCATGCCCAGAGTGAAAAGACCGAATCGAACGCCAAGAGCTAGGACGACGTCAGGCCGTTGATTGGGCGCGGAAAGGTCGGCCATCTTGTGAAACGTGCCGCCATAGAGCGGGTGATCGCTCGGAAGCAAGCCGTGCGCTTGAAAATCCGAATAAACGGGAATGCCCGTGGCTTCGGCGAATTCGCGCAATTCAGCTTCCGCGCCAGAAAAGTAGGCTCCGGGTCCAATCATGATCACGGGCCGCGCCGCACCCGCTAGCAGCTTCAGCGCTTCGTCCACCTCTGTCGCATCCGGGAAAGATCGCGAACCGATGAGAACTTTCTCAGGGATCGCGACCGAGTTCTCGTCAATTTGCGCTCCCAGCACGTCCATCGGCATATCCAGAAGCACGGGGCCGGTCGGATTCGAGGTTGCGAGGCGAACCCCATGCGCCACGAGGCGGGGGATCTCTTGCGCGACGGTGATGCGATGCGCCCACTTTGTAATGGGAGTGACGACGGCAACCTGGTCGAGTCCGGCCTGTAGAGTGTTGGTTTCGGCCTGCGCGAGGCCGGCCGATCCCGTGATGTAAAGGACCGGCGTGCGATCCAGGTAAGCGTTGGCAATCGAAGTGATGATATTCGTAAAGCCTGGCCCCGCCGTGGCCATGGCGACTCCCAGGCTGCGAGTGGCGCGCGCGTAGCCCTCGGCTGCATGGCCGGCTGCCACTTCATGGCGCGTGTCAGTAATTGGAATGTGATGATCGAGGCAAGATTGGAAGATGGTTTCAAGGTGCGCGCCATGAAGGCCGAAAATATTTTTGACGTTGGCCCGCATCAGCGTTCGTACGACAAGTTCTCCACCGGTAATCATCGCCATGAGCAAATACCTCTGATGCTAAAATTATTCTTTTGCGAGCGGTTCGCTGCGGCAGAGTCCGAGCGGAGACCACGCCGTTTTCGGCGGGATATCTAAAATCTGAGGCCGACACTGCCCGACGGCAGGAATGATATCACGAAGCGCGAGCACGACAACTTCGCAACCGGAGAGAGCGTCCGCTTGCGTGACAAGTCAGTTGCGTTCACCAGAACTCTCGCTATCCGGGACCAGAAGGGCAACCGGAAATTCAGCTAATAGATCGCCCATCGGCAGCGTCTGATTGCCGTCGAAAAGTTGGCCCCTAATCCCACGGTCCGTAAAAATGTTTCGCCACGAACCAGAAGTTTCTCGGGGAAGGACAAGGCTCGTATCCTGCCAAAATTCGCAAAGGTCTGTCTCGCCGGAATCGCTCTGAGACGCAGCGAGCCATCTTGGCACTACGGTGAGCGCGCACAGATCACCCAGCCTCCGCATATAGGCGATCAGATGTTCTGCGCGCTTGCCCCGCGCTTCCAACGGAATGAAGTCGCCTTTGGAAAACAGTTCACCGTTCTTAAGCCGATACGCGAGAGCCTGCCGGATCACATGCAATTTTATTCGTCCGTCGGGCCAATGTTTCACAAAATCCCGCGCGGCGGACGTCAGATCAGCGTCACTCTGGCGCACCACGGATTCAATCAAGCGTGAGCGCTCGCCGAAATCGACACGCCCGCGATTATCTGGATCAACGAGGCGGAAATCCCACAGCTCCGAGCCTTGATAAAAATCCGGAACACCTGGGCACGTGATTTTAAGTAGAACGCCGGCCAAGCTGTTAATCATGCCGCAATACGCGGTCTTCTTTTCAAAAGCGCTGAAGTCGCGAAGGAAGCCTTCGTTTTTAGGATTAAGAAGTTCCTCGATAAACCGAGTCAACGCGCTTTCGTGAGTTTTGTTCGGCTCCGTCCACCTGGTGTTAATCATGGCCTCTCGCGTGGCCTTTACGAGGTATGCCTCGAGGCGCTCGGTGATCGACGAAGCCTTCGAGGGATCGAGCGGCCATAAACCTATAAGTGTTTGATAGATCAAATACTCCTCGTTTGCGTCGGGGACTTTATGGCCCTCGATTACCTGCTTGTGCTTTTCATTACAAGCAGCCCATTTCGCGATCTGCTGTTCCCAGTTCTCCGGCATTTCCGAAAGCCCATTGAGCCGCGCGCGAATATCTTCGCTCCGTTTAGTATCGTGCGTGGACGTGGCATTCAGGCTATGAGGCCAGCGCTGCAGCCGCTCCTGCATCAGCGCATAAAATTCTTCCCGCGAGACGATGGACGATAGCGATGGCCTCCCGCCGACTTCGTTCAGCGAAAGCAGCGGGTAGTAGACGTAGAGCGCCGTATCCTCCAATCCCTTAGCGACAATCGGCCCGGTAAGCTGCTGCCAGCGCATCACGAACCCCAGGCGCTCCTCGCGCTGCTCCGGAAGCACATGCGCGGGATTACGAAGAGTCAGGATTTCGCGCAGGAATGCGAAACATTCCGCACTCATGCGCGGCCGCCGGATTCGCGCTTGTGCCAAGGCCTCTTCAATCCTTTCGTGCGCGGCCGGCGGGACCTCCAAATTTCGTACGTAAGTGCGATAGACATCCATGCAGGCTGTCGTCTCGATCAGAGCATCGGTCAATTCCGAGCGCGGAATATCCCGCGCGTAGCGATCCTTGCCTGCCAATTCCACCAACTGCCTACCGAGCGACCGCATCTCCACGCGCAGCAAGCTGTTCATAACCAGCTTCTTTTTTTCGTAAAGGATGTCCGCGAACTCCGCTTCTCTGCTGGTAAATCCGGAATAAATTTCGGCTAGCCGTTTCGCGCCAGCCGGAGATATAAAAATCCCATTGGCCCAATTGAGGTAGTCGTAACCCGTGGTTCCCGCGACAGGCCATTCCTCGGGCAACGTCTCGTGCGGCGCGAGTATTTTTTCGACAATCACGTATGGCTTCCCGCCATCGGAAGATACAGTGGACGCAATGCGATCGCTGAGTTTACTAAGGTAACCCGCGGGATCGCGTAATCCGTCGATGTGATCGATTCGAACCCCGCTAATGGCGCCCTTGGCGATCAGGCGGAAGATCTGCTCGTGCATCGCTTCGAAAACGATGGGATCTTCAACGCGCATGCCCACCAGGTCGGAAATGGCGAAGAACCGTCGGTAGTTGATCCCTTCATTCACATCCTGCCAATACGCCAGCCAGTAATTCTGCTCCGCCAAGATTTGTTCGAGTTGGGAGAAGCTGGCCGAATCGCGAGGATCGCCGTTCAATTGCGAGAGAATCGAGTCGATCAACACGCGCACTTCCGAATGGCTGGCGATTAGAACTTTCATCCGCTCCCGCGCCGCCTCAAATCGGAGCCGCCTCTCGCCAGACGTTGCAGCCCGATCCGTGTCGGAAAGCGAGGACAAAGACGAAATGACGCCGAGATATTCCTCGTAGGCAGCAGAGGTTTCGCCTAAGGACTTCTTGAGATCGTCGGCGCGCTCTTTCAAAACGCGCGCATAGGATCTGGGCGCGAGCGGAAAAAGCGATTCGCGGTACTGGATCGCGAATTTTCCCTCTTGGAATATCAGGCGAAGCTCGCCCCCGTCGAGCGTTTCGCCAAAGGACCGCGCGAGAACTGGCAGCAGGATTTTGCCATCCAGGTTGTGCGAAGGCGGGTGCCAGTTGATATCGAAGTAAGAAGCGAACGCCGATTCGGCTCCGTTTTCCAGCACGTCCATCCACCAGCGATTTTCGCTGCTGGCGGCCATGTGGTTCGGGACGATATCGAGCAGTAATCTCATCCCTCGATTCAGCAGTCCATTTTGCAGCGCTTCAAAATCTTCTTGGGACCCTATCTCAGGATCGATATGCGCCGGGTCAGTCACATCGTAGCCATGTCCGCTGCCATGGCGGCTTACCAGAAGCGGCGATGCGTACAGATCGGAAATCCCCAGTGTCGCAAAATAATCCAGCAGCCCTAGGGCATCCTGAAAGCGGAAGCGATCGTTGAATTGGAGGCGATATGTGGATGTAGGAATGCGCTTGAAGGACACTTCAGATTCTCTCCGTTGCAGCGCGCTCCAAGAGGAGGAATGATTGAGGCGACAACGTGATTCGAGACGTGGGATTCAGCTCCATCCCTTCCCTCAACTTCCTTTCCGGACCGAGCCATCTCGATTCCGCCGAGCTAAGCTTTATCAGCCATCGACCGGGCGGCACCGTCCCTTCCGTTTCTAATTCGCTGCGGCCGAAAAAGAAAAGTGCCGCTATCGCACTCGAGTCGGATGTTCGCAAAAGCCAAAGGCATTCATGATCCTCATCCGCGCTAGTTTCGACGTTCGAATCCGGCCCCAAGTGACACACGTTGCGCAGCTCAATCAGTTTCTTATAGAAAGTTCGCAGCGTCCCGTGCGGTTCCTGCTCTTCTAGCTCGTGTTTCAATACCGATGCTTCGAAAGTTGCCTGGGCCTGCGGATCGGGTGTCTCGTGTTTCCAGCCAAAACTGGCAAATTCTTCGCGGCGTCCGCAACGCACCGCCTCGATAAGATTCTTGTCTCCGTGGCTGGTGAAATACAGGAAAGGTGAAGTTTCTCCGTACTCCTCGCCCATGAAAAGAAGCGGCACGAGGGGCGATAACAGCGTCACACCCGCCGCCAGCTTTTGTCCCTCAAAGCTGACGAGTTGGCTCAATCGTTCGCCAAGTGCGCGGTTTCCCACTTGGTCGTGATTTTGACTGCACACCACAAAATGGGATTTTGAAATGCCGCTCGCTGAGTTCCCGTGCCGCCGCTGACGGTATTTCGAAAACTGTCCCCGATAGCACCAGCCGTCTTTGATCACCGTCGCCAAGTGATGAACGCGGCCAAAATCCCCGTAGTATCCGGTTTGCTCCTTGGTCAGAAGCGTGTGCAACGAGTGATGGAAATCGTCGCTCCATTGTGCCGGCAGATCGTATCCGCCTTTTTCGTGCGGAAGCAGGATTCTCGCATCGTTTAAATCGCTTTCCGCGATCAAATGGATTTCGCGCCCGAGCTGCGTGGCTAGCGCGCTTACTTCGTCTTGCAGTTCCCTCAGGATATGCCGCGCGCTGAAATCAAAAATCCCATGAATCGCGTCGAGCCGCAGTGCGTCGAAATGAAATTCTTTCAGCCAGTAGAGGGCATTCTCGATGAAGAAGCGCCGTACCGAATCGCTCTGCGCGTCGTCAAAGTTCAGCGCTTTCCCCCAGGGCGTCCGGTACTTTTCGGTGAAATAAGGTCCATACTCCGCCAGGTAGTTGCCCTCCGGTCCCAGATGGTTGTAGACAACGTCCAAAGCCATCGCCAGACCCTGGGCGTGCGCCGCGTCCACCAATCCCTGCAGGGCATACGGCCCGCCATAGCTGTTCTGTGGCGCAAAAAGATATACGCCGTCGTAGCCCCAATTTCGGGAGCCAGGAAATTGGGCCACCGGCATCAGCTCGATCGTCGTTACGCCTAAGTCGACAAGCTCCGGCAAACGCTCGATGATCGCCTCGAAAGTTCCCTCGGAAGTGTAGGTCCCCACGTGGAGTTCATAGAAGATGCTGCTCCCCAGCGGCCGCCCTTTCCAATTCGAGTCAGACCACTGAAACGTCCTCAAATCGACCAATTGCGACGACCCGTGAACTCCATCTGGTTGAAAGCGCGACGCGGGGTCCGGGCGTTCGTCCACATCATCTAACTTGTAGAGATAGCGATCTCCGGTCGCAAGATTCCTCAGTGTCGCACGGTAATAGCCGCCGTCCCCCCTTTCCATCCGCACCACTTGTTCATTTTCGCCGAGAACGTGAAGTGAAACGCTTTCCCGTTTGGGGGCCCAAAGGGAGAAATGCCATGAGCCATCCGCTCGTGGAATCGCTCCAATGCGCTCGTCAATTTGGGCGGGGAGGTCCATCGCGTCTTCGTGCATGGTTCGCTGGTCCACTTATTCAGAGTACTTCAGCTTCGCGGATGGGAGACGATCAATCGTGTCGTTATCGTCGACTCGAGGTTTCTATCAATCGGCATAACCTCGCGGGTGCTTTCGCTGCCATTCCCATTGCGAGCGCAGAATCGACGGTAGGTCGGACGCCGCCGCTTTCCACCTCAGCGTAGCTTCCGCTTTCGCCGCATCGGCGACGAGTTTGGGAGGATCGCCCGGCCGCCGCGCCGCAATCCGTATTGGAATGGGGCTACCCGTAACTTTTCGCGCGCACTCGATTACTTCCAGCACGGAGTAGCCCTGGCCCGTGCCCACGTTGAAGAAATCGGATTCGCCGGTCCGTTCAAGATAATCGAGCGCCCGAATGTGAGCTTCTGCCAGATCGGCCACGTGCACGTAATCGCGGATCGCAGTCCCGTCGGGCGTTGGATAGTCATCTCCGAAGACCGCAAGCTCCCGGGCTTCCCCCAGCGCAGCCGATGATACGTTTGGCACCAGATGTGATTCGGGTTCGTGGTGTTCACCGCGACGCTCTGTCGCGCCGGCGGCGTTGAAGTAGCGCAGTGCCACGAATTTAAGACCGTACGATTTGTCGTAGCTATCCAGCATCCGCTCGATCATCAGTTTCGACCAGCCGTAGGGATTCACCGGCCACTGCGGACACGTTTCCGCGATGGGAATCTCTTTTGGCTCCCCGTATGTGGCGCACGTAGATGAAAACACCATGCGCCGCACACCCGCACCCACTAGAGCATCGAGCAGCGCAATTCCCTGAGCGACATTATTCTCGAAATATTTCGCCGGCTCGGAAACGGACTCACCAACATAGGCGAGCGCCGCAAAGTGAACGCACGCCTCGATCTTATGTTCTGACAGGATTCGCCCGAGAAGCGCCCGGTCGCCCACTTGCCCACGATAGAACTGCACATCCGGGTCCACAGCGCTTCGATGACCGCGGCGGAGATCGTCGATCACGACAACGGCTTTGCCCATATCGCGGAACCTCTCTACAGTCACGCTGCCAATGTATCCGGCGCCGCCTGTCACTAGAACTGCCATGTCACCCTTTCCGCCGCCGAGGTGTTGAGTCGAATGATTGTAGCCGAAGGTCAACTCGCAATCAGGTCCAATCAAGTCCAACCAGGGCCAATCACATCAAAGATCGGTTCTAGCAACTCTCCACCCTAACTCCGATCGATGGTCCAGTTTCCATGACGTCGATAACTTTAGCCAATTGTGGCAGACATGCCGTTCAGGGCAATTTCGCCCAAGCACGAAGGCCAGCGTAAGTATAGGCTGTATAAGTATTTATGGGAAAACTACGTCTGTTTTTTAGTCCGCAGCCTCCCGTCCCCGGATACAGCAAACTTCAGGTTGACCTACAGCATGCCTCGGATGGCCGCGTTTGGGCGTCCCTACTATGCTTCGACTCGAGAGAAATTGCATCGGCGTGATTGTTTGTCGGCGACTGCTTGATAGTTTCCTTTCGTCCGCTGGCGGCCCGCCCGAGCTTGAGCAAGATTTTCGATTCATAGGTTCATAAGGGCGGGCAGATGGCTTCGCAGCGGTTGTCCATCCTTATCAATCGAGGTGACGCATCAATCGAGGTGATGCCATGACAAAAGCGAACGAAACAGGCCCTGCGCTAGACCAGGATCTCAACGTCGATACCTCGGTTCTCGTTACACGTGCACAAGCTGGGGACGAGATGGCATTCGCTCGCCTCGTTCAGCCTCACATGCGGAAAATCTATCACGTCGCGCTTCGGATTACCCGCAACCGCGAGGACGCCGAAGATGCTTCTCAGCAGACTCTTCTGAAGGCTTTTGCAAATGTCCGCCAATTTCACGGTGCCTCACAGTTTTCCACTTGGCTGACTCGCATCGCCATGAATGAGGCGTTGATGACCATTCGAAAGCGTCGCTCGGAAGATTCACATCTCTGCTACGACGCGAACCCAACCGGCGAATCCACTTTTCTTCAGGATCTCTGCGCCGGTGACGCCGCTCAGCCTGAAGTCTTGTACACAAAGAGCGAAAATCGCAGGGTGCTCAGGGAAGCCATCGGCGGTCTTCGGGGAACCCTAAGAGTCGTTGTTTGCTTGTTAGGCTTGGAGGAGCATCAAAGTAAGGATGCCGCGAAGATTTTGAATCTGTCGCAATCCGCCGTGAAAACGCGATTCTTGCGGGCGCGACAGGAATTGAGGGAGTGTCTCGGGGAACGCATTTAGGGATTTAGCGGCCCATAAACCGTTTTCGCACGGCGATTTCTATCGCCGCTTTAGATTGGTGCGGCCAGCGACGTAGGCCGCCCTACCTTTGCATGGAAAGAACAGCGTCTTGACTCCCACTTGTTGTGTATAATCGGCTTCCAGTACAACTGAGCGCGCCGAATGTCTTCTTCGGCGCTCGTTCGTGAGTCTGGCCCCCAGCCCCAGCTTCAGGAGTGAACCGTGAGAAATCTCCGCATTTTGATTGCAGACGACCACGACCTGATGCGACGTGGAGTGAAAGCCCTCCTCCAATCGCACCCGGGCTGGGAGATATGCGGGGAAGCTCATACCGGCCGCGAAGCGGTCACCAAGGCCGAAGAACTAAAACCCGACGTTGTGACGTTGGACATCAGCATGCCGGATCTTAACGGTCTTGAAGCAGCGCGAAGGATTAGAAAAGTCTCTTCCAATTCCGAGATTTTGATCCTGTCGGTTCATTATTCCGATCAGTTGATTCGAGATATTCTTGAGGCTGGAGTGCGCGGCTACATCGTGAAATCAGACTCCGACAGGGATTTGGTGATCGCAGTGGAGACTCTGGCTAATCACAAGCCGTTTTTCACGCCCCGCGCCACCGAAGTGATTCTCGGTAACTTTAACAATGGCGGAGTACGCTCCGATCTCCCCGAATCTGTTCGCGATCGGCTCACCTCTCGGGAGCGCGAGATCGTTCAATTGCTGGCTGAAGGCAAGAGCAGCAAGGAAGTCGCTTCATCGCTATGTATCAGCGTGAAGACGGCCGAGACACACCGCGCTAATATCATGCGTAAGCTTCAATTGCACACTGTGAGCGAGTTGGTCCGTTACGCAGTCCGTAACCAGATTATCGAGCCTTAATCTATCGAACTGCCTCGCTGCGCCTACAGGGATTTCCCGATCTTTCTAATTGCTCTACTGTATTGTTCCCGCTGCCATGGTTTGGAATTCTGCCCGTGCGGACGATCTGATCCGTCGATTCGGAGGAAGAAGAAGGGAAGTCGAAGAGTCCTGAGAGATCAGGGCTAGAGGGCTGGGCCGGTTTTCCTCTTCTTCTTCCGCAATTTGTGCGGTTTTCTCCCGTCGAAACGTTCTAATTAATCTAACAGGCAGGCGAAATGAGAAGCGCCTGGCGTCGAAGTCGATGCCAGGCGCTATGTCGCTTCCTGCTTAGGTAGACTTTCGACCCGCAACGAGAAGCACGACCCCGGCTACCACTGCGATGCCGCCAATGATGGGTGACACCGGAATCGTCTTGCGCTGTTCCGTGGTCGCTTGGAAAGACCCCACCTGTAGAACCTTCTTGTGCCTGGTGTAAGTAATCCCCTGGAACACCAAAGCGATTACTCCAATTACGATGAGGATTACTCCCGCGACGGCGCTAGTTTTCATTTGTCCTTTGATTGAGCCGCCGTCTCAGGCCCGGCGCATCAAGCCGCCAAGCAGTGAGACCAAGAACAGCACAAGGAAGAGAAAGAACAGTACCTTCGCAACTCCCGTTGCTGCGGCGACGATGCCCCAAAAGCCAAACACGGCCGCAACCAGCGCGATAATAAAGAAAGCAAGTGCCCAGCGCAGCATACTTTCCTCCTTGGGATGCCGTTGGGTAACGCCCCCGGCTGAGTCCCTTCACAACCTATAAACCCGTCCATTTACACACGGAAGCACCCGCCCGGCAATACATCCCATTACCTAGAAATGCCTTGCTCCCCGCTGTACCCGATCGCCCCACTGCACGGCGACCAAGAACCTAGCCTTTGCGAACGCGGCACCCACCAGCGCAAACCAGGGCAATACCTGAATCCCCGCGGAGCTGTCAATGGTCTGGTGTATTCCCTCGGGGAGGCGGTCCGTGTTTCTTTATTACTGGAGCAAAGAATGCATCGAGTTTAAGGAGTGAACTATGAACTGGGACCAAGTGGAAGGGAAATGGAAGCAATACAAAGGTCAGATGAAGGAGAAGTGGGGAAGGCTGACGGACGACGAGCTCGACGTCATTAATGGCCAACGCCAGCAGCTTGTGGGCAAGATTCAGCAACATTACGGCATTGCTCGGGAGGAGGCCGAAAAGCAAGCAGATGAGTTCGTGAAAAGCTTGCGTGCGGCTGATGAAGCGGTCGCATCCGAACGGAAAACGCATCGAGCTGGAAGCTCATAGTCCTTCAATGTTGTAACAAATCCTCGTCGATTCTCGCCCTGCAAACCCCCGATAGGGCCGTTCTAGCCGCTAAAACGGCCCCCCTTCCTTCCCGCGGTGAGTTTCAAGGGGATTCCGGTTGAGCTTAGGCCCAGGCTACGGGGTATTTGATCGCGGCGTACAGCTTGTGCCGGATGGCACGCTTCGAGCCGTGATTCTAACGTCGTGCCGGCGGGCCCCAGCGCGCATGTGCCGAGAAACGAAAGGTGCGCAAATGGCAATGTCAGCAAAGATCGATCCAAATCCTTCCAGCTTGCATCATTACGACGAACCCGGCCCGGACAGCCCTCGGGAACCGGGCGATCAGCCGGACCAAAAGCTGCGGTTGCGCGGCGCTCGCAAATTTCGTGCTACCAACCGCCGGACAAAGACGAAGAGGCTAACGGCGCGTCGAAAGAATCGATAAGGCGGTTGCGACGCCAGCAGATGCAACCGCGTGAAAGCACTGCAACAACTGGATCTGGAAACGTGATAACGGTTAGAGGTAATGAGCCACGACCAGAATCCATTCAGGGAGGGAACATGGCCGGCAAAAATACAGCCGTTTTTGGAATTTACCCGAACCGATCAGGAATCGAGTACGCGCTGGGCGTTCTGAAAGAAACAGGGTTTCGCAATACCGACGTCTCGGTTTTGCTTCCAGAAAATCTGGGGACCAAGGACCTAGCCACCGAAAAGACGACGAAAGCTCCGGAGGGAGCAACGGCCGGCGCCACGTCAGGTGCAGTGATAGGTGGCGCGCTAGGATGGCTTGTTGGAATTGGAGCGCTAGCGATCCCGGGTCTAGGTCCGTTCGTAGCCGCCGGGCCGCTGGTGGCCACGCTCGCAGGCGTCGGTGCCGGAGGCGCTGTGGGAGGCTTTGCCGGCGCTCTGATCGGCATGGGGATTCCGGAATACGAGGCTAAGCGCTACGAGGGCCGCATCAGGTCCGGAGGCATTCTGCTTTCCGTCCATTGCGATAGCAGCGAGTGGGCCAAAAAAGCCAAGGAAACTCTCAGGGCTACAGGCGCGGATGACATTTCATCAACTGGCGAGGCATCCGCCGATTTTGCCAAATCCGATCGCCCCATGACACGCGGCGCGGGCGAATAGGCACCTACACCACAAAGAGCCGGTAGAAGCGCTCTTCCCCTCCATTTCGGTGGCTAAAGGCCGTTTCCGTGTGACGTCATTTGCGGCGGGGTTAAAAACTCGCCCTTGCGGCGGCTCCATGCACGCGTGGCTCCAGCTTATTGGAGCGCGCGCCGAAGACCGGCGGCAAAAAAGTATTTGGTTTGGACGGGGGATGTTTTAGTGTGACGTCATGGGCAAAGGACGTCGTTCCGTTGCCCGTGAATGCTCGAGGCCACTTCATGCATCATCTTTTAGGCGACACTCGCACCTTGCTGATCGGTGGATCGGTTCTCGCGGGTGTTATCGTTCTCAGCCTGATTCTCCACAAGGTTGCTTTCTTAATCGTCAAGCGCGTGCTCCGAAAACGAGGAGCGTTTCTTCAACATGCGCTGACTTCACGCGCCGAAAATCCCGCAAGATTCATTTTCCCTTTAATTGGTTTGGTGCTGACGCTCCCTTTCTTGCCGATCAGCTATAGCGTACGGGTTTCCGTCCAGCGTGTTCTGGGTCTGGGCGTTATCGCTTGTGTGGGCTGGGTGGTTATCGTCTTAGCGAATGTGATCAGCGACACGCTTTCTGCCCGGTACTCGACCGACGTCGCGGATGATCTGACGGCTCGTCGCATCCGAACGCAGACCCAGGTGCTTCGTCGCATCGTGGTGATGATTGTATTGTTTATCACCGCGGGAGTTATGTTGATGACATTCCCCGAAGTTCGGCGAGTCGGCGTGAGCTTGCTCGCATCCGCCGGGCTTGCCGGATTGGTCGTCGGCGTTGCCGCTCGCTCCACCCTTTCCAGCCTGATCGCAGGAGTTCAAATTGCACTGACGCAGCCCATGCGGCTCGATGATGCTGTTGTGGTGGAGGGGGAGTGGGGGTGGATCGAGGAAATTACCACTACATACGTGGTGATCAAAATCTGGGATTTGCGAAGGCTAGTCGTTCCACTCTCTTATTTCATAGATAAGCCTTTTCAAAACTGGACCCGCACGACCGCCAATCTGCTTGGCACTGTAATGATTTATGCGGACTATCGCCTGCCGGTCGACGATGCGCGGGAAGAACTTCACCGGCTCCTGGAATCGTCGGATTTGTGGGATAAGAAAGCCTGGGGACTTCAGGTGACGGACGCGACCGACAAAACTATACAACTTCGCGCACTGGTTAGCGCCACGGATGGATCTCGCCTCTGGGATTTGCGCTGCTATATTCGCGAAAAGTTAATTGCCTATATCGCAAGCAAGTATCCCGACGCGCTGCCTCTCAATCGTCAGGACATCGTTCACAATGCGCGCACCGCAGCCGATGACAATCAGCCAAGTGCGCCGAGCCAGCCGGTGGAAAAGGCGCAGTGGGCTCGCCAAAAATAGCCGCTTTGGGCTCTGAAAACGAGGCGTCACCGTGGACGATTTTTCTTTACACCAACAACCACTTGCGCCGATTTGGGCCGGCGTGTAAAGATTTTATCGTTATCCTCGTAGTATGCCGATTCGGTCCGAGTCGGCGCTCCCTTGTTGCCGTTTTACTTTGCCGAAGGTTCGAGCAGGCGAGCGCGGACAATGAAGCGTCTCGGCGCCGGCCCTATGTAGTAGAACGGGAAGCAGGTGACGAGCGTGAGGGTGCTGCCGGACGAGGGTTGCAAGACTTGAGTGTCACTAGGAGACACGATAGCCGTGGATTCCACCCGATACTGAAAGCCGCCTGACAGTGTCTTCAAAGTGATGGAGTCGCCCTGCCGAATGTTGCGTAAAGGGCGAAAGAAAGTGTCGCGGTGGCCGGCGAGAACGACGTTACCCGATTCGCCGGGCAAGGCCGTTTCAGAGATGTGGCCGACCGCGTGCCGCAAGGCGCTTGGCGAATCACCCTGGACGATGATGGCTCTCAGGCCGAGGCGAGGGATCTCCATCTCTCCGATTGCGCCGCCTGGCAACACCGGGGCCCGTTCCTCAGCGTGGCTCGCGTCGTTCCGACCGAGACTGCCGCTACTTGCAGTGGCAAATTTCGATTCCTCGATCGACTGATAAACATGGGCCTCCGCGATGGCGTAGCAGGCATAGGAGAGCGCGAACACACCAAAGACCAGGAGAATGTAGTATGCCGCGCGGAGAATCAGCGAGCGCGCTTTTGGTGGTTTTGCGAAGCGGACCCTGGGATTCATGATGTTGGCCTTCCCGAGACCGCGGGGTCCTGGTGATCCGACAAGTAATAGCCGGGACGGGTGCGCACGTGAAGCTTGCCGCGGCCGGCCGCATCGACGGTTACTCTTATGTGGCGAAAGGAGCCCGCAGCGCCTGTTTTC
Source organism: uncultured Acidobacteriota bacterium (assembly GCA_963823145.1). Lineage (GTDB taxonomy): Bacteria > Acidobacteriota > Terriglobia > Acidiferrales > UBA7541 > Palsa-295. Next base: position 576,268 of record CAWGJZ010000001.1, read on the forward strand.
GCGGGAACAAATCCGAGGGTATACTCTTCGCGAAGATCGCGCGCGATTTCCTTGGAGATATCCATGACGCTTCGCGAGGACGTGGGAAAGAAAGCGATCCCGCCGGTTTCCTTACTTAGGCGCCGAAGGAGACCGGGATTCTCATCCGCGTCTTCATCGTTCGGGTCCGTCAATCCGATGGAATAAACCACGACTTGCGACCGGTGTGCGAGCGCGAGAATCTGCGAGTATTTGTAGCGGCTGGCATTGTCACCGCCGTCGCTGACGATGATCAGAGCCTTCTTATCCCAATCGCCAAGTTGCAAATGGATGAGACCTTCTGCGATCGCATCGTAGAGCGATGTTCGCCCGCGAGCGGAAACGGCCGAGACAGCTTTTTCGAGTTCGCTAGGGCTGTGGGTGAAAGGCTCCCCATCGAGCAGCTCGACCGAAACGCTATCGTTAAAATCCACCACGAACGCCTGATCCTGAGGATTGCTGGATTGGGCGAAAGCGTAGACCGCGGCGGCCACCTCCGCGAGCTTAGGGCCCATGCTGCGGCTGTGATCGACGATCAGGCCCACGGTGACGGGGGTATCCCCGTCTTGGAATGCCGCAACGGTTTGAAGTCTTCCGTCGTCGTAGACGCGGAAGTTGTGCACGTTCAAGCCAGGAACGAAGTCCCCTTTCGTGGACGTCACGCTAACGGGCAGTACAACCAGTTCCGTCCTTGCGACAATCGCCGATTGAGCAGTGGATGGAGCGAGATCAGCCTGTGGCGCAGAATCCCGCGCCGGAGATCTGGGAGATTGCGAGTGGGCGGAGGCGGCGCAAAAGAGCAACAAAGCAAAAGAGAAGGAAAGCATCCGAGACGGATTGCGTGTTTTAGCGAGCACGATCGGCGGCACCGAGTCTCCCAGGGCCGCGGGATACGAGTGGTCAGTGAGACCCGCGGTGCCTTGGAGCGTGATACGTTTAACGATCCTACTGCGCGAAACGCTTCAGAACAAATGCAGCGCTAAGCGATCCAAGTCCTAGCAATGCGATGAGCGGAAGCGAGCTGGCCGTCTTCGGCAGAGTCGCGGTTGTCGCTGTCGTTGCAGGAGCGGTGTTCTCCGCGACGAGAGGCGTTGTTTGGTCCGCGGGCGGAGTGGTTTCGATGGCTTCGGCTACCGGCACTTCCTTCTGTTCCGGGGTAACCGCAACAACCGGAACCGTTTTCAGATCGGCTGTTTCTTCCGCAAGCGCTGGGACGGGTTCCTTCGCCGCAATAGCCAGCTGAATTGCCCGCTGCTTGGGGTAAACAAATTCCTGGCCGAAGTTATCACCCGGATAAAACCACGCCTTGAGCGCTTCCGGATTATCGCCAGGTGTCTCCGAGAACTTGACCACGGTTTTGCCCGTCGGATGCAGGCGCCAGTTGTTGATGGCGAGCACCGTGGCGATTACGTGAGTTCCATCGGCATCCAGAAACTGCACGATGTGGCGCTCCGATGCCAAATTCACGAGCTTGATCGTGTAGGTACCGGCTGGCAAAATCTGCCCCGGGATTTCGACCGGCTGACTAAACGTCATGACGGTCTTTTTGTTCCAGTCATCGCCTGGAGCACCCGACGCGAATATCGCACCGAATAAGGCGAGTGCGAGCACACCTAAAACTGTCTTTGTTATCTTCATCATCCCCTCCTGAGTAATCTCAAATCCGCTGTATCGACTGTGACCTACCGGCATGAACCGCAAAGGTATCGCTCGTTACCGGAAACTGAGCTTATCGGGATCGCCCTTCGTGCGTCTGTGCTGTTAGGCACATATCGAATTGGGCCAGGGTTCTGCGCCCAGCGGCAAGGGGGCTGTTCGGACGTTACGAATCAGAGACTTAAGGGCATTGTTCACAATAAGTACAATAATCAGCCAAGACCGACTGCTCCAGAAAGCCAGGCCGGCGCAGCGGGGCTAGCCGGACCCGACTCCGCCGTTTGGCTTTGTGACGGGACCAACTGAACAGATGGCAGATTCCTTACGGGGTTGCAGACAAGATTAGAAGGCGAGACAAAGTTTGCATCGATTGTCGTGCGAAGCTCAACGAGTATCCGCGCACAAGCGTCCACGGCCGTGAAGTCTTTCGCGTGCTCGAGGAATGCGGTTCCTTTAGTTAATTTGCGGGCCGTGCCGCGAGTCCAAGGACCACGCTCCGCCGCCACGCAAATCAGAAAGATAAGCGAACAGAACATAGCAAAATCGGTACGCGCATCGCTCACCATAAACCACAATCCCTGGTTCGCGCGAAACAGCTCTGGAATCTTGGTGGTTGCTATGGCGGTGGTGATCACAATCAACAATGGAACGGCCGCAGCCCTTGTCCAGAGGCCCAGCAGAACGAGAAAGCCGCACACGATCTCAAAAGTCCCTACAAAGTGCGCCGTGAAGTATGGGTGCGCGAATCCAATCCTCGCAAAGCGAACCACACCCATCTTGGGATCGATGTACTTGAGGACCCCTTGAGTGAAGAAGATCAGTCCAGCCGGAAGGCGAATCAGCGCCACGCTCGCTGGACCTCGCGTCGGTTTGAAGAAGAATTGAATGATGGAGTTCATTTGTGCCAACCATCCTTTCGCCGCATGTTCAAGCGGATTCGGCCTATGGCGAGTGCGATTATCCAGCTAAAACGAAATATTCGCCATTCGCCAGGCAGGAGAAACTCATCCATCCTCGAAGAGCGCATGAACTAGGTAGAGCCTGTCCGACGGAATGTGACCGTTTATTGAATTTCGTTATGGGTTGCTTTGTCGATGGGCTCACGATAACATTTTCATGGTGGACGGGATCCTTCCTTCGCTGGAAATTTCGTGAGCTCTTCCGTTTCGCACGCCTCCGATAACGCGAACCTTGCATGGGCGCATCCGCTCGTTCGCGAATGGTTCGAGGGGAAGTTTGGGACCCCGACGGAGCCGCAGGAACAAGGTTGGCCGCACATCCTTGCGGACATGGACACACTTATTTGCGCGCCGACCGGATCCGGAAAAACGCTGGCGGCATTTTTGGCTTGCATCGACCGATTGGTCCGCAAGGCGGTGGCCGGCGAACTGGAAGACGGTACCGAAGTGCTTTATGTCTCTCCGCTAAAGGCCCTCGGGAACGACATTCATAGGAACCTCGAAGAACCGCTGGGGGAAATACTCGAACTTGCACGCCAGCGCGGATTCCTGATGCCGGAAATTCGGTCCGCGGTGCGCACGGGCGACACGCTGATGCACGAACGCCGCGCGATGCTGAAGCGTCCGCCGCACATCCTGGTGACTACACCCGAATCGCTGTACATCCTGCTTACGGCGTCGAAGAGCCGCGAGATTCTCGCGAACGTAAAAACGGTGGTTGTAGATGAGATTCACGCGGTGGCGCGCGATAAGCGGGGAGCGCATCTCGCGCTGTCGTTGGAGAGGCTCGATGCGCTTAGCGGTAGGCGCATCACGCGAATCGGGCTATCGGCGACGCAAAAGCCGATAGAGCTGATCGCCGACTTTATGGCCGGAGCCGGCCGAGCCCGGCCGCACATTGTGGAAGTGGCGCGACGGGGCGGATTGGACCTTGCCGTAGAAGTGCCGGCGAGCGAACTGGGACCCGTCGCCTCGAATGAAATGTGGGAGGAAATTTACAAGCGCATTGCGGAGCTGGCGCAACAGAATCGCTCCACGCTTGTATTTGTGAATACGAGGCGGCTGGCGGAACGCGTTGCGCATCACCTTGCCGGACTGATGGGTGGAGATGCAGTTGCTTCGCATCATGGCAGTCTGTCTCGCCAAAGACGGCTGGCGGTTGAAGGGAAGCTGAAGGGCGGCGAAATACGCGTTCTCGTGGCGACCGCGTCGCTGGAACTTGGAATCGATATTGGCACGGTGGACCTGGTTTGCCAGATTGGTTCGCCTCGATCGATCGCCGTGGCATTGCAACGCGCGGGCCGCGCGGGCCATTGGCGAGGCGCGGTGCCGAAGTGCCGATTCTTCGCTACCACGCGCGATGAACTGATCGAGTGCGCCGCCTTGGTGCGTTCGATCCGTAAGGGCGAACTGGATCGCATCCTCATTCCGAAATCACCGATGGATATTTTGGCGCAGCAGATTGTGGCCGCGTGCGCGGCGGAAGACTGGAGCGAGGATGATTTATTTGCGATGGTCCGCCGGGCCTATCCCTACCGCGAGATGGCGCGAAAAGATTTCGATGAAATTATCGGAGTGCTTTCGGAGGGAATCGCCGCTCGACGCGGACGTTACGGCGCGTACCTGCATCGCGATGGAGTGAATCATCGTCTGCGCGGGCGGCGCGGAAGCCGCCTAGCCGCAATCACCAGCGGAGGAGCGATTCCGGATAACGCTCTGTACACCGTTCGGGCGGAGCCGGAAGGTTTTACCGTTGGCACGGTGGATGAAGATTTCGCCGTCGAAAGCTTGCGCGGAGACATCATTCTTCTCGGAAACACATCATGGAGGATACGGCGAGTGCAGGCGGGGCTGGTACTAGTCGAAGATGCCAGGGGAGCGCCGCCCAATGTGCCTTTCTGGCGCGGCGAAGCGCCGTCGCGCACCGCGGAGCTTTCAGAGCAAGTGGCCGTAATCCGGGAGAGCGTCAGCACGCTGACGGAGGGAATGGCGCCCGATGCGGTTCGCGGGAACACGGGGCATGGCTCGGCTGCGGTGAACTGGCTGCAGCAGGAATGCGGCCTCGACCGGGCTGGCGCGGAACAGACTGTGGAATACATCGTGGCGGGCCGCGCCGTGTTGCGCGCCGTCCCCAGCCAGAAAACCGTAGTTGCGGAACGATTTTTCGACGAGAGCGGCGGCATGCAGTTGGTGATTCATGCGCCGTTTGGAGGCCGGATCAACAAGGCGTGGGGGCTGGCGTTGCGAAAACGCTTCTGCCGCTCGTTTAATTTCGAATTGCAGGCTGCCGCTACCGACAACGGGCTGAATATTTCACTCAGCGAGCAGCACAGTTTCCCTCTCGCAGACGTCTTTCATTTCCTGCAGCCGGAATCAGTGGAGGGACTGCTGGAGCAAGCAGCACTGGCCTCGCCGATTTTCGCCACGCGTTGGCGGTGGGTGGCGGGGCGGGCCCTGGCCTTGCTGCGCTTTATGGGCGGGAAGAAAGTGCCGCCGCAAATTCAACGGATGCGGTCAGACGATCTTCTGGCGGCTGTTTTTCCCGAAGCCTTGGCATGCCAGGAAAACATTTCGGGGGAGATTCAGATTGCCGATCATCCGCTGGTGCGGGAAACGATGAAGGATGCGTTGACCGAAGCGATGGACGTTGAGGGATTGAAGAGAGTGCTCGAGGCCATTCGAACGAAGGAAATACGATGCATCGCCGTGGATACTCCCGTGCCTTCGCAATTCTCCCATGAAATTCTGAACGCGAATCCTTATGCATATCTGGACGATGCTCCGCTCGAGGAGCGGCGGGCGCGGGCCGTGGAGATGCGGCGCGCGTTGCCGGAAGCCGTTCTATCCGAAATTGGGCGCCTGGACCCGGCCGCGATCGCGGAAGTGCGGAAGGAAGCATGGCCGGATGTGCGCGATGCAGATGAACTTCATGATGTGCTGCAAACATTTGTGCTTCTGCCGGCACGATTTTCGCAAGATAGTTCGCCGCTGGTGGAGTCCGCAAGCAAATCCATTCCGGAGTGGACAACGTTCTTCGATGAGCTTTCTTCCGCAGACCGCGTGGCGCGCGCATTCGCCGGCGAACGCGCTTATTGGGTTGCGGCGGAGAAGGCAGCGACGTTCGCCAACATTCTTCCAGAGGCGCGTCTTGATTCGCCGCTTCCTTGTGTCGAGAAGCCGCCATCGTCCCGCGAAGATGCGGTTTTGGCGTGCGTGGCCGGATGGATGGCGCACGTTGGACCTACGACCGCGATCGAACTAAGTACTTTCCTGGGGCTTGAGGCTACGGATGTGGAGAAGGCTTTTCTGCGACTGGAGGCGAGCGGCTCCATTTTGCGAGGCCAATTCAGCAATAGCGATTCGATCGAATGGTGCGAACGGCGGTTGCTGGCGCGCATTCACCGATTGACGCTTGGCTCGCTGCGGAGCCAGATTCAGCCGCTTACCGCTTCCCAGTTCATGCGATGGCTGCTGCGCTGGCAACATTTGGCGCCGGGGACGCAGGTTCTGGGCGAGCATGGTACTTTCGAAGTGTTGCGGCAGCTTCAAGGCTTTGAAGCGCCCGCTAATGCTTGGGAGAGACAAATTCTCGGGCGAAGAATTGCGAATTACGACCCGCGCGTTCTGGACCAACTCTGCCTATCGGGAGCCGTGGGTTGGGGCCGGCTATCTCCCCACCCGGCCACGATTGCGGAATATGCAGCAGCAAATCGCCGAGTGATTCCCACAAGCGTCGCTCCGATTGCTTTTTTTATTCGGGAAGATTCCGAATGGATGATCCCGCGGCACTCGTCCGACGGGCAAAGTGCGCCGCAGGGCCTAAGCGAGCCAGCGCGCGACGCACTGAACTATTTGCGCCAGCGCGGCGCCTCATTTTTCACCGATCTCGTTCGCGGGACCAAGAGGTTGAAGTCGGAGGTTGAGGCGGCGCTGTGGGAACTGGTGGCGGCCGGACTGATTACCGCGGATGGTTTCGACAATATCCGCGCGTTGATCGATCCGAAGCGCCGTTCCGGTCAAGGCCGTGGACAAACGGCCCGGCCGCGGCACAGCGTTGGGCGCTGGTCACTTCTCTATTCGGAAGATGTCCCTGAACGCGCGCAATTGGCCGAGGCGACATGCTGGATGCTGCTCCGCCGGTATGGAGTGGTGTTTCGGGAAATGACCGCGCGGGAAACGATTGCTCCGCGGTGGCGCGAACTGCTCGTTGCGTTTCGACGGCTGGAGGATCGCGGCCAAGTGCGCGGAGGACACTTCGTGAGCGGCTTTATGGGAGAGCAATTCGCACTGCCCATTGCAGTGGAGTCCTTGCGCGCCATGCGCACGGATTCTTTGCCGGAAGAGACCCTGACGATCTCGCCTGCCGATCCATTAAACTTGACGGGCATTTTGTTGACGGGCGATCGAATTTCATCGGTTTCCGGGAAAACGGTTACTTTGCGGGACGGCATATATTCCGCGGTGGACGAGTCTGCTTCCGGTTTTGCGAATGACGTAGCAGTTTAGAAATCTCTGCGCGGATCTACAGGTGTTATCCTCCCCTTTATCAGTGAGATACCGTATGGACAGGAATGGCATGCGGCGGCACACTACGGCGTCAATTTCAGATTTCAACCGACGCGGCTGTTCCAAGGAGGTTCGAGTGGGATCACTGAGAATTCTCGTGGCGGACGACCATGACCTGATGCGGCGCGGTATTAAGACCATTATCGCATCGCGCAAAGACTGGGAAGTTTGCGGGGAGGCCGTCACGGGTGCGCAGGCGGTAGCCAAGGCCCAGGAACTGCAGCCCGATATCGCCATTCTGGACATCTCCATGCCGGAGCTTAACGGCATCGAGGCTGCGAAGAGGATCCGGAAAATGTCGCAGAAAACCGAGATTCTGGTTCTTTCGGCGCACTATTCGGATCAGATTGTCCGAGATGTGATGGAGGCAGGGATACGCGGATACCTGGTGAAATCGGATTCGAGCCGCGACCTATCGACGGCGCTTGACAGTCTGGCCACCCACCGGCCGTTTTACACATCTTCGGTATCCGAAATCATGCTCGATGAGGGCCGCGCAAGTACCAAGTCTCCACTGAGGAGCAAGCCACGCATCACTTCGCGGGAAAACGAAATCATCCAGCTGCTGGCAGAGGGAAAGAGTAGCAAGGACATCGCCGTTTCCTTGAACATCAGCGTGAAGACAGTCGAAACCCATCGCGCCAATATAATGCGCAAACTTGAGCTGCACAGCGTCACGGAACTGGTGCGCTACGCAATTCGGAACAGTATCGTTGAGGCGTGACGAGCAGATTGAATCGTATTTCCGTGCGGAGAGTTACCGGAGCACTACCGTCAGCCGAGCACTACCCTTACAAGATGGACCGCGCCATCATCAGCCAGGGGAATGTTCGCCGGTCCAGCTAACAGCTTGCCGTCCAATTCCGTGAGGACGACGCCGCGAGTTACTCCAGAGGGGTTCTCGATTTGAATGTTGTAAACCGACGAGTGATACCGAAATTTCACGGAGTAGCGAGTCCAATTCCTCGGAATGCACGGATCAATGCCTAAGACCATGCCGCGCAGTCGAAAGCCGAGTATCCATTCTAAGCCGGCACGATAGAGCCAACCGGCCGCACCCGTATACCACGTCCAACCGCCGCGTCCCACGTGAGGAGGCTCGGCATAAACATCTCCTGCAACAACGTAGGGCTCGACTTTGTACCGCTGAACGCCGGCGCGCGAGTTGGTGCGATTGATTGGGTTCAAAATGCGGAAAAGCTCGTGGGCCTTGTCGCCGTCACTCATGGCGGCAAAAGCGGCCATTGTCCAAACAGCGGCGTGCGTATATTGGCCGCCATTTTCGCGAATGCCGGGCACGTAGCCCTTGATGTAGCCGGGATTGTGGGGCGTGTGGTTAAAAGGCGGCGTCAAAAGAAGGACGAGATTGTCGTTCCGCCGGACCAGCAGACGGTCCACTGCAGCCATGGCACGCGCTCCACGCGCGCGTTCCGCCGCGCCCGTCATGATGCCCCAGGATTGGGCAATGGAGTCGATACGGCATTCCTGGTCGGCGGCGGTGCCGAGCGGAGTTCCATCGTCAAAATAAGCCCGGCGATACCATTCTCCGTCCCAACCTTCACGCTCGAGCGCGGCCTTCAGTGCGCTGACGTGTAATCTCCAAGTCTCGGCGCGCTTGTATTCACCACGGGCATCCGCCAGTTTGGAGAATTCCCAAAGAACGGAATGAAGAAAGAATCCGAGCCAAACACTTTCTCCCTTTCCGCCCTGTCCAACTTGACTCATTCCGTCATTCCAGTCGCCGGTGCCCATTAAGGGCAGGCCGTGGCTGCCGACAGAGAGGCTTCGGTCTAGAGCACGGGCGCAGTGTTCGAACAGGGTCGCGCTGGTTCCGGATTCGCGCGGCTCAAAATAGGATTCTTTCTGACCGTCAGCCAGAAGCGGCCCCTCAATAAAGGGAACCACTTCCTCAAGCACCGTCATGTCGCCTGTAGCTTCGATAAAGTTGATCACCACGTAGGGAAGCCACAGCAGGTCATCGGACATTCGCGTCCGTATCCCGCGGCCGGATGGCGGGTGCCACCAGTGTTGGACGTCGCCCTCGACGAATTGGTGCTTCGCTGCACGAAGCAGATGCTCGCGGGCGATTCCTCGCTTGGCGACCGTGAGTGCCATTATGTCTTGAAGCTGGTCGCGGAAACCATACGCGCCGCTGAGTTGATAGAACGCCGCGCGGGCCCAAATGCGACAGGAGAGAGTCTGATAAAGGAGCCAATGATTCAGCAGTAAATCCAAACTCGGGTCCGGCGTCGCTACTTGAACAGTGGCCAAGAGGTCGTTCCAATAGCCTGTTACTTCACCGAAGATCTTGTCGAGATCCGCGGCGCGGTACCGGTCAAGCAATTCACCGACTTTTTTCTTGCTTTCGGCCTGGCCCAGGAAGAACTTGATTTCCACTCGCGCGCCGGGACGAAGCTCGATCACCGTTTGAAGGGCGGCGCAAGGATCGAGGGTGGCTCCCACCCTTCCAGAAAGCGGACGTCCGAATTCGAGGGCGTCGGGGGATTCGTGCGAACCGTTGCGGCCGAGAAATTCGGTGCGATCTGCCGTGAACCCAGTTTGGCTGCCTGCCAAATCGGCGAAAGCGATGCGGCCCCCGAAATCACCAGTCCACGCGCTTCTTGCCAGAAGCGCGCCAGTCCGCGAGTCCACCTCCGTGATGATTTGAGGGGCAGACGCGCTGCGGGAGGTTCCCAAAACCCACTCTGCGTATGCGGTGACCGAAATGCGGCGGGTGCGGCCCGATTCGTTCTGCAACGTGAGCCTCGAAATCTTGATCGGATCCTCCAAGGGCACAAATTGCACCAAGTCGAGCAAGATGCCTCGCGAGCCATGGTGGAACCGGCTGTAGCCTTGACCATGACGCGAAACGTACGTCGCGTTTTCGTCGCGGATAGGAAGGGCCGTGGGAGTCCAAACCTCACCGGAGTGTTCATCTCGGAGATAGATGGCTTCTCCCGGAGAATCGGTGACGTGGTCATTGGACCAAGGCGTAAGTTGATTCTCATGGCTATTCCCGAACCACGTGAATCCCGACCCGGACTCCGAGACCTCGAATCCAAATTCCGGATTGGCGATCACATTGATCCAGGGCTCCGGGGTCCGCAGGCCTTCGCTCAGAACAACGACATACTCGCGGCCGTCTTGTGCGAAGCCTCCCAGACCATTAAAAAATTGAAGTTCCTGTTGAGGAAGAGGCACGTCCATGCGCCTGACCGTACGGGCAGCGCGATCGGGTGCCGGTGATGAAGACTGCTCCTGTTGTGCGCGGGCGATCTGATCCGATAAAGGACCTCGCCGTGCAACAAGAACCACGCGCGCCGCGGCCTCAATCTGCTCACGAACGTGCAAGGACACCAAGTCTGCCCGCAGCAGGTATATTTTCCCGCTCGCTTCACTTGAATCGGGAGAAAGCCGCAATTGGCTGCCGCGAACCAGCGCCTCAAGGGAACTCTGGAGTTCTTGAATATAGGACGAGGTCTTTTCGTTGACGATCACAACATCAGCGGATAACTGTTTCATGCGCCAGTACTCGTGGGCTCGCAATAGCTGGCGGATCAGGTCGAGATCCTCCGTGTCCTCGATGCGCGCCATAACGATGGGGAGATCGCCCGAAATGCCCTGCGACCATAGCGCATGTTTTTCTATTGTTGTACGTGCCAGCACATCGGGAGGTGGGCGCAGGGATCGGTCGGAGTACAAGACCGCGTTTGCCAGCCTTTGGAAGAGGTGCGCTTCCTCCGACCCGATACCGAGGTGGCGAAGTTGAACTTGGGACTGCGTCCAGGCGAGCGTACGTGTCCGGTCAACGGTCTCCGCATCCCGATATTTGTCGGCGACGTCCAGGACAGCCTCACGCGTGGAGCCGACAATCGTTGCAAAGATCAAATGTACGGTCCTTCCAGGTGGGATCCGGACGGTGCGGCGTAGACTCAAAATCGGATCGAGCACCGAACCGATAGTATTCGACAGCGGGCGGCCATCCATAATCGATAAGGGATTTCGCGGAGTACGCGTACGTCCGATGAAACGCACGCGGTCGGTTTCGTACTGAAGATCTCCAACCGTTTCGCCACCGTCCACAACCAACAGATGGGCGGCCCAGACCGATGTTTCATCGTCGGAACGCTTTCGACGTGTAGCCAGCAGCACACCGAGGTCGGATACGAATTCCGTTTCCACGAACAAATTCGAAAATGCCGGGTGCGCCGCATCGGCGGCTTGAGTTGTGAGCGCAATCTCGGCAAACGATGTCACCTGAATATCTCGAGCACGAATTCCGCCATTCGAAATCGAAATACGGCGCAATTCCGCATCGTCTTCCGACGAGACCATCACTTCGACGGACGTCGTGATCGAGCGGTCTCGCCGCACGAACTCGGCATGGTCTTCGTGGAAGATAGCCTCGCAAAAATCGGGCTCAGTGGCTGTGGGTTGGTATCCAGCCGACCAAACACCGGCGGTGTACTCATCACGGAGATAAATAAAGCTTCCCCAGCAATCACGAGTTACGTCTTCTCGCCATCGCGTAATCGCAATGTCTTTCCAGCGACTGTAGCCAGATCCCGCTGCGGTGAGCATTACTGCGTAGCGACCATTGGATAGCAGCGCGGTTCGCGGAGCGGTGTGTTGGGGCGACCTGAAGCGGCGAGCGGTAGGAGGCAAAAGGTCGCGCACGTAAGGACCGGCAGAGACCTCCTCAGCTCGTGGCATCGTGACCAGCACGTCCCTCGGAGTGCGCTCCTGCAAGAGGAGCTCGGAGGCCTGGACGATCGGTTGCGCATGAAACTTGTATCGCATTGCGCCTGCGCTAACGACGTTGTCCAGCGCAACAATAGACATGCCCTGATGATGAGCCATATAGGTGCGGACCACCACGACCTGCTCACCTTCCGGCAAGCGAGAGGGCGTGTAGTCCAGAGCTTCATAAAATCCATACGCGCCCTGGCCGCCCGCACGGGCAAGGCGTTCGAAATTTCTGACTGCGGCTATCGGTTCGATCATTGCGGCCAGCGCCGTAGCATACGGGGCTATCACTAAGTCCTCACTGAGACCGCGCTTCAATCCCAGTCCGGGGATGCCAAAGCCCGAGTAGTGATAGACCAACTCAATGGTCCTCGCTGAAAAGGCTGATTCCGACATTCCCCACGGTACGCCGCGCTCGACGCCGTATTCGATCTGCCGCAGTACAATTTGGTGATACGTCTGGCTGAGCAGGCTATTTTGTGGCGATGGCATGATGATCGCCGGCATCAAGTATTCAAACATCGACCCGGACCAGGAAACGAGCGCGGAGGCCCGGCCTACCTGTGTGAGAGGGCGACCTAGCTTGAACCAATGCGACGCGGGGATGTCGCCTTTGGCAATGGCAATAAAGCTGGCTAGTCGCGCTTCCGAAGCGAGCAAATCGTAGCAATTCTCATCGAGTGTTCCTTCGGACAGACGGTATCCGATGGAGAGCAACTTGCGATCGGGATAAAACAGGAATCCAAAGTCCATCGCGTAAAACATGCTTTCTGAAGTGGTGGCAATGGCTTGCAGGCGCGCACGCAGAGCGGTAACTTCGCCGGACGCTTCTTTCAGCGCATCAATGAGAGCTTCTAGGCGCGCCAATCGGTCCTTTTGAGAGGGCACTTCGTGAATCAGATGGTCACGCAAGTCCGCGAGTTCGCGAGCGGCAGCTACGAATCGCTCGGGAGCGTCGGCAAGCGAGCTATCATTCTTGAAAAACGGTTCGATCTCCGGCCATTCGGCTGGCCTAGCTGAACCGTTCGTAGCTATGCCCATCGGATTTCCATCACTGAGCCGCAGCCAGGGAAGCAGTACCCTTGCATCGCGTAAATGGCTGTCGATAGCTGCCTTCGCCGCCTGAGCCCAAATGTGTAACTCGGAATCGGTGTCACCCCGAAGCTCTTGAACCAGCGCTTGCGCCATGTCGGCGACCGTTTGCGCCCTCCGGGATAGTTCCAGAATTCGGGCTGCCCAATCCGCAGCATCTCCAGAAAATGGTCGCGTGGAGTCGGCCAGCGCGTTCACTGCATCGCGAAGCTGTTTCGGCGTAACGGCGTGAAGTCGGGAGGTGTCGCTGAGTTTATCCAGGGCCCCGCGTAACAGAACGATCGAATCCTGCACGCCTGCAAGGATGTTCGGCTCGATGGCAGGCTGTTGGATCAGCTGGCGGCAGCCAGACGCGAGAGTGAGCAAATCTCCAGCCAAGTTGCCGCTATCCACCGAGGAAACGTATTTTGGTTCGAGGGGTTTGAGACTCAGCGTTTCATACCAGTTGCACAAGTGACCACGGAACTTTTCGAGCCTGCCCATCGTTTGCAATGTAGGCTCGATGCGGTCAAGCATTTCTTGTGTTCCCAACCAGCCGAAATCGTGTGCCGCCACCGTCGCAAGAAGATAGAGACCGATATTTGTCGGAGAAGTGCGGTGAGCGACGACAGGCTTGGGATCCTCCTGAAAATTGTCAGGGGGTAGCCAATGGTCTTCCGGGGTGGTGAACGTCTCGAAGAAACGCCAAGTGCGACGTGCGATCGTGCGCAGCGTGCCCGTATCGGAGATGGATAGAGCTTCATCTTCCGCCGGTTTTGGCGAAAGACTGATCCAATGAGCTACAGCCGGCGCCGAAACCCATAACAAGACAAATGGAATCGCAATTGGCACCGCCTGCCGATGCCCGAAGACCACCGCGATCAAGGCCGCCACGGCGAAGGCGATTCCGCCGAACATACGCTGGAAACTGCCGTACATGTTCAGGTCGATCCCATGTTTTGCCTGTGCCGCAGTTACCCATTCCAGCAAGTTTTTGCGAGTGATGAACAGACGGAAAAGCGTCCGCAGAATCGCGTCCGACATCAGCCAAGCTTGATATGCCATGAACGTTAGCGCGAGGCCGGCTTGAGACAAACCGAGCAAGAGATCGGAAGCCAGGTCGCGGAAGTAATTTCGGTTGGATATTCCGCCGCCCATTCGTGGGTTGAGTCCCGCCAAGAAGGGGATCAAGGGAGGGATTACAATCGTAGCTAAAATAAATCTGATCCAGAGCGAAGGAAACTGCCCGACCATGACCCAACTCGCGACGAATACCAGGAACACGCACAGAGCGAGCAGCGAGCGGCGCAGGTTGTCCAACATTTTCCACCGGCCAATGACCGGAATCTTGTACTTACGACCATCGGCCAGACGATTGCCCCAGCCAAGAATCCAAGGCAACAGCTGCCAATCACCACGCGCCCACCGATGCTGACGGGCGGCCGAAGCTTCATAGTGGGACGGAAAGTCGTCAAAAAGCTCGATATCGGTAACAAGAGCGGCGCGAGCAAAGATTCCTTCAAAAAGGTCGTGGCTTAGGACCACGTTCTCCCGAACTTTTCCGGCCAAGGCGGCCTCGAAGGCATCGATCTCGTAAATCCCCTTGCCCGTGTACGAGCCTTCGTGAAATAGATCCTGGTATACATCGGAGACGGCGGAGGAGTACGGGTCGATTCCGCTGGGGCCTGAAAATACCCGCTGGAAAATCGAGGCGCGATGGTCCATCGGCAAACAAGGAGTAACTCTTGGCTGGACGATTCCGTAGCCCGCTACTACGCGGCTCTGTTCGCGGCTAAACTTGGGCCGATTGAGAGGGTGGGCCATGGTGCCGGCAAGCCGCGCAGCTGTGCCACGTGGCAAACGAGTATCAGCGTCCAAAGTGATGACGTAGCGGACATCGGGGATTGATTCGACGGGCTGTCCCGATACGGGAATGAAAGTCGTGTTTGTCGATCCACGAAGCAACAGGTTTAGCTCGTGAAGTTTCCCGCGCTTACGTTCCCAGCCCATCCACTTTTGTTCCGATTCATTCCAGACGCGCTTTCTATGAAATACAAAGAAGCGGCTTCCGCCATCTTTAGCCGGACCGTGACGCTTATTGAGATCCGCGATACCCTCGGCAGCTGTGGCCAAAAGCTCCTCATCCGTTGGGAGGGTTTCCGTGGCCGCATCACTCCAATCGGAAAGGAGGCCGAAACGAAGATCGCCATCCTGATTTGCGAGGTAATGAATTTCGAGCTGGTGGATCTGCTCGGCAATCCCACTCGTCGAACTTAGAAAACTTGGTATCACGATGATAGTTCGAAGGTCCGCCGGAACGCCTTTGTCGAATTCGAGTCGCGGAAGTGTCCGGGGCTTGAACAGGTTGGTTACGAGTCTGTTGATGACGGCAATCGCCAGCTCGGAAGCGGGAATGACAGCGAGCAGAGTCAAAATGATAATGTCTGGGATGCGCAGGCCCAGCTGAAGCGAGCGGGCCACCGGAAAGGCCAGGATAATAGCGGTAAAGAGCGCGATCGTCCCAAGGTATCCGCGCACGGCAGCGCGCATGTACCAGCGAAGGAACGCGCGCCTTTTGGACACGCGAAATCCAATCTCGCGCTCGAAAGCTTCGCGTCCCTGCGCGATGAGGTAGTAGCCCGGGTCTGATAATGTCTCGTCGTGAGGCTGATGATCGTGATCTGCGCCAGTGGCTGCTGCATCTTTCGCATGCCGCACGACGATCTCCGCGATCTCAACCTCGGAGCGTTCCGAGCCTCTGGAAAGATCCTCGATGGCATGCCTGTAGGCATCCCGCGTGCTGAAGTCCATTTCGCCAAAGTTGCTTCCATTGCGAAGGGTCTGGTCTACCAGGTTCGCGGTTTCGAAAAAAGTGTGCCAATCGAACTCGGAAGTCCACCGCATGCTGGTAATGACGTTGCGCACTGTTACGCTCATCGCGGCTTGCTGCTGATGTTCGGCGCGCACAATGTCATCCGCCGTAGTGCCCTGGGCGGCTAGGCGTTCGTCCAACCACAGAAGAATGGGACCGACCTTCGGATCTAAGTCCCGTAACCGCTGAATCAGTTGAACGGCAAAGGCCCGGTCAAGAGGCTTCTTCTCAAACTGGCGGAGGGCCGCGGCTGGCGACAGAGCAGACTGACCGCCGGCGCCCAAAAGCGCGTCGGCCAGTTGGTCGGCTTGGTGGCGCGCCTGGCGGCTGAAGACGATTCGACCTGCTAGTCTGCGCAGATTTTCCACCAAGACAATTCGCAGGGTGATGGCGACGGCCCAGAGCTCCCCCATTGAAAGAGGCTGGACGCGCTGATATGCGTTTATGAAGCGACGGAGAACATGAGGATCGAGCCGGCTATCTGTGTGAGCCACGAAGGCCCACGCAATGCCGTAGACTCGGGGATATCCCGCCAAATGCCCCGAAGCCAACTTGGGTAATCGGCGATAGTAGCCGATCGGCAGGTCATCGCGAATCTCCCGAAGCTGATCCTCGACGATATAGAAGTTTTCCACCAGCCACTGCTCTGCTGGCGTGATGATTTGTTCACGTTGGAGGGCGCGGGCAGTCGCGCGGTAATACTCGAGCAGTGAACGAGCATTTTCCTCTGTGCGCTCGATAAGAGACGGACCGCCCTCCCCTGTACTCGCCACCACCTGGGCCGCGGCAAGACTCTCCGCGTGCTGCTCCAGCCGATCAGCGCTGAATAACTCCGCAACGATAGGCTCTTCGATTTCGACGACTACATTCGGAGCAGGTGGTGCAGAGACCATTCGCTTCCTCGGAGTATCACTTACTAGGACTGTGCTCGGCTGAAATCGAGCTTCACCATACCCTGAAATAGCTCGCGCTATGCTTTAACCGAAGCTCGTTTATATCTCAGTCGGGCCAGGAAAAACCTTACCAGAGGCGGGGAGAGAACGGCGGACATTTTCTGGGTCGATAACTGGACTTCGTTTTCTGAGCTGCGGGCATCATGTAGCCCGTAGCTCATTAAGGCCGATTTTGACGGTTTTCGAATGAGCATCCCTCGATCGCATGCCGGGATGCTGCGCTAGAACAGCGGAATATAGTATTCGTTCCAGGTCGGCCTTGCGATAGGGGTAACAGATATAATCAAATGCGCGGATGTTCAGCGCTGCAAGATAATCGCGGTATTCCTGTGAACAACCGGGGGCGCATACCACGATGACCGGTATCTCCACAGGTTGGCGCCTCAACTGCCGGACGACGTCCCTATAGGTACCATCCAAGAGCCAGAAACCACAGAAGCAGGCGGATACAGTCTCTTTGGCCAGCGCGAGGCGAAGCTCTTCGAGCCCCGTCACCGATACCGCTTTGACATCATAGCTATCCAAGAGTGCGGACATGCTGACGCGGATATCCGGATCCACGGTAGCTAGCAATATCGTCGCTTCGGTACTTGTGCTGGCGGCGAATCTGTTCTTGGATAGGTCTTTAGCGCCGCTGTGCTCGTTTGTCCCGCTCGGCTCGTACGCTAAGGAGGCCATTCTGGTAAACCTTTCCGATCTCTTTCACACGTTTTCGGAGTCTGGAGCCCCGAACTACCTACCACGCAATGGATAACTCGCTTTGAATCAGCGGGCAATACAGCGATTTCATTATCGTACTGAAGGAATTCATGTAGATGCAGCCGCCGGGCAATTTCGGAAGGGATGGTCCTACGACCATCCCTTCCGCCTTGCAATTGCGATCCGCGAGTTACCGATTCGACCAACTACAGCAAACCTCTATCGAGTGCCGCCGGCCTTGGCCGTCCGATGCTTCGGCCGCTCTTCCTCCTCTGCGGTGCCCCGGTCGCTTATTTGGTTTGCTTCCTCGTTTATGCTCTCGGAAAGGTCGGTTAATTTCTGATCGGTTTCCTTTTCTTCGTTGAGCGTTTGCTCCAGAGAATTTGCTGCCTCCGTTTCGCCTAAAATCGTCGCATAGGCATGTACAGATCCGTAGGCCGCGATTTCATAGTGTTCAACTCGTTGCGCCGACGATATGATCGCCGCGTCCATTGCCGCTCCCTCGTAATCTTCGGAGATTACTTCGGCGCCCTCCGCGACTATTCCTTCCATCCCCTTGCATTTCTTGCCCTTGCTTGACTCCCCGAGCGCCTGGAATATTTGTTCAAGCCTGCGGGCGTGCCCCTTGGTTTGTTCAAGATGCTCCTCAAATCCCTGGCGCAGGTCTTCGGAAGTAGCTGCCTTGGCCATCTTCGGCAAAGCTTTGATCAGCTGTTGCTCGGCGTTATACAAATCTCTCAACTCGTCCACATAGACGTCCTTCAGGGTAGTTGCTTTCATTACGGCCTCCGTTTTTTCAGCGGTCTCGAACCCGCGTCGTTGAACACTCAGAGCGAGAACACTAGGGCGGCTATTCCCAAGCGGCAATCAAGCGAAGCCTGTAACACGCCGGAGTGTATTCCGGTAGTCCTGCTCGGAACTCCACTTGCGCTCTGCTCGCGAAGCGCGCGTCAGTCCCTACAGCTTAATTCCGAACCTGATACAAGTGCCTCGGGATGGTGCCGCCCTTTCTAATGCGAGACGCTGCAAACCTGAATTAACAGCGAGGAGGCACCCACCAACAGGCGGGACACAAGAACGGAAGCTAACGCCGATGCCAGCACCTTCCCGCGAGGATTCCAACGTTTTAAAAATCTTATCTCATAAACCCAGAGGTTCAAAAATGGCCACGACTCCCAAAGCAATCCGAACTAGACACCATGCGCTCGAGAAAGAATTGTCGGCCCAGCGGGAAGCTCTGCTCGCGCGCTTCGCCGAACAGCGATCTGAGGCTTTCGTCGAACACGACCCCGACGATGAGTGCGCCGAGGCCAACCGCAATTTGACGAGACATCTCATCCTGACCAATCTGGATCGGGAAAGACGCACCCTTCAGGAAATCGATGTCGCCCTTCACCGAATGAAGACCGGCGACTACGGCCGGTGCGAGATCTGCGGTACCAGCATCCCAGATGCTCGTCTTCGCGCCTTGCCGTGGACTCGATTCTGCGTTCATTGCGCTGAACGTTCCGCTTCCGCGTGAATGTGCGCATCTACGCAGGATCGCGGACATTGACCTCCAGCGTTTTTTAGCTGAAGCTGATCGTCCGCCACGGGGATCGGTGCACACCGAATCGGGAGGTCGTTGCCTATGGATGAAAATCCTCAACTAGAAGGCCCTGTCCCCGAAGGGACAATCACCACCGAGGTTGAAGAAAAGAAAGTTGAGGAACGCGTTGCCATAGGCGCTCACGTTGTTTATGAAACCATCCGCCGCGAAGGCGAAGAGGAGCTGGCTCGGCCGGCCGCAGCATTGGCCTGGTCGGGTCTTGCGGCTGGACTCTCGATGGGTTTTTCTTTTATTGCGGAAGCCCTGATTCAGAATCGCCTGCCAGGACGGCCATGGACGCGCCTAATTTCCAGTCTGGGATACAGTGTTGGATTCCTAATCGTGGTTCTGGGGCGTCAGCAGCTCTTCACGGAAAATACGCTGACTGTTATCTTGCCGTTTCTTCTCCGCAGGAAACTTACTGTACTTATGAGAGTGTTCCGGCTGTGGGCGATCGTACTGGCAGCCAATCTGGTGGGGACGTTCACGTTTGCATTTTGCATCGCGCACATCGCCATTTTCGACCTTTCGGTACAGCAGACGCTGACAGAGATTGGCGCTGCTCATTTGGGAATTAGCTTTGGGATAGTTCTCGTGCGCGCCATTTTCGCGGGATGGCTTATCGCGTTAATGGTATGGCTTCTGCCGGCGGCAGAGCACTCGCACTTGAGCATCATAATCATTACGACTTACCTGATCGGCTTGGGCGGATTCAACCACGTCATTGCAGGGTCCACCACAGTGTTCTTCTTGGTGACGATAAAATACATTTCCTGGAAGACGTACGCGGTGAACTTCTTTTTACCAACCCTGCTAGGAAATATTATAGGCGGGGTTTCCTTGGTCGCTGCCCTCGGGCACGCCCAGGTCGTCGGTGGCAAAGAGACTTAAGCACGGCCGGGCGGCGAGCAACGAGGACCGGCTGCGCCTATTCAGTCAATTCGCCCTTTGCATCCAGGATGTCCGCATCTGCAGTCCAGATCCGGAGTTTTTTCCATAGCTTCGCATGCTGCGCTGCAATATTTCCCGCCGGTCGTGATGCATGAACAGTTGGGATGCGCGCACTTC
Organism: uncultured Acidobacteriota bacterium; assembly: GCA_963823145.1. Taxonomy (GTDB): domain Bacteria; phylum Acidobacteriota; class Terriglobia; order Acidiferrales; family UBA7541; genus Palsa-295. The sequence continues at coordinate 596,464 of CAWGJZ010000001.1, forward strand.
TCGCCCTTTTCTGCCATCGTAGGTCTCCCCCCGAATTGATTTAGGTGGCCGGAGATCGCTGTTACGCCCGTCTAACCAGACCGGCAACCAATGACACGGCAAAGAGAATCAGGAATATGTAGAAAAGCAGCTTTGCGATTCCCGCGGCGGCGACCATAATTCCGGCGAACCCTAATATTCCCGCCACGATCGCCACGATCAGAAAAATCACAGCCCATCTCAACATAGAGCCTCCTCGAGAATGTCTCTAACTGAACTGAGCTTGCCTGCGTCCAACGGTTGCGACTGACCAATTTCGCTCCTGTCTCGATGTCCTCATGCGGCGTGGTGCCTACTGGACTCCATCCGAGGGACCTCACGCCCCAGCGCCGTTGCAAGCGCCACGAGATGGTCTTGCTCGTTTACCAGGATTCCCCGAATCTGCTCGGCCATCGCATATTCTTCCAGCTGTTCGCATTGGCGAACTCGTTCGCGGTAGTTGCGAATCGTCTCCTGCTCATTCTCCAGATCAAACTGCAGCATCTCCTTCGCTTTTTCTGAAGTACGGACGGGCTTGGAAGTAACCGCGGGCATCCCACCTAGATAATCGATCTGATTGGAAACGATCAAGGCGTGACTTAATTCCTGCGCGGCATGATTCTCCAACTCCGCAGCGATATTCATGAACTCCGCGCCTTTTAGCACTTGGGAATAGACAACGTACGAAATGATCGCTTGATACTCCCGAGCCAAATCTTCATTCAGCAGCTGGATCAGTTGCTCTCTACTCAGCGGCTTCGTCTGCCGCTCTTCTGTTTCCTCCGCTGTGCGCAAAGGGCCTCCTTAAGCTACGCGAGATAGCGGACTCCTACAGGTCTTTCGCCTTGCTATATACGCGCTGACCGACGTTGGCGGCGTCTTTCAACTGATCCGTAACGTCGTCCATGGCCTCTCGTGCGCGCTTGGTAGCATGCAAGCCGGTCGCAACAGCATCGTCTACGACGTCCCGTACGCTGCCTAGCAAGTAATCCCGTGTCTCCTCGCCGGATTGCGGTGCCAACAGGAGCCCTAGGACGGCTCCGACACCTATTCCCACAGCGAAGCCCAGCCCTGTGGACGAAAATTGATTCCTACGCATCCTTTTTCCTCCGCTCGAAAAACCGTGCGCATTCAAAGTGATTTCTCAAATCGCACGGTTCCTCTTCAGTACTTGCGGAGAGTATGCTTAGTCAGAAGCTGGCACCATAGGGTGAAGTATTGATATGCGCAAGCGGGATATCCCAGGTATGCAATTCAATGAAGGCCGCCCGTGGCGAGCTTACCCCCTAGCCGCCTCTGCTTACCCCCAAGATCTTGCGTAGAGCGCCCCCCCGGGGAAATTTACATGCTTCCGAGTATGGTGCCCACCCGCCCCGCACCCTAGCATTGCTCAGACCATTTCGCCGGCTAAATCTCGACGTGAAGGAGCAACCCCATGCTATCGAAGCAGTTTCTTGTCATCTCACTATTAGCTGTCTTTCTTATTCTCCCGGCAGTCGCCTCTGCGTCAGACCGCGAGGACGATGTGAAGCGCATTGACAAATCTGCCCAGGTATTCAGGGAAATTATGAATACTCCGGACAAAGGCATCCCCAACGAGCTTCTCGAATCTGCCAAATGCATCGCGATTATTCCCGGCGAAGTAAAATTCGCCTTCATCTTGGGTGGGAACTATGGCCGTGGTATTGCCACCTGCCACACACCCAAGGGATGGAGTGCGCCGATGTTCGTGGCTCTCGGCGGCGGCAGCGTCGGCTATCAAATTGGAGGTTCGTCAACGGATATCATCATGCTGTTCATGAATGATCGTGCCTTGCAGAGTCTTCTGAGCGATAAATTTAGGCTCGGTGCTGATGCCACTGTGGCTGCTGGTCCCGTAGGCCGTCACGCCGCCGCTGCCACTGACCTGAAGCTAAAGGCAGAGGTCCTCACTTATTCCCGCTCTCACGGCATCTTTGCCGGTGTCAGTCTCAATGGCGCTGTTGTGCAAACGGACAAAAGCGGCGATCAGGCCATGTATGGCAATGATGTCACCCACCGCCAGATCCTGGACGGTAAGGTAGCAGTGCCCCCTTCTGCGGAGGCCCTGATTCACCAAATCAACGCGTCCGTGATGGAAGCGAAGGCCAATTAATCGCCCCACCAATTTGAAAGGGCGGCCATTTCTCGGCCGCCCTTTCGCAGCTCCGCTGGCCGCCCGCTGCAACACAAGCCAAAAATTCGAATTCATTGGCGACGTGCTGTCGTCTCGCGGTGGCAAGCTCCATTACTAGATAGAAATTGCGAAACCGCGCAAAAATCGCCGTGGTTCTCGCCGTGGCCTTCTTACATAACCCCTCCAATTGCTATTACTTCCAGGACTTTTTGCATGGCAACTCACGTGCTTTCCATGGGGCATGTCGATGATATCCCACAGGTTGGTGAGATGAAAGAGGCCGTCCAGTCCATGAGTGGCGCCAGTTCCCAGGAACTTCCGACCCCCGCACCAAAATGGCGGGAGCGGCTGGCGGCCTTACGCAGAGTTCCCCCTATTTTTAAGATGGTGTGGAGCTGCGCGCCCGGAGTGGTGCTGGCCAGCTTGGTCACCCGGCTATTTGTCTCGGTAGTGCCCGTCGCACTCCTGGATGTCACCAGATTCATCATCGACGCCATTGATTCGCACATCGGGCACCATACCGCGCTGCCAGGCACCTTCTGGTGGCTGGTAGTGCTTGAATTTATCCTAGCGACCTTGACCACCAGTCTCGGTCGCGTAATCGACTTTTGCGATACCGTCCTTGCGGATAAATTCACCAAGAACATCAGCACTCTCACCATGGAGCATGCGTCGCGCCTGGATCTCATCCGCTACGAAGATCCTCTCTTCTACGACAAAATGGAGCGCGCCCGTGTGCAAGGGACAGACCGGGTGGTGCTGATCCAGATGACCGGCCGCCTGGTGCAAGAGTTCATCACCACAATCAGCTTTGCCGCGGCCATCGTGTTCTTTTCTCCCTGGCTATTCGTTTTCCTGATTGTTTGTGTTGTGCCGGCCTTTCTGGGCGAAACCCATTTCGCGTTTTTGGGTTACTCCCTGAACTTTGTACAGACCCCAGCGAAGCGGCAGATGGAATACCTGCGCATCCTGGGCGGCAGCCGTGAGAGTGCCAAGGAGCTGAAGCTGTTTGGTCTTGGGCCGTTTCTCGTGCAGCGCTACAAGGGCCTTTCTGACAAGCTCCATCTTCAAAACGTCGGCCTAGCCAAGCGCAAGCTGCTCTTCGGCACGCTGCTGACGTGTCTTGGGACTCTCGGCTACTATGGCGCCTACGGGTACGTCATTTATCTGGCCGTCACCGGAACGCTGACCATCGGTAAATTGACCCTGCTTGCTGGTGCTATTGCCGGCGCCAGCACCAACATTCAGGCCCTCTTTTCCACATTTTCCGGCATCGCCGATCAGTCCCTCTTTCTCACGGACCTAGTGGAATTCTTCGCCGTCAAGCCGAAGATACTCTCGAAGCCCGGCGCTCTGCTGGCCCCGCGGCCGATATGCCAGGGAATCGAATTCCGGAATGTATCCTTCTCCTATCCCGGAAACCGGCGTCGAGTTCTTTCCAACATCAATCTGCGGCTCGACCCCGGAGAACGAATCGCTCTCGTCGGAGCCAATGGACAGGGTAAAACGACCGTCGTCAAGCTGCTTACCCGCTTGTACGATCCGAGCGAAGGTCAGATACTTTTGGACGGCATCGATCTTCGCGAATATGATCTCGACGACCTATGGCGCGAGATCGGCGTCATCTTCCAAGACTTCATGCACTACGAGATGACGGCGTCCGAGAATATCGCCGTCGGCCGCATCGAAGACGCCAATAATCCGTTCCGGATTCGCGCGGCGGCTATGAAGAGTTTCGCGGAGAACGTCATCCACAAACTCCCCAAGGGCTACGACCAGCTTCTCGGTTGCCGGTTCGAGGGCGGCGTGGATCTTTCCGGCGGCGAGTGGCAGAAGATCGCATTGGCCCGCGCCCACTTGCGCGATGCGCAATTGCTGATTTTGGACGAGCCGACCGCGGCCCTTGACGCCCAGTCCGAACACGAAGTCTTTAGGCGCTTTGCAGACCTCACTTCTGGCAAAATGGCCTTGTTGATTTCGCACCGGATGTCTACGGTTCGCATGGCGGACCGCATCCTCGTGATGGAGAATGGCGGAATTGCCGAACAAGGCCGGCACGAGCAGCTCGTCAAACACGGTGGTCTCTACGCCGAAATGTTCGAGCTGCAAGCGGCAAGTTACCGGTAATTCCTCCGCCGGTTCCGCATTCATCATGGCTTTCCCATCGCGGCGGAGCCTTCCGTGACTCTCAGCTATCGCTTTTTAGTTCGCGTCTTCGCGTACCTCTGCCTCGCGCTGATTTGTCTACCCTCTCAAGAGGCAGCCCAATCCCCATCGAGCCGTCAGTTGTCATCAGCCCAAACTGAAACCCAAACCGAGACGATTGAAGTCGATCCCGCTGCTCCCAGCCACCCCTTTCCTCATTATTGGGAGAAAATGTTCGGCTCGGGCCGGGCCATTCTGAGTTTGAGGGACAGCTATCGCCGCGACCTGCGGGAAGTGAAACAAGCGACGGGTTTCCAATACATCCGCTTCCACGCGATCCTGGATGACGACGTCGGGGTCTACAATGAAGATGCCGCTGGCAATCCGATCTATAACTTCTCCTATGTCGATCAGATCTACGATGGCCTGCTCGAGAACGGCGTTCGCCCATTCGTCGAACTAAGCTTCATGCCTAAGAAGCTGGCTGCAGAGCAGGCAGTCCAAGCTTTTTGGTACGCGCCAATCGTATCTCCACCCAAGGACTGGAATCGCTGGGGCGATCTGATCTCCCAATTCGCTCGCCATCTGGTTGAGCGTTATGGCATCGACGAGGTTTCTCAGTGGTATTTCGAAGTATGGAACGAACCCAACCTTGATTTCTGGGCCGGCGACCCGAAGGAAGCAACCTACTATCACCTTTACGATGTCACCGCTAAGGCTCTGAAAAACGTTAATTCGCGCCTGCGCGTGGGCGGGCCCTCTACAGCTCAAGCGGCCTGGGTCGACCGCTTCATCCGCCACTGCGCGGCCAACCACGTCCCGGTCGATTTTGTCTCCAGCCACGTCTACGCGAACGATTCGGCTCACGACGTCTTCGGCACAAACGAATCCATCCCGCGGACGCAAATGGTTTGCCGCGCCATTCACAAGGTCCACGATCAGGTGGCGGCGTCCTCCCTGCCGGCTTTGCCCATCATTTGGAGCGAATACAACGCCAGCTATAAAAACGAGCCAGACGTCACCGACTCTATTTTTATGGGGCCGTGGTTGGCGGACACAATCCGACAGTGCGACGGCTTAGTTGATATGCTTTCCTACTGGAGCTTCTCGGATGTCTTCGAGGAACAAGGTGTCGTGAAGAAGCCATTCTACGGAGGATACGGCCTGATAGCTGAGGACGATCTTCCCAAGCCCTCCTTCAGCGCTTTCAAACTCCTCCATCGCCTCGGCGATCGGCGACTTGCCGAAGCATCCGATTCAGCCCTCGTCACGCGTCGCGCGGATGGCCGCCTCGTCGTCGCGATTTGGAACGAATCCCTGCCCGAGCAGGCAGGCGAATCCAAAACTGTGATCCTTCACGTAAAGGGATTCAACGGCCGCCACAAAGCTGCCATTTATCGCGTGGATTCCGCGCACGGTTCCCTGACGGATGCGTACGCCTCGATGGGAAAGCCGATCTATCCTACGCAGAAGCAAATCGCCCAGCTTCGACGCGCTGCCGAAATCCCCCCGCCCGAAAGCCAAACCTTGAGTCACGGGGAAATGAAACTAACTCTCCCGCCCAAAGGTCTAGCTCTAGTCGAAATCAAATAGTGCAGTTTCGGATTGCCGCGCACTCGCTAGGCTTTTGAGACGGGCGCAGGTGCGGGATGGGCATTCGGCAAGAAGCCCGCTCGTTTCATGCCTCGTTGTGCCTCCGGGTTCCTCATAAACGTTTCCCAGACGAAACCCGTGCGCGCATTTTCGGCCATTAGCATGGTGATTCCTACGTCGATTCCGATCACGTCCGTGTCATACCAGTCCGTCAGCGGATTGAAGGCATCGACAAAACCATATCGAGTCCAGGCGCGCTTTCCGTACTTGTTCTTGATCGTTTGCAACACTTGCAGGCACTCTTGAGGCAAGAATGGCAGCGAACCTCCCGAAGCGCATGGGACTACCGTTCCATCAATTGGACCGGTCGCCGGTGGTCCGCCCCATACCACATAGCCTCTCGGCGAATCCGAAGCCGTGATCCCCCAAAGATTCTCACTGTAATCGGGGAATTGTGACGACAGATCAATGCAGAACTGTCGATGCACCTGTGTCGCCGTGATCGAGTTTTGAAAATAATCCGCATACTTGTCGTGCTTGTTCCGGAAATCGAACCACGCCTGCGAATATTGATGAACGAAGAGCGGCGCGAAGGAGCTGATGTATCGCACGCCGTCGTATTCGAACAGCTGGCGTTTCCACGCGTCCCAGGTTTCGGTTGGCAGCAGATAGGAAGTGGATCCCAGTCCGAGCAGATACATCATCATCATTTCGCTGTAATCGTCCCAGCGATACTGCAGGAATCCCGTCTCGGGCCTCCATCCATGCGGCAGCAGCGTTGTATCTTCCGAGAGCCAGCTCCAATCGACACGGTTAAAAATCATCGAAGCCAGCTCGGAAATTTCCGAATGTTCGAAATACGCGCCGCACATCAACACTCCGCACAGCAAAATTGCCGTGTCGATTGACGAAACCTCCGAATCCCACAGCCTTTCCCCGGTATTGACGTTTGCCCAGTGATAAAAAAATCCTCGGTGATTCGGGAGCTTCTTCCACAAAAAACGCAGTGAAGTCAGGGCGCGCCCACGAGCTTCGTTATGCGCCACGTAACCGCGCTTGTCGCCGATGCACAGCGCCGTAAGTCCAAAACCAAGCGCAGCGATGCTTCCCAGATCGCTCTTATCCGGCGTGATTGCATTGCAGCGGTCCCGGACGATGCCCGTATCCGGATTCGCCTGTTCCCAAAAAAAGTGAAAATGCGCGTTTTCCACGTCTTCGAGAAACGCCTCGTCTACCTGATAGAACGGGCTGTTGGCGCTTCCCTGGCCGGGCTGGGGCGCTTGATTGGCCTGGCGTGGATCGCCTGCCAGCGCCAACGGAGAGGATAAAATGAACGGAGCGCACAGTCCCGCCGCAGCTCCCTGCTTCAGGAGGCTCCGGCGGCTCAGTCTTCTCGGAAAGCGATATCCCGAATTCATTTCGCGCAATGATTATATTCATTCCCGCCAGCTCGATGAAGCCTCATCGTCGCCCGCGAATCCATCTACACACCCCCGGCCCATTTGTTTCGCCAAGTGCCTGTTAAGGGGAGCAGGTCTACTGGAGAGCAAAGATAATGGACCAATCGGCGCAGTGTTACTTGGCCGCCCCCTGATCCACGTGCGCTTGCGCCGATTCGGCGTTCTGCTTGCATTGATTCTGCAAGACTCCCGCGATCTGGCTGCACCCGCGAAAAGCTGCCGCCGCTTCGCTATGGCGATTCAAGTTTTGCAGATCGACTCCCAAAACGAATAGATCGGTCGGATCCTGGATTGGGTTGCCCTTCGTCGATTGTTCGAGCTCGCTCGCCGATTTGTCGAAGTCCTCGCGCCGGAAATAGACAAGGCCCAGCGCACTGTGCGCTTGGAATGTTCTTCTCGTTTTGGCAGCCGCAAACTGCTCCTCCGTCAAGCCCGCTGGCTTGGGCAACTTGGCCAGCACCTCGATGGCGTGCTTCGCGTATGTTTCCGCGGTGTTCAGTTCTTGATCGGCGTCTGGATCGCTTGGACTATAAACGTGCGGGATCGTCCAACCCACTGTCGTCAGAACGTCCACATCATCCGGCTGCAAGGCCAGCGCGGCGTTGGCGGATTGATAGCAATCCTTCCAGTCCTGCTGCGCGCGATAGACATTCACCAACCCGGCGTCCACACGCTCTGCCAGGGAGCTCTTCGGGTACTTCCTAAGAAATTCGTTTCCGAGCTGAATCTTTTTCGCGGACTCTTGCGCCTTGAGAAATGCCTGATAGCGTTCGGCTTGTTCCCGCTGGACCCCCTGCCCCGCCAGCCCATATTGCAGATCATCCGTCATTCCACCGCCCGCTCCCGCCTGAGTCTGGTTCGTGATCCCTTCTCCTTGCGCCCGTGAAGTCGGCGCCCACGCGAAGAGCGCCGTCACCGCAACGCATGCAAAGCACAGCAATTTTCGCGAAGGTTTCAGTCCAGCGCCGCGCTCCCGCGCGCCATCTCTCCTTGCAAATCGCAAGCTCATACCCTTTCTCCCTGCGTTTTTCGGCGATGGTATCACGTTCGACGATGTTTCGCAGGCGGACGATGGCAAGCACCAGGTCTCGCGCAACGCGCTCAAAGCACCTCGCGGGCTCCCGCACCCATGTTGCCCCTACGGCCGAAGGCGGGCCGAGCGCCCGCAAAGGTTGGGTCATAGACCTCTTCGTCCGCGTCCCCATGCTTCAACTCTGAAATAAACTTCAATATGTTCTTTCGGCGAAGCTTTCTGCATAACCGGATCAGCGATATCTGTTCGCGTCCGTCGAGCGCCCGCATCAGCGCCTTCACTAGCTTGATGTGCCTCGGCAACACACACCTGATGTACCACTCACCTGTCTGCGTCAGGCTCACCACCACAATTCGCTTACCCTTCCTCGGCTGTGCCCGTCTGGCCTTGGACAAACGGCTCGCTCTCATGTCCTCCGGAGGAAGCCTCACCGGCGTTCGCCGCACCCATCCGCGTCGTTCCAAGGTCGCCACGACCACGTTCAAATTCTGCGGGTCCAACCCGCGCCCCCGCGCCGCCAGTGACATGCTTGTCCCGCCCTCGCGAAGCAACATCTCCATCAGACGAAATCCCGCCATCGTCAGGTCAAACGACGCGAGCGCCCCGCGCACCTGCCCCGCAAACCAATCCGCCGTGTCCAGCAAATCGAAACCCGCGAGCAATGCTCGCGCCGCCTTGTCCTTCTGCGTCGCCCGGCGTCCCATAGCCGAAAATCGTAGCGCAAAGCGCGCCCGCAATGTTTTCGGGTTGGTGTAAAGATGTTGATCGTTGCCTTTATGGCGGCCGCCTCGCTTTTCAATCTGCTTCAATGCCCGAAACCCGGCGGTCAATTTGGGAAATACCTCTTTTGCCCCCTAAAACTGCTTACACGAGCAAAGCCCATGCCCCCGTTGGCGCAATCAGAGCCTGTATTTCCTCTTCCGAGTTGTTATACTTAGCCGCTAAGCCATATAAATGCCCGTAGCCGCGAAGAGCCAAGCAACCACTTCCCCGCCTGAAAAGGTGAACATTAACCTTTCGGCCTTCGTCCCGCGCGACCCGGAAGACTGCGAACAGTTTTCGCTAGGAACTCGACAAAACCTGGAAATATTGTCTCGGCATTAAAAGTTAGGAAGGGTCGCAACCATTAATGGCCACAGCCACTCAGCAGAAGGTGCTGGGCGCCTTCTACACCGCTAACCCGGTTGCCAGATTCCTAGTTGATTGGGCGGTACGTAACGCTTGCGATACCGTTCTTGATCCTAGTTGTGGCGAGGGCGTGTTTCTTCAAGCCGCCGCGTCCCACATTCGCTATCTCGGTAATCCTCGTCCGCAGATTTGGGGTGTGGATGTTGACCCAGAGGCCCTGAAAGCTTCCCATGTTCATTCATCCGATTGTCATCTCTTAGAGGGAAACTTTTTCTCGCTTCGACCCGGCGACATCCCCCCAGTGACCACTATTGTGGGAAATCCGCCCTTCATACGATACCAAACCTTCAATGGTAAGCAGCGGACAGATGCCCTCAGATGTGCTTCGAATGCTGGCGTGGAGCTTCCGAGATTATGCTCTTCTTGGGCTCCGTTTATCGTGCACGCGGCGACGTTTCTTAGGCAAGGCGGGCGTTTGGGAATGGTGGCGCCCGCCGAACTGATCCATGCCCAATACGCGCGCGAAGTTCTCCGATTTCTCCTCCGGAGTTTTGGCCGGATTACGGTGCGAATGTTTCAAAAGAAAATGTTCCAAGATCTGAGCGAAGACACAATCTTGCTATTGTGTGAAAACTTCGGGGAGCCCTGTGGCTGGTTTTCGATAACGCCTGCGGCTTCTATTGAGGACGCGCGGTCCGACGAAAAATATACTGTCCCCGTCGATATCGAGGCGATCAGGTGTGGAAAGCACCGTCTCACGCGGTATCTGCTTCCCGCCAAGGCGCGCAATCTGTACGAGGGCGTCGCCTCCGAAAGATGCGTGGTGAAGCTGGGAGACGCGGCCGATGTGGGGATCGGTTATGTCACAGGATGTAACAACTACTTTCATTTGACAACCACCGAAGCAAAGTCCTGGCGAATCCCCTCCCGTTATTTGGCACCGGCGGTGCTTTCACTGGGAGATTTTCACGGGACAATTTTTCGTCGTTCTGATTGGGAACAGCTCCTTGCGTCGGGCAGGAAGAGTCATCTGCTTAGAATCCCAGCATTGAAGACCGACGCCTTGCCGACTGGACTAGCGGAATATATCGCCCACGGAAAAGAACGTCGAGTCTCTGAGCACTTCAAGTGCCGCGTGCGAGACACCTGGTACTCGGTCCCGCACGTGAGAGTCGGAGACGCATTCTTGTCCTACATGTCGGGTTCTTCGCCGAAGCTCGTACGCAACGGGTCGGGATTCGTCGCTCCGAATACATTGCACATCGTTAGGTTCTCGTCGGGTCGGCCATGGAAACCGTTCGTCGCGGGCTGGCATTCGTCCCTGACTAGGTTAAGTTGTGAGATTGAGGGCCACGCCTTAGGCGGCGGAATGCTGAAGCTTGAGCCATCTGAAGCAGAGCGGGTTTTGGTCGCGCTTCCATACCCGAGGGATACGGTCAGCCTCGCGACAGAATTGGATGGTCTATTGCGCAAAGGCAGTTCCCCGGCGGCCCAAGATTTAGCGGACAGTTCCGTACTGCGTCGTAGGATCGGGCTCAGTAAATCCGAATGCATGGTGCTTCGTGACGCAGCAAGCCAACTGGAGAATTGGCGGATGCACAAGTGAACGAAGCGTCTTGGGCCCCAAGCTTGAATGAAGCAATGGCACCGCTCTGCCGAGTTGTCGGAACTCAATCTGGTAAACACATCAAGTCGATCCACCAGTATTGCTCGGCACGACTCGTCTTGGAGGGCGGAATTCTTCCCGAATGGATCAGTCCCAGGCCTCCCCTTATCAGCAACCGGATAAGTAATGCGGCGTACGGGCTTAGATATTCTGAAGCTGCGGAAAGCGAAACTGAGAGAAGGGTCCTAGGGGGTATCAAATACAAGAGTGTTGACGTGACCGCCGCGGTCGAAGGTTTGGGGCCAGCGATTGGAATTTCTGCAAAGAGTACCGGTAACGCTTTTAGGAACCTGACCAATAGAATGGAAGAGGCACTGGGAGAATGCACCAACGTGCATCTGATGTATCCTGGCTTTGTCTTCGGATTTCTTCATCTTATTAAGTTCAGCAAGGCGTCAGAGATAGGTAATCCACATGATGCTTCCTTCGCAGAAGATGGCGAGCCTTTGGCCTTGATGAAGCGATACCACGAGGTCTTGGTTGCACTGTCCGGACGACACGCGATTACCGACTCCGGTATGCGTTACGAATCGGTGGGACTGCTCGTTTACAGATGCCGAGGCCAACAAGCCGAAATCTGGCCGAACTATCCTCCGCCCGATAGCCCCGTCCACTTTTCACGTTTCTTCAAACGTCTCTATGATCTCTACGACTTGCGGTTTGGTTACCCCGACCCCGACGGACCAAACATACGAAAGGAGTGGCAGATCCAAGGGGCCTCCATTCGGGACAAATTTGACGAAAACTTAGCTTTTCCGTGGGAACTTAGACTAGGGTCCGGGTAGGAGGGGAGTCGAGCGCAGCCTGCGGCGCAAGGACGTAGCGCACACTCATTTAGAGTTGGCTTTTCAGCTTCCCTAGATGAGCATCCAATTGGCCTTCCGGGATTCTTTCGCCGCGATCGAGTTGATCGATGCCTCGCCTGATCCTTGCACTGATCGCCTCCCCGTTTTCCAGAAGCCAGCGATCTTGTTCCTCTTGGGTTTCCAACAAACGGAGCAATACTTCCTCGACGCTGCTGGAACCAGTCGCCTGAAGCTGTTTCTTGATCCTTGCCTCAAGGACCGCATCGCGGATTTCAATGTTCACGGCTTGCTCCAGTGAGAGAAATGATTCCTTTTCATCGTAGACGGAGGCACGAGAATGTCAAGGTAACCTGGCAATCGTATCCTAGCGAAAAAGAAAAGGGCGCCCCGGCGATTCGCGCCAAGACGCCCTCGTTTTGCTCATTCATTCGTGGTCGAAGCCAGTCACATCTAACTTCTAGCTTCGAGCCTCCAGCCTCTAACTTCTAGTACATCCCGCCCATGCCGCCGCCACCGGGCATACCGCCGCCCCCTGCGCCAGCACCCTTCTTCTCGTCTTCCTTGATGTCGGCCACCAGAGCTTCGGTGGTGAGCATCAGGCCGGCGATCGAAGCGGCATTTTGTAGCGCGAGACGCGTGACCTTAGCCGGGTCAATTACCCCCGCCTTCACCAGGTCGCCATACTCGCTCGTATCGGCGTTGAAGCCGAAGTTGTCGTCCTTCGATTCGCGAATGCGGCCGACGATCACCGCTCCCTCTTCGCCCGCGTTGTGCGCGATTTGCCGCATCGGCTCTTCGAGAGCGCGCTTCACGATGTTGACGCCAATGGCCTCATCTTCGTGCAGCTTGAGCTTTTCGAGCGCCGCGATGCAGCGAACCAGCGCCACGCCGCCGCCGGGAACAATTCCTTCCTCGACAGCCGCGCGCGTTGCGTGCATGGCATCTTCGACGCGAGCCTTCTTTTCCTTCAGCTCCGTCTCGGTTGCCGCGCCCACCTTGATCACCGCCACTCCGCCGACAAGCTTCGCCAACCGCTCTTGCAGCTTCTCTTTGTCGTAATCGGACGTGGTGTCTTCCACCTGAGTGCGAATTTGCCGGACGCGGCCTTCGATCTCGCTGGCCTTGCCGCCGCCTTCGACGATCGTGGTGTTGTCCTTGTCGATGGTGATTTTCTTCGCGCGGCCGAGGTCTTCCACCTTCACGTTCTCGAGCTTGATCCCGAGATCTTCCGTGATGGCCTTGCCGCCCGTAAGCGTGGCGATGTCCTCGAGCATTGCCTTGCGGCGGTCGCCAAAGCCAGGAGCCTTGACGGCGGCGCACTGCAGCGTGCCGCGAAGTTTGTTGACGACCAGCGTTGCGAGCGCCTCGCCCTCAACATCCTCTGCCACGATCAAGAGGGGCTTGCCCATCTTGGCGATTTGCTCGAGCAAAGGAAGCAAATCCTTCATCGAGCTGATTTTCTTTTCGTGGATCAGGATGCGGACATCTTCGAGCGCGCACTCCATCCGCTCCGGATCGGTTACAAAATACGGAGAGAGGTAGCCGCGGTCGAACTGCATTCCTTCCACCACTTCCAGCGTCGTCTCCATCGTCTTCGATTCCTCAACGGTGATGACGCCGTCCTTGCCCACCTTTTTCATCGCCTCGGCAATGATTGACCCGATCTGCTTGTCGTTGTTGGCGCTGATCGTGCCGACTTGCGCGATCATGTCGCCCTTCACGTCCTTGTGGAACTTCTTGATTTCCTCAACCGCCACTTCCACGGCCTTTTCGATGCCGCGCTTCAGGGCTGTCGGGCTTGCGCCTGCCGCTACCGTCTTCACGCCTTCGCGGAAGATGGCCTGCGCCAGCACAGTTGCCGTCGTCGTGCCGTCTCCGGCCACGTCGGACGTCTTGGACGCGACTTCCCGCACCATCTGCGCGCCCATGTTCTCGAGCGAGTCCTGCAGCTCGATTTCCTTCGCTACCGTCACGCCGTCCTTGGTGATAATCGGCGCGCCGAACTTCTTTTCAATTACCGCGTTGCGCCCCTTGGGGCCCAGCGTAATCTTCACGGCGTCCGCGAGTGCATTTACGCCGCGCAGAATCGCCTGGCGCGAACCTTCACCAGTTACGATTTGCTTTGCCATATCTTCTATCTCCTCTTTCGCTTTTAGATCTTTGGAATGTGTGTCCCCGGCCCGCCTCGGCGGACTTTCGAGGAAGTTACCGTTTGCCGCCGCCGGCCGCTTTGGCCGCGCCGCCGATCTTCGCGAGGATTTCATCTTCCTTCAGAATCATGTATTCCTCGTCGTCGATCTTTATGTCGTTCCCGCTATATTTGCCGAAAAGGATGCGATCGCCCACTTTCACGTCCAGCGCGATGCGCTTGCCTTCTTCGTTCATTTTTCCGGCGCCTACGGCGATCACTTCGCCCTCTTGCGGCTTTTCTTTGGCCGTGTCGGGGATGATGATGCCGCCCTTTACGCTCTCTTTCTCTTCGAGCCGCCGCACTAACACGCGGTCGTGCAGCGGCGTAATGTTGACAGCCATTTGTGCAATTCCTCCGATGGTTTGCTTGTTTGTGCCGGGTGGAGACGATTAGCACTCTCCATTGGCGAGTGCTAATATAGCAAAGATCGCTCTCCTCGCAACAGGAAAATCTGCCTTTAGGTAAGTTTTAATCGGGCCTTAATCTTCCTCGTAAGCTACAGATACCAGGAGTCTTATCCCCGAATCCAGCCTATCTCCTTGTTCCGCATTGAGTTACAAACCTGCACAAGCTAGAATCCTCGGCCAAGGGTACAATGGCCGTTCAGATTGGTGGTTTCATACTAGCCGGCGGGGTCAGCTCGCGGATGAAGCGGGACAAGGCCTTGCTTGAGGTTGGCGGTGCACCCCTGCTTGTGCGAACCGCCCGACAGCTCGAATCCGTCGTCGGCGCCCCCTCGGTGGTCGGCGATCCCGCTGCGTATCGCTCCTTTGCCTTGCCCGTGATTGCGGACGATTGGCCGGGCGCCGGCCCTCTCGGAGGCATCGCCACCGCATTGCGTGTATCTGACGCACCGTGGAATCTGGTGGTAGCTTGCGATTTGCCGTACCTTACCAGCGACTGGCTGCACTTTCTCGTCGCGCGCGCGGTTGCGTCCGCTGCGGATGCCGTCCTTCCCTTGAATGTAAAAGGCGCCGAGCCACTTTGCGCGATGTATCACAAACGCGGCGAGCCTGCGATTCGCGCCGCGCTCGAGAGCGGCATTCGCAAGGTCACTGATGGCCTGCAAAACATACGAGTGGAAACCATCGCTCCTGCCGAATGGAAAGCCTTTGATTCCGAGGGATTGCTGTTCAAGAATATGAACCTGCCGCGAGACTACGAGGAAGCTGTCGCCAGATTGGGGGCGCCCGCGGAGCCTGGAAAAAAATGAACGGCCATTACCTCGAATTTCAAAACGTCTCGAAGGCGTTCGACGACAATGTGGTGCTGACGGACGTCAGCTTTTTCGTCGATCGCGGCGAGACGGCCGTAATCATGGGACGCAGCGGTGTTGGCAAATCCGTTTCACTGAAACTATTGCTCGGTTTTCTCAAACCCGATGCGGGCCGCATTATAGTCGGCGGTGAAGACGTCACGGACTTCACCGAAGAACAATTGGAAAAAGTTCGCCGCTGCACAACGATGGTTTTTCAATCGGGCGCTCTTTTCGATTCGATCACCGTGGCGGAAAACGTGGCTTTTCCCATGCTCACCCGTAGTCATAAGAGCGAAGAGGAGATCGACCGGCGCGTGAAGGAACTTCTCGCAATGCTCGAGGTCTCGGAATTCGCCGACCGTCTCCCCTCCGATCTCAGCACCGGAGCCAAGCGCGCGGTAGCTATTGCGCGCGCATTGGCGGAGAATCCCGAGGCGATTCTATACGACGAGCCGACCACTATGGTCGATCCGCTGATGGCCGGCCACATCAGCGATTTGATCGTGAGGCTCAAGGAAACGCTCCACAAAACCTCCGTAGTTGTGACGCATGATACGCACCTGGCAAAAAAGTTAGCCGACCGCGTGATTTTCCTTCACGATGCCGGCGTGAAGTTTTTTGGTACTTGGCCTGAACTCGAAGCGTCCCAAGATCCCTTCCTCCGCAATTTCTTGCTCGAGGACCAACTGATTCCCGCGCTGGACGAGACCGCGTGACCGATCAAGTCGCAGCTCCAGCAGATCCCAAAAAGCAGCTTCGCCGCACGATGGGTTTCTGGGACGTCCTGCTTTTCAATATTGCCGCCGTGCTTGGCCCGCGCTGGATCGCATCGGCGGCGCATAATGGCACTTCCTCGATCAGCCTTTGGGTCTTGGCCGCAACGATGTTTTTTTTGCCCACGGCGCTCGTCGTGGTCGAACTTTCCACACGTTTTCCGCACGAGGGCGGCCTATACGTCTGGTCTAAGGAAGCCTTCGGTGAATTTCACGGTTTTGTAGCCGGATGGACGTATTGGATTTACACCTTCTTCTATTTCCCCGGTCTTTTGATGGCCAGCGTGGCGATGGCTGCCTACATCGGCGGAAGCGGTGCAGCGCATTTTGCAGAGAGCCGCACCTTTTTAATGGTCGGCTCTTTCCTGATGTTGTTCGCGGCCGTATTTCTCAACATTATCGGCCTGAACATCGGGAAATGGCTGCAAAACGCAGGGGGCGTGGGAACCTACGTCCCTCTGCTCATGCTGATCGGCATCGGAGCCTACGTCTGGCGTGCACACGGTTCAGCCACACATTTCACCGCGTCGAACATGCGGCCCGTGTGGGATTGGGGCACGGTAAATTTCTGGCCGCAGATTGCGTTCGCCTTCACCGCGCTCGAACTTTGTTCCACGATGAGCGAGGAAGTTCACGAACCCCATAAAACCTTCCCTCGAGCAATCCTGGGATCCGGAGTCTTGATCGCGATTGCGTATATCGCCGGTACTTTCGCGCTGCTTGCAATTCTGCCCGCGGCTTCGGTGATTCCCACGAGCGGCGTCTTCCAGGCCATCACCGCCGCCTCCACAGCATCCGGCATCGCATTTTTCGGCGTGATTGCGGCCATTCTGGTGCTCTTCGGCAATGCCGGCGGAGTGGGAACCACGGTTGCCGGCGTCGCCAGAATTCCCTTCGTGGTCGGAATCGACCATTACATGCCCGCCGCCTTCGGCAAAATTCACCCCAAATGGAAGACGCCCTGGGTTTCGATTCTCGTGCAGGCGGGAATTTCCTGCGTAATTCTGCTGCTAATTCAGGTGAACGAAACCGCCAACAACGCCTACCAGATTCTGGTGGATGCCGGCACTATCCTTTATTTCATTCCCTTCCTCTATATGTACGCGGCGGCCATCAAGCTTTCCTACCGCCCCGACCGCAGGGCGAATCCCAATGCCGCGCTGATTCCGGGCGGCCGAATCGGAGTTTGGCTGGTGGGTTTGCTAGGATTTGCGGTGGTGGTGGGCGGGATCGCGCTGTCCTTCATTCCTCCCGCTGAAGCCACCAACAAATGGTTTTTCGAAGCGAAGCTGATTGGCGGGACTGTCGGGGGAGTGCTCTTGGGTTTGATTCTGTACGTGCGCGGCGCGCGCGCCAAGGCTCGAGAAGCCTCGCATCGCGCATTGAACGCCCGCCGAACTAATATCCACAGTGCTGCTCCCCGCATTGAATCGCCCACCGAACTAGAACCTATCCACAGATGCGTTTTGGCCGGTTTGCTCCTCCTGGGCATAACTTCCGTATTGCCCGTGATTCTGGCTGAATCAACCCGGCTCAACTTCCCAGAGGCGGACTTCTGGGGAGCCAGGGGGCGCTTGTCCGGTAAGCCCTGGTAGGTAGATCTGCAGTCGAACTCATGAAAGTACTTAACGCCAATGCTCACCTTCTGCTGAGGTAACATCGCGTTTGCCGCGAATCCGAGAGCGTAGACCCTGTAGCGTGCCGCTGCTTCTTCCGAAGTGATGGGTGGACCCTGTTTGTCCGTTGTTTGCTATTGTCCGTAGCCCGCTAACCCAAATTGAAGGCGTAAGTTTTCTTGCAATGGAAATGCCTGCGTTAAGGTAATCCTGCAGGTCAAGGTGAAGACAGACAATGGAGAGGTAGTTCTGAAAGGCCCAACGTTCAATTGCACGGTGCTAAGAGAGCTGCTCGCTCTCAAAGCCGACGGAATTGAGTCTTCTTCCTCTGAGTGGTTCTGGTATGACAGCGACTCTTGCAGCGATGATCCGCACGAGCTTTACAACTTCTTCATAGTATCTGGCGACAGGATCGTCCGAGAAATGTCTCGTTCGGCGACTACCATGACAGCGGATTTGATCCAGCTATTTTCGAGTCGTTTGATAATTCCGATTTCATTTGGTTGAACGACTCGGACTGGCGCGAAGCAACGACAAGATTTTGGTATCACAAGTTCTAAAATCGGCATTTTTTGCTGTTAGCTATCGTCCATGGCCAAACGACTATCGTGCGCGCGTGTCGAGGCGCCGGTTCTCAGCGTTGGGGAAGCCCCTGGCCTGTGCCGGGGGCTCTTGCTCATACTACAAATTCCCGCTTACCGGCTGACCTCGACGCTGGTTCCTCCGGCGCCAGGGCCGCTAATGCGGGCGCCTTCACCGTTGGAGACAACCTTGACCCACAGCGCGTCCTTGCCCTTGTAGTAGGAGGTAGCGCTGGCCTTGCGCAGCGCATCGAGGCTCTCCTGCGGCGTACCCGAGGCTGCAGTGGCGAATCCCGGCAGCTCGAAGATCACCCACGAGCCGCTATCCAGTTCGCTCAGGCGCAGTGCCACGGACGGCCTTTCGGTGGTCACCTTGATCTCCGTGCCGGCGCGTATGTTGGTTTCACCGGTTAGGGTGAACTCCTTGCCATTGCGGCTGACAATGACTGGCGGCTGGGGAGGTCCGCTGGGCCGACCAAACGGTGCGCCGGGACCGCCACGACCTGCCGCTGGGCCAGGATAGGCGCCTGCGCCTGGGCCAGGATAGGCGCCTGGGCCAGGACCGGTGGCTGCGGTTCTGGCAGGACCTGCGCCAGGGGCGCCGCCGAAACCGGGGATACCGGGGGCACCGCCGCTGCCGTCGGGGCCGACAACTGCCAAGCGTCCGACATCGCCCTTGCACACGGCGGCATTCCAGGCCGGCCGGATCTCACAGGTGTCGTCGATGGCGATTCCGTCATTTTCGTCATTGATGAGAATGTAGGAGTCCGGGACACCGCTGACCGAGCCGTCCACGTCGTGGAACACCGCGGTCTTGTAGCTGCCATTGCCGTAGTCATCGTTGCTCCACTTATGCTCCATCGGTGGGAAATACACCGGCTTGGCGTTGATGAATTTGGCGCGCTGTACGGTGTTGTTGGAGCTCATTCCGAAACTGGTATACAGCAGGTAAGAGATCGCTCCGGTCTTGCGGGTGGCGTTGTCCTGGAAATTCACGAAGGTGTCATTGTCCAGTTCATGACGGTAATCGTAGAACTCGTAGCCGCGGATGGGGAAGTCCGGGAGTGCGGGCTCCGGCAAGCTGCGGCCGTAAGCCATTTCCGCCGGCGTCCTGGGGTTCCCGATGTTCTCGGTTTCGCCCACGAACAGCGAGTCGACCACCCGTGATGTGAAAGCGGAACGACCGAAGTTGCCGGACGCATGCGTGTAGCCGATGGCGTTGTCGGCGAGCTTCAAGTTCTTGTATAGGTCCATCTCACCGCGGGTCCACATGCCGGTATTCCGATTCTTGTACGAGGTGAAATCCTCGATGACCGTCTCCACGATGGGGCTGTTCCCGTCAGCCGGATTGGCCAGGGCGATATGGCCGCCGGTCCGGAAATGGCCATCGGGCTGAGGGCCGCGGTCGAACATGAAACCGTCAAAGTTCGAATGGGCGGTGTTGCCCTTGAACTCCCGCACCCGCATTCGACGCGGCCAGGTTGCCTTGCTGACTTCCGTACCTGCGAACGCGCCCGTCGGATGCTGCGGCAATGCGAACCAGAAACCGGTCGCCTCGGACCCCGCAGCCACGTTGTCCCGGTAAATATTGTCCGGATTGGTGATCCAGAAAGTCGACGCCGTGTTGTCGGAAGGGATCAGGATATCCTTGGTGCTCTGACCGGCCACATCGAAGTTCTTGCCGCCCTCCGATCCGAACGGACCGAGGTTTGTCGGAACACAGGGTTTGCCGTCAGGATGACACTTGGTCAACATTCCCAGGTTGTGGATGAACTGGTTGCCCGTTTCGATGCCGTCTTCCAGGAAGTAGCAGTGACCCACGGTGTTGTAGGCCACGTTGTTTTCCACTCGCACGTCGTTGGTGCCATGCACCGTCACGCAGCGGCTGTAGCTGTCGTGAATCGCTGAATTTTCGATGTACTGCCCTTTGCCTTCGCCGACCAGATGCCAGTGGATCGGATACCGGGCCAGATGCATGTTCTGACCCATGCGATTCAATTCGACGCCGGAGACATACATTTTAGACCCGGCCACCGCCATGATGTGCCCCCCGAAGTAGGAGCGTTCTGCGTCCTCCGAAGCCTGGATAAGAATATTTCGCGTCAGCAAGCCGACTTCACCACGCTCATCGACGCCGAACGTGATTTTGCCGAAATGCATGTACTTTAGGGGCTGATCAAGCGTGATCACGTTCTCGGCAATGGCCGCGATGGTTCGCTTCTCCGCCTGCGTGGAATCGAAGTCGGTCGGCGCCAGGACGATCACGTCCCCTTTTCGCCAGCCACTGGCATTCAATACTTCGATCCTGGCGCTACCGGCCTTGGCTGTTCCAGCGAGTTTGGTCCAGGAATTCGTCCGGTCACCATGCAGGTTCAGGGTTCCGCCCGCGATCATGATCCCGCGGTCGTTACCCGGGACATTGTTGGTGAGGGTGATGGTCGCCTTGCGCGTGTGGGGCTTGGCTTCGGTGCCGATTTCCAGTTCCCCGTGCACGACGATCGACTCGGTGGTCAGCTCGATGTCGGCTTTGTCCGAGAAGCTGAGTTTGCCTTTGATTTGCAAGCCGCCCAGCGACGGCGGACTGACGTCGAGCAGCACATCCTTGCCTTTTTCAATGGTGACCGTGTCCCCGGCGCGGGGCACCTTCCGGTCTGGCCAGGTGGCAGGATTGGACCAGAGCTCCTGCTTGACCGCGTGCGATCCTTGTTCCTGAGCCGCCACAACGACGCCGAATGCGCTGACGAGGAAGAATGCTGGAACGAGCAACGCAAAAAGGAACGAGCGATATTGTCTTCTCATGTCATCAATCCCTCGTATGCAAAGGTGACCCCGCATCTTCGCGGCGCGCGGATCTTCGCGCGATTGCGCTCTCCTCGGGGCCCATGAGGCGGCATTATAGCTCGTCTGTCGACTACTGAGCGAAGCTTTGGGTCGATATACCCTGTTGGCGTCTTAACAATCGTAAGTGGATTATTTCTTGTGGCGCGATTAGTAAGGAAGTTCGGTTTACATATCGATGATCGTGCGCGGAGCAAGGTGTAGGTTGAATCTGATTTCTCCGTAAAGATCCGCAGTCGACGTAGCACTTTAACAGTAACGCCTGGTAAGTCGGCTTATCGGACTAGTGTCTTTAGCTGGCCAGAAACGGGCTTGTGGGAAGCGAGAGGTGGAATCCTGAGCGGATTGTCGGCAACCCGGAAGTAATTCGAAAACGGGCGAACACCGGAGCGCTGCAAGTCATCAACACACGCATGCGTGATACGTGTGATTTGAGATGAGTTCTAGTTTCTTGCGTTAGTTAATGTTCAGCTTGGATTGCGTGCTGGGCAGATGCTGGTCGAGGTCGGGCAAGCATTCGACTTCGGTGATATCCGTATCGTCTTCGCGATTCCAGTGTTTGGTGCTGGTCCATTCACCGTCCCAATTCTTCGGATCAAGCAGCGTGTATTTGATTTCCAGAGTCTTGCCGCCGTTCTGCATACGAATGCGCTCGATGATGTGGAACTCGTCGCTCACCGGAACTCCAACGTCGATCCAATGCCGCGCCGTGGTCATGCTCGTGGTATCAACCACCAGCGTGTCGCCTTCCCAGTGTCCCACTGAGTCGCCATCGTAGGTGCGGACGACCACGTCCGGCGCGGTATGCTTTCGCCCATCGATGTAAATCAGCCGTATCTCGTTCTCAAATCCGCTGACCATGTAAATCACAGTCGGCGTCTGAATCATCGCGATCGGCCAGACGCGCGTCATAATCATGGGCATGCCTGCCGGATAGCACTTGCCGATATCGTCGTGGAACGCGTGCCCGGTGGCGGTGGCCTTCTTTCCTTCTTCGAATAGCGCTTCCGCCTCAGGATGAAAGTGCGGATAGGGAGGCCCGAACATGAATGAACTGAAGCCGGAACTGAGATCGACCATCCAGGTGCCCGTCAGATTGAACGGCGGGTTCGGGCGCGGCTTATTCAGATTGTCTGGCGCCAGCGCGCCTTCGGGAAACACGTCTTCTTGCTTTTGTTTGCTTTGATCCGCCTTGGTTGGCGCCTGCGCCCGCGCGACAGTCCCAAGCGCGCACAAACTGATCGCCACAATGGCCGTGCCGAGCGCGAACTTCACCTTTGAATTCATCATCTATGGTCCCTTTCGCGCGGGGTTGGCGAAGCCATGGCGTGCCGTGCAAGCCCTGTGCTTCGCCGCTTGCAAAACTACTTCGTCGGATAGGGAATCATGTCGGTCAGCACCTGCCCGTCGGCCAGTTTAACGGACATAAATCGCCCGCCCTTTTCACCGCTCCTCAGCGGATGAATGGTGATCGTCACTTGATCCCCGGGCTTCAGAGTGGTTGACCTCCATCCGGTGCGAGCCATCGTATTCGGGCTGTTGCACTCCACGCCCCACCGATCCGTCCCGCCGTTGGCGTTCGGCACGTCGATTGAGATCCAACTGTGAGGATTCGACCAGCTGAATTGGACGATCGTTCCAACGAGCTCCACCTTCTTGTCCCGGTCGAACATCGCGGCGGAATGATGCGCGAAAGCCGAGCCGGCAAATGCAAGCACCAGCGCGACCGCGAATGCAATTCGTGAAGTTTTCATCGGCTCGCTCCCACTCTCTGATTTCATCCAGCCAATATAACGCCCGCCGGGGTCTTCAGCGTCGTTCCTATGTTGCGGGCACTCCTCCCCTACCCGACTGCGCCGATTATGCGCCAAATTGGCCCAATCCCGCAAGAAGCGTCGACGCTAGGTAGTGATGGGTTGATGGTAGGCTGTAGTCGAAAATTTGGAAATGTCGATTCGGTCCCGCTCAAACACGGAGTCACAGCCAATGAGACACGAGGAAATCTCCAGTCTTCTTGAAAGCGTCCAGGGCCATGCGTCCGCCTGGTTTGCAACGCTGGGTAACCGGCCAGTGCGCGCGGAGGCGTCGGCCGACGAGTTAGGGCAGATACTGGGTGGTCCGCTTCCCCGCGAGGGAATCGCTCCGGCGGCTCTCGCTGGACTTCTCGCCGACGCCGGCATGAAAGGCACGGTCGCCTCCGCTGGCCCTCGTTTCTTCGGTTTTGTGATAGGTGGGAGTCTGCCAGCGGCACTCGCCGCCGATTGGCTTGTATCGGCCTGGGATCAAAATGGCGTTGTCTACGCTACCTCTCCTCTGGTCTCAGTGATCGAGCAGATCACGGGAGCATGGTTGCGCGAACTCGCCGGACTACCTCCCACGATGAGCTATGGTTTTGTGACCGGCTGTCAAATGGCGAACTTTACCGGACTGGCCGGTGCCCGGCATCGCGTGTTGCGCAACGCCGGATGGGATGTCGAGTCGGATGGACTTTTCGGAGCGCCGCCCATCGACGTGGTGGTCAACGAGGAAGCGCATTACACCATATCGACGGCCCTTCGATTATTGGGCCTGGGGTCCAATCGCGTTCGGAGAATTCCCACGGATAGTCAGGGCCGGATGCGTGCCGACAATCTGGCCGCTGCCCTGCGTGCGCGCAAGGGACCGTGCATTGTGTGCGCGCAAGCCGGCAACGTGAACACCGGCGCAATCGATCCTCTTCGCGAAATCGCCGAATCGGCAAAGGAGCACGGCGCCTGGTTGCATGTGGATGGCGCGTTCGGTTTCTGGGCCGCGGCTTCACCCGAACGCGCGCATCTCGCTCGCGGTGTTGAGAACGCCGACTCGGTGGCCACCGATGCGCACAAGTGGCTCAACGTCCCCTACGATTGCGGGATTGTCTTCTGTGCCGACGAAGCTGCGCATCGCAGCGCTATGTCCCTGGCCGCCGCTTACATTGTCACCACGGGCGGCCAGCGCGATCCTCATGACTTCGTGCCGGAAGAGTCTCGGCGCGCCAGGGCGATACCGGTGTACGCTGCCATGCGATCCCTCGGGCGCCGGGGCGTCGCCGAACTGATCGAACGCAACTGCCGCCAGGCAAGCCGGTTTTCTATCGCTTTGCGGAACGCGGGATACGAGGTGCTCAACGAAGTGCTGCTCAACCAGGTGCTGGTTTCCTTCGGCGCTGCGGAACAAACTCAGCGCACTATCGCTGCGATCCAGCAAGAGGGCGTCTGCTGGTGCGGAGGTACCACGTGGAAAGGCCGCACCGCGATGCGCATCAGCGTGAGTAACTGGTCAACGACAGATGCGGATGTGGAGAAAAGTATCGAGGCGATCCTGCGAGCTGCGGAGAAGCACGCCCGATAGACCGCGACAAACCATTCTGTCCTTGATCGCAGACCAATAATCAATTGCCGTTCGCGGCCACGTAATCACGAGCCGCGCGCAGCTCAGGACGATCCGCGTCGGGCAATGAAATTTTGACAAGCTGTGCGTAGAATTCGCGCGCTTGTTGCGGATTTGCCGCTGCTTGCGAGGCGCGTGCAGCGCCGTAGAGCGCGTCGAACCGGTTCGGATAATCTTTCAGAACCGCCTGGTATTCCACCAAAGATTCTTTGGGCCGCTTAAGCTCCAGCAGCAAGTCCGCCAGCATCTCGCGAGCGGGCACGCAAACCGGGTCTTCGCGGTCAGACTCCTCGAACTCCGCGGCTCCGCGCAAATCCGCGACGGCGTCGTCGGATTTTCCTTCCGCATCTGCCAGCCATCCATCCACTTCACGCTGTTCGACGCTTTGCGCCGGAACTTGATTCCCCAACTCTTTCTGATGCGCCGCTTGCGCTTTCAACGCTTCAGTCAGCTTCTGAGCGTCCTCGCGCGCCCCGTTCACATCGCCGCTGCGCGCCGCACCGATCGCCCGCGCCCAATAGGTTGTATCCTGCCAAGTGAGACGCTCTTTGGGAATCGCGAGCGACGCAGCTTCCTTCCAGCGGTGCAATTCGATCGCATTCACCGCCGCGTACAATGCCTGATGATCGGCGGTTTGCTCAGCGCCGGCGCCCGGCATGCTTTTCGCTTCCTCGATCAATTGCCGCGCCTTCGATTCCTCTCCCGTCTGCAGGTAGGCATAGTCGAGAAAATCCATGGCATGGAATTCGTAGCTTGCGTCGCCACGGTGTTGTTCGGTGGCCTCGGCGGCCACGGCCATCGCCGCGATATTCGAATTGATCATTTCCTGCCAAAGTCCAAGCCGCCGGAAGATGTGCGAAGGCATGTGCGTGGCGTGGGACGAATCGGGAGCGATCTTGGCGTACGCGCGCGCGGCGGGCAGCCCCTCCCGAGCGAGCTCCGGCACATCGGAGGCATGAATCAAATAGTGCGCCACTCCCGGATCATTTGGCTGGTGCTCGAAGAGCGGATTCAATATCGCGATGGCCTTCCGGCGATTGGCGAGTTCGTCCACGCCGTCTTGCGCCAAAGTGACGAGCGACAGCGCATAAAACGCGCCTGCTTCCACGTCCTGCGGATTATCGGCGTACAACTTTTGGATCGCCGCCGAATAGGCTTGCACGCGCGCCGTGTGCGTCAGCTTCGGGTCGTCCTGATAGAACGCGAAAGCGGCGGCAATATATTCGCGTTCGCGCGGCGTTTGAGGGGCAAGCTTCTGGGCCTGCTCGATGTCTTTTCGGCCTTCCGCAAGAGTAGCGGCCGTTGGAAAATCCCACAACTGATGATCGAGCGCCATCGCTTTGCCCCAGTAAGCCATCGCGCATTGGCCATCGCGTTGCGCGGCCTCGCTGAATGCTTGCCCGGATTCCTGATATTGAAATGAATGCAATAGGGCGAGACCCTTTTCAAGCGATCCCTGCGCTTCCGCCGAACAGGAAGTCGGGAAATTCACCTTGCCGACGGCCCGGCTTTGCCCGTTCGCGGCATGTGAGGGCGCGGCGGCGGTCGTTGTGATGGAAGACGCGAGAACAACCGAAATCGCAAGAACGCCCGCGAGTGAGATCGTTAATGGTCGCATTTGCGCCTCCTGTTCTGTGGGAATGGCGATAGTAGCAAATCCGCGCACAGGTTGCGTGATCCTTCCGAATCGCGCCTCACGGATTAAATCTTTGCGGCTCGCCCTCGGATTGTGATACCCAATTGTGCGCCAGAATTATTTCACCGGAGGGATCCGATGTCCGAAGCAGCCAATCGCAACGAGCAAATCGTGAGGACATTTTTCGAAACGCTCAGCTCGGGCGATATGGAACGCCTCCGGCCTCTGTTCCACGAAGAGGCTACTTGGACTGGAATGGTCACGGGCCTTCCCGGCGCGGGCGAAAAAAAAGGCCGCAAAGCGATCGTTGACGATTTTCTTGCGCCGGTGCGCGGCATCTTCGTGGATGGCGATCCGAAAGTGTTGATCCAGCACTTAATTTTGCAAGGGCCCTATGCAGCGGTGGAAGCGCGAGGCGTTGGCCGGCTCAAGAACGGCAAAGAATACAACAACCGCTACGCATTCATGATCGAGATCAAGGACGATAAGATTTTCGCTCTCCGCGAGTACATGGACAGCTACTACGTGAGCACGCTCCGATAGCGTCGAGTGGAAAGCAGCCTATTGCCGTTAAGCCCCGGCGTTCACGGTCGCGCCGCCGTCAACTCGCAAAATTGCCGCCGTGATGAAGGACGCCTCCGGCGAAGCCAGGAATACGGCCGCAGCCGCAATATTTTCGGGAGTTCCCAATCGCCCAAGCGGAGTTTTTTGGCGCCGGGATTCGTACAGCGCGTCGTCGTTGTTGTTCATCGCTCGCGCCCCCGGCGTCGGAACCGTGCCGGGGCAAACCGCGTTCACGCGGATTTTGCGCGCGCCGAATTCCACGGCAAGCGAACGCGTCAAGGATGATACGCCGCCTTTAATTGCCGAATAGACGGTCGAGCGTGGCACGCCAAGTTCCGCGGCCGGCGATGTGTTGTTGATGATTACGCCGCCGCGTTCTGGATCCATGTGCAGCAAAGCCGCTTGTGCGGTCCACAAAATCGACTTCAGCCCCACCGAAATCATTCTTTCGACCGTTTCCTCTCGCACTGCCGAAACCGGCTCGCGACGAAACACGATCGCGTTATTGGCCACAATATCCAGGCGCCCGAATTCCGAAACAAGCTGATCCACGGCGCGCAGCACATCCTCTCGCCGGCTGACGTCAATCGCGAAAGCGCGAGCCGTGCCGGAATTGTTTTCGATTTGGCTCACGGTCCCTTTAGCGGTGGTTGGATCGATGTCCGCCACACCCACGATCGCTCCTTCGGACGCAAATGCGAGCGCCATCGCCTGCCCAATCCCGCGCCCAGCCCCGGTGACAAACGCAACCTGCCCTTTCAGACGCGACATCGTTTCTCCCCCATTGAATTTAAGAACGGTTCAGTCACAGAACTTTTTGAATCGCCAATTCTTTTTATCACGAACAATGTAGCCAGCGGTCGGGTCGCAAAAATGGCTGGGGATGATCAATATGTTTTTGTCGCTGAGCTGCTCGAACATGGCTTTGCGCGTCTTGATGGCTTGCTCCTTGTCCATATCGAAATTTCCGGGACGCTCGATTTCTGCAAGCTGGATCGGATGATGAAGCATATCGCCGGTAATGAAGCCTTCTTGTCCCTTGGACGAAATACGTACGCTGACGTGTCCCGGCGTGTGTCCAGGAGTCGGCACGAGAGAGACCTCATCGGTGAGCTTGATATCCGGTTCGATGAAATCGGCGAGGCCGGCGTCGGTGATCGGCTTGATCGAGTCCTCCAAATGCGTGCAGTCATGATACTTGCCCGTGCGCTGAAGCATTTGCCAATGGTCGTACTCCTTGCGGCCGAATAAATAGCGCGCGTTCGGAAACGTCGGCACCCAGCGGCCGTTCACTTTGCGCGTGTTCCAGCCCACATGATCGAAATGCAAGTGCGTGCACAAAACCTTTCTAACCGTTTCCGGCGCGTACCCGACCGAGATCAAGTCTTCGATGAACGAGCTTTGCATATTGCAAAATATCGGGAACTCGCGCTGGCGATCGTTGCCGATGCACGTGTCGATCATGATCTTTTCATTCCCGGAGCGCAGAACGAAAGCCTGAAACGAAATCTTCATGCGGCCGTCGGGCGTCGCAAAATTGGGGAACAGCCAGTCGTATTGCTTGGCGACCTCTGGCGTCACGCCGGTCAGCAGCACTTCGAAAGGGTCCTCGTGCGCGTTCACCTCCACGATGCGGACCACTTCGACGTCGCCGATCTTCCACTTTCTGATGTGCTCCCTGGCCATGGCATTTTCCTCCGAGTTCCTACCGATCTCGCGGCAGTGTAACCGGCGCAAGCGGCGGACGTCCCAAAATCATATCCGAGGCCTTCTCGGCAACCATCACCACCGGCGCATTCGGGTTCCCGCCCATCAATCTCGGGAAGATCGATGCATCCACGACTCGCAATCCATCAATGCCCCTCACCTTGAGTTCGGGACTTACCACGGCTGCGTCATCAACACCCATGCGGCAGGTTCCGGCCGGATGATAGACCGTTGCAGTCGTCTTGCGGATATATTCCCGGAACGCGTCGTCACCTTCGATCGTTGGTCCGGGCAGAAACTCCGTCGCCTTGTAAGGTGCGAAGGCCGGAGTCGCAAAGATGCGGCGTGCGAGCTTGAGCCCGCGCAGCAGCGGCTCGAAGTCTTCGGGCGCGCTTAGGATATTCGGATCGATAATCGGTGCCGTGCGCGGATCAGGAGTCGATAGAGCAACGCGGCCGCGGCTCTTGGGAAACAAGAGCACCACGCTAATCGCAAAGCCGTGTCCAAGCGGCAGCGGGAATGTAGATTGATTCCGCCGTGCCGGCTGAAAGACTACCTGCGTGTCGGGCCGGTCGAGGCCGTCCGTGCTCTTCAAAAACGCATTCGACTCGAATACATTGCTCGAGAATGGCCCTTGGCGCAGCAACAAATACTCGAAAATGTTCCACGCTCCGCGCGGCAGTGCCTTTAGCGAAATACCATAAGAAGTCGAATTCGATGTGACCATCTGGACGGAGGTCGCGACATGGTCGTGAAGATTCGCACCCACGCCGGGCAAATGATGAGTTACTGAAATTCCGAGAGCCTGCAGCGTGGCGCCATCGCCGATGCCCGAGAGCATTAGGATCTGTGGCGATCCGATGCTGCCGCCCGACACGATGATCTCGAGCCGCGCGGCAACGCGTCGCGTTTCGCCGCCCTGCTGAAACTCGACACCGGTCGCGCGGCGATTCTCCACCACGACCCGCGTGACCAACGCCTCTGTCACCACTTTCAGATTAGGCCTGCTCATCGCGGGCTTCAGATAGGCTGTCGCTTCCGATTCGCGGTAACCGCCCCGTATCGTTCCCTGGCGCAGCCCATAACCTTCGTTGTCCGGGCCGTTGAAATCATCGTTGTGGCGAAATTGCAGTGATTTCATGGCTTCGAGAAAAGCAGCATTGAGCCGGTTGGGCCGCTTGATGCTTTTCACATTCATCGGCCCGCCTTTGCCGTGATACGGAGATCCATCAAATGCTTCATTGTTTTCCGAACGCACGAAATAGGGGAGCGCTTCCGCATAGCTCCAGCCCGGATTGCCCGCCGCGGCCCAATCGTCGTAGTCCTTGGGATTGCCGCGCATGTAAACCATGCCGTTGATGGAGCTGGTGCCGCCGATCACGCGCCCGCGCGGAATAGGAACCTTCCGTCCATTCAGGTTTTGCTGCGGCACCGTCCAGTAGCCCCAGACGATGCTCGGCTTCACCATCGCGGCCGCAACCAAAGCCGGCACGTGGATAAAGGGATGGCTGTCCTTGGGTCCCGCCTCGATCAGGCACACGCGGTTCGTTCGATCCTCTGAGAGCCGGTTCGCGAGTACGCAGCCTGCCGTTCCGGCTCCGACGATCACATAGTCGAACGAATCCTCGTTATCTTGGTTCGCCATGATGGTTCTGTTTTTGATGGTGCCTCAAATGGCTGCGGAGACCGCGATGTCGGATAGCCGTCGCCAGCGCAAATAGTTGTCCGCCGAATTCATCACGCCGGTGCACAGGCCCACGAAGGTCAGATCGAGTTCCGGGTCCACCCAATAAATGGTCGTTCCGGCGCCATAACCTCCGAACGTGTTTGGCGAAGTGAGCGTGCCATAGAGATGATTGCCGATCGCCTCGCCGCGCAGTGGAAACCCGAGGCCGAGAGAGGCCGGGATAATTGGCCAGCCGTGCTCGATGCACAACCGTTTGTAAACCTCATTCGGCTTGTCCCCTGTCCAGTTTTGCCGCGCCTTCTTGCAACTCGTGGGAGAAAGGATGCGCGCGCCATCAAGCTCGCCCAGCCGCCGCAGCATTTCGGCGAGTCGGAACAGGTCCGATGCTGTGGAAACAATTCCGACCCAGGGCATCTCGGCATTTTCTTCCTCGAATGCGCCATTCGGCCCCAAATCGCTGTGACCCAAATGATTGATTG
This sequence comes from uncultured Acidobacteriota bacterium, assembly GCA_963823145.1. Taxonomy (GTDB): domain Bacteria; phylum Acidobacteriota; class Terriglobia; order Acidiferrales; family UBA7541; genus Palsa-295. The sequence goes on from CAWGJZ010000001.1 coordinate 627,206, forward strand.
CGGCATTGCCTCGGAAGTCAGGCACCAGATGGCGCTTCTTCAGATCGCGCCGCACACCCACGGAAGTGTCCTTCATCCGCAGCGGCTTCAGAATCTCGTCCTCAACAATTTTCCGGTAGGAGCGGGCTTTGGGATCGGTGCGCCGGACCATTTCGCCGAGCAGCGCGTGATTGACGAACGGCGAGTAATCCACGCGCGTGCCGGGTGGAAACTCGCCGGGCACCAGCTTGCAAATTGCCGCTATCATCTCGTCGAGCCGGTCGATATACATGCCGGCCTTCGGCGTGTAGACCGGCGGCAGCCCTGCGCTGTGTGTCAGCAAGTGAAAAACCGTCACGTCCTTGCGCAGCGGCGCGTCAAATTCCGGGATGATTTCGGTGACCTTGGTTGTCAGACCAAATTGGCCAAGCTCGATCGCCCGTAGCACCAGAACATTGGTGAAGGATTTCGTAACCGAAAACAGGCTGAAGACAGAGTCCTTTTTCACTGGGCGCTTGCGTTCGGAATTGGCGTGACCGATCGCTTCGTGAAACCCAATCTTGCCGTGCCGGGCGACAATAATCGTGCCGCCAAAATAGAGGCCTTTCCGAAGGTCCTCTTCGACGACGGACTTGAGGTGGCGCAGCCGCTCAGGATTGAGTCCCAGTTTCTTCGTCTCGCCCATCTTTTGCGCTCCCCAATCCCCGCCGCGCCGCAACGGGCGAGCGTGCGTAATCGCCCAGCCTAGCGCGTCGCCGAAGCAACAGCACCGCTTCTCACAGTTGTCACGCCCCGCGACCGGTCTTCCTTGACGAGGTCCGCGCCCTTTTCCGCAATCATAAATACCGCGGGCGCGGGGCCTGCCGAGGGCAGCGCTGGCATAATCGATGCGTCGATCACTCGCAGTGACTCGATTCCGCGAACGCGCAACCGCTCGTCCACTACCGCCATCGCATCCTGTCCCATTTTGCAGGTGCCACTCGGATGGCAAAACGTATTCGCCGCTTTGTGCAGGTACTCGCGAAGATCATTGTCCGTCTTGCACGCATCGCCCGGCGCGTCTTCCGCCAAAATGCGAGACTTGATCGGCTCGGTTTGAAAAATGCGCCGCACAATTTTCACGCCGGCAAGCAGTCCTTCTTCGTCGCTGGCCACCGCCAGATAATTCGCAATCATCGCCGGTGCTTGCCGCGGATCGGTGGACTTCAGCAGCAACCGCCCTCGCGACTTTGGACGCACGTACGCAACGCCGCCCGTAATCCTCGGTATCGGATCGGGCGCAATTTTTCCGCTGCTGTCGAAAACATGGCTCATCGGCCGAAAAACAATCTGCAGGTCAGGACACGGAGTATCCGGCAGCGCGCGTGTCAAAGCCGTAGCCTGCGACGCGCCATTCGTCAGCGGCCCGCGCTTCGCCACGTAGTAATCCAGCGCGTGCCACGCCACGCGGAGCCCTCGCAATTGCGGATTGAGCGAATTTTCCGGGGCAGTTCTGTACGTGCAGGTCGTGTACGGATGATCGTGCAGATTTTCTCCCACGCCGACCACGTCCGCCACTACGGCGATCCCATGCTCCTGCAAACGCCTGCCGGGTCCAATCCCGGAAAGCATCAGAATTTGCGGCGAGCCGATGGATCCCGCCGCGAGAATCACCTCGCGCGTCGCCAGCGCTTTCTGAATCGTTCGGTTGCGGTCGTACTCGATCCCCGTGGCGCGGTGATTCTCCGTCAGCAAACGGCGCGCAAGCGCGGATGTTTCCACCGCAAGATTTTGCCGCCGCCGCGCGGGACGCAAATACGTTTCCACCGCCGATTGGCGCACTCCCTTGCGCACCGAGTTGGGCATCAGGCTGATGCCTTCGGAAACCGCGCCGTTCAAATCCTTGCTGGCGGGCAAACCGTTTCGCACGCCCGCTTCGATAAATGCTCGCGTGATGGGGTGTACATACGTTGGGTAATTCACCGCAAGCATGCCCGCGTCGTTTCGGGATTCGGCCGGCAAATCTTCGCGCCGCTCCAATTTATTGAAGTACGGCAGCACATCCGACCATCCCCATCCCACATTGCCGAGCCGCCTCCAACCGTCGTAATCCTCTGCCTGCCCGCGAACGTACGCGCTGCCGTTAATCGAGCTGCATCCACCCAGAACTCTTCCGCGCGGCCAAAAAATCGGCCGGTTGTTCAGTTTTGTTTCGGGCTCGGTGTAAAAACCCCAATTCAGCGTCGGATGAGTAAAAAGTTTGCCCATGGCCAGCGGCATTTTGATCCACGGACTCTCGGGCTCAGGTCCGGCCTCGATCATCAGCACGCGAACCGCGGAATCCTCCGTCAGCCGGTTGGCAAGAACGCACGCAGCGGTCCCTCCGCCGACAATGATGTAATCGAAACTCCGAAGTTCAGGCATGAACCGAGCCTAGTCCGTGGTGAATTTCCAATTGCCCGCGTCGCGCACAATCCATCCCACCGGCGAGTTGAAATGAACGGCGAAAATGCGCGCCGCCCGATTTTCGTATCGCGCCAGAAACTCCCGCCGCGTCTTGCGTGACATTTCCTTGTCCACGCATCCGACCGAGCATATTTCCGGCTCGGCAAATTGAATTGGGTTGTGAAACACGTCACCAGTCACAATCGCATGCTGCCCGCGCGACAAAATATGCAGGCTCACATGCCCCGGCGTGTGCCCGTGCGTGGGCTCAAGCCACAGCTCGTCCGTCAAGCGATGGTTCGTCTCCACCAGATCGGCCAGTCCCGCGTCCAGAATCGGCTGAACGGAATCCAGAATGTGCCGCACGTCCAGCGTTTTTTCGCGAAGAAGCGTCTCGCACCATTCCCATTCGCGCCGCCCGAATAAATATCGCGCTTTCGGAAACGTGGGAACCCAGCGACTATTTTCCAGCCGCGTGTTCCAGCCGACGTGATCGAAATGCAGGTGCGTGCACAGCACAGTATCAATCGTCTCTGGCGGAAATCCCGCCGCCGTCATATCTTTCAGGAACGCGGTCTGCAAATCGCTGCAGTGCGGAATTTCGCGCGACCGATCGTTTCCCACGCACGTATCCACCACGATCCGCCGCCCGCCCGCCTCCAACACAAACGCCTGCACCGCCAAAATAATTTGCCCCTCGGGTGTGACGAACCGCGGCACCAGCCAATCGTATTTCTTATAATGTTCGGAAGTTTCCGCAGGCAGCAGCGGCGCCCACGGAACGCGCTCCGCCGATTCCATCACGCTCGTGATTTTCACATCGCCCACACTCCACCTGCCGATTCGCGACTCGCCCTTCCTGTAGTCGTGCGCCGGTTCACCGGCGCGGCTCGCCGCACCGCTCACGCCCGCGCCAGCCGCATGCATCGCGGCGCCCGGATCTTCTGTTGGTTCCATCGGCTGCTCCTTTTCAAGAACCTTTCAAGCGCAATAGTCGCCCTGATGTAACACCAATTAGCGCCGGCACGCAACTCGCATCCCTGCGCCCGCCGCTCCAAGATTCAATGTAGCGCCACGCCTTCAGGGTGGCATCCTGCTTTTGACTTTCTGCTCTTCCAGCAGCAAAATCACGTCGCCGCCGAAACCGCGATATCCGAAAGCCGCTGAAATCGCTCCATGTTGTCCATGCCATTCATCACGCCCGCGGTCAGGCACACAAAGGTCATCTGCAATTCCGGATCGACCCAAAAGACCGAACTACCCGCGCCGTAATTCCCAAATGTTCGCGGCGAAGTTAGCGTTCCAAACAAATTGTGACAAATCGTGTCTCCGCGCACCTGAAAGCCCAGTCCCAAATACGCAGGACAATCTTCCCACCCGCGTGCCGCCATCATCGGCTTGAAAAGCTCATTCGGTTTTTCGCCTGTCCAATTCCGATTCGCCAAATCGAGAATGGCCGGCGAAAGAATTCGCGCGCCATCGAGTTCGCCGCCCCGCCTCAACATTTCCGCAAACCGAAACAAATCGGCAACCGTCGTGATTCCGCCCACCCACGGCATTTCCGCCTTCTCTTCCTCGAACGCTCCATTCGGACCGAGATTACTGTGTCCCAGGTGATCGAAGGGAAAGGGCTCGAGAAAAATAGGAACGATGTGCCGCGCCTTCAGATCCTTGCGCACGCCAATCGACGTATCCTTCATCTTCAGCGGCTTAAAAATCTCATCCTCCGCCAATTGCCGGTACGAGCGTTTTTTTGGATCGGTGCGCCGAACCGCCTCGCCCATCAGAGCGTGCCCCGCCATCGGCGCATAATTGATCACTTTTCCCGGCTCGTCCGTGCAGTGCAAGTTTTCGCAGATGGCCGCGACGATCTCGTACAGCCGGTCGATGCACATGCCCGCCTTGGGCGTAAATACGCTCGGCAGTCCCGAGCTATGCGTCAGCAAATGAAAGAAGGTGATGTGCTCCCGCTGCCCTCCTGAGAATTCCGGAATAATTTCAGAAACTTTGGTTGTCAGCGCAAACTCGCCGCGCTCGATCGCGCGAAATACCAGCACGTTGGTGATAGCCTTCGTCGTCGAAAAAAGACTGAACACCGATTTCTTGGTTACCGGCTTCTTGTCCTTCGCATTCGTGAAACCAATCGCCTCGTGCAGACCGACGACGCCATCCCGCGCCACCAGGATCACTCCGCCATAGTAGCGGCCGCGCTTGACGTCATCCTCAATCACCGCTTTCAGATGGCGCAACCGGTCCGCCGACAAACCGTTTTGCTTTTTTGAATCAGCCATTTGAGTTTGCCCTTAAGAGATCAAACCTGAGCCCGCTGATTTCGATGCTTTCATTCCCAGGCTGTTCAGCAAATACGCATACTATCTATAATGAACCGTGCGTTAAATATATACCTCAACGGCAGAAAGGCGTGCCTCGCTCGAAATCGGGAGCGAGGCTGTCGCAAACGCCTCGGCGATTCTCCTTCGATATCGCCGGAAAGGACGGTACACGCAAGTGAACTCAATTGGTTTCTTCTTCAGGCCAACGCGAGGTCCGGCGAGTATTTTTCTGATCCGTCTCGCCGTGGGACTGATCTTTTCCACGCAGGGCATTTTGAAATTCACCGATCCTAAAATGGGCGTCATTCGTTTCACCAGGATCGGATTTCCGCATCCGTATTTCACTGCGCACTTCGTCGGCACATTCGAAATCGTTTGCGGACTTCTCGTCCTGCTCGGGCTTTGGACGCGGGCGGCGGCCGTTCCCTTGCTGATTGTGATCTCAACCGCGATCGCAACTACCAAGATTCCGGAACTATTCCGTGTGGGTCAGGGATTCTGGTTTATGGTCAGCGACGCGCGCGCTGATTTTGCGATGCTTTGCTCGCTGATCTTTCTCATTATCTTGGGCGGCGGAACGCGGTCCTTGGATGCGCGACGTCCGCCGCAACGCACATAGGCGCGCTTTCCTTGGACAAATTTGGAGACTCACAACGACGGTTTTTAAAGGGAGCGGGGGCTCCCTGCAGGAGGGAAGTTGTCTTGGTTCAACACGGATACGCCCGACCAGCCTGCTGCAGGGTCGCCTAGTCTGCTCCTGCGGCCCGGCCAATTTCCTTGAGTTGGCTCGCGTCGATCTTCAAGCCGGCTGCAGCGACATTTTCCTCGAGGTGTGCCACTCGCGAGGTTCCGGGAATCGGCAGCATCACGGGAGATCGCGACAAAAGCCAGGCCAACGCGATCTGGGATGGCGTAGCTTTCAGCTGCGTCGCCACGCGATTGATCGGACTGTCCGCGCCAGAGAGTTTGCCCGCTGCGAGCGGAAACCACGGAATGAATCCGAGCTTCTGCTTCTCGCAGTATTCCAAAACGTCTTCCGAGCCGCGGTCGGTGACGCTGTATCGGTTCTGCACGCTTACGATCGAAACGATCTTTTGGGCGTGCTGAATCTGCTTCACGCTCACTTCGGATAAGCCGATGTGTTTGATTTTTCCTTGCGCCTGCAAATCTTTCAGAGTGCCGAACTGATCTTCGGCCGGCACCTTAGGATCGATTCGATGGAGCTGATAGAGGTCGATGCGATCCACGCGCAGCCGCTGCAGGCTTCCTTCGCACGCGGATCGCAGATGTTCCGGCCGTCCGTTTTCGACCCATTTGTTTGGCCCGGTCCGATCGAAGCCGGCCTTCGTCGCGATCACCAGGCCGGCCGGGTAGGGATGCAAAGCCTCCGCAATAATTTCTTCGGCCACGTTCGGGCCATAGGAATCCGCGGTATCGATGAAATTCACTCCCAACTCAACCGCACGCCGCAGAACTCGGACAGCCTCCGCCCGATTTTCGGGCTCGCCCCAAATTCCTTTGCCGGTTAAGCGCATGGAACCAAATCCCAGACGAGTCACTCGCAAATCATCGCCGATAAGAAATTCACCGGCGCTTCCGGCAGTTCCAGATACTGGTTGCGGTGCTGAAGTTTCCTTCTCCATTTCGATTCCGTCCTTTCCGATACGAGGTTGCGAATGGGGTGTTTGCGGGCGTTACGCGAGTGGCCTTGCCTTCGCGCACAGGGGACGGTGGGAGCCACAGCATTGGACACCGAGGTGCATCATCGTCCGAATGCCCACGCCACCATCAGCGGGAACTCTTCTCGCCAGAATGCGCCACCGTGCGATCCCGCTCGCTCATTCATGACGACTTCCGCACCTGCATTGCGCAGCGCGTCCGCCCACCTCCTTGCGTTCCCGAGGAAGAACGGCTCCTGTGTGCCGGCTACAAGGTATGTGCGCGGAAGCGGACTCTGCATAACGTCAGGCGGCTTGTAACCGCCGCCAGGCGAGGCGCAGAAGACAGCACCGTAGACACGCGGATGCCGAAGCCCAAGAGCGAGGGCCAGCTCTCCACCCGCCGAGACGCCGAACACTGCGGTACGTTCAGCGGGTAGCGCCACGCCAAACCGCGACTCCGTCCATCGGCGAACGTCCTCGACGAAGAACTTCTCGTGTGCCGCGAACCGCTCCCTCTCAAAGCCCGGTGAGTACTCATGAAGCCGCAGCGTCTCATCGGTCAGCCGATGTACGCCGACGATCATTGTGGACGGTACGTCGGCGTTCTCGATCAACCGGCCCCACTTCGAGATTCCCTGACCGTCGCCGGCGAAGACGATTGCTTCGGGCGGGTCCGGTGGAACGTATACCGTGACCTGCCGTCCACCGTCGTACTCGAACGTCTCAGTGACAAACTCTCCCAAGACTGCGCCGGCGGGCTTGGTGGGTGCTCCGTCGGACTCACTTAGCTTGCGGTTGACGTGACCGGGACGCGAGATAAATGCCTCTATTTACGGCGGCCTACGCTGAGCGCTGTCCTAAATCCAAATGGGCTTTAGCCCGGGAGGCTGCTCGATCGCCGGGAGAGAGCTATGGCTTGGTGACGACTGGAGGAAGATCGTAAGCCTGTATCGGACTCTGGAATCCCACCTTTTTATGCGAGCCGTCGCAAAATGGCTTGGTTTCGGAATGTCCGCAGCGGCAGAGCGCAATCTTCGTGCGGCCCGCCAAGCCAAATGCCTTGCCGTCCTGGTCCAGCACTTGGAAATCTCCCTCGATACGAATCGAACCGTCAGTGCGCACTGTAATAGTCGTCGCCGCCATTCAATCCTCCAATTTTTATCGTCATTCTGAGAAGTTTATGTAGCGCCACCCCCTTCAGGGTGGCATCCGTTTTTGAATTTGCGCGTCGAGCCCGAATCCACCACGCCCTGATTCCGAGCGGAGTGTCCCGGGCCTTTTCTTTTGCGCGAAGCGCCGGGACACGCAGTCGAGGAATCTCTCTCGGATGAAACCCGAGCCGATACCGAAACTAAGAAAATCCGCCGCTCAGTATTTCGGCACGCTCGGATCCACGTCATCCGACCAAGCCAGAATCCCGCCCTTCAAATTCCATATCTTCCGGAAACCGGCCTTCTGCAAAAATTCTACGGCATCCGCGGAACGTTTCCCGCTGCGGCAATGCGCCACAATCTCGCGCGAGCTATCGAGTTCGTGCACGCGGCGCGGGAGCTCTCCCAGCGGAATCAAGTGCCCGTTCAAATTGCAAATGTCATACTCGTGCGGCTCGCGCACGTCGAGAATATACAAGTCGTCGCCCTTGTCCATCCGCGATTTCAGATCGCGCGGAGTAATCTCAGGAATATTTGTCACGGTGCTAGGAGCCTCCTCGCCGCGAATGCCGCAGAATTGGACGTAGTCGATCAACTTCGTCACAGTAGGATTCTTGCCGCAAACGGGGCATTCGGGATTCTTCCGCAATTTCAGCTCGCGGAATTTCATTGCCAGCGCGTCAAAAAGCAGCAGCCGCCCAACCAGCGGCTGGCCCTTTCCGATAATCAGCTTCAGCGTCTCGGCCGCCTGAATCGTGCCGACGATTCCTGGCAGCACTCCAAGCACGCCCCCTTCCGCGCACGAAGGCACCAAACCCGGCGGAGGCGGTTCGGGGTACAAGCAGCGGTAGCACGGGCCGTCCGAATATCCGAACACCGTAATCTGGCCCTCGAAGCGGAAAATCGAGCCATACACATTCGGCTTCCCCAGGATCACGCACGCATCGTTTACCAAATAGCGCGTCGGAAAATTATCCGTGCCATCCACAATGATGTCGTAATCCTTGAAGAGATCAAGCGCATTCTCGCTGGTCAGCTGTGCTTCGTACGCATCGATCTGAATCTCGGGATTCAGATTTCGCAGGCGGTCGGCGGCCGCCGTAATTTTCGGCCGGCCCACGTCGCTCGTTCCGAAGAGAACCTGACGTTGAAGGTTTGTGAAATCCACGGAGTCGAAATCAACCAAACCAATGCGGCCCACTCCGGCTGCCGCCAAATAAAGTCCTAGCGGCGCGCCCAGCCCGCCCGTTCCGATGCAGAGCACCTTGGCCTTCTTGAGCTTCAGCTGACCTTCCATGCCGACTTCGGGCATGATCAAATGCCGGCTGTAGCGCAGAATTTCCTCTTTGGAAAGCCCGGCGCTCGGCGCCGTTGGAATTTGCGTTTTCGTTGCCATGAAACTCTCCATTCAATCCTTAAATCCCGATTCGTCATCCTGAGCGAAGTCCCGCGCCTTTTTCTTAGCGCGGTGTTTACGCGGCGCGGGACGCAGTCGAAGGACCCTATTCCTTCTTAGACTAGCGCGCCGCCTGCAATCGACGGCACGATGCTCACCGTATCGCCCTCGCGAAGGTTGGTCTGGTCCTTCTGCAGGTAGCGGATGTCTTCGTCGTTTACATACACGTTCACAAAACTGCGCAAGCGCCCATCTTCGCCGAAGAGGTGCTTCTTCAATTCTCCATACTGGGTGGTCAGCGCCGAAAGCGCCTCGGCAACCGTGGCCGCCTGCACTTCCACGGTTTCCTTTCTACCTGTGTAAGCTCGCAGCGGCGTTGGAATAACCACATTCACTGCCATTTAAGCCCTCCTCGTATTGACTATTTGATGCTCGCAGGGTGCGCGACGGTTTCGATCTCCTCCGGGTCATATGCCGCCCGATCGTCATGCAGCCGCCAGGAGGTCGTATCTCGCGCCTCGCCCTTTTGCACGCTCACGATGATGTAGCTGTACCACGGCCACGCATGCTCCCGATCGAACTCGCTTGGCCGCGCCGGCGTATCGGGATGGGAATGATACCACCCGATCAGCTCAATTCGCTTCTCGCGTGCCATTTTTTCCGCCAACCGGACGTCATCCGCGGTTACTTCAAAACGGGTTCGCGGCGAGTCGTCGCGCCGGTTTGCCAGCGGCAGCAGGTCGAGCACCTCGCGCGATGCGTCGCCGTCGCGGCCTAGAAGCGCACCGCAACATTCGTGCGGATACGTCTCCGCGCCGTGCGCGTGAATGCGGCGCATCAGGTCGCCGTGAATTTTCAAGGGAGCGCGGCTCACGCTTCGCTCCAGAATCGCTCGCTCAGATATTTTTCTCCCGAATCGGGGAACACCGTCACGATCAGCGCGGGCTCTTGCGGCGGCAAACGCCGCGCCACGTCCAGGCACGCCCAAAGCGCCGCTCCGGCGCTCACGCCCACAAGGATTCCTTCCTCGCGCGCCAGTTTTTTCGCCACGCGCTGCGCATCCTCCGTTCGGACTTCCATATTTTCGTCGGCTAAGCTCGCGTCGTAAATCGCGGGCACAATCGCCGTCGCCATATGTTTCAGACCTTCGAGGCCGTGAAAGCCAGAGTCCGGTTGCATGCTGATGCAGCGAATTTTCGGATTCAATTCCTTGAGCCGCCGCGTGGTTCCCACAAATGTCCCGCTGGTTCCCAGTCCCGCGACAAAATGCGTGAGCTGCCCCTTCGTTTGCTCCCAGATTTCCGGCGCGGTCGTCGAATAATGCGCCGCGGGATTCGCGGGATTACCGTACTGATCGGGATAAAAATATTTCTCGGGATCTGCGTCGTAAATTTCACGCACGCGCCGGATCGCTCCGTCCGTTCCTTCCTCGCCGGGAGTGAAAACGATTTCTACTCCGTAAGCGGCCAGAATTTGTTTGCGCTCGGGCGACGCGCTGGTCGGCAAGCAAAGTTTCACGCGGTATCCGAGCGCCGCGCCGATCATCGCATACGCGATTCCCGTGTTTCCGCTGGTCGCGTCCAGGATTATTTTTCCCGGGCGCAAAGCGCCGCTGCGCTCGCCCTCGCGAATCATCGAATACGCGGCGCGATCTTTTACCGAGCCGCCGGGATTGAACCATTCCGCCTTTGCGCAGAGTTTGACGTTCGGGAACTCCGTGCCCGTCCGCATCAGCCTGATTAGCGGCGTGTTCCCGATCTTTTCGATCAGCCGCTGGCCCACCGCGGTGGGCGGGCGATCAGCGGATACGAGCGGCTTGTTGGCTGCGGTCATCTTGATTAGCCGATTTCTATTGTGCCTGCTGGATTTACGGGCGTCGCGCGTCCCCGGGCGCCACCGGAGATCAGATGCCTCAGCGATCGCGCGGTATTCAATAAATTCAACTCAGTTTAGCAGATTATGAGGCGTTTCCTAAGGGCGGGGGGGCGCGAAAAGCTTCAAGCCTGTTGCAAAAAGCTTCGAGTTTGATGAGCGAGAAGCTTCTAGCTCGAAACAAGTTAGGGGCCTTAGCGCGCCATTTTCGGGCGACGATTGACCCATTTCGGGGATTGTGACAGTCTTCGGAGCTTCACGCGTGATCCGGTTTGAGCAAAGTCTCAGGAGGAAGCGATGCCGCAGAATTATGACGTTGTCGCGATTGGGTCCGGGCACAACGGGCTGGTTGCGGCCGCCTACCTGGCTACGGCGGGCAAAAGCGTGGTGGTGCTGGAGCGCAACGCGTGGTTCGGCGGCGGGGTGGTGACGGCGGAGCTTACAGGTCCGGGATATTTGCATGACCGGTTCAGCACGGGGCACATTTTTATACAGGGCAACCCGCTGATCAAAAACGACGAGCTGAAGCTGCTTTCGCGCTATGGCCTCAAATACATTTATCCCGAAATTCCTTTCATGGTCGTTTTCGATGATGGCTCGACGATCGGGCTGTATCGCGATCGCAACAAAACTTACCAGGAAATCGCGAAGTTCTCCAAGAAGGACGCGGATGCATTTCTGAAATTCGCCGAAAAGGCCATGCTGTATCTGCCGATGCTCGCGGCTTCGCTCTATACACCGCCGATTCCGCTTGGCGCAAGTTTCGCGATGATGGATCAAAGCGCGGAGGGGCGCGAACTTTTTGCGCTGATGCAGAAAAGTCCCTACGACATCATCATGGACAATTTTGAGAATGAAAAAGTGCGGTTGTTTTTTACGCGGATGGTTTCGGAAAACCTTACCGGTCCAGAAGAGAAAGGGACAGGCATCGGGATTTTCGTTTTCCTGGGATTCATGGAGACGTACGGCATCGGAGTGGCGGTGGGCGGTAGCGGTGCGCTGACAGCGTCGCTGATTCGCTGCATTGAAGACCATGGCGGAAAGGTTTGTGCGAACACGCCGGTGGAGAAAGTGCTGGTGAAAAGCGGGCGCGCCGTGGGAGTTCGAACAGGATCGGGTGAGGAATACAGCGCGAAAGACGGGGTGATCGGTTCGATCCATCCACATTTTCTCGGGCGATACGTCCCGGGACTCGACGGCAGAATCACGCGCGACGCGGAGCAGGTGGAGCTTTCGGCGAATTCATGCTTCACGGTTCACGGCGCGTTGAACGAACCGCTGCGCTTCAAAGCGGGCGCGCATGTGAGCAAGAGTTACTTTACGGATTTGGTTCCTGCGAGCATGACCGTGCTGCGGCAGTATTTCGACGCGCTGCGATACGGACGCATTCCGGACACAGCGTTACTGGGCATTGCTTGCCCCTCGAATTTTGATGCCACGCGTTGTCCTCCCGGGAAAGCTACGTTCCATATCTGGGACTACGTGCCCTACTCGCATCCCGACGGCGGGCCTCAGCATTGGGACAAAGCAAAGGATGCGTTCGCGCGGACGATGATTGAGCGGACGGGGGAGTACCTGGAAAATCTGACGCAGGAAAACATCATCGCCTACGTCTGCGACAGCCCCTTGGATCTCGAACGTTGCTCCGAGAGCTTTCAGCGGGGCGATCTACACGGGGCAGCTCCGTACATCTATCAATCTGGTTCGCACCGGCCCACGCCTGATCTCGGACAAAATACGGTGCCGGGCGTGGACAGGCTTTATTTAGTGGGTCCTTTTCAGCATCCCGGCGGCGGCGTATTCGGGGCGGGGCGCGCGACGGCGATGAAAATGTGCGAGGACTTGAAAATCACGTTCGACAAGATCGGACAAGCGCGATGATGAAAATCCTCGGGCCGGACAATGGCGAGCTGCTGCAAATCGCGTCGCTCGAAACCGAGGGCGGCAAGTTAGTGATGAAAGGAAAAGTTTTCGGCTCGATGCCGATGACCGCCAAGCTGACGCCGCAAGAGGCGCGCAACGGTTTGAAGCTGCTGAATTTTAGGATGGTGGTGTTTCTATTGACTTTTTTGTTCCGCAGGTAATGCCAAGATGCCACCCTGTGGCGTTGTCCGCTCTTTGATGTAACGGGAAAAGTACTGGACTAAAGGATGCGCCAACCGCCTTCTTTTCCGTACCGAGTCTATTGTCAATCTATTGGCAAATAAGGTATACAGGCTAGTCGGCCTGCACAGACGTTTGCACTTGCCCACGCATCTGTTCTCTCCAGGAGGTTGAACTATGAGTGTCCGCTCTGTTCAAATTCGCGGTTTTCGTAGCATCGCTAGTTCTGGACTTGAAGAGTGCGGTGGGCTGAACGTCCTGATCGGGAAGAACAATGCTGGAAAATCGAACGTTCTCAGCGCCATCGAATTGATGTTGCTTCACCTAAAAGGCGGCCGGATATCGGGAAATTGGCCGACCAATCGTCCCAAGCGAGAATTTACGGACAGCAACGAGGCCACACCACTGCGCGTGGGCGTTGAATTCGATCTGTCGGCGGACATAAGCGAGGGGCTTCGCATCCGATTAACAAAGGAAGCTCCGCACCTCGAGCGCTCGATTGAGCAGCTCAAGTCACACAGTACAGTTGTCTTTATAGTGGCGGGAGCGACGGATGGGTCGGATGCCTATCTTTTTATTGAACAGATGGCCGTCGGAAGGCTGACGTCCAAAGGGGAAGACATTGCAACGGAAGGGATCAGATTGCTCTCGGTCACAAAACCTGTTGCCCAGGAACTTTATCGCAACCTCGTTTCAGCGCGAGCTCTGCGCTCCGACGTGCAGGTTTTAGAAGAATTCTTATCGGCATCACGTCCGCCCCTCGATTTCATCATTCAGCAGCCCAAGGAGCGCCGGGTCACGGTTCTTCAACCGTACGGTTACGCTAGCCGAATGAGGCCCGAGACGTTTCGCCAGTTCAGTCAGCGGCTAGCCTCTGCGACGTCAACCGATGAAATCGAAACTGCCATGGGCCAGCTCGTTGCGGAAACTCGGGAGAAGGCGGAAGTCGCCGAAAAGCGCGAAACGGAGGGCGCGCTGTCCGCTTTTGCTGGCGATTCGAAGAGTGTACCCGCATACGCGGAATGGCTGATCGAGCAGTTCGGGAACATTGCGTACTTGCATATCAAGGAGAGGAAACAAGAAATTGGGCGAGAGGAAGCGCAAACACTCCTGCGTCTTAAGATTCGCCGTGGCCCGGATAGGCTTGGGACGATACAACAGACCGTAAAAACGCTACTCGGGGTCAAGGTGGACGCTTTTGAAGCAGAGAACGCCACCCCTGGGCGCGGGCTGGCGGAATTGGACGTGGACGATTTCTTAGTCGAGGCTAATGGCGCCGGCATCCGCGAAGCGCTGCGAATCATACTCGACCTCGAACTGAAAGCGCCCCAAATTGTGCTAATCGAAGAACCAGAGGTTCATCTTCATCCCGGTTTATCGCGGGTCATTGCCGGTTATCTTAGGGAGAAGAGCCAGAGCATACAAATGTTCGTCACTACTCATTCAACGGAATTTGTGGACTCGGTCTCTTTCCAGCACGTGTTTCTCGTCTTTCGCGATTTGAAACGCCGAACCGTGTGCCAAACGGTGGAAGCGGAGGAGGGTGCTCTTAGGATTCCTGCCGAGCTAGGGCTTAAGCTGAGTACCGTTTTCATGTTCGACAAGCTGATTTTTGTCGAAGGCCCATCGGACGAAGGTATTCTGCGCGAAATGGCCAAGAAGCTTCAACTTGATCTTACTAGGGCGAATGTTGGATTCGTTTATATGAAAGGTGTCCGCAACTTTGCCCACTTCGCGGCTGAGTCGACACTTTCGCTGCTCTCGAGGCGCAAAATCCAGATGTGGTTTCTTGCGGACCGGGACGAAAATTCTGATGCCGACGTCGCGCGAATGATGGAACGGCTTGACGGCCGTGCGAGGCTGAAAGTCTTCCACAGAAGAGAGCTAGAAAACTACCTACTGGACGACCATGCCATCTCCACGTTCGTTGAGGATAAGCAAAGGGCGAGCGGCGTAAGCGGTCCAAGGCCAGACCCCGAAACGGTCAATCGCTACCTTCACGAAGAGGCAGCATCCCTCAAAGGCGAAGTGGTACGACTCCGCCTGGAGAAGCGTTTGCTCTCCCCCATTTTCCTTCACACTCGAACCAACGTAGGCACGATCGAAGAGAGGATGCGCAGAGCAATCGATTCATTGAACGAACGGCTAGGCCGGATCGGAAATGAGCGAACGGAAATCGCAGCGGACCTTGATCAACACTGGGGCGACAGAGCGCTGACCGATGTCCCCGGAACCATTCTTCTAGAGCAGCTCGCAAGAAAATACGGCGTCGCCTTCTCTAAGGACAAGGGAGACGGCGAACTTCTTGCTCGGCTCCTGCCCGCAGAGTCGATTGCGCCTGAAATCAGGGAGCTCCTGGAGGAAGTGACCCATGAGCCCGAAGCAATCGTCGCCGCGGCTACGGCCGGTTAGGGGGCCTGCCTAAAATGCGAGGCGGCCTCTACTTGAGAGTCGGTCGCAACCTGCTCACGGAGAGCAGCACAACTCTCCTTTGCCCTGACACCGTTCAGGGGCCTCATTCCCGTGGACAGACTGATGACCGAGCAAACGCCGAAACAACGATTCCACGTTAGACGATTCGCTGACTTTGGCACATCGGAGGAGTTTGTCCTTCCAGTTTTAGACCTCATCGAAATACTGAAAGGAACGACTATATTTGACCCGCAACGCAATGAGGTTTCGGGGAGCATTGGGGCGATTGCATCAGAAGGATTGTCTGCCGCTTTTTTGGAATTGAGAAAAATTCGCTCGTCGGTCGGCAAGGACTTGCCCATGCTTGATGAGTTCCAAATGTACGAGGACTTCTACGGAAAGCTTTGGAGGGCATATAAGGAATACATGCAGGGAGCTGTTCAGGCGATGGGGTTTGATATTGGCTTTCTATTTCAGAAGGACGCACAGTTCGAGAAGGGCTTGAAAGGGTTCCGAGAAAGCAACCCGAGCGCGCCGGCTGCGTTGGGGAAATACCTCCGGGAAGTGCGGCGCCTCTGGCATACGGAACTGGCGGATTTTCGCAACACTATTGTTCAGCACCCTGACGCTGACCGGGCGCAGTTTCAGAAGTTCTACAATGCGCAATTCGCCGAAGCGCTGTTTAGGGAAGCGTGGCACACGATAGTAGAGATCCTCGGGATGCTGCTTGAACTTCGTCTGCCTGCCGGGGTGTACTTGGAATGGCAGGGTTGGAATGACCCAGGTCCGCGATGGCCGAGGCGATTTCGCTGGCAATTGGGGACCCCGCCGGCAAATACTTGAACTCCTGCGGGAATTTCGACTCCCATTTGCACCGAAGGCTCGCACTTCTGCGGAGTGAAAGTGTGGCTCGATTTCCCCAACGTCGAGCGCCGGATTTAGCTCGATCCTGTCCTATTGAGCCCCTTCGATATGTAAGTGGTGCTTTCTAGGGCGGGAATGCGAGTACATGCTGCGAGAAAGGCAGCGCAATGGAGGCGTTTCGCGCTGTCGTTTTTGTGGCAGGGCTGAAGCCCTGCCCTTCCACCGGGGGCTTACGCGGCGTCGTTTGTTACGGGCAAGCACGAAAACCCTCACCCCGTGAAGGTGGGGTGAGCTACATACAAGGCCAAAATCAAGATGCCACCGTTCTGGAGGCTGGGGGCTAGAAGCTGGATGCTGGAGAGGGCGTCGAAGGCTTTCGTTCGCGTCTCATATGAGAACCGCACTCGTGTGTCGAATCATCCGCCCGCTCTCGAATGTCAAAAGGGGAAAAATTCGAAGCGAAAGGGTCTGCCACCCGCCGCTACAGGTATTTGTCCGATGAGCCGAGTTATCCGAAGTTGAGGCCAGCGGAGCAAGTGACTCTGAAAATAAGTCACTACCAGCGGGCGAACTTCCATATTAGTCTGCGGATTGTGCGGGAAGCATTCCGGTGACGTTTCGTTTGGGGACGTAGCCTACGGCAATGAGCGCAATTTCCTTCATCGATTTGAGGTCTACCGCCGACACGTCATTCGTAACGGCGTTGGACACATAGGCCGTCTTACCGTCGGGCGTGAGGGTCACCCATGCCGCCCCTTTTCCGCCTAGTTCGGCACTCCCCGTCACCTTCAGGTCCGGAATCGAGTAGGAGTACAGCTCATTATTCAAGCGGCTGCACACCACCAGGGTCTTTCCATCGGGAGTGACCGCCATACCGTGAGATGGATCGGCGCCGCCGGGAACCTCCGATTTCCCTGGAGCCAGCGCGGGGTTCTGAATGCGCCGGATCTCTTTATGAGTCGCAAAATCCACGACTGCGAAGCCATTGAAGTTGGTTAGCTGGACAAAGATCCACTTGGTCGAACCGTCGGGATTTTTCGCGAATGCCATCGGACGGATGCCTCGATCCAATTGCAGCACCCAATCGGTCTTGTCGGTCTGCGTGTCGATAACGTTGATGGTCTTCGCCTGAATCGATCCGGCGACCAAATACCTGCCATCCGGCGTGACGTAGGGATTGTGGATCGTTCCCTTAGTAGGCAGGGTTTTGATGTTTTTCAAAGTGCTCGTGTCAATCACGTCGACGCCGCCGGGGGCCTGGATGATGCCAACGTAGACGCGCCGTCCATCACGGGCCACGGCAATATTGTTGGGATGGCCGCTCAGAGGAATGCGCAGGGTCACCTTCAAAGTGGTGCTGTCGACCACGTCGAGCGTGCTTTCGGCTTCATCGCTGACATAGACGCGGGCGCCGTCGGGGGCCACCGCCACCCCGTGGTTTACCTCGATCCCGTCGATCACGCCGACCACCTTATTTGTGGCAGGATCGATCACATCAACGTTGTCACCGGCGCTATTGGTCTGGATGATCCGGACCACTCTGTTCCCAGCCGAGCCCGCAGTCATCGCGCACAAAATGATGCAGACGAGAGCCAGTACAGACCCACGAAACGCGCGCTTGTTCATCGTCGCCTCCAAACAGAGACTCCGCCAGAAAAATTCGCTATCTACTACGGCCCTGGGTATTGCTGGTCTGGCCCATCACCCACTCTTTCAAAATTTGCCACTCGGGATCGTTTTGTGAATTGAAATGTTTGCCGCCGCTGTGGAAGAAATCACCGCCGGCCGATTCTGCCAGGGGATGGACGAGCAACGGACTCTTCAAGTCGCCAGGCGTCACCACCCGCAATGTAGCCTCGAAATTCTTGCGCGATTGCTCATCGTCCCAAGTGGAGCTTCCAGCCGATAGCGGCTGCAATCGGAAAATTGCCGGGCCGGTTTCGCCCGCATGACAAACAACGCAACGCGCGTGGCCAGGGCGCTTGGCGAGGAAGATCGGCTGTACTTTGGTTTTGAAAAACTCGAAATCAAGTGAAGAGGATTTGTTCGCCGAAAGGCCCAAAGGAGGAGCCGATTGTTGGCTCAGCAAGCCAAACAACAAAGCCCAACAAACGACCAAGCTTGTCATCTGCGCTGGCCCCGATTCGGTCGAAAAACAAGTTTCGCAGAGCCTAACACTCAACCCCCTGCTTAATCAATCTGGGATTCCTGTCCCGACTTCCCTTTTTATGCCGATTTCTCGCGTTCGGTCGAGGTCCCTTGGTGTTTCTTTGGCGAACAAGGCGCGCGGGTGAAGGCGCAAATCGAGAATCGAGAATCGAGATGCTACCCTGAAAGGGATGGTCCTACCCGAGGATCGTGAGACAGAAGAGAAAAACCCCGTCCTCGCAAAACCCGCGAGGATGGGGCAGCCTCAAGTTCAAAACCGCGCCCCCCCGAAAACGCGGGCTACCCGAGACCACAACGGCGAAATCAAGGTGCCACCCAAAGCGATGGCGCTACAAGCATCCAGAAGGCCGCGGAGGTGCAGTGGGGCGCAGTGCGAGCCGCGTGTGATAAAATTTGTTCTTTGTGAGACAGATTGGAGAAGAGAACATGCTGGAAGCGACCACCGTTGTAACACCCGCGCGGTTCGAGCAAGGGCTTCGCTATGCGGATTTTCTGGCGCAAGCGACCGTGAATCGAGACAAATTTGAGCTGTATTACAAAGAGTCGCCGCTTTCGGCGGAGGATATTTCGTTTTTCAAGAAGGCTGCGGCGTTGCCGAATGGTGCTGCGAAGATACTCGCTTTGGCGGAAGCGTGGTGCGGCGATGTTTACCGCGAACTGCCGACCGTGGCGCGCATCGCCGAAACGACGGGGATGGACCTTCGAGTTTTTCTTCGGGACGAAAATCCCGACATCATGGATGAATTTCTCAGCAACGACGGGAAAGCGCGCGCGATCCCTGTGTTCGTGTTTTACACAAACGAGACTCGCTATATCACGCACTTCACAGAACGGTCGGCAGGCGCGCATGCGGAGCTGGCCAGGATCATGGACGAAGTGAAGCGCCAACTGAATTTGCCGCCAGCAACTACTTTCGCAACGGTGCCGGAGGCAGACAAGCAAGCGTTCCTTCGAGAAGTGATCGCGAGAATTCGTCCTCGCTTTCCGGATTGGCAGAAAGAATCCATCAAAGAGATGCGCGCGCTGCTGGCGACTGCGTTGAAATTGCCGGATCGCGGATAAGTCGAGGCGCGCAGAAATGCAAAAGCCGATCGTGTACACCATCCGAGGCTGCGATGCCTGCGTGAAACTTCTCCGTAAGTGGGACGCAGAGGGCGTCGCATACGAAGAACGACGGGTGGAGTTGGACCAAGAGCTCTTGGATCAAGCTCGCACCTACGGCGACATGGTTCCCATCGTGGTTTGGCCGGACGGAAGGGTAGAGCAAGGATTCGAGGGTAACCTCGGCTGCTTCATTTGAGGCTGCAATTGGCTCGCCTATGCGACGTCGCGACACGCCCTAGTTAGAACCGTCGGCGCTTTATTTCCCTTTGTAGTCGACGAACAGCTGGGGAAACTGCTGTTTCAAAGCGCTGATCTTTGGCAGGTCGCAAATCTTGATGTAAGGATTGGTGGGATTCTTCAGGGCGTAGTCCTGGTGATAATCCTCGGCGCGATAGAAACCTTTCAGCGGAGTGACCTCGGTCACGATTCGCTTGGGGAAAACCTTGGCGGCGTCGAGCTGCGCGATGTAGTCGGTGGCAATGCGCTTCTGCTCATCGTTGGTGTAGAAGATGGCGGAGCGGTAGGAGGTTCCGACGTCCGGTCCCTGGCGGTTGAGTTCGGTTGGATCGTGAGCCACGGAAAAGAAGATGCGAAGCAGCTGGCCATAGGTGATTTGGGACGGATCGTAAACTACTTCGACCGATTCGGCGTGTCCGGTTGTCTCGGTGACGACTTGATTGTAAGTGGCAGTGGATGCCGAACCCCCGGAATAGCCCGCGGCGGTACTGAGGACACCTTTGACGCGTTCAAACACGGCCTGAGTGCCCCAGAAACAGCCGCCGGCAAAAACGGCCGTCTTCTTTCCAGCCGCGTGGGCGCGTGGCGCGTCCACTTTCGCGGGAGGAATCGGAAGCCGCTCAGGAGCAGAGCTCGCGGCGCAAGCTAGGATCGAGAACGCGAATCCAAGACTCAAAAGCAGACGGGCTGGCATTGGCAGGCTCCTCACCACTTCGTTCATAGGATGCTTTTCCACCGGACCTAGTATACGTCCAGGAGGAATTTGGGTCATAACGGACGCGCTGCTGCTGAAGTCGCACCGCGGCCGCAGGACTCCGCGATATCTCAATTCGCGACGGCGGCCGCCTCATTTGGGTCTTCGGTGTCATTTTGCGACTGGCTTGGTATCCGAGGTTGGTGTGGTCGGTTAGCATCAGTATGTAAACAAGCTTGTTACCTTAATCCATCGGATGGTTCTAGACGGCCTATTACTTGCAGGTTTATTTGCGGGGAGAAGTGTCATTTCTGGGGGCAGTGTGGGCATCAAGGAGAATCTGCGCAGTCATTTCCGATTCCGCCTCGTTCTGGCGTTGACGATCGCTCTGGCAGCCTACTGCGTCGTTTTGTGGTTCCTACGCCTTTCATCGTACCGCGGTGAGCCCCTGCTGGATGCCTACGTGGAGATGGCGGGAAGCCTGATCGCGTTCACGTTTGCGGCGAACGCCATGGTGCGGTTTCGCGGAGTGCACGATCGAATCTCGCTGATCCTGGCATTCGGGTTCGTGGTGGCAGGATTAGTCGAGGCGGGGACGAGCATGGCCTTCTACCGGGGAATGCTGGTGACTCCGACAGGAGGGGAGCACATTGCGCTGGGATGGTTGGCGGGGCGCACGTTGCTCGGCGTGTTGTTGGTAGCCGCGCTGGTAGTGGAACGGCGAATTCCGATCGCACGCGATCCGGGAAAAGAAATAGCGGGAGCGACGCTGGTCGTCGGCGCCGTGGCTTACCTCACCAGCGTTTTTTACTTCATGATTCCCGGCACACCGAAGATCGAACCGGGCGCGCTGGTGCCGCGACCTTGGGATCTGGTCCCCGCATTGATTTTCGCGGCGGCTACGGTGGGGTTCGCATGGAGGCTGCGGCGCGCAACTGCGGCGCTCGACCGCGCCTTGGTGATTGCCGCGGGATTGAACGTGTTGTGTCACCTTACGATGAGCCAATCGCAATCGGTGCTGGACGCGCCGTACATGGTCGCTCACGTTTTAATGGTTTTGAGTTACGTGGTGGTGCTGGGCGGCACGCTGCTGGACAACGCCGATCTATTCGACAAAGTGAGCCACATGGCGGCGTCGGATTCACTCACAGGGCTGGCCAACCATCGGCGCCTGCTGGAGTCGATGGAAATGGAGATTGAGCGCTGCCGGCGGTCGCACCGAGGTTTCGCGGTGTTGCTGTTCGACCTCGACGATCTGAAAAAGATAAATGACAAGTACGGCCATTTGACCGGAAGCCGCGCAATCCAGCGCGTGGGCATGGTGCTGCGAGATAGCAGCCGCGCCATCGACACGGCGGCACGATACGGCGGCGACGAGTTCGCGCTGGTGCTGCCGGAATGCGCGCAGCGCGAAGCCGACCTGGCGGCGGCGCGAATCTGCGAGCGCGTGGCTGAAGACGGCCTCGAGCCGCGTCTTTCAATCAGCGTGGGCCACGCTATTTATCCCAAGGACGGCACATCCATCGAGCAGCTTTTGGGAGCCGCCGACCTTGCGCTTTACAAAATGAAGGGCCGAAAAGTGAGCAAGGTACGGTTGAGCCAAATTGTAGCGTGCGTCTAATCGAAGCCAAGGGCCATTGATCATGCGGATCGGGATCTCGTCCTCCAAGGCCAAAAGCGTCGCAACATTACGCCGCGAAATGCGCGTTCCAATGGAAGTGGGAGTGGATATAAGCGGGCACGCACGGGTACCCGGAACCGAAGCTACGTTTACCGAGAACGTCAGCGCCCGGGGAGCTCGCGTTTTGAGCGTGCGCCGCTGGAAAACGAACGATCATCTGGTGATTACCATGCGGACGCGATCCTTCCAATCGGTTGCGCGCGTGGCCTATTGCCAGCCGATGCCCCACGCGGGTTACGCACTGGGAATCGAATTTCTGGCGCCCCGCGGGCAGTGGGTGGTTTCCGAAGGCTTGCAACACTAGGCGTTTGCTTCGCCCGCTCGGGCTGAGCTACTGTACAAATCCCACATTGGGTTCCTGGCCGGGGCCAGGTCCTTCCGGCAATTTACCGAATTGCGCCTCATAGCGCGACACGTTTTCCTGAAGTGCGCGGAGGAGCCGCTTGGCATGCGCGGGGTTCACGATCAGGCTGGCCACTAATTTTCCCTGGGGCACGGTGGGAAACATGTAAACAAAATTCAGCGTGAATTCCTCGGCATTGTGATGGACCACCACCAGATTTGAGTATTGGCCGAGCAATTCTTTTTCATCGGCTTTTATCTGCACTTGCTGCTGCTTGGGTGCTTCGGGCATTCTTTCCTCCTTCGCGCCGGCTCTGACTATAGCAGAGCCATTGGCGGCGGCGACGCGCTTCGGCGGCGATTTAAGTTATTCGGTCCGTCATCCGCAAGCGCCCTGTGAGAAAATCGCGCTCGGCTAAATGACCCAAGAACAATTCAGGGCAGAGGGCGCGCGCAAGCGGAGTGGCGCGTCGACGAGCGGCCTTCGCAAGCTTGGCCTCATCGCATTATTCGGTGTTTTGGGGATCAGCCTTCTGGTGGTCGTTTATCTCGCGCGGAATTGGAGCGTGATGGCGAAGGCGCGGAAGCTTCAAAATCCGGTGCCCTCCACCGCTGAGGCTCTTGCCGCGGGCAAGGAAAGCTACCGCGAACACTGCCAAAGCTGCCACGGGGAACGCGGCGACGGGAAAGGTGATAAGGCTGACGAGCTTTCCGTGGCTCCGGGAGACTTTACCGATGCGCGAGTGATGCACCGCTTCGCCGATGGCGAACTTTATTGGCAGATTACCTACGGGCGTCGTCCCATGCCTGCGTTCGCAAGCAAACTCAGTGAGGAAAAGCGCTGGCAGCTCGTGGACTATATCCGCACGTTCGCAAGCCAGCGCGAGCGCTGACCACTTTACGACAGCAGAACAGCGGCGCGATTTGACCCGATATTGGGA
Organism: uncultured Acidobacteriota bacterium; assembly: GCA_963823145.1. Classification (GTDB taxonomy): domain Bacteria; phylum Acidobacteriota; class Terriglobia; order Acidiferrales; family UBA7541; genus Palsa-295. The sequence continues at coordinate 650,569 of CAWGJZ010000001.1, forward strand.
ATTCGGCGGAGTCCGAGGATACGGATAAAATCTTTACACGGGGGGCCGAATTCGCGCAAGTAGTTGTTGGTGTAAAGAAAAATCGTCCACGGTGAAGAGGTAAGCGCACCTCAAAATCGGCGACCACGAGGCGCTGGCGAATGGCTTAATAGCGGGGTAAGCGGCCTGCGCCCCGCCCGTCCGAACCCACCACGGCTAAAGCCAAAATTCAAATGGAGTCGTTTTTCGCGGGCCTGAAGGGCCCGCGCTTCCACCGAAGTGCGAATGAGAAGCCAGTGGTCGTTGACAGGTTGTCAAAAGTGGCTGGCGGGGCGTAGCTCGCCGCGGCGCGCTGCGCCCTTACGGGAGCGGACGTATCCGTCACTGGACCTTGGCGAGGGCCTCGCTGACTTCCTTGATGTCCGGAACCACCGGGATATCGTAATTTTTGAACCAGGCAACGTTGCCCTTGCGGTCGATGATGGCGATGGCGCGTCCGGTGATGCCTTTATCGGCGAGATAGACGCCGAACTTCTCGGCTACTGCGCCACGAGGCTGAAAGTCTGCGAGCAAGGGATACTGAATGCCCATTTTTTCGGCGAACGCTTTGTGAGACCACACACTATCCACGCTCAGCCCCAGCACTTGCGCATCGAGCTTATCGAACTGCCTCATATCGTTGACGAGGCAGACATGCTCGTTGGTGCAGATGGGGCTCCAGTCCAGCGGGTAAAAAACCATCACCACATTTTTCTTGCCGCGATAATCCGAGAGCTTCACATCTTTTTGATTCTGGTCCTTCAAGGAAAAGTCCGGAGCTGCAGTGCCTACCGATAGAGCCATTCCGATCCTCCTAATTTTTCGCGCATTATCTGTGACATCGAACGCGATTATCTGATGATAGCCGAAGCGGCCAGGCGGGACAAATCGCGTTTGAACGGTGTGAAGATTGCGATTGTGGAAGGTGAAAGCCCCACCCTCGCGAAGCGCGCGAGGATGGGGCACGAGCAAATTCAAAGTCGGACGCGAAGAAATGTTTGACGGCTAGGGTTTCGGAGTAGCGGGTTTTGGAGTCGCAGCCCTTGCCGCCGGTTTAGAGGGGGTGGTTGACGCGGCTGCGGCCTTCACGGGGAAGCTCTCGTCGTACAGGTGAATGATTTCCTGAGTCACATCGACCTGATTCGCGGCGTAGATGACGGGTGTCTGCTGCGACGAGGTGTCGAGAACCACGGAATAACCATTGTCCTTCGCATACTTGTCCAGGACTCCGATCATCTTCCGGCCAATGCGGTTGATGAGATCCTGCTGCGCGTCGTTCGAATCGTCCTGAAACTCCTGTTGCTTGCGCTGAAAGCTGCGGGTTAGCTGATCGCCTTGCCGGGTCAGCCGGCTCTTTTCCTCGTCGCTCAGCGTCGCATCACCGGCTTGGAGCCGGGCGCGCACGTCCTCGATCTGCTTTTGCATGTTCTGCAGCTCGCTGGTGCGAGGAGCAAACTGCGACTGCAATTGGGCGACTGCCTGTTTGCCCTCCTCCGTTCCCGCGATAGCCGCTTGTACATTGATCACGCCAACTTTCGCGGACGCGGATGCGGCGGCGCCCGCTTGCGCCCGCAGCGAGGGTGCCATCGATAACGCCAACAACGCCGCCAGGAACGGTACTGCTGCTCGCATCTTCATCCTTACTCCTTAGCTAAAATTACTTGTCAAATTTCAGAATTGGAAGTCGCAGATTATAGCCACTATTTGACAGCACGGTCAACGTGATTTGGCCGCACTAGCGAGCGAAACCACTGTCTGTCGACACTCAGATGCCCGCAATTTCAGCGGGGTTGCCGCAGTAGGCTGCCAGCCGAGTCACTGCGGCAACGGAACAAGCAGAACGCGGTTGTTGTCTTCATCCGCCAGGACACCGAGGTTGAGCTTGGGATCGATGGCCACAGCATTAGGACCGAGCAGCGGCGTTGAGACTTGTGTTCCCCCCAGCCCCAGCACGGTGCGGACCTTCGGCCCCAGACACTGAGGCGCAGACGGCACCGGCGGGCACGCGTAGGCCATCACCGACATCGTGTTACTCACGGAATTTACCGTCACTAGCGTGCTGGTCTGAAAATTGTAATCGACCGATGTAGGCCCAATTCCCACGCGCACCGGTGTTGCGATGAAAGTGGCCGGATCCACGATCGTAATTTCATTCAGCAAGCTGTTTGCAGTCAAAAACACCTGGTTCACGGGATCAAAAACAATTCCGCTAGGATTATCAAGTCCCGAGCGGACGCTGCCCGCAACGCCGGTAGTGGACATGTCGATAAACTGCATGCTGCTCGTAGATGAAGCGGTGACTACACCCGCGTAGTCCAGGGTCGGATCGATTGCCAGAGCTACGGGATCCTGATCTACGGCCGCCTCTGAGGTGGTGCTCGATGTGGTAGCAGGAAGCGTCAGGAGGCTCACGTCACCCGTGCTTGAAGAAGATGCGCTGGGATTGGTATCGGCAAGTGCACCGACGCCGGTATCTTGGTTAATGGCAACCCCGGCTGGCGCGGTGCAGGTGGCGCAAAGCGTCACCGAAATCGGCGCGGGCAGCGGAATTCCCGCCGCAACGTTCACGACGGAAGCGTTGTTACTGCCGTTGTTGGCGACGATCGCCAGGCCAAGCCGCGAAATGGCGGCAACACCCGCGGGAGTGGTTCCCACGGTGATCGGCGAGCCAATCACCGTGCCACCCGGGCCGAGCGATAGGGGAGAAAGCGCGGGAGAAGGCGACGCGAGCGAAACCAGAGAAAGCGTGCCGTCTCCGGAATTCGTCACGTAAGCGAGGTCGCGATCGGTATCGACCGCAACTCCAACGGGCGAACTCCCGACGGCAACCGCCTCGACGACGATAAGGCCGGTGACGTTGGAAACCGCTAGAGAGGGATTCTGCACCTGGACAGTGTAACGGCGAGGTAGCGCGAACATGCTGGCGGGCACGGTGGCGACGACCTGGCGCGCGGACACAAATGCAGTGGGCACGGCCGCATTATCGAGAAGCACCTGCGAGCCGCTGACGAACCCTGCGCCATTGACGGTAAGGGCCAAGCTTCCCGCGGACGGACCTCCATAGACCAGGTCCGAACTTGTCTCGACAATCTGCAAGGGATCAATCGCGGGGCCGAGTGAAAGAATGGCGACGGTGCCATTGGCATTGTCCACCACCACCGCCTGATTGCTCACCGGATCTACGGCAACGGCTTGCGCGGAGGGGGAAGTGCCCAAGCCTCCCACGGTCTGCAGGACAGTAGCATTTTCCATGTCGACCACCACGGCGCTCGATCCGCTTGGAGTGCCGCTGACGGCGATGCCGACGTTCTCGAGGGGGCTTACCGCCGCAGCGCCGAAGCCCGGCTGGCTGAACTGGCCTGAGGTTGCAGGGGGTACAGCAGGGAGCGTCACGGTCGTCACAGTATTGTCCAGCAGGCTGAAAGTTGTGAGTTGTCCGCTCGACGGATCGGTCAACAACGCCTGGTGCGTTTCGGGATTGATGCCCACGCCTTGGACGCTTGTGGAAATCGCGAGATCTCCGATCACCTGTGGGGCTCTGCCATTGGGCTGGCTGGCGGAATTCGCGTCCACGCCGAGATCGACCATGGTGATGATGCCCGCGCCGCCGGGCGTCACGACGGCCCAGTTGAGCTTTGGATCAATGGCCACAGCCGGCTTTGCTCCTGTGCTGTAGAGGCTCGAATTGCCTCCGATCACCTGCACGGACGAGAGCGCAGGAACGCCTGCGGTGTCGGATACATCGAGCACCATGGCTTCGTTCGTGGACTGATAAGCAACAATCGCGCGATGCGTAAGAGAGTTAACGCCAACCGCAAAAGGCAGCGGAGGACTCGCACCGGTGGCGATGGAAACGTTCAATGTGGCGACATCACTGGTTTTCAGGTCCACGGCCGTAACTGTTTGATCGGCATTATTCACGACCAGAGCGACGGGATGAGCTAACAGATCGTCGACCGCCACGCCCGTGGGCTGATTTCCCACCGCGATTGTCCCGGTGACTGAATCAGTGGCCAGACTGATGAGTGAAATGGAATTGCTTCCCGTGTTTGCGACTACTGCAATGCCGTCAGCCTCGTCCACTGCGACGGCCGAGGGGCTGGCGCCGACCGCGACCGATGGCACGACGGGCGATTGCGGTATCAAAGTGGGAGACGGCGTGACACCCAAGTTCAGCGCGGAAAGAGACGACTGACCGGGCGTCACGCCAGCGTTCTGCACCACGATTGGATACAGCCCGGGAGTGCCAAGACTTCCGGGCGGTATCTGAGATAACAATTGCCGACTGCTGCTGATCGTGAGCGGAAGCGCCTGTCCGTTAAAAGTAGCTGAGGTCGCTGCCGTTGAGAAGTAACCGCCGGTTAGGGTCACATTGGCGCTCGCGCTGTTTTGTGACACGCTATCAGGAAAAGAGGCGACGACCGCAGGGCGCACGGCGACCACCGTCAGATCCACGGGCAAGGAGGCATTCCCGCTCTGGGATTGGACGACGATCGGAACCGCTCCGGCCTGCGCCAATTGGGCAGCCGGAATGGTGGTGCGTAGCAAAGTGGTGCTTAGGAACACTACGTCGGCCGGAGGGAGCGCCACACCTCCGACCAGAACCGTGCTGGTGGATAAAAAGTCCGAGCCGGTGAGGTATGCATCCTGTTGCACCGAGCCCTGCGCCGCAATCGTCGGATCGACCGAAGTAACGGCGGGCGGCCCAGCCACAGTGACGGTTACAGTGGCTGTGCCAAATTGCGTGGGATCAGCGGCAGAAGTGGCCTCGACAATGACACTCTGACCGCTAACGGGCGCCGTATACAGTCCGCCCGCGGTAATCGTGCCGAGGCTGCTCAACCCGCAGTTCGTCGGCGCACCACCCGATGTCCCAGCGGTCTGGCATAAGGACCAGGCAACCCCCGTATTCAATGCCCCTGGACCCGTAACGGAAGCGGTGAACTGAAAAGTCTCCCCCGTGCCTAGGCTGGCTGTCGATGGTGAGACTTGCACGCGAATTCCGGAATCGACCACTACAGAGAGAAAGCCAAAGGCGGTGCTGTTCACGCAACTGGTTGCCACCACCAAGAATGTATTGGGCTGCGGTGGCGTGCCAGGTGCCGCGTACAGCCCACTCGAAGTGATGGTGCCGAATCCAGTGAGCGGCTTGGAAACAGCGGGAATGGGACATGACGCCGGACCTTGCCCCTGGCTGCAATCCGTGGGTGCGACCGTTGTGGATTGCGGCGTACTAGTTGGCTTGCAGATTTGCCAGAAAACGCTGGTAGAGGAACCCCCGGAAACGCTGGCCGAAAATTGCACTGTGCTGTTTACCAGGATCGTGACGCCGCTGACTGTCGCGCTGGAGCTCGCTGCCGTGACGGTAACGGCTATGGGCGTCGAGTTCGACGCGCAGCCGCCGGCGCACACGGTAAGGAGTATCAGCACCGTTCCCAGTCCAGCCGCTTTCATGTCGTTACCTCCCGGCAATTCTCGGTTGAATGTCTCTGGTCCCTATGTGGCTGGCGAAGCCGCTTGTCTTCGAGCGGTCTCCGCAACTTCATCAGAATGTCCGGCTTACTGCGAACCGCAACGTCGTTTTTTGCTCGAATAAGCTCGGGGGGACAGTTTGCGAGGACCGTGTCAGATTCAAGAAGCTTTGAAGATCCGGCACGATCTGTGTGTTATACACGCCCAACTGCTGCAAACTGTTCCGCTCAGCCGGAGGAACGTAGAAAGCGCCGAGCGGCGGCTCGATGGACTGAGTAAAACGCGAGTAATTATACGCATAAAAGATGCGGAAAGGAGCTTGAATAATCGGAATCTGGAAATCCAACTCGATACCCGCGGACGTGTGCGGCCAGAAATTCGTTCCTTGAGCGATTTGGAGATTGCGCGGCACTTGCAAACAGGGCGTATTGGGCAGACATGGAAAATCGGCGTTGGGATATTGCTGTTGCAGCGAAGCAATCGCGGAGGGATCAAGCTGAAGCTGCCCCCTCCGCAGGATTCCGTTGACCGCGAGATCGTGGAAAAGAGTCATGGTGACGTAGGATTTGACGAGCGGAATCCGGTACTCGATATTGGATACAGCCTCGAGGTCGCCGCCCGGCCGCGTGGGAATAAATTCCAGCACATTGACCGGTAACGAAACCGCTGTCGGCTGGCCTTGGGCGTTCAATCGCCGTGGATCGACGTAATTGATCGTTGTTGTCGTCGAGAACGGGATGTAGACAAAAGGCGAAATGGTGTAAAAGTCGAAGCCGCGGACGTCGTTTTCGCCGCCGGCATAAAAGCGGTTGTTCGGCGGGACCTCCCTGCCTCCGTAGCCGGAGATCATGCTGCCTTTGAAATGCATGGCGAACACGTTGCGGTGATGATAACTGGGGTGGAAATAAGACATGTCAAAGATATTGCTGATCGTATTGACGTTGCCGCCGAGCGGCCCGCCCGCGAAAGATGCTGCGTAAGTGATGTTCTTTCCCCGCGTGGGAAAGAGCGGGCTGTCCGTGCTGTTGTAGGTGATTGTCGGCGTGATCTGGCTCTGCCGGATGCCGTTCAAGGCCGAAGGTCCCGCGAGACTGGTGAACTTCGTAAATTCGAAGAGCAGGGTTGCGGATTGGCTGAACGGCGTGATGTTGGTGGTCGACCATCCGTAACTCACCCCGATGCGCGCAAAGGAAAATTTGCGCATTGGATAGCTAGCGAAGATGGTGAAACCCCGAGAGTCCGTATTGTAATTTTCCTGGAGAGCGGGATCGATGGCCACCGGCTGGCCAACGAGCAGGCCCTCTTGCCGCGCGGTGTTGTAGTCGAACTTTGAGTAAAAGATGGTGAACCCGGTTGAGATAGGGCGGTCAAATAAGTATGGCTCGGTAAAACCGAAAGTTGCATTTGTCTGAATGTTGCCTACTTGCGCCGAAAGGGTAAGGGTTTCGCCGAGCCCCAGGAAATTGTTGGTCTGGTACGAAGCCCCAACGAAACTGCCCTCAAGCCCGCTGACGCCGCCGGAGAAGCTGATGGATTGCTTGCCTTTCTCTTTCAGCTTCAGCCGAATATCCACGGTGCCGGCCTTGACGTTGCGCTTCAATTCGGCATCTTCGGGTTTGATGGTATTGAAATAGCCGAGCTGATTGAGACGCAGGATGCTCATCTCCCAAAGACGGTTGTTGAATACCTGTCCTTCATCGAGCAAAAGTTCGCGACGGATGACTTTATCGCGAGTGGTGGTGTTGCCTGAAAACTCGATGCGCCGGACGAAGAATTGCTTTTGTTGATCAAACTGCAGCGTAAGATTCACGACCTTGGTGTCGTCATGCACGTCGAATTCGGGCTCGGCGGTAAAATCGATGTAGCCATATTCACCGTATAACTTCCGGTAGTTGTCGAGCGATTTGCGTATCTTGTCGGCGTCGAAAATGTCGCCCGGCTGCAACGGAAATACGCGCGCCAGCACCTCAGGCTTGAAGATCAATCCCTGATCGGGATCGGCGCTCCGAAATAGCAGCTTGCCCATCCGATATTGCTGGCCTTCCTCGATCGAGACAACGATGTTGGTGGCCTTGCCATGCTTCGACCCGATTCCGGGCACTGGGAGCGGCAAACCCCCGCGGTTCAGGTCCACCGTTTTCAAATCCTTGACGTCTACGACCACCTTAAAATAGCCGTGATCCTGGTAAAGGCCCCGGACGCCAACTTCAAGGTCTTCGTCCAGCTTGGGGCGATCGAAGGTCTTCGCCATAACAGGAATGTAGGTGATACCGAGCGGAACGCCGTAAGGGCGGTCGTTACGCATGGTTCGAATGATTCTGCGGCTGGAAAAAGCCTTGTTCCCAACAATTGTGATCGTGCCGACCTTGACCTTGGGCCCCTCATCGATGTTGAAGACCAATTTAACGGCATTGCTGGCCTGGATGCGCTCGTAAGTCGGCTTAACGGTAGCAAATTGGCGCCCGTGCGCGGCGAGGAGTTCCTTGATAACCACTTCCGCCCGCTTGATTTTTGTGGGATCGAATTGGCTCTCGACGCTCAGGCCCACTTTCTTCTGCTTAAAGGCGTCCAGAATATCCGATTCCGTGATGGACTTGTTGCCTTTGTACTCGATGCGGCGGATGATCGGCCGCTCCTTGAGATGGAAAATTACTATTTTCCCGTTCGCCCGCTGGGGATCGTCCTCGACCTCGAGCCAAATATCCTCGAAGAACTGCGTGTTCCAGAGCGCCAGAAAATCGCGCCTAACAGCATCGGCGCTGTAGGGGTCGCCCTGCCGCGAGAAAATGCGCGTGAGCAGCGTATCCCGAGCGACGCGGCGATTTCCTTCGAATTCAATTCGCGTGATGACGTATTGCGGGCCAGCGGCTTCCGGCGCCTGTTGAGCCCAAACCGATTGCACGGCGGTGAGAGAGAGGAAACACACAACGGCTAGAATTTCCAAGGCGCGCGAAACAGTTTCGCTGCTAGCGGCCATGCTTCTGGTCAAGGCCGCAGTACTCCGCCCAATTTTTTTTGCTCCCCCGCCGGATCCGTTTTAACCCGGCTCGCGCGTGTAGGATTCTTAGTGGGCCACCGGGGTTGCTTCCACAACGGGGCGGAAAGAGAGAGCGTCGCCAGAGAGGAAAATTTCGAGCGTCGCGGGTCTTTGGAGTCCGCCCTGTATGAGAGCTTCCGACAGTGGGTCTTCGACGTACTTCTGCAAGGCGCGCCGGAGCGGCCGCGCGCCGTAATTCCTGTCACTGCAGGTCTTCTCAAGAATCCATTGGCGGGCTTCGGGCGTCAGCGCAATCTGCACCTGCCGGTGTACCAGCGTTTCGTTGATCTGGGTCACTAGCAGATCGATAATCAGCAACAGATCCTGATCCGTAAGCGAATTGAACAAAATCACTTCGTCCAGCCGGTTCAGGAATTCGGGATTGAAGACTCGCTTCACTTCGGCCATCACCATATCGTCCTGGCTCTTCGCCGCGGCGACTTCGTCCGCCGACTGAAAGCCAAGCCCCGACTGCTTTTGCAATTGCCGGGCGCCCAGATTCGACGTGAGAATGATGATCGTGTTGCGGAAGTCGACGGTATTGCCGAGCCCGTCCGTCAACTGGCCGTCCTCGAACACCTGGAGCAGGATGTTGTATACGTCCGGATGCGCCTTCTCGATTTCGTCGAGCAGGATCACCGAATACGGCGTGCGGCGAACGCGCTCGGTCAGCTGCCCGCCCTCTTCGTAGCCGATATATCCTGGTGGCGCGCCGATCAACTTCGAAACGGAATGCTTTTCCATGTATTCGGACATGTCAAACCGGATCAGCGATTTCTCGCTGCCGAAAAGGAATTCGCCGAGCCGCCGCGCCACTTCGGTTTTGCCGACGCCTGTTGGACCGAGGAACAGGAAGCAACCCACCGGCCTGCCCGGCGCCTTCAGTCCCGCGCGGCTCCGTCGAATGGCTCGCGCCAGCGAGGTGATGGCCTTGTCCTGACTGATCACTCTCCGGTGCAGTTCTTCCTCGATGCGCAGCAGTTTCTGCTGCTCGTCTTCTTTGATCGACATCACCGCGATGCCGGTCCAGCGCGCCACAACTTCCTCGATATCTTCGCGCGTCACAATCCCGGTGGACGAATCGTCGATCTTGAGTTTTTCGCGCAGCGTCCTCAAGTGTTCCTTTTCCTTGCGCTCTTCCTCCGAATAAAATCGCGCCTTTTCGAACTCATGGTTCGCGATGGCGGTCTCCATCCGGTGGGTGATGAACTTCACGCGCTTTTGCACTTCGGCTACTTCGTCCGGCAGCATGGCCTGCCGCAATTTCACGCGCGCGCCGGACTCATCGAGCAGATCGATCGCCTTGTCCGGCAGGAAGCGGTCCGGGATGTAGCGATTCGAGAGATAAACAGCGTACTGGATTGCATCCTCGGTGTAGCTGACTGCGTGGAATTTCTCGTAGCGGTCGCGCACACCCTGCAGCACGCGAATCGTATCCTCTTCGTTCGGCGCGGACACTTTCACGGCCTGGAATCGCCGCTCGAGCGAACGATCCTTTTCAACCGACTTGCGATATTCCGCCGGAGTGGTCGCACCGATGCATTGAATTTCCCCGCGGCTCAGCGCTGGTTTCAGAATGTTAGCGGCATCGAGCGAACCTTCCGCCGAACCTGCTCCCACTAGCGTGTGCAGTTCGTCGATGAAGATGATCGCATTTTGGCTTTCCATCAGTTCTTTCATGATGGTCTTCAGCCGCTCTTCAAACTGCCCTCTGTACTTTGTGCCCGCCACAATCAGCGAAAGGTCCAGGGAGAGAATTCGTTTGTCGGCCAGGAACGGCGGCACGTCGCCATCGGCGATCCGCTGTGCGAGGCCTTCCACGATTGCGGTTTTGCCCACGCCAGGCTCGCCGATAAGCACAGGATTGTTCTTGGTGCGCCGGCAAAGGATCTGTACGGCGCGCTCGAGTTCGCCATCGCGGCCCACCAGGGGATCGAGCTGACCCTCCATGGCCGCTTGCGTCAAGTCGCGGCTGAATTCAGCCAGCAAGGAAGCCTCTTTTGGACGGTTCACGGGCACCTTCTCTCCGGCGGTCCGCACCATTTCCTCGCGCACGGTCGAAAGCCGCAATCCCCGTTCCAGCAGGATTTCGGCGCCAAATGACTTTTCCTCTCGCAAAACTCCCAGAAGGAGGTGTTCCGTTCCCACGTGCTTGTGGCCCAACCGCTCCGCTTCTTCCGCGGCGTAGTTCAGAATGCGCTTGCATTCCTGGCTGAGCGGAACTTCCACCGAAGTGGAAATGCGCTCGCGAACTGTGATTCGCGATTCGATTTCTTTGCGGATGGATTCGATCGAGCCATGGGCGCGCAGAAAGCGATTAGCCAGGGCCTTATCCTCCCGCAAGAGCCCCAATAACAAATGCTCCGTCTCGATGTACGGGCTTCCATACTGGCTGGCCTCGTATCGCGCAAAGAAAATTACCCGTCGCGCCTTTTCCGTGTAGCGTTCAAACACCGGTCACCCCACGCTCCCAAGGTCGTGTCCCTACCCTATCGGATGCTTGGCCCCAACTGCGCGGACCAACCGTCGCAAATATGTCCGGCCTCGCGGCCAGCCGTCCATGCTCCAACGCCAGCACTCGATCGGCGCCACCTGCCAACGTCAAATTGTGCGTCGCCAAGATGGAAGTCAAATGCCGGGACCGATGAAGCCTTTCGATCAACTCAAAAATTCCCTCGGCGCTCCGTTCGTCCAGGTCTCCGGTGGGCTCGTCCGCGAGAAGTAGTGTAGGCTGATTCACCAGGGAACGTGCGATTGCCACTCGCTGTTGTTCGCCGCCGGAAAGTTCTCCCGCACGCTGCCTGGCGCGGTTTCCCAGCCCGACTTCACCCAGCCAATCCGTCGCCGCTCTCAGCGCTTGTCCCCTTGCCTGCCCCCGAATCAGCAAGGGCATGGCCACATTCTCCGCCGCCGTGAAGTCCGGCAGCAGGTGATGCCGCTGCCACACAAAACCCACAGCGCGGTTGCGATATTCCGCCAGCTCTATCTGCGAAAATGCGCTGTGCGAATTTCCGGCGAAGTATACTGTACCGCTCGTTGGGGTGTCCAGCGCCGCCAGCAGGTGCAACAGCGTGCTTTTTCCAGTGCCGGAAGGTCCTACGATGGCGATCATCTCGCCTTGTTGGGCCGAAAAATCAATTTCGTGGAGGGGCGTTATTTCCTGTGCGCCTGAGAAGAAGGTCTTTCGAAGCTTTTCTACTCGCAGTATGGGGCCCGATTTGGAGGCCGCTCCGAAATCTGCCTCGCTGGCGTCTACACCCGTATTCGCCTTCGCTTGCATCGCCTGCTCTTCCTAACACAATTTAGATGCCGAACGCGTTCTTCGATATGTCCTTGTTTTCCAGTAGTTCTGAGAGGCTCTAGACCCTAGCCTTATCTAATTCGTTTCTCTCTTATCCCTGTTACTTCCCTAACCGGCTGCCGTGGTTTGCCACTTATTGGCCGGGCCTCAGCCCCTGCTTCTTCATTTTACCACGTGGACCGCCGGAGAACGAATTGAAGCTCCTATCCAAGCGATAAATCCGTCATTGTTTTTCGCGCCGCCCAGACTTGTCCGTTCCCAAGATTTCCCGCTCCCTGCAACCCACTAGGTTAACGATATACCTCTTCGCCGGTTCCTGATGATGGCCATTTCAACCACATTCCCTTGGCCATCAACGGCACCGAAAACGGCCGTTTTCCTCGACCGATTGCGGCCCGTATTTTCTCGTGCACCGATTCATTTCCAAAGCAATCGCTATATCAGCGATAGACCTCCCGCCGACGACCTATCTTTATTACTTCGATCACGCCTTGCCCGTCGTCAACCGAATAGAGAATCCGGTAATCCCCTTGCCTGACGCGATACACATCATCCCCGAATAGTTTCTCGCAACCCGGTGGCCGAGGTTCTGCGACGAGACGCTCCATTCGTTCGACAATCCGACGTAAATCAGCCTTCGGGACGCGACGGAGTTCCTTCTCGGCGCTGCGCTTGATTCGCAGGCTATAAGAGGCGGGCACGCTTCAGTTCACGCAAGACCGTCTCGAACGCCCGGCTCGGCTCTTTCTGCCTCCGGCGGTACGCTTGTTCGTCCACGGCGTCTTCCCTGAGAGCCAGCTGCACGGCTTCGTTTACTAGCTCGGAGAAACCCCGATCGGTCGTCGCGGCCTTAACCTTCAAAGCGCGGTACAGCTTGGGTGAAAAGTAGACAGTAGTGCGTTGCATGGCTGCGATCATAACCTCAAGGAAACATTATGACATTTTGGTGCTATGGTGTCAAAAAGTGCTGCGTAGGCTATTCGAAGCGAAGGATCTCGACCGGCAGGATCCGCGCCGCGGACCATGCCGGAACAATCGTCGCGGCCACACAAATAGCCAAAGCCGCTGCCGCTATCCAAATCGCGTCCAGCGCGTTTGCGTGGAATGGGACGTACGGTATGGCATACACCTCCGGATTCAGAGGAATCAGCTTCCATCGGTTGGCAATCCAAGATAATCCGTACCCGGCCAGGAGCCCCGCCGCCGTTCCGCCAATGCAAACAACCAGCCCCTGCAAAATGAAAATCCGGCGCACTTGGTGCCGCTGCGTTCCCATGGCCATCAGCACGGCAATATCCCGGGCGCGGTCCGTCACCGTCATCGTCAGTACCACCAGGATGTTGAGCCCCGCCACGAATGTAATCAGTCCAATGAAAAGAGCCGTGACCAGCTTCTCCAAGCTTAAGGCGCGAAAGAGGGCCCGGTTCTCATCCATCCAGGTTGTAACGACGAAGCGGGGGCCTGCCCTGCGCAGCAGCTCATCGGCCACGGTTCGCGCCTCATCTATCTTTGTCACGCGCACTTCCAGCAGGCTCACAACGTCTCCTACGCCGGCCAGCGCCTGCGCGGAAGCGAGCGTCACGAAACCCCAATTCGCATCGTAATCATAGAATCCGGAATCGAATATTCCTCCCACGCGAAAGCGGCGCGCGCGCGGCAGCATCCCAAAGGGCGTCAGGTTTCCCTGAGGACTCGTCAACGTAACGTAGTCGCCCGCCGAAACTTTCAACTCTTCGGAGAGAATCCGGCCCACGAGTACGACTGGAATACCGTCGCTAGCCGGCGTAAAGCTGTTAGATCCGGCCACCATATGCCGCAGCGCGCCGCCATTGCGCAGCTCCATCTCGGGGTTCACGCCCTTGAGCACCACTCCGCGCGCCCGGCCGCCGATGGACAAAAGTACGGTGTTGTAAATCGCCGGCTCGATCGTGCGAACGCCCGGCGTGTCCTTCAGCTTGGCAATTTCTTCCTGATAGTTGCGGATTCCTTCCGGGCTGGCGGGTTTCAGGTTCACGTGGGCCGTCACGCTCAGCAGCCGGTCGCGAATGGCCTGCCGAAAGCCGGTGTTCATCGCCAGCGCGATCACCAGGGTCATTACCCCTGCCGCCACGCCAAGAATCGCCAGCAGGGTAACTAACCGCAGCACCGCAGGCCGGTTCGCCGAGCGGAGATACCGCAGCGCCACCAGCCATTCGAAGTTCATTTCGAACTCTTACCTTTGTCGCCGCTCGTTTCTGTCGAATCTGCTTCTGAACTCCCCGCCGTTTCTGTTCGCAACAGAGGAAAGAGGATCACTTCGCGAATCGCATGTGAGTCAGTAAGCAGCATCACCAGCCGGTCAATCCCGATTCCTTCGCCCGCCGTTGGCGGCAAGCCGTGGCTCAGAGCGCGAATATAATCGACATCCACTTCTTTCGGGGCGTCCTGCCCGCCTTTTTCCACCTGCGCGCGGAAGCGGCGTTCCTGATCGGCCGGATCGTTCAACTCCGAAAATCCGTTCGCGATCTCCATGCCGGCGATGAACAGCTCGAACCGCTCGGTCAGCGAGGGATCGTCCGGCTTCTGCTTCGATAGCGGCGAAATGTCGGTGGGAAAATCGTAAATGAATGTAGGCTGATTCAAGTGTCCTTCGGCGACGGCTTCGAAAAGCTGTCCCGTCAATTCGCCATCCGAAAGCGTTGCAAGACTGTGGATTACCTCCGCAGCTCCGCCACCCGCGTAGCGGTTGAACCGTTCGGCGATCGCTCGCGGCCCGCCCTTTTGAGAAAGCTCGGTTTCGTTCGGCGCCGCGCCGGCCGAGGCGGGCCAGTATTTGCAGATCGCCTGGCGCATGGACAGTCGTTCAAACTTTCCGAAGTTGAGTTCGATCTCGCCGTATTGCACCTTCGTGCCGCCACAGATTTTTTCGGCCAGCCCGCGAAACAATTCCTCCGTCAGATCCATCAACTCGTCGGCATTGCTATAGGCCTGATAGAACTCCAGCATCGTGAATTCGGGCTGATGGATCGCGTCAATCCCTTCATTGCGAAAATTGCGGTTGATTTCATACACGCGATCGAGGCCTCCGACGACCAGCCTTTTCAAATAAAGCTCCGGCGCAATCCGCAGATAAAGATCCATATCAAAGGTATTGTGATGCGTCACGAATGGACGCGCGGTGGCGCCTCCCAGGATCGAATGCATCATCGGCGTTTCCACTTCCACGTAGGCGCGCTCGTCAAAAAACCGCCGCAGCTCGCGAATGATCTGCGCCCGCCGGAGGAAAATCTCCCGCGCGCGCTCATTCACGATCAAGTCCAGATAGCGCCGCCGGTAGCGCATTTCCACGTCGGCCAAGCCGTGCCACTTTTCCGGCAGTGGCAGCAGCGCTTTGCTCAGCAACTCCAGCCTCTCCACACGGATGGTGAGCTCGGCTGTCTTGGTGCGAAATAAGTTGCCGGAGACACCCACGATGTCACCTAAATCCAGAAGCTGGAAAAGTTTAAAAGCCTGCTCGCCGATTACGTCCAAGCGCACGTAGACTTGAATTCGTCCGCCATCGCCTGCAATGTGCGCGAACCCTGCTTTTCCGTGCGGCCGCAGCGCGACGATTCGCCCCGCCACGCGCACTGGCGTGCTTTTCGCCGCCAGCTCCTCGGCCGTCAGGTTTCCAAATTGCTCGCTAACCTCTTTCGGTGTATGCGAGCGCGCAAACTTATGCGGATAAGCGGGATGACCAAGGGATTCGATTTCGCTCAGTTTCTTGCGGCGCTGCGTGAACTGGTCAAGAGGTTCAAATTCCAAAGAAAAGTTCCTTTCAGCAGCGGAAGGACGGAAACGGAGAGCCGTGCCGCAGTATAATAGTCCCCTTCCGCAAGCGTCAAGAAAACCGGGCGCTGGGTGGTGTCTCAGTTTGACTTATCACAGTCCTTTCGCGGCGCAGGCGCTCTTGCCTACGCGCGCACGTCGAGGTAATCCACAGCCCAAGGGTGGCTCTGCAAGATGATAAAAACGACATGCCGAAGGCCTACCGACGGTCCTCACTTGCAACAGGTGGTATACTCCGCTAGCTTCTTGGGGGCGGTCTTGTCTCTGGGGTGGCGGCCTAGGCTCTTCGTGCACGGAAGTGTATCGGACGATTGGATAATGGCCCTGCCGCGCGAAAAAAACTTAGTATTTCAGACGGTCGTTCGCAGATGGGAATGCACGTATGCGATGATGAGCGTCGCACTGGACGACGCTCTTTCGCTGCGTGCGCGCGGCGAGCTTGTATGCGCCCGCCAGCAGGTTTCGATCACCGCCGACCTCCTGGATCGTCTCGCGTCCTCCCTGATTTCATTTTGTGAGACTCTTTCTGCTCGCGGACGTGGCGCCCGCCGCCTTCCCGCCGTGGCCCCCTTGAATGCGAAGTTCTTTCGCGGCAATACGGGGCAGAGCGCCGCATCGTGGAATGGAATCCTCCATCACGTTCTTTTCCGCAGCCGATCGCGGTTTTTTCACAAGTTGAGGATTCTTTCCGAAACGATCCAGCATCTCGAACGTGAGTTTCAAGACGCCGCCGGCGATATTTCCGCAGGTCTCTCCGTGCATCCCGGCGATTGCTGGACGACTCTTGATGCGCTCCACTATGATTTCAGCACCTGCTTGCGCGAAACCGAAGTCCTTCTGAAGTCCTACCTCAAGACGGTTCCGCTCGATCAGCTCCCCGGTATCTCCGCCGATTTGGATGCCCCGTCCGAGCTCCAGCCCTTCGGCATGAAGCCCCGCCTTTCGAGCGCTTCCGCATAAGACTGGGAAACGGCAGCCCGGAGCAGTCGCGAAAATGAGTCCACAGGAACCACCGCTTGCAACCCCCCTTTACGGTGCTACCCTGAGCCGGAAAGGAGACCCTTAGATGTTTGGAGAGATCAGGTTGAAAACGAGGAAAAGGAAGAGGGGCGTCCGTCGATTCGCCATGAGAAGCGCGCGATTCCGGTCGACACTGCTGCCACATAGAACGCAATGTAACTTGCTGAAAACAAAGGGTGCGTGTCACGTCTACCCGTCACAGAATCGAGCGGCCTTATTTCCTACATCCGGGTCCCGCCCGTGACCGCTGAGCGCGAAAAGCTTGAGGCAGACGTCCTGATCGTGGGCGCTGGGCCGGCCGGCCTTTCCTGCGCGCTGCACCTCTCGAACTTGATCGACCGCCATACAGCGGAGAAAAAATCCCCCGCGCTTTCCTCCGAAAATATTTATGTCCTCGAAAAAGCGCGGGAGATTGGCGCGCATCAGCTCTCCGGCGCGATCATGGATCCGCGCGCGCTCCTGGAACTTGTTCCGGACTTTGAGAAAACCGCGCCGCTCGATACGCCGGTCACCGGCGACGCCGCTTACTATTTCACCGAAAGCAGCTCCTACAAGCTTCCCATCACTCCGCCGCCGCTGGCCAATCATGGAAACTACGTTATTTCGCTCAACAAACTCGTGAAGTGGCTCGGCGGGCTCGTCGAAAAAAAAGGGGTGAACATTTTTACGCAATTTGCAGGTCGCGAACCGCTCTACGAAAAAAACGGGATCGCCGGTGTTTTGACCGAAGACAAAGGCGTCGACAAAAACGGCAAGCCAAAGGATAACTTCACGCCCGGCTACGAACTTCGCGCCAAGGTCACCGTGCTCGCGGAGGGCCCGCGCGGTTCTCTCACCAAGCGCCTGGTTTCCCGTCTGAAGCTGGACGGTCTCAATCCCCAGGTTTACGGTCTAGGAATCAAGGAATTATGGGACGTGCAGCCCGGCGGCATCGATACCGGCTATGTAGCGCACACGCTTGGCTGGCCACTCACTTCGGATTTATACGGCGGCGGATGGATTTACGGCCTGCGCGACAATCGCGTATCGCTCGGAATCGTCGTCGGGCTTGATTACCACGATTCGCTCTTCGATCCGCATGAAGCGTTTCAAAAATTCAAAACGCATCCATTCGTGAAAAAGATTCTGGATGGCGGCAGCCTTGTTCGTTACGGCGCGAAGACGGTTCCCTACGGCGGCTGGTATTCAAGGCCGCGCAGCTATTTCGACGGCGGCCTGATCATCGGCGACTCGGCAAGCCTGCTGAATTCGCAGCGCCTGAAGGGAATTCACACCGCAATCAAAAGCGGAATGCTCGCCGCCGAGACGATCTACGAGGCGCTTTGCGTCGGAGACACGTCGGCGGCGAAGCTCTCCTCATACGAGACAAAGCTCGAACAGAGTTGGCTGAAGAAAGAGCTATGGTTCGTTCGAAATTTTCATCAAGGATTTCACGGCGGCTTATGGAAGGGGCTGGTCAACGCCGGCTTGCAATTCGTCACTGGAGGGCGGGGCTTAATCGACCCGATGCGCGCCCAAGCCGGCTACACCGAATACACAAAGCTCCATCGCGACGCCACACTTGTGGACCAATCGACACGATTCAAAGGCGATGGCCGGCTTACGTTTGACCGCCTCACGGATGTCTATCATTCCGGAACGCGCCACGACGAGAATCAGCCCTGTCACTTGATCGTTCTTGACCCCAGTATTTGCAGTGACCGCTGCGTGCGCGAATTCGGCAATCCGTGCCAGTATTTTTGTCCCGCAGCCGTTTACGAGATGGTGATGCAGCAGGGCGCGCCGAAGTTGAAGATCAATGCCGCGAACTGCGTCCACTGCAAAACCTGCGACATTGCCGATCCCTACCAAATTATCGAGTGGGTTCCGCCCGAGGGCGGCGGCGGACCGAATTATGAAGGTATGTAAATGTTGGGGGGCTTTTGCTACTCGGCTTTGGCTTCCATATCGCCTCCGCCGAAGATCCTTCGAAATGCGCCCCAAAAGCCGTGCTTCTTTTTGGCAGGTTTCGCACCTGGTTTTTCGGGCGGCGCTTGCGCGTTTTCTCCCAGCGCGTGCTGCAATTCCGTTGCAAATTCCGGCGCGGCTACATGGCCGGAAAATTCCCAAGACGGCGACACCTGCGCCTCGCGGATGAGCAGCGCCATCGGCGGTCCAGGATCAGGCGGTGGAGCGGGCTCGCTCGCCGAATAAACCAGTGGCGGCAGGACCACGGTGTATATCGGCATCGAGGTGGGCGGAGCTGAGGGAACTTCATCGTTCACCGGCCGCTCGATGGGATGCTCTTCATTGCCGTGAGCGAGCATGCTGTACTCGATATTGGGCTGGGCTGCCGGTTTCATTTCGGCTGGCGGCTCCTTGGGGGAAGAACTCGCGGCCGGTGCGGCTGGCGGTAGAGGCGGAATGGCGACCGCTGTTTCGGGAATCGGTTCCGGCGGAGCCGCAGCGGGCGGCGTTTCGTCTGCAGAGCACTGGCAGCTTCCCGGCGTGCCCGCGACGGGAACCAGCCTTCCTGCGCTGAGGAAAAATTCGCCTGCCTGAGGCACAATCAATTTTTCATCGGAAAATTGATTTGCGAGCTGGATCGCGCCACTGGTCGCAAGCACGCAGAGCGAATCATCGAGATTCAGGCCCACCGTCACGTCGCGCGAACCGCCGTTGATATCGAGTGGCGTCCCGATGATCGTGGGAGTGAAAACACGGAGCGTGCTCTTCGCGGGCAGACTCACCCGCACCCGCCCAAAATTGAGCGCCAGCGTTATCGCATCGCCGGAAAGGAGCACCGTGAACTTGGCGGGTCCGCATATGTCGACTTTGCCCCCGGCAAAAATCGTCATTCGCGCTTTTGCCGAGTGCACGGTAACGACACTGCCATTCAGGACGTAAATGGCAGGCGCTGAGCGGGCCGTGCCGTTATTCGCGGCGGTTCCGTTTTCCACGGAAATGTCCTTGCCTTGGACACGGCCCACGGCGCCGGGCGGCGCATCCTGGGCACGGGCAACCGGCGCACTGAGCCAAAGAAGGGCAAGAGCGAGAATCGCCAGGGCCGCGCGCATAGGCGCGGAGGACGTCGGACCGCCGGGCGTGAATTGAAACTTGAAGCTCACAGGGACCGCTATACTATACAGCAATGGACAGCGTCTCGAACTCTGGCGCGTTACCAAAGGGCCACAATCCTGGCTTAGAGGTGACCGCTCCCATGCCGAAGCTTTCGCTCTGGCGAAGGATGCAGATTCCGGTGTTCGCCTGGGCGGCCTACTGGGTGCTCCGTCTGCTCGGTCCCACACTGCGCTTCGAGATCGTTGGGGCGCACAACGCCGTCCAAATTCGCGATGCCGGTGAGCCGGGAATTGGCGCGTTTTGGCATCGCTGCATTTTGCCAGCGGCGTGGATTTGGAGAAATCGCGGCATCGTGGTGCTCAATACAGTGAACTTTGACGGCCAGTGGACGCGGCGGGTGATCGAGCGGCTCGGATTCGGGACAGCGCAGGGAAGCTCGTCGCGCGGCGGGATCGAAGGCCTGACCGCGATGGCGCGCAGCCTCGAGGCAGGACGGCACGTCGGATTCACCATTGATGGGCCTCGCGGTCCGCGGTACGTGGCGAAGCCGGGCCCCGTGATTCTGGCGCGCCGAACCGGACGCCCAATCTCCGTATTTCATATCGCTCTGAGAAGCGCGCATACCTTTCGGAAGTCGTGGGATCTTTTTCAACTTCCTTATCCGTTCACGGACGCAGTGATGTTTGTAGCGCCGCCGATCCGGGTTCCCGCGGACGCCGACAGCGAGATGATGAAACAGAAGCAGGCGGAAATGCAGTCGGCCCTGGAACGAGTGCGTGACCTTGCTGAATCATGGTTTGGACTGACAAGCGGCCAGCGCGCCAGGATTTGGGAAGAGTGGAGCGAACTCTACAGGCCGGAGGCGCCTGCCGCATCACCCGTCTTTACGGAACCAAAACGCCCGACGAGTTAGATAAATTTGACCGTTGCTCTTTAGTCGCCTCGGGCATGGGCCCTGAGCGAAATTGAAGGATCTCGACGACTCCTTTGCTTTTGTTGCGCCCTGAAGGGAGCGAATTTCTTTCGCCTGTCCATCTGGCCAGTAGTATTTTCCCACGGCATTTCTCTAAGCTAGTTCGAATGGCCCAGATGGTTCGACCTTTCGTTTGCGAGCAGTGTGCTAGCGAGAAAACGAATTGGACCGAACCGTGTCCTCATGCGATGGAAGTTTGGAAAGACGGATACAACCGGGCGCTGCAGGAGCGCCAGCGTCCCCGGCTGACATCTGAGGACGTGCGCCGGGCAATAAGTGAACTATCGGCTTCCTGGAAGAACTTTTACCACCTGGCCGCCGATGCGCTGAATCGCATCCTCGATGAGAAAGAAAAAATGTAAGCCCCCGTTGCTATCCGCCGATCCGGCTGCAAAAGATCAGTGAGTCATGGCATAGACGACGTAGTTGATCCCGATGCGGAAACCGAGATCGGAAAAACGTTCGGGATATTCCGGACGATTCGACCACTCCCATGAGTCACCGATATCGGAATTGAAGGAGATGGCGACCATGATACGGCCCTTATCATCGCGAATGGCGCGCCAGTGCGCTCCCTTTCCATCGTCAGGTCCCTGCGGATAATCCGGAATCTTGTAGCCTGTTCCCAGATGCTCGGCGCCGGGAATCTGATAGCGATCATCGAGATCGTATAGCGTGTGAAATATGGGATCGTTACTCGGGATCTCGACGATCGGGCGATCCGGAAAAATCATCCGGATACGCTTCAAAAACATCTGCCATTCGTAGGCGCCGTGAAAATCGTCGGCCATGAAGAAGCCGCCGCGCAATAGGTAATCCCGCAAGACATCCGCCTGATGTTGAGTGATACCCCACTCGCCGACCTGCACCGCGTAAAGCCATGGCCAATTGTAGACTTCGTTTCCATCGTCGAGATTCACGTCCTGCTCGACCGACCGCGCGTCGACGCGTGTGAGTCGCCGGACCGCGGCGGCAAAGTCGCGATCCGCCGGCGGCCCATCCTGCGTCCAAAGCGACATACCCTGACGCCAATCGCCATCGAAACGCCCGCGATAACCATCATTGGGACCGGGCGGATACATTAGACGAGCGAAAGCCCATTCGCCGGGCCGCTGCCAATCTGGCGGCAGAGGTGTGGAGTCGCCATATTCGACGGAGGGGTATTGCCGGAACGCGCGCTGGGCAAACATCGCACCGACGCAACCAAGAACACAGCAAGCCGCCAAGAGAACTTTCATCAAGCCTCGATGGAAGTCTTTCATGGTAGCTTCCAATCTCCTCGGCGGCACCCGAGTGTAGTCTACGATTCTAACGCGATAATCGTAAGGCAGCTTTCAAGCGGACGCGGACTTAGGTGGTATTCCTTCCGTAGGCGGGCCATTTTTTCAGTTTTTCGAGGAGCAGGACGACTTGGCGTTCGGTATCTTCGAGAGAGCGCGAGCAGTCGATCACCTCATCGGCGAGCTTCCGCTTTTGGTCGATGGGCATCTGCGCGGCGATGCGGAGTTCCGCATCCTGCCGCGAGAATCCGCGTTCCTTCAAACGTTCGAGCTGCTGCTCGGGGCGGCACCAGCAGACGATCACGCAATCGAGGTCCCGCTGCGCGCCAGCCTCGAGTATGAGCGCCGCTTCTTCGAAGGCTATCGCCGGACCGCCCGGACGGTCGAGCGCTTCAAACCACTTCACCACAACATCGTGAATGCGCGGATGAAGAATCTGGTTCAGGCGTCCGCGCTTTTGCGCATCGGAAAAAACAATCGCACCGAGTTTCCGGCGGTCGACGGCACCGGCTGGAGAGAGAATTTCCGAGCCGAATTCGCGCACAACTTCTTTGTAAGAATCCTGACCCGGCTCGAGCAATTCGTGCGCGAGCGCGTCGGCATCGAGAACCTGACATTCGCGATCGCGGAGAAGGGCGGCTACCGTTGACTTGCCGGATGCGATTCCGCCGGTGAGGCCTACGCGCAGCATCAGTGGTGCGAGGACGCGGCCGCCGGAACGCGCGAGCCGCGCCGCATGCGAGCGGCCTTCACCGTGTTGCTCATCAGCATGGCGATGGTGAGCGGGCCGACTCCCCCGGGCACGGGAGTGTAAGCGCCCGCAACTTCGACGACCTCCGGATGAACATCGCCCGCGAGGATGGAGCCTTTCGCGCGAAAGGATTCGAGCTTCGCGGGAAACTTTGCAAAGATTCGCTCGGCTTCGGCTGCATCTTTCACCATGATTTGGCCGACGTCAATCACAGTGGCGCCGGGGCGCACGAAATCCGGCGTCACAATGGCCGCTTTTCCGATGGCTGCGACGATGATGTCGGCGCGGCGCGCGATGCCGGGCAGGTCCTTGCTTTTCGAATGGCAGATCGTGACGGTGGCGTTGGCGTGAAGCAACAGCAGAGCCATCGGTTTACCTACAATATCGCTGCGTCCGATCACCACGGCGTTTGCGCCTTCGATGGGGATATCGCTGCGGTGGAGAATTTCCATCACGCCTGCCGGCGTGCAGGCCACCAGAGCCGGGCGGTTCGCGACCAGATTGCCGACATTAACGGGATGAAAACCATCGACGTCCTTCTCCGGAACGACGGCGTCGAGAATTTTTTTGGAGTCAATCTGCTTGGGCAGTGGCATCTGGACGAGAATTCCATCGACGTCGTCCCGATGATTCAATTCATCCACTTGAGCGAGCAATTCTTGAGTGGTAATCGACGCGGGCGGCGTGAGATAGAAACTAGCGAGACCCAACTTTTCGCAGGCGGCGACCTTGCTATTCACATAGAGTTTCGATGCGGGATCGTCGCCCACGCGGACAGCAGCCAGCCCAGGACGAATTCCCGACGCAGCAAGCGTGGCGATTTCCGCCTGCAATTCAGCGTAGATTTGATCTCGAATCGCGTTGCCATTGAGGATGCGCGCGGCCAAGTGGAGGCTCCCTGATGTGATTTGTGCTGCGTTCGAATCCCGGATCATAGCATAGGAGATTTCCTCCAGATGGCGGGATTGCTTCGCTGGAGCCAAGCTGCTAGCTTTCGCTAAAGGGTTCCAGAGGCGGAGGAGTTCGGATGATCTTCGGCGAAGGATCGGAGCGGAAACAATTGGAACGGGCGATGCGCGAGGCTGGGCGTCTGCCGCCCGGACAATCGGCGACGCTGAAGTGGCCGGTGCTGCATGCCGGCACTGTGCCGCGCTTTGACCCGCAGAAGTGGGACTTTCAGATCACGGGGCTGGTTGAAAAGCCGGTTCGAATCCCGTGGGACGCATTCATTCGGCTGCCGATGAAGGAGGTGACAGCCGACATGCACTGCGTGACGCGATGGAGCCGGTTCGATGTCCGCTGGGAGGGCGTGCCGTTTACCGAAGTGATGAGGCTGGCCGTGGTGAAGCCGGAAGCAAAATATGTGATGGTACTCGCGGAACAAGACTATACGTCCAATGTGCCGCTGGAAGATCTGGTGCGGCCGACAACGCTTTTCGCGTTGAAACACAATGGCGAGCCGCTGCCGGCAGAGCACGGCTATCCGTTGAGGCTGGTGGTGCCGCATCTGTACGCTTGGAAAAGCGTGAAATGGGTTCGGGGCATTCGATTCATGGAGGAGGACACGCCGGGTTTCTGGGAAGAAAATGGCTACAACATGTACGGCGACCCGTTCAAGGAGCAGAGATACAGCGGCTAAAACTGTTTGTGCAGCGCTTGCGGCGAGATTTGCGGCCTCGCATCATTTTTGGAAAATTAGCTGGCTATCCCCACTTCTCAAAATTCCCCCTGTGCGCTCAAGCTGCATCGACGATATAGTTGGCGGTTCTTTTCATCGACTAGGATAAATTATGATCAAACTTTCAGTTCTCATCGTGTCTGTTCTTTTTGCCATGGCAGCGCCCGGTCTTGCGCAGGTTCAAAACTATAAGCCTGTGACCCAAGAGATGCTTCTGAATCCTAGCCCGAACGACTGGCTGATGTATAGCCGCACATACGATGCGTTTCGCGATAGCCCGCTCAGGCAAATCATCAAGAAAAATGTCAGCCAGCTTCGGATGGCTTGGACGCGCGCCTTGGGGGAAGGCGTCACTGAAACAATTCCGATCGTTCACGACGGCGTGATGTACGTGATCGCACCAGGCGGATTCGTCGACGCCCTCGACGCTACGAACGGCGATCTGATTTGGGAGTACAAGCGCCCCTTCAAGAATCCGCAGACCGGCTCAGTGGAAAGAACCAAGGCTCTGGCGATCTACGAAGACATGGTTTATTTCACGGCGGCCGATGGCTACGTGGTAGCGCTCGATGCGCGCACCGGGAAAGTCCGCTGGGAAACTTTCAAGACGGACACACAAAATACGTCGGGCGCTCTGGTAGTCGATGGCAAAGTGATCTCGGGAGGAACCTGCGGCAAGGGCAGCGAAAGTTGCTTTATCGAAGCGGACAATGCCGAGACCGGCGAGAAAGTCTGGAGATTCCACACCGTTGCTCAGCCCGGCGATCCGGGCTATGCGTCCTGGAATGGAGATAATTCGCAATCGCTGGCGTCGACGTGGGGATTGCCCGGGAGCTTCGATCCCGTTCGCAACATTATTTATTGGGGCGTTGCGAATCCCATGCCCGACCAGCGGATGCTTCGGCACAATGGCAATCCGGATGGCACCGGCCGCTCGTCTCCCGCTGACCTTTATAGCAATTGCACGCTGGCGCTCGATCCCGCCACCGGCAAGCTGATCTGGTATTACCAGCATTTGCCGGGCGACGATTGGGATACCGATCACACGCATGAGCGCACACTCGCGCGCGTTGCGTTTAATCCCAATCCGAAATTCGTGAAGTGGATCAATCCAGACGTTCCGCGCGGCTCAATTCACGATATCGCCGCAATGGTGTCCGAAGGCGGCGACCTCTTCGTCCTCGATCGCAACGACGGCAAATTTTTGTGGGCCACGTCTTTTCCCTATGACGATCCACGTACGCTGCTTGCGGATATCAATGTTCATACCGGACAAACCAGTCTGAATTGGGATCAGGTGATCAAGAAACCGGGCGATCATAAGATCCTTTGCTACTGGAACACGCGAAGCTACTGGCCCACGGCTTATCACGAGGCTACGCAAACGCTCTTCGTGCCGTATATCGATAATTGCCGCGATCTCCAAACGCCCGGCCCAGGCATTCGCGGCAGCTGGTCGGTCATCCCGCGCCCCGGCATCGATCCCAACGCGCTCACGGGTCTCGCGAAAATTAATTTGTCTACCGGCGAAACGGTTCACTTCGACGTAGGTCGCGCGCCGGGCAATGGCGCCATGCTAACTACCGCGGGCGGCTTGGTTTTTCACGGCGATATCTCGCGTCGCTTCAAGGCGTTCGATGTGGATACGGGCAAACAACTCTGGGAAGCGATTCTCGGAGGCAACATCTCCGTCAGCACGATTACTTACGCGGTGAATGGCAAGCAGTACATTTGCGTGATGACAGGTTTCAATCTGAAAGTGCCGGAGCTGAGCAAAGAAGTGCCGAACATGCACACTCCGACGTACGCTAACGCAATCTACGCGTTTGCGCTACCCTGATGCTCTCGGCGATCGCAAATGGTTGTAATATGTAACCTTTATGACGAACGAGCGGTCTATTAACCTGGACCCGGAAGTGAGGATAAATCGTGAAAATCAATAGGCGCAAAATCCTGTCGTTGCTTGGAATTTCTCCCGCCGTTTTGGCAGCAACAACTCCCGCCATCGGCGAACCAAAGCATTCGCCCAAAAATCCCGTCCTCAAGGACGCGAAATTGGAAGTCGTAAATCCTAAGGGCTTGCCGCCCCCGATTCAGCTCATTCCCATGGCGCCCCGCCTTTCGAGCCTTGACGGTAAGACGATTTTCTTAGTGTCTGACGGCTTCGCCGGTGCCGATCGCTTCCTGAACCAGATCGCCATCTGGTTCCAGAAGAATATGCCCAGCGTGAAGACGGTGTACCGCCTGAAAGCTGGGTCGTATTTCGATGATGACCCCAAGTTAACGGCGGAAATGAAAGCCAGCGGCAACGCCATGATCATGGCGTACGGCCATTGAAGCACCTGCACACCAGCGACCGTCGGTCACTGCGCACAAGTTGAGAAGATGGGGCTCCCCACCGCCCCCCTGGTTACGATCGCCTTCAAGGATCTCGCCAAGACCAACGCCGCGAACCGCGGCATGCCCGGCGAGCGCATCTGCTTCCTTCCTCACCCCATGACTAACAAGACGGACGCGGAGATGTACGCTGTGCTGGAAGGAAACGACCCCGTCACTAACAAGCCTCTGATGCCGGAAATCATAGACGCGCTCACTAAGCCGCTCACCGCCGACGAGGAAAAGAGCGGCAAGGTAACCCCGGACATTGGCCCGGCCACCTACGTGGACACGCCGGACAATCTCCAGCGGATCTACCTCGATAACAACATGACCGACTTCATGCCCATCATCCTTCCCACCGAAGAAAAGGTGCAAGCGATGCTCAAGGGCACGAGCCACAAGCCTGACGAGGTTATCGGCACGTTGAGCGCCGCACGCGGAGCTCAACCGTCGTGGTCCTTCACGGTCAGGCACGTGGCCATCAATGCCGTCATGGCCGGCGCGCGCCCGGAGTACCTGCCCGTCATTTTGGCCATTGCCTCAACCAGTCAGCCTGCGCTGTTCAGTTCCACGTCCTCATTCTCCCGCATGCTGCTGCTGAATGGCCCCATCTCCGACCAGATCAAGATGAACTACGGCATCGGCGCGATGGGTCCGTTCGCCGAGCCCAATGCTGTGATTGGCCGCGCATGGACGATCCTTTCGAAAAACCTCGGCGGCTGCGGCATGCCCGGACTCAGCTACATGGGCACCCTGGGAACCAACTTCAACTACAACAACATCTGCATCGCAGAAACGGAAAACAAGCTTCCAGACGGCTGGAAACCATTCCACGTGCAGAAAGGCTTCAAGCCGAACGACAGCGTGGTCAGCATCTTCAGCGGCTGGAGCCTGAACAACGTCGCATGGTTCCCCGCCATGCCCTACCACGAACTGATCAACAACTGGCTGACGCATTTCTTCTCTTTCGGCACCAGCGCCGCCACGTTGCTGCTCGATCCGACCGTCGCCCGCGAAGCGAAGGAAAAAGGATTCAACTCGAAGGAAGAGTTAAGCGACTACTGGTCGAAGAACTCGAAGACGCCGGCGTGGCTCTACTGGGACACGCACCGGAAAGAACTCGAGCAGGCGAAGGCGGGCGTGGAGCCTTACGCCTCGTATCTGAAGATGGGCGACGGCGAGATTCCATTCCAGCGCTTCTACCGCCGCGGCCGTCCGGGCACGCCGCCCGTTCCCAACCCGAAATCTTCGGTTGAGATCATCGTGCTCGGAGGCGAGACCAACACCTACTGGGCTGGCGGGGATTTCAGCCACGTCACGAGCGTTTCAATCGACAAATGGACCTGAGGAGCGAGTAACCATTCATTGCACGGCGTGTGAAGATCGTTTTACAAACCCTTCCACGCCGCGTAGGCTGCGCCCTTCAGCGGACATTCTTCGTCGAGAATCACGTGGATGGGGACCTGCTCCAGGAAATAGGCCATCTTTTCCTTGTTTTTGAAGGACGCGACAAATTTTCCTTCTTTGAGCTTCGGCAATATCTTCACCGCGATGCCGCCGGCGACATAAATTCCGCCGCGCGCCACGCTTCGCACCGCCAGGTTACCCGCTTCGGAGCCGTAGATTTCAACCCACAAATCCAGTGTCGCGATGCATACCGGACACTGTCCAGCAAGTGCCTGTTGCGTAATTTCCCGCGCGGGATCAGCGGACGGATCATCGAAACTGGGATGCCGCACCGTAGGGCTCAGGAATTCGTGAATGGTCCGAAAGCCTCTGCCGGAAAGCACCATTTCAGTGCTCGCGAATTCGTTACGGCTCTTGATGAATTTCCAGAGGTCGGCGTGCTGATCGGTCTGCGGAGCAAAATCGGCGTGGCCTGCCTCGGTAGCCATCGGCAAGTGCTTGGTGCCGTCCCAGAAAAGAATGGCCTCTCCCAATCCCGTCCCTGCGGCGATCACGGCTCGATGCGCTTGCTGAGCCGGAACGCCGGCGTAAATTCTCTCGAGGTTGATCGGCTGCATCATGCTGACGCCGTGAGCAGTCGCCTCGAGATCGTTCAGCAGCCGAACACGATCCAGTCCCAACTCCTTCGCGAGGGTTGCGCCATCGATAATCCACGGCAAGTTGCCGGTGTGAACGCGATTGTCCACCACGGGCCCGGCAATTCCAAAAGACGCGGCGGTGATCTTCGCCTTGGTCCCGCAGACGAAGTCCTTGACGATCTCATCGAGGCCGGTGTGCTCGTGGCTGATGTATCGCTTGTCGGTTACTTTGACGAGCGCCCCCTGCGGCGCGTCAAATAGACCGAGATTTGTCTTCGTTCCGCCTATATCGCCGGCAAGAATCATCCTCGCTCCCTCATAGTTCGCACCAGCGCTGTCCCTCAGTGGCAACCAGCTCGTCCGCTTCTTTTGGTCCCCGGCTTCCCGCTGCATAGTTGGGAAACGACGGCGGAGGCGAGTTCTTCCACGCTTCGAGGATTGGGTCGATTAAAGCCCAGGCGGCCTCGACGCTATCGGCGCGATCAAAAAGCGTGGCGTCGCCGCGAATGCAATCGTTGATCAGCGTCGCGTACGCTTCGCGCGAACCTGCGCCGAAAGCCCGCCGGTATTGAAAATCCATGGTGACCGGCTCAATGTGCATCTGCGAGCCGGGCGACTTTGCGCCGAAGCACAGCGAGATTCCTTCATCTGGTTGTATGTTGAGGACCAGAGAATTTGGCGTCGCCCTTTCTCCCTGAAAAACCATGTGCGGCGCTCGCTTGAAACGAATGGCGACCTCAGCCTTCGACCGCGCGAGGCGTTTGCCGGATCGCAGATAAAATGGCACGCCGCTCCAGCGCCAGTTATCGACGAACAGTTTCAAGGCCACGAACGTCTCCGTCGCGGAATCGGGTTTCACGCCGGGCTCCTGCCGATACCCGGGGACAGCTTTCCCATCGATGGTTCCGGGACCATATTGGCCGCGCACCACCGAGGTTGAAATCGCATCGGCCTTAAATGGCCGAATCGATTGCAGAACTTTGATTTTTTCGTTGCGAACCGCCGTGGCGTCAAATCGCGCGGGCGATTCCATGCTCACCAAAGAGGTGAGCTGCAGCACGTGGCTCTGAATCATGTCCCGCATCGCCCCTGCCGATTCGTAGAACGCCGCGCGGCGCTCTACGCCCAGCGACTCCGAGGCCGTGATTTGAACGTGGTCAATATAATTGCGGTTCCACAGCGGCTCGAAGATTCCGTTGCCGAAACGAAAAACGAGCATGTTCTGCACCGTTTCTTTGCCAAGGTAATGGTCGATGCGGTAAACCTGCGACTCGTCGAAAACTTTGAGCACCTTCGCGTTCAGGTCGCGCGCGGACGCGCCATCGTGTCCAAAAGGCTTTTCGATAATCACGCGCGTCCACGATTCGCCGTTTTTTGGCTTTGCCAAACCCGCGCGGCCCAATTGCTCGATGATGTGCGGATACACATCGGGAGGCGTGGCCAAGTAGAAAAGCCGATTCCCCGCGAGCTGATCCTGGCGATCGAGTTCGTCCAGGCGCCCCGCGAGACTCCGGTACGATTCGGGCTCGTCGTAGTTGCCACTCAAGTAATGAAGCTGGTTCAGGAAATCTTCGCGCTTGTCGACAGCGCGCGACCCATCAGACGGCTTCGGCAATCCGTCTTCGATTTTCCGCCGGAATTCGTCGTCGCCCATTTCGGTGCGCGCAAATCCGAGTAACCGGAAACGCGGCGCCAGGCAGGAATGGACCTCCAAGTCGTAAAGTGCGGGCAGCAGCTTCCGTTTTGCCAGGTCGCCCGAGGCGCCAAACATTACGATGGCGCAGGGCTCATTGGGAGTTTCGCAAAAGTATTTGTCGGGCCGGGGCATTTCGGTGACTTCAGTGGCAGGGGCGCTCATGGGTTTCTCCGTGGATTCTCGCTGGGGATCGCTGCGGAAAGTTTGTCCCGAGGAAGGTTCGATACGCCTGCCCGCGCGCCAAACACTCCGCGAAGGACCAGCCTACCATATTCCGGTGCGCCGCTCTTTTCCCAGCAAGACAGATCGGGCATGGACTGCCATACAAAACGCAAAGCGCCGAAGCTCGGTTAAATCCGAACTTCGGCGCTTTGCAAGAATACCCCGCTAGAATTATTGGAGTGTTTTTTCGATATGAATTTAGTGTGGCCGATTTGTAAATGGTGCGGCGAGGCCGTCTTCTTTACAGTTAGAGCAATTCCTGATTAACTTCTTTGAGACATGCGTCGCCCGGTTATCATCTCTGGTGCTCGCAATATCAGAAAGCTTCTAACCTATTGCAGCTTCTGCCTTCTGTTGGCTGCGTCTGCGTCTCAAGGCCAAGGGGTCACTGAGAGATCTATTCCGCTCGGCGACGCACTCAGCCGCGCTTTGGCGAAGTCCTCGTTGACAACTGCGGACGACAAACCATTTCACATAAGAATTCATCTCGCTGAATCGACCAATCCCCCCTCGGATTATCGTGCCGAAATCGAGGAATATTGGGTGTCGCCGCAGGAGTGGCGTCGATCAATTGACTCACCGTCATTTAAACAAGTGGTTGTTGTCGATGGAACAAAGGTAAGTGAAAAAGACACGGGAGACTACTTTCCACTGTGGCTGCAAAATTTCGTCACCGCGATCTTCAACCCCGTTCCCAATGCACAGTTCTGGAATCGCCTCGACGCCCGAATTACTCAAATAGTCTTGCCGAATGGTCAACACTCAGACGCTTGTGTTCGAGAAAAATCTAAAGTCGGCTCCGACTTAGTGAAAAACGATGCCTTCAGTAGTCTGTGCTTTGACGGCGACGGAATGATTGGTTTCTTTGGCTCCCCGGGCTATAGCATGGAATTCCACGACTACAAGAGTTTCGGGAAAAAGCGAATTGCGAGGCGTTATCAGGAAGATCCAGAACCAGGAACGGAAATAGTCGCCAGAGTTGTTCTCCTGGAAAATTTGACAAAACCGGATCCGAGTCTATTTGCCGTTGCGGAACCCACTCCCGTGGAACAGCGCATTAGGTCCATCCCAGTCACTCAAAACCTGATCGAGCAAGCGGCGTTGAATGAGCCTGAGATCATGTGGCCGCCTGTGCACAGCGGAAATACGACTGGACTCTTGACGATGTATATTTCTATTGATCGAGCTGGCCGCGTCCGGGAGGCCTATCCGCTCAACTCTGATAATGCCGGGCTCCAGGATGCCGCGCGCGACCAATTGCTAAAATGGCACCTAAAGCCGGCCATTGCAGAAGGAGTTCCGGTGCAGATCGAGGCAGCAGTTTCGTTTCGGTTTAGCACAACGCTGGCAGACGCGCAATCTCGTCCTCCGGCCTCCACTTCGCCGAACCAGTAGCTAGGTATCGCGGTTCGCGCTATCTAGAGCAGAGCGTAGTAGCGGATGAGATTGCCATCAGGCTTGCGTTCGCCGATACCGACAAAAACGTAGCGCATCAGCCAGTCGTGCTTGCCTGCTTCAACCTCGAAAGTCGGAAAAGCGCGTAGGTAATATTCCGAGGGGTCGACCGATGGACCTCCCGCGAACGCCATCGCGCGCAGGCGCTCCATCGTGTCCGGCCTGCGACCCCAGAGATATCCCCGGTTATAAAGCATGATCAGCGTGCCATCATCTTCCTGCAGCATATAGCGCGCGTCGAACGCCAGCACGTTATCGGGGCGAAATAGCGAATAATCTCCGCCGCTATTCGGCACGGCTTTTCCGCGCAGATGCGGGCCGGCAAATTCTCCGCTATCCACGTAAACTGCTCCGCGCCCCGCGCCAGTTGGCATGTTCGCTATGTTCTGCACCCGGGTGAAACGCAAGCGAACTTCGAAAGCGAATTCGAGCTTAGGCTCGTGCAGCAGTGATCGTGCGGACCCAAAGGGCGCGTCCTCTGTCATGCGATATCTCCGTGAATCCCAGGCTTACGAAGGTGTACAATCCCGCCGTTCTTTATACCTGTCAATCGTCATCGGCTGCATTAACTGGCTTACCGTTGGATTCTGGGAGGGATTGTCATGAAAGTCGCGCTTATCGGCGCCAGCGGATTTGTAGGCTCGAAAATACTTGCGGAGGCGTTGCAGCGCGGCCATCAGGTCACAGCGATCGTTCGCAATCCTGAGAAAATCGCGCCGCAAAAAAATCTCACGGTAAAGAAAGCCGATGTGCTTCAGACCGATGAGCTCGGCCGCCTGCTTGCCGGTCATGACGCAGTCATCAGCTCTTTCAATCCCGGCCGCGGCGTGGCCGGTGCCGAGGTTTATGACAAATTTGTGCAGGGCCACAAGTCGATCATCGTCGCCGTGAAGAAATCCGGCGTCAAGCGATTCCTCGGCGTGGGTGGCGCGGCGAGCCTGAAAACCGCGGACGGCATTGAGTTTCTCGATTCGCTCGCGTTCCCGAAGGAGTACGAACCCTATAAACCCGGAATCCGCGGCACCCGAGAACTTTACTACTTGCTGAAGCAAGAACTGAATCTCGATTGGATTTTTCTCGCGCCCTCCTCGCAGATTGCGCCGGGCGAGCGCACCGGCAAGTTTCGCCTGGGCAAGGACCACCTACTCTTCGATGAGAAAGGCACCAGCAAAATCTCTCTTGAGGATTACGCCATGGCCATGATCGACGAGCTCGAGCGCCCGCAGCATCATCGCGAGCGATTCACCGTCGGATATTGAAATCTTGATTCACCGATGCGAGGAGTTTCTACGGCCGGGCAGAACCTTTCACCGCGTCGAAGAAGGAGGTTGGAGTGAAACAACCTGCGCTTGGGATCGTCGCCTCATTTCTCATCATTGCCATCTCGCTTGGTTTCATCGCGCTGTTTACATTCCCCATATTCGCCAACTGGGTTGCCTTCCTGACCATTTGCTTCATCCCCATGGAAATCGTGATCTCGGTAACCTGGGGCGGTAACTATCCTGCATTTGCCGCAGCGCGTCCCCAACCTGCCAAGGGCATTTTGCTGACACTATTGGCCCTGGCCGTCGGAGCGATTGTCGCCGTGGTCCACTTCTTGACGGTGGGGGGAGGCGTCAACCCGCCTCCGCCGATGCTGGCAATGTGCATCATCGCGTCGGTGGTCATCACCTTTTGGGTCGCCATCATGTGGGGTGGCTGGCCCTTCACGCGATTGATCAAGAACCCCGTTGCGGCGGGACTCGTCATGCTCGTAGCGTGCTACCTGATTAACTATTTGCTTTTCCGCCTGTTATTCAACTATGGCTTTATGCGCGGCGCGCCCGTGTACGTACCGGCGCTCGACCCTCACGGATTATTCAACGCGTGGAGCGTGCTGGTGTTTTACATCACCGTGATCGGCGTGATGTTCGTGTCGCTCAATTTCGATCTGTGGCCCTTCACGAAGTCTCCTGCGCTGATGCGGCAGCCGCTTCTTGGCGTTGTGTGGACCATCACGATCCTGGTGATCGGAGGCCTCGCCTTCTACATCGGCGTGTACGTGGTGAAAATGGATGTGGTCTCGTTTATGATTCGCGTGCCCATACCCTTCGTATTCGGCACGATTATCGTTTTGAACATGATGCACGGATCGATATTCGGCAAACGGACTCAGCCGCTGAAGGGCGTCCTGAACACAGTTGCCTCTGCTGCGATCGGGACTGTGCTGGCGCTAGTTTACGGAGCCCTGGCTCCGTTGGTGACGGGCAAAGTGAACCCGGGTCCGCCCGCCTACGATTTTGAGATTTGGCTGGCATCGGCGCTACTGGCCGTGACTTTCCCTTTCCTCATCTTGCACGCGGAGTTTTTCAAGATGTGGCCTCTTCACAGGGAGCGAACGCAGTCTCCGCTGCCACCGAGTGAGTAGCCTCTATGCCGAAAGCGGCGCCGTTAACCGTCGAAGACCGGATCGCGATCAACGATCTTCTTGCGGAATATGCGTGGGCGCTCGACACCGGTGATGTGGATGCTCTCATTGCGTGTTTCAGCCGAGATGCGGTTGTTATCGAAGAGGTATTCGAAGAACCGGACCGCTGGGAAGGCCTCGAAAATATCCGCCGGTTCGCCGAGCATTTTCGGAACGTTCCGAATTTTCCGGGGCGCCAACACCACGTTAGCCAAGTACTCGTCAAGGGAAATAGCAAACTGTGCTCGACGCGATCGTTTGTTTTCGTCACGGAATGCCAGGGCGAGCCGCCATACACGATCCGCTTCGCGGGCTACTACGATGACCAACTCGTGAAATCCGGCGGCAAATGGTTTTTTCGGCAGCGCATCATTCGACTTTGGGACGGCGAAGTGCTCGCACGCTTTCCCGGCCGCGGCCGGCGGACGCCGCGTAAGCGCCCCCCGGAATTAGTGATCAAGAAGGCCGTGTAATCGGCTATTTTGCCGCAACTGTAAGTAGCTTGGCTGCTGTGCGGAGGATAAAGATGATGACAAGCATGAAAAATTTCAAGTTCGTAGCATGCATGAGCGTTCTGGCATTCGCGAACGCGGTGGCGGCGCAGACGCCCAAGCCAGTCCGCACGCAAACAGGACTGGTCCAAGGAAAAATGGAAGGCGACGTCGCCGTTTACAAAGGCATCCCGTTTGCCGCGCCGCCCCTGGGCGATTTGCGCTGGCGCGCACCGCAGCCACCCGCTGCGTGGAAGGTCGTGCACGCAGCCGACAAATTCGCTCCGGCCTGCATGCAGACGCCCGTCGTGATGCCGGCGCTCGGGCTTGACGCCCTCGCGGTGAGCGAGGATTGTCTCTACCTCAATGTCTGGACCCCGGCGAAGTCTCCGAAAGATCATCTCGCGGTGATGGTCTGGATCTATGGCGGCGGCTTTACGATCGGCGGCACTTCTCTGCGGCAATATGACGGCGCATACCTTGCGAAGAAAGGCGTGGTTTTCGTCAGCATTGCCTACCGGCTAGGGCCGTTCGGCTTCCTCGCGACTCCGGAGCTGAGCGCGGAGGATCATGGGCACTCGGGCAACTACGGAATGCTCGATCAGATCGCCGGGCTCGAATGGGTGAAGCGCAACATCGCCGCGTTCGGCGGAAATCCGAATCGTGTCACGATTTTCGGCGAATCGGCCGGCGGAATCGCCGTGAGCATGCTGGCAGCTTCGTCGCTTGCCAAGGGACTTTTCCAGGGAGCCATCTCCGAGAGCGGCGGATCGTTCGCGCCCGCGCGCTTCTCGAATGAAGGTGGCGAAAACGTACCTCCGCTCTCCGTGGCCGAGAAGCACGGCGCAGATTTTCTCGCCAAGATTGGCGCAAAATCCATCGCGGACGCGCGAAAGATGACCGCCGAGTCCATCATCAAGGCTTCGCCCCCTGGTGCAGGGGCCGGCTTTTGGCCGAACTTTGATGGCTACGTCCTTCCGGGCGATCAGTACAACCTCTACGAAGAAGGACGCTACAACGACACTCCGGTCTTGATCGGCACTAATTCCGATGAGGGCGCGCTCTTCGTCGCCACCACCACCGCACCGGCTTACGAGAAAAGCGTTCACGCGGGCTACGGCGATTACGCGGAAAAGATGTTGGCCGCTTATCCCACTGGTTCCGATGCCGAAGCGCTTCGTTCCGCCCGCGACCTCGCGCGCGATTCCACCTTCGGCTGGGGCACATGGACCTGGGCGCGACTCGAATCGAAGAGAGGCAAGAGCAAAGTTTATGTTTATTATTTCAGCCACCGGCCGCCTTATCCCAACACGCCTCAATTTAAAAGCTGGGGCGCGGCGCACGGCGCGGAAATTGCTTACGTGTTTGGCAACTTCACGCCGAGCATGCCTCCCAGTGCCGAAGATCGGGCCGTCTCCGATACAGTTTCTTCCTACTGGGTGAATTTTGCTAAGACAGGGAATCCCAATGGACAGGGTATGCCCGCCTGGCCCGCATTCAACAACGCCCAGCCGGAAGTGATGAATCTCAACGATCCATCGAAAGCGATTCCGCTTCCCAACGCCGAAAAACTCAAAGCGCTGGACGGCTACTACGCCTGGCGGCGAAGCCAGGAAGCGGAGAAGCTATCGAATAATTCCCCGAAGGGAGCCAATTAGGGTTCCTGCAGGCGGACTGGCGGAACTTGAGAGTTGCTTTATCGGCATGCCGTTTCTTTGCCGGCGTGTCGCCTTTCGCGATCGTTGACAATTTACAAATCTGTTCCGCTCCCGGGTCAGAAAGCGCCCACCTTCAAACTACCATGACAAAGATTGGAGTTTCGAAAGGCGCCGCAGAGTTGCGGGCGAATGGCCGCGGCGTTTAAGATGGGGAGACGATTTTTCAGGAGGCATTCGAGATGGCCGACGAGAACGAGTCTGGCACGCAAACGGTGCGCATGGTGAAGTGCGTGAAATTGGGACGAGAGTTGCCGGGGCTGGACCGCGTGCCGTGGAAGGGTGAGATCGGCAAACGCATCTATGAGAGTGTCTCCAAGGAAGCGTGGGCTATGTGGGTGAACCACTCGAAGATGCTGCTCAATGAGTTTCGCCTGAACCCGCTGGATCCGAACGCGCAGAAAATCATGGAAGAGCAAATGGAACAGTTCTTTTTCGGCGAAGGCTCGAAGCTCCCCGAGGGCTACGTAGCTCCAAAGCACTGATTTATTTTTGACCGGTTCAAATCGTGACCTTCCGGCGGGGTCGACGCCCCGCCGTTCCATTTTTAAGCGAGTCTAATGAACCGGACACATCGGCATCCATGTCACCGCAATCCACACCGGGGCACGAGCTGCACGACTTATATTCGGAGGGATCCGCCCGGCTGCAGCGAGATTTCGCGAGCACAGGTGATGGGCGAGCTGCCGTGGGTGGCCGAGCCGACCTTGTGGATTCACTGGTGCTGCGCCTCTGGAAGACGGCTATCTCGCCGGAAGGCGAAGGCCCGAAGAATCTTGCGTTGATCGCGCTGGGAGGATTTGGACGAAGACGCCTTTTCCCCTACTCGGACATCGACATTCTATTTCTTCAAGGCGACGCTGCAATGGAGCCTGGAGTCAAAGACGGCGTCCGGGATTTATCGCAGCAAATGTGGGACCTGCGGCTGAAATTGAGTCCCGCGACCCGAACGCTCTCGGAGTGCGAAAAATTCGATCCCAACAACGTCGAGTTCGCGATCTCGCTCCTCGATTGCCGCTATCTCGCTGGAGACCTGGCGCTTTTCAACCGTCTGCACGACCAAGTGATCCCGAAACTTGTAGTGCGCGAATCGCGGGCGATCGTTCAGCGTCTGACCGATCTTACCCGAGAGCGATACAACAAATTCGGAAACACGGTATTTCACCTGGAACCGAACGTAAAGGATGGTCCTGGGGGGCTGCGCGACCACAATCTGGCGCACTGGCTGGCGCTGATCGCGGCCATGGAAGAAACGAACACGTGGCCAGATGGCAAATCGCTGCTGCCGCCGTCCCTGCGATCGAAGTTCGATGCCGCTCTGGATTTCCTTGCGTCCGTGCGCTGCTTTCTGCATTGGCGCCATGGACGGGACGACAACAGCCTGGCATGGGCCGCGCAGGATGAAGCGGCTGCCCAGAAAATTGGCGTGCGGAACGGAAACGTTCCTGACGCCTCGGACTGGATGCGAATTTACTTCAATCAAGCAAAATTGATTCACCGGGTGGCGGTGCAACTTCTTGATGAGTTTCCAGCGGCGAGGCCGTCTCTTTACCGCCAATTTCAAAATCTGCGGTCGCGTCTTTCCAACGCAGAGTTCGCGGTGGTGGATGGAAGAATTTTCCTGCAACGTCAAGCGGCGATCGAAGATACCGAACTGCCCTTGCGAATGTTCCGCTTCATGGCCCGCCATGGGCTGGCACTCAGCTCGGCCACCGAGCATCAGGTCGAGGAACTCGTGCCTGCCGTGGCAGGCGCTCCGCCGAAAGGAGTGGAACTCTGGCACTATTTGCAGGAGATTCTTCTCGCGCCCCATGCGGCCGAGGCGCTGCGGACCATGCATTCGCTGGGCCTGCTAACGGCGCTGCTGCCGGAATTCGCGGTCATCGATTCGCTGGTTATCCGGGACTATTCGCACCGGTTCACCGTGGACGAACATAGCTTCGTGGCCATCGAAAATCTGCACGCGCTTAGAAAGGCGCAATCGAAATGGGATCGAGGTTTTGCGGAGCTGCTGGACGAACTCGAACAGCCGGACCTGCTGTATCTGACCCTACTGCTCCACGACACGGGTAAAGGCACGAATTCGGAGAATCACGTGGCCGGCAGTCTGGAGGTTGGGGAAAAGTGCCTGGCTCGGCTGGACTTGGACGCCGTCGACCGGGATACGGTGCTCTTTCTGATCGAGCGGCACCTGGACCTAGGCGCGGCTTTGCGGCGAGATATCTTCGATCCCGAAACCATCCACCAGATAGCGGAAAGGATGGTAACGCCCGAGCGGCTGAAGATGCTTTGCCTGCTCACGTATGCGGACATCAAGGCTGTGAACCCCGAAGCGCTCACGCCCTGGAAAATGGAAAATATCTGGCAACTCTACATCGGTGCCGCGAATTTTCTGATGCGAAGCGTTGACGAACGCCTCCGCGGAGACACCGACGATGAGGTGATGAACCATTTGCGGACGCTTGCGCCGGCCGCGGGGAATAGGCTCGATCGTTTTCTGAACGGCTTGCCTCGGCGCTACTTGCGAACGCAGGCGGCAAGCGATGTGATCCGGCACATGGAAATGGCCAGGAGACTGGACGATGATGCGGTCCAACTGGAATTGACGCGGGGACGTCACTGGTACGAACTGACGGTGGTGACGCACGACCGCCCGTTTCTCTTTGCGCGGATGTGCGGCGCGCTGGCGGCGTGGGGAATGAACATCGTGAAGGCCGCCGCGTTCTCGAACGACGAAGGAATTGTGGTGGATACATTTTTCTTCACCGACCGGTTCCAGACGCTGGAGTTAAATTTGCCCGAATGGGAGAGGTTCAAGGGGAGCATCCACGACGTGCTGCTGGAAAAAGCGGACCTGGGAAGAATGCTCCGCGACCGGTTGCGATCCGAGAAAAGCACGGTGCCGAAGATCAAGGTGGAAACGCGCGTGGAAATAGACGATGAGTGCTCGAAGCAAAGCACGTTGATAGAAGTGATCGCGCAGGACCAGCTCGGATTGCTGCACCGGATTAGCTCACAGCTCGCGCGCGAGAACTGCAATATCGAAATAGCGCTGATCGAAACAGAGGGCCAAACGGCGATTGACGTGTTTTATCTCACTTCGAATGGGGCCAAGTTAAGCTCGGCGCATCAGGAGCACCTCCGCGCAGCTTTGATCAAGGAACTGGCCGCGACGTGAACGTGTCGAATTGCTACGCCGTTGGGAAATTTTGGGCATCCAATCTAGTGGACGGCGCGTATTATTAAGGTCGCTACGGAGGATCCCCATGCTTATCAAGAAAAGACGGGAGTTAACCTACGCGGACGTGACGCCCAAGGCGCTGTACATGGGCCGCCGGAATTTCTTGCTTGGCTTGGCCGCGACTAGTGTGGCGGTGGCGGGATATAAGGAGTTTCCCCGGTTGCTGGCCCGGGGCGGCACGGGCGGATCGGTACCGGTGAAGCTTAACGGCGTCAAGAAATGGCCGTATAGCACCACAGAGGCGGAGACGCCCTTCGAGAAGGTAACCACTTACAACAATTTCTACGAGTTTGGAGTAAATAAGGACGATCCCTCGAAGAATTCCAAGGGCTTCGTGACCACCCCGTGGAGCGTTTCCGTGGAGGGCGAATGTGCCAAGCCGCGCAAGTACACGATGGACGAAATTATGAAGCTGGCGCCGCTAGAGGAACGAATCTATCGCCACCGTTGCGTGGAGGCTTGGTCGATCGTGGTGCCGTGGATCGGGTATTCGTTGAACACGATCGTAAAGCTGGCCGAACCGACGCCCAAGGCGAAGTACGTCGCTTTCGAGAGCTATTACGATCCCAAGCAAATGCCGCTGGGCAGGGACGCGGGCGTCCAATTGCCGTACACGGAAGGATTGCGGCTGGACGAAGCGATGAACCCGCTGGCGCTGCTCTGCGTGGGAATGTATGGCGAGACGCTGCCGAATCAGGATGGCGCGCCCGTGCGCATGGTGATTCCTTGGAAGTACGGATTCAAGAGCATCAAGTCCATTGTGAAGGTACGCTTTGTGAAAAGTGAGCCGACGACCACCTGGGACCTGTACAGAGGATTCGGGGGGCAGGCGGAATACGGGTTTTATGCGAATGTGAATCCGCACGTGGATCATCCGCGTTGGAGCCAGGCCAGGGAGCGCCGCATCGGTCCGGGATTCGGTCTATTCAATAAGATGATTCCGACGCAGATGTTCAACGGCTATGGCGACCAGGTGGCTAGCCTGTATGCCGGAATGGACCTGCGCAAGAACTTCTAGAAAAGTCTCTCGTGAATAAGATTCTGACCAGCAAATGGACGAAGGTGGTG
The DNA here is from genome assembly GCA_963823145.1 of uncultured Acidobacteriota bacterium. Classification (GTDB taxonomy): domain Bacteria; phylum Acidobacteriota; class Terriglobia; order Acidiferrales; family UBA7541; genus Palsa-295. Next base: position 691,724 of record CAWGJZ010000001.1, read on the forward strand.
GTTTTCGTGGTGTGCCTTGGTCCTGCGGCCTGGCTAGTGTGGCGAGGGATTCATCAGGATCTCACTGCCGATCCAATCAAGTACATCACGCATTTCACGGGCGATTGGATCCTGCGCTTTCTAGTGATCACGCTGGCAATCACTCCGCTTCGCAAAATTCTGCATGTGCCGCAGCTGATTCGTTTCCGGAGAATGTTCGGACTATTCGCTTTTTTTTACGCCTTCCTGCACTTTTCGACGTGGATCGGGCTGGATCAAACATTTGATTTGACCGGCATGTGGCAGGACGTGATCAAGCGCCCGTTCATCACCGTGGGATTCACCGGTTTCGTGCTGCTGATTCCACTGGCGATCACCTCGACGGCGGGATGGATCCGCCGCCTGGGCGGAAAGCGCTGGCAGATGTTGCACCGACTGATTTATGCGACCGCCGTGTTAGGCGTAATTCACTTCTATTGGTCGGTGAAATCGGACGTTCGCAAGCCGCTCGAATATGCCTTCCTAGTAGGAATATTGCTGGCGTGGAGGATTGGCTCGTGGCTTATGGCACGACGAAAACATACGGTGCCCCGAACGACCACTCGCCAGGAACCTCGTACCGCAGAATCCCTCCAGCGGTAGGCGACAACCGCTCCAAGATCCCATTTACTCGTCTGGTGGTTCGCCGTTGTACTGGCCGGCCTTCAGTGCGAGGATGCATATCTCGGTTCCATCCTCGCTGCACTGATAGACCTCGTACACCGGGAGATCGCCGGGTTGCACCAGATAGTCCCCCTCTTCGGTTTCTGTCGCTAGCTCGTAGTTGTCGAGGACGTAGGAATTGCCGGACGTTGCGCGCACGCGAAAGACGCCGGACCCGGGCTCGTAATTGCCATAACTGAAACAGCGCGCGATGCAGGCACGGTCAATGATGTGCTGATTCAATATTCGCGAGCCGGGAAACGGCTCAATGGTAGCCAGCACGCGCTGATTGGGCGGAAGTTTTCTGACCAACTGGACGACTTGCACCTCCATTCTGTTGACGATGGCTGTATCGCGGTAAAGGAATGCGAAAAAGACAGCGGCAATCGCAGCCGCGGCGGCAAAGTGCCATTTTCGAGGTTGCATTGCGCCCAGCACGCAGCAGCCAATCACTGCCGTGATCGATGTGAATCTCTCCGTCAAGAGCGCGATGGTGGCCGTGGGCGGGGGAAAATGAATTGCGTCCGGCAACACGAGAACTGAAAACATCGCCAGAATATAAAGCTGAATAGGGATACTGTAATACTTCAGGAATCCAGATTCACGTCTTCTCCGAATCAAATCGACGGTGATTGAAACGAGGGCAAGAGCCAGGAGCGCTCGCGCCAGGACGCGATAGCGCTCGCCGAAAAGCACAAGCTGGTCCGCGCCATTGAAGGAGTAAAACGGCCTCGCTCCGTGATCGGCAACGTAGTGATTCTGGATATAGGTATGCACCGCAAAAAGAAACGCAGCAACCGCAAAACAGAGCAACCACTGATAGCATTGGCGCGAAAACATCTCCGCAATCCCAATGTAAGCCGCTGCGCCCAGCAACCACATAAGTCCCAGCGGATGAGCGATGAAAACAAGGGGCGCTATCAATAGCAAGCTGAGCTTCTCCCAGTGTCTCCCTCGCCACAAGAGCGCAAGACCGAAAAACGAGAGACCCAGCGACAGGTAGTAATTGAAAAAGCCGAGATGGAATGTCCAGCCATAGGTAACCAGCGCAATGCACGGCAGCAAAGACCAGGGTGGACGCCGAACGGCGGCGGATATCAATGCGAAAGCGCCCCAGAAGAAGGTCAGCACCGCGAGAGATACAACCAGTTTCTCGGCCGCGTGCAAACCGAAGATTGAGCCAAGATTGCTCAGTAGAATGTCGAAGAGAATGTTGGTGCGTTGGGGAGCGATCCAAAGGCCGGGCGCTTGGCCCCGATGGATCAACTGCACGAGCCAGGCATTGTACAAATGGCTCCCTAGATCTGACGCGACAATCTCGCGGTGCCAGAAACATGGCGCTAAAATAAGAATAGAAATCCCTGAAAGAGCTAGCCAGTGTTTGCCCGCGAAACGAAATGCGGCGCCAAAGGCGGAGGGGTCTGCTTGGATGGAACGGGCGCCGACGATTTGCCGGGGCACGTAAGGAGAATCTGCGCTCACATCAAAGCCATATCATCCAGATTCCTAGACGAGCCGCGATGGTATCTCAGAGACTAGCATTTGATAAAACAGGAAGTGCTCGGTTTCGTTCTATGCAAGTGGACCAGAAATCCGAAAGTCGTGCGATTGGGACGGAGTTTTAGCGGCGCCGCGGCGGCGTGGCCGGTGTCGCTGGCTGGCGAGGCGCCCCAGGGCGTTTGCGCTCAGAGGGATCCCAATCTTCTGGCGGGAAGGCAATGCGCCAAAAGAGCGGCGATGGCTCGATGAATTCCACGCCGATTTCTAACTTGCCGGCATCTTTCTGTCCAACAAAAGTGACCGTGCAGGGTAGCTCTTCGGCCGTCTTTTTGTTTACGAGGGCAATTTCCTGACCGCGCGCCACGGGATTTGCCACGCGCAAGTTACAGCCGTGCGCACTGACGGACACGGTTTGAGATTCTTCCTCGAACCGCTGGGTGCCTCGACTGCCGCGGACGAGGATGGGCATTGCGATGTTCACGCGATGCGAGCGCCGGCGGTCCGCCGCGCCCTCTGCTGGCATAGGGGCCTTCATATCCGCCATCAAGGTCTCCTGGTCCGACGAGGTGCGAACAGCATTCTACACCACCGGCAATGGTTGGGCGGGAGGCCCGGTTTCGATGGCGACAAACTGGTCAATAGGTGTGCCGAGGACTTGTGAACGTCAGCGAATGCCGATCACGGCCATGAGGCGGCCTGTAACACGTTCACGCCTATAGCTGAAAAAGAGATCCCCACGGCAGGAGGTGCAAAGGCACGACTGGAAAATCTGTGTCGGTGGCACTCCGGCCTCCGCTAGAATCGCGCGGTTTGCCGCGCCCAAATCGAGGTGAACGCGCTGCGGCAGCGGTGCGTGTCCAGGCGGCCTCATGGTAAGCCACGGAAGCCAATTCGGATCGTTTTCGCCGGCGGCAAGCGTTTCGAATGGGCCGTCAAACCATTCGCGCGCATTGGGAAACTGCGAGTGAAAGGCCGCGGCGACTTCGGAGCCGACTTCGTAGCAGCAGCGGCCGATAGAAGGCCCGATGGCGGCGATTACGTCTTGCGGCAAAGTACCGAACTCCATATGCATTCGGCCCAGGGCCTTCGCGGCAATGCGGAGAAGCGTGCCACGCCAGCCCGAGTGAATTGCCGCGACGGCTCGGCGCTTAGTGTCGGCGAGCAGGATCGGCACGCAATCCGCGGTTTGGATCGTCAGGAGAACGCCCGGAACGTTGGTGAGAAGCGCATCTCCTTTCGCGGGTTTGGAAATCGCGGGAGTCGACGAAGAGATTCGATGCAGCAGATCCGAATGAATTTGCTCGATTGCGACGAGGTTCATTTCGTATGCGCCGATCGCCTGAAGGAATCGCTTGCGGTTCAATAGGACGCACCTTCGAGTGTCCCCGCCCGTGAAGCTCAGATTCAAAGCTTGGCCGTCGATCTCCCGCCCTTGTCGAGACCTGGAAGGTTTAGCCCCATCTGTTGCGCGAAGTTGGCTGTTGCCTCCGCAGCGGGTACTGAAGGCGTGGACGAGCCAGTTCAGCCGCGTCAGAGCCGGCGCTTCGAGGATTTGCAACCGCCCTGCCGGGCGAAGATTCCAGTTGTCCTCGGCCATCATAAGCGAAGAATGAGTAATTCGAGATTTTCCCCGGCGCTTCTTTGACACAGCTACGCTCATATTGTGTGGCCGCATGCTGCGCCTCATCTTAGGCAAGGTGTGCAGTCTCTGCAGGTCACTCAATTATAGGTATAATCGCGGCCGTTCTTACTCGGATAAACAGGGCTGTCTAGTGATCGTTGGATTAGGCTTAGACATCGCCGAAGTCGACCGCATCGAAGCGGCCATCCGGCGCCACGGTGCGCCCTTTCTCGAGCGGCTCTTCACGCCTGCCGAAGTTTCGTATTGTGAGCGCCACAAGAACAGGTTCGAGCGCTACGCCGCGCGGTTTGCAGCCAAAGAAGCGGCGATGAAGGCGTTGGGAACGGGCTGGAGCCAGGGAGTGCGCTGGCGCGATATTGAGGTCACCCGTGAAGTGACAGGCAAGCCCACCTTACGTCTGGCCGGAGCAGCGCGTCAGATTGCGGAGCGCATGGGCGCGAAGAATATTTCAGTCTCCATCACGCACAGCGGAAATCTGGCGCTCGCCCAAGTGATTTTCGAAAGCTAAGCGGCAGAGCTAGGTCCGGACCTCTTCCACATTGCCTTCGGCTCCAAGCCATACGTTCACCCACCGATTCGCGGCATGCCGTCCGGGAATACGCAGCTTTAGATAATTCCCGGTAATTGCTTCCGTCCAATGATCGCCGCCGCCAGCCAGAGTAAGCGCGCGCAGCGCGCGGCCCGATTGCGAAGCGCTAAATTCTTCGGACTTTTGCCGCTCCAAGATCCTCAGCGCGCGGGCTCGTTCGCGAATTACATTCGGCGGCACGGTGTTGCCGAGTGTGGCGCCGGCGGTACCGGGACGCGCTGAAAAAGAAAAAACATGCAAATAGGTAAACGGAAGATCGCCAATCAAATTGATCGTCTCGCGAAAGTCTTCGTCAGTCTCCCCTGGGAATCCTACGATCACATCGGCGCCAATGGCGGCATTCGGCATTACCCTGCGTATCACGCGCACACGCTCGGCGTAATGCGCGGAGCGATACCAGCGATGCATGGCCTTCAGAACCCGGTCGGAGCCCGATTGGAGCGGCACGTGAAAATGCGGCGCCAGGCGAGCGGAAGACGCCATCAGAGACACAAAGTCCTCGGTTACATCCTGAGGCTCGATGGAACTGAACCGAAGCCTCTCGATCGAGGTTTCGCCGAGGATTCGCTGGACAAGGCCAGTCAACTCAACGCGCGGAGCGAGATCTCGGCCATAGCTCCCAAGGTTGATGCCGCTCAGAACAATTTCCTTCACGCCCGCAGCAGTCAGCGCACGGACCTGTGAGATCGCCTGGTCGGCCGGCAGACTTCGGCTGCGCCCGCGAACAAGTGGAATCACGCAGTACGAGCAACGATGGCTGCAGCCATCCTGCACTTTCAAAATGGGTCGGGTGCGATCCCCGGCCATGAATGCGGCTGGGCCAACTTGCACGGGCAGGTCCCCGAGAGTGTCGTCCGAAATAATTTTCGCCCCGCGTGGTGCAGCGATGTTGCCTCGCAGCAAGTTCACCGGAATGAAATCGGAGGCGTCGGCCCCGCGTTCCTGCGTGGTGCTCGCTGCGAACTCGCGGGCAAGGCCCGGTATCCGCGCCTGGTGAGAATTCCCGACCACGCATGTGACGCCGGGAATCGCAGCCAGTTCGGCGGGAGCGCGCTGCGCATAGCAACCCGTGACGATGACCCGCGCTCCGGGATTGGCGGCGTGAATTTTCCGCACGGCTTCCCGCGCTTGCGAATCCGCTGCGGCCGTAACCGTGCAAGTGTTAAGCACGACGATGCTGGCGGAGTCGTGGTCGGCGGCCAGCGTGAATCCGGAATTCAGGAGCTCGTGGCGGATAGCCGCTGCGTCGGCGTCCGTCGCGCGGCAGCCAAAGTTTTCAATAGAGAACGTGGTCATGGTGTTCGCAGCCAACCGGTCAGGCGAGGGGAATTATAGCAGCGACTGGAGGCTCGAACGAATCCGTCAGCGAGGCATGGACTGCAACTGCGGTTCGGGGACTCCAACTGTGTTACGACGCTGGTAACAAAGGAGGATCAGGTCCGCGCGGCGACGGACGCCGAACTTGGCGAGCAAGTTCGATACGTGAAACTTCACCGTACGCTCGGAAATGTGGAGGCGCTCCGCCACTTCTTTGTTGGCCAGGTTCTCAAGCAAGCTACTGAGAACCTCTTGCTCGCGCCGGCTGAGCTCACTGGGAGAGTCCACTCGTAGGCGTCGTCCATGAGTGCTGCTCAGAATCGAATCTACGAACCGGGAAAGAACCGGCCGCGGAACCCAAATTCCCCCCGCTGCTACCTGCGGAAGAGCGCGCGACAGCTGGTCCCGGGCTTCTTGGTAACTCAGTATGCCCTTCGCTCCGAGGCGCAGCAAGGAATAGCTCTCGGTTTCATTCAGCTTATCTCCCACAACGAGCAAGCGCGCGCCGGAATAGCGCTCCAGGATGTTGCCGAGTAACGCCCCAGTCGCTTGTCGCGCGGCATGGGCGTCTACAACATAAACCGAGGCGCGAGGAACGTCCAAATTGCGCAAGTCGGGCGCCAGCATCGACGTCAGATGCCTGGAGGTGATCTGGAAGCCCGAATCCTCGAGCAGGCGATGGAATTCGTCCAACACCATCGGATGCGGCGAGAGCAGACAGACTTTCAGAGTCGATTTGCCATTCAGACTCGATTTACCATTCGATTTCGACATGTTTCCAATCAGGCTAGCCGAAATACCAGGAAGGGGCAAGGCGGACTCAAGATCGAATTTCATAACAGGCACGGGGGGTCGATCGGCCGAAAGACAAGGAGCTAGGGTGTTCCTCGCACCGCTCTTTCCGGATCGGGGGCCCTGCAGGCGGCGAGAGTTGCAGGTCAGTTTGCGCATTTTGCCGGGGATGCTTCGCTGGCAAACCTGCTTGGCGGACTTTGTAGAGCAGAGCGCGATAGCTGATTTTCAGCACTTGGGCAGCCTTGCGCCGGTTCCAGTGATTGGCTTGCAGGACGCGAAGGATCACGTCGTGCTCCATCTGTCGAATCGCCTGTTGAGAGATGCGCTTTAGGGGAATATGGCCATCGGCGTTAGGTTCGTAGACGGTGTGTGCCGGATGCTGATCGACGCGCTCGCCGTAAAAAGTTTCCTCAGACCCGAGGACGACGTACCGGGCAATCGAATTTTCCAGCTCACGAACGTTGCCAGGCCAGTCTCTTTGCTGTAGAAGATGCACCGTCTCCTGCGATAGCGGGGCGGCATCTCGTTCAAAGCGCCGATTAAATTGATTTCGGAGATACTCGACAAGATAAGGGATATCCTCACGGCGGTCGCGCAGGGGAGGAAGAGTAATCGTGATTACATTTATGCGATACAAAAGGTCCGCGCGAAAACTGCCATTCGCGATCTCCCGCTGAAGCAAACGGTTGGTGGCGCAGACCACGCGCGCACCCATGCGTCTTTCCTCACGGTCGCCGATGCGAGTGAAAAGTCCGTCCTGTAGAACGTGCAGCAGCTTCGCTTGAAGACTCGAATCGAGCTCCGCGATCTCGTCCATGAAAAGCGTGCCGCCCTCGGCCATTTCCATGCGGCCAGGCTTCGCGACCTGGGCTCCAGTGAATGCACCCTTCTCGAAGCCGAACAGTTCGCTCTCCAATAGTGTTCCGGGGATGGCTGGGCAATTGACCTTTACGAAAGGTCCATGGTTCCAAGGCGAGCGGCTATGGATGAAGCGCGCGAGCACTTCTTTGCCTGTACCGCTTTCGCCAAGGATCAGGATGGGAACGTTTAAACCGGCCGCACGGTCCACCCTTTGTCGCACCGCCTGCATGGTGGCTGACGGTCCGAAGTAAATTTGCTCAGGCGGCAACCCGGCGGCGGCGGCTTCAGTACCTACTTGAGCGGAAGAAACCATTTAGGTGGTGACAACGTGCCCCAGTGCAAAACCTCCCCCAGCGACCTCCGAGCACACCTGCAACCAAACCGAAATCTAGGATGATTGTGCAAGTCGTTGCGCAACCCGGCCCGCTTGTGCCGCAAGCCCTTATGTTTGTTTCTCTTTGAAAGGTTCTGGTCGGGAACCGATTCGCGGTAGAGGACTGTCGGTGAGCCAGGGGAGATACCGGTTGCCTGAAAACGATGGGCACTTAGAGGAAGCGCCATTCCTAACCGCGGGCACTGTCTTTCCTCGCCAGAGCGGGGGGCGAGGCTGGGCTCCCTTGGTGCGCAGCGGGAAAGCTCTTGGGATGCAGGGTGAAACTACTTAAACGCGAGCGCCTTCTCCTCGAACGATGTCGTAGCGCTCAATGACCGCCGCCACTCCAATCGTCTCGTGATTGTCGTCGGAGCGCCTATCCACCCGCACAACGCGTCCATGCGCACGGACGAAAACCTCCGAACCACGAGTGATCTCGGCAGGCAGAGTTAGCGTGAAATCGAGTTCAGTGCCCGGAGCGAGATCCTTGTGAGCGGTGAAGTAGACACCGCGCGTGGAAATGTCTCGGGTCTGGCCGCTGTCCGACTTAGGCTCGAGATTGATGGGCAACCGTATATTGACCGGAAGCGATAGATCGTAGCGGCGCGCCATGCGACGTTCCGTCATCCCCGATGCTCCTTCAGGACTGGATTGAAGTGCACAGCGACCACCCGGCTGGGCAGCAATCGCTGTTCCAAACCTCGCGTCGCCCTCGCGATGCCCCAAAACCCTGCGCAGGCGACCCGAGATGAAGCGGTGCAAAGAAACTCCTTTAGCGATAACGAAAACTTGACCTTGGATCACCGCATTCGCAACGCGCACGACGGCCCCTTGCGCGAAGCATGTTTTTCGGACGGGAATATAGACTAAGCGCTGGCCAAAAGGATAGCCTATTTTGCTCCGTGTGTTCCAGATAGGTACCCCCGAGGAAGGGTACCGGACTGCTTCAACCGTCCAGTACTCTTTGCCCCTTCGGCATCAACTTCCGTAGAAATCAATCGCGGATAGCTGGAATTGGCGGGCTATCCTTCAGCGCTGAATTCTGTGCCGCAGCCTCTTTCGCCGCGGCCTCTTTCGCCGCAGCCTCCTTCGCTGCCTTCGCTGCTTCCTTCGCCGCGGAGGAACGCGAGCCTCGGCCGGAGTCGAGATTAAACTGGCGCATTTTATACAGCAAAGCTTTGTAGCTGATTCCCAGCATCCGCGCCGCGTCCTTGCGGCACCAGTTCGTTTTTTCCAGGGCGCCGGCAATTGCTTCCATCTCCGCTTCATCTTTCAGGCCTCGAACCAGGGCCTTGAGTCCCTGTTCCTTCGGCGGGGGAGCTTCCTCCTGCACAGGCATTCGCTGCTGTTGTCCGGTCATCTCCAGGAGTTCACGGAAGCTGCCCGCATCGTCTTCGAGAATCACGTAACGCTTCACGAAATTTTCCAGTTCGCGGAGGTTTCCCGGCCAAGGATATCGCGCAGCCGCTTCCAGCAAGGCCTTGGAAGGATCGGGTGCCTGCTTTTGGTATTTTTCGCTGTACTTGACCAGGAAATGCCGGAACAGTAGTGGGATTTCCGTAATGCGTTCGCGGAGCGGTGGGATATGAAGAGAAAGCACATTCAATCGATAGTAGAGGTCCTCTCGGAAGCGGCCCGTTTTCATGGCCTCCTTAACGTCCATATTCGTAGCGGCTAGAACCCGGACGTCCACATTCACCACCGCGCGGGCTCCTAGGCGCGAATATTGGCCGTCCTGCAGGACGTGGAGCAACTTGGCCTGCAAGTGCGGGCTCATTTCAGCAATTTCATCCAGGAAAATAGTGCCCTTGTTAGCCAATTCGAATTTACCAGGTTTTGCGCGAACCGCACCGGTGAAGGCGCCTTGCTCGAAGCCGAAAAGCTCGGATTCCAGCAACTCTCCGGGTAGCGCCGCGCAATTGACCTTAATAAAAGGCTGGTGCTGGCGCTTCGAGCGGAGGTGGACCATTCGCGCCACAACTTCCTTCCCGACGCCACTCTCCCCGCTGATAAAAATGGGCACGTCCACCGGAGCGATCTGCAAAATCTGCTGGCGTATTTTCAGCATTTGAGGACTTGCAGCGAGAAACGAGATGTCCTCGGTCAGCGCCTCACAGTATTCACGAAGGGCCTGATTTTCGGATCGAAGTTGCTGCTTTTGCTGGCACTTCAGAAACGCGGCGTCGAGTTCGGGCTTTTCAAACGGCTTGGTAAGGTAATCGAGCGCGCCGAGGCGGATGGCCTCGACGACGGTGGTGACTTCGTTGGCGCAGGAAAGCATGATGACGTTGAGCGAGCGGTCCATCTGCATCAGCTGCCGCAATGTCTCCAGACCGTCCATTTCGGGCATCAGCACGTCGAGAATGATGAAGTCAGGACGCGATCCGGCTCCAACCTCTTTCAGCGCTTCCTTGCCGTTCGGTAAAGTCTCCACCTCGAACCCATCGACTTCGAGGAGCGTTCGCAGATATTTCCGAATGCTCGGTTCGTCATCCACCACCATAATTTTTTGCTTCCCGACCATGGTCATCCCTCGAAATTACCTTTCCTTTATTCCACGTGAATAGGTAATAGAAACGAAAAGGAGCTTCCGCGCCCCACCTCGCTGTCGACCCATACTTTTCCGCGATGCGCCTGTATCAGTCGCTTGGTGATGGCCAAACCCAATCCCATCCCGGACGACGACGGATCGACTCGCACGAATTCCTCGAAAATTTCCTGGTGAAACTCAGCCGCGATTCCCTTGCCTGTGTCGGCGATGGAGATCAGCGCGCTATTCGGACGCTGGCCCCGGTCGCGACGTCTCTCATGGACCGTGGATCCGTCGGCTATCCGCCGTTCCCAAAAGTGCAACTCGGCGGCCAGCGTAACCGAGCCTCCTGCAGCTGAATGCTTCAGCGCATTGTCGAGCAGATTCACGATGCACTGCTGCACTTTCTGATAGTCGAACTTAAATGGCGGCAACCCCGGGCCGAGCCGAACATCCAAGCGAACACCGCTGCGTTGAAACGCATCCTGCCATCGACCCGCGATATCGCGGATGCAGTCTCCCAAGTCGTTCTCCCGGAGCTGCAAGACAAGTTTACCGCTCTCCAGCGCGGAATAATTCAAAAACATCGAAACGAGCCGCACCAGCCGGTCGCAGCTCTCTTTTGACTCTCGCAAAATGTCCGTCTGCTTCTCGCTGAGTCTCCCGAGAGAGCCGGTAAGCAAAAGTTCGTAATACCCCTTCATGACGGCCAGCGGCGTTTTTAGTTCGTGAGCGGCCGACGCCAGAAAGACGGTCTTTTGGCGATTGGCCTCTTGGAGACGAAGATATGCGGCGAGCAGATTGCGGTACGTAATTTCCCGCTCTTGCATCAGTTCTTGTACGGTCTGACGCATTTCCGCCTCGTCGGTCGGCGCTTCCGACCCCGATGGCTCGACAAAGACTGCCAGCCAATCAGGTTCCGGCAGCCAGCGAACTCGCGCGCGGAATTTCCCGGACGAGTGGTCCAGTGGAAAGTCAATTTCTTGCTCGCCAGCCTCCAGTTGGCCGATGACTCCCTTGCGGTCGACGCGCAGCAAATCACGGAAAAGATTGAGTTCCCCACCAACATTTAGGTTGCGGGCAGCCAGGGTGTCCTGAGCGTGCAAGTTCGCGAAGAGCACCTGGCCACTGCGATCTGATACCAGAAGAGGACGGTCCAAAGCGTCCAGCAGGCTCGCGACTAACTGGAAGGTGACGGCCCCGCTCGGCTGCTTTTCCACAATCATGTCCTTCGACAAAGCGCGCTCCGTCGGTGTTCGATCCAAGCCGAAGACACCCCTATGTGTAGAGTCCAAAATGGGGTCGGACTGTATGCTCGCAAAGGGATTAGGGGGTGTCAATGGTAAATGCGTCCCACTTTGCACAATCGTGGAAATGAATTGCCGCAAATTTGTCCCGTCCGGCTCATCGACGCCCTTCCGACGACGACCCGATCTTTTTCAAACTACTGAGATATATAGACTTACAAAAAAGCATCAATTGTGCGTTCTAACTTGCAACTGAAAATGCGTCCGTCCGAGTACTAATACTAAAGTCTATGACCGACAGGAAGACTCTTGTGAGATCGAGCGTCAATCTTGCCTCATTAGCGGAGGAGCGTCGCCGCTCTCCTCGGATTCAGCTGCAAGTGCCGCTTTTCGTCAGAGGTAAAGACCCGCAAGGGGAGCAGTTCATCGAGCTCGGCAAGACGCTGGATATAAGCGGTTTAGGGGCCTTCATCGCCAGTCCCCGCGCCCTTGAACTGAACGGCTTTGTTACACTCACCATTCCTGCACCTTCGATAACCTCATCAGGACTGGTACCCGCTGGCATGGCGCCGTTCCAAGCCAGGGTGACGCGGCAGCGGGAAGCGGGGGACGTTTACTTGGCCGGCGTTGAATTTACGAAGCCGCTCGGCTGACTGTCTCGCCCGTGTCGCCGTTTCCACGGGTGCAAAGTGGAATCAGTTTTCACCTCTCACTTTGCCCCCGACGTGCGCGACCCTTTTGCTGGCGCCCTTCCACAACATTGACACCCCCGCAATAGACTTATAACCCCGAATTAGCCCCGAAGTTGTTCCCGGAATGGCCTAACCATTGCTAGAATCTATTCTGCCCCCGTAATCTGCCCACCTTATGCGAGGTAGGCTGAGAGTAGTTCGGAACTAACCGTTCATGTTCCAACCTGGCGACGCTTTCCAGCCGCGGCCAGCGGCTGAAGATTCTATCTTTGAGTTGTTGATCGAGACCCTCGAAGGTCTCGATGGCTCTGCACGCGCGCAGTTTCTGAAGCAGCTTTTCAGAACTCTTACTCGGCTCGATTTGACCGAGACTCAGAGTAGCGAATACTGGTCCCGAATTCTCCAGCGGCGCGCCGAGTTCACCACCCTTGGAAAGAAAACCTCCTGGAAAGCGGCATTGTTGGACGTGCTTTCTTCTGAGGGCCTGCTGCGCGTTCCCGTCCTGGTGGAGTATGACGATTTCAAGCGGCTGCAGGTCGATGCCGCAACCGATGCTTTGACCGGACTGTATAACAGGCGCCTCTTCGATGAATATTTAGACAAGGAATTAATTCGCGCCAAACGGTACAACGAGCAGTTAGCAGTTGTAATCCTCGATCTGCACAAGCTCAAAGAGGTCAATGATCGCCACGGCCATATGCGAGGCGATGACGCGCTGAAAATAGCCGCCGCCACGTTGCGCACAACGCTGCGCGCTTCCGACTTCGCCTTTCGGATCGGCGGAGACGAATTCGCAGTCCTTTTGCCACGGACGGATTCAGAGCAGGCAGTCACTCTATGCCGTCGCGTGCGGGCGCAATACGAAGTCGAACTCCTTCCCCTGAATCTGAATATCGGAGTGACGCTGGATTTCGGCGCTGCGGTCTATCCCCAGGACGGCGATCAGAGGAGCGAGCTACTCGGCACCGCGGATCAAAGGCTGTACGCTTTGAAGACTTCTAATCGGCCTTCCCAACGAGTAATCCCGATGGAGCCTGAGACGCCCCCCAAGGCCGGACCGGCATCGTCCGCATCCCAGCCTCCCGCCGTTTCGCCGGCAAAGCCGAGTGTCGTGCCCCCTGCTGAGACGCGTAGCGAGCACCGCAAATGGGAGCGCGTATCGCTTGCTGGAACGAAGGCTTACGCCCTGCTCAGCGAAGCAGAACACAAAACAGCCAAGGTCATCGATTTGAGCTATGGCGGCGTAGCACTTCAATTCGATAAGCCCGAGGATTTGCCCAACCAATTTAGCGCCATACTTCACGTGCCAATTTTGCCCCCCGTTCGCGTGATGCTGCGCAAGGCCTACATGCTGCAAAGCGTCGGCGAGCGCTCGCGGATCGGTTGCATTTTCGTTTCCTAGGGCACCGTGAAAAGCCGGCTCGCTTCGAAACTTCGGTTCTCGCACAGCGGAAACTTTGCTAAGATCCAATCCACTGGCGGACAGATCCAGCAACCTAAGCTGTAAGTGAAACAACAAACGAGATTAGAGGAGAAACTCGTGTCCTTGCGCATAAATGACGAAGCGCCCAATTTCACAGCCGAAACCTCCCAAGGTACGATCAATTTCCACGAATGGATCGGCAACGGCTGGGCGGTCCTATTTTCACATCCGAAAGATTTTACTCCCGTCTGCACTACCGAACTCGGCTACATGGCCGGACTCCAGCCGGAATTCGAAAAGCGCAATTGCAAGATTATCGGTCTGAGCGTGGACCCGGTGGCCAGCCACGGCAAGTGGGCCGTGGACATCGAAGAGACCCAGGGCCACAAGGTGAAATACCCGATGATCGGCGACCCCGAATTAAAAGTCGCCAAGCTGTATGACATGCTGCCGGCGGACGCGGGCAACACTTCGGAAGGCCGCACCGCCGCCACGAATGCCACCGTGCGCACCGTGTTCGTAGTTGGTCCCGACAAAAAGATCAAGCTGATGCTCAGCTACCCGATGAGCACGGGCCGCAACTTCGACGAAGTTCTCCGAGTCGTCGATTCGATGCAACTCACCGCCAAACACAAAGTGGCCACGCCGGTAAACTGGAAGCACGGTGACGACGTGATCATTCTGCCTTCAGTGTCCGAGGAAGAAGCCAAGCGGAAGTATCCCGGTGGTTGGAAGGCCCCTCGGCCTTATCTGCGGATTGTGCCCCAGCCGCGCTAGCAGCCTGCGAGCGAAGGTGCCACAGCGTGATCTTCAAGCAATTCTATTTGTCGTGCCTGGCGCACGCCTCCTACATTATTGGAGACGACGGTTCAGCCACGGCCGCCGTCATTGACCCGCAACGCGACACGGATCAATACGTTGCCTTTGCTGCCGAACACGCTCTCAAGATCAGCCACGTATTCCTCACCCACCTCCACGCCGATTTTGTGGCCGGGCATTTGGAGCTTCGCGATCGCGTCGGCGCAACAATTTACCTTGGCGCGGCGGCTAAAGCGGCGTACGCCTTTACTCCTCTTCGCGACGGCGACATCGTCGAATTCGGACGCGTCCGCCTGAAGGCCCTCGAAACGCCGGGCCACACTCCCGAGTCAATCTCCATTCTGATTTACGACCTGGATGCCAGCGATACGCAGCCGCATGCCGTGCTCACCGGTGACACTCTGTTTATCGGCGACGTAGGCCGTCCCGACCTCCGCGTGGCGCTCGGTTGGTCGGCCACCGACCTGGGCGGCATGCTATTCGATTCGCTGCACGCCAAATTGCTGGCGCTGCCGGACGAGAGCCTGGTGTATCCGGCTCATGGCGCGGGCTCGCTCTGCGGTAAAGCGCTCAGCAAGGAAACCGTATCAACACTGGGAGAGCAGCGCCGTTCGAACTACGCGCTGCAGCCCATGTCCAAGGAAGCCTTCATTAAAGTGGTCACCGCCGATCAGCCAGACGCTCCTTCCTACTTCACCTACGATGCCGTGTTGAATAGCCAAGAGCGGCCCACGCTCGATCAAACTCTCGAACGCGTGAACGCGATGACGCTCGATGACCTTCTTGCCTTGCAAGCTGTGGGCGCGCAAATCCTCGATACGCGGGATCCGGGAGAATTTGCCGCGGCTCATCTCGCGGGCAGCGTCAACATCGGCCTCGGCGGCCAGTTCGCAACCTGGGCTGGCACCGTGCTGGACCGCGATCACCCGATCATAATCATCGCCGACCCCGGCCGCCAGAACGAATCGACAACCCGTCTCGGGCGAATCGGCTTCGATCACATCGTTGGATATTTGCAGGATGGATTGCACCGTCTGGAATCGCGTCCCGATCTCACTGTCGTCACCGAGCGCCTCAGCGCGCCTTTCGCCGCGGAGCTTCTGTCATCCGTTCAGCCGCCGCTCGCCATCGACGTCCGCGCCCCCGGCGAGCGCAAACAAAAACACATCGGCGGAAGCGCAGCCTTCCCGCTCAATCACCTCGTCGAGAATTTCGACAAGCTGCCCACCGACCGTTCGCTGCTGGTCTATTGTGCCGGCGGCTACCGCTCATCCATCGCCTCGAGTTTGTTACAGCGCGGTGGATTTCTGCAGGTCAGCGAAATTGCCGGCGGCATCGCCGCCTGGGAAGCCGCAAACCTCCCCGTCCAAGCCTGAAACTTCCACTCTTCTTCGCGCCGCGTTCCAGTGCCCGCATACCGGGAATCGTTTAGATGATTCTAGACAGCCTTCTACCGTCTCCGTGGTATTTCCATGCACTCCCGCACATTGTAGGGTGCCCGACATTAGTCCGGGATCGACTGTGCCCGGCCGGAGCGTGTTCTTCATGGTGGCACAAATACTAGTTGTCGATGATAACGAGGTGGTTAGAGGGCGTCTCACCGAAGCGCTGAACTCCCACGACGGATGGGAAGTATGCGCGGCAGTCGAGAATGGCGAACAAGCGCTCGTGAAAGCAAGAGAGCTGAATCCCGACCTGATCATTCTCGATCTGGCGATGCCCGTGATGGACGGCCTAAGGGCAACTCGCGAGATTCTGAGAATTTTGCCGTCAGTTCCGATCATAATTTACACCCTGCATTACGCTGCATGGGTTGAGTTGGAAGCTAAGAAAGCAGGCGCCCGCGGCGTGGTTGCGAAATTGGACGCCACAAAATTGATGGATCTTGCCGAAGATTTGCTACGGAAAAAATCGCCGGTCGAACTTGCACCTGCCGTTCTTGCGCCTACGGAGGCACACGCGCCGGAGAGTCGTGCTGCTATCCCTGAGCCGCTTGGGACCGACACCCAAGACACTGATCCTCCATTCAAACCTGACTAACCCGCTCTGCGGCGGGCAGTGGTTTTGTAGCGGCCGTCTCGGATTTTAGGCGGGCTTTTCTTTTGTCTGTCCCGGCGTCCTTCATGGTTTCCTCATGAAGTAGTGGCTCTTGTCGATGTCGGCAGGAACCGCCACATCGAAGAAGCCCACCATCATTTCGTCGTAGGTTTGATCGCCCCAATAGACGGCTGCATTCGGGTCGGGATTGTGCGGATTATTTTTCGAATTGTCGAACAACGCGACGGCTTGCAGGACGGTCCCAGCCTTCAGCGGACGGGGCTGGGCTAGGCGATAACTCAACTGCCAGTAGAAATTGTAGTGCACGCGCAAAAGCGTCTCGATCGATCCGTCGGGATGCAGGATGTTGTAGTCGAACTGCTTGCCGCGAAGATGGAGGTGCGGAAAAAAGCTGAGCAGCAATGCGTCGTTGGGAAGCGAGCCGTGAACTTCCACGCGATAGTTGTCGACGCCGGGAGGAATCACGAAGCGGTCGTTTGTGAGCTGCAAAGTCAGCACCCTTTGCTTCGGCTTATTTTTTGCGAAGACGATTCCAATGCTCGTCTGATCGGATTTTGGATGACCGTGCGTGGTGTAATGCATTTGAAAGACGAGATCCGATCCAGCTGGAATGAATTTCGCCATCCCATCCGGCCAATTGTCGGGCGAACTCCCTGGCGCATACACAAGCAGAATATCGGCCGTAGTCATGTGTGTATCGCGGCGATCTTGCTCGTCCGTCATGTCGGATGCCGTGAACGGAACTCCGATCGGCGCGTTTTTCAGCCATGCGGCGCCGGGTGGACGGATGTAGACGACGGCGTGGTGGACGTTCTCCGGGCTCGATGGACGCACTTCGGACTTCTGTACCCATTTCCCTTCGGTAAAACCCGTGTGGACGATTTCGTAGGTGTACTCGACGTCGCCGTGCGCGGGAATTGCGACCGGTTTCGGCATCCGAAACACGACGTCGGGCCGCGGGATCTTCCAGCCCTGAGCCCAATGCCGTGCGGGCGGAGCATCCGCGAAATCTCCAGCGCGAGCGCCTGAGCTTGCCCATTCTTGAAGAATTTCGATTTCGCGCGCCGTGAGCGAGGGATCGTTCGAGAATCTCCCGAACTGCGGATCGGCGAACCATGGAGGCATCGTCCTCTGGCTGGTGGCATTCGCAATGAGCCTCGCCATCGCGCGTGTCTGCTGATAGGTCACCAGCGGCATCGGGCCGATTTCGCCGGGGCGATGGCAGACTTCGCAGTGATTGCGGAGAATGGGTAGAACGTCGCGATAATAGGTGGGAGCGGAGTCGTGATTCGCTCGCGCCACCGAGCTTTGCCCGCGCACGATAAACGCGAAAAGGCCGGTGAGCAAAACTGCGCACAGAACCCGCAGGTGAGACAACCGAGCGTGAGCGAGTGCAGCGCCGATCACCGCGTGTTAATCACCATTTCGGACCGTAGTTTAATTGACCGTGCGTCCCAGAACGCCGGCAATGTCTCGGACTTCGCGTACAAGCTGATCGAATTCATCGGGCAGAATCGACTGCGGCCCATCCGAGAGGGCTCGCGCGGGATCGTGATGCACTTCCACCAGAAGTCCGTCCGCGCCGGCGGCAACACAAGCGCGCGAGAGCGGCAGCACTTTATTGCGCCGGCCGGTTCCATGCGAAGGGTCGGCCGCGATGGGCAAGTGGCTGCGGCTCTGCACGGCCGGAATGATACTCACATCCAACGTATTGCGCGTGTGATCTGTGAAGGTGCGCACACCGCGCTCGCACAGGATCACTTGATAGTTGCCTTCGGACAACACGTACTCGGCCGCCATCAGAAATTCGTCGAGTGTGGCGGACATTCCGCGCTTCAGCAGCACGGGCTTCTTCGCGCGCCCGGCGCGCTTCAGCAAACTGAAATTCTGCATGTTGCGCGCGCCGATCTGGATCACGTCCGCATATTTCTCCACCAAGTCCAGCGACTCGTTGTCGATGGCCTCAGTGACGATGCCCAGGCCGAACTCCTCGCGGACCTTGGCCAGGATCTCAAGGCCGCTTTCGGCAAGCCCCTGAAAAGCGTAAGGAGATGTGCGCGGCTTGTAAGCTCCGCCTCGGAAAAGCCGCGCGCCGGCTGCGTGAATGCGCTCGGCGATAGTGAATGCTTGGTCGCGCGATTCGATAGCGCACGGGCCGCCCACCAGCGCCACAGCATTGCCGCCAAATGTAACTTCACCAGACGGCGTAGGAACGCGGACGATCGTGTTTTCTTGCTTCACATCGCGGCTGACGAGCTTATAAGGCTTGCTGATCGGAACGCACTCGAGCACGCCCGGCATCGTTTCGAGCGCGCCCGTGTCTACGCTGCCGCTGTTGCCCGTGATGCCGATTGCCGTGCGGCCTGCTCCAGGAATCGGATGCGCGCGGAGACCGAGCGATTCGATCCGGTCGCAGACAGCGCGAACCTGTTCTTCCGTCGCTTGTGATTGCATCACGACCAGCATCAGCACCCTACCTTCGGATGGAACGGCCCACAGAGTTTAGCTCATTCGGCGGGTACACTCGCCTTCCATTCAATCCTGACTGACCCGTTCCGCGGCGGGCGGCGGTTTTGTAGCGGCCAAGCCTCGCATTTTAGGCGGGCGTTTTTCTTTTGCCTTTTCCCATTCCATCAAAGAAGGGGCGGACAACGCCACACAGGAACTGGCCTGCAGATTCGATCAAACCTTGCGGCCATTCGCGAAAAGGCAATCGATCGCCAGCCAGTTGTCTTTATTTCGCGAGATGAGGAAGTAGTAAAAGAGCCCGTAAGCCGTTTGGATTCCCACGGTCGTCCAATCCTGTCTCGCTGCGGTTCCGAAGATCAAAACCAGCATCAACAAGGCTCCGGCGACCAGAGCCCAAAATGTGAATAAGCCGACGAGGATCAGGAACCCCACGCACGCTTCGATGTAGGGCAATATCGAAAGGAAGAAGTGAACCTGCCCAGCCGGCAGGAACGTATTGCTGAATAGCTTTTCCGTCTGGGCTTCAAAAGCTGATGGACCGGTCAGAATGCGCACGAATCCGTGCAAAAAGATATTCAGGCCGAGCGTCACTCGGAAGATTGCGTAGGCCGTCCGTCGATTGCGAAATTCGACGTCCCCCGGCCCGAGTTGCCTCGTTTTCTCCGCCTCCCGTGTGGAATTCGATGTATCGGCGGTTGCCACGATTGCTCTCAAGTTTTCGTCGCTGCAATCGTCGTAGTGTACTCGAAATGCCCGCTGTCAGTGACATCACTCGGGCCAACTCCACTTACGTGTCCGATGAGCCGAGGAATCAGGAGTGAAGATTCATTGGTTTTCGACCCTCTTGGGCTAGACTGCCCTAGTGTTCGTAGAATTTATCGCGCGAGGAGAACCTGAGACATGGCCGGAATATACAAAATCACCGAACTGGTAGGAACATCGCCCGTGAGCTTTGCCGAAGCGGCCAAAGCCGCTGTCGCCGAAGCCGCGAAGACAATTCGCCACATGGAGTGGTTTCAGATCGCCGAAGAGAGCGGCGGAATTAAAGACGGCAAGGTCGAGGAGTTCCAAGTCAGGCTGAAAATCGGCTTTAAGATCGAGAGATAACCGTAGCTCCGGTTACGTTGCCTTTCCTGGGAACGCCAATCTCCCGATTGGCGCCTCTGGTTTCATGTAGCTCACCCCACCTCCACGGGGTGAGGCTTTTCGCACGGAAATCCGCCATCCAGCGCCTGCCCGAGCGTTGTCATTCCGAGCGGAGTGTCCCGTGTCTTTGGCTATTGCGCGAAGCGCCGGGACACGCAGTCGAGGAATCTCTCTTCGATGTCCCCGAGCCGCCACTCCGCCGGGTGGCCCAGCTGTGGCGCGTGATTTCGAATTTGAGGGTGCCCCATCGTCGCGGTTTTTGCGAGGGTGGAGGTGCTGCGTTATGCGAAACGTGAAGCGCAGCGAATCGTACCATCTTCGGAAGACGCTACTGCTGGCGGACAGGATGCCGAACCCAGTTCCCGGGCCAGCCTGCCCTTGCAGCGACCCATCATTTAAATGCTTCCCCGGATGAATCCCGAATTGAAAATATCGCTTCCATAATGGGCTGACACTCCCGTGCTTTGACCTCTGGACAGGACTCATAATTCAGCACATGGGCCTCGTAGTGAAAGGCCATTGGCTTGCCGGAAACTTGACCAGACCGTTAGGGCTGTCGAACCGGGAGCCAAAATGACGAACGTCCTAAGACTAGGTTCGTTTTCGTTTGTTGGAATATGCCTTTTCCTGTTGGTCACAGTTACAAAAGCCGATTCATTACAAGTCCAGGTGGGCTACGCCGACAACCTGAGGGCAAGTTCGTCTATACCTACACCGTGGTGTGGAAGTCCGGGTATGCACTTCGACGGCTCCTCTCCGAATGACGGCTGTTCTCAAATCTTTGACGCAGGGGCCATTCGTCTCGTGAATTCTGGGACGACAGCGATCACGGTTACCGACGTATCTGTCAAGATAGGTGAGGTTGTCTTCGACCTCTGGAATCAAGGTGGGGCTTTCCAGATTCAGCCTGGAGCCTCAGAGATACTCTCACAGCTAACGCCCGATCTCGCAAACCCAGACGATTTCGATACCAGCGATACCCCTAATCTGGCCTGCTGCACCAATGACGGGGTGATTCCCACCATCAAAATTGCCTTCGACGGCACGACAGAGACATTTTTGGACTCGGGGCAGGTCCTCAACACCGGCGGTTTCGACAAAGGTGTCGTCGCGAATGAGGGCTCTCCTTGGCAGGATACTGTCAGCACCCCCGAGCCTCCGATCTTGGCACTGCTCGGAGTCGCGTTGTTGAGTTTGTTCTGGTTCTCACGGTATCGGCGATGGAAAGCAGAATAGCTACCGAAAGAAACGAAAAATTGCCTCTTACCGCCCTCCTTGACAATCCTAGCTCGAACGAGCCGTCAAAGCTTGGTATGCCCAGCTCGGGAAAAAGTGGGGAAAACTCCTGCGCGATCGCAAGAGAGTCTTCTCAACTGTCCTGCGTCTGCGGTCGAGATTTTCCAGCAATCGAAGAAGTGAGTCGGAATCATTCAGGTACCACTCGGGCGGAATCCCTTGGGCGATCGCCTGCATTACAGCGAAGCTAACCTTTTGTTCCAGGCAAGTGAGAAACGGCGCAAACGCTTCCAAGCCTCGGACGGTGGCATAGACTGAGGGACGATCATATAAACCTTCTCCGGGAGCGTCTGGAAAACCCCAGTTGCTTCCTCCAAAGCAAAATCCGTAATCGATCATCAACGCCCGATAACAACGTCTCTCGCTGTTTCTCACAAAAACGGCCTGACGGCCATCGGTATTCCCCACCCATTTGTCGAAGGCCAATACAGCTACAAAATCAGAAATATTCTCGACGCGAGGCAACAGTGAATCCGGCAGGAGGTCGTTGATGGATGGAGGCATGCCTTTCTCATCCAGAACGTAAGGATATTGCGAGCCAAAACATAATCCCGCCATCAGCGGGGTGCTCCCACACTTGAGTTGTACCGTCATCTCTCCCGAGTGAGCGATCAGCTCTTTGGTTACCTCTATTACCTGGGCGGTCGGTACTGGCAACCCGAGCAACGCCGCCAGCCGACTGGCCAGTAGTTCGTTGGCTAAGATTCTTAATCCCTGCGGATTATTTTGGAATTTAACGACGTAGTAATTCCCATCGGAACAACGCAACAACTGCGACTGCGATCCGCCGCGCATGCGGCGAATCCGCTCCACGGCGAGGAGAGACAACACCGAGAACCTCCTTCTTCCCCGAGGCCCCTCACGCTCGGCGTGTTTTCGCAACCGAATTTCAAGTGCGTGCTGGGAGTTCGCACTTGAAACTCGCGCGAGGACGCCGGTCTCTTTACACCGCCGTGACAGACGCGTCAATTCGTTGAAATACGGTTTGTTGGAGTACGGTTCTATAGGTCATGGACGCTCGTAGATTCACTACGGTTCTAGAGGTCCTGAACAATCGTTAGATTCCCTATATTGTTTCAGTATTTTTACCTTGGGCGGGTGGGGCACCCTCTCGTCCAGCACCCTCCCCGTTACATCCAAGAACGGACGGACAACGCCACACAGGAACTGGCCTACAGAATCGATCAAACCTTGCGGGTGGGCGTGGGTGGGACCATTCTTACGTCGAAGCGTGCTTTACGAGAGAGGAACCTACCTAAATCCGGCGCTCGACGTTTGGGAAATCGAGCCACACTTTCACTCCGCAGAAGTGCGAGCCTTCGGTGCAAATGGGAGTGGAAATCCCGGCGCGGAGGAAGCACGGCGGACCAATGTAGCGCCCGAGTTCAGGAAAAACTCTCCGCACTTGTTCCACTTCCTGGATCGACGCCTGATAAATCTCTTCTTGCGCGTTAAAGCAAGTCCGCATCGTCCATTTATGGACGAGGTGCAGCAGCGATCCTGATTCCACAAATCGAATCGCCTTCGCATTGGGCAGCAAATAAAGCGCGAATTCCCGAGAAACGCCCCGGTCCAGCAGTTCGTTCTTTGCCGCCCACGCCTCGTGCATGGCTTGCTCGTAGATTTCGAGCGCGCGGGGATTTTCACGAATCAGCATCGGCGTGATGTAGTCGGGCTCACGCATGTCCGCTAGTGTAAGCAGGGGGCGCGACCCGGGTACCATTCGGTGGCGCTGGTCTTGGCTGTCCGCTGTGTGGCTGATTTTTTTCGCAAACGTGAAATGCGCGTGATCCAGCGGACGCATCGTCGGCGCGTGCACGCCCACGTTCAAAGTTTCGCGGCGATAGGGATTGCGCGCCGGGTTCAGCATCCGGTCCAGCGCTTCCGCGTCGGAACATTCCTCCGCACGCAAGCTCATCACTCCGCGATACGCCTCGGCCATGGATTCGATGGCGTGCGGTGAATAATCAATAAGCCGCGACGTCGCTCCTGCAAGTCGGGCGTCGAATTCTCGCGCGAATGCTTCGCCATCGCGCGGCGCACCTTCGAACTCTGTGGCATCATCCAGCGGCTCATTACCGAACCGGTCTAAAAATTCTGGATCGCTCTCGCGAACTCGCGCCACCATCTCGCCGACAACTTGCCGTGCTTCCGTGGGCGTGTCGCTCGCCGCGCACATCCGCCACAAGCGGTAAAGCACAATCCCAGAAACCGTGTGAACCATGGTGGTGAACGCCGCTACGGGCAACACATAACGCGCCAGTTCAATCGCCCGCTTTTCCGATTGCCGCTCTACCTTCTGCAAGCGCCGCGCATGCGACATCGCGCCGACATGCCAAATGTCATTCAGAATTCCGCGCGTGGTCGGCTCGAGGATACGCGTCAGCTCGCGGTAATGTTCCCAAGCGCGCGCCACGGCTTTTTCGTAGATCGCGCGCTCGGCCGCTCCAAATCCAGGACCTTCAGCGGGAACGTACGCCTGCGGAAGATCGAGCCGCACGTAGCGCTGGCTCTGCTGTTCAGAGTTGTAAAACGGATGCGCGTGGAGAAACGACCACACGAATTGCCGGCTGATATTCTCGAGCCCAAATTCAAAATGTGCGTGCTGATAAACGGTGTGGTGCCCGCCGAAATACGTGCCCGCACCAATGGTCACGCGCTGCTTTTCCGTTATTTCGTCGGGGCCGATCAGTCGCGGCGAATAGCATGTGCGCGCCGCAGCCATCGCCGAATCGAAGGGATGGTCAAAAGAATTGCGCAGCGTTACGCGCGGAGCCGACGTCTCAATCGGCGATCCAGTGGAACCCTGCGGATAATCTGGTGCGGAAGACAATCGCGTGGCCATCTTCACCACATTGTACACCCAGCGTAGGAGTCACTGCGTAGAGAACCGGGTGCTCTCAAAAAACGGTTCGAGTTTGCAGCAATGTGATTCGAGTTTGATGCAGCTGATCCGTCTAACTAGACACACTTAGCTGCCTTAAACGGTCGCCGAACCGCCCGGAAAGGGCCGGTAGCGCGCTACTTTTTTGCGATCGATGCAGCCTTGTCCGCGTACTTTTTCTGGAAGCGCTCCACGCGCCCTGCCGTGTCCACCAACTTCTGTTTCCCGGTGAAAAACGGGTGGCAGCTCGAGCAAATTTCCACGCGAATCATCTGGCCCTTGATCGTCGAGCGGGTTTCAAAGGTGCTGCCGCAAGCGCAATGCACCGTAACTGCATGATAATCAGGATGAATGCCCTCTTTCATGGAAAAACTCCTGTCTGCCGGCCGATCTGCGCGAAGAGGAAAAGTTGCGCCGTTCGCGTCGCTAGGCTGGCGGGGAATCTTTATTATACCGGAGAGTCGCGTCCACACCTAATGGCGAGTGTAAGACCTTAAAAATTAAGGAGTTCGCGGAGATCACGAGCCGGTAAAAAAGAGCGGCGAACCGAGTTTCGAAGCATAATTCGGCCGGTAACGCTCGGTATTGTACAGCGCGGGCACATTCACCTTGCGGGCGCCGAGCGTCGAATCCGGAAGCGGCACGTGCGCGTAGTGTCCGCTCTGTATGCCGATCATGCGGCCGCTGACGCCCTCGCGGATGAGTTCAACAGCGATGTTAGCGAAGGAGATGGCCACGATCTGGTCGATGGAGTCGGGCTCGCCGCTGCGCAGGTCGTAGGTTAAGTCGCTGACCATGGTTTCCTGGCCGGTTCGTTTACGCACTTCTTCGGCGAGAGCGGCGCCAATATCGGCCTTCTTGCGGTGGCCGTATGCGTCTGCCTCGCCATATTCTTTTACTTCGCCCTGGGTCCAGATGGCGCCTTCGGAAACCACCACGAGCGCGTAATTGCTGGGGTTATTTTTCTTGTCTTCCATGAGCAGGCTGCAGATGCGTTCGAGATCGAAGGGGTGTTCGGGGATCAGGCAGCGCGTGGAGGTGACATAGGACGTGTAAAGGGCGCTGAAGCCGGCATCGCGGCCAAAGATTCTAAAGATGCCGATGCGTTCGTGTGAGCCGACGGTGGTGCGCTGGCGGGTGATGGACTGCTTGGCGCGCGTGACGGCGGTGGAAAATCCGATGCAGTACTCGGTTCCCTGAACGTCATTATCCATCGTTTTGGGAATCGCAATTACCGGGAATCCGGCGGCGGAAAGAATCGAAGCGAAGCTGAGCGTATCGTCGCCACCGATCGCGACCAGACATCCGACATTCAGCTGTTCGAGGTTGCGAAGAACGATCGGGGTGAGATCGTAATTCTTTCCGTCGAATTTGAGTTTTTGCAATTCGCTTGAGGGGAGGCCTTTCGGCAGCTTGGATTTGGGGACGTGCCGCGGATTCGTGCGCGATGTGTGCAGCACGGTGCCGCCACTGCGGTCGATGGTGCGGGTGTTATCGCGATCAAGCTCGCGGATGTAGTCGGGGTCGTCCGGGCCCTTCATCTGGACGAGGCCCTCCCAGCCCTTGCGGATTCCGATTACCTGGCGTCCGATTTCTCCTCCGCCGTAGACGACGGACTTGATCACGGGGTTCAACCCGGGGACATCGCCTCCGCCGGTAAGGATTCCAATCTTCTTGCTGTGAGTCACGTGAGTCCTCCGCCGCTCCGTCTGCCGGCCGCCGCAATTCCCTCGGTGATAATTTTGCTCATCTTAGGCTTCCACGCGCAACGCAATTCGCGCGGATGACGGCGAATCCGAAGGTGAACCGCGCTGCCGGTGTTCCCGGGATCCCATGCTGGTGCCTCCCAGGCCTCGTCATGCCAGAAATAAAGAATCTGTAAGGATTTTATTCCTGAATACTTCGCATCAATTCTATGAGTTGGACCATTCCTCTGACCGCCTGTAGCGTATCCCCACCGATTTTTAGCCAAGGACAAGTATATAGGCCGCGAACTCACGAGGAGAAGAACGTGGGCGCGGCAGGGAGGGAGAGGAACCACATGAATAGCACCACGAAACATTTATCCAAGTGGGCTACGGCAATGCTAGCTGTTGGTGTCGCGTTTGCGTGCGCTCCAATATCGAGGGCCGGCGACCAACCGGCGGACGCATCGGGATCGCACCCAGCCGCGGCTTCACAGCCATCGGCGGCCGCGCAGCCCGCAGCAGCACCCGCTGCCGCAGCACAGCCTGCGGCGACACAGCCCGCGACTGAGATGCAGCAGAAGTTGCAGGATTTGCAAAAGCAAATGAATTTGCTTCAGGAAGAAATCGCCGCGCTGAAGGCAGAGAACACGCCTGCAATGAAGACAGCCGCGCTCACTCAGCCTGCTTCGGAGCCGGTTGGCCTGACAAACCCGCCGGCAGCCGCGGACGGTGCGCCGAAAATCAGCATATCGAGCCTGCTCGGCCCGGTTACATTGAGCGGGTTCGGCGATGTGTACTACGGATACGATGCCAACCATCCCGGCAACAATCAAAGCGGACTACGGTTCTTCGAGGCACCGACGAATGGTTTCTCATTCAATATGGCGGAATTGATCCTCGACAAACCGCCGGACGCAAGTTCGCCCGACAGCAGGCTGGGATACCATGTGGCGGCCGGTTACGGACAAGCCGCGAAAGTCGTCAACGGCGGTGACGCTCCGTTCACGGACGGTAGCAACTTTTTCCTCAAAGAGGCATACCTGTCATATCTCGCTCCGGTCGGCAAGGGATTGACCATCACGGTGGGCAAATTCGTCACCAACGCCGGCGACGAAGTGATCGAATCCAACGCCAACTGGAACTATTCGCGGAGCATTCTTTTCTACTACGCGATTCCGTTCTTCCACTTCGGGGCGAAGGCGTCTTATACCTTCAATCCCAAGTGGTCCGTGAACGCCTCGCTCGTGAACGGATGGAACAACACCGTTATCAGCCATGCCTCCGGGCCGAATGGCTTCAACAGCTCCGGCCTGACGTATGGCGGAAGCGTGACTTACACGCCGAACATGAAGTGGTCCGTGGCCGAGAATTATTACGGCGGACCGGTGATCATCGGGGCGAATCCTGATGGCACCTTAACCAACAACGCCTGGCGGCATCTCTCCGACACGGTAATCACCTACACGATGAACCCGAAGTGGGCGTTTGCGTTGAACGGCGACGCCGGCGCATTGATTCTAACGCCGAAGAACGATACGTGGTGGGGCGTGGCCGCGTACGCAAAATACACGTTCAACCCGAAGAGCAACTTCGCCTTGCGGTATGAGTATTACGATGATCCCCAGGGCTACACCGGCGTACTGCTCGGTGCACCCGGGGCCGCACAGGAGTTCACGGGAACCTACTCGTATAACCTCACAAGTGGATTGCTGGTACGCGGGGAATATAGGTATGACTTTGGGCAACAGCCTATCTTCCAGAGCGGTCCGACCAATTTTGTAAAGCAACAAAATACCGTCTATCTCAGCTTCGTGTACTCGTTCAGTAGCGCGAATCTGAAGTAACGCCACAACCGGTCCCCAGTGTTTAGGGGGCCGCATTTAACGGAACGCGAACGGCCGCCGGGAGAGTATCCGGGCGGCCGTTTCTGCTTTCAACGTCTGGAGCTGTAAAAAGACGCGCGGATTGGCGTCTTTCAGTGGTATCGCTGCGCAGTTTGTACCAGTTTTGTTTCTTTAAAGCGCTGTTGGAGTCGCTCGATTAGTGCGTAGTTCCGCGTTGTGACAGCCCAGAAAGAGAAGTCGACGGCTTGCACAACGATTTCGAAATTCTCGCTGTTTAAATCTAGGGGCTCCTTTGGAGCGCCTGTGTTGGGTTTGACACCGATCAGTTCGCACATATCGGTCTGCCTGACATGACGCGCAGAGTCCAACAAGGTTTCCCAAGAAAGCCGAGTCGGTTCCTTGCCCTGCTCGACTGCATGCCAAAGGGCGAGAACCCAAGGCTTAACTTTCCCCGTGTCTGCGTTCACGTGAAACGAGCCTAAGTAGAATTGGGCGACATACCAGTCCAGACTCGATGCGAACGGCTCAATCGTTGTGAGCACCTCGATCATGTCGAAGGACAACCCTGTCTTGTCTTGATCTGATATTTCGATGGTGGGCATGGCGATTAGGGTACACCCTCCTTCGCGGTGCTCAGCTAATCCGCGAATTTTGGCAGCGACGTTTCTACGATTTCAATGTCTGGAGCCGGAAGAAGAAGTTGAAAAGCTCGGCTACATGCACACGAATCCGATGAAGCGAGGGCCGGCTCTGCATTCGCGGGGTTGGATTTGGAGCAGTGTTGAATTTTATGCAGCACGAGAGTCGAATACGATTCGAATCGATCCAGTCGCTCAGGTGAAGCCGGTAAGAGAAAAGCCCCACCGCCGCAGAACCAGTGACGATGGGGCACCCTCGAATTCAAAATCAGGTGCCGCACGTGGGCCACCCGCCCGCGCGAAATTCGAATTGAGCGGCACCCACCAAGTTCAATCGTCCCTCCGGGACTTTCTAATTTTCGTTCCCTTGTCCCGGCACTCCGCTTCGCTGCGTGCCGGGCTATCTACAATCGCGCCTCCGGCGCTGCCGGCAAGAAAACGCTGTCTTATCCTTCCGCCGCTCGACTAGGTCAAACGAGGTTACTCACTTCATTGGCATGTTCTTGTCCATAGAGGATTGGTGCGAAGAAGAGCTCTCTTCGGCAGGGCCACCCGCGGCGGTTTTCCATTGCTCTGAAACCTCGGCCGGCAACTTATCCATGTGGCCCAAGAACGTGGTCACCTGCCACATTTGTTGGTCGCTGAGCGATTGTCGCCAGGCAGGCATTCCGCTCAGGCGTATGCCGTGTTGAACGATATAGAAGTTCTGGTTTTCCGGCATATCGGGCGAGTCCTCTACAAATTGGGGAGCCCTGGGATAGAAGACGTCCGCCAGCGGTCCGTGAGGATGGCCTACATCGCCGTGGCAGCCAGCACAATTGGTCTGATAAACCTTCATGCCGGCTAGAAGGTTCGCATTGCTGGAATCCACGGGATTCTTGATATTGGGAGCGCGGCGGTCCATAGAAGCGTCCAGAGACGGCATTGCGATTCGCTCTTCGAATCCACTAACTGGAATGTCTGCTCGTGTATCAACAAAACCAAATCGCACGTAAGAAAATTCCACGAGCGCGATAGCGGCAACACCTATTACGAATCCCAACAAGAACTTATGCATTTGAAGCTCCTTGCGAGAGCTCTGAAATAGTTGTGAATAGTGGGGAACGCCCGGCCTTCATGGTTATCGATCCTTTCGTGAGAACGGGCGGAGCCTTATGAACATCGCGACCCCAACCGGGTGTGCGCCGTAGATTGGCTGCAAAATGCCGGGCACGCCGTAGGTGGTGACTTGCGCGCCGATGGCGGACTCGAGATCGGGAATCAGATCGAAGTCGCGGTCGTAGCCGAAGGTATACGCCTGCACGTGCCCGATCGGCTTTTCCAGGAAACCCGGTGGCAGCGGGTTTTCACCCATGATGAGCTCATTCGAGCGGTCGGCATTTTCGATGCGCGTCCAGGCATAGTTGCGGGTTTTGAAGCGCACAAGCGACTCGAAGAGGTAGCTGTTGAGAATTGCGTTGTCCTGCAAGGATCGCGTACGACCCCATACGGCGCTGTTGGACCAGTTGCCGGACTGGAATGGGCGGTTGTACATAATCGATGCGGTCATGCGTTCCTGGTTTTCCTCGGGAAACAGGCCTTCCGGGCTGGTGATGCGGGCGTAGGAGTATTGACCACTCCAGTTTTTTCCCGGTTGAATCGTGAGCCGCGTGGCCCATGAATCGATTTTTCCCTGGTCGATATCCCACCGAAATTCGTCAGGCTCGCGTCCGTGGAAGCCAGAAGCTTCGATGCGGGCGATGCCATACGTAATCCCGACTGTGGCGACATCGTCGGCAACGTGCGTTGAATCCTCTTGATGATGGCCGAGCGCGCCGACTGGGTCTTCGGAGGCTGACTCGCGATGCGGATAGGCGGTAGGACCGATGGCCGGATCGCCGACAGGCGCGAAATAGAAGGAGAGGAGCCCCTTCCCGCCTAGCTTGAGGTCGTAGAGGGCCTCCAAGGACATGATGAAATCGTGGGGATGTTGGCCATCGGCGATGGGAACACCGTAGGCAGTCTCTCCCTGCTGAAAAAGCAACGGGTAGCGCCGATCAGTGATGGTGGCGGGCTCTAGCGTGAGCATCGAGCGTATGGTGAACACGCCCGGTCCAAAATTGTGCTGGGCCATGCCCATGAACCAGTTTGTGGAAAAGAATTTGTCGCCACCGCGCGGACCGGACTGCTGCTCGTCGAGCACGAATACGTTTGCGTGGAACATCAGCTTCCACGAGTGCGCGACCTTCATAAGCATTGGTGCGGGAGTAGAGTTCGGCTCGGCGCTGGTGCCCGACGTATCGTGAGCGAGAATTTCCTGTATGAAAGTTTCCGGGTGCATGTTCATTCCGCTCTGCCCCATATTCATGCCGGGCATGTTTTGCATGTCGTCATGTTTGGTTTTGGTAGTGGAGTCTTGGTTCGTTTGCTGAGCACGGGAGGCTGCGGAGAAAAAAAGAAGCAACAAGACTGCAATGAAAGGTTTCATATACGGATCCTCAATGAGTACTGCGAACGACTGGTGTTACCGTCGCTAGAGCGTCAAAATCACAACGGGTGAAATGTGTCGTTATGGGTGGACGGCCTACCGGGAAATGGAGGGGATGCTAAATCCTGAGGCTTTCCAGCAGAGGATCGACAGCAACGATTCCAGGAGGCGGCGCCCCTCTGGCGATTCGAACAGCGTGCGAAGACGGTTTTGATGTCGCAGGGATGCCAACAGCGATAGGCAGTCGATCGGTGGACCGGGCCTCATTTGTGGCTCGAATAGCGAATATTCCGGCGGATTCCTGGTCTCGTTGCTGAAGCGCGCATCCGCACGAGGAATAACATTGCCTGGATGCCCCGATCCTTGGCGATTTTGGCGGCGTAATTGAATTCGCCTTGCAGCACGGACAGCGCCGCGTGCGCGCACAAGGCATGGTCCCACCAGATGCCCAGGTTGACACCGAGAGCATCAATAGGGTGAGCAGCGCCGCTACTAACCTTCTCGCATGCACGCCGGTATTATATCTCCATGGAAGTCCAGGCCCAGTTATTTTCGCCCCAGCGAATACGTTCGGTATCTCTACCTCGTGTACTCGTTCAGTAGCGCGAACCTGAAGTAACGCCACAACCGGCCCCCCATCCATCAGCCTGCGAAAACTAAACTGGGCTTTAGCTCCTGAAGACAGCGTTTCTTGCTGGCGGCGCCGGAGGCGCGATTGTAGCTCTCTCTTTCCGCAATTCGCGCAAAGGGCACTCGAAGCCCGCGGAAAAGTCCGAATTCGCGTGCTTGATAGAACGGAAGGACGGGGAACGCCGCCGCGGGGTTCTTGGCGAGATGTCAAATTCAAATGCCTGGGCCGCGCGCCACAAATGAAAACGGCCGCCGGTAGGAGTGTCCGGCGGCCGTTTTCTGTTTTCAAGACGAGGAGAGTGCCAGGGTGATTCTCTCTCCTTACTGCTTGATGACGATGGGATCTCCGTTCGCGCCCTGCACCACAGTAACTTTCGCATGGGGCTTGGGGACGATGCTCGCTGCGGCAGCCGCTTCGGCGGGCGTCTTCTTTTCCGCGTCGAGAATGGCCTGGCCCTCAGCCACCGCGCTTTCAAATGGAAGGTAGCCTGAGGGAATGAAGCTGGCGTCCGAACCGCTAACCGCGCTCATTTTGAAATGCGCCGGAGCGTAGGTGGGAAGCAAGTTGCTTGTGGTACCGCCGCTGAGTCCGCCACCGCCGAATCCGCCGCCCCCTCCGCCTCCGCCATTCGACACTTGAGCCGAGGTGCTCGCACCGCCTCTTTGGGCGTGAGCGGGGATCGCGAAGAACAAGACGAAAGCTGCAATGCCTATCGCTTTTTTCATCGGGTCACTATACCTTTCAGCGCGATTAGCTGTCGTTCGACGAATACAGGGGCAATCACAGCACCAGAATGGTGCGGCGACCTATGTTTAATAAAACAAGAGAGATACGTTGTGAATGAGCGATTCAAACGATTCGTGCATGTGGCGTATTGTGGAAGAGTCCGGCACTCTCGTGAGCAAACTCGCAGAGTCCCAGTTCTTTGGTACCGGAACTTCTAGGGCGTTCATTCATCCAGGAAGGGAAAGAGGCAAAAGCAAGATGCCACCCCGAAGGGATGGCGCTACGCGCGACCGCGCGGGATCAGTGATCTTGCGCGGGGGCTGGGGATTTGCGCTGATCCGATACGACTACACCGCCCTTGATGACAAGTCTGGTATTCAGCAGATTCCAGTAGCCGTTGAGAGGATTGCCATCGACGATGACGATGTCGGCGAGCTTGCCCACTTCGAGCGTGCCGAGTTGATCGCTCATCTGGATGAACGCCGCTGTGTTTGGCCCCATTAGCTTGATGAGGTCTTGCGGCGAGAACATCAGGTTGAGCGATCGCAATTCATGGGACAGGCCGGCTTTTGGGAGATAGTCGGTATCCGTGCCGTAGCCGTAGACTACGCCTGCGTCCCACAGGGTGCGCGCATTTACGGCTTTGTAGCCTGCTTCGCGACCCTCGCCTTCGCCCGCGATAATCCCGGCAGGCCACGGTTTTCCATCGCGGAAGCGAGGCACATTATCATCCGCAAACACGCCAAAGACAGGAACGCCGAAGCCGATTGTCGACAACTGCTTCACGCCGGCGTCGGCAACCCGCTTGGCATCCGCGTCACTCACCCAGCCAAAATGAGGCGTATGAACCAGCAGAGGAGCGCCGGCGTCCACAGATGCAAGCATGGCAGGGATGCTCACGGCGTGGACCATCACATAGACGCCGCCGATTTTCTTCGACTCATCCACGATGGCCTTGAGAACTTCAATCTCGCCGGGCTTCGGATCGTTGCTGAGTCCTTCCTCGCCGATGAAATGGATTCCCATCGCGGCGAGTTTGCGGACTTCAGCGCGAGCCTGGTCGGGCGTGAGCCTGCTTAGATTGACGCCGCCGGACGCAATGATGCGAGGCCCCTTCAGTTCGCCGGAATCGATTTTTTCTTTGAGCTGCAGTATTCCCGGCACCGGGCCGAGGCCGGCGAGAACAGTGGTGTAACCCGCATCGAGGAAACTCTGCATGTCCTGAACGGCCTCGGTCTTTAGATATTGGTCAGGGTTGCGCCCCATGAGGTGATGGTGAGCGTCGATGAAGCCGGGGACGGCGGTCATGCCGTGCGCATCAATGATCTGCATGCCGCGAGCGTTTGGAGCACCAGCGGCAACGGAGACAAGCTTTCCGCCGTGAGCGACGATGGAACCATTCTCAATGACGTCACCATTGCCCACGATGATGCGGACATGGGTGATCGCCAAGTCCTGGGCCGGGAGACGCGCGGCGCCCGCGATACTCACAAAGAAAATCAAAGCGACAAAAGCAAAGAGTCTCTTCATTTGTTTCAAGCCCCCCAATTCAGGATTTCCTGTGCTGAGTATTCGGACGGCGACACTTATGCAGACATGGGACGGTTTCTAACGCGGAAGGGTTTCGATTTTCTGGCGTGGGAGACAAACAGAGCCTCACGCTCACAAAGCGAGCATGGGGCACTCGCACGCCCGCGCGACAGGGGAGAAAAAAAAGCAGATCCCTCGATGCGTCCCGCGCCCGCAGAAAACGCGGGAAAAGAAAAGGCGCGCGGGACTCCGCTCGGGATGACAACGTGGCGCGCGGGATTACGGTCGGACTTCCCAGGTATCGCCAGCGCGAAGGAGCTTTTCGAGGTCGCCTTTGCCCCGGCGTTCCTGCACGTCGCGAATCTGCTTGGAGATCACGTCCTCGTAGCGAGGAACATCGTTCCAGGAGCGGAAAACTCCGATGGGAGTGGGGAAGCCGGGGCGCTGCTCCATGTGCGCAAGCAGGAATGCGTAGGCGGCCCGGGGATGATGCTCGTCGTGGACGAGAAGATCTTTTTCGGTGATGCCGTTGCCGAGCTGGACGGTTTCGAGTTCGAAGCCGTTCAGGCGGATGCCCTTGTCGCGATTCTTGCCGAAGATGAGCGGCTTGCCGTGTTCGAGCTGGACCACGTGCTCGCTGCGCGCGTCCCTTTCGGTGAGAGTTTCCCAGGCGTGATCGTTGAAGATATTGCAATTCTGGAGAATCTCGACGTAGGCCGAACCCTGATGCGCGGCCGCTTTTTTCAGCGTGTCCTTAAGGTGCTGCTGAAAGACGTCGACCGAGCGCGCGACGAAGGTGGCTTCGGCGCCGATGGCGAGAGAGATGGGATTGAACGGGCGATCCGCCGTGCCGAACGGAGTGGATTTCGTCTTCTTGCCGATTTCGGAAGTGGGCGAATATTGGCCCTTGGTGAGGCCGTAAATCTTATTATTGAACATCAACACTTTGAGGCCCACGTTGCGGCGCAGCATGTGGATGGTGTGATTCCCGCCGATGGAAAGCGAATCGCCGTCGCCGGTGGCGACCCAGACTTCGAGATCGGGGCGGACGATTTTCAGTCCGGTGGCAACGGCGGGCGCGCGGCCGTGAATTGTGTGGAAGCCGAAGGTGTTCATGTAATAGGGGAAGCGGCTGGAACAGCCAATACCGGAAATGACGACGAACTTTTCGCGCGGAATGCCGAGTTCTGGGAAAACCGATTGCACGGCGGAAAGAATGGCGTAATCGCCGCAGCCCGGACACCAGCGGATTTCCTGGTCGGTTTGAAAATCTTTTTTTGTGTAGACAGGTAAAGTGGCCGTGGTCATTTAGGCTTCTCCGTGGTAGCGCACAAGAAAGAAAAAGCAGATCTCTCGCTGCGTCCCGCGCCCGCGGAAAGCGCGGGGAGGAAAAGGCGCGCGGGGCTCCGCTCGGGATGACAGTTGTTTGACGGGGCGAGCATTAGTCGAGCAACTCCTCGATTTTGTCTTCGATTTCCGATTGCTTGAAGGGCTTTCCCTGAATTTTATTGTAGCCCTGCGCGTCGACGAGAAATTTTGCGCGGAGCAGCATGACGAGCTGGCCCATGTTCATCTCGGGGACAAGAATTTTGTCGTAGCGGCCGAGAATTTCGCCGAGGTTTTTCGGCATGGGATTCAAATGGCGCAAATGAACGTGGCCGATGCGGCGCCCTTTAGCGCGCTGCGCTTTCAGCGCGGCGGTGACGGGGCCGTGCGTCGAGCCCCAGGCGACGATCAGCAATTCGCCGGAAGGATCGCCAGCGGGAACAACATCGGGAACGTCTTGCACGATTCCCGCGACTTTTTCAGCGCGAAGGCGGACCATGCGTTCGTGATTCAGCGGCTCGTAATTCACATTGCCGGTGACGTCCTGTTTTTCCAGGCCGCCAATGCGGTGCTCGAGGCCGGGAGTGCCGGGAATGGCCCACGGACGCGCGAGAGTTTCCGGATCGCGTCGGTAAGGATGGAAACCTTCGGGATTGGTTTCGAACTTCACGGCGATATCCGGCAACTGCGAAAGATCGGGAATTTTCCAGGGCTCCGCGCCGTTGGCCAGATAGCCATCGGAAAGAATGATGACGGGCACCATGTACTTGATGGCGATGCGGCTGGCTTCGAGAGCGATCCAGAAGCAATCGCCGGGAGTTGAGGGCGCGAGCACGGGAATAGGCGCTTCGGAGTTTCGTCCGAAGAGAGCTTGCAACAGATCGGCCTGCTCGGTTTTCGTCGGCAGACCGGTAGAAGGTCCGCCGCGCTGGATGTCGCAGATCACGAGCGGGAGTTCGACCGCAACGGCGAGGCCGAGGGCTTCCGTTTTCAGCGCCATGCCGGGGCCGGAGGTGGAAGTGATGCCGAGTGCGCCGGCATACGCCGCGCCGATTGCGGAAGTGATGGCGGCAATTTCGTCCTCGGCTTGAAAGGTGATCACGCCGAAATCCTTGTACGCGGAAAGCTCGTGGAGAATGTCCGAAGCGGGCGTGATGGGATAGGAGCCGAGAAAAAGAGGAATTCCCGCTTTTTGCGAAGCGGCGACGAAACCCATGGCGAGCGCGGTATTTCCGCTGATGTTGCGATAAACACCGGGCGCGAGTTTTGCGGGCGGAATTTCGTAGCTGATCTGAAACGCTTCGGTGGCTTCGCAATAACTGTAGCCCGCCTGCATCGCAGTGCGGTTAGCCTGCACCAGCGCGGGCTTGCTCTTGAACTTTTCTTCGATCCAGCGGAGCGAGGTATCGAGCGAGCGGTTATAAAGCCAGTAGCACATGCCCAGGGCGAAGAAATTCTTGCAGCGGTCGACGGTTTTGTTGTCGAGGCCGAGATCTTTGAGCGCGGCGCGGGTGAGCTTGGTCAGCTCGACGGAAAAGAGTCGATAGGCGTCGAGCGAATGGTCTTCGAGAGGATTCACACTCATCTGCGCCTTGCGCAGATCGGTTTCGCCAAAATCATTCAGGTTGACGATCAGAATGCCGTTGGGCTTCAGGTCGGCGATATTCATTTTCAGCGCGGCGGGATTCATAGCGATGAGCGCGTCCACGCTGTCGCCCGGCGTATAGAC
Source organism: uncultured Acidobacteriota bacterium (assembly GCA_963823145.1). Classification (GTDB taxonomy): domain Bacteria; phylum Acidobacteriota; class Terriglobia; order Acidiferrales; family UBA7541; genus Palsa-295. The sequence continues at coordinate 728,625 of CAWGJZ010000001.1, forward strand.
GTCGCTCGACGAGAAATGCACCTGAAATCCGCTGACGCCGGGCAAAGTGCCGGCGGGAGCGCGAATCTCCGCGGGAAAATCCGGGAGCGTGGCGAGATCATTGCCGTAAAGAGCGACCGTATTGGTGAACTGACTTCCGGTGATCTGCATGCCGTCGCCGGAATCGCCGCAGAAGCGAATCACCGCCTGCTCCATAAGCTCGCGCTTACGTTGCGGCGGACGAACCAAGGTTGTAGACATGAGTGCCTGTATCCCTGCTCTTTTAGATGAGCGAAAAGGTGAGCGAGATGCCGGAGCCGTTCCCAAACCATAGCGCGGCGCGAACGTCTCGTCCGCCAAAAGCGTAGCACAAAGTTAGGCCGCTGCCCACAGCGGCGCGCTGTGGAGGTGGCAAAGAAGCAAGTGACAAAAATAAGTTGCAACTTGCGAAATAAAAACGGAACCGGTGGTACGGGGCCACCGGTTCCGCTGTCAGGAGCGAATATCGTGATTGGACGTTAAAAGTTCAACTCGAAGTGAAGCACGTCGTGGATTTGATACCCTCGGTCGATCAAGCAAACATGGTCGCCGATCACGACGTAGCGGTAGCCTGGAGGCGCGGGCCCAAGGCGAACAAGTAAATCGTGGGGGACAGGCCGGAAGCCTCGCCGCATTTCAGGGGTAAAAACAAATCCCTCATGAATATCCGGCTCCCATTCGCGGTGCCAATAGCGGCCCTGACGTTCGTTGAAAGCGTTGTGGTGATGCTGGTACCAATCGCGGGCCTGATCGCGATCATGGTTGTCGAACCGATCGTGATCATGGTGATCACGGTCGTGATCGCCGTGATATCCCTGATCATGATGGTCGCGATCATCATGATCCTGTGCGTTAGCCAGCGTTACTCCTAGGAACAGACTGAGAACCAGAGTCGTGGCGCCAGAAACCCATCTTCGCATCTTCATGAAACCTCCTTGTGAAAGTCCACGATTTGAATCTCGAAGCAAGTCGACTGGGCAGAATTTCCGGAATTATAAGGCATGGCGTTCGATCCACCATACTCAGAATCCACTAGCTGCCCTCAAATCGCCATGTACGAGCGCCCCAGGCGCCACATACCCACGGGGCGCGCACGCCGCGCGAATTTACACACGCCATTGACCAGCGAGCAAGAGCGCGGTATTGTGCGTCCCGTTTAGTGCGGGGAAATGTATTTCCGGGCGAGGTAACACAATGAAAAATGGATTTCTGGTGGCGATGCTATTGACGCTCGGCACGCTGGCGTTCGCCGCTCGTGCAGGCGCCGCGCCGCAGAAGTATCAGGGTCCGGAGCCGGAATGGACGCCGTCGATGGTGAAGCCATGCGATCGGGCCTGTCTGGTGGGGTTCATGGACGGCTATATGAACGCCATCTTCAAACATGATCCCAACGCCGTGCCACCGCTCGCTCGCGATGTCCGCATGACGGAAAACACCGCCGAGCTGAATATCGGCGAAGGAATGCTCTGGCGCTCGAAAGTGGAGCCGACCAGCTTCAAGATTGTCATCGCCGACCCGGTCTTCGGTCAGGTAGCGGAGCAGGCGCGCTTGAAAATCGGCGGCCAGGATGCGCTCGTGGCAATCCGCCTGAAAATCGACCGCAACAAAATCGAGGAGATTGAGCAAATCTGGACCCGCGGGGTCGACAAGACGGCGATCCCGCTGCTCACTACGCCGCGGCCAGGGCTCGTCGACGACGTTCCTGCTTCCGAAAGAACTTCGCGCGATGGATTGATCTGGGCCGCGAACTCCTACTTCGACGCGCTCGAAGGCGACGACGGCAAGATCGGAGCGTTCGCGGACGACTGCGTTCGCCATGAGAACGGCTACCAGACCGTCAACAACCCGCCTCCCGGCGGCCGCATGATGCCCTCGCCGATTCTACCGAATCCGAATACGCCGCAGGGTCAGGGTCAGCTGAAGATGAGCATGATGACGTGCTCCGCGCAAATCTCCACGAAGATACTCAACTTCATCAAGAAAATTCGTCCGCGCAGGGTTTTGGTCGTCGATGAGCAGAAGGGCGTCGTAGCCACCTTTCCGTTTTTCGTTGAAGACGGTACGCGGCGCGGCGGTGATCCGAATGCGCCCCCGGGGATGATGCTAAATCTCTATACGATGGAGACTTTTGGAATTCGCGGCGGGCTGATCCACGAAGTCGAGGCCTTCCCGTTCGTCACGATTCCTTACGGCCTCAATAATGGCTGGACCGAAGGTGCGGGCCACTGATCGCGGTTCGGAGAGAATTCGAAGGAGGATAGCAATGCGCGTGAAGATTGTAGGGATGGGTGCTTTGTGTTGCCTGGCAGCGATCATACTGACGGGATATTTCAGCAGGCCGGTGATTGCCACGGGGCCAATACCAACTGATTGCGATCGTGCTTGCCTGGAAGGATTGGCGAGTCAGTATCTGAACGCGCTGGTGGCGCACGATCCTAAGACGCTGCCGCTTGCGCAGGACGTGAAGTACACCGAACAAGACCAGGTGATGGATGTGGGCGACGGTTTCTGGGGCACAGCGACCGCGGTTGGACATTTCCGGCTGTGCTTTTCCGATCCCGTGGTGGAGCAGATCGGCTGCATCGTGACGATGCATGAGGGCGAGCATCTGCTGATCATGGGACTGCGCCTGCGCGTGGAGCTTGGCAGGATTACCGAGATCGAGACGACCTACTACCGCCAGGGCGGCGGTGGTCCATCCGGCATCGCAGACCTAGACGCCAGCACGCCCGACCCGATTTGGACCGAGACGATTCCGGAGGCGCAGCGCGTCTCGCGCGCAAAGATGATCGCCACGGCCAACATGTACTTCGCGGGCCTCGAGAATAACGACGGCAAGGGCGTGTACCCGTTCGCCGACGATTGCAATCGCATCGAGAACGGAAGCCAGACGACCAACAATCCCAAACTTTCACCGAACGCGGCGTTCAATGCCTTCGGGATGAGCTGCATGGCGCAATTCAAGAGCGGCTACTACGCGGTGGTCACGCGGATTCATCACCGGCGCTTTCCGATCGTGGACCAGGAACGCGGCGTAGTGTGGGGCTGCGTAATTTTCGATCAGAACGGCACCGTGCATACGATTCATCTAACCAACGGCCAGACCGTCTCCATGGGGAATATATTCAATCGGCCCTCGAGCCTTGAGGTGAGCGAAGCGTTCAAGATCAGCGATGGCCTGATTCACCGGATCGAAATGGTAGGATCGGGCCTACAGTATCATTTGAATTCCGCTTGGGGCGGAATCAGCGATAAATAAAAGGCGCCGCTGAATTTCTGTCGGGGGCGCACAGCACGGTGCGCCCCAGAGAAACGCGTGGCGATGTCTTGGTAATGCACTTCATTCCGCGAGGATGGTCAGGCATAGATCGGCCGTTCCCGAGAAAAGGTCCTTTTTGATGAGACGACTCCTCTGCATCGCCACACTTGTAATCGCCGCGCTGGCTGCTTGTGTTCATTTCGCTGTGATTGCGCGGGCGCAAGCACCTGCGCCAGCTGGTGCGCAGCCCCAAAGCCAGGCGCCCCCGGCTCCTGCGGCAGGCGCGGGTCTCAACGCCGGCACTGAGACAGGCATCGGCACATTCGAAACGCACTGCATGGGCTGCCACGGGAATCCCAACGTCCCGCAAGCGCCAGCGCCTTCCGCCATTCGGCAGATGGCACCCGAGAGAATTTACGACGCGCTCACCACCGGCCTGATGAAACCTCAGGGCGATGCGTTGACGGACGATCAGAAAAAAATGCTGGCCACGTTTCTGAGCGGGCGGCCGCTCGGCAGCCTGAAGGAAGGGGACGCCAAGGATATGCCCAACCATTGCGCGTCGAATCCTCCGCTGGAGGATCCTACTTCAGGGCCGGAATGGAACGGATGGAGCCCGGATATCGTCAACTCGCGGTTCCAGGATGCGAAGGGAGCGGGTCTGACGGCCGATGAAGTGCCGCAATTGAAGTTGAAGTGGGCGTTCGGATATCCAACCGGGCTATCTGCTTACGGTCAGCCGACGATTGTCTCCGGGCGTGTTTTTGTGGGAACCGATATCGGCTACGTGTATTCTGTGGATGCGAGCACGGGCTGCGTTTACTGGTCCTATCAAGCGAAAGGCGCTGTGCGTGGCGCCCTCACCATCGAGAAAATAAAGGGCCACGGCTCCACGAAGTATGCCGCGTATTTTGGCGACGCGCACGCGAACGTGTACGCCGTGGATGCGCAAACCGGCGCGGAACTTTGGGTGACGAAAGTGGACGATCATTTCGTCGCTCGCGTCACCGCTGTGCCCAAGGTATATAAAGAACGCGTATACGTTCCGATATCCTCTTCCGAGGAGTTTTCGTCCGCCAATCTCGACTATTCCTGCTGCACGGGCCGGGGAAGCGTGGTTGCGCTCGACGCGAATACGGGCGCGCAGGTCTGGAAGACATACGTGGTCGGCACGCCGGAGCCAACACGGAAAAATTCGAAGGGCGTCCAGCAATACGCGCCCTCCGGCGGCTCGATCTGGAATTCTCCTACCATAGACGCGAAGCGCGACGCCATCTATGTGGGAACCGGAGACGGGCAGAATCAGCCGGCGCCGCCCAGCACCGACGCGGTAATGGCGCTGAATCTCAAGACCGGGAAAGTCTTGTGGTATTACCAGGCGCAGGCCGGAGATGCGTTCATGGGCGGATGCAACGGACCGGCACGGACCGACAACTGCCCGCCAGTGAATGGTCCTGATCAGGACATTGGCAATTCACCCATTTTGCGCAAACTGCCGAACGGCAAGAGCGTCGTGGTCTTTGGGATGAAAAATGGAAAAGTTTTCGCCCTCGATCCGGATAAGAAAGGCGCGGTTGTCTGGGAGGTTCATGCCGTCGACATTCCGAAGGGCCAGGAACACAGCTTCTACGCGAATTTGAACGGCGTGGTTTGGGGCGGAGCCGCGGATGATCAGAACGTTTACTACGGGCTGCAATCGGGTGGAATGGTCGCGTTGAAGCTGACCACTGGCGATGTGGTTTGGCGCGCGAATTTTCCGAAGCCGGAAGGCGCCCGCGTGATCAACTCGGCCGCTGCAACCGCCATGCCCGGCGTTGTGTTCCTTGCCGGATCGGATGGAAAGCTGCACGCGCTTTCAACCGCCGATGGCCACGTTCTGTGGGAATACGACACGGCGCGGGAATTCAAAACCGTCAACGATGTGCCGGCAAAGGGCGGCGCGATCGCATCGATTGGACCTTCCATCGTGGGCGGCATGCTTTTTATCGGCTCAGGCTATGCCGTCACGGGAACCAATTCGGGGAATGTGCTCCTGGCCTTCTCAGCAAAATAGACAGGTGAATGAGGATTTTCCGGCAGGTGAGGCGTGCGGTTCGGTTCGCCGCGAAAAGCCGATGAGCTACGTCAAGAAAGATCTGATTCCCGGGGAACAACTGATCTACCAGACTGGCCTTCACTGGAGCGTGCTCGTCTGGCCAGCGATCATTGGGCTAATAATCTCCGCGGGCGGCGTGGTTTGTCTGCTGCAAAAAGACACGAATTTCTTGTACGCAGGGGCGGCGCTCTTGGTAGTTGCGTTCGTCATCGTAGCAGCCGCGATGTTCAAACGAACCGCCGTCGAAATGGCAGTCACCAACCGGCGAGTGATCATCAAAACGGGATTGGCTAGCCGCCGCTCGCTGGAAATCATGCTCGCGAAAGTGGAAAGCATCGGAATCGAGGAGTCCGCGATGGGGCGGATGTTCGGATATGGCACGCTGACAATTCACGGCACGGGCGGGACTCCCGAGCCGTTTAGCCGAATCGCACACCCTTCTGAGTTTCGCAGGGAAGTGCAGCAGCAAGTTGCCACACAGCAATCGCAGCGGTAAATTAGAGCTCTCTTATGTGTTGACCGTTGTGCCAACTTTTGTCTGATATTATCTTTTGGAAACACCTGACCTGAAAAGGCCCCGCCGTACTACTCCGCAGCGCGACCGAAAACTTCAAAATGCACCACGTCACGAAAACCTGGTAGGACTGCTCGTCCGTCGGGTGCAGATCAAAACAAAAAGAGAGAGGATAAAAATGAAAGGTTCTAGGAAGATTTTGTGGATTGCACTGGGCGCTGTGATTGCGATCGCAGCGATCCTGCCGGGTTTGCAGGCGGGTCCAATGTCCGCGGGCCGCTTCAAGATGCCGTTCGACGCGCAGTTGGGAAAAACGGCGCTTCCAATGGGCGATTACACGTTTACGGTCAATCGCACCGAGGGGAGCTACGGGCTGATCCGCGTGTACCGTGGATCGGAAAGCGTTGGGATTATGGTTCCGCAAGAACTTGACATCTACCACGGACAAGGCCAGAACCCCGCGTTGCTTTGTATTCGTCACGATGGGAAGGTCACGGTCCGGGCGCTGCGATTGCCCGGGATCGGCACTTACTATTTTCAAATGCCGAAGGAGCTGCAGACGCTCGTGGCCCAGCAGCCAAAGCTGATCGAAACAGTGCCGGTGCAGGTGAGCGGCGAGTAAGGCCCGCACGGCGACTTAGGCTCAACGTTGTAAAACACCTCGAGGCCGGACACGAGCGGACCGCCAGCGAAGGGCGAGCTCGATAGTCCGGCCTTTCTTCTTTATGACGAACTCAGCTGCCTTGTGTTAATTCTCCAGCTACTTCATTTCTGAGCTTATCGTTTGGAACACCTGTCCGGAAAATGTACAGCCGTACTACTTCTTAGCGCCATTGAAACCGTCAAAATCGCGATCGGTTGTGGGCCTGTCCATTGATCGATAACGCGCTCGAACGGTCGGCTGCAAATCAAAACGAACTAAGAGAGAGGATCAAAATGAAATGTTCCAGTAAGGGCATTCTGTGGCTGGCGCTAGCCGCCGCAATCACAATTGGAGCGATCATACCGGGCTTGCAAGCAGAGCCGTCCGCCGTGGCTCGGTTCAAGCTGCCGTTCGAAGCGCAAGTGGGGGCAACGGTGCTCCCCGCAGGTGACTACACGCTCTCGATCGACGGCACTGGCGGTGCATACGGAACGATTGTTATGTATCGTGAAGGTCGCGCTCTCGGATTTATGGTCCCGCAAAACTTTGACATATACCGCGGGCAAGACGAAAAACCCGCCGCATTGCTCTGCATCCGTCACGATGGGAAGGTCACGGTCCGGGCGCTGCGGTTGCCCAAAGTCGGCACCTACTATTTCCAGTTACCGAAAGAGCTGAAAATGCTGGTGGCACAGCAGCCAGAGTTGGTCGAAACGGTGCCGGTGCAGGTGAGTGGCGAGTAAGGACGCGCACTGCGACTTAGGCTCAACTCGTGTAAAACACCTCGGGGCCGGACAGGGGCGGACCGCACGCGAAGAGCGGCAGCCCGGCAGTCCGGCCTCTTTTTTGCACCATTCGACTCCGAGGAAGGCTGCGCGTAGGATGTGAAGCAAGAGGGCATCGCGAACCCGCTCGCCAGGCGCCGGGGTGAGACAATATGAGTTTAACGCCAATCGCGCGCACGGTCCGAACGGCTTTGGCCGCGGCGCTGTGGTTTTCGGCTTCGGCGACGCTGGCTGCGCTGCCAAAACAAGCGGCCGACGGACCTACCGGCGAATCAATCAAGGTCACCTCATCGGCCGTCGACGTATACGCCATCGTCGAAGGGCGTCGCGGCCAGCTAATTCGAGACCTCAGCAAGGATAACTTCAAGATAACCGACGACGGGGCGCCGCAGAAAATCACCAACTTCTCGAAGGAGACGAACACGGCGTTGAGTTTGGGGATCGCGATTGACACGAGCGTCAGCCAAGGCCAGCTGCTGGGTATGGAGCAGGGAGCGGCGAAGATATTTCTGGCCTCCGTGCTGCAACGTGCCGATCGCGCGTTTGTGATGAATTTCGACGTCGATGTGAAGCTGCTGAAAGATTTTACGAACTCGCCGGCCGACTTGGCGCGCGCGATTGATTCGGCGGAAATCAACCGAACGGGTAGAAGCGTCCTGCCGGAAGAAACGGCGCGCCCCACAGGAGGCACGCACCTTTACGATGCGGTGTATCTAGCTTCCAACGAATTGATGAAGGAACGCATTGGACGCAAGGTGCTGGTGCTGGTAACGGACGGGCAGGATCAGGGAAGCAAGATCAATTTGCAAAAATCAATCGAGTCCGCCGAGAAGGCCGATGTGATCATATATTCGATTGTGGTAAGCGACCCCGAGTTTTACTCGCTGTTGGGCGGCACATACCACGGCGATTCGAGTATTCGCAAACTTGATCTGGAAACTGGCGGCCGGACGATTCGGCTGAAATCAATCGACGAGATTGGATCGGCATTCGATCAGATCGCGCGCGAGCTCCGGGCGCAATATCTGCTGGGTTATTCTCCTTCGAATCTGCCCCATGACGGCTCGTTTCGACGCATCCGTGTAACAGTCCGGAAACACAATTGCAGGGTCCGGACCCGAACTGGATACTACGACCACAGCGATTAGCAACTTCTGATTTCTTGCGGTTCCTAGGCGCTCGAGCCGAACGCAAATTTCTCGATCGCTTGGCGAGGCACTCGATCGGGATCCTTTTCGACGCGGCTCTTTATATTGATGATCATCACTTCGCGGTCCGCCGCTGAATAAGGCGGCCAGTGCGGAAGGTTTTTCGAATTTGGACTGCCGGTGCGCGCGAACGCAATCCAGGTGTCGCAGACATGCTCCGCGAGCGGGAACGTGTCCGCGCCGACGCCCGTGAGCTTCTGCACCAGCGGGTCGCCCACGTTATCGAATACGAAGGGCATTTCAATCGTGTGCGGCGATCGCATGCGGCCGCCAAGAATCGGCGTCGGCCAAGTAAATTCGTAAACGTATGTCGAGGCCTTGTGAAGAGCCGCTCTGCGCTCCGCAATTTTCTCCGTGAAAGCCACCGTGGGATACGCTGTGGTGATCAGGAAATATAGGCCGGAGGGATTTTCCTGCGGGTAGGTGAAGCGAAACGCGCGAAGCACCGAATCCGTGCTGTCTTTCAGAAGCGGTTTAAGGCGCTGCTGCAAGCCGGCTTCGTCCAGCGAAAAGATCCGCGGATCGGCCCCTGCGAAAAGCGTCATCTCTGTGTGGTTGTGGCCGATGATCAACGGAACATCGGCAGAGACTTCCGGGGCCACCGGATCGAATGGATGCTGAAGCAGCGACACGCCATCCACCACGGGCGCGAATCCTTCAATCAGGCCGGGCGTCATCGGCGGCAATTTGCGATTCACTGCGCCCTGTGCGGCCATGATGCGCTCGAGCGGCGCCACTTGAATTTCCTTGATTCGCTCTGGCTTGATGCCCATCTCTTCGAGAAACATTCTTCCGACTTTCGCCGCTTCGGTGCGATCCACCATCCTGAGCCCAGGGCCGCTTTCAATCACCGCGCGGTGGAAGAGTCCTTTGGCGGCCGGCATTGCCAGCAGTGCCGAAACTTTTTGGCCGCCTCCGGATTCGCCGAAGATCAGCACCCGGCCCGGATCGCCGCCAAAACCGGCGATATTGTCGCGCACCCACTCGAGCGCGGCGACAATGTCCAGCATGCCGGCGTTTCCGGAAGCGGCGAATGCCTCTCCTCCAGCGTCGCGGAGGTATGTGTACCCTAATGCGCCCAGCCGATGATTGATGCTGACGACCACCACTTCGCCTCGGCGCGCCAGGTTCGCGCCGTCATATAGACGAGCGGAACCAGAACCGGAAGTGAAGCCCCCGCCGTGAATCCAAAACATCACGGGCCGCTTGCGATCGTCGAGTGCGGGTGTCCAAACGTTCAGGACCAGGCAATCCTCGCTCTCGCTTACATCGCGTGGATTCTCTGCGGAGATCAGGAAGTCGAGCGCCCCCAAAATGTCGGGCGCGCCGGGCACGGTTTGGGGCGCGGACGCCCCGTAGCGCAGCGCATCGCGAACTCCGCTCCACGGCTCGGGTTTTGCTGGGCGCATAAATCGATTTTTTCCCGCAGTCGAGGCGCCGTAGGGAATACCTTTGAAAACATTGATGCCGTTCTCGGCCGCGCCGCGAACTTTGCCCGCGGTTGTCTCGACAACTGGCCGAGATTCGGTCGATAAAACGCCGGCCGCTCCACTCGAACCCCGAAACGATCCCGCGAAAAGGCGTTGCGCGAGTATCGCGCCTCCGCCCAGCGCCGAAGCCTTGAGCAAAGCCCGCCGATTCAGAGCACAAGCCATCTTGCGGAGGTGCGCCATCGAAACCCTCCTTTGAAGGCGCCCCCAGGAAATAGCTGGTGGGCCGGAGCCTTCAACTGCCATCCGATTTGCGGGCCAATATACATTATCTGGCGCCGAAAAGACGGGTGAGCTATCCGCGCTTGGCGATCACGCAAACGCCGCAAAAGAGGCCACCTGTACGAAGGTACCATTGACTTTCGCTTTTGATTCGCCATATGATAGCTCCGCTAATTGGGCGTACTTCGGCTCTGGAAATTCAATTTCGGAGTTTCGCGGACGCTGTGCAAGCGGGGGAGCGATGGCATTAACGAAGCGGCAGAAAGAAGTCCTGAATTACCTGGTCGGGTTCATCAATAAGAACGGATACTCGCCGAGTTTTGAGGAGATTGCGCACGCGCTGAAGCTCACCTCCCTTGCGACGGTGCACAAGCATCTCTCCACCCTCGAAAAGAAAGGATTCATCCGGCGCGGCTACAACCAAAGCCGCTCGATTGAGGTCACGCAGCTCCCCAGGCAGGTGCGCGAAGAAATCCTCGATCGGCACGTGGTCGAACTGCCACTCACCGGGAGAATTGCCGCCGGGCGTCCTCTGGAAGCGGTCGAGGACCGCGAAACAGTTTCGCTCGCCGATTTCACCCGCGGTCACAACAATTTTGTGCTGAAGGTGACGGGTGAATCCATGCGGGAGGATCACATCCTCGATGGCGATTACATCGTGGTCGAGCAGACCCAAGTGGCCAATCCGGGCGAAATCGTGGTCGCCCTCGTCGGTGAGAATGAAGCTACGGTCAAGCGTTTCTATCGCGAGGCTGGAGGAAAGGTTCGTTTGCAGCCGGCTAACTCGTCAATGGGTCCCATCGTCGTTCCCGGATCGGACGTTAAGATACAGGGGCGCGTGGTTGGAGTCCTGCGTAAGTACTGAACGGCAGCGGTCGAATTCGACGCTAACACATTGTCCCTGGCTTCGAGTTAGCAGCATTTTCGACGCTGAGAATTAACCGCCAGATGTCGGTTTTCGGTACCACCGAGCGGATGCCGGCGTCTCTGGCCTTCGGTTCGAGTCCCTGGATGTCCAGTATGGTAAATAAAATCAGCGGCACCCTGGGATTCAAAGCCGACATTTTCCTCGCTACTTCGATACCGTTCATATCCGGCATCGCCAGATCGAGCAAGACCACCTCAGGTTGAAGCTCCCGAAACTTCTCAAGTCCGGAATGGCCGTTCTGCGCCTCTCCGCAGACCGTCCAGGCGCGCGAGCGCGCCACGGTGCGAAGAATACGCCGTGTGGCGTCTGAATCGTCAACTATTAGGATTCGCAATCGCAGTCCAATTCTAGGAAAGCTATACCGCCATTAAAGCCTATACAACCACTATAGACACCGCTACGGGATGGGAGTCCCTTTGTATAGGGAAGCGCTGATCTTTTAAATACAGCGAATGCCTTAGGTGTAGACTCCAAAAGGGTGAGCGGCAAACGAGGGGACCAAAAGCAAATAAAACTATGATGGTCGGAGTCCGGTCTGCTACGCCAAAGAGACACAGTACGCGCCACGGGATAAGTCACTCTTATTTCAGCAGTTGTCTTTTGATTGTCGCGCTGGCGTTTCTCAGCGTTCCCGCACAGGCGCGATTCCGTCAGCCGAATCGGGAATACCAGTCGCGACGGTCTGTTTTGGCCCAGACCGTCACCGGGCCAATTGTTATTTTTGGGTACACGGGTCACGAGGACGCTTCTGAGGTCGCGGTTTTTTTTCAGGAGCCGAACCTTTATTACCTCACAGGGCACGACGAACCCGGCGCTGCCGTCGTGATCCTACCTAGACCACCGCAGCGCGGAATTGTGGACTACATCACGCCCTCCGCGATTTTGTATTTGCCCGCGCGCGATCCGGACCAGGAAATCTGGGATGGTCCCAAAATTGGACCCAACGATCCAGGCGTCGCGGAAAAGATGGGATTTCGGAGCGTTGAGCCGCTCGACAATCTGAAGGGCGATCTAGCGAAGCTCGCGAAAACTTACAAAACTTTCTACACTCTGCTGCCGCCCGAACACGAAGAGGGATATCCGCATCTCACCGAGTCCGTGGCCACGATTCGCGCGGCTATTCCGCATGCGACACTGAAAGACATCGCGCCGCAGCTCGACGCGATGCGTCAGGTAAAATCTCCCGGCGAGCTTGCGCTAATCCAGAAAGCGATCGACCTCTCCATCGACGCGCACTTCGACGCCATGAGGACGATGCGCCCGGGACTTTTCGAATACCAAATCGCCGCGCGCATGAAGGAAATCCACGAATGGGGCGGATGCGAACGCGAAGCCTACGCGCCCATCGTTGGCGCTGGTTTCAACTCCACGGTGCTGCACTATAGTGCGCTGGATGACCAGATTAAGGATGGCGACGTGGTGGTGATCGACGTCGGCGGCGAATACGGAGGCTATGCCGCCGATATCACGCGCACGCTCCCGGCCAATGGCAAGTTCACGCCGCGCCAGCGCGAGATTTACGATATCGTTCTCGGCGCACAGAGTGCTGCAATGGCCGCGGTGAAGCCGGGCGCCGTGCTCTACGGCGGCAAGGGCAGCTTGCAGCAAATCGTCACGGACTACATCAACACGCACGGCCACGACAAAGAGGGACGCCCGCTGGGGCGATATTACCCCCACGGCGTAAGCCATCACCTGGGACTCGATGTACACGATCCAGGCGACCGCAATCGTCCGCTCGAGCCGGGCATGGTCGTAACCGTCGAGCCGGGAATTTACATCCCTGAAGAAAACCTGGGCGTTCGCATCGAGGACGACGTACTGGTTACGAAGGACGGCTACAAGCTACTCACCGCGCGCCTTCCCCGCACCGCCGACGAGATAGAAAAGATCATGGCTGAAGCTCATTCTTCTGCACGACCTTAGGATCTCCGAATTACAATTCTTTACACCAACCACCGCTTGACACTCAGCGCCCCATCTCTAAGATGGTTGCGTGAATGATTGCAACTTAGTTTCGGAATGGCAGGGCGGCGCCGAAAAAAGCGCCGAGTGCGGCCTCGCTGCCGAGACTTCTGCTCGACACACGTGGCGAGTAGAATGTGATCCAAGTTGTAGAAAACAAAGGACCGGGTGCACGTCTACCCGTCACATTCGCGAGGGGGCGGGTAATCGACGATGATGCAAGTCTGGGCCGACACCGCGATCGAAACCGCCAAGCGCCGCGGCGCTAGTTATACGGACGTTCGCGTGATGGATATTCGCCATCGCGATATCTCTACAAAAAATGGTGAGGTCGGCACGCTCGCGGAGTCCGAATCGCTGGGCATCGGCATCCGCGTAATCGCGAGCGGCGCGTGGGGATTCGCATCCACCGACAGGCTCACAAGCGAAGGCGTGCAGGCTTGCGCCGCCGAAGCCGTTGCGATTGCGAAAGCGTCCGCGCTCGCCAAGCGCGAAAATGTGGCGCTCGCGCCGGAACAAGCGTACGTGGATACCTGGCAGAATCCGTTTCTCAAAGACCCGTTTCGTATTCCCGTCGAGCGGCAAATCGATCTTCTGCTCGCCGCGGACAAGGAAATGCGCCGCGTGAAAGGAATTACCGTTGCGGAAGGATCGATGTCGTTTCGTCGCATCGAGCAACTGTTCGTTTCGAGCGCCGGATCGTCGATTCATCAGGTGAAGATGCAATCCGGCGCGGGCATCGTGGCCACCAGTTTCGCGGAGAGCGAAATCCAAAAGCGTTCGTACCCCAGCAGTTTTGGCGGACAGCACATGCTGCAAGGCTACGAGTTGGTCGAGTCATTCGATCTGGCGGGCCATGCGGCGCGCATCGCTGAAGAATGCGTGGCGCTGCATTCCGCCGCACAGTGTCCCGAAGGCCAGAAAACAATAATTCTCGGCAGCTCGCAGCTCGGTTTGCAAATTCACGAATCCATCGGCCATCCCATCGAGCTGGACCGGGTCCTCGGCATGGAAGCAAATTTCGCGGGAATGAGCTTTCTCACCACGGAGAAGTTGAGGAAGCTGAAGTACGGCTCCGATATTGTGAACGTGGTGGCGGACGCGCGGCTCGCGCACGGTCCAGGTCTGGGCACGTTTGCTTATGATGACGAGGGCGTGCCCGCGCAATGCACACCGATCATCACCGACGGTCTCTTCACCGGTTATCTGAGCAACCGCGAAACGGCCTCGGCAATCGGCGAAAAACGCTCCGGCGGCACCATGCGCTGCGAAAGCTGGAATCGTCTGCCGATGATTCGTATGACAAATATCAGCATCAATCCCGGCACGTGGAAGTATGACGATCTGATTGCCGACACGGACGACGCGATTTTGATGGAAACGAACCGCTCCTGGTCGATTGACGATCGCCGCTACCATTTCCAGTTCTCCACTGAAATTGGCTGGGAGATTAAGGGCGGCAAGAAGGGCCGCATGATCAAGAATCCAAGCTATAGCGGCATCACCACGGAGTTTTGGAATAGCTGCGATGCCATCTGCTCGCGCGACTACTGGACCCTGTGGGGCACGCCCAACTGCGGCAAGGGGCAGCCTCAGCAAGTGATGGGGACGGGCCACGGCGCTTCGCCCGCGCGGTTCCGCAATATCAAAGTCGGAATCGCCTTCGCGAAATAATCGACGAACATGCCAACCGCCACCGGAAAATCATTTGCGGTCAAAAAAGGCCGCATCCCGAAAGCCGACCTCGAGCGCGTCGCAGAGCGAATTTTGAAGCTGAGCGAGGCGGACGAGACCGAAGTTGAAATTGGCACGGTCACCGACGCGCTCACGCGCTTCGCCAACAACACTATTCATCAAAATGTCGCGGAGCAGACGCTCGCCATTTCGGTGCGCGCCGTCGTGGACGGGCGAACCGCTCGCGCCACGACAAACAAAACGGACGACGAGTCGCTTGGACGCGTTGCGGCGGCGGCCCTGGCTCTGGCCCGCAACCAGCCGAAAAACCCTGACGTCCTGCCGATGCTCCGCTCGCAAAAATATCAAAAAGTCGCGCGCTTTTTCCCGGGGACGGCCGGTGCAACGCCGCTGGAACGCGCCCGCGCCGTTACCCGCGTGTGCCGGATGGTGGAGAAGGCTAAACAGACCGCGGCGGGGATTTTCTCGAGCGGGTCGTCGCAGTCTCTACTGGCCAATTCGAAGGGGCTTTTGGCGCATTACGAGCAAACGCGCTCGGAATTTTCGGTTACCGTGCTCGAATCGAAGTCTTCCGGATGGGCGAAATCGAATTCGCCCGACATTCGCAACATCGATCCCGACGAGCTGGCCGAAAGGGCGAGCCGTACCTGTGCCGAATCGCGCGAGCCCAAGGAAATTCCCGCTGGCCATTACACGACGATCCTGCCTCCCTCCGCCGTTCTCGATCTCGTCGGATTCCTTTTCTACGATTTCGCGGGCACGGCGGTACTCGACAAACGCTCGTGTTTAACCGGTCGAATGGGGAAGAAAATCTTTGGCGACAACATCAGTATTTGGGACGACGCATATCACTCGCTGCAGACCGGTCCGCCGTATGACGGCGAAGGATTGCCTAGGCAGAAGGTGCTGCTGGTGGATCGCGGCACTCCGAAAAATCTGGTTTACGCGCGCGCCACGGCGAAAAAGATGAAGGCCAAGCCGACAGGCCACGGCTTTTCGCTGCCGAACGAATACGGTGAAGCTCCCATGAATTTGGTATTCGCAGGCGGCGACAAATCGATGGAAGAAATGATTCGGTCGACGGAGCGCGGCATTCTGGTTACGCGGCTCTGGTACATTCGCGAAGTCGATCCGTACGCAAAAGTACTTACAGGAATGACTCGCGATGGAACATTCCTTATTGAAAATGGACGCGTTGCGGGAGGACTGCGCAATTTTCGGTTCAACCAAGGCATCGTCGAGATGCTCGCGAACGTCGAAATGCTGGGACCGGCCGTGCGCGCGGCCGGAGAAGAATCTTTCGAGATGGTTGTGCCCACGATGAAAGTCCGCAACTTTCATTTCAGCGAAGTCACAAAATTTTAATTGAATTCCTGCGGTATCCACTTGACAAGCAAATGGTGCCGGAAGGAGACTCGCCGAAGCTGGACTCACTCCGGCACGCCGCGACCGTCACTCCCCGCCCCGCGATCGCCACGAAAATCAAAATAGGAGGTAGCCAATGGGCAATCTGGCACGTCGTGAAAGTATCTTCAACGATCTCTTCGATTTTCGTCGAGACTTTGACCACATGTTCAATCGTTTACTGAGAACCGGCTCGGAGAGGAGCGATCAATCCGGGCAAATCGGGGCCGCCGCGTTCATTCCGGAGGTCAACGCGTACATCGACAAAGAAGGCAGGAAGTTTGTTTGTCAGGTTGCATTGCCCGGGATCGAACCAAAAGACGTGAATATCCAAGTGCAGGGGAACATCCTTTCGATTCGCGGCGAGCGCACGCTGACCAACGAACGAAGGGAGGCAAATTACGTTCACAGCGAGCTTGCGTATGGCGCCTTTGAACGGGATATTTTGCTTCCCGAAGGCGTGGACACGGAGAAACTTAACGCGGAGTATCGCAGCGGCGTGCTCGAAGTGACCGCTCCCGTTTCAGCGGCGGCGATGCCCCGTCGAATCGAAATAAGGAGTGCTGAGAGCGCGAAACGCGCCAGCGCGTAACGAATTTTCTATTTCAACGGGAGGGGCCCGGAGCTTCGCGGTTCCGGGCCTTTCTGCTGCAGTTTGCGTGTGACGTGACGGTGACGGCAGGTATGCGCTGAAAAACGAAAGTGGCTCGGGGGCTTGGACTCGAACCAAGATTCTAGGCTCCAAAGGCCCATGTGCTACCAATTGCACCACCCCCGAGTAGCCCGGAAAGTTTAGCAGACATCGCCCCGTTTTTTCTTCACTGCTGAAGGATTTGAATCTGGCGATTTGCCGCTCTGGCGGCAATTTGCTACGCTTCAAAGCACTTCGCGAAAACGGAGAGGTGTCCGAGCGGTTTAAGGAGCACGCTTGGAAAGCGTGTGTTGGGGAAACTCAACCGTGGGTTCGAATCCCACCCTCTCCGCCATAGGAATCCCGCAGAACAGAGCGAGATCAGATGCACTTCACCGGGAATCTCGAAGTTATGAACGAGCGCCACGGGTCTTTATTGTTGCTCGTGATCGCGCATTCGAGGGGCGGCTTGGAGGCAGGAGGTCCGCGGGTTTTGTGGCGTTCCTATTAGTGGCGGCTCGAAGAATCTTCTCGGCCCGCTCGGAGAGGATGGCGAAAAGGCGTTCCACATCCCGGCTGCGTAATCCGCGCAACAATTCCCGCTGATACGCCATGGCAACGGGCGCGATCTCGCGGAGAAGCGCCTCGCCGGACTTTGTTAGTGAAAGTAGCGAAGCCCGGCTGTCGGTGGGATGCGCCGTCTGGGTGACGAGTTTGCGGCGCACCAAGCCTCGCAACGACCGGCTGATCCAGGCCTTGTCGATGTGAGTTCTGCGGCTCACTTCGTTCACGGAGATCGGTTGGTACGCGCCCAGCATCACCAGGATCCGCAAGTCCGTGGGTTTCACACCAAAGCGATCTTTGAACGCGAGAATACCGATGCGCAGAATCAATTCAGAGAGGCGGACGATGCGAACGGAAATCAGGCGAATGAGCGCGTCGATATGGGGTTCGGGCTCACGGTGACGTCTGATTCGAGCCGGATCTACGCGCTGCACAGGTTCTTGCGAAGGCTTGCGATTCTGAGAAACCCGCAGACCGTTCGGACTGGCCGTCATTCATCTCCTCAATTTGGCAGCAAAAGTTCGGAGTCGAGTATAAAGTAATCCGGTACGCAGAAGCGACGAAAAGCGGTGGAATTAGCTACAAGTTCTTGCGTGCCGAGTCCCTCGAGGTTCGTCGGCCAGATCGACTTGTGTGTGGCGGCGCCCTTAAACAAAATGCAAAATGCGTATGTCAGTGTTGGCGAAAGGAGATTTATGACGCTTAGCAATGATGAGCTGATGCGCATGATTCAGGAATTGGCAGCGCGGGTGCAGCACCTCGAAGACACCATTGAGATTCAGCAGCTGCAGTCAAAATACATTCATTACCTATTCAAACAACGCTTCGAAAGGATTGTGGATGAGTGTTTCGCCAAACATCTGCCGGACGTATCTGTGGAGTTCTCAGATAGTGGCGTCTATCGGGGCCTCGAGAATGTACGAGCGCTTTACCTGGCTTTTGAAGTAACAAAAACGATTCCAGGATTCTTCATCTTGCACATGACCGTCAATCCCGTCATCGAAGTTGCGAAAGACGGGTTGTCCGCGCGTAGCCACTGGCTTTCTCCGGGAGCCGCTGGAACAGACAACTCCGCGTCGTGGATCTGGGGGACGTTTTATGTGGACTATGTAAAAGAGGGTGGACGCTGGCGCATCGCGCATTCTAATCTGGTTCCAGTATTCCGGAATCGATATGAAACGAGCTGGGCGCAGGCGACCGACCACGGCACAGTGCGCGGCGTTCTCGCTGCTCAGGCCGACGAGCCCTCGACGGTGTACAGACCGTACAACGAGGTAAAGAAACAGCGCGATATCTTCGCAAACCACCCTGCGCTGCCGCAGCCCTACTGAACTGAGATGGAGGCGATTACCCGAGCCACTAGTGGCGGGCGAAAATTCGTGTGTTGCCTATGAGAAGGTGGTCATCTGTAGGATCTCGCCGAGATTGTGCGCGATCCGATGCGGCCGCCGGTCTGACGGCTGTGCGGCCCAGTCCTTCGCTGTTGTGAAGCCGGTGGTGACGCCGAAACCGATTGCTTTCCCTCGCCGCGCCATGATCATTTCCACGACTGGATCATCTCCAACTACGGCCACGCGGCGCATCGGAACTCCCAGCTTTTTAGCGACGAGCCTCAGCGCGTGCAACGAAGGTTTGCCGGTGAGGATCATGGGGGCATGAGTTATCTTGCGCACGGCGGCAGCAATGGCATGCGAGTAACCCATCGTTTTGCCGCTCGATGTTGCGAAAAAAGGAACGTCGGAAGCGACGTAAAGCTCCGCGCCATTCCAGATGGCTTTGCAGGCGGCCTCGATATCCTTCATTCCACAGTCCGGGTGCCAGCCAATATAAACTGCCTGGACCTGCTCGGCGCCATCTTGGCCGGTGAAGAGGACCTCGATCCCCGCTTCCGCCAGCGATTGGCCGACCCCAGGCGTACCGAGCACGAGGACGCGCTTCACGCCGCGCTTGAGCATTAGGTCTATCGCGACGGTATTGGGCGTAAGCAAAGCCTCGTCCGAGATGGGCAAGCCAAGGGCGCGCAGCTTCGGGGCCTGTTCTGCGGCCGGATACGCGCTGCCATTGGTGAGAACCACAAACGGCACTCCACGAGCTTGCAGTTCCGTCAGCACCCCCACAGCGCCGGGCAACAGGCGGTAGCCGCCGAGCGAGCGGTCACTCAGGATCAGCGTGCCATCGAGGTCAAACATGAAACCCTCGACAGGTCCCAAGGGTTCACTCCAGCCGTTGTTGGAACGGCGCATGCTCACGCCCCCGCAGGCGCAGCCTGGCCGCGCAGCTCTAGCTTGAAACCTTGCTTCTCGACCGAGAGGTAATCGATGTCGCGGCGAGCAGTGAGTTGACGAATCAGGCTCATCACCGGAGCCATGTCAGGATCGTATGCGCGTTCCGCGGGGCCAGCGGCCTTCATCGCGTCGACTTGACCGGCGGGCATCGTGGCTCGCAGGAGAAATTCCTCGTCGCTTAATTCCGGGCCGATGCGCTGGCGCAATTCGCGCAAGGGCGGCATGCCCGGCTCTTGGCGCAACTCGCGCGTTCGAGGCAGAGATTCAATGCGAGCCATCACCTCCGGCGCGATCGGAACATTTGGGTGGCCAAATTTTCCCAGCGCATACCGGATGATTTCATCAGGAATCGTGCCATAGCGTTCTTTTCCAGTAACGTTCAGCACCGCTTGGGTTATCAACATCTGCGCGAAAGGAGTCATCACAATGGGCCAGCCCAATTCCTGACGTACTCGACCCAACTCCTCGATTACCGCGCCTTCCAAATGGGAGACCCTCGTTTCCGCGAGATGCCGGCGCATGGTGCTGACGGTCCCGCCCGGCAATTGGTGGTGAAGATAATTTGCGTCGAACGCTTGAGGGCTGCCTGCCGGAAGCCCCTCTGCTTCCGCAAGGTGTGTGAAATAGCGGCCGACTTCAGCGAGGGCCTGATCGTCAATGTCGACCTGATGCCCCAGGGCGCGGAGGTTGGAGACGACGCGCTGCGATGGCGGATTGGAAAGGCCGTCCGATGCGGCGCCCGAAGCGCACTGAACCGCGCTGACTCCCCAGTCGGGCGCATCCATGTACGTGAGTTCGCCGACGCCGATCGTGCAGTGCGAGTGAAGTTCAAGCGGCTTTTTGCCAATTGCCGCGATCACGGCAGGGATGAGCGTGCGGGCGCGCAGCGGTGTGAGAAGGCCGCCAGGATCTTTTATATAGAGCGCGTCTACGTCGGGGCTTTCCGCGAGGGTGCGGGCGCGGGCAACGTAGTGAGCGTCGTCATGAATCGGGCTCAGGGTAAAGACGAGGGCGCCGACAACGTATTCACCGCCCGAAGCTTTAATCATGTGCGCGCATGCGACGTTTGAGTCGGCGTCATTCATCGGATCGGCCAAGGCGAACCGGCGCATGCCGGCATTGATGAGTGTTTTGAAAGCCAGGCTCATGAACTCGGGGCTGGCCGCTTCCCAGGAAATAAAACGGAATCCCGTGGAGAGAAACTGTAGCGGCGTCTTCGGCATGGCTTCAGCCATGAGCCGAATGCGTTCCCAGGGATCTTCTTTTTTGTAGCGGACAGCGACACCCATGTGCGTGGAGGTGGTGAAGTCGATGGCCTTGAAGCCGACGCGATCCATCACCGGAGCGATAGTGAGGGTCTTGGCTGTGTCGACGCCGAGCGCGGACCACAGGCACTGATTACCATCGCGCAGCGAAGTCTCAACGATTTGGACGTTAGCCATGCGCGCGAGCCTCCTGCATGAGGCGCCGGCTCTCGAGGAAGCGAGGCAGATAGGACGTGTCGACGCCGCCGGCCTGAAATTCCGGATCGGCCATGACGTCCAGATGGAACGCGAGGTTCGTAGCGACGCCCTCGATGCGTGTGGCAGCGAGCGCGTTGCGCATGCGTTCGAGCGCTGCAGGGCGATCGGCAGCGTGGACGATAATTTTGGCCATCAGCGAATCATAAAATGGGGGAATGCGAGCGCCCGAAAAAATGTGGGTATCGACGCGCACGCCGTCGCCTGAGGGCCATTCGGCTGTCCGAACTGTGCCGGGACTGGGATGGAAGTCCCGCCCTGGATCTTCCGCATTGATCCTGCACTCGACTGCGCAACCACGGGGCCTGACATCCGCTTGCGTTAATGGCAGCCCGCGGCCATCGGCGATGGCAATTTGCTCGGAGATGATGTCGATACCAGTGACCGCTTCAGTAATTGGGTGCTCGACTTGGATCCGGGCATTCATTTCGAGGAAATAGAACGCGCCGCGTTCGAGATCAAGGAGGAACTCGACAGTGCCGGCACTGCGATAAGACAGCCGCTCAGTAAAGTGCACGGCCGCATTGTGGATGCGTTCACGGAAATCCGGCGAGAGGCCCGGTGCCGGCGTTTCTTCGATCAGTTTTTGATAGCGGCGCTGGACCGAACAGTCTCTTTCCCCGAGATGAACCACACGGCCTCTACCATCGCCAAGAATCTGAACCTCCACATGACGTCCGCGGGTGACGAAGCGTTCGAGGTAAACGCGGGTATCGCCAAATGCGGCACCGGCTTCGGCGGCGGCCATGTCCATCGCCGGGGGCAGATCCTCGAGGCGATTAACTCGTTTCATGCCGCGGCCGCCTCCACCGCCAACTGCTTTGACCAACAGCGGAGGCCCGATTTTCCGTCCGAGCGCCACGGCCTCGCTCACAGTTTCGACCGCTCCTCCGGGCGCGGTCGGCACGCCGGCGAGCTCGGCTTCAGCGCGGGCACGCAATTTATCGCCGACGGCCTCGATCTGGGCGGACGTTGGACCGATGAAGATTACGCCGACGTCCTCGCAAAGTCTGGCGAGAGCCGGACGCTCGGAAAGAAATCCGTAACCTGGATGGATAGCGTCTGCCTTCACGCCCAATGCTGCCTGGACGATGGCGTCAACTTTCAGATAGCTGTCAGCAGGCCGCGGTGGCCCCATGCAGACGGTGCGGTCCGCGAGCCGGGCTGGCAGCGAGTCCAGATCGGCTGCGGACGCAGCCAGCACAGTTTCAATGCCGAGCGCCTTGCAAGTGCGGATCACGCGGACTGCAATTTCGCCGCGATTGGCTATGAGTATGCGGCGGATCGCCATTCGTTAGGCCCCGGGGCGCACGCGCAGGAGGATTTCGTCGAACTCTACCAGCGCTTCGTTTTCGGCCAATATTTCGACCACTTCCCCTCTTACTCCGGCGCAAACGGAATTCATCAGTTTCATCACTTCGATGATACCCACCACCGTGTCCTCTACGACCTTGGAGCCCAACTCGACGAAGGGCGGCTCGCCCGGTTTCGGCGCACGATAGAAAATTCCCAGCAGAGGAGAGGCGATCTCGGCGAGTCCTGGCTCGGACGGAGATTTGACTTTTCGCTGCGCTGGGCGCGCCGCTTGCGGCGGCGGTTCGGCTGCTGCGGAAAGAGCTGCGGGTTGTCGAACGGGTACAGCCGAACCGCGTTGCAAGTTCAGCTTCACGCCATTCATTTCGAGCGACAAGTTGTCGAAGCTCGACTGCTCAAGGAGCCGCATGATCTCTGCCACGTCCTTGGCACTGAGAGTCATCGGCGGCCTCCGAAGATCTTCATCACATGTTGGAGCGGGTCGTCCGCAGGCTTAGCGACTGGCGCATGATCCTTGGAGGACCAAACCGTTTCTGGCCGACTCTGTAGCAGTAGGATTTCGCCGGCGTGGTCGATTGCCCACTCGATATCCTGTGGCCGCTTGTAATGTTGCTCGACTTTCCGCGCAATGTCCTTCAGCGCTGAAATCTCCGCATCGCTCAGGCAGGCCACTTTGCGAAGATCATCTGGCGTTTCTACTTCTCTGACGCCGCCAGCCGGCGCAGGGAGATGTTGGACGTGCTTATCCGAAATCTCGCGCACCGAAATTTCGCCTGTGATCTTCGCGATCACGAAGCGGTCGGGCGTGACTTCGCCGCTCACCACAGCTGAACCGAGACCCCAAGCCGCCTCGATGGTAATCACCGAGCGGTCGCCCGTGAGCGGACTGCGCGTGAACATGACTCCCGCCTTATGGGCATTGACCATGCCCTGAACGACGACGGCCATTGCAACGCTGCTTTCCGGCAGGCCGTGCTTGCGGCGATAGGCGATGGAAGGAACGGAATAGAGACTGGCCCAACAAGAGCGCACGCGTTCCAAAGTCTGATGCGCGCCGATCACCCAAAGGTAGGTGTCCTGCAATCCTGCAAAACTGGCGTCTGCCGCATCTTCAGTTGTGGCGGATGAACGCACTGCTAGAGGTGGATGGCTATCCACGCCGCACAATTCGGCATAAGCAGAGAGAATCTCTGAATTCACATCGTCTGGCAGCGACGCACTTTCAAACCGAGCGCGCACGTGCTCGGAGAGTGAAGTGATCTTTTCGAGTTCATCCGCGCCGAGCGCCTCAACCTTGGGTCGGATTGGATCTTCCTTTTCGAGCGCGTTGAGGAAACGCTCGAATGAGGCTGTGCGTACAACGAACCCCGGCGGCACCGGTATGCTCGCCCGCATTAACTCACCCAATGAACCGCCCTTGCCTCCAACAGTGGGGCGATCGGACAGACCGATGTCCGCAAACCAGCCAATGATCTGTGAAGAAGGCACGCCTAAACTATCCTACTAGAGAAGAGTAACAACGCCCCGGCCACCATCAACGCGAATGCGCTGGCCATCCTTGATTTTTTGCGTAGCTGTGCCTGTGCCCACCACTGCGGGCAGCCCGTATTCGCGCGCCACGATTGCCGCGTGGCTCATCGAGCCGCCTATATCGGAAACAGCTGCGGAAATTTTCTGGAAGACCGGCGCCCAACTCGGATTAGTTATTTGGCAAACAAGTATGTCGCCATGGCGCAGGCGACCAATTTCCTCCGCCGACTTCACAACGCGGGCCACTCCCTCGACGACTCCACTTGAAGCCGCGAAGCCCTTGATCTCATTGGAATCCGGCTGCTCGCCGGCTGACAGCCATGTGTCGAGATTCTCGCGGGTAATGCCCCACAACATCACAATGGCGGGATCGTCAATGATATCGGGAACGGGGCCGAGGGCCGGCGCAGTTGCGTGCTTCGCCCATTCGTCGATCGCCGCCTTGCGCTCTCGCACGATCGCCGGCCAGAGAGACGGGCCTCGTGGAGGCGAACCGTTGGACCAAGAAGTCATCAGGTCGACGATTGCGGTCTCAAGTTCGTAGTGGCTCAGATGAAATGCGTCTTCGGCTTGTGGGAAGAAACCGTGCTTGGCCAAGAGCGCACCGAACTCCCTGATCTTGTTGAAGAACAGGTTCGTGTACCAATGCTCGCAGTAGAATTTGTGACCCTCGACGTAGGGAAAAACGCGGTGCGCCAATTCGATCATCTGGTCGTAGGCGGCGCGCTCGTCGTCGGTCTCCAGGAGCTCGCGATAATCCGCGATGAGCTGCTTGCGCTCAGCCATGAGTTTTTCGGTTTGCCGTTCAAGGCGCTGTCCCTTTTTCGCATTCGCGATGTAGCCTGGCAGAGCGCCGAAGGGCATTGAGAGATCGTCGTTCCAAGAGCGGTGGTAGTGGTAGAAGCCGTCGCCGACATTGACGTTGAACCAGGGATCGCGGGAAACAGCAAGCTCCTTCAGCCACTTCGCGCCGGGCTCGCCTAATTGCTCGAGCGATTTGATGACTTCGTCTGGCGAGGCGCCTTCACGGAACTGGCTATCGACGCCCAAGTCGATGGCGCACTTGGCGAGGCGCCTGAGCTCGTCATCCGGACGGAAGATTTCCGCCTCTAACCCCGCCACCATCCGCGCAACTGTTTGATCGCTGATTTCCGGGAAAGCCTTTTTGCAGAAATCGAAGAAGGTCAAGTAAGCGCCGTATCCGAGCAGGAGAAACTCGAAATGGTGGTGCCACATCCTAAAATAGCCTTCCAGCGTTTTCTGATACGTTTCAAGAATGTAGTGATTGGAGGCGACCCCGCGACCCGCGTGGACGTGCTCGATAGGCTCGAAGTCCGGAAGATCTAGCTTCGGAAGGGCCTCGGCCTCTCGAATCAGCCCCATCATCTTATCTTTCCATTGAGCGAAGAGCCGTTCCCAATTCGCGTAGTAGTAAAACGCCCGGCGTTGAAACTCCTTTGTACGCTTTTCAATCTCGGCCGGATCGGTGACAGCATTGCCGCCAATATATACGCGGCCATTTATGATTCGATAGTCGATGCCGAGCGTGGTAGGCAGAGAATGTACGCGCGTATTGGCCGAGCCCAAGGCGCAGTAGGCCGCCTCGGCCGTAATCATGTCGAAGACCCACATCGGCTCGGGAAAATGCATGGAATTGTAAAACCAGAAGCGCTGGTCGTCTTCCTTGCTGAACTGCATGTAGTAGGGATACGCGGCCTGCGCCCGCTCCGTGCCTGGGATCACCTTGAGCGAACTCGGGAGCGGAAAGCCCTTTGATTTCGCGGTTACGGTGATGCTCATATTTCTCCTTCGAGCCTGGTTGCGGGGTCGGTATTAGCTTACCAGATATTCTGGCACGTACTGCCGCGGCTGGCCAACGCTGAAGTTTTTAGTTGCGCCCGGCGGTCGTCAGAGTTGCTCCGGAAATTCGCTTCGTTTGATTCGCCCAGTTCGTCCCCGGATAGCTGAAGAGCAGATCATATCCGGGCGAGCCGCCGGCGACCACGATGTGGAAATCGGCGGGACTCTGAACGACCGGAACGAGACCGCCGGGCTTCAGCGCGTCCAGGAAAAATTGCGCGCGGTCGGGGCGAATACGTCCGTCGGCTATGGATGTGCGGATAAAATCGATTTCGTTGTCGTGGCCAAAAAATACCGGTCCCGCCAGCTTTTCATAGGGCACGCGTGTTCGTTCGAAAAGGTATTCCTGCAAACTTTTCCGAGTGTAGCCACGTTTCGCGAGATCGACCGCGCACTCAGGATGAAGCGCGAGGATGTAAGTCTGAGAGTGAGGCCAAACGACACCTGCGCTCTTAATTCGGCCGACAACCGAATCGATTACGCCTTGTCCTGTCCAGGGCGTCACGGCTCCGCCGCCAAAAAGCGCAGGGGAGCTTACAGAGGTGGCTACCGTGACGGTGCTGTCCTCGGGCTTGTAGCCCAAACTCACGTGGTATGGCTCCCAGGGGCTCCTCGCGGTGTCCTCTGCAAAAGTGAAGAACGTATATGCCTCGAGTCGTCCGGTGAGTCCCATGAAGTTCACCTGGGGCCATGTCTGGCCAAGATTGAGCAGCGCCAACTGAAGCGCCCGGCCTACCGTGCTGTTGGCTCGCCACCCAATACCCAGCATCCCGATCCCCGAGTTGAAGCCAAGCTCTTCCGCGATGGGTCCATCCACCATGATTACCGGCGTGAAGGATCCGGTGGACGCCTGCATGTGCGTTAGGTCGTAGTGCTTGTCGGTGAAGCCCTCCATCCCAGCTAGGATCACCGGAAAATATTCGGGCTTAGCGCCAGCCATCACCGCGTTCACCGCGATCTTCTCAACCGTCGCCGTTCCGTTCTTCGGCGCGACCTGTCCGATTACTTCCTGCGGCGAACGCGTGGTGCCGGCGAGCATCGCTTTCACCAACTCGGGCGTTGGCGGCATGATCGGCAAGCCATCGGCCCAGCGATTCGCGAGGAACGACTCGTTGACCTTCTCCAACGCGCCAAGGAAACTCTCGCCGCTCACTTGGATATTTCCATCTTCACGCTGCTTCTGTATCGGTGCGGGTTGCGCTTCCTCTTTGGTCGTCGGCCGGATCAGCGCGTCGATCAGAGAATCGAAGCAACCGGTGGCGAGTGGTTGCGCTTCCTCTTTGCTGGACCGCGCGGGATAGTATTTATCGGCCGGAAGCGTGAGCACGCGGATTCCCGGCATGCCGCCGTCTTTTGCGGCGGATTGTGCATCGTGAAGGAATTCGCTGGTTATGAAGTAAACGCCCGGCATTCCTGTCTTCTCAATTTCGATTGTGTCGTGGGAACCCCACCACGTGCAGCTCCCTCAATCACCGACACCGAAAACGAAAAGATCGCCTTGCTGCTTTACCGTGGGATACCACTTCGGCAGGTTCGTGATCGTCTGCGCGGCGGGCTTCGGATACATCACGACGGTCGCCTTCGGATATTTTTCTCTCAGCATGTCCGCGAGCGCATCGAGGAAATTGTTCGCGCCAAATTTGCCGTTGTCGACCAGGACGATTTTCTTGCCGTCAAGAGCCGAAACGCGCGGGCTAATACCGACGGTTGCAGGCGGAGGAATTTCGCCGCGCGGATTCATGACTTCGAGTTGGGTAACGGCTCCATCTGCTGTATGAACCTGCCTGGCGACGTTTGCCATTTGGGTATGCCTCCCATTCGTGGAAATGCGCGGCGCACTCTAGATTACCGCAGCGACCGGCATGATTCTAGCCATTCGCGAGGTCGTTGTCAAAACAACCGCCCAGTCCTAAGGAATGGGCGAGGGGTTGAGGAGTGCTACCTCAAGGCGAATCGACATTCTGGTCACCGGATCGTCCGACAGTTTGTATTGGGACTACGGCGGGATAAGATAGGTCAAAAGCCTTTCGGTTGATAAATGGCGCTGACCGTTTCCGCTAATTGTGTTTCGGCTCTTGGTTGTTGCTCGAATTCTCGCGCTGCGGACCGAAGTGGACATATATCCTCGTCTCGATCTCGACGGGTTTGCCATTGAGCAGCGTCGGCTCGTAACGCCATAATCTTGCAGCGTTGAGTGCTGCTCTCATCAGTAGCGCGGGGCCTGACACATATTGAAGGCGTTGAATGGTGCCGTCTTTTGCGATGATCGCGCAGAGCGAGACGACACCCTTCACTCTCGCATCTGCCGGATATACGGGTCGCACTTCGTGTTTCAGGGCGTTAGCTGCCGCGCTCGCGCTCATGATGATCCTCTGAGGCGACGGCGGACTATTCGGCAGCGCACCGTCACCCCAATCACACCCCTGCGGGCCCTCTAGCGCAGCTGATTTCTGCGCATAAGTCCCCGAGGGGACTGAAAGCACCAGCAAGACTCCACAGACAACAATCGCCCATCTCATTAGGGTGTGCTCCTGGGGTCGGGCTTCACATTTTCGTTCATGGGGATGAGATCAGCAAGAACCGCGTCCTCGTCGAACGTTACTAATGCGCATGATCGGGAACGCCTGCGTCGTACTAAGCTATGGGTTGCGTTGTCTTGACAACTACAAAGCGTTTTGATGTACTTATCGCGTCCCTCTTCAGAGGAGTTCGCGCCATGGCAACGCTTTTGCGTTCTGCGGTTTTAAATCCGGAAGGGTACCGGACAGTCAGAGCCGCTAGTGAGGATGGTTCGAGGAAGCCACCGTCATCCTCTTCGCTGGCTCCGCGTTTGGACAACCTCAATGGCAAGACGATCTATCTGGTCGATACCGGATTTGGCGGAAGCGGAAAATTTCTGGATCAAGTGCAAGCGTGGTTGGCCGAGCGCATGCCTTCCGTCACCACCGTGCGCCGGCGCAAGACCGGCAACATCTTCCGCGACGATACGAAAGACCTCTGGAATGAAATCAAGGAAAAGGGGCAGGCCGCGATCCTAGGCGTGGCTGGTTGACCCGGCTGCGCTGCGGCAGTTGCCGCTTGCTCGCGCACACTCGAGACGGAATACGGAGTCCCGACGGCGCCTGTCTCGACCTTCGAATTCGCGAATGTTGTGGCTGACGATCGCCGCTTTCACGGCGTTCCCCTGCGCTTCATTTACACTCCGCATCCGGTCGTAGGCATGCCTCCTTCCGTGCTTCGCGGCTACATTGAGGGGAAGGACCCGGCAACGCAGCGGACCGTGTTCGAAGAGGTAATCGACGCGCTCACAAAACCCGTCAGCGAAGACGAGTTCAGCGGCGACTTCGCGCCAGTTTCGCGCACTGGCGCGAGGCAAACGCAGCTCGAGCCGGACAGCGAGGATAATTTGCAGCGCCTCTTTTATGAAAGAGGCTGGACGGATGGGCTGCCCATCATACTTCCCACGGAAGAACGCGTTGCGGAAATGCTGACGGGCACAAACCGCGCGCCCGATGAAGTGGTGACGGAAATCTTCCTGCACGATACTCAGGAATATCTGAAATTTACGGTGGAGATGGTCGCGATCGTCGGCGTGATGGCGGGAGCGCGGCCTGAGCACCTGCCTGTTCTGCTTGCGGTTGCTTCGACGGGCCATCCTTCTATTCCAGGTTCCACGACGCCATTCGCTTGCATGCTCCTCGTGAACGGGCCGATTCGCAATGAGATCGAGATGAACTCCGGGATTGGCGCGTTTAGTCCTCGCACACTGGCGAATTCGGTGATCGGGCGCGCCTGGACGCTTCTGACCATCAACTGGGGTTACATGCGGCTCAAGAAGCAGTTCTGGACTTCGCAGGGCAATCCGATCGGCTACAACAATATGTGCGTCGCCGAGAACGAGGAACGAAGCGCCTGGGAACCTTTTCACGTGCAGAAAAAATTCCGCCGGGAAGAGAGCGTCGTCAGCCTGTTTCGGGGATGGAGCTTCGTGAATAATGTGGTCGGGTCGTCCGTCCGGTCAGTTGGCGAAGACACCTTGGTACTGCTGCGAGCGATGCCAGGCCTGTTTTCCGCAGCGACACTGATACTCGATCCTCTTGTGGCGCGGCATCTCAAAGAGAACGACGGTTTCCAAACCAAGCTGGATTTCTCCCGCTGGATTTCGGAAAACTTCAAAATGCCGGCCGGGCAGTTTTGGGACACGGATTTGATCCACATGATGATGGCTCCGGTGGCCGAGCAGGGCGTTGAACCGTACGCGAGCTGGAAAAAGCTGCCGGAGGATACGCTGATCGCGCCTTACGACAAGCCCGAGAATATCAACATTGTTGTCGTTGGCGGCGAAACCAGTCCCATGTGGAAGGTGGCGGATTTTGCGTATGCAACAAGCGCTTCGGTGGACAAGTGGCGCGCGAAACCTGTGACGGATGGCTGCACCGATGGAAGCTGCGGACTTCCGGATGAGCCGTGATCTCGGGCAGAAACGGAAAAGAATTTGAGGAGGTAGAGCGATGAATCGACGAAAGATGTTGGCGCTGTTGGGCGCGAGTCCGGCGCTCGTTGCGACTACGCCGTCCTACGCGGGTGCGGCTCCGAAGAAAACGTCAGGCGCTGCGCCTTCCATGACAAGTGGGTTGCTCACCGCGCTGAATCCCGCCGTCACGCCGCAATTGGCGACGCGCAAACCTCTCGCGCCTCGTCTTGACACGCTGGACGGAAAAACAATCTACCTCGTCGATACGGATTGGGGAGGAATGGGACAGAACGACGGCATCCTGCAGGATATGCAGGCGTGGTTTGCCGAGCACATGCCCAACGTGAAGACGATCATCAAAGTGAAGAAAGGGAATTTCGTCACCGACGATCCCGCGCTGTGGAAGGAAATCGCCGAAAACAAGGGAGACGGCGTCGTACTCGGCGTCGCTGGTTGACACGGCTGCGTCGGAGCCGTGAGCTCCGAAGCGGGCGAGATCGAGCAGAAGTACCACATACCCACCGTTGCGGCCGCCGGTTCCAACGTGGTGTCATTCGGGCTTGGCGCCAACATGACGTACAACACCGGCATGCCCATTCGCTACGTCGGCGTGCCGTTTCCTTTCTCCGGGCAGCCGAAATCCGTGCTCCAGGGTTATATCGAAGGGAAAGACACGGTCAGCGGCAAGCCGATGATGCAGGCGATCGTCGACGCCCTCACCAGGCCGCTCACCGATGCGGAAAAGATGTCTGGGGTTCCTGCGGAGTCGGCGCCAGAGCCGAGGCTGCTTCCCGCCGACACGGAAGATAATCTGCAGCTCTGCTTCAAGGAAAAAGGTTTTACCGACTACAATCCTGTGATCATTCCGACGCAGGAAAGAGTGGCTGCCATGCTGAAAGGCACCAGCCACAAGCCGGATGAAATCGTAAAATCCGCCGCCGGAACATTCGGGACGCGTCGCCCGTTCACGGTGGAAAAGGTTGCGATCCTTGCGGTGATGGCGAGTGCGAAGCCGGAGTATTTTCCGGTTATTCTCGCGCTCTCGAGCATGGTGCCGTATCAGGATTCCACAACTTCCATCGCGCAGATGGTTGTGGTGAATGGGCCGATTCGCAAAGAGATCGGGATGAATTCCGGCCTGGGAGCGTTGGGTCCGGACAACGACGCAAACTCCGTGATTGGGCGATCCATGACGCTCATACACAAAGTTATCCAGGGTTACCAGGAGGGCGTGACTGGTTTTGCTTCTCTGAGCAACCCTCTGCGATACAACAATCTTTGCATCGCCGAGAATGAAGAAGCTCTGCCGGAAGGATGGCAGCCGCTTCACGTCCAAATGGGCCACCAAGCTACTGACAGCATCGTGACGATTTTTACCGGCTGGAATTTCATCAACAGCACCGGCTGGGTGGAACAACATTACGCGCCGCAAAACTTGATGCGCGACTACATGTCTTCGCTCTCCGGGATGGGCGCTACGCTTCTGATGGACCCGTCGGTGGCGGAGCTGCTAAAAAATGCGCAGGGTTTCCAGACCAAGGCGGCGCTTGGCGAGTGGCTGTCGCAGAACGTCGAGAAAACCGCCCAATCGTATTGGGGGAATTCGATTGTATCAAGCATGCTCGGTCCTCTTGGCAGCCAAGGGCTTGAGCCTTACGCGACCTGGAGAAAGCTCCCCGGCGAGACGCCGATCAAGCCGTTCGTCAATCCGAAAGGTATCCACGCAGTTGTCGTTGGCGGGAAGACGGCGAGCGTTTGGTTCGCGACGGATTTCATGCCGGGAAGAGGCGCTTCGATCGACGCGTGGAGGTAAATGCCTCTAGTCATCTCGCTGGAACCCACTCATCCCAAGCTGCACGAGCGATCTTCGCGATCACTCCTTCGCGGATTTCATAGGGTGCCGCTGAATCGTTTACGAAGATCGCAATGGCAGGATGCCGGCCGTCGGGTTAAAGTCACCAAACCTATATCGTTGGTTGCCGCCGTGCGACCGTTCTGGATCGCGGAAGCACCTGTCTTATCCGCAACGGTCGTGCCCCTGGGCAGAAGATGCCGAATACGATTCACGCCAGTGTAGGTTTCCTGCATGTACTGCAAGAGAAGGGCGCGGCTTGATTTCGATAGCGTTGTTCCTTTTTCAGGGATTACAGGCGCGTGGGGACCTCGCTCCCTTCCTGCGTCAGGGCGGGCAGGATGACGGCGCCGACTCTGTCCCGTTGTGCGATTTGCCGTTGTGACATACATCACATCGAGAAGTAGCGCTGGTCACAAACTCCCGAAGGAGGCCGATGTAGTATGCGTATCATTCTATATAATCTAGCGGTTAGGCGGAAACTTGCGGTTAGGCAGCAACCGGGGGTGCTGGATGGCATATTTGCGGGGTGCGAAAGTCTCAGGACTGCTGAGTGCGGTGGTGGTGGGCGGACTTTGCGCGCTGCTGATATCGGCGCCGCGCAGCGCGGATGCGGTCCCCAGCTTTTCGCGGCAGACGGGGTTCGCGTGCAGCTCGTGCCACACGAATCCGCCGGAGCTGACGCCGCTGGGCCGCGCGTTCAAGCTGAATGGCTACACCATGCAAGGGCTGAAGGCCATCACCTCGCCCGCGGATAAAAACAAGAGTGGGCTTTCATTGCTTTCGGTGCTGCCGCTTTCGGCGCAAATCGAGATTTCCGATACGGGACTCAACAAGAAAGAACCGGCCACGCAGAACTGGAGCATCTCTGTGCCGCAAGACGCGTCGATATTTCTGGCGGGGTCTTACGCGAGCCACCTGGGCGGGTTCGTTCAAGTGACGTACGACGCGCAGGCCGACCATTTTTCGTGGGACAACACGGACGTGCGATACGCGAACACCGGGAAGCTTTATGGCAAGCCGGTGGTGTACGGAATCGACATCAACAACAATCCGACAGTGGAAGATCTTTGGAACAGCACGCCGGCGTGGGGATTTCCGTGGATTAATTCACCTTCGGCTCCGGGACCGTCGGCGGCCGCGGTGATTGATGGGACGCTCGCGGCGGATGTGGCTGGAGTGGGCGGATATGCGATGTTCAACGATCACCTCTACGCCGCAGGCACGATCTACACCTCGGCGCATCTTGGAAATTCGCTGCCGAATACGGGCGTGGGATTCGGGTTCAACATTCAGGGCGCCGCGCCTTACTGGCGGCTGGCGTGGCAGCAATCTTTTGGGAACAATTATCTGGAAGTGGGCGGATACGGCATGCATGTCAGCTCGACGCCGAACACGGTGACCGGCCCCACGGACGATTTCACAGATGCGGCGGTGGATGCGCAGTGGGAGCGCGTGTTGCCGAAGCTGAACAACAACCTGCTGACGATTCGCGGAACGTACATCCACGAAAGCCAGAATTTGAATGCGACTTTTGGGGCGGGCGGCGCGAGCTTTCTCTCGCACGACCTGAATACTTTTCGCGTGAACGCCGCGTATCATTTTGGATATCGGGTGACGCCAGTGTTCGGATATTTCGTCACCACTGGAACGAGCGATCCGTTGCTGTACGCGCCGGCGGCATTGACCGGGAGCGCAACGGGAAGTCCGAACAGCCAGGGTTTCGTGGCCAACATTACGTATTGGCCGGTACAAAATATTCGGCTGGCGCTGCAATACACGGCGTACACCAAGTTCAATGGGGCGGGCACGAACTATGATGGATTCGGACGCAACGCGAGCGACAACAACTCTTTGTATCTCCACCTAGGCGTTATTTTCTGAGCGAGATCGATCCGAGGCAGCCCGGCGGGAGCGAGGGCGCTCGGAAAATGACAATCGGGGGAAATCCGATGACGAAATTACGGACGGCATGGGCGGTGGGGACGGCGGCGATTCTGCTGGCGGCCGGCGCGGCGGTGATGATGGATTCGTCGGTGCACGCGAGCTCGCGGAGGGCGCAGAGCGACGGAAGCGGCGAAATTGCGGGCAAAGTTTATTTCAAAGGAGAGGCGCCCCGATTGCGCCGGATCATGATGGACAAGGACCCGGTGTGCGCGTCGCTGCATCCGGAAGGTGTGCTGCCCGAAGATGGGCGCGTGAATGCGAATGGGACCCTGCCGAATGCGTTCGTTTATATCTCGAAGGGTGCGGAGAAGTTGTCGGGCGCGGCGCCGACGGAGGCCGTGACAATAACGCAGAACGAATGCGAGTACGAGCCGCACGTCCTGGGAATTATGGTAGGGCAGCCGCTGCGAGTGGTGTCCAACGATCCGACCACGCACAACATTCACATCATGCCGAAGGCGGGCCACGATTTTGACGTGACGCAGCAGCCGGGCTCGCCGCCGGTGAGCGACAAGTTTTCAAATCCGCAGATCATGGTGCCGGTGCATTGCAACATCCACAATTGGATGCAGGCGTACATCGGTGTGGTCACGAATCCGTATTACGCCGTGACGAGCGACGAGGGCACGTTTCAAATCAAGGGAGTGCCCGCGGGAAGTTACACGCTGTCAATTTGGACCGCGACGTTTGGGACGCAGGAGCGCGAAGTGACCGTGCGCGCGGGAGAGACGGCCAGCGTGGATTTCACTTTTGCCGCCAAGTGAGCGGCTCTAGGGTTGGATGTTCCCCTAGCTGCTCGATTCGTGAGAATGAATTTCAGGGCGACGTCCTTCGGAAACAATCCACATATGCCTGATTAACGAGCTAAAGGCAAAAGTGCAGGCTCATTTCAAAGTGAACCATCACTGTCCACAGGCACCGCTTGACAATTCCCATCCTCTTGTACGTTAGCCTGAATCGGGCCGCTACATAGGGCCTGCACCGCACAAGCCGCCCCGGAAGATTAAAGGAAAAAAGAATGGCGCCGCACGCGAACGGAACGAGACGTCGCAAACGTGTGCCCACTCGCCATGGAACGCGCGCGGGACGGCGTCGAGGTCATAGGATCCGCACCTGGGACGAAATCCCCAACGTCTTCACGCTGGATGCGCCGGCCATCGAGTGGATGGTCGAAGGAATTTTGCCGCAAGCTTCGGTGACGCTGCTGGCGGGCGAGCCGGGCAGCTACAAAACGTGGCTGGCGCTGGCTCTGCTGCGCGGCGTCGCAAGCGGCGGAAATTTTCTCGGACGCAAGTGCGCGCAATCGAGCGTCCTCTATCTCGACCGCGAAAATCCGCTGGCGGTGATGCGCGCACGCCTCGCGGTGCTGGGCATCGAGCAATCTGCCACGGCCGATTGCCGCATCTGGGGCGGCTGGCTCGAAAACGCGCCTCCGGGCATCGGCGACTTTCGCATTTTGGAAATTGCGCGCGAGCGCCGCCCGTTGATCGTTTTCGATTCGCTGATTCGCTTCCACGCGGCGGCGGACGAGAATTCCGCCACGGAAATGTCCATGGTGATGGCCGATCTGCGTGCGCTGGCCGTTTCGCGCGATCGCGGCGCCGGCCTGCTGCGCCTGGAATGTTTCAAGAGCCGCTTCGCCGAGGAGTTTTCGCTCACGTTGCGCCCCGAGCTATCAGGGCCCCCAGGTCGACGGCTAGTCGAGCCTGGGGGATCAAATGGCGTGGGAGACTTCGTTGTCACCGGCTCGCCCGAAGCCTCTACCGAGCAAAGCGACGTCGAAAAGCTCGCCGCAGCGATCCGCCGCAACCCCGGCCAATCCAAGGAACGCGTGATCGAAGCCTCGGGAGTGCGCCGAAGCCGCGGTCGCGCCCTGCTTGAACAGTTCGATAGGCAACTCTGGCAGGTTAAGCACGGCCCGGGCAAATCAAGGCGTTTCTTTCCCGTCGGCGTCTCGCCGACGGCCTTGCCCTCGGACGGAACTAGCAACTAGCCGCAGGCAACTCTGACTCGCCGTTCCGCCAACCCCTAGCGTTGGCGGAACGGCGAGTCACCGAACCCCGGCGCGCCGACGAGGTGGCTGCTCCCTTGTCCGGCTAATGAGACTTATCCCACGAACACCTCATGGTGTTCGTGTATTCTGGCAACTACGCTGGAGAGGCGAAACCTATTTTTCTCGACCAATCTGCAGGCGAGGGCGACAGTCAGTTGTGGCGTCCTGGAAAGGAATGAAGTCTGATGCCGAAGGCCAGGGAGTTTACAGTAACGATTGAAGACAAACCGGGCGCGCTAGGGAAGTGCTTTCTCGCTTTGGGCGTGGGCGGAGTGAACATCCTGGCGTTTCAATCGTATGTAGAGGAGGGCGAGAGCCTGACCCGATTCGTGCCGGACGATCCGGCCACCGCGAAAACGTTGCTGGGAAGCATGCGCATGATTTTCGAGGAAACGGAAGCCGTCATGGTCAAGCTGCCTCACCGGCCGGGGCAATTGGGCCGCGCGGCCGCGCGTCTGGGCGAAAAGCAGATCAACATTGACTACTCCTACTGCGGATTGGAACCGGGATCGACGTTAGGAATTTTAGTCTTCGGCGTTGACAACGTGAATAAAGCAGCGACCGCGCTCGATGAGCTAGCCGCTGAAGCCGGATAAACGCGATCAGCCGAGCCGCGCGAAACAGATCAAATCCTTTGTGACTCCCGGTTACAAATGAGCGTATCAACATCCAGTTGGAAACTCGGCCGTCACGTGTTTGGACTGGCGAGTTTGACCTTTGGCGTCATCACGTTGGCCTGGCACGACTACAACGGCTCGCATCCACTGCGTTACATTGTCTACGCCGCCGCCGCTGCACAGATCTTGGGCGGTGCCGCGATTCAGTTCCGTCGGCTCGCGAAAACGGGCGCAGCGGTCCTCGGTGCGGCTTATCTCGCGTTCACTTTGCTGTGCGTGCCAGGAATCGTCGCCAAACCGCAGGTCTACAATAGCTGGGGCAACTTCTTCGAGCAGTTCTCTCTGCTGACCGGAGCGGCGATCGTCTATGCGCACGTGCCATCGGCATGGTCGCCGGAAACGCTTCACCGGATCGGCCGCATTCTCTTGGGCGTCTGTGTCGCCTCGTTCACCCTCGAACAGGCGTTTTATCTTCACGCTACCGCGAATTTGGTTCCGAAGTGGCTTCCGCCAAGCCAGATGTTTTGGGCGGTAACGACGACTGTTTTGTTTGCACTCGCGGCTGTGGCTCTGCTTACGAATCGAGCGGCGCTTCTCGCCACTCGCCTGCTCACAATGATGCTCGTGATCTTTGGGCTGCTCGTGTGGGTACCGTTGCTTCTTTCAGACCCTCGCACTCATACGAATTGGAGCGAAGGCGCCGAGACCTTTGAGATTGCCGGAGCAGCCTGGATTCTCGCTGATCTCCTCGGCGGCTGAAGAACTGCTAATTAATCCGCGGCGCTGACTGGCTCGGCGCTCGGCGCGGCTTCGGGAATTCCGCAGGTGCCATCTTTGCACGTCACGGGCGCGGGCATGCGCAGCGGCCTCGCGTCGCGGCGGACTCCGCTTTTTGGCACCCACTTGTCAATCGACATGCTTCGCGTGTGCGCGAAATCCGTGGTGATCCACATCGGATTCGTCTCGCCTCCCACGACGATGATGTTGATGTCATCGGGCGAATGGCGCGGAGCAATCGGCGCGTCCTTGGGCAGCTTGGCCCACGACGCAAATGGTTCTACGCCCTGCATCGCCAATCCCGCCGCAAAGCCGGCCTGCATCTGGCCTTCCCAGTAATGCCCCGCGGGAACGTGTGAATTTTCCACGATCCACTTGCACGCGTCGCGCTTGGTTTGGAAACCTTCGGCGCGCAAATTCTTGGCCACCAGCGGATCGACAATGAATGTGATGCTG
Organism: uncultured Acidobacteriota bacterium; assembly: GCA_963823145.1. Taxonomy (GTDB): domain Bacteria; phylum Acidobacteriota; class Terriglobia; order Acidiferrales; family UBA7541; genus Palsa-295. The sequence goes on from CAWGJZ010000001.1 coordinate 766,731, forward strand.
GTGCCCATCGACCCGAACGTCGCGATGACGTGCGCCATTTCTTTCGCCGAGCCGATCCCGAAGTTCAGCATGTTCCATCCGCGGAACACGCTCACCACGCTCTCATCCGCGCGGAATCCTTTCTGCACGTGGAACGGCTCGTAAACGCTCAGCTCCTCGTTTTCGCCGCAGCACATGTTGTTGTAGTTCAGATTATGGCCGAAGGTCGCCATGAAGTTTTCGCCTGCGCGCGCATCGCCGAAGTTGATGCTCATCAGCGTCCACGCTCTGCCGATCACCGAATTCGCCAGATTGAACGGGCTGAGCGCCGCCGTGCCGCAATTCATCCCGATTTCGTTGCGAATCGGCCCGTTGACGATTATCATGCGGCCCCACGACGTGGTGGAACTCGGCATCGACGGTTCCTGCGTTGCAGCCAGCGCCAGGATCACCGGAAAATGTTCCGGCCGCGCTCCCGCCATCACCGCGATGGCGGCCACTTTTTCCACCGTGTACTCCATTTTCTCCTGATGCGTGGTGATAATCATGCGGCCGACGATCTCGTCGCGATCGTCATCCGTTCCCGTCAGCATCTCGTCCACTCGCTCTTCGGTGGGAAGCACGAACGGCAGGCCATCGCTCCATCCACTTTCGACGAACTTGCGATAGAGATGTTCTTCGCTATCGACAGGAAGCAAGCGCGGGCGCCTCTGCTTTCGAGTGATGGTGGGGTGCTTTTCCTTTTCAGTCAGCGGCGAGGTGAGCGCCTCGATGACTTCCTGCATGAACGGCTTCGATGTGATGGGATCGTTTCCCTCAATGTACTGGCGCAGCACGGCGCGCGACATGCCCACCACGGGATACGGGGGAAATCCGAAACGCAGAGGCGTTCCGCGAGCTCTCGCGTTACGTTCCACGAAATCCGCGAAGCGCGCGGTCACCAGAGGGACAGTCGGAATTCCGAATTCGTCTTCTACTGTTGTTGCGTAATCGGCGACACTCGCCGAACAGGCCTCTCAACCACCGACACCGAGAATCGCCGCGTCAGCGCCGCTCGATTTCATTTCCGCCCAGAGTTGCGGGTCGTCGGTGAACATCGTGCTGCGCTTGTGCCGGATCACGGTCTTCACGCTCGGAAAGTTTCTCGCGAACCAATCCTGAAGTTCCTGCAGGAACTCGAAGCTGCCTGCGAATCCCGTCTCCACCAGATAGACGGTCTTGCCGTCGAGCGAACTGAGGCGGGGCGCCATGGACATGGGTTTGATCTCGCCGCTCGGCTGCTCGAAAGGATCGAGGATCGCTCGCGGATTCGACTCCGCGTCAAGGCGGCGCCCAAAAATTCCGGAAGGCTGCCCGTGCGGATCCAAAACCGTCAGTTGTCCATTTTGCCTCATGTCAGATCTCCGCTATGTGATGCTTTGCCACGAAGGATGCCCGCCAATGATGCTAGCCGCTCGCTACGAATCGTTGTCAAGACAATGTATTTCTTCATCCTAGGCCTCTTCCTTGTACTTCTTGAGGAGGTTGCGCGCAATGATCAGGCGCTGCAGCTCGTTAGTGCCCCCACCGATCACAACCAACGGCGCGTCGCGATAGTAGCGCTCCACCGGAAAATCCTTCGAATAACCATTGGCGCCCAGAATGCGCATGGACTCGAAAGCCACGTCGACGGCGGTTTCGGTAGCGAACAGCTTGGCCATACCGGCTTCGAGATCGCAACGCTCGCCGCGGTCGCGCTTCTCGCAGGCGGAGTAGATCAGAAGGCGCGAGGCTTCGATTCGCGTGGCCATGTCGGCGAGCTTGTTCTGAATGGTTTGATACTCGGCAATCGGTTTGCCAAAGGCAATGCGGCGCTGCGCGTAGCGGATGGCTTCTTCGAACGCCGCACGTGCGATTCCCAGACCGCGAGCTGCCACATTGATGCGCTCCGCTTCGAGTCCATTCATCACCTGCTTGAAACCTTGCCCTTCAACGCCCCCGATCAGATTTTCCGCCGGTACGGGAAAGTCGGCGAAATGCAACTCGCAGGTTTCCACTCCTTTATATCCGAGCTTCTCTATGTCGCGGCCCACCGCCATGCCGGCTGCGCCTTTCTCGATCACAAATGCGCTCATGCCGCGGTGTGCCGGTTGCGCGGAGGGGTCAGTCTTCGCAAGCAGGAGAAACGTGTTGCCGTTACGCGCATTGGTGATCCACATCTTCGAGCCATTCACGCGATACGCGTCACCTTGGCGAATGGCCGTCGTGCTGATGTTTTGCAAATCGGTCCCGGCGTTGGATTCTGTCAAACATATGCCGCCGCGCCTCTCGCCAGTCGCCAAGCCGGGCAGAAAGTGCTGCTTCTGTTGTTCCGTTCCGAATCGAGCGATCACATCGCACATTACGGAGTTGCTTCCGAGGATGCCGGCAAGTCCCAGCCAGCCTCTGGAAATTTCTTCAAAGATCATGGCGAGAGTAGTTGTATCCACTCCCGAGCCTCCGTATGGCTCAGGGATGTTCAAGCCGAACAGGCCCATCTCTTTCATCTGGGAGACGAGTGCATGCGGATATTCGTCGCGGTGCTCCATGGCGGAAGCTACCGGAATCACTTCCTTTTCGACGAACTGGCGAACCGTGCCGAGGATCAGTTGCTGTTCGTCTTTACGCATGGTAGTCACACTCGTTCTTTGGGCTGGCACGCTGGCTTCGACGGCTTTCGCGAAGAAAATTATGGCTGCGTCGAATCTCCGGCGCCAGGCAGCTTGAAAACCCAAAGGGTTGTCCCGCCAAGAGGATTGGGAATCTCGGGTGTCAGCTGGGGCCAAGCCACCGGTCCGCCATTGCCGGCGACGACAGCCACATATTGTTCGCCATCGACGCTGTAAGTGACCGGCGTAGAACTAAGAGAGGCGTTCAGCGTGCTTTGCCACAATATTTTGCCCGTCGCCGCGTCGAAAGCGCGGAAGCGCCGGTCACGCGAGCCGGCGAAAACGAGTCCACCCGCAGTCGTCAGCGTCGAACTTGAAACGGCCGCGCGCTGACGATAGACCCACACTACTTTTTTAGTCTGAAGATTTACCGCCTCGATGCGCCCCATTTTGCCGTCGCTATCGGGCCGGGGATGGAGAACGAAATGCATGTCACTGCCGCCTTCGGCTGTTTTGGCGGAATCGCGCGGCACCCAAGTAAAGTCCTGACAGGATTCGTACAGCGGAACGTACAGAATTTTGGTCTCGGGATCGTAAGACGTTGCAGGCCAATTCCGCCCGCCGCCTGAATGCGGGCAGAAGTGCTTAGTCACGTTGGCTTCCGGCTCGAGCGCAGAATTGATGATCTTCTTTCCCGTTTTCGGGTCTATCGCACTTACCAGACTTTGCAGCCCGAGGTCTTTGGAGAACTCATACTTGCCGTTGGCCCGATCAACTGCATCGAACACCATGATCTTGCCGCCAGTGACAACGAGATTGGCCGGCTTGCCATCGATGGGGAGCGTAATCAGCGATTGCTCGAACGCCCAGTCCAGATCCCAGACATCGCGGTTCATATGCTGGTAATACCAGACCAGCTTACCGGTATCGGGATCGAGCGCCACGGTGGAGTCCGTGTATAGCCCGTCGTTGGAATCACCGTTTTGGGAGTGAGGTTCCAGCAATGTCCCGGTGTCGTAAGTTTGGCCAATACCAAAATAAACGAGGTTGAGATCGGGGTCGTAACTGCCCGACGTCCACACGGAGGCGCCAAAGCGCTGGTCCACGGGCGCGCCATTCCAACTGTCGCCACCGGGCTGGCCGGGACGCGCGATAGTGTTGAATCGCCAAACTTCGTTGCCGCTGTGGGCATCCAACCCCACAATGAAGCAACCGCCCGGATACGTGTTGCAGCCGCTGGCGCCCATCATCACCTTGCCTTTGGCGACAATCGGGCCGCCGTCCAACTCCAGATGGTGCGCAATCTCTTGCGGGCCTAAGACCTGCTGATCCCACACGAGCGCGCCCGTTTTCACATTCAGGGCGACGATATGTCCATCGGCGGTGGGCGCGTAGAGCATGTCCTGATAAATGGCAAGATTTCTTACAATCGCCGAGCTCCCATCATGGAGCGACGCAGGCAGAGGCCGAACATACTGCCAGAGCAGATCGCCTGTCCTGCCATCCAGCGCTTGAATCGTGTTGGCGCTCTTGATGAAGATAATCCCTTCATGCACGAGCGGCGCCATCTCGTTCCGACTCACTGGCAAAGTCCAAGCCCACGCCTCGCGCAGATTGCGCACATTCTTGCCATCGATCTGGCGAAGAGGGCTATAGCCCAAACTGTCGTAAGTGCGCCGCCAAGTGAGCCAATCTCCATCTGGGGGATGCCGGAGCATGTCGTCTGTCACCGGCGTGGTGTTGTTGAGCAACGCTGTCCGCCGAGCTGTCGTCGCATCGAATGCAGCATCGTGATTTGCAGGGAGAATATTCCCCGGCTCTGGTGCTGGCGCTTTCTGCGCGTTCGATGAAGATCTCTGGGCTTGCGCAAAAGCTCCGACAGTGCCGAACGCAACGGTTGCTAAAACAAAAGGTGCGATTATCGAAAGCCATCTCGGGACTCTCGCGTTAGAGGCAGGCTTGTTGCCGGATAATGGTCGGCATTCTGCACCGATGATTGAGAGAGTGCGCCGAAGTGCGTTTTCGTTCCTACCGGGAGATTTTGACGGGCTTAACATTGCTTATCTGACGTGTCCCTATCTCGTGGTCTCGAATCCTACTGCTGTGCGATCTGGTGTGTGTCGGGCAGCTTGAATATCCAGAGCGTTGTCCCGCCCGCCGGATTATCGAACTCCGGCGCCAGGCTGTGCCCGCCCGCGTCGAGCGGTCCTCCGCCGCCGGAAACGACTGCAATATATTGCTTGCCGTCGACGCTGTAAGTCACCGGCGAAGAACTCGGCGTCGCGTTTAATCCAACGTACCATAATGTTTTGCCGGTTTCCGCGTCGTAGGCTGTGAACTGCCGATCTTGCGAGCCGCCGAACAAAAGGCCGCCCGCCGTCGCCAACATCGCACTGGCGACAGGGGCGCGCTGCCGATCCATCCATACTACTTTTTTTGTCTCAAGATTAACCGCGTCGATGCGCCCCATCTTGCCGTCAGTATTTGGACGCGGACGCAAGGTGAAGCGAATATCGAGGCCGCCCGCTGCTGTCTGCGCGGCGTCGTTGGGAACCCAGGTGTAGTCCATGCAAGATTCGGCTAGCGGCACATACAGAATGTGAGTGGCAGGATCGTACGAGGTCCCGGGCCAGTTTCTCGCGCCATTGGCATTGGGGCAGATGAACTCAGTCTTGTTGGCTATTGGCTCGAACGCAGGATTGATGATTTTCTTTCCCGTTTTCGGATCAATCGACGTCACCAAATTTTGCAGGCCAAGGTCTTTCGAGAACTCATACTTGCCGTTGGCGCGACTCACAGCATCGAACAGCGCCATCTTGCCTCCAGTGACCACAAGATCGGTCGGTTCGCCGTCGATGGGAAGCGTAACCAACAACTGCTCGAACGCCCAATCGAGATCCCACACGTCTCGGTTCATATGCTGGTAATACCACGCGAGCTTGCCGGTATCAGGATCGAGCGCCACGGTTGAATCGGTGTAAAGCCCGTCATTGGACGCACCCTTCTCAGGATGCGGCTGCAGCAATGTAGCCACGTCATAAGTATTGCCGGTTCCAAAATAAACCAAGTTGAGCTTGGGATCGTAACTGCCGGATGTCCACACGGAGGCGCCAAAGCGCTGATCCACGGGCGCGCCGTTCCAACTGTCTCCGCCGGGCTGCCCTGGACGCGGGATGGTGTGGAAACGCCAAACTTCGTCGCCGGTCTGTGCGTCTAGCCCCAGAATAAAGCAGCCGCCGCTCGGATTCGTTATACCCAGACTCACGCCTATCATCACCTTGCCCTTGGCGATAATCGGAGCACCATCCAGGCGGAAATCATGATTTGAGTGCGCGTAGACTCCTGACAAGGGCACTACCACCTGGTGGTCCCAGACAAGTTTGCCCGTCTTCACATCCAAAGCGACCACGTCCCCGTCCGCTGTCGGAACGTAGAGTTTGTCCCGATAGATCGCGAGGCCCCTCATGACCGACTCTCTGCCGTTCAGCATCGGCTCCGGCAGCGGCCGCACATACTGCCACAGCAGATCGCCGGTCTCGCCATCTAACGCTTGGATCGTGTTGGCGCTTTCAATAAAAACAACGCCATCGTGCACCAGCGGCGTGATTTCGTCGGCGCCTACCGGCAACGCGCGGCTCCACGCCAGGCGCAGATTTCCTACGTTCGACTTTTTGATTTCACTAAGAGGACTGAAGCCCAAACTACTGTAGGTGCGCCGCCATAACAGCCAATCTCCGTCTGGCGGATTCTGAAGCATCTCGTCCGTCACCGGAGTGATCTTGTTGAGTTCAGCGGTGCGGCGCGCCATCGCGGCTAAGTATATTGCGTCACGGTTGCCTGCACTCGGGCGTACATCTCCCTGAAAACTCTGCTGGATTGGCGCCGCTCCCTGCGCGCCTGATCCTCCAAGTTCGGCGGCGGTCAGTTCCGTTGTGCCCGGCGCGAGACCATTGGCCTGAAGAATGTAAGCCTCCAAGTCGGCGTAGGTTTGTTGGCCCAGCGTTCCCGGATCGGAAGGTGGCATTTTCGACATTAGATAGGAAAACAGAGCCGCCGAAGATTGCTCATCCCAATGCTTCTTGAACGATGCGCCCTTGAGCGTCGGCCCAAATTCGCCGCCCTCCAGATTTTCACCGTGGCAACTCAAACAGCGATTGGTGTAGGCCGCTTTCCCACGGTCCACTTGGTTCGCGGTAAAGCTAGGAGTGGAACCCTTTTCGAAAAATCTCTGCTCTTGGGCTTGCGAACATACGCCGAGGCTGGCGAGTGTCGTTACAGTCGCCAGCATCGCCAAGCCGATGAGGTGGCACCGCGCCATGGCGCGAAACAGGTGTGCGGTTTTTCGTGTCAACTGTGTGGCAGTTTTTATCATTGCGGCGTCCCCGCGACAACCGAGCGGTACTTTACCACTACCACCCGGGATGCCATGCCACTACTTTCTGCCATCTTGTGCCCGGCTAGTTTTATGGAGCGAGGGGTAGCGCTTCACCGGAGAGGGGAATGGCGAAGAATGGCCGAGGCACCGCTCTGGCTCCAATGAGTCCGGCGACACCATTGCGACGAAGATCCGGCCGGTCGCTCGGCGCCGAAACGGCGCCGAGTAGCGGCAATCACCGCCAGAACGATGGGCTAGAAGCTGTACTTCAAACCGAACTGCAGGATGCGTCCCGGCACCGCGCTCGAGGTGATCACTCCAAAGTTGGCTCCGCCGAAGGCGTTGCCGGGTTCATTGAACTGCGCGTGATTCCAGAGGTTGAAGAATTCCGCGCGGAACTGAAGCGTGGCGTCCTCTCGCAATCCCCCGACGGTCGTGTTCTTGATGATCGCCGCATCAAAATTAAGCTGTGTGCAGCAACTCATTATTCCGACGCCGGAATTGCCGAAGCCGGTACCGCACCCGACGAACTGAGGATTGGCTCCCGTGCAGGCACCCGTGTAGGGGCCGCCAAGCGCGCTCGGAGTTCCGCCAAACAGGGGTGCTGCCGTGAACGCATTCCCATTGATAATTGATTTACCGTTTTCTACGAGTGTCAGCATGTTGCCGGGAGCACGGAGGCTCACCCCCGACTTGCAATTGCCGGTAACAGCGTTGCAATCGACCGGGGTAGAAAGCTCGGCTCGGTCGACTGGGCCGGTGGCGGGGAGTGAGGCACCGTACAAAAGGGTCGCCTCGTTGCCATTGGCCCCGTTCGTAACGCTGAAAGGTAGGCCGTCTTGAATCGTGGTCACGCCGGAAATACCCCACCCGCCCAACGCCTTTTCTTTCCAGCCCTCGGCCTTGTAAGGAATCTGGTAGGCGTAGCTCACCACAAAGCGCTGGGGGCGATTGAACGCGGCCAGCCCGTATTGCTGCCGGCGATTCAACGGATCGTTGGAGGACGCGCTGCCGGAAAGTACGTTGCCGGGCGTGGCAATGCCGGCCCCGGCGGCGCTGGCATTGATGTCCGTAATGAGCTTGCTCCAAGTGTAGGAGGCCTGAAGGGTCAGGCCGTGAGAGAACTGGTGCTTTAGTTGGAGCTGCAAGCTGTTGTAGAGGTGACTACCGTCCGTTTCAACCTGCTGCAAATTCCCCGGATTCACACCCAAGTAAGCCACGCGGCCAAGGTAGTTGCTGGAAGTGTTCTCAAGAACCCGGTTGTTGCCGTTATCATTTATTGGGAACGAGCTTGCCGGTCGCTCCAGATTTATGTTGACCTGGTCCGTTGGTGGATTGCAGGTGGCGGATGCTGGGCCGCAGTTCACAAGATAGGCGATGTTGGGATCGCGGTTCCAATCGTAGAGATGGATGCCATGCGATCCGACGTATCCGATGTCAGCGATCCAGCCGGGTGCAAATTCGTACTGAACGTCGAGATTGTATTGCTGGATTTTGGGGGTGCGCATTGCAGGGTTATCGCCGGGGTTGAGAAGGCCCGAAGCATTGCCTCCGAATGCGTCGGTTATGTTCGAGATCCCATTCCCAGCAGCTGCATTCGTAATCGTCGGACCCGTAGCCAGGGTCCGCGGTATGAAGCCCAGGAACTGCGGGCATACGGGGCAAAACGGACTCTGAAGGGTCTGGCCCGGATTCGCGCCGATACCGGTGGCGTAGGGAGGCATGTTACCCACGATGTTGTCCCCTACAAGATTTCCGTAAACGCGGTCGAAAAACATGCCGTAACCGGCGCGAATAACAAGCCTATCCATTGCCTGCCAAGCCACACCGATGCGCGGCGAGAAGTTGTCAAGCGGAGAACCGTTCAACAAGGTGTTGTTGCTGTTGACCAAAATGCCTGTTGACCCGAACTCACCAGTAAGATTTCCGTAGATAGCCCTGTTGTAATTCTTCTGGACGATGTATCCGGCGAGAGTACCCACCGGGTTATTGAGCAACGCTGTGCCCGTATTCACGAGGCCCGCAGCCTGGGCCGAGAAGTTCGTAAACACGCCATGGGCATCGCTGGGCCAGCCATCGTATTCCCAGCGGACACCCAGGTTCAACGTGAGACGACGCGTGACCTTAATATCGTCCTCCGCGAACGTCGAGTACTCGCTGATGCGCCAGTGGTGAGGATTCGGAGAGCCATTCGGCAACAGGCGATAGGAAAGGTTGATGAGGTAGTTGGCCGGAACCATCGGAGTACCGTCGATAGCGTTGCCGCTACTGCTCAACAGGACGTCGGCCATATCTCCTGTCACGACCCAGCCCCTTTCTCGGTTCGGCTGCGCCCAGTTCCACTGGATGCGCTGCGTATTGACGCCCGCTCGAAACGAGTGCTTGCCATGGTTCCAGGAAATCTGGTCGCCGGCCAGATAACTCTGCTGGAGACTATGGGTCGCCGAGAAGAAATTCCCTCCAGCGCTCCACGCTCCCCATTGCGAACCCGCGGGAATCCCCAGGCTTCCGAAGACCGGGATCAGGGAATCCTCGCGATTGCCCGCAGCGGCGGCCGAGAGGGGGCAAGGCGCGCCGTCATTCACCGCCGGAGTGATGTTGAGCGGCGTAATGCCGTCACCAGCGCAGGACTGGACCGTAAGGCCGTCCGCGACATTGAGGAACAGCCGCTGGGCTGAGACGAAGGCGTCATTCACGAAATTGCTGCTGACCACTGACGTGAGCCTGACGACCGCCGATTGCGAACCGTACTGGGCGTTTTCCGGCGCGCCCGGGTCGCAACCGGTGACGATGCAGCTGAAACTTTGGGTCTGCGGATCTTTCGAGAAGAAGTACTTTTCCGACAGGGTGTTCTTGCTGTTGAGGACATAATCCGAGTTAATCATGTACTGATCTTCATTGGCGATCGTGGCTTGTGAAATCGTTGTAGGCGTAGCGCACGAGAAGTTGTTCGCGACGCAGAAGGGAAGGCCAGCCGAGTTGTAACGCAGACTGGGGAGGTAATAGCCGTTGTTGAAGCCACCCTTCACCTGGGGGATTTTCTCGGTCTGGCGCAACAGAGCGATCGCGGTGTTACTGATATTGGATCCGTCGGGAAGGACGAAGTGGCCTGCCTGGCCCAAACCGCTGGCGAAGTCCGTCTCACCCGCAAATGCACACCCCAAGTATTGCCGGTAGGTGGTGTAGTTGCACGGGGCGCCCCTAAAATCGAGCGGAATGGTACCCGCGTTGCCGTCCGAGCGCGCTTGCGCAAAGGGAACGCCCGGTTCGTTGAGCGGCAGCAGGCCGACCTGCGTGAGGGAGGTGGCGAAACCATTGCTGCCAATTCCATTGAGCTGCCGCGTGCCCTGGTAGGAGCCAAAGAAGAAAATCTTGTCCTTCTTGATCGGCCCGCCGAAGGTCCCGCCATACTGGTTCTGCTTCACTTCCGGCGGTTTGTTCGTCAGACCTTCGTTTGCTTCCGATCTCTTGTAGAAGAAATCGTTGGCGTTGAAAAAGTTGTTGCGGTTGAATTCCCAGATCGCTCCGTGGAACTGATTGGTGCCGCTCTTGGTCACGACGTTTACGTTTGCGCCGGGGTTCTGTCCGTAGGCCGCATCGTATTGCGAGGTCTGAACCTTGAACTCCTGAATCGAGTCCGGATTGGGAATCGGGATGCCGGCATAACTGCCCGACTGCGCCGCGCCGCCGCTGCCGTAGTTCGTGGTGATGACCCCATCCATCATGTACGTGTTCTGGTCGGAGCCGGAGCCGTTCACGTTGATGTCCATCGTGCCGTTGCCGACAGCGGTAGCAGTGGCCACGTTTGCGACGACGCCGGGCGAGAGGTCAATCACCTGCGTGTAGTTTCGCGTACTCAGGGGCAGTTCCGTGACGGTTTGCCCGGAGACCAATCCGCCTATCGTCGCGTTCTGCGTCTGGATGGTCTCGGCGGTCGATTCGACGGTTATTTGTTGCGTCTGCGCGCCGATCTCCAGGCTGCGATTCAATACCGGAGTTTCCGTGACGTTCACGGTGACCGAGGGGACCTCAGCGGTCTTGAAACCCGCGGCAGAAAACTTCACGTCATAATTGCCCGGCGTCAGGAGCGAGAATCTGTAGGAGCCGTTGCCGTCCGTCGTCGCGCTGCGCGACTGACCCGTGGCGAGATTGGTGGCCGTGACGGTCGCACCGGAAATTACACCTCCGGAAGGATCAGTGACAGTTCCTTCGAGCGCACCGGTGGAAGCACTTTGTGCCAATGCCGGAGAAACCGAAATGAGCAGCGCCAAGAAGCAAAACGAGATCACACACGCAATTTTCAGTGCGGCCGATCGTGAACGCATTGACCCACCCCCCAGAATGTATTGTGCGGATTGAAATTGCGCCCCCACGGGCGGTTAACGTGGGCGAAGGTTTACTACCGCGCGGGAGTCAATGTCAAGAGGAAAGCGAGCGGAATATCCCGATCAGAGGGCAATGTCAAGCTGAAAGCTGCCGGATCGCGCGCCTGCAGCTAAAGTTTGACAACGCGCGATTCCCGGAATATCTTCTGCGCAACAGGAGGTCGAAATCCGACGTCGAACTGATCCTTACATGAGGTGACCCATGGTCAGAGCTTCGATCCTGCCCCGTCGTTCGAACCGTGATGCCTTTGTTTTTCGCACCAAATTTGCCCGGGGAGAAGAGTCCTCGCGCAAGGCGCTGTACCGGATGTTGGCGCTGACCGCCTTTGCCGCGTTGCTAGTCCTGCCGTTGCGCTTTACGCTTGCGCAGAGCTCGCCCAGCGTGAAGGCTGTTGATCCCACTTCCGGCAAAGTGAATGATTCAATCAGCCTCGAGGGAGAGAATCTCGGAAAGGGCGTCGTCTCCGCCGTCTATCTCTCCGACGATAAGTCTGATTACAAGGCCGTCATCGTCCAACAGGCTAGCGACAAGATTGTCTTAAAGATTCCGCAAGTAAAGCCCGGTGATTACAACGTGTCGATTCAAGCCGGGGCGGCAATTTACATTCAGCCCGTACGCTTCACCGTCCAGTAGTCTTTCGCTCCGATGGCGCTGAAAGCGAAAAGGGTTCTGCGGAGTGTACTCCTTGTCCGCTCGCTTTTGCGCCTCGCTGCCGGCGGTCGTATACTCATCTCCCGGACACTGCTACTTCTGACGCTCGATGACCAAAACACCCGCGCTCGCGCGATCAAATCCCGAAGCGCCCTTGCGACCTGTCCGCTTGCGGACTTCCCGTGCCTCCATGGAACGCCGGCCGGATGGCGCGATCATCGTGCGCCCGGACGAGCCACTCAGCCCCTACCCCCGCGTCCTCACCGAACGCTTAATTCATTGGGCTAGCGTAGCTCCCAATCGCGCCCTCGCGGCCAAGCGCCAGGCGAATGGCGAGTGGCGTTACCTCACCTACGCCGACGCATTGCAAAAGGTTCGCGCTATCGGGCAAGCATTCCTCGATCGGGGCCTTTCCGCTGCGAGGCCCGTCGCAATTCTTTCGGAAAACGATCTCGAGCATTTGCTGCTGATGTTCGCCGGACAGCACGTCGGTATTCCCACCGCATCCATCGCTCCGCCCTATTCTCTGATTTCCACGGATTTCGCCAAGTTAAAACATGTGATGAACACGATCACACCGGGCCTGGTGTTCGTTTCGAATGCGGAGCCATATCGCCGCGCGCTTGCAACGGCCGTGAGTCCCGAAGTGGAAGTGGTTTTCGCACGCGGGCCGAAGCCCGATTGCCACTCGACTTCATTTGACGACCTCGCGGCCACGGCTCCGACTGCGGCCGTGGATCGGGCGCATGCTGCCATCGCTGCGGACGACATAGCGAAATTTCTCTTTTCCTCTGGGTCCACGGGACTGCCGAAGGCCGTTGTCAACACCCATCGCATGATTTGCAGTAACCAGCAGATGATTCTCCAGGGCTTTCCCTTCATGGGTGATCAGCCACCGATTGTGGTGGACTGGATGCCGTGGAATCACACGGCTGGCGGCAATCACAATACCGGCATGACGCTTTACAATGGTGGCACTCTCTACATCGACGATGGCAACGCCACCTTCAAAATTGCAACGACCGTCCAAAATCTTCGCGAGATCGCCCCCACCGTCTATTTCAACGTGCCGCGTGGCTACGAAGAATTGCTTCGCTATTTTCGTCAAGACGCCCAGCTGCGCCAAAATTTCTTCAGCCGCCTGAATTTCATGTTTTATGCGGGTGCTGCCTTGGCTCAGCCGATTTGGGACGCGTATCGCACCTTGATGTCTGAAACGCGCGGCGAGCGAGTCCTCATGGCCTCTGGACTCGGCGCCACGGAGACTTCTCCCATGGCCCTTCAATGCACCTGGGATTCGGAACAAAGCGGCGCGGTCGGAATTCCCATGCCCGGTGTGGAGGCCAAACTTGTGGCCGTCGGCGCGAAGCTGGAAATTCGGGTGAAAGGCCCCAACGTCACGCCAGGCTATTGGAAAAATGAGGAGCTTACTCGCGCCGCTTTCGACGAGGAAGGCTATTACAAATTTGGCGACGCGGTCCGCTTTGTCGATCCCAACGATGTCAACAAAGGCTTCATGTACGATGGCCGCCTAACGGAGGATTTCAAGCTAGCTTCGGGAACGTGGGTCAGCGTTGGCCCGCTGCGCACCAGGATCATACATGCCTTCGCGCCATACGTTACCGACGTTGTTATCGCCGGGCTGAATCGCAATTTTTTGAGCATGCTCATAATTCCGAATCTCGAAGCGTGCCGCTTGCTCTCGCGTGAATTGGGCGACGGAGCCACGCCCGCCGAAATCCTTCGCCATGTCTCCGTCACTGGGAAATTCACCGAGCTGCTGGAATCCTTCGCCGCGCAATCCACCGGCAACTCGAATCGAGTCGCCCGCGCCATCCTGCTCGAAGAGCCGCCGTCGCTCGACGCCGGGGAGATCACGGACAAAGCGTCTCTCAACCAGCGCGCCATTTTGGAGCGCCGCGCCGCCGCGGTGGAAGAAATGTACTCACCCCATCCGCCTGCCCGCGTCCTGCGCCTCAAAGACTAACTTGCCGGAGTGGCGGCGCGTAAATTCCACAAATCGAAATGCTGCGGAAAAGTCGATTTGTGCCTATGCTTGGATAGGTCGCAATAAATGCGGTAACCAGCCCGGCCTAGGGAGACCACCATGGACAAGTATTGCGCTTCTCGACTTATCTTGATCTTTGGACTCGTTCTATCGCTCGCCGCGGTGCTCTCAGCCCAGGGCACACCTAACGCTACACCTAACGCGTCCAACAAGACGCTCGTTGTAAATGGAAAAGCGGTGCCAGCAGGAGTCCGCCAAATCAATGGCCGCTCCTACATAGATGTCGAGACACTTGCTCAAGCCACGAATGGAGTGGTGAAGATGGAGGCGAATCGAGTGGTGCTGACGATTCCCGGCCCAAGCTCCACGGCTTCTCCTGGGGCGTCGCCTTCCAATTCACAGGAACTCTCGAGGAGTTTCGCCGTGGGCGCGATCGGCGAAGTATCAGAAATGAGAGAGTGGCGGGGCGCAATCGGGGCGATGGTGACGTATGGATTGGCGATAAGCGGGACGGGGGCTCAGGATTATCACAACCGAGTGCAGACGGGCCTCGCGCAGTTAGCGTCCGCTGCATCAACCGACGGAGACCGGAATGCCCTGCAGCTACTCACGAGCGAATTCGATAATTTGACCGAATGGTCGAACGAAATATTTACCGCGCGCCAAAACTTGAACGGCGCCAAAACCGTGGATCCAAACGCCTTGAGCAACGATCCGCAACTCGCGAAGATCACGAGTTGCAGCAGCTCGTTGGAGGGCATGCTCATCAGCGGCACGTTCAGCGACGATGGAAGCTGCCGCTAGAATCGGAACGAACCGCTTCAGCGAGGTGCGAGCGGTACTTCGCGAGGCGGTCCCTGGATCGGCGTATCCTGATCGAGAATCAGCTTCCAGCCCGTCGGCCCGTGAAGCCATACCGACGATCCGCGCATGTGCAGAGTGCGAGGCGGACCGGGCGCGGCATTTGGGCGGGGCCTGAAAGTAATGTCCACGATGCCAGTAACAATCGCGCCGCCTTTAAACATCACCACCTTCGGGTCGCTCAGATCGTAGGCTGAAAAAGCTAGCTGACCGTTTTTAATGCCAGCCAAAAACTCAGTTTTACTCTGCCTCGCCGCGTTGCCATGAATGAAGATTGCGTCATCAGCCATCAGGGACGCAATGGCCGCCGTGTCACCCGAAACGGTGGCGGCCTGAAACTTTTTCTGCAAGTTCAGCACTTCGTCTTGTCCGGAAGCCTGCGCGCGAGCACACAGAGCAGCACCAGCGATCAACGTTGCAGCCACGACGGTGCCTGCCAGCGTTTTGGAAATAAATCGATTCCTTCCAAGTTCCATTGATCTCTCACCCTTCATCGGATTGAACCAAACGGATTGTACACGCAGCGCCTCGCCACCAGAAAACGCATAAGCGCCTAGGCCGGTTGCGGCGCGTTGTAGAAATTGCCAGAACGGACTTTTACCACAGCCTTATTTGGATCAAACGTGACGCCAACCGGATCGCCCCCTTCGGCAACGATTTTAATCTGCGATTTCAGCATTCGCCGCTGCATGATGATGCCCCGATCGCTGCTCGCCAAATGTTCCTCAGAGTGCAGCGAAATAGGCCCTTGGCCGGCTTGGGCCTCGTAATCACCCGGCGTGTCCTGATGCTCCCGCTCCGTCATTTCGCCCCATAATTTGCCGTTTAAGCGGATGCCGCCAAAAATATCCGGTGCGGCTTTTGGAAGACGCCCGGCCGTTGCCATGGTGAAATGGGAATCGTCCACGGGCAGCGACCAAGTAATCATGTTCGAGCGAACTTGATTGATGTCGATGGGGTTCGGCACGGACATGATATTCGGCATCAGCCACGATGAGATGCGATCGTACTCGCGGCCGTCATCAAGTTTGCGCTTGGCCGAGTAGCAGACGCCTTCTTCCGTTGGGAAAAATTCCACTTTCGGCATCAGCGCAAATTGCGGAACGAACTGCACCGTGCTAAATGTCGAATGCAGCACCTGAACGTGGAACGGGTCCATCACATTGTCGTTCATGTGCAGCCAACTGTACGGGGCCACCGGAAGGCTACTATCACCCGTAGCGCCGAAAGCACCGATGTAGGCTCGCAGCTCTTCTGCGGGACCGAGATTTTCAAGAATGTCGTAACGAGGCAGCACCGGCTTTTTCTCCAGCGGCCCCATGTACGCGAAGACCAGCCCGTAGCGCTCCTCGAGGGGATACCAAGGCTGGCGCGCAACCTCCAGGTTGCGGCCGCCATCAGGTTCACACGGTTGCCGCAGGCAGCGGCCTTCCACGTCAAACAGCCAGCCGTGGTAGCAACACGCAATCCCCTCTTCAGAAACCTTTCCGAAAAAAAGCGTCGTGCCGCGGTGCATACAGCGAGGGTAGAGCAGGCCGGGCCGCCCCTTTTTGTCGCGGAAAATAATCAGATCCTCGCCGAGAATGCGGACGTATTGTGGCCGATCGGTCACCTTCGACGAAACACCCACGGGCTGCCAGTAGCGCCGCAACAGTTCACCGCACGGTGTGCCTGGTCCTACTTGCGTAAGCTCAAAGTCCGGATGCTGTGGAGCTCTGCCGTACGCGCCGCCATCGGCGGAGCGCTTTTGCTGCGTTGCTTCGGCCATATAATTTCTCCCCGGCGCCAGAAGAAGTTGGTGCCTTCCAAAAAATGAATGCCGTCGGCCAACAATCGCACTAAACACCTTCGGCGATTGGCTGTCAATAGGGTAGGAACGGGTCCACGGTAAGCCTGGAATAGGCCTGATTGGGGTCAGCGAGATTTGGCGGATTTAAACGTGAACGAAATGGCCCTCGATTCGTTGGGGCCGATCGTAACGCTCGAATCCAGCGTGCCGAAGCGTTCCTGCCACGCCTCCACCGTGTAAGTGCCCGCCGGCACATTTTTAAGCTCGAAGTCGCCCGTTTTCGGCGTTACGGCAAAGTAAGGGTGCGCGAACACGAACAAAAATGCGCGCATCCAGGGATGAATGTTGCACGCCACCGGAATCGCAAGTTCCGGATGCGAAAAGGTGGTGACGTACGGCTGCTCACCTGCATCGAGCGACCGGTTCCACGCGTGGTTCTCGCGCGGCATGGGATGAATGTTGTGCGTGGTGGGATCGGTGTTCTTGAATGCGATGGGCTGATTCACCATTACCGCCAACACTCGCGGGACGTACATGCAGCCCTTTTGATCGAGCACGGCCGCCTCTTTCGGCGTATCGAAGTGATATCTGCCGAGGCCCGATTTGATGTACACCACGACATTCGCAAGCGCATGATCGCGCCCGAGTACAACGATAGGGGGAATCACCGGAGACGGATTAGCCTTTACGCACGTGGGTTCGGCGCTCATGTCAATGGGACGAAACACCGGTGGCTCGCCTTCCAATTTCACGGTGCCGGTGATCGAGCCGGCGGTGGCCGGATTGACGACGGCGGTCGGCGGCGGTGGCCCGGAAGGTTCGCTGAATTCCTTTTTGTTGCAGCCGATGACGGCGATAAAGAGCGTGGCGCACAGCGCCAGAACAGCGGGGCGAAGGCTCAAGAAGACGATTCCTTTCTCACAAGTTTATTTTAGCAACAAGGCGAGCGCCTCAGACTGCTTTTGTGGCGCTTCGAGAGCCAATCACTGTGGCTATTGCAGTGAGTGCGCGATCGATGCTCGCGCGGTCCACGTCATAGTGGGTGACCATGCGAATGGAGAACGGGCCCGTAGCCCCGCACAGGATATTTTCTTTTGCCAGAGCCGCGCAGATTTCCGCTGCGGTCCGGCGAGTGGCTCGAACGTCGAAGATCACGATGTTGGTAACAACCTTCTTCGGGTCGAGCGCGATGCCCTCGATCCGCGCGAGGCCTTCCGCCAGATGGCGCGCATTTTCGTGGTCACGATGCAGCAGCTTGGGCGTCTCTTCCAACGCGACCAGTCCCGCAGCCGCCAGCACACCTGCTTGCCGCATGCCGCCGCCTAAAAGCTTGCGACTTACGCGCGCCTTGTCGATGAATTCTCGCGAGCCAACCAGCATCGAGCCTACGGGCGCGCCCAGTCCTTTCGAGAGGCAGAACATCACCGAATCGAATTTGCGCGTAATGTCCGCGACACTGCGCCCCAGCGCAACCGACGCGTTGAATATGCGCGCACCGTCGAGGTGTACTGGAAGGTTAGCCGCGTGAGCGCGGTCGCAAATGTCCTCTGCGATTTCCGGCGGATACACCGTCCCCCCGTGCATATTGTGCGTGTTTTCCAGCTCGATTAGTGCAGTCTGCGCGCGATAGTAGATATGCGGACGAATCAGCGGCTCGATTAAATCCCACGTCAGCGTTCCGTTCGGTGCTGGCACCGTATTGGGCATACACCCCGCAATCGCCGCCACTCCCGCCATCTCGTAAAGATAAATATGCGCCTGCGCCTCGCAGATCACTTCCATCCCGGGGCGCGTCCAAGTTTTAATCGCGGCGAGGTTCGCCATCGAACCGGACGGGAAATAAAGCGCCGCCTCGCGCCCGAAGATTTCTGCCGCCCGCGCTTGCAAGCGATTAACCGTGGGATCCTCGCCATACACATCGTCTCCAACTTCCGCTTCGGCCATGGCGCGCCGCATTGCGGGAGTGGGCCGCGTCACCGTATCGCTGCGAAGATCGATCAGCGCTTGAGCCATGGTGGACACAACCCGACCATGATACCTGAGGGCACTTCGGAGTCGAGAGTCTAAAACTCGAAGTGAGAATCCGAGGCCGGCGATCAGGAGCGTCGGGCGGAGTGCAGTATTACGCTTCCGAAATTCCACGAGGCGATGCGAATATCGCTGAAACCGCACCTCTCCATCAGCGACGCAAGTTCCGGCGGCGATGGAAACTTTCTGACCGAGTTGGGCAGATATGCATAGGCTTCGCTGTTGCCAGAAATCGCCGCGCCGATTCGCGGCAAAATGTGCCTGAAGTAGAAACGAAAAACTCCCGCCAGCGGACCGGTACCCGGCTCGGTGAATTCAAGGATGCCCAGGTCGCCGCGCGGCTTCAACACGCGAGCGAATTCGCACAGTCCATCCTCATAGTTCGCCAAGTTGCGAAAGCCGAAGGCGGTGGTAACGAGATCGAAACTTGCATCAGCAAACGGAAGTCGCAAAGAATCGGCAGCGGCGAAAGCCGCCGACGAACGGCACTGCCGTGCCTTTACGCTGGCGCGCACGAGCATCGCTTCCACGAAATCGCAGCCCACAATAGGCTCGCCCCGCTCCGGTCCGAGCGCTCGCGATCGAGCGCAGTCGAGCGCAAATGCCAGGTCGCCCGTGCCGCAGCAGACATCGAGAATGCGCGCTTCCGGTCGCCCCAACACGGAGGCAAATCGCTTCGCGGTTCGCCGTCGCCAGACCTTGTCGAGTGAAAATGAAAGAAGATGATTCAGGAAATCGTACCGCGGGGCGATGCGTGTGAACATATCGCGCACGCGCGCGGCCGCTTCCCGCTCGTCGCGCGTTCCTTCAGGCCGCGTTCCGCGTAGCGGCGTCTGTTTTGGTGTCGCGATCATCGGAATCGTCATCTTCGGCCGGAAATCGGCATTCACCTTGGACGATTTTTCTTTACACCAACAACCACTTGCATCGTTTTGGGCCGCGGTGTAAAGATTGTAGCTGCATCCTCGTACTACGCCCAGCCGGCACAAAAAGCCCTTCCCGTTTAGTCCAACCCAGCGCGCGCCGCGATCCCAGCCAGTCCGTTGAATGCTTGCGCGACCACGGGCCACGGAACCGCGACGCCCCATTCCGTTTTCCCGATTCGACGCGGCAGAACCCAAAGCACGCGTCCTCCGCGCGCTTTCTTGTCCCCCGCCAGAATTGGACGAAGCTCCGACGCACGAATATTTCCGAGCCCCGGCAGCGGTCCAACGCTCGCGACCAGCCGAATGATGCGACTCGCGTCGGAATCGTTGAGGTGTCCCACTCTGAGTGCCATCATCGTTGCGGCGACCATACCCCAGCCGATCGCCTCTCCGTGGAGGAACCGTCGGTATTTCGTGGCAGCTTCGAGCGCGTGGCCCAGCGTGTGCCCAAAGTTGAGAATCTGGCGTAGGCCGCCTTCGCGCTCATCGGCGCCGGCCACGCGAGCCTTGATCGCCACGCAGCGCGGAATAATCCACCCAAGCGCGGCTGGATCCCGCCGAAGGACCGCGTCCATGCGCCGCTCGAGGAATTCAAAAAGCTTTTCGTCGGCGATCACCCCGTATTTGACCACCTCGTACAGCCCGGAGCGGTACTCGCGATGCGGCAGCGTTCGCAGCACGCCGGGATCGGCGATCACGAGTTTCGGTGGGTAGAAAGCGCCAACGAGATTTTTACCCTCCGGCAAATTCACGCCGGTTTTTCCTCCGATCGCGCTATCGACTTGCGCCACCAGCGTTGTGGGAATGTGCACCAGCCGCACTCCGCGAAGGTATGTCGCTGCCGCAAAGCCAGCCACATCGCCAACCACGCCGCCGCCGACCGCCACCAGAATGGCGTGTCGGTCCGCGCCCGCCGTCACCAGTTGCCGGGCAATTGTTTCGACCGTGGCCAGATTTTTCGCCGCCTCGCGATCATCGAATAAGATCGGTCTGGGCCCCGAGCCGCCGGGCATTTTCGTTGCCAGCGCCTTCCCCCAATATCTCCAGACGCGCGGCGAAGAAAGAAAAAAAGTACCGGTCGATTCGCCCAGCTGCGCGACCAGCGACGCAGCGCGCGAAAGCGCGTTAGGCTCGCAGCGAACACTGTAAAAACCTGCTGAACTGCTCACGCGGATGTTAGGCATCGTTGCGCCAGAAAATGTAGCATAGTTCCGCAGGACG
The DNA here is from genome assembly GCA_963823145.1 of uncultured Acidobacteriota bacterium. Lineage (GTDB taxonomy): Bacteria > Acidobacteriota > Terriglobia > Acidiferrales > UBA7541 > Palsa-295. The sequence goes on from CAWGJZ010000001.1 coordinate 787,582, forward strand.
CCTTCCGCGAATGCCCCTTTTCCGGCCTGATATAGTGTGAAATGAACGCACGCATTCCTGCGTATCTGTTAGTGCAGGGCAAGGAGCGCGCCCGCAAAGGGCCGCTCTCAATCGACTAAGGTGCAGCGATGCTGACTTTCATCTTGTGGTGCATTTTGTTCGTTCTGTGCTGGCCGGTCGCGCTGTTCGCGCTGATTTTGTATCCGATTGTATGGGTACTCCTGTTGCCGTTCCGCCTGTTGGGAATCGCTGTGGGAGGTGTGCTCGAGCTGGTTGCCGCAATCATCCTGCTGCCGGCGCGTGTGCTACGCGGACGTCACGCCTAGCAAAATAGGATACCGTTTTTCAGCGCCTCTGAAGCTCTGCAACGGATTCGAGGATCACGTGGCCCACGATCGCCAAGCTGCGCGGACTTACTTTGTCGAGCGTGTCCTGCGGCGTGTGCCAATAACCCAAACTTTGATAGTCCGTCAAGTCGATGATGTCGATGGCGGGAACTCCGCGGTGGACGAAGGGCAAATGGTCATCCTGTGTGCCCGCCTCTTGTGATACGAAGACATCCTGGTATCCCAAGCGAGCCGCCGTATGCCAAATGATGTCCGTGAGCCACTTCGGCGAATCGGAATCGCGAGAGATATGAAGATTGAATTGCCCGATCATGTCGGCCAAGATCACGGCTTTAATTCGCTTTAAGTCGCCTGAAAGAGCGAGCCGCGCGGACATCTCGCGACTGCCGTAAACGCTGTCGGTATCGGTCCACTGAGCCACTCCGTTTGTCACCACCTGCGCTTCTTCCCCATCGAGAAACGCAATCCATACAGCATTGCTTCGTTTGGGCTGGCTGCACAAAATCCGCGCCATTTCGAGCATCAACCCAGTTGAAGAGCCGCTGTCCTCTGCGCCGACGAAATTGTCCAGCCGAAGCGTGTCGTAGTGGGTCAGCAGCAGGATGATTCCTTGCCCGCTACCGGGAACCTTGGCCACAATATTTTTCATCGCTAGAGTGCCGATCGGCGTCTGGGCGTTGAAGTCATCCTCGTCAGTCGGACAACCAAAACTTTTCAATTGCGAACGAATGTAATCCTGCACGCGATGGATCGCATCCGAGGCCGGAGGATGCGGGCCAAAACTAACGAGCTTGGCCACCTGTTCGTAGGCCTTTTGGCCATCGAATCCGCCGGTTTCGGATGCAGGAGGCGCCGCGTCGGATGAGGCGATGCCTCGCGGCGCCGGCAAAGGCGCGGCCGTTTTCGCCGAGGAAGCGGAGTCCGCCGATGCGCCCCCACCCGTGCCGCCATGTCCGCACGACGCCGATAGCAGCAGCGCGAGCGCGACGGCACCGATCCAAGGTATTCGCTGGTGGTAGATCATCCTGTTGGCGCCTGCCCTCCCGTGTTTTCCTTGGCGCGCTTATTTCTCAAAACCGCGTACGAAACTACCACGCCGATAAAATACAGCACGACCATCGGTGCCATAAAGATGAGCATCGTGGTTGCGTCCGGGGTTGGCGTGACGATTGCGGCAGTCACCGTGATTAGCAGCAGCGCATACCGGAAATTCCGCAGCAGAAACTTCGGCGTAACGATTCCGAAAAGCGACAGAATAAATACCACCACCGGCAACTCGAAAATTACTCCTAGGCCCACCAGCACCACCAGAATCAGATCGAAATACTCGTTGATATCGATCAGGGGCTTGATGTTGCCTACCACCGAACCTCCGTTGGCGAATGCCACCACGAAGGTCAAAACCTGCGGAAGCATTACGTAATATCCGAACGCGATGCCGCAAACAAAGAGAAACATCGAGGACGAGATAAAGCTCGCGACCGCGCGCCTTTCGTGCTTGTAGAGTCCTGGAGCCACGAACAGCCACACTTGATACAGCACCCAGGGCATCGCCAGCGCGATTCCCAAGTACAGACCGATACTGATGTACAGGCTGACGTAGCCTGCAGGGTGCGTGTAATACAAACTTGGATCGATGTGATTCGCGCGCAGCGCGTCCCACATCGGCTGGCTGATAAAGTTGATGAATCGCCGGGCTACCGCCAGACCAATCACCATCCCGATTCCGACGGCGATCAGCGAGCTGATGATGCGTTTGCGCAACTCGACCAGGTGGTCGAAGAACGACATTGCACCGCCGGATTCTTCTTCGGCGCGCTGGCGCGGTGTGACTTCAGGAGGGGCGGACGCCGCCATTTTCTACTCGTTCAGGATTTTTCTCCGGCTCGGGGGCTTGTGGTTCCTCGGGTGGGCCGCCAGGAGCAAACTCGGTGTCGCTGAGATAGGGATCGTCCCCAGGATTCTTCCAGCGCAGGTCTGGATCGGGAACATCTTCAGGAAAGGGATCTCCGCTCGGTCCGGCGATGGCAGCGGCGTTTGGTGGTTTGGATGGCACGGTGCCGGGTGAAGCAGGCGCCGGAGTTTCGGCAATCGGCGGCGGAGCAATCGGCGGCGGAGCAACCGGTGCAGGCACTGCGGCAATCCTCCGGGATTCGCCCTCGCGTTCTATATCGCGCAAGTGTCCTTCGAAAGTGGTGCGGAGGTCGCTCGTATGCCGCCGGAACTCCGCCATCACTTTTCCGAGGTTTCGTGCCAATTCGGGGAGCTTTTCGGGTCCGAAAATCACCAGCGCGACCACAAAGATCACAATGAGATGGGGGATGCTCAGCATTGGAAGCCGAAGAACCAGCGCCCGCTTGCGCTCTTTTTGCATCATAGAAGAGGGCCGCGGACGTGTCAAACAGCCCAGAACGCTGTGCTATACTTCGGGTATCACAGTCGAAGAGAGGCGGCATGGAACATTCACCATCTTCAGCGTCAAACGGCACGGCTCGACGCCCACAAAACGAAGGATCTCAAGCGCGAGGCATTGTATTGCTGGCGATCGTGCTGGTGGTATCGGCGCTGCTAGGCGGTTTTGTCTACGGTCCCCAGGCGCGCGCGACGGCGGCGGGCTCCGACGACGCCCAGGATTCCGTAAAAAGTTTTACGCATGTCCTGTCCGTGGTCCAACGGAATTACGCTGATCCCGTGGACACTGATAAGGCCATCTATGATGGCGCTATCCCGGGAATGTTGCACGTGCTTGACCCTCATTCGAACTTCTTTGACCCCAAGCAATACGCGCTGTTTCGCGAAGAGCAAGAGGGGCGATACTACGGTGTCGGCATGGTCGTAGCGCAGAGAGACAACAACACGGTCGTTCAGTCGCCTTTCGTCAACTCTCCCGCGTTCAAGGCCGGAATTCGTCCCGGCGACGTGATCCTGAAGGTCGATGGGAAAGTAGCCACGGGCCTCACCACAACTGAAGTGGCTGAGATGCTGAAGGGTGCCAAAGGCACCGCTGTGCATATCTCGCTCGGACGCGAGGGCTGGGAGAAACCAATCGAGGTCACGGTCGTACGCGACGAAATCCCGCGGCCCGGTGTGCAGTTCTTCGAGATGGTGAAACCTGGCATCGGATACGTGCGCGTCTCGACCTTCAACGAGACCACCGATAGCGACCTTACCGACGCGCTGAAACAGCTCGACGCATCGAAACTGGATGGTCTGATTATCGACTTGCGAAATAATGGTGGCGGCCTCCTGAATCAGGCGGTCGGCATGGCGGGCATGTTCCTGGACAAGAATGAGCTGGTCGTATCGCACCACGGCCGATCGTCACCCGAGCGGCCATATTATTCGAACCCCGGAAATCAGGGCCTCGAAGTCCCATTGATCGTGTTGGTAAACAGCGGAAGCGCTTCGGCATCGGAAATTGTGTCCGGCGCGATTCAGGATCACGACCGAGGGTTAATTGTCGGTGAGACCACCTTCGGAAAGGGTTTGGTGCAAACGCAGTTTCCCTTGAGCGAAAATACCGCACTCCTGCTAACAACCGCTCGTTATTACACGCCGAGCGGCCGGCTGATCCAGCGCAATTACAAAAATGTGACCCTCTATGATTACCACTACAATCCCCAGCGCCCGAAAGCGCCGGAGGTAAAGTTGACCGATACCGGGCGCCAGGTATACGGACAAGGTGGAATTACACCCGACGTAGTTGTGGACGCGCCCAAGCCAGACGATTTCGAGGACCTGCTTGAGCGCAGAGGTATTTTCTACCCGCTTCCAGAGGGCGTGGGAGACTTCGCGCGATATTATCTTGGCCAGAGACCCAATGTGACCAAGGATTTCGTGGTCGATGATTCGGTAATCAACGAATTCAAGAAATATCTAGTAGACCAGCACATCCATGTGACCGATCAGCAGATCGAGCAAAATCTCCCCTGGCTGAAATGGGAGATCAAGCGCGAGGTTTTCACAACTCTATTTGGATTGAATGAAGGCTACAAAGTCGAGCTGGATAACGATCCACAGCTCGTTAAGGCCGAGGAGTCGATTCCCCAGGCCAAGGCGCTGTACGCGAATGCCAGGAAAATTGTCGCGGAGCGCCAGTCCAACACTCAACCCTAGTCTCCCGAGTGGCGCTGCTGCCTGTGCAGTTGTAGAGGCACGATACATCGTGCGCGGCGCACATGCCTGGCTACCTGTGTCTGCTCCACGTACGGACGGCGCATGCGAAGTACGGAGCTGCGCGCCTAAAACCGTGGTCGAGGCTCCGCTATTTCGCGGTCGTGGGTTTTGATTGGAATTGTGCGAGAGTGTCGCGGGCCCCGGCCGCATCCCCCGAGTTGGGCGCAACTTTCAAATAATCTCGCAACTGCGCGGCTTCCGCATCGGGTTCTCCTTTAGCCGCGTAAATCTGGGCCAAAAGAAGGTGCAGTTGCGGGATGTGATGCCAAGTATCGAGCGCTACCGCAGCGCGCGCGTTCGTCTCCGCCGAGGCTAGATCACTGAGGTGAAAGGCGGCATCCGCCGAATAGTACAGCGAATAGGGATTGTTCGCTGGATCGAGCGCCAGTGCCCGTTCTGACAAAGTCGAAACCTGCTTCCAATCATCCTCTGTCGCTGAGAACTCCGCTAGGCAAAGATAAGGTGCCACGTACGTGGAATCGATCTTGATTGCCTTCGAACAGGCTTGCCTCGCATCTTCCCGCTTGTGTTGCGCGTCCAACACCTGCCCTAGCACCACCCATGCCGCTGGGTAACTTGGATAGATGTCTATTGCCTTGCGCAAGTGCCGCTCTGCCTGATCGAGGCGCTTGTCTTTGTACGCGCCACAGCCTCTCTGGTATTCGCCGCTAGCTTTTCCCGGCACCGCCAGCCTTGCGACGCTCACAGTGGGGCTGCGTACTCCTGATTCCGTCCAGGAGTTACATTCTTCAGAACCAATCAAGCGGTCGGAAGCCGAGGGCATGGGAGCCATTAGTAGTGGTGTCCCGTATAAATCCTCGAACGGGTCCACTCCCTGGCCCGGTGGCGGGATAGTGCTGGACCCAAAGGTCGGGGCCGCGCCGCCCGACGTGATTGGCGAGTTTCCGGTCTGGTGCGGCGACGACTTTTGCGCCTTGAGTGCAGGGGAAAGGGTGAACAGCAACAGGCCAGCGGCCCACGCAGGGAAGGAACGCAGCAACCAGGAGCTACGGGAACATCGGTCCCAATTCGCTGCTGAACCGCCGGTCATGGCTCTTCCGGCCATCTTGTAGGCATAGTAATCCAACTTCGACTTGCCGGCGCAAATTTGTTTTGCGGCACAGAACCCGCCCCTGGAATGCGTCGAATCTGGGGTGCGACCCCTGACGCCGGGCGGCCCATCCTAATCCTTATCCTTTGGCAACAGTACCCGCTTTAGAAGTCTGGCGAGATCGAATTGCGGCCATACTTGTAGCGCAGTGAACAGGCCCGCGGGTCCTCTCTCTCGGGCTACCGGGTAGAGGAGATCCATGGACCAAACTCAGGAACCACCCCCGAAAGCTGCTCCCGCGGAGCCGCTGCCTACTCCAGCGATCATTGCGGCGATGCTTCGCGCCTCGCCTAAAACGAGTGATCTTATCTTTTCTCCCGGCCGCGCTCCGCAAATCGAAGTCAGTGGCCAGCTGGTTCAATTGAATATTCCGGGTGTCGGGCGCCTGAGTTCGGAGGATACGGCGCGTATTGCAGCCGATCTGATTGGACGCAACGCGCATGCCGTCGACAAGCTCAAGCAGGAAGGCTCCTGCGATATTTCCTACAGTTTACCGAAGATTTCGCGCTTTCGCGTCAACGTATTCACGCAGCGCGGAAGTTGCGCCATTGTCATGCGCGTGATCCCGAGCAGCGTCCCCGATTTCAAGATGCTCAATCTGCCGCCTCAGCTTGCCGAGACAACCGACCTCCGCCCGGGAATCGTTTTGGTGACGGGACCAACGGGCAGTGGCAAATCCTCCACCCTGGCGGCGCTGGTGGATAGGGTCAACACGGAGACCGCGTGCCACATCATCACCATTGAAGACCCCATCGAGTTCATCCACCCCCACAAGCGGTCGACCGTTCACCAGCGGGAACTCTATACGGATGCACCCAGCTTCGCGCTCGCTCTCCGCGCCTCGCTCCGGCAGGCTCCCAAGCTCATTTTGGTAGGCGAAATGCGCGACCGCGACACCATCGAAGTGGCCTTGGATGCCGCGGAAACCGGCCACTTGGTCTACTCGACTCTACACACCATTGATGCAGCTAAGACCGTCGAACGAGTAATCGGCGCATTCGCCGTTTCAGACCAAAATGCGGTTCGCACTCGGCTCGCGAAGACCTTCCGCTACATTGTTTCTCAACGGCTCATTCCTGTTCGGGAGGGCGGTGGACGCGTGGCGGTCTTCGAAATACTCAAATCGACTCTTCGCACCCGCGAATATGTTCAAAAGGGCGAGGGCGAAGGTAAAACACTATTGGATGCCATGCGCGACGGTTCATCGGAAGGTATGCAGTACTTTGACGCCGAGATCGAGAAGCTGATCCGCGCCGGCACCATCGATATTGCGACAGGCCTATCCTACGCCACCAATCCTGGCAATATGCAACTGCAACTAGCCGATCTCATGGAGTCGCAAGCTTCTGAAAATACAACGCTTGAGACCGTGGGAACGCCTGCTGAGGGGAAAAAAGAATCAAGCCATGCCATGGACCCCGAATTCGAGCCTGCTTGAACTGGATTGGCCGAGGGGCACTGGTGGACGTGGGGGGGCTCGAACCCCCGACCTCCTCGTTGCGAACGAGGCGCTCTCCCAACTGAGCTACACGCCCACTGCGGTTTTCATATTAGCAAACCTATGTTAGCAAACCCAAGTTAGCAAACCAATGATCGCGGGGCCAATCGCCTTCCGTCACCGCTGGTAACGTCGCGGTCGAGGTCTGGGATGCTTCGGAACGCTCGGAAAAAAGAGGGGATGGGAGCCTTGCTACCGAACTAGGTATGATGGCTGGCGAGCCGAGATCCCGGGGTGTGCGATAGATCTTCTAGCTCAACTCTTCCATCAACTACTAACAAGGCCCCCATGTAGCGGTCTTTGCCTGACAATAGCCGCTGGTCCCTCGGCCAATCAATGCAGTGTTTCAGGTATTCTGTACGGGAACGAACCTGAGAAACCCGGAAAATGAGCCGTCCTTGATACAGTCCCAAAATGGTCGGTCCCGCGCCCCTGCCGTCTATTCGATCGCGTACCGGCCCGCCGTCGTCCGCATATAATTCAAATCGGGAGAATAATTGGCCATCAAACTTATCGCGATGGATATCGATGGGACCCTGCTCGACAGCCATTCGCAGCTCCCCCCCGAAAACGCCCGGGCAATTGCCGAAGTCGCCAACCGGGGCATCGAAATTGTCATCGTCACCGGGCGCCGGTTCCATTCAGCGCGCGCCATCGCCTCCCAGCTCCCCTGCAGCGTGCAACTCATCACTAGCAACGGAGCCCTGGTCAAATCCGCCTCTGGAGAAACGCATTTACGCTCGTTGCTCCCAGTGGCCGCGGCGCGCCTTGTTCTCGAGGCCACTTCCGATTTTCGCCCTTTTTGCGGAGTGATTTTCGATCGCCCGCGCGAAAACCAACTCATCTTCGAACGCATCGACTGGCAGGCTCGGTTTATGGGCCCCTATCTCAGTAGGCATCCAGACCACGTTGCCGAGGTCGCACCCCTGACCGCCTGCCTCGATTCCGAAGACCCCGTCGAAGTGCTGTTCATTGCCGAATGCCAAACGATTCGCCAGGTGATTCGAAAATTGGAAAATCATCAGGGCTCTAACGCCTACTCCATCTCGCTTACGGAATACCCGCGCGCCGATGTCTCCATGCTGGACGTGCTAAACCGCGGCGTAACCAAAGGCGCCGCCGTCGCGGAGTGGGCCCGCCGCCGCGGGATTATGCGCGAAGACGTAATGGCGATTGGCGACAACTGGAATGACCGGGAAATGTTAGACTATGCCGGTTTGCCCGTCATAATGGGCAATAGTCCCAATGAGTTGAAATCCTTTGGGTGGAAAACAACTCGCTCAAACGACGAATGCGGCGTGGCGGAAGCCATTCGCACCTACATCCCAAACGATAAACAAAAGGACTAAATCGAAAAGGGGGAATTTCGATGCGGAGATCATTCGGCCTCGGATTGGGCTTGCTGTTGTGTGCGGGATTGTTCGTCGGCGGGCGCGCTCGAGCGCAACAACGGCCGCCGATCTCGAACCAGCCTCCCACCATCACTTCAACTCTCGATACCCAACTCACGATCGTCGAATTTGAATTCACCGGTGCCGCCAAGGCCATGCCCGAAGACAAATATTCGTTCGCGCCAACCAACGGCAATTTCAAGGGCGTGCGCACTTTCGCTCAGGAGGTCAAGCACGTCGCCACCGCGAATGATCGCTTTTTTGATTCCATTCTCGGCCGCACTCCTCCCGCCGGTCCCGACGAAGGTGTTGGTTCAAACGGCCCGGATTCCATTCAAACAAAAGCCCAGATCATTCAATACCTGAAGGAATCTTTCGCTCTCGGCCACAAAGCCATCGCTACCATCAACGCCGAAAACGCCGTAACGCCCATGGAGAAACCCGCGGTCCCTTTTCTAAGGACACGCGCCGCTCTGGCCATGTTTGCTTGTGCACACGCCATGGATCATTACGGCCAAATGGTCGAATATCTGCGCGATAATGGCCTGACTCCGCCGGCCAGCGCTAATCGGCCGCCCGCGAATCCAGCTAAATGAAAATCGCTTTCCGCCCAGCCCTCTGCCCCGCCGCCCTTATCGTCGTGGTGTTGGCGGCGGTAACCACTGGTGTTCCCGCGGCGCACGCCGATTACGCAGTGCTCCGGTCCGGCGCACGACTTCACGTGACCGGCTGTCAGCTTGACGGGGACCGCGTGCGGCTCGCCGTTGCGGGTGGGCAAGTGGATATTGCCGCCAGCGAGTTGATCGATGTCGAGCCGGAGGACCTCTTCCCAGCTCCTCCTCCCGCCAATGCTGACTTCGCTGTACGCTACGCCAAATTCATTCACGCGGCGGCGCAAAAATATGGCGTGGACGAAAAACTCATCGCCCAGGTAATTGCGGCCGAGTCGAATTTCAACGCCAAGGCAGTGTCGAGGAAGCGCGCCCTCGGCCTGATGCAGTTGCTGCGTGAAACTGCCACGCGTTATGCCCTGGTGAATGTGTTCGACCCGGCGCAGAATATCGACGCCGGCACGCACTACCTGAAGGACTTGCTAAGCCGCTACCGCGGCGATGTGCGCCTTGCCCTCGCCGCCTACAACGCTGGTCCCGAGATGGTAGACCGCTATGGCGGCGTCCCTCCTTTTCCGGAAACGCAAAAGTACGTGAAGCACATCACTTCGAACCTCACTCTCCTCGCCGCTCGGTAGCTGCAGGCACAGCCAAAGGTCAGTACGCGCATCTGGCTGACTTCATAGCGTCAGCTCAATTAGCTCAAAATGAGCGCACTTCTAATCGTGGGCTTTTGCCTTCATCGCATGGAAGGGTTCGCTGCGTTCGGTCGCCGGCCCAACAGACTTTACATCTCGTTCGTGCTATATACGCCGCCCCCGCAACCGATGGCTAGCTCTTTCTAAGAGGAGAACATGTCTTACCGGTCGTTTGATATTTTTCAAAAACTGCCCGATGGCAATCACCTATGGATAGAAACATCGGCGACTTTGGAAGAAGCGCGGAAACGCGTCCTGGAACTGGTTGCCAAGGATTCCGGAAACTACGTGGTTTACGATAGCATTCTCGGCAAATTCGTCATCCCAGTTCCGGATCCTTCAGGATCGTAGCCCCAACGTTCAGTGGGACGGGACTAAGGCGTCATCAGCGGGGTGGGATTCGCCAGGTACCTCAGCGAGCCCAAAAAAGAAGCCGCAGCCCCGGCCTTGAAGACCAGGGCTGCGGCTGTTGCGAAAAAAGCGGCGCAACGTGTTTTACGTAGCAGACGCGATAAACGCGGCAACGCCTGCCGCCGCAGCTTGCTTTTTCAGGAGGACCGGTTCTTCCCGTTCCGGGAATGGTTCCTCCGCCGCGAGTTCTGTCTCGACCGCCCTCAATTCCGCGAGTTCGGTCAGCTCTCTCTCGGCTTCGAGCCAATCCTCTGTATCTCTTCCGTGCTCGCAACCGCGTTCCAGATACAACTCATAGGCGCGCTGCTCAATCTGCGTTTCGCTGGGTTTGGTTTCAGACATGATACTTAGCTCCTTGGGACAACAGGCTGATACGACGCGGAGTTTGCTCTCGTTCCCGGCCATGGGCCATCGGGTCTTGCTTGTATTTTTGCGGATACCCCGCCCCTAAACGGCTGGTGCTCCACGGACCTCGCCGCATTGCCCGGCAATCGCTTTGAGGTTTTTGAGCGGTGACCGCGGGGATTAACACAGCATTTCGTAGCGACGGCCTTCAGGCCGTCAACTTTGCTTTCTGCCTGAAGTCCAAAGGCCGCTTTGACCGTCTTCTCGACACAACAGTCGAGTAGAACGCGTTATAACTCACTGCAAACAAAGGCCGGTGACACCCTCTACCCGGCACAAAACGAGGAGGGGCCAAATGCGTCAGAGAGGTGCTCTGAACGGATCCTATTGCGTGGCGGATTTTTCGCCCAGACGCCGCATGCGTTCCTGTAGCTTCTTCCGCAGCGGTGCCGGAGCATTGGGATTGAAGGCCACGAGATACCACAAGGGCTGCGAACGGTCTCTGCTAAGTCGCGAGAGCGTCGCTGCGTCGCTATTCGGATGGCGCGCGATGTTTTCGCGAATCGCCGAATAGGGATGGTGCGAAAGACGGCCCAGCGTCCTCGCGCCCACTTTCGGATGTTCGCTGATCAAGCGAAGCAGATAGTAATCCTCTCGCGGTGCCTGGCGCGAAAGTTGCTCGAGTGCTTCCGGCTTCACTTCGGCGCTAAGCACCACGCCCACTTTTTCATCCCATCCCGCGTTGATCCGGTTCAACTCTTGCGTCCGCGCGTGAATCAACTGCTCGATCACGCGCCGCTCCTGATCCAGGCGCGAAGTAGGCAAAGCGCTGCGCTCGACCGAGTCGAGTACTCGCAGCAAATGCTGCCTCTCGCCGAAAACAATTTGTGATGTACGCACGGACTTCCCCTTGCTCGGACTCTTCACCAAGTCAGAACGTCTCATATCTAAATACCCCCGCAGGTTTCATGGAATCGTCGCGACGACGGCGCTCAGCCAGGGAAAAACCGACCTTCACGCTGCGCCGGAACTGAACACAAAATCTCGCGCCATTTCAACGTCGCGTAAGGTAAGTATAGCGGAAAGTAGCATCTTTGCCTTCGCTAACCGTGTTTTCCCCAAGGAATACACTCAGTCAGCGCCGCCAGCTATGGACGACCGCAGTGATTATCCTGTTGCAGTATTCAACAGTAAAGGGAAGTTGGCCGCCGAGTTCCGTAGCTCGCAATAGATGGTTCTAGAACCACCCTCGGTGGCGCGACTTTCCTCAAATTACAGTGGTGCTGGCGTCCTATTTTGCCTCGGCTGGGTCCGAATGGGGTATGTCGTTCACAGCCACCCGGCGCAGGAACTTCCAGCGGCCATCCTCGCGGATGAGCTTATCGTCGTAGTGGCCCCCGTAGAGGATGGAGGGCTTCTGATCGGCGCCGGTCACCGTAAACGACCAGCGCGACCACGCCGTGGCCCTATCCCCGTTCACATCAATCATGAAATTGGTGAGCAGGTGGTATGTAGAGCCGGGCTTCCCCTTCGGAGTCGCGCCCAGATTCTTCTCCATCAAGGCTTGGATAGCGGCGGGTCCTTTCGCGGAGCCGAAGCCGCCAACCCATTCCCCATTCTTGGCGAACAAGTGCGAATAGCCGGCTAAGTCGTGAGCGTCGAGCAAGCGCCCATAGCTCATTAGCAGACCGCGTATCTCCTGGGTATCCTCGAGCCGCTGGATTCGCTCTTCGAGCGAGTGCGCTTTCGGCGAGGCCGCCTGCGCCATAGCGGCGGCCGGCACTGACAAGCTAACGGCCACGAGCAACGATGCAATGCGAATCGCGCAGGAAAAAATCGGCGAGCTTCTCATTTACGAATTCCTTTCTTGCAGAATCTGCGGAATGCGGCGAACGATATCACTCGGATTGGCGAACCTCAATCTGCGCCGTGTAGATGCCGTCGATTCCGTTTTCTCACGTCAAGAAAGGATTGTGCTCGCGCTCGAAACCGATCGTAGTCACGTCGCCATGCCCTGGAAGAACAATCATGTCCTCCGGCAGAACCAGCAACTTTTCGCGGATGGAGCTGATGATCTGAGGAAAGGATCCTTCGGGCAGATCGGTGCGCCCGATGCTGCCATGGAATAAAGTGTCGCCGGCAAGAAGGCGCCGTTCAGTCAGAGCATCATTCGAAGAATTCTCCGGGCTGGAGGTGGGGCGCGATCTGGGCGCAACGTCGCCCTCGTCACCAGCGCCAGTCCCCGGTTCGATGAGCAGGCTGATGCTCCCCGGCGTATGACCAGGCGTATGCAACACGCGCGCCGCGAAGCCGCCCCAGCGCACTGTGTCTCCCTCCTTCACGAAATCCCGAATGCGCATCATCGCCGGCGTGGGAACGCCAAGCCACTGCGCCTGCATTTCCAGATTCGCGTAAAGCGGCAGGTCGGCTTCGTGAACCATCACAGGAGCCCCAGTGGCCTTATGAAGCGTGGCCAGGCCGCCCACATGATCGATATGTGTATGCGTGCTGACAATGGCGCGCACTTTGAGATTATGGCGGCGGATAATTTCGAGGATGCGTTCGACTTCGTCTCCAGGATCAACCACGATGGCGTCGCCCGTCGCCGAGTCTCCCAGGATCGAGCAGTTGCACTGCAGCAGCCCAACCGGCAACACCTCGTGAATCAATTTTCCAGCCATCGAAAAGCAGTATAGCAAGCAGAAGATAAATCTGCGGCTTTGCAGCTACAGATTGAGGATCGAAGGCTTCTGTTTCGTGGAGGTGTGTGCTGACAGTTTCTAAAGCGGCTGCTGTTCCGGCGGCAGCGCGGCAGACACAAGCGACCGAACCCGCTGAATCAACTCAGCACGGCTCTCGAGAGTGTACCCGGACGCATCGACGGCAGGGCCGAACGCGACCGTCGCCTCGCCCGGCGTGATGGTCCAGCTTCCTTTTGGCCACAGCCTCTGCGTGCCGGCAATGGAGACTGGTACGATCGGCGCGCCCGCTTCAATCGCCATCGTGAACCCGCCCTTCTTAAATGGGCGCAACCGCCCATCCGCGCTGCGAGTGCCTTCCGCGAAAATCGCGTAGGAAAGTCCTTCCTTGAGTATTCGAGCGGCAGCGGAAATGCTCTTTCCAGAACTTTCCCGATCGCCGCGATCCACGGGCGTAAATTGCGCCCGAATCATTGCCGAAGAGAAAATGGGAATCCGAAATAGCTCCCGCTTCACTAGGATGCCGACGCGCCGCGGAATCGCCGGAATAAATACGAGCGGGTCGATATTCGAGGCGTGGTTGGCGATGAAAGCGCAAGGTTGAGCGGGAATATTTTCGAAGCCGACCGTGCGCACGCGAACGCCCACAAGCCGGTTACCGAAGCGCACCGCTTTCATCGCGATCGCGTACATGAAGTCCGGATTGCCGGCCAGAACGGTCCAGAGGAGGAGCCACGGCAAACCGAAAATGATCGCCAATGCGAAAAAGAGAATGAGTAGGCATGTGCGAATCATGCGGCAAATAATTCCGGTGCGACGCGCATGTCAGTCGGTGGTGCCGCGCAGCAGGCCCTCGCGTATGCGGCGTTGTCTCTCGCTGGGATGCAAAATTTCGGAAATCGAGAAACGCCCGCCGGGTTGCCCGCTCCGATATTCCGGCTCAGATGCACTCGCCTTCAGTTCCAGCCCCGCCATCGACAAAAAATCGTTGTAGGGTATCTCCGTTGTGCCGGAGACATAGCGGCCAAAAAAATCCTCGAAGCTTCTTCCGGCCACTTCTTCGACAGCCGCCCGAATCCCATTGTTATCGTCGTAAAACTTGCCTTTCTTTGCATACTCCTCGTTCATGCGCCGGAGCACATCGTCGAGAGAGTTTCGATTATCGGTGGCGTCGCGAATGGCTAAGTCCAGCAGCACCCCCAGAATTTGGCCTTTGTCGTAGTACGAAATGCTGCGATCCGGCGCATTGTAGGCGTCATATTTTTCCAGCCACGCGTCCAGGCTGGAGTCTTCCGCGCTTTGCCAAGTGTGTGCCGGACGCGACTGCAGCTCGCTTATTTGCAAGGCCAAATCGTCGTAAAACTGTTTCTTCGGCCAAAGCCCCGACCGCTCCAATGTGAACGACGCGTAACAACTGGTCACCCCTTCCGCGAACCACAGCGCCCGCGTGTACTGCTCTTTCGTATAGTCGACCGGTTCGAGCGTGCGGGGCCGAATGCGTTTCACATTCCACACGTGAAAAAACTCATGCGCCGCGATCGCCGCGGCCGCCTCCACGGACGTCGCCGCAATCGCAGTGGAGTTTCGGTGTTCCATCCCTCCGCCGCCCTGATCCTCGTACGGGCCGATGTGAAAGAAAAATGTATACCCGCGCGACGGCAAATCGAAAGGAGGTGGTCCGCCCATCAACTTCAATTCGTAGTGGGTAATCCGCTCGAGCGCGCCTTCCAACTCGTCTTTTTTCCAGCTCGCAGCGTCGACCACAACACGGAAGCGCGCGCCGGATTCCATGAATTCGAATTCATCGAACTCGCCCGCTTCCACGGGCGCATCCACCAGCGCATCGTAACTCGCGGCATCATACGTATTGGCAGCCCCGCCCGGCGCCAGCTCCGCCGCCGTTCGCCAGCTCGCAGGAAGATCTTCGAAACTGACGGAGGTATCTTCAGCCCGCCGCTCCGGAACATACATCAGAACCTCAGCGAGATTCATGAAAGCATGATGTTCGTTGAGCTGAGAATTGAAAGGTCCGGGATCGTCCCATTGAATGGAGTAACGAATTTCGAAGCTATTGCGGTCGCCGGGCTGGCAAGCGCCCGCCAGCGAAATGCGCCAGGTGTCCTTGTCGAGCAGCCGCACGGTAAGAGGGACGGCAATCGATGAGGGGCAGAGCGCGCTGACGTCCGTCACGCGGATCGAAAAATCCCGCACCTGATACAAAGCGTTCCAGGCGGGAAGCGCCGCTACCACTTCCTTGCCATCCACGGGAATCGCCATCTCCACATGAAAAACGTGCCGATCGGGATTCGCGAGGGAAACGCGGTACGCAATCGTCGCAGAAGCCGGCTGCGCCACGACTCCGAAAAACATTCCCGCAACGAGAACCCAGATTCGAAGCATGCGCTTCGCACCGCCATCGGTCATCCCCGCGTACCAACCGGAGCTCGAAGTTTCTCAAGAAGCTTGGTGGTGAGTCCGTCGAAGCCTCCATTGGACATGATCAAAACCATGTCGCCCGGCTTGGCTCCCGACGCAATTCGATTCGCAATTTCGTCCGCTGAATCGCATGCCTCCGCGTTGCGCCCGCGCGCGCGAATCAATTCGCAGATGTCTTCGGGCGAAAGCCGTTCGCCTTTTTCCAGCAACTGCGCGCGATTTACCGGCCCGAAAAGCACGGTGTCGGCCAGTGAAAGAGCTTCCGGCAAGGCCTCCTGAAATATTTTGCGGCGCATGGTATTCGAACGCGGCTCGACCGCGGTCCAAATCCGGCGTTTCGGCCAGCGCATTCGCGCCGCCTCGAGCGTCGAACGAATCGCGGTTGGATGGTGCGCAAAGTCTTCGACCACCAACACGCCGCCCGCTTCGCCCTTGATCTCCATCCGCCGGCGCACGCTCTGGAACGTCGCAAGCGCCTGCGCAATCGCATCGCGATCCACGCCTCGGCCGCGCGCCAACCCAATCGCAGCAAGCGCATCCAGCACATTGTGAGTGCCGGCCACTGGAATTCGGATACGCGCGACTTCGCTTCCGCGAAATACTACACGGAACTTCGTCGCCGTTTCATCCCAACCGATATCGCTGGCCTGCCAGTCGCACTCCGGCGTCAGCCCGAAAGTCTCCACCGGGCAAAACGCCTTGGCGGCCACTTCCTTCAGCTCGCGGCTCCCGCCCCAGATCAAAATTCGCCCACGTCGCGGAACCAGATTCACCAGCCTGCGGAATTGCAGCGCGATCGCAGCCACGTCCGGATAAATATCCGCATGGTCGTATTCCAGCGACGTGAGGATCACCTCGTCGGGGTGATAGTGCAGGAATTTCGGTCCCTTGTCGAAAAAAGCCGTGTCGTATTCGTCTCCTTCGATGATGAATTCTTTTCCGCCTCCCAGACCGTAACTGCGGTCGCCAAAATTCGGGGCCACGCCACCAATCAAAAAGTCTGGCTGCCGTCCCGCAGTCTGGAAAATCCAGGCAAGCATCGCCGTGGTCGTGGTTTTGCCGTGTGTTCCGGCGACGACAATCGAATCGCGGCCCGGCAAAAAGTAGTCCTCGATGATCCGCGGCATCGAGCAGTACGGAATTTTCTCATCGAGGATGCGTTCCACCTCGGGATTGCCGCGCGAGATGGCGTTGCCGATCACCGCGAGATCCGGCGCGGGCGTCAGATTTTCCGCGCGGTATCCTTCATTCCACGCAATGCCCAGCGAATCGAGCAGTGTCGATGCCGGAGGATACACATTCACGTCCGAGCCGGTTACCCGAAAGCCGCGCTCCTTCAGCATCCCCGCCACCGGAGCCATGGCCGATCCGGCAAGGCCGAGCATGTGGATGTGCTTCGCGGCTCGCTTTTCGAGGACAGAATTCATTCGCTACGCCCTCTCAAGATCGTTGCTGTATATTTCATGCGGTGCAAGCAGGTTCCAAAATATGAAGAATCCCGCCCCCCGCGCTGGATAGCTCGGCCAGCACTCCTAAAGGAATCGTCAACATCGGACGCGAGGTGTGTCCAATTGGCGCGCCCCAAACGATTGGAATGCCGGAATCGCCCAGGACTCTGCGGACCGTGTCGCGCACGGTTTCGTCGCCCGCGGGCCCTTCGCAATCGGGGAACTCGCCCAATACAATTCCTTCCAAGGCTCTGAACTTTCCTGCTTGCTTCATGTGCATCAGCGCCCGGTCGACTTGGTACGGCTTCATCCCGCGATCCTCGAGAATCAAAATTGCGCCATTCGTCTCGATTTCCCATGGCGTGCCGAGAGTCGTCTCAAGCAGCGTCAGACAGCCGCCAACTGTTATTCCTCGCGCCGAGCCTTTGATGAGCGGCTCGCCTTGTAAATCGAGTGCCCAGCCCAGTTCGGTGGCGGTAAGTGCGCTCATCAGACTCGCTTCATCGTAACCATGCCCCGCACCCGCGCCTTGATCGAAGTTCGCCGCGACCATCGGGCCATAGAAGCTCACCCATCTGAACTGTTGCCACAGGAAAGCTTGAAGGGACGTTATATCGCTCGATCCGAGAAAAATCTTCGGGCTCGCGGCCGGCGCGCCGAGGCCTTCGATCAAATAATTCGAACCGTAACCGCCACGTGAACAAAAAATTGCTCGCGTGTCGGCATCTTGCAGCGCACTCTGCAAAGCGCGGAGGCGATTCCCAGCCGAATCTGCAAAAAACGATCCCTCCTCCCGTGCAGCCGGAGCCTCCATTTGCGGCGTGTAGCCCAGCCGCTTAATCTCCTCGCAACCCTTCTTCAAGCGGTCTTCCTGCACCGGGCTGGCTAGCGAGAGCACGCGGACCACGTCGCCGGGACGAAGCGCATGCGGCTTGTGCGACGGCTGCATATCAGTCAATCGAGAATAGGGAATTTCCGCGAACGCGTCTACATCCAGAAAGCGCCCGAGCAGGTAAGAGTTACGAGCAGCGGTGATCAATTGATTGTAAACGTCAGAGTTTTGGAGAGACCGCCACCCGGCGCCGGGGTCGTTACCGCCACCTGCGATGTACCCTTCGCGGCAGTGTCCGCCGCAGGAATCACCGCGATAAGTTGCGAAGCGCTCAGGTAAGAAGTAGCCAGCGGAGTGTTGTCCAATTCGACCACGGAGCTTGTGGCAAATCCCGAGCCTTTCACGAGTATTTGCAGATCCTCGCCGCCCGCGGAAGTTGACGAAGGTGAAAGTGAGGAAATACTGGGACTCGCGTTGTTCGGGCCCCCAATGGGAAAGTTGACGGAGGGAGACGCGATCAACAGCCCGGGCGCATTCACCGCAATGCTCGCCAATCCACTCGCGGCCACATCGGTCGCCATGATCTGCGCGCTCACCTGCGTGGAACTCATGAACGTAGTTGGCCGCACGCTTCCGTTCCAGGTGACCACGTCATTCACGGTGAAATTGTCGCCATTCACCGTTAGCGTGAACGCCTTGTCGCCGGCATTGGCGCTCGCGGGAGAAAACGAGCTGATGGTTCGCCCGCCGGGCTGCGCCGCCACGATCGTGAAATCCAAGCCGGTTTGAGACGGCCCGCCGCCGGGCGGAGGATTTACCAGCGTGATGTTCCCAACTCCTGCGGCGACAACGTCCGAAGCGGGAATCTGCACGGCCAGTTGGTTGGTGGTCAGATTGAAAGTGGTGGAGCGCGCCGCGCCATTCCAATAAGCGAACGTCACGCCCTTGGAACTCGATACGAAGCCCGTTCCGGTAATGAAAACCGTTAAGCCATCGCTCCCGGCCGTGATGTTCGAGGGGATCGCGGATTGCGGAACGGGCGTGGCGTTCGTCGCCGTGAGGCTGGAGCCTCCTCCGCAGCCTCCGAGCACCAGCAGTCCTGCCAGGGATGCAAGCGCAGCCCACCGCCAACAGTTCAAGAAAGCCTCCTCAAAATTTCAAACGGATGTCCCGACGCTGCCCGCCGCCGGCCGCCGGGAAAACGGAGCGAGGAAAGCACAGCACTTCCGGCAAAACGACCCAAAGTGATAACACCCCCGCAAGAGCCACGTCAACTCGGATTCAGGCGCTTGGCAAAGGGTTGGCCTCGGGCGCGATTTCACTTTTTCGCGGCGGCCAGTTCGAAATTAATAAATTGCACCAGCGTGTTCTCATCGCCCCCCACCACCGGCCGCCCATTGATGTACACCGTTGGCGTGCTGTCCACGCCAAGCGCCACGCCCTCGGAGTGGCTCGCATCGACCGCCTTGGCTGCCTCGGGAGACGCCAAGCAGGTCTTGAACGCGTCGGCATTGAGCCCCGCGCCGGTCGCAAACTCCACCAGTTTGTCCCAGACGTTTTCGGGAGTGAGCATGTCCTGATTATCAAAAATCGAGTCTTCGACTTTCCAGAAAGCCGCCGGAGATTGCTCGAAGGCGCAGCGTCCGCCGAGCGCCGCTGTTTGCGCCCAGGGATGAATGTTGGTCAAAGGAAAATCCTTGTACACGATTCGAATTTGGGGATAGCGGGCTTCCACGGCCTTCATCGCCGCCCACAAAGCGCGGCAATGGGGACATTCGAAATCGCTGAACTCAACCAGCGTCACCGAAGCGTCGGCGGGTCCTTTCGTGGGACTTCCGTCAACGTGAATCTTCGCGCGATTGGCGGCGAAAGGATCGGTGCCCATGTCGAAGATTTCGCCGCGCAGCAAAGTCCTGCCGTCCTTGCTCACATAAACTTGTCCCGCTTCCTTCTGGCCGTTGAGAATCACTGAAACGGGAACCGTGTAGTAATCCGGCGCCGCGGAAGGCGCTAGAGGGCCAAGGCTCACCTTCACGTCCGAGCCCCAGCCAAAAAGCACGCGCACAAAAGCCTCGGTCGATTTGAGAAGCCTTTCTTGCGCCGGTGAGGCGGAAGGTGTCGCTTGCGCGCCCGCCGCCGATTGTCCGGCGGCGGCCTGCCCCATGCCGACTTTCGGCGATGCGCAGACCGCCAGCGCCGCCAGAATAATGGCTCGATAAAACACGCTCATCACCTCCAGTGCGAATCCACCTCAATTTAGATGAGAGGAACCAGCATAAAGAAAAATCTTCCGAAGAGCAAAAGCGTTTGCTAAAGCTGAATCCACAAGTGGTCCCGGAATGCAGGTCATCGCAGTAGAAAGGCCGTGGAGGCCCTACGAAGAATTTCCGGCTTGGAGAGCTTCAAGCTTCTTGTTGACTGCGGCGGGCTACCGCTTCATGGCCAGCGTAGGTTCCTTCGCGCCTGGGAGCTGCGCACGCACCTGTTCCAGCAAGCCCCACGTTTGCTGAAATTCGGGCATTGCCTCGCGTCTGCGCGGCGAGCTCTTCAGCACGTCATCCACGTGCGCGAGAATCATCTGATACGCGAGTGGCTGGTCGGAGCCGGATGCCAGCACATTGCTAGGGCTTAGGCCGATCCTTACCGTCTCACCATCATGCTCGACTTCCAGCCAAAGCCGGCCGCGATCGTCTACGAAGGGTTTGCCTTTTTCATTTAGATCTTTGAACACGTGATTCAGCGATTCGCGCCCAGGAATTAACCCGTTGCTTACCGCTTCGCTAACTGCCGAATCAAATTCCTCGCGATATGCGGCCCATTCCTTCGGCGTGCCCACCGCGACCGCGCGTTCCCGCGCTTCGGCTTCTTTCAGGCTCTCCGTCCCAATCTTGTCGTGATCCGATTCTGCTGTCTTCAGCTCATCTTCAGTTGACGTTTCGCGGACGGACGCGTGCCGCTCGAATTCCCGCTCGGGATTGAATCGCCCGGTTAAAAGGTACGATCCCGCGGCGATTGGCAACTCTTGCCATGCCAATAGCGCTGCGGGGGCAGCCAGCTTTTTCGACCGATATAGCTGCTCCGTCGCGTCTCGGCATTCGCTGCTGCGCTTAAGCGTCCCCGGCAATTGCGCGAAATGAACCACGCGATACTGGAGTTCGGGATGGTGATGCGCGTAGTGCGCCAGCGTGCGCGCGATGGCCTTCGGAGTCGATATCCCAAAATCGTTTATGACGTCGCGATGAGTGGCATGTGGAAAATAGGTGTTGATGATGTGTTTGCTGAAATCGGCGCAGTTGCGGCTGAATCCGTTGAAATGATTCACGTTTGGCGCGGCATTGAATTGCGCGATCAGATCCAGATCCTGCTGCCGGGTGGTCTTGACGATAAAAATGTAAATGGTTCGTTCCGACGTGGCGTTCACCATTTCCCGCCATTCGGCCTTCTCGCTGGTCTGGCAGGAGTGGCTGGCGCAGTATTCGCGCAGCACTTTCTCGCGGTATTCCGTTTCCAGGAAGTGTTTAATTTTTGCCGAGGCAAAAAGCGGCCGATTTTCCGGGTTCGTCACGCCGTAGAGGTACACATCCAGCGGCACAATGTTCCATTCGAAGGGCTGGTCCTCGCCCAGCGAAGTGTAGTTGCTGACCACCGAACCATGCTCGCCCGGACGGCAAAGCCGCATCTTGATCGGTGTTTCAGGGCAGATTCCGGAGAAATAGATTGCGCTGTGGCCGGCACCAGTGATTCGCGCCACACTGGTGTCCAGCGAATCGTTGAGCACCAGACCCACGTCTGCCCCGGCCTTGGGGGAACTGGAAAGCAAGATGGATACCACCAGGCCAATAAGAATTGGTCGGAGCACAGCTCTCCCTTTCCGTGCGAATTTCGTGATCTGTTGAGTGAAACGTATCCCTGCCGCAAGCGTCAAGCGGCAGTCACCGCTTCGGTTTCCTGTGCGGTACCTCATTCCGCCCTAGTATCGACTCGTAAAGTTAGATGCAACTCGTTGGCTTGAAGTGACTTGCGGGAACTTCGGCCAGCGCGGGGTGCGGGCAAACCCCTATGCCGATTCGGCCGCTCGCAGGCGGTCAAGGGTAGCAAAGAACTCAGGGAAGGAGACTCCAACGCACTCCGCCTCCCGGATGGTGGTATCGCCCTCGGCTCCCAGCGCCGCCACCGAGAGCGCCATGGCGATGCGGTGGTCGCCATGCGGATCGATTTTGGCTCCGCGCAGTTTTCCGGCGGCGCGTCCTTCCACGCGCAGGCCGTCCGGAAATTCCTCCACGCGCGCGCCCATCTGTCGCAGCCCCTCGGCGAGTGCCGCAATGCGGTCGCTCTCCTTCACCCGCAATTCCGCGGCATCGTGAATCTCGATTCCTTTCTCGGTGAACGGGCCAAGAGCCGCCAGCATAGGCAGCTCGTCGATCATTTCCGCCACCTGATTGCCCGCCACCGTGCCGCCTTCAAGCGCAGCGTGGCGCACGGAAACATCGCCGGCAAGTTCGCCATCGCGTGATTGAATCGACGCCACGTGAACCGGCGCCCCAATCGAGATAAAAAAATCGAGCACGCGTGCCCGCGTAGGATTCAGCCCCACGTTCCGCAGCATCAACGACGATTCCGGCAGAACGAGCGCCGCGCCAATCAAAAATACCGCCGTCGAAAGATCGCCCGGTACATTGAGTTTCCGCGCCGTCAGCTTGGGACCGGGCTGAATTCGAGCTGTGCCTCGCGTACCGTCGATCGAGCTAATCGCTGCCCCAAATTCCCGCAGCGCAAGCTCCGTATGATCGCGCGTGCAAACCGATTCGCGCACCGTGGTAGCGCTGTCCGCAAACAGTCCGGCCAGCAGAATCGCCGATTTCACTTGCGCGCTGGGAGTTGGCGGGGTGTAGTCGATTCCTCGCAAGCTTCCACCGCGAATTTCGAGCGGCGCGCGGTCTCCCTCTCGGCTTTTGATTTCAGCGCCCATTTGCCGCAGCGGCTCGATCACGCGCCGCATCGGGCGCCGGCGCAGGGATTCGTCGCCAGTCAGCGTGGAAGGGAATGGCTGCCCGGCCAGCACGCCCGCCAGCATCCGCATCGTCGAACCGGAATTTTCTGCGTCGAGCGCCCGCGCCGATTCGCTGAGCCCGCCCAGCCCCTTGCCACTGATGCGCACCCGCGCCTTGTCTATCTCGATCTCGATTCCCAGTTGCCGAAGGCATTCGAGCGTGCTATGGCAATCGGCCGCCGAAGCGTAATTCGAAATCTCGCTTGCGCCCTCGGCCAGCGCCGCCAGAATCGCGTAGCGGTGCGAAATCGATTTATCGCCCGGCAGCTCCACAGCGCCATCGACCGTACCGCCTGGTGAAATTGTGCGTTTCGCCATCGCCAAATTCTAGCACGCGCACCGCGCTCGACCCGGAGCCGCATTCTCCATGGGGCGCCCAAAAACTTCGCGGTGCAACACTGGGCAGCCTGCCTCTTCGCGCCGTCATTCTAAAACGGAGTGCCCGCGCTTTTGCTTTTGCGCGAAGCGCCGGGATACGCAGTCGAAGAACCTCTCTTCGATTTAACCCTTAATGCAAGTCCGGCTAATGGCGTGGTGTATCGCGATAACCGCATGCGCAATTTATACGCGACGAAACGAGGCGGCAGGATAGCCAGAAGGGAACAGGTCGGGATGAATGAGATGCGCCAACAGCGCAACTCCGTCAGCGAGGCGAGGCCCAGGACGCGAGAAGTACGCATTAGCATCGACAGCGAATAGCCGACCTTCGCGAATAGCAGGTAACATTTCCGAGCGCGGCAGCGCCTCGATGCGAAGCTCACTCGCCGCGCGCGCAAGGTTGTAGCCGCAAGGCATCACCACAATCACCTCGGGGCGAGCCTCAACAATTTGCTCGCCGCTCACGCGAAACGATGGCTCGCGCAACCGCCCAAGCACGTCTTCGCCGCCCGCAAGCGAGACCATTTCCGGAATCCAGTGCCCGCCCACGTAGTAAGGATCGAGCCATTCGAGGCACACGACACGCGGTCGCGACGCAGCTCGCGCGACGGTGGCTCCGATAGCGGCCACTCTTTCTTCCAGAGCGGCGGCCAGCGCATCAGCTTCCGGGCGATGCCCGGTCGCTTCACCCACGCGCCGCACATCGTCCCAAACTTCACCCAGCGAACGCGGTGTGAGCGAAACAACCCGTGGCGCCTTTGGAAATCGCGTTAGAGCAGTCGCGAGGTCGTCCGGCGACGCAGCGCAAACGTGGCACAAATCCTGCGTGAGAATCAGATCAGGCGAAAGCGAAGCGAGCAGCTCTGCGTCCACCGCGTAAATGCTTTCCCCGCGCCCGATAATTTCGCTCACTTGCCGATCGATCTCCGCAGGCGGCGCTTGCGGATCGACGCGCGGCCGCAGCAACGACGGCTTTGTCGCGGCCTCCGCGGGGAAATCGCATTCGTGGCTGACGCCGAGAATCGAGTCGCCGAGCCCAATGGCGTAAGCAATTTCCGTCGCGGACGGCAATAGCGAACAAATGCGCACCTGCGGCTCCGTGCTGCTAACACTTTCGCTGTTCTGGTCTCACGCGGCTCCGGCCGCCAAGGCGTGCGGCAGTAGATCGGCGAAAACAAAGCCTTCGCGTTCCACGATCTCACCCACCGTAACAGGTATTTCGTTCTGAAACATGGGCCCCGCGCTTGCAAACGTATGGAATTCGCCATTCTCGCCGCAGGGATCCACTTGATCCGAAATTTCCCCCAGCAAGTCAGCATCGAATCGGCGGCCCGCGAAGGCGCGGTCCATCCGCCGGGGATCGACGCACGTCAAGTAGGCGCAAAGGCCTCCGGCAATCATTTCCTCAGCCAGCTGCCGCGTATCTTTTCTCCAGAGCGGGAAGACGGGCGCCATTCCGCAGGCTGCGAGATGTTTCTCACGGTAGGCGCGAATGTCCTCGAGAAAAAGATCGCCGAAAATAACGTGCTTCACGCCTTCCTCCCTCGCGTGTTCCATCGCCTCATTCATCGCCCGCTCGTAAAACTCGTTGGAACATGGGGACGGTATCGGCACCTTCACCAATCGCAATCCAGCCGCCGCGGCCTGTGCTTCGAGCAAGCTCTCCCTAACGGCGTGCATCGCCACGCGGTGGTGCGTGCAATTTACCGTTGTGAGCAGCGCGACCACATCAAACTCGCCGGCCTGCTGCACCATGTGCAGGGCCCAGGCGCTGTCCTTGCCACTGCTCCAGGCGAGCCATGCCTTTTTCGAATTTGCGTTGCTGGCCATCTAAACCTGAATGATACGCGAGAAAAACCGAAAGAGAACAGGAACGAAACACCTCTGACCACCCCGATTGTACGGCGGTAAATCGCGTGCTATACAAATGAACACTGGTTTATGACACCTCTCTCTCGCGACAAAAAAGGCACTCGCGCCAAAGCACGAGACGGCCGCTCCAGCGCCTGGGTCACACAGATGCTGAAGAAGATGACGCTGCGCGAAAAGCTCGGCCAGATGCTGATGGTGTCCTACTTCGGCGCATTTCACCCCGTTGAAAGTCCCGCGTACAAAGAAATTCTCCACGAGGTCGAAGAAAATCACGTGGGCGGCCTCATCATCATGCCCGGACGCGGTCCACTCGGTCTGAGGCGCAGCCAAGTTTACCCAACCGCCGTAGCGCTCAACGACCTTCAGCGGCGCGCCAAAATTCCGCTGCTCGTCGGCGCCGATTTCGAATCCGGCACCAGAATGCGCCTGGAAGAAGGCACGCCGTTTCCCTCCGCGATGGCCATCGCAGCCGCGGGTGATCCCCAATTTGCATACGACGCGGGCAAACACACCGCGCTCGAGGCGCGTGCCGCCGGCATACACTGGATATTCGCGCCGGATGCGGATGTGAACGACAATCCCGATAATCCCATCATCAATACTCGCTCGTTTGGCGAAGATCCCAAGAGCGTTGCCGCCTACGTAAGGGAATCAGTTTGCGGCATCGAAGAAAATGGCGCGCTGGCCACGGCAAAACATTTTCCCGGTCACGGCAATGTAAATGTGGATTCGCATCTGGCACTCGCCACCGTTCCGGGAAGCCGCGAAAAACTGGAGAGCAACGAACTAGTCCCATTCCGCGCCGCGATTCAGGCGAAAGTCAGCGCGATCATGCCCGGGCACCTCGCGGTTCCCGCGTTCGAACCGAATCCGAATACTCCCGCAACCTTCTCGCGCCATATTCTTGCCGGGCTGCTGCGCGAAAGATTGAAATTCACTGGGCTGATCATCACGGACGCGCTCGATATGGGCGGCGTCACGTCGATCGCTTCTCCCGGCGAGGCAGCTGTACGCGCAGTCGAAGCCGGTGTGGATGTGCTCCTGCTTCCGCCGGTTCCCGATGCAGCCATCGCAGCGCTGGAAAATGCGGTGCGCTCGGGACGCACTCCCGAAAAGCGCATCGACGCATCGGTGCAAAGAATTCTTGCGGCCAAAGCGCGCCTCCGTCTCAACAAAAATCGTGTTGTAGATGTCGCGCAGCTGAGCCGGACTTTCGCGCGCCCCGAATTCGCAAGCCGCGCGCAAGAAATCGCCGATCGCGGCGTAACTCTGCTTCGCGATACGCCGCGCCTGCTGCCTCTCGATTCAACCAGGCCGCTGCGCGCGCTGCTCGTCGCGCTTTCAGCCGATCCCGATCGCTGTCCCGGCGAAACGATCGAGCCGGAAATTCGTCCGCGCGTCGATTCGCTCACCGTGCTTCGCGCGGATACGCAATACTTTCCCGTTAACGCCCTCCGCTTGCCGCCGCCCAGTGGCTACGACCTGGCCATCGCCGCGCTCTTCGTGCGCGTAGCCGACCGCAAAGGCAACGTTGCTTTCCCCGAAGATCAGCGCGCTTTCGTAAGCGAATTGCTCGCCGCGGGAAAACCGGCGGTAGTCGCCGCGTTCGGCAGTCCCTATCTGATTTCGCGATTTCCGCAAGCGACAACCTGGGTCGCGCAATTTTCCACGAATGATGTATCGCAGCGCGCCGTCGCGCGAGCGATATTCGGCCAAGTGCCGATTGGCGGAAAACTTCCCGTCACGATTCCAGAAACAGCGCAGCGCGGCGACGGCCTCCGCCTGGACGCCAATCCGATGCAGCTTCGCTCCGCCCCGGCGGAAATGTCCGCGCAACTAAAGCCCGCGTACGCTCTCCTCGATCGCGCCCGTGCCGAGGGCGCCTTTCCCGGCGCGGTGCTAGCTGTTGGATGGAACGGGCAGGTTGCAATCCGCGCCTTCGGAAGGCTCGCACACGACAGCAAAGCGAAAAAAGTAACGGAAGATTCGATCTACGATGTCGCGTCTCTCACCAAGCCGATCGTAACCACCACCGCCATAATGATGCTGGCACAACAAGGGCGCGTGGACTTGGATGCATCCGTGGAAGATTACCTTCCAGATTTTGCCGAGGGCGCAAAATCCGATCTCGATTCCAAGTGGCGTGCGCGAGTAACTCTCCGTATGCTGCTGATCCTCAGCTCAGGATTGCCTGCGCACCGTGATTTTTACAAGGAAGCAAAGGGCCACGCCGCGATCCTCGCGCGCGTTCTCGCCGAGCCGCTGATTCGCGAGCCGGGAACACAAATGGAATATTCAGATCTTGGGTTTATCCTTCTCGGCGAAATCATCGAGCGGCTGACCGGCGAATCGCTGGATGCCTTCGCAAAGCGCGAAATCTTCCAGCCTCTGGGCATGGATAACTCCATGTTTAATCCGTCGCGCCGCTTGCGTCCTGAGATCGCACCCACGGAAATCGACAATGCCTCTCGCAGGCGCCTGGTTTGGGGCGAGGTGCATGACGAAAACGCATGGGCCATGGGCGGCATCGCAGGGCACGCCGGCCTTTTCTCCACAGCCCGCGATGTGGCCATCTTCGCGCAGATGATTCTCAATGGCGGAATTTATGCCCACAAACGCATTCTCGACCGCACAACGATCGAGCACTTCACCTCGAAAGTAACTCTGGGTAACTCTGCGAGCGCGACGGGATGGTTCGTGCCCACCGAACCATCAACATCCGGCCGCTATTTTTCGTCCAAGAGTTTCGGCCATATCGGATTTACGGGAACTACGCTCTGGATCGATCCCGAAAAAGATTTATTCGTCATCCTGCTTACCAATCGCGTGAATCCCACTCGCGCCAACCAGCAAATCCGTCAGGTAAGGCCCGCGGTCCACGACGCTGTCATCGAGTCCTTAGGTCTTGCGCTCAGCGAGTCCGTTGCCCGATAACTTCCTCAGCACAGTTTTTGCAGAATCGTATCGTCGGCACGCCCTGCTGGCTCTTCGTGCCGCTATAATCGCTTCAGGCGCGGGGCATCCTTGAGAGTAGCCAAAACAGAGCAGCGGAGTCCGCGTTCGCGTGGGCTCGACCGGAAGTCGACGCTCGACATCCTGCGCATCCTGAACCGTGAGGATGCGCGGGTGGCGTCGGCCGTTCGCCGCGAGCTTCCGAAAATCGCGCGCGCAGTTGACGCCATCGTCAAAGCATTCCGAAGCGGCGGGCGGCTCTTCTACGTGGGCGCGGGAACCAGCGGACGCTTAGCCATTCTCGACGCCACTGAGTGCCCACCGACATTCGGCACGCCGCGCAGCATGGTGCAGGCAATCATTGCCGGCGGTGCGCCCGCGGTGCGTGACGCAGTGGAAGGCGCCGAAGATTCCACCGCGAACGGCGCTCGTGATCTGCGTCGTGCGCGCATTTCTCGGCGCGATGTGATCGTCGGACTGTCCGCCAGCGGTACCACGCCATACGTTCTCGGCGCGATCGACTTCGCTCGTCTCCGCGGTGCCGTGACCGTCGGCGTCACTTCAAATCCCTATTCGCCTCTGGCGCGGCGCGCACGAATCAGAATCGCGCCGGATACCGGAGCCGAAGCAATCACCGGCTCGACGCGGCTCAAGGCCGGCACCGCGCAAAAGCTGGTGCTGAATTTGCTCTCTACCGCTGCGATGGTACGTATGGGCCGCGTGTATGACAACTGGATGGTCCACGTTGCGCTCAGCAACGAAAAGCTGCGGCAGCGCGGCGCTCGTGTTCTCGAGGAAGCGGCCGGAGTCAGCGCGCTCGCCGGCAAACGCGCCCTCAGGCAAGCGAAATACGATTTGCCGGCGGCTCTGGTGATGCTGAAGACCGGCGCTGATTTGCGCGCTGCCCGGCAATCGCTCGCCAATGCCCGCGGGAACGTGCGCGACGCATTAGAAATGGCGAAAGCGCGTTACACAACAAGCGGTAGCCACGACGGCCTGCTTTTTTAGTCGCGTTTTTGAAGTGAAGGAAAAGAAGGGCCAAAGATGGATCGATTCAAAATCGAAGGCGGCAGAAGGCTCGAAGGCGCTGTCCAAATCAGCGGCGCAAAAAATGCCGCGCTCCCGGCAATGGCTGCGACGCTGCTCACAGCGGAGCCGGTGCGCCTGCAAAATATTCCGCACGTGCGCGACATCATCACCATGGCCAAGTTGCTGGCCCACATGCGCTGCCGCGTGGAAAGCCCGGATATCCCACCCAGCGAATTCACCATTCAGGCCGAAACCGTGTCGCACGCGGAAGCGCCCTACGAATTGGTGAAAACCATGCGCGCGTCAGTGCTCTCGCTGGGACCGCTCGTGGCCCGTTTCGGCTACGCGCGCGTTTCACTGCCCGGCGGCTGCTCCATCGGCGCCCGGCCCATCGACATTCACATTCAGGCTCTCGAAAAGCTCGGGGCCACAATTTCGGTCGAGCATGGCTATGTGGAGGCGCGAGCCAACCGCCTGCGCGGCGCTGAGTTTCGCTTTCCGAAAATCACCGTTACGGGAACGGAGAACATCCTTACGGCGGCCGTTCTGGCTGAGGGCGAAACGGTGCTCGAGAATTGCGCCCTCGAACCCGAGGTCACCGACCTTGCCGCGCTGCTTGTGAAAATGGGCGCGCGGATCGAGGGTGCGGGAACTGAAACGATTCGCATCCAGGGCGTTGAAAAATTGCATGGTGCCAGCCATGCCGTGATTCCCGACCGCATCGAGGCCGGAACCTTTCTGGTCGCTGGAGCCATCACCGGAGGCGAGCTCTTGATCACCTGCTGCCAGCCCAAGCACCTCACGGCCGTCACCAACAAGCTCGAGGAATGCGGCGTGGAAATTCGCTGCGAGGGTGAAAACGCGCTGCGTGTTCGTGCCGCAAAAAAGCTGGCGGCCGCCGACGTAACCACCGAGGAATATCCCGGCTTTGCAACCGACATGCAAGCGCAATTCATGGCACTTGCAACTCAGGCTCATGGCGTGTCTCGCATTCGCGAGACGATCTTCGAGAATCGCTACTTGCATGCCAGCGAAATGGTGCGCATGGGGGCGAACATCGCCGTCGAGGGAAATCTCGCGACCGTCACCGGTCCAACCCCGCTAAGCGGAGCGCCAGTCACAGCATCGGATCTGCGGGCCAGCGCCAGCCTCGTGCTTGCCGCTCTGGTGGCGGATAACACAACCTGGATTGACCGCGTTTATCACATCGACCGCGGCTACGAGCGAATCGAACTGAAGCTGCGCGATCTCGGGGCCCGCATCGAACGTGTGAGCACCGGAGATTGAAGCCCGGGGCCGTTTCCCAAGGATCACTGACCGCCCGACAAAAAAGGGAGGCGATAGCTCATCGCCTCCCTCGATTACCTTCGTAAGCCACGTTCTCGCGAAACGCGATGATCAGCCCGCCGTTTCGGCCTTCTGTTGCTTGTCGCGCTGGTCGCGCAGCACTGCCTTGCGGCTCAGGCGGATTTTGTTTCCCTCAATCGCCAGCACTTTTACCAGCACCTGATCGCCTTCCTTCAGCTCGTCGCGAACCGCGCGGATGCGCGCTTCCGCGATCTCGCTGATGTGCAGCAGGCCATCGGTTCCAGGGAAAATCTCGACGAACGCGCCGAAATCCGCGATGCGCACCACGGTGCCGAGATACGTTTTCCCAATCTCGGCCGTCGCGGTCGTATCGCGAATCATTTTCAGCGCGGATTCGGCGGCCGGTCCGTTGCTTGCAAACACGTGCACTTTCCCGTCGTCCATCACGTCGATTTTCACCCCCGTGGCCTCGATGATCGACCGGATTTTTTTGCCGCCGGGTCCGATCAGGTCGCGAATCTTGTCCGTGGGGATGCTGAGAATGTGGAGATGTGGTGCGTATTCGGAAATTTCCGCGCGCCCCGTGGAAATAGTCGACTCCATGGTGTCGAGAATCTGCAGCCGCGCCTTTCGCGCTTGTTCCAGCGCTTCGCGCATCATAGCGATGCTGACGCCGGCCACCTTGATATCCATCTGCAGCGCCGTGATCCCTTGCCGCGTGCCCGCCACTTTGAAATCCATATCGCCGTAATGATCCTCGGCGCCGGCGATGTCGGTCAGGATGGCATACTTATCGTCCTCCACCACCAATCCCATCGCGATTCCGGCGCAGGGAGCTTTCAGCGGCACGCCCGCGTCCATCAACGCCAGCGATCCGCCGCAAACCGTCGCCATGGACGAAGACCCGTTCGATTCCAGAATGTCGGAGACCACGCGCATCGCGTACGGGAAATCCGCCTCCGAAGGAAGCAGGTTTGCGAGCGCGCGCTCCGCAAGTGCTCCGTGCCCGATTTCGCGCCGCCCCGGCCCGCGCAAGAATTTCACTTCGCCCACGGAGAACGGCGGAAAATTGTAGTGCAGCATGAATCTCTTGAACGCTTCATCCTCGAAAAGAAGATCCAGGCGCTGCTTGTCTTCCTTGGTGCCCAGAGTCGTGGTCACCAGGGCCTGCGTCTCGCCGCGCGTGAAAAGCGCCGAGCCGTGAACTCGCGGAAGCACGCCCACCTCGCAAGTGATCTGCCGGATGGCGTCAAACGCACGCCCATCGGGGCGCCGCCGGCGAATCAGCATGTCGTCGCGGAAGATGCGTTCGCGGAGCCGCTCGAACGCGCGGTACGCAAGCTTCTTTTTCTCCGCGTCATCCTCGGGGAGTCCCGCCAGAATCTCGTCTTTGATTCCGTCGACGAGCCCGTAGCTTTCGAGTTTTGGATGTTTCGCCGTATCGAGTGCGTCGCGGAGCCGCTCGCCGTACTTCTGCTTGATTTCCTGGTAGAGCGCTTCGTCAAAATCGGGCGGCTTCACTTCCACCTTTGGCGTCTTCACGCGCGCGCCCAGATCCTTGATCGCCGCCACGATCTTCCGGATTTCGGCGTGCCCAAACTCCAGCGCATCGGCAACCGTATCCTCGGAAACTTCCATCGCGCCCGATTCCACCATCACGATCGCATCCGCCGATCCTGCGATAATGATGTTGAGCAGGCTCGTCTTCTGCTCGGCTACTGTCGGGTTCACTACCAGCTTGCCGTCGATCAATCCCACGCGAACGCACGCAATCGGATTGTTAAATGGAATCTTTGAGATATACAGCGCAGCCGATGCCGCCGTCACTCCGATCACGTCCGGATCGTTTTCGCTGTCCGCCGAAAGCACTGCCGCGATGATTTGCGTCTCGGTCGCCCAGCCTTCCGGGAACAGCGGACGCAGCGGCCGGTCTGTGAGCCGCGAAGTCAGAATCTCGCGCTCCGAAGGTCGACCTTCGCGCTTAAAAAATCCTCCGGGAATTTTTCCCGCGGAATAGGTGTATTCTCGGTAATCGACCGTCAACGGAAGAAAATCTTTTTCTGTGGCATGGCTATCCATGCACGCGGTAGCCAGCACAACCGAATCGCCGTATCGCGCCACCACTCCGCCGTGCGCTTGCCGCGCCATCTTGCCCGTCTCCAGCGTCAACGTTCTCCCGCCCAAATCCACGCTTACTTGTTCGAACATCCGTCACATCCCTCTCTCCCGGTCCACCGGGAACTTCATCAGATACGAGAAACCTCTCTCGGAAAATTGGAATTAATGGAAAATGGCCCACAGCGATGACGTCGAATGCGAAATGAGCAAGTCGATCGCTTCGGTTCGCGGCACACGTATTCCGCGTCCCGAAAAACCCTCCAGTTTTGTGCGGTGATGATGCGTGCGGCCAGAACGGCCGCTTAGGAATCCCGCGCTATTTGCGCAAGCTAAGTCGTGCCACAATCTCGCGATACCGATCCGGGTCGCGGCGATTCAGATAATCCAGCAGCCGGCGGCGCCTGTTGACCATCATGATCAACCCGCGGCGCGAAGCATGATCTTTTGCATGAGACTGGAGATGTGTGGTGAGGTAGTTGATGCGCTCGCTCAGCAATGCGATTTGTACTTCTGGCGATCCGGTGTCTCTCACATGAACTCGGTATTGCTCGATTACACCGGCTTTGGCTTCCATCAACCCGTCCTCCCTCTGAAACCCCGTGGCCCTGCTCTACAGTGTTTTCTGTATTTTCAACAGTAAAATGCTAGCACACACCCCAGTCATCCACCACAAAGTTTTTTTCACAAACGGGCCTCTCACTCGGCGCCTCTGCCCTCCCATTTGCCTTTCGTCGCGTAGGGTTTAGCATCTCAGTCCGGTGTGCTAACGTCCAATCCCTACCATGCCCGAACTCCCTGAGGTAGAAACCGTTGCGCGCGGCCTGCGAGCCGCGCTCCCCGGAAGACGAATCCTCCGCGTTAGCCTCGGCAAAACGGATTTCATCGACGATCCTGCCGCCCTCGAGCAATGCCTCCCCGGTTGTCGCATCATCGCAGTTCGAAGGCACGGCAAATTTCTTGTGCTCGATCTCGAGTCCGCGCGCGCCGATGACGCCCGCCCCGCTCTGCTGATTCATCTGGGAATGACGGGGCAGC
The DNA here is from genome assembly GCA_963823145.1 of uncultured Acidobacteriota bacterium. Lineage (GTDB taxonomy): Bacteria > Acidobacteriota > Terriglobia > Acidiferrales > UBA7541 > Palsa-295. Next base: position 821,327 of record CAWGJZ010000001.1, read on the forward strand.
TCGTCGTCTGTCCAGCCGAAGCTCCGGTAATCGCGCACACCCACGTCTTTCTCGCGCTCGACGACGGACGTGAGCTGCGCTACACCGACATTCGCCGCTTCGGACGCATGCGAATCATCCAAGATGGCGAGCACGAATCCACTCTGGGCGAACTCGGCCTCGATCCGCTTGAGGCCACCGAACAAGAATTCACCTCGAAATTGCGTGGGCGCCGCGCCCGCATAAAAGCGCTCTTGCTCGACCAACGAGTCCTGCGAGGAATGGGCAACATCTACACGGACGAAAGCCTCTGGCGAGCGCGCATTCATCCTGCGCATTTGGGATCCACACTCAAGCCCCGCGAGCTTCGCAATCTCCATCGAGCCGTCCGCGCTGTGCTCCTGGAAGCAATTCGCCTGCGCGGCTCGTCCATTTCCGATTATGTGGATTCCGACGGTCGGCGTGGCGAGTTTCAACTCCGCCACCGCGTCTACCAACGCACCGGCAAAAAGTGCTTTCGCTGCGGAACAAAAATACGTCGCGCCATCGTAGCCGGCCGCGGCACCCACTTCTGCCCCCGCTGCCAAGCAGCGCCTCACTCTCGCCGCCCGTCCCGTTGAGGCACTCGGATCCGGCAGCGAGACCTCGTACCTGCTTGACATCCTTATTTAATTATATATACAATTAAATGGTGGAGGTTGAGTTCGACCCGGCAAACAATAGGAAGAACATTGAGGAACGAGGACTTCCGTTTGCATTAGCCGCCGAATTCGATTGGACCACAGCTTTGATCGCGGCATCCGATCGGCGGGGGGAATCTCGCTTCTTCGCCCTCGGTTACATCGGCAACCGCCTTCACGCTTTGGTCTTCAAGGCAAACCGCGCAACGGTCCGAGTCATAAGCCTGCGCCGCGCCAACAAGAGGGAGGTAAAGCGCTATGAAAAAGCCCGATCCTGAAATGATCGACAAACAAAATCCGGAATGGACCGATGCCATATTCAAAAGAGCGAAACCGGCGTCCGAAGTCTTTCCCGATCTGGTTGCGCATTCGGAAAAACGCAAGCGCGGGCAGCGCGGGCCGCAGAAGAAACCGCGCAAGGTCCTGATCTCCTTGCGGCTTAAGCGCAGCACGATTGAAGCCTATAGAGCCGCTGGCAAAGGCTATCAGCGCCGCATGGCCGAGGTTCTGGATAAGCACGCGAAGTAAAATGCCTCTGTACCGGAGCCCCGCGAGTTCATACCCCGTCAAGCAGAGCGCCAGTCTTCTTTACCCAAGGTCACCGATGGGCGATTGCAGGTAGAAGGCTAACTCGAAGAGCTATCACTTGTAGCATCGCAATCAGCAGCACAGTCACCGTCGCCGACCATGCGCGAACGGCTGTCTTCATGGTTAACGCTCTAATAATTCCTGTTATTGAGGCCATGCCAACAATCAGGGTCGTCGCGATTTCGATTCCGGAGAACGTGCCAGAAACGATCCGTGCCCAGCCCAAAAGAAACAACCAAATTGCCGTCATCAGCAAGAGCCAGAAGACAAAACACGGCAGCGCCGCCCATTTGCTCCGACCGGAGCGGCGAACACCAAGTACAATCGCTATCCAAAGAGGGGATGTCTGAACAATATGCCGAATGACCCCGTGCGATACAGCTCCGACGATCAGCAAAGCAGCAATAATGGCAACACAGCAGACGGTCAAAATCCCGAAATCCTTCTCCACGGTCGCGCCCTCCGGGAGTGCCATTCTCACCGACCAACCTCGTGCCGGTCAATTGCTTTCAACTTCGATACACTGCGGTTGGCAATCGGGCAACCATACTAATTAGAACTGCCGTGAAGCGTTCTCAATAAATCGACCATGTGCCCGGCGTGGCCACTTCGAGCAAGTGCCGGTCCGGGTCTCGAAAATAGACGCTCCAGCCGCCCCCCTCCCACGATCGCTTCTCTTCTACCGCAATTCCTCTCTCGTCAAGCCAACGCTCCCATCCAGCCAACTCAGCGGTTGAAATTGCGAATGCCAGGTGCAATTCCCCGTCTCCGTCGTGTGGCGAAGTGATCTCGAGCGAAGCTCCCTTTTTGAACAGCAACAATAGCTGGCGCATGTCCGCCTGCATCGCGCAACCGCGCTCGCCGAAGTCCTTGATCACACGGAAACCAAAAATTTCCTCGTAGAAGCGAATGGAGCGAGCCACGTCGCTCACATACAAAGACGATTCGAGGATGCCATCGGTCTTTGGGCGCATCGAGCCTCCCCGTCAGTTATCTGACGGAATTAGATTCCGCCCCGAGTCATTCGGCTCAAAAATAGGCCCCACAACGCGGTGCAGCGATCCCACTCGCTTCAGATAACCTCGACTCGTACTCGGCTGCCCACTCTTGCCAACGCGCGGTCTCGCGTAATGAGCCGCCCGTCCAGCGCTTCAGCAAGAGCCAGATAAGCCGCGTCATAAGCCGTCAGATCGTGCCGCGTCTCCCAGATGCGCGTGAGTAGGACGAAATGGGGATAGCGCGTGAGTGGAAAGTCAACGAGATCGCTAAGCGCTTCGGCGCCCCGTTCAGCGGAGATGACGCCTGAGCGCACGTAGCGGCGCAGAACTTGCGCGATTTCAAGGTCGATCAGATGAGGAGCGTGCAGCGTTTCGTTGGCCGCGAAAATGAAGCGGTTCACACGCCGGGCCGCGGGCGTTTGAAGGAGAACCTCAAGAAGGGCGGACGCGTCGACGACAATCAGCGGCTCTTCCTCTCCGCACGCACAGCAGCCGCCGGCGCGGGATGCGGCCGCACGGGCTGGCGCCTCGATAGCCGCTTCCGGATTTCATCCAAGCTAGGGCGGTCGAGGGCATGGCGCAGCTCGCGGAGCAGGTAGTCCGAAAGGGACATACCTTCCAGCGCCGCGCGCGCTTTGAGCTCGCGATGCAAGTCAGAAGGCACATTGCGAATCTGAACCATCACTGGCATGCGATCAGCATACTTGCATGTAGAACGCATGTCAACTGACACCCCTGCTCTCGGGGGAACGGCCTTTGCAGTTGTCCTATTGGAGTGCCCGCTTGACATCTTCTAACGACAAATACTTGTAGCGTTGAAGCTTCTCAGTTACTTCCTTCGCCAAGCTTTTCTTCCCTGTCGTTAGTCGCAAGGTTCGCTTGGCATAGTCTGCCGCCAGCGCTTCTGCTGCCGACGTCGGAATCAGGAAGAAGTATTCGCTCCTAGGGACCTTCGCTTGGAGAAGAACGAAGTGCTTTCCCCTTCTCTGTGCCGCACTGTCACCAAATGGAAAGTGAAATATCGGGCGGTCGTCATAGCGATACTTCGGGCGCGGTCGCTCAGGTTTGCCATAACGAAAGAGGATGTTCTTTCCGTTAAAGGTGAACCCGTACCAATTTGCCTCGGGTTGAACGCCGAAGCGGGGCGCTAGTGCGACCAGAGGCTTCCTTCCGAAATGTGCGCGACCGCGCACGCGCGGATTCATTTCTATTCTCCGAGCTGGGCGCACGCGAGAACGACATCCTTACTGATGAATTCTCCGCTTTCGACAGTCCCGCCGCAAACGCCGCCCGTGATTCCACCCGCCATAATGCGCGTTCCGGGGGCAAGCATAAACGCCTTGCCCTGCCCTTCAAGCGAGAGTACGCCGGTTGTATCGTGATGGCTCGCAGCATCGGCAAGCGTCGCAAAGTCGTCCATCGAATCGGCCGCTAAAGTGTTAGCTGCAAGGACGTACTCTTTGGTGGGATACGCCGACTTGTTATCGTCGCACCCACACGCTATCAGAACCACTGCGGCGGAAAAGCAAAGGACAACCTTTCGCACCGTTCGGTTGTTCATTGCCTTCGCTATCGGGCGAACCGTTATCCAAACAAGATGAGTTCGCAAATCGTCGCTGATACTGTATTCCACGCTTCTGACAGTGTAGCTCTTGCAGCATGTTTCCCGAAGCAGCCTACTCTTCAGTGGACATCCTAGTGGGTCCGGGAGACCGCCGCCTACTCTGCACCGACGGCTTCCGCATTCACGCGGAGGGCAAGCAGCGAAATCAAACGGGGCTTTAGCCCCGGAGGCCCCAGCTAGAACTGCCGCGCCAGCGCGCCTCTGAGGACGAGGCTTGCATCCTTATCCAACAGCAGCGCTGAGTTGTCGTCGATGAGGTAGAAGATCAAATTATAGGTCGCGGCTGGATTGGTGACTGCGATCACAAACGTGCCCCGGCCTGTTGAGGACGCCGTCCCTATCGAGCTGCCGGTCGTTCCGACTGGATCGGCCGGAAAAACCGCGTTGAAATTGTTGATGTCCAAATCTCCTCCGCTGATGCTCGTGGAGCTCACTGTGATTTGCCCAACTACATTTTGCTGATAGGCCGACGGATTCTTGTGGAATGCTCCTTCGCCGATAAGTCCGAGAGAAGTGCTAGCTCCCGTGATCGCCGCAGCTCCTGACGAACACGCCGACGCAACGAAGCACTGCTGATAAGCGGTGCCTGTTGTCACGGCGTTCGCGTCAATCTCAAGCATCAGCGCCGATCCCTCCGAAGTGGGATAAGCCGCAAATTCCGATACGCTGGTGCTCGCACTCGCCGGACACGCCCCGGTTCCGGTGAATAGTTTAAGATCCATGCGGCCCGTCGTCGCGTCCACCGTGTAGGGACACGCGCTCAGCGCCGGCCCGCTGTTGTAAGTACCCGCATTGTTGATGTCGAAAGTTCCGCTCGTAATCGTCCCGCTTCCATTGGACACAAAAACTCCGCCGCCCGCGTACGCGCCAGCCGTCGAATTTCCGCCATTCGTAAAAGGATAGTTGGCGCTCACCAGACTAGCGGTAGAAAATGAATTTCCTGTAGGCGCGCCCACCGCGCGCCCGGCAACAAAAGCATTGCCGTCTATTTCCACAAGTTGCATGTGCGCGCCATCAACAATGTAAAACGCATATTCACGCGAACCCGTGGTGCTGCTCGTGAGCGTCAGAGTGCCGCGGCCCGTTCCGGGGAACGCTCCGTCAAACTGATAGGAACCATGCAGCGTTGTATCACCCGTCGTGATGCCGCTTGCATTCGCGATTCCATCGTCGTTCACATCCAGAATTGTATTTGTCGCCGGAATATTTCCTGCGCCGTCGGAGGAAAACTCGCCGCCAATTCCCATTGGTTGAAAGCTCGAATCGGCTCCAAAAGCGATAAAAGCGTAAGGACCGGAAATCACCGAGAGCGAATTTGATAAGGCATTCAGGTTCTGCTGGTCCATCGTTCCGCCGCCGGTGGCATTGCTATCAAAGCGGATCACTCGGGCATGCTCGTTGCTGCTAAGAGCGAACGCCAGTGTAACGGCTCCTTGGCCGGTATTCAGCGTTGCCGCGCCTCGGCCGTCCGCACCCACCGTGTACGTTCCCGTGAGTGTGACCTCCGTGGAAACTCCGGTAATAAAACTGTCGAAGTCTTCCAGGCCGCTCACGATGTGTCCGTCGCCATCCGCCACGAAACTTCCCACCACTCCTAAAAATCCAGACGCGTCGTTGCCTTTGTAAGAAAAAGTGTAAGGGCCGTTGAGCGAGTGGTCGGAATAAACCACGGTCAAAGTCGCTGTCGCCGTACTCGCTCCATCCGTTGCCGTAACTGTCATGGAATTTCCCGGCGGAGGGCTCAAGGGCGCGGTGTAAAGGCCGCTCGAATTGATGGTGCCCGCATTTCCGCCGCCCGTAGAAGTCACAGTCCAGGCCGCCGCGGGATCGGCGACGTTATTCAGCAGCGCGGAAAACTGATGCCCTGCGCCGGCCGGCACAATCGCCGTTGTTGGCGTGACCACCAGGCCTGTGCCAACTCCAATTGTCACCGTTGCGGTGTTGGACGTCACGGTTGTCGTCGATGTGGTGCTCGACGTGTTCTGCTGCGCCACCGCAGTGATGCTCACTTGGCCGACCGTGCTGGTGCCCGTGCTGGGCACAGCGGCGGGAGCCGTGTACACGGCAACCTCGGCGTCGGTAGTCGAGGGAACGATCGTGCCCAGCGCCGAGCTTCCGCCTGCCGTGCCGTTCACTTCCCAAGTGAGCGTCGTTGTCGTTGAGGTGCTGGAGTTGTTGAGCTTCACCACGGCCGTGAAATCGGTTTGCGTATTTATGGGTACAGTGATCGTCGTCGGGGTGATGGCAATCGAGTTCACTGTTGTTGAGTTGCCGCCGCCACCACCGCAGCCGGGCAACGCCAAAACGGCCATCGCAGTTGCAAAAAAAGCGACGAGTTTGAAGCATGAATTCCTTCTCGCTAGAAGCATTTCAGCGTCGTAATCGGGCGAATTTGGACACCCATCCGCCCCCTCGCAGACCAATTCGGACACCCCCGTACCCTTCTCGCTTGCCATCGTGCGTTCGTCTCCCCATGGCGATAGACCGCTGGGTTATTCCCGGCAGAAGCCAAAATGGTTCCAAAAAATTGGCAGGGGTCGCTGCGAACACGAGCCATCACGGAGGCGGAAAAATCCAACGGCATTTCGCCACAAACGCGAGTAAAAGTTCGTGAAAAGCCGACCAACCCCAACCCTGAAGCCGGAAAACACCCGTCTAGGCAGATGGTCGAAGCCTCGATTTGGTTGTCAAGAGCGGCGACCAAGCGAGGATGCCGTGGTTCATTTTCAGGGAGATAGGCCCGCTATTTCAGGAAGAGCCCCTCGCGAACCTGATCACGGCCCACGAAAGTTTTCGAAGAGCGGAATTCAGAGAAGAGGCTGAGAATTTCGCGGTTCTGAAAGACATGATTGTGGATGGCCAGCGTTGCGGCGGGGACAAGCTCGATGGTTTGGGCATCGGTGATCCGATAGCGATGAAATCTGTCCACGGGCCGGCTGTGGAAGAGCGCGAGGACGACGCCGTCGGGGCTTAGTATTTTGGAGATCCGCGCCATCAGCGGAGGCATGACTGCCGGGTCGAAATAGTCCAGGAGATCCCATGCCAAAACGCCATGAAAGTGATTTTCCGGATACTGAAGGGCGCTCTCCAGGAACTTGTCGGCAAGGATCGCCGCGGAAGCAATCCCTCTTTCTTCTCCTACAGATGCGAGGCGGAGGTGCTCTTCCTCGGTGGTCAGGAACTCCTTCCAAGTTCGCAGCAGATCATCGGTGGAAAGCCGGTAGCCCTTTTCGACAAAGAAACTGACGGTCGATTGCCAGACGGGCCCGAGATCGAGGACGCGGGCGCGTGGAATGTCGCTGATCAGCCAAAGGAATTCCTTCAGGCCATTGGAGATACGCGTGTTTCCGGCATGGCTAGGAGTGACGGACGGGCCGGGCTTAGGCACCGCGGCACGCGACGTGGCCGCAGAGGCGGCGCCGGTGCTGGCGGGGCGAGCTTTGGCCGTCCAATTCATCGGATTCTATTCGGAGTCCGTGGTAGCGGCGACGCCCTGAAGCTCTTTTGCTAGGCGCGCTGCAGGGCTGGTTGTCGGAGAGGTTTCACGCGATTTAGTGCTTGGAGTCGTGGTCTCCACTTTGCCACGCAGCCTGGCACCATCGTCGATGGCAATTCGCGGAGTGAGCACGCTGCCTGTGACGCGGCCGCCTGGCCCCAACCTAACGCTATCGGCCGCTTTCAAATTGCCTTGAACCATTCCTTCGACCACGATCTCGCGAGCCTCGATTTCGGCCTGGACGCGTCCTGAGGAGCCGACGGTGACGCGCCCGCTCGATAGGCGGACCTTACCGTTTACCTCGCCGTCGATAACAAGGTCTGACTCGCCAAACACTTCGCCGGTAATCTTTAGCCCGGCGTTGATTCTGGACGCACTGTGGCTGACAGGCGCGGCGGCCACTGGCTCGACGGCAGGCGACTTGAAAACGCGCGGCTCCGGCGGTGGTGGCGGCGCAATCGGTTCCGGCGCCATGGGCGTGACATTAATCGGCGCTGGGACGGGTGACTTGGACGGCTGCGAAGCTGGCTTCTCATCAGGCTTACGCCACATAGAGATCTCCCCTTTAGAGTCGGTGGGACGCTGCGGCAGGGGCGCGCGTCCTGTGAGGTGAGGAAACTATAGTACAGGGGCGGGGGCGTGTAAACAGAGAGTGTAACTTATGGCAGGCGTGTTTACAGAACAGGCAACCGTATCTTATGAAGGCGGTTTCGAAGATCCCGAGCCAGGAAAAGTGCGCTGTGATCGATTGGGAGTAGTGGGGGTACGTCGAAGAGAGATTCCTCGACACCGTGTCCCGGCGCTTCGCGCAGAACCAAAAGCGCGGGACACTCCGCTCGGAATGACGGCTCCGGCAATTGCGTCTCCTCGCGAAGCGATTTCCGATGCTGTCTCCTTGACAGACTAGGAGGCGAGGCGTACATTCCTAGACCGTATAGGAGAGGCCCTCGGTGGATAAACAACTCGATCTTCTGCAAGGCACGCTCGACATGCTGGTCCTCAAGGCGGTTTCGCTGGGACCGTTGCACGGCTACGGAGTTTTGCTACGCATCCAGCAAATCTCGAAGGGCACTTTGGAAATTCAGCAAGGCTCGCTTTATCCGGCGCTGTACCGGCTGGAGCGCGATGGTTGGATCGCGAGCGAGTGGGGCGAATCGGAAAACAAACGCAAGGCGAAGTATTACCGGCTCACGGCGACCGGAAAGCGCCGGCTGGAGACGGAAGCGGAAAAGTGGAACCGCATGGCGGACGTCATCGCCGGGATTCTGCGAACGCGGTCGGAGGAGGTATGAAGATTTGGAGGCGGCTGCGTTCCGGATGGGGAGCGGTTTTCGGGCGCTCGCGCGTGGAGAGTGAGCTGGATGCGGAACTGCGGTTCCACGTCGAGGCGCACGCGGAAGATTTGATGCGTGCGGGTCTATCGCGCGAGGAGGCGCTGCGGCAGGCCCAAGTGAAACTGGGTGGACTGGAGCGAACCAAAGAGGAGTGCCGGGACGCGCTGGGCGTGACCTTCGTGGAATCGTTGATTCAGGATGTGCGCTTCGGCCTGCGGATGCTGCGTAAGAATCCCGGCTTCACGGCGGTTGCTGTGATCACGTTGGCGCTCGGAATCGGCGCCAACACCGCCATCTTCAGCGTCGTAGAGTCGGTCCTTTTGCGTCAGCTTCCTTACGAAGATCCCAACAGACTTGTCGAGGTCTGGAATAGCTACTTGCCCCGGTTTCAGCGGTTCGCTCTGTCGGGTACAGATTTCAACGAATGGCGGGCACAAGCCAGGTCATTCGCACAGATGGCGGCATATTGGTCCGTTCCTGCCGACTTTAACTTGACGGGCGGTGGAGAGCCAGCACGAGTTGAGATCACCTACGCCAGTTCAAATCTGTTTCCCATGCTGGGGGTGCGACCCGTCGCCGGACGGGGCTTCGTCGCAGCCGAAGACCGCCCCGGCGCGCCCCATATTGCAATGGTCAGTCACCAGCTTTGGGAAAGCCGTTTTGGCGGCGATTCCGCGGTAATCGGACGGTCATTAACACTTGACGGGCAGAATTACACATTGATCGGAGTCCTGCCGGCAAACTTTCCTCTGGTGCGTTGGGCGGACGTCTGGCTACCGATGGGCCTTGTCGACCCGAACGAACTGGATACTCGCGTTCATCATGATTTTGACGTAATGGCGCGACTAGCGCCTCACGCGACGATCCAGCGGGCACAAACAGAGATGACCGTGCTTGAGCAGCGGCAGGCTCAGGCGCACCCCGAAACGAATAGGAATTTCACGGTGAGTATCGTCCCTCTGCGCGACCCCGAGTCTGTGAGGATTCGTGGAGCCCTGCTAGCTCTTTTCGTCGCAGTTGGAATGGTGCTGCTAATCGGCTGCGCCAATCTGGTAAACCTGCTGCTGGCGCGAAACGGCGCGCGACAGAGGGAAATTGCAGTCCGTATCGCCTTGGGAGCAACCCCAATGCGAATGACGCAGCAACTCTTGGTCGAGGCAGTGGTTCTGTCGCTAACGGGCGGCGCCCTAGGCCTGGTTGTCGCGGGCGCGGCGCTGATAGTGCTCAAGGGCGTGGCTCCGCCTGAGCTCGCTGACATTCAAAGCGTCGGCCTCGACATGTGGGTTCTAACGTTTACTTTTGTAGTCTCCGTGCTGGCGGGAGTTGTTTCGGGCTCGCTGCCGGCTCGCAACAGTCTCCGCACGGATGTAAATATGAGCCTGAAAGAAGGGGCTAAGGCATCGAGTCCGAGTCATGGTTGGGTCCGCGATTCGCTGGTTGTTGCCGAAATTTCGTTGGCGCTTGTGCCTCTCGCTGGGGCAGGGCTGTTGATCCGAAGCTTTGGCCGTCTGCTCGAGGTTGATCCAGGTTTTCGCGCGGATCACCTCCTGACGATGCAAGTGTCGCTGCCGGGCCGGCCTCAGGATCAGCTTAGTAAGATGACCCTTCCTCAACTGCTGGCGCTCGAACAAAAGCAGTCGACCAAGTGGGAGCAATTGGGCGGCCGGATCAGGGGTCTGCCGGGTGTAGCCAGCGTAGCGGGTATTAGTGTGTTGCCTGTCGCTACGGAGGAACGAGCTGCCTCGCGATTTGTTATCGAAGGTCGGCCGGAAACGGAAAAGGCACCCCGCCCCGTGGCCGAGATGCGGACCGTGACACCCGAGTACTTTTCAACGATGGGAATCAGGTTGGTTCAGGGTCGGCTGCTGACGCCGACGGACCCGCAGGTTCCAAACACGATCATCAGCGAGAAAATGGCGCGGCAGTTCTGGCCTGCCGGTGATGCGATTGGGCATCGCGTGAATCTTTGTTCGTTGTCGAGTCAACCGTGCTGGTCTTCGATCGTTGGCGTAGTCAGTGACGTGCGTCAGTTTGGTCTGAATGAGCCGCTAACGTTCGACATGTATTTCATCGGCGGGTGGACGGACACGTTAGTGATTCGCACGTCGGTCGATCCAGCGTCGCTCGTCCCTTCCGTGCGTGAACAAATCCATATGTTCGATCCAGCCCTGCCTATTTCTCACATTCTGACGATGGATCAGATTCTCTCCGATTCGCTCTCGCAGCAACGTTTCTCGACGCTTCTTTTGGGGATTTTTGCAGCGCTGGGGTTGCTGCTCTCCGCGGTGGGGGTCTACGGGGTTTTGAGCTATGCGGTTGGCGAACGGACAAACGAAATCGGAGTTCGCGTCGCGCTGGGGGCAAGGCCGCTCGGTGTAATTGGGCTGGTGGTTGGTCACGGCGCGAAGCTCGCGGTGATCGGGATCATGATTGGTGTCTGTGGTGCGCTCGTTCTTACACGATTGCTATCGAGCCTGCTTTACGACGTCAGCGCGACAGATCCGCTGACATTTGTGGCGGTAGCGGTAACGCTGCTTGCTGTGGCGCTCGTGGCATGCTGGATCCCGGCGCGGAGGGCGACGCGGGTTGAGCCGATGGTGGCGCTGCGGCATGAGTAGCTAGAGGTTAGATGTTAGAGGTTAGAGATTAGAGCTTAGAAGCTAGATCGAAGAGAGGTCCTTCGACTGCGTTTGCGCGCCCGCACGAACCGCGGGAAAAGTTAAAACGCGCGCGAACTCCGCTCAGGATGGCGACGCCGTGAATTTCGAGGTGGATAGCATACACAGCGCCAAGCATGTTTGCCGGGCACGACATGTCGTGCCCCTACAAATGCAGGGGCAAAAGGCCACGACGAGTAGGGCGCTTGTCGTGACTAAACAATGCTGGGATCTCTGATCGTGCCCGCAGTAGGAATGCGGGGGCTTCCGCCGAAAGTGCGAGGCTCCCGGATGGAGGAGACATGAAGATTTGGAGGCGGCTGCGCGCCGGGTGGGAAGCGATTTTTGGGCAGGCGCGTGTGGATAGCGAGCTGTATGCGGAACTGCGGTTCCACGTGGAGGCGCACGCGGAAGATTTGATGCGTGCGGGCCTATCGCGCGAGGAAGCGCTGCGGCAGGCCCGAGTGAAACTGGGTGGACTGGAGCGAACCAAAGAGGAGTGCCGCGATGCGCTGGGCGTGACGTTTGTGGAGTCGTTGATTCAAGATGTGCGGTTTGGGCTGCGCATGCTGCGCAAGAATCCCGGCTTCACGGCGGTTGCTGTCATCACGCTGGCGCTTGGCATCGGCGCGACGACCGCGATGTTCACAGTCGTGAACGGCATCGCCCTGAAGTCGCTCGGCTATCCCGATGCGGACCGGATTGTCACAATCAACACGCACTGGACTGACGCGGGTCTAACAATTCCAACAGTCACCGGTGGCGACTTGCAAGATCTTCGAACCGCTACTGATTGTTTCGGGACGCTTAGCTACTTTGACGGCGGCGAGTTCGGAGTACAACTCAGTCATAGCGCCGAATTCGTCGGCATCTATCAAGTGGATCCCGGATTCTTCAACGTATTCGAAGTCCCTCCCGTAGCGGGCCGCACATTCACCGCCGAAGATGCTGGCCGCGCCGCGGTAGTCGGTTCCGCGTTCGCTGTGCGCAATTTCGGTTCTGTCTCGGCAGCTCTGGGCCAGGTAGCGCGAATCGACAACATCGCCGACCAAATCGTCGGTGTGATGCCGCCCGATTTTCAGTTTCCGCGGCAGGCTCAGATGTGGGCTGCGGTTTCACCGATTCCGTGGAACATCAATCGCACGAGTTTTAATTATCGCGCCGTTGCGCGGCTTCAGCTCGGAGCTTCGCTCGCGCCGGTCAACGCGCGCCTCCTCTCGATTGCCAATCGATTGGCAACGACCTTTCCGAACAGCAATCGGAATAAAATCTTTCGCGCTGTTCCCTTGCAACGCGAGCTGGCCGCGCCGGTGCAAAGCACGCTGCTGGTCTTGCTGGGCGCTTGCGGCCTGGTCCTGCTTATCGCGTGCGCCAACGTCGCTAATCTCATGCTGGCGCGTTCTTCGGTCCGCAGCCGTGAACTGGCCGTACGCGCCGTGCTTGGCGCCGGCAAAACGCGGCTGATCGTGCAACTTCTGTGCGAAAGCATGATCCTCGCCGTTAGTTCTGGCCTGATGGGAATCGCGTTGGCTGTGTGGGGAACGAAAGCGTTGCTCGTGCTCGGCGCGAGATTTCTTCCCGCTCCGCTACTGATCGACATTCGCTTTGACTGGCGCGTTCTCGCTTTCGCCACGGTTGTGACGTTCTTCACCAGCATCCTGTTCGGCATCGCGCCGGCGTTCCACGCGACGCGCATCAACTTGCAGGACGCGATCAAACAAGGTGGGACGCACGGCTCTCTGGGCGGAGTCCGTTCCCGCCTGAGGGATTCGCTGGTCATTTCGCAGATCGCGCTCGCGCTGCTGCTGGCCATCAGCGCCACGCTTCTGTTTCGAACGATACTGACGTTGCGCGGCGCCAAGCTCGGCTATCGCGCGGAAGGCGTTCTCGTAGCGTACGCACATGCGCCCGCGCATACACTGGACGAAAACTTGCGTGCTGGCCGCTTTTTCGACGAGCTCTTCGCCCGGCTGCGCAGACTTCCTGGAGCGGTTTCCGTCGCCGGCGCGATGGGAATGCCCGCCGGGCAGTACGGTTCGGCCGGTTATTTCGCCATTGAGGGCCAACAAGCGTGGGACGGGGGTAATTTCCGCCGCGACTACCGAAAATACCCCCGAGCCATCTTTGCGCTCGCGAGTCCCGGATACTTCGCGACCATGGGCATTCCGTTGTCGCAGGGCCGCAAGTTTACCGAGGCGGATGTTTACGACCAGCGATTTGTCGCAATCGTTAGCGAATCGCTCGCGCGCACTTACTTTCCCCACGGAGACGCGATCGGGCATAGGCTCATTTGTGGTTTCGATGCGACGGGAAAATGGATGACCATCGTCGGTGTGGTCGGTGATGTGCGTCAGGCTGGGCCTACGGACGATCTCGGCCCCGAACTGTACATGCCGTTGCGACAGCATCCGTACATGGCCAATGAGGCGCAAGTCGTGATCAGAACCTCTGGCCCCCCGCAAGCGCTGATCCCCGCGGTGCAGAAGACGATCCGCGAAATGGATCCCGAGGTGGCGCTGAAATTCACAACGATGGAGGACATGATCGCCGACTCGATCAGCGCTCAGCGTTTCCGCGCAGTGCTCGCCGCCACCTTTGCGGCACTATCGCTGTTGCTGGCCCTCTCCGGCGTGTATGCGGTGATGAGCTATGTGACGGTGCAGCGCACGACGGAATTCGGACTGCGTTCCGCGTTGGGCGCTCAGCCCGCTAACATCGTTCGTCTGGTTTTAGGTGGCGCGGCCAGCGTAGCGGCGGTTGGGGTGTTCATCGGCGTGCTGCTCTCGGTTTTCGCTGAGCGCGTGATCTCGTCGATGCTTTACGGGGTTCGGGCAGTGGATGGGCCCACCTACGCAGTCGTGACGCTGATCGTTTTCCCGGTTGTCCTCATGGCAGCGGCCTTGCCTGCTTGGCGCGCCTCGCGTGTTGATCCAATGGTGGCGCTGCGGCATGAGTAGCTGGAGGTTAGAGGTTAGAGATTAGAAGTCAGAAGCTAGATTCGAAGATAGGCACAGCCGCAGAGACCTGCCGAGTCAAAAAAAACTCAGCGACCTGCCGCTACAACGGCAAAGGCAAAGCGCAGGCAAGAGTGCCTGCGCCACAAAAGGCAGAGCTGCCGGGCTGAAGCCGCGGCGCTACGTTTAAGCCTCGGCGACTGCAAAAGCACGGCTGCCGAGTCGAAAAATTAGCGACGCGCCGCTACAACTGCGAAGGGCGTGAGGAGCGAGGAATCGGAGGTGCGGACGCTGGAATTGCGCATTTCCCACATGGCGAGGAACATGCCGGCGAATTCGTGGGCGAAGATTTTTGCTCCTAGGCGGGTCTGCCACCAAGAATGCGGATCGTACTCAGAATCCGGAGCCGCCACGACGCGAAGGATGGTGCCAGCAGGGAAAGTACGTTCGCAGATATAGCGCGCGCGGCGCGTGTGGTAATTCGAGGTGACCAAGAGGATGCGTTTCCAGCCGCGCGACGAGATGAGCTGCGCGAGCGCCGCGGCTTCGTCCTTGGTATTTTCCGCGTGCTGATCGAAGCGAACGATGGCGGCGGGTGGGACGCCGCGATCGATGAGGTCGTGCTGCTCTAGTTCGGCGATGGTGGCGTAGGGGCGCAGGTAGCGTCCGCTGGCGACGACGCGCGGAGCCATCCCGTCCTTGAAAAGCTGGGCGGCGCGAGTGGCGCGATCGCCGCTGTAATTGTCGTCGCCCAGGATCACGATGGCGTCGGACGCCTCGGGCTTGTCGTTGACTACCCAGAAACTTCCCGCCAAGCCGAGCAGCGGATGGCGCGCCAGGTAAATCAGAAAAAGCAGAAAGAGAAAGCAAATAAAAAAGAGAAATCGAAAAATGATTCCACCGCGCTGGGGGATTCGGTGCAAGCGGGAATCCATGGAGGCTTTCATGTTCCGGGATCGATCTGGCGCAGATGCTCGGCGGCGTGTTCGGGAAGAGTGCCATTGAAATAGACTTCCTTGATGCTGTAGGACTTGCTGCGCGTCTCGACGATGGGCAGGATTTCGAAGTGCCAGTGATAGTCGCCTGCGATGGTGGCCCAGTAGTCGCTCAACTCACCTTTGGTTTGCAGATTATTGGGCGCGGTGTGCAGAACCATGTGGTAGCTGCGGGTGACTTGCAGCAAGCGGCGGAGGGTGCGTCCGAGCAGAGCGGCCAAATGGCGGCGGTTTTCCTGGGGCGATGGCGCCTCAAATTGGTGGTTGTGCGCGCGCGGGATCAGCCAAGTTTCATAGGGGACGCGCGAAGCATAGGGGCAAAAGGCGTAGTAATCGCCGACGTTATCCACGACTCTCGCCTTCTGGCGAATTTCCTGCCGCAGGATGTCGCAAAAAACGCAGCGCTCGCGTTCGCGGTACCATTCGCGGGCGGCGCGCAGCTCGTACAGAATGCGACGAGGAACAAAAGTGGTTGCGGATACCTGCGAATGCGGATGCGGCCATTCCTCTCCGGCCAGCGGGCCTTGATTCCTGAAGACGGCTACATATTTGAAGCGAGCGTCGCGCTTCAAGTCCGCGATACGGAGGGCATAGGCTTCGAGCACGCGCTCGATTTCCTCGTCGGTGAGCTGCGTGAGTGTGCGCGAATGGCTGGGAGTTTCAATGATGATTTCGTGCGCGCCGATGGCGTCCATGCGGTCGAAAATGCCGTCAGCGCTGCGGCCGGGCTCGCCTTCAATGTGGTAAAGAGGGCGGAAGTGAGGGTACACGCGCACCTGGGACTGGCCTTGCCGGGGCAGCGCCAGCAAAAGATTAAACTGGGTGGAATTTTCCGGGCAGAGCGGGCAAGGACCGGGCCGTTCCTCTTCGCGCTCGGCATGGCCGACGACTACCCAGCTGCGGGTGATGGGGTCTTTGCGAAGTTCCATTTAGTTCCTAGGCGGCTCGCTGGCTGTCCTGTTCCCAAATAAGCGGCACAAATGCGTTGTCGTCAGGGGCTAAAGCCCATTTGTTAGGAGCTTTATGTCAGGGCTGAAGCCCTGAACCCGTAGAAGGCGTCTCCTGAAATCCCGACACGTGAAAGTGAGCGTGCATTTTATACCGAAGGTCGCGGCAGGCAAAGGCAAGTGATGAAAATTCGCGGAGGCGGGACTTTTGATTTACACTGCGCGCGACCTGATTGCGGAATCGAGCGATCTCGATTGAGAAGGATGGAGCTTTTTGAAAATAGCTGCCATCGATGGTGCGCGGACGAAACGCAACGAGTGGAGTCCGTGGCGCGGCAAGATGACTTTGGCGCCGATGATTGCGGCGACATATTTCATGGTGGCCGGCGGACCTTACGGACTCGAAGATATCGTTCAAAAAACGGGATACGGCGCGACTCTGCTGATCCTGCTGGTCACGCCGTTGCTTTGGAGTTTGCCGACGGCCGCGATGGTGAGCGAGCTGGCATCGGCGATTCCGGAAGAAGGCGGATTCTATGTGTGGGTGCGCCGGGGAATGGGATCGTTTTGGGGATACCAAGAGGCCTGGCTGACGCTGACGGGAAGCGTGTTCGAGATGGCGCTGTACCCGAACCTGTTCGTGGACTACATCGGGAGGCTGGCACCGGGAGTGGTGGCGGGACACCGCGGCCTGGTGATTGGTTTTGCGATGATTGCGGTGTGCACGGCGTGGAATGTGGCGGGCGCGCGAGCGGTGGGCGACGGCTCGCTGGTGATGAATGTTGCGCTGCTCTTGCCGTTTGTCGCGCTGATTGTGTTCGCGGTGTTTCACGGGCGGGCTGGGGCGTCCACTGCGATTCCGCTGCGCCATGCCGACCTGCTGGGAGGAATCCTGATCGCCATGTGGAATTACATGGGGTGGGACAGCCTCTCGACCATCGCTGGAGAAGTGGAAGCGCCGCAGCGGAATTATTCGCGCGCGATGCTTGGCGCGATGATACTGGTAGTGGCGAGTTATTTTCTGCCGGTGGCGGCAGTGGCGCGGACGCACTTGGACCCGAACATGTGGGCGACCGGTGGTTGGGTGGACATAGGGCGAGCGATGGGCGGAGAAGCATTGGCGATTGCGATTGCGGCGGCGGGAATAATTGGTGCGCTCGGATCGTTTGGGGCGCTGATGATGTCTTTTACGCGGCTGCCTGCGGTGATAGCCGAGGATGGTTATCTCCCAAAGATATTCACGCGGACAAGCGCGCGCACCGGCACGCCTTGGGTTGCGATTCTGATTTGCGCGTGCTTTTGGGCGGCGTGCTATCCGCTGGGATTCGAGCGCAGCCTGATATTGGACGTGCTGCTGACGGGGTTGAGCATCCTGCTGGAATTTTGGGCGCTGGTGGCGTTGCGTGTGCGCGAGCCAGGGCTGGCGCGTCCTTTCCGAGTGCCGGGCGGAATGGCGGGGGCGGTGATGATTGGATTGCCTCCGCTGGGGTTGATCGCGGTGGCGCTGGCGCGCAACAGCAGCGAAGCGATCGGGCATACAAATGAGATGGTAATTGGGGGCGCGATCATTGGAGCCGGCGTGGCGCTGTATTTTCTATCGCGGCTGGTTGGTGCGGAAAAGAGTGGCGAGGGTGGAAATGAGTGAGGCGGATGTTTCGTTCATGGAAGCGGCCCTTGAGGAGGCGGCAGCGGCGGCCGAGCACGGTGAAGTGCCGGTGGGCGCTGTGGTGGCGCTGGACGGTCGCATCGTAGCGCGCGGCGGGAACCGGACTATCGCGGATTGCGATCCGACGGCGCACGCGGAAATTGTGGCGTTGCGCGAAGCTGCGCGGGCGGTTGGAAATCACCGGCTGCTGAGGGCCGCGCTTTACTCGACCATCGAGCCTTGCGCGATGTGCGCGGGAGCAATGATCCAGGCGCGGATCGGCCGGTTGATCTATGGTGCGGAGGATGCGAAAGGCGGAGCAGTTCGGTCGTGCTTCGCGATTTTCGAGCAACCGGGATTGAATCACCGCGTGGAAGTTACAGCAGGAGTGCTTGCGGATCGCGCGGCGGCGGTACTGCAAAAGTTTTTCGAGGCGAGACGGTAGGAGCAAAAAGCAGTGGCTCCGAGATCCAAGAGAGATTCTTCGACCTATCTCCCAGGCTCGACTAGCCGTCGACCTGGGAGCCCTGTCCTGTGTCCCGGCGCTTCGCGCAAAAGCAAAGGCGCGGGACACTCCGCTCAGGATGACGGCGGACGGAAGCGGCGGGGCTGGGGCGTTGGAGAGGTGAGGCGGACAATCAGAAATTCCATGGTGGCGCGGGGATTCTTGTTTGCGGACTTGAACTGACTATCGGCTTCGGCCAAATCGGCCAAACCTGCGAGCAAAGACTTCTTGGAGAATCGCGAATCGCGGCTTTCAATGAGCGTGCGATACCGCCAGGCGAGCGCGCCCACAAGCGCGGCCGGCTGCTCTCCCTCGCGCAAGAGATTGCTTAGAAATTCGAGTGCAGGGCCGCGTTGGCGATTCGCAAGCATGTCGGCAAGCTGCCAAATCGTGTTCTTGCGCGCGGCGACTACCAGAACTTCAACGTCCGCTTTGACGATGCGGCGGCCCAGGGCGTAAGTGGAAAGTTTTTCCAGCTCGATGCGAATGTGGGCGGGCTCGCCATTCATGATATCCGCTAGAAGGGCGGCGGCATCGCGATCTATATCGGTCCCCAGATCCTTGGCCATTTGCATGGCGAGCAAGGCGGCGGATTCGGGGTCGATCGTCAACGAGACTACCAAAGCTTTGTCGTGCAGCAGCTTGGAGAACTTCTGGCGCCCGTCGAGGGCAGTCGCCTCGATTACGAGGACTGTGAACGGAGCGGGGGATTTCAGATATTTTTCGATCGCGGCGAGAATCAGGTCGCGCGATTTTTCGCCAAGCTCTTCGACGTGTTCGGAGCCATCGATAATGACCACCTGGCGATCGGCGAGCATGGGCCGCATCTGGGCTAGCCCGAGGATTTCGTCCCAGTCACTATCGCGCGCCGATATGCGTGTGACGGCCCAATCGCGAGCCCCTTCCGGAACAACCGCTTCAATGATTTTGTTGCGGCACATCCCGCGCAAATAATGGTCGGTCCCGTGGAGAACGATCGCCGCCGGAAATTTGCCGTGCGTCAACTGAAGGAGCTTATCTGGCGAAGCCGCCGGCACTAGAAATTCTCCAAGACATCGGAAACCAGATGCGATGCCAGGTCGCGGGACATGCGCTCGAGCGCGGGATCTTGTTGCTCGAAGAAGCTGTTTACGTCGGTTGAGATCTGATACTCGTTGCGGAAAACCATGTCGTCATTCTTATACACAGGCTTTTGAGTGTGATTATCCACGAGCTGCACCTTGGCATGCACGGTCACCAGCATTGTGGTCACCTGGCCAGTGGTGGCTTCGAACAGTATAGGGTTGGCATCGATGGAAAGCACTTCGCCGTGGAGAACCGCATCAGCGGATCGCGTATCCTGGACGACGCGATATTTCGTGCGGGTGATGAATTCGCGAATCACGGCCTGGGTGAAGCGCTGCTCGATGCGATAGCGAGTCGTGTCATTGGTAAACGCGGGAATAGCAATGGTTTTCCAATCCGAGGGCAACTGCGCGGCGTGGCCGGCAACGTGGTAGCCGCAGCCCGCACCGGAGAGCGCTGCGAAAAGCGCGGCGAGCGACAGCAAACGATGGGGAACGCGATGCTTATGACTACCGCGATTTCGCAATCAGTACCTCCGCAATCCTGACGGCGTTGACCGCCGGAAGACGCAGATTGTCCGCAACTCCCCAGAGCCAGACGGCGTTCGCCATATTTGGGTCGGACTCGATGCGCGCGAGATGAATTTCGCTTTCACCGGCCACGCTGATATTTGTGGGCGGAGAATCGCCAGGCGCGTCGACCTTCACACCGAGATTCGCGAACGCGGATTCGAGTTTCCCGAGATCGAGTGAAGGGAACTCGGCGTAGCCCGAGAAAGCATAACCGTAAAATACGGGCGCTTGCACGAATTGAATAGCCGGAACAGGAGATCGGCCAGAAAGATAGCGCGCGACATCCCGAGCCACAGTGCTGCGCGTCTCCGCAAGACTTCGCTTGCTCGTTTCTCCATAACTGGAAAGCAGATTGAAAGCGACTTGCGCGTCGAAGACAGGCTTCGCGACTTCGCGGAAGGAAAGCAGACTTGAAGTTTGACTCTCCAATTCTTCGACACCGGGAAGATCGCGCTCGGAAACGGGCGGAAACAGCAGCACGGCGACGCCCCGCGGATGAAATACGCCCAGAACCGCCGCCAGAGTACACGCGATAATTACGGGCGCGGGAGGAGCGTAGTAGGCGGCGCTGTGAGGGGATCCGTTTGTTGAAGAAGAGAGACGTGGCGGCAGGATCGAGTCGAGTGACGGAATCCAAGCGGTTGGACCATCGCTCGAGTCGCCGGCGGCGAGGGCGCCGGTTAAGTCGATTACCGTGGCGCCTGCTTTCCGGGCGGCCTGCCAGTTCTTTTCGGCGTCGAGGGCGGTGCCGGCGAAGAAGACGAAGTGGGCACGCTCGAAACTGTCTTCCTGCAGGGCGCGGATAAAGGTGGGCTCGCCGGCGGCTTCGGTCAGAGTGCCGGCCACTACGCTTTCGTCCAGGAGAATAACGTCGCTGGCGGGGAAATTGCGGTCTTCAAGAACCTGCTTGATTTCCTTACCGCGCAGCGAAGATGCGCCGACAATCGCAACCCGGTAGGAGTTCAGTGGCCCGGGGGGCATAGCTCAGGCGTGGCGTGAAGCCAAGCGGCGCCGCACCGAGCGTACGGTGTAAAGCGCGATGCCATGGGCGAAATATGCGCTGCCGATCGCAAGCAGCGTGATTTGGGAGAAAAGGACGATCCCACCGATCAGAAGAACGAGAAGGAGTATGGCGAGAGACGGCTGGCGGCGAGTCCACGGAATGTCCTTGAAGCTGTAATAGCGCACGGTGCTGGACATCAACAAACCGAGCGCGACAACAAGGCCGAGCCACAAGACGGAGATGCGTCCGTCCTGAACCGGACTGGGAAACGCGTGAACGACCGCCGCGATCATCCCGGCCGCGGCGGGAGTGGGCATTCCCGCGAAGAAGCGATTGCCGCCCGGCGCCATGCCCTGGATATTGAAGCGCGCGAGCCGCCATGCGCAGCAACCGACATAGAAAAACCCAATCAGCCAACCCAGCGGAATCAGGTGAGGTGCGGCTTCATTGGCGACTCCGAGCGCATGCACTCCCCAAGCATAGGCAAGAAATGCGGGCGCCATGCCGAAGCTCACGATGTCCGCGAGCGAATCGAACTCTTTTCCAAATTCACTATTGGTGCCCATGGCACGGGCGACTCGGCCGTCGAGGGAATCAAAGACGATTGCGATGCCGATGGCGCGAGCGGCGTTATCAAAGTAACCGGGCTGGCCTTCGAGGGTAGCCAGAATCGCGTAGTATCCACACAGGAGATTGGCCACCGTAAACATGCTGGGTAGGATATAAATGCCGCGGCGCAATCGTTTGCGGGGTTGTTGCCGCCCTGGCTCCTCTTCGGGGCCGATCGGATCTAGGCTATTGAAGTCCATCTTGCCA
Organism: uncultured Acidobacteriota bacterium; assembly: GCA_963823145.1. Classification (GTDB taxonomy): domain Bacteria; phylum Acidobacteriota; class Terriglobia; order Acidiferrales; family UBA7541; genus Palsa-295. The sequence goes on from CAWGJZ010000001.1 coordinate 843,185, forward strand.
CAATACTCTCACCGCCCTTCACCATTTGTCCGCGCCGAACGAGGATTTCCGTTTCGAGGGGCAGCCAGATATCCACGCGGGATCCAAAGCGAATCAGGCCCACTCGCTCGCCGCGGGCGACCATTTCGCCTTTTCGCTTCCAGCATAGCACGCGCCGCGCGATGGCTCCGGCGATTTGTTTGAAGACTAAAATGCCCTGTGGCGTATCAACATATATTACGTTTTGCTCGTTTTCGCTGGAGGCGCGGGCGCGAAAGGCGCCATAAAAACGTCCGGGGCGGTAGGACACTTCCTCTATCCGGCCCCCCACCGGGGCGCGCTGTACATGCACGTTCCAAATTGAAAGGAAAATGCTAATTCGGCTGCCGCTGCGGGAGTCGAGGGCCTCGCTCACGATCTCCACCACCTTGCCGTCAGCCGGTGAAACAATCGCGGCGGGATCCGCCGGAATAGCGCGCTCGGGGTCGCGGAAGAAATAAAAGATAAAGCCGCCAAGGAAAATTAGTGCAGCGCCAGGAATCCTCCAGCCAAAAAAAAGGCATGCGACGCCGACAACGATGGGCGGAACCGCAAATTTGTACGCATCTTTAATCATGGGGGATAGAGACTCGTGACCCAGTGAAGAACTGGGGCCAATTATCAACTAATAGTTGCAAAACTCCTGGTGATGAGAACGGTCTTTTGGAATGCAGGTGTATTGTACGACAGAAATGAGGCGCCTGCCGGGTCCCTAGTGGGGAAACTCGTGATGCCGGGAGACGATGAGCTCCATCCGGTCTTTCAGGCGGAGCTTTAGCTTCTTTAGCATGGCCTCTTCGACCAGATCTTCGGCACTGAGGTAAGGAGATTTAACGATCTGTTCTAGTTGGGATTCACAGCGGGAATGCTCTTCGGCGAGGCTGCGAAATTCTGGATCTCTTGCCATGAGGAACTGCCGCACGTCTTGGGTGGTGACGGGCATTTGTTCCCTCCGAGGTTGGACCATCGTTCACATACGAGTAATAATTACCACAATCCGAGCGGGGAGCCAATAGGGTGAATTTTGTACGGCCGCCGCTATAGCGAACTGATCAACTCAGCCGAAAGCAATCGGGCCTTCTGGGCGAGATTCTGTGCGCGAACCCAGTCGCCGCCCTTACTGGCATCGCGCGATTGGGAGACGAAACTACGAATCTTCTCGATCAAGTCGAGCTGAGCAGCGCTCAATTGCTTGCCTCTAGTCTGGTCGAGATTCCTCTGCGTGACCGAGACATCGTCATTAGTCTTACGCTCGAAGGTGGCTTGATCTCCGGGAGAAATCTGCGGGGAGATTTGCGGTGCCGCGTGATGTGCGGATGGCTGCGATGCCGCTTCCGTTGCTTCGCTTCCCGGTTTTTGCGGCGCCGCAGGCGCAGCGGCGACAATTTCAACTGGGGACGCCGACGAGCTGGCAACGGCGGGAGGCGGAGGGGTCGGGGACTCAGGCGGCGTTGCGTTAGTGTCGGGAGCGATATTCATAGGTCGCTCCGCGCTAGGCGGCAGTGGCGCCGTTGCGGGACTGGCAGCCCGCACCCGTTGCTGGGAGCAACCGGCGGTCAACAGGGAGAGACCGGCCAGGAAAGCAATGAAGCTGGCGCGGGCGCTTGTTCGATTAGGCATTCATCGATTCCCGGCCGCGAATGGCTGGCTAAAATCCCGCACCTTCGGCACGGATTCTTCGGCAATCCGCGCCAGCGGCAGTTCCACGCGGAATGTAGTGCCGCGACCCACTTCCGATTCGAATTCTATCTGTCCGTTGTGCAATTGTATGAATCGAAATGTATTCGCCAGGCCGATTCCGGTACCGCCCGGCCGTGTTGAAAAAAAGAGCTGGAAGATTTTTTTCTGGTCTTCCGGAGGGATTCCTTTTCCCGAGTCACATATTTCGATGGTAGCAAGATTACCCGCGCGCCGCAGATTAATGGCAATTGTGCCATTTTGATCCGTGAAATCGCAGGCATTCAGCACAAGGTTCAGGACCGCTTGGTGGATGAGCTGGCGGTCGACCAGTACAAACAGGGGATTAGAGGGCCGTTCAGCGCTCAGGATGAGTCCGGCGCGCTTGATCGAAGGCCGCGCAGCGTCGAGAACTTCATCGAGAATATCGCGAGCATCTGTTTCCTGGAGATTCAGTTCCACTGGTTTCGTGAAGTTCAGGAATGTTTTCACGGCACGGTCCAGACGGTCAATTTCGCTATCGAGCATCTTAACGGCCTGCTGAGGTTCAGGATCAACCGGCATGTTGGCTTTTAATATTTCGAGCCAGAGGCGCATGGAATTCAGCGGATTCTTGACTTCATGCGCGACACCAGCCGTCACGCGGCCCAGCGCCGCCAGCCGCTCGGAGACCTGAAGCTGGCTGCCGATGCGCTCGAGAGATTCGACGTCGCGGAGGGTGATCAGCGTGCCCATTTGCACCCCCTGTTCGCGAATGACCTGTACGCTTACCCCGATACGCCGGGAGTGCGCGCCGTTCTCCATCGTTATCTCTTTGCCTTCGGTGGGCTCGATCCGGTTTCCTTCGATGTTCAAACCTTCGCGAAAGGGATGGCCCGCCGGGAAAATTTCAGCCAACCGGCTACCTCGAAGTTCATTCGAGCGAACGCCCAGGAATTTTTCAACCGACGGACTCACCAAGACCGCGCGTCCTTCGGCATTGAAAAGGAGCAGGCCGTCCTCGAGGCCGCTCATTACCTGGTCGAGATTTTCGCGTAGTGCGCTGAAAATTTCGCGCACATCGCGCAATTGCTTTCCGATTCCGACGATCTTGGTGCTTACGATCCCGAATTCATCGGCTCGCTCGACGACAGGCTCTGGATCAAATTGGCCCGCCGAGATGCGGTCAAGCTGCGCCGAGATGCGTTCGATGGGTGCCAATGCGATGGTGCTCACGAGCAAAGCGAGAACCGTGGATACCAACACCGAACCAAGTCCCCAATAGACAGCCGAAAGCAGCCCAGGCAGAACCTGTCCCCGGATAAGAGCGGAGGAAAGGCCGATGCGAATGTCGCCAAAAGGCTGCGTCCCCACTTGGAAGGGCAGGGAAAATTCGAAGGTCTGAGCCGGCCCGTAGAGCTCGCCCATTTGTTTGAAAAAACCGGCGCGCACCAGGGAACTAATCGGGGGCCGCTTCGCTACTGTTTGGTCGCGAAGGGACGCATCGCTAGAGATTAGCGCGACGCCATTCGCATCGGTGATCGTGATTTCGTAAATCGTGGGGGAAATTCCCACATCAGATTCGATCAGCGAGTTCAGCATGGTGCTGTTGTCAAACGCCCGGCGGACATACTCGCGCAGATCGGTCGCGTCCGGCGACGCGGGCGTCTCACCGCGTTCGGCGGCCTCTTTGAGCGCGTTGCCACAAGCGTCGTAAACTTGTTGCGCGATGAAGGCAGCGGTGTCACTTGCCTGGTGCATGGTCTGGCGCGTGAGGCGGGCGATATAAAGCGCCGATACCACGGCAACGACGGCCAGCACTAGCAGCGAGATCGCCAGGGTGAATTTAGTTTTCAGGCTGAGACGCATTATTCCGCCCCGCCTCGTATTCTTTGAGCTTGTTGTGAAGCGTCTTCAGGCTGATTCCAAGCAGTTCCGCAGCCCTCGTTTTGTTCTGGCTGGTGGCCGTAAGAGTCTGCAGAATCAGTTCGCGTTCGGCATCATCTACGGTGGTCCCAACCGGAAAGCGAAGGCCGCCCAATCCTGGGGCGCCCACGGCGGGAGCATGGCCGAAGTCCGGCGGAAGATGCTGGCGGCCAATCGTACCGCGGTCCGAGGCGATCACAGCGCGCTCCAAGACGTTGCGCAGTTCGCGGACGTTTCCGGGCCAGGGATAGGAGCGAAAAAGGTCCATGGCATCCGTTCCGACGCCGGAGACGCGCTTGCCGTGCTTTGCGGATATTTCGACGAGCAGGTGATCGACCAAGACCTGCAAGTCCTCCTTATGCTCGCGCAGCGGCGGCAGATGAATGTGGAAAACATTGAGACGAAAATATAAGTCCTGGCGCAAATGACCGCTTGACACAGCCTGCTCAGGATTCTTGTTGGTCGCGGCGAGAACGCGGACATCTACCGGCGTTTCAACCTTGCTGCCCAGACGGCGAACTTTGTGATCCTCGAGGACTCGGAGCAATTTCGCTTGCGTGGGCGCTGGCATTTCTCCTATCTCATCAAGCAATAGAGTGCCTCCGTGGGCCAGTTCAAAGCAGCCGATACGGCGCTCGGCCGCGCCCGTGAAGGATCCTTTCTCGTGACCGAAAATCTCGCTTTCCATCAGCGATTCGGGAATCGCCGAGCAATTGATGGCCACAAATGGGCGCATTGCGCGCGGGGAAAGCATGTGAATTGAGCGCGCGACAATCTCCTTTCCCGATCCGGTTTCTCCGGTGATCAGCACGGATGCCGTGGAGGGCGCGGCCATTTCCACCTGGCGCATCAATTCTTGCATCACGTTCGAGGCGCCCACCATCGCGCCGAGTTTTCCAGCGCCCCGCAGGTCGCGCCTGAGGGCCGCCACAGCCTGCTGATCGCGGGCGCGGCCCAGCGCACGGTCAAGCAGAGCTCGCAAAATGTGCGGCTTCAGTGGCTTCTCGATGTACCAGAAAGCACCCGCCTCGATGGATTGCACTACACGTTCATCACTCCCACGGCCGGTAATAATCACGACCGGAACCCGGAGGATCTCGTCGCCTAGATGACGGAGGAACTCGAGTCCGTTCATGCCCGGAAGCTCGACATCGGCAATGATGACCTGGGGACTGAACTCCGCGTACTTAGCGAGGGCCTCCTCGCCACTGGGCACACCCAGCACCTCGCAGTCCCATTTGCGGAGCAGGGCTTCGTATCCTTTGCGCGCGTTATCTTCGTCTTCGACGATCAGAATGCGCTGGAGAGATGCGTTATCGGGAGCCATCTACAATCTGAATCTACCAGCAGTTTCCGTATATTCCAAGGGACGGGCGAGAGAGTGCGCTTCGCTGAAGGACGCATGCGGCAACAACTCTTGCGAATCAATTTTGAGCTAAATAGAGCGAACGTTCGAGGGTGATCTCGAGCTTCGTTCCTTTTTCGAGAGTCAGTTCCTCGCCCAGCCCGGAGGTAACCATAAAGGCAGTCACCGCGGCCACCGCAGCTCCCGTCGCCGCGTCTTTCTTGTTGTGCGCCGCCACACCAGGTGCGGCACCCGCCAGAGCCCCAGCCGCCGCCGCTTCATAAGCAGTCCGGCGCGGCTCCGCGTTGCCTTCAATGTCGCCCTCGCGGGCGAAATTGACGCGGATGGATTGGACTCCCGGCACGTCGTCGATAGCGGCGATCAGCGGGGCGCGTGCGCCCGGCACTTGGAGGTCATCGAACGTGAGCCACATGCGGGCGCGGCCCGTCCGATGCGCGGCTTCAACCTTGTCCACATGCCCCCGAACCTCCGCGCCGGGAGGTAGAAGGCTCCCATCCGTTATGGGTAGGGGCTCCAGGGTCCGCGCGCTGAATCGATCCCCCACCTTTGCGGTCTTAGTGCTGAGCGAATCCCGCAGGCCGATCAAAAGTCTCGTGCCACTAACGATCTGGACGGGGGCCGCGGATTGCGCTGCGTCGGCTGAGGAATCTGCGCGGAACGCGCACGAACCCACCGCCAGCGCGACGATGAAAAGAGATGCGGCGCCTGCAATTGCGATCTTCTGTTTCATAATCTGCCTCGCCTCAGTTGTTGGGAATCCTGTGAGTCGCGACCAGAATGGGAATCACCGATTCGTTTTGCCGCCCATGTGGTCCCGCCACCGTCAGATGTAGCTTTCAAGGCGAGGGTTGGTCGGGATCTGGCAATACCGCGCAAGCTCACCTTTCCGTCCCGTTTCGGGAAGAGACCTGTTCCAGTAACGACCAACGGGCTCATCTACGGGACTTAGAGTAAGCAGTAGTCTTACGGTCTTGTTTTTTTTCCCATCCTGGAACTACAGTCTAATCGGCAATCGTTGCCGAAGAATCTAACACATTTAGAATCAGTATACTGAACCGGCGAGATCGGCTCTTGCCATGCATCACCAGCCTGCAACAACCTGATTGAGGGCGGCTTGGGAGGGAACCGATGTCTGGAACCGGAACGGAGACCGCTCTTGCGGCGCGACGGCCAACGGCGGCGACCGTATTGATCGTCGACGACGAGGATGCCACAAGGAACTTGTGCCGCGATGTGGTCGGAGAGTCAGGCCTGCGCACGCGCACCGCCTCAACCACCGAGCAGGCCCTCGAAATTCTCGAACAGTCGCCGGTAGACGTGATCATAACCGACTTGCGCGTTCCACAACTTGGCGGAATCGAGCTTTTGAAGCGCGTGCGCGAGTCTCACCCCCACATAGCCATAATCGTGTTGACTCAATACGGCACCATCGAAAGCGCGGTGGAAGCGACGCGCATGGGAGCGGCGGACTACGTGACCAAGCCTTTTCACGTCCCGGAACTGCGCACCAAGCTGGACCGTGTGTTGCATTCCCTTGAAATCGATCAGGAGAATCGCGTTTTGCGAGAGCAGCTCCGCAGTCGGCCGGGATTTGGAGGCTTGATTGGCGTTTCGTCGAAGATGCAGCGAGTCTACCGGCTGGTTGAAAAAGTGAGCCAGCACAAATATCCCGTTCTAATTCTTGGCGAGAGCGGCACGGGAAAGGAACTGGTGGCCCGCTCGATCCACTTTTCCGGCCCGCGGCGCAACGAGCCCTTTGTGCCAGTAGACTGTTCCGCGCTGGTGCCCACACTGATCGAATCCGAGCTCTTCGGCTATGTGAAGGGCGCTTTCACAGGGGCCACACACTCCAAAGTGGGCCTGATGGAATCTGCTGCAGGAGGAACGCTTTTTCTGGACGAGATCGGTGATCTCCCCGTGGACTTGCAGGCCAAGTTGCTGCGCGCTTTACAGGAAAGGGAGGTAAAGCCTGTAGGTTCGACCGATCGCATTTCGATCTCGACGCGCATCATAGCCGCTACGAACCGCGATCTCGAGGCCGCCGTTCGGCAAAGCCATTTTCGGCAAGATCTCTTTTTCCGGCTGAACGTTGTGCAAATTAAAATGCCGCCGCTTCGCGAGCGAAAGAGCGACATTCCCATTTTAGTGAATTCATTCCTTGAGAAATTCTGCGACTCAAAGGGTGATATGCGCTCTATTTCAGAAGATGCGATGGCGCGACTGCTCGCCTACGACTGGCCAGGCAATGTCCGAGAACTCGAAAATGCCATCGAGCGGGCCGTGGCCCTTGGTTCCGGTCCGCTCTTGCATGTGGGCGATCTTCCATCGAATTTGCAACATGGCACCGGCGAACGGATGCCTCAGAGTGACGAAGTGCTGCCGCTCGAGGAACTCGAGCGCCGAGCCATCTTGCGCGCCTTGCAGGAAGCCGCAGGGGACAAACTGGCGGCGGCGCGTCTGTTAGGCATTGGCAAAACCACGCTATATCGAAAGCTCAAGCAGTACGAAACCGACGTGCACTCCCATGCGAACTGAAAACCGGTTTCACGGCCGCAGCTGAACCGCCTCCTTGGCTCGGATATTAGACCTCGTTACTATTCCTACAGAGGGAACCATCACGGCATTTTGTATCGAAGTGGGAAGCCCTGCAATCGGTTCCTGCTCCCTTGGCGTGTTAACTCGCTGAAACGCAGAACCTTAAAAAGAGGATCGCGCTTGGTAATTGTTATGCACTGCCCGCGGTGTGCATCGACAAATCAATCGTGTGCGGAGCGGTCGTTGGATGCGGACGGCTCGCCGTGCCTTGGAATACTCAATCACCGTCGCACTCGCCGTGCTTTCCGGCTACTGCATTGTCCAGGGACGTTGGTAACCAAGCCGATGACTCACGCGGAAAAGCATGCTGTTTGGCCTATGACAGATACCGTCCACATCTCCCGTAAAGCTACTGGGCATTCGAACGCCGTTGAATCAGCGACACCCAACCGCGGCGATTCAATCTTTGATGCGGTATTTGACTCGAGCCGTGAAGCCCTCGTGGTGTTGGATTCGACCGGAGCCATTCAAAAAGCGAACGGGCGCGCGCGCGAATTGCTTCGTCTAAAGGAAACGGAGCGCCGCGCGGGACTTGATAATCTTCTCCCGGGCTCCCTTGCCGCGCAAATGAAGTCCTTCTGGGCGCAGCCGTCGCGTTTCTCGGAAATGCAGAGCTTCGACGCATCGCTTGCGAGCGGCTTCCCCATTCGCATCACCTTGCGCGCAATCTTGCCGGGCTCGCATCATCTGCTCGTTTGCATGGAAGAGGGCTCGGTGGTGCAGCGCGCGGAGGCCAAGTCCCGCCATTTGGAGGCCGAACTGCGCAGTCTTCTCGATGCGCTTACGGTGGGTGTAATCCTGCTCGATCCGTCTGGCCGGATCCGGTTTTCCAACGCAAAGTTCGGACAGCTTTTTGGGTTCAGCGAGCGTGAGCTGAGAAAACTGGAAAACTTTGATTCACTCCACGAGCTTCTTGGAGAGCGCTTTCGCGATACGAACTCCTTTCCGGCGCCCTGGAATTCGTTTGCAAACGGGAGGGGCGAACCGAGTCACGATGAACTTGAGCTGAGCCGGCCGACGCGGCGAGTAATCGAGCGGTATTCGCGCCCCGTGCTCGACGCCGATGGCTGCGCTATTGGATGGTGCGAAACGTATTCAGATGTGACAGGGGAACGCCAGATCCAGTCGAAAATGCTTCAAACCGAAAAGATGGCGGCCGTGGGGCAGCTCGTCTCCGGGATCGCTCACGAGCTCAACAATCCCCTGACAGCCATCATGGGTTACGCGCAATTGCTCTTAGGTCATGGGCTCGCGGCAGCGCAGCTCTCGGAAGCAAAGAAAGTCTATCAAGAGGCCGAGCGTGCTCGGCGCATCGTGAAAAACCTGCTTTACTTTGCCCGCGAAAGCAAGCCCGAACGTACGCGAGTCGACATTAATGAGATTGTGGAGCGCACTTTGGCGCTGCGGAGTTATGAGCTCAGAGTGGAAAACATCGCGGTCGCTAGCGAGCTTGCTGGCAACCTGCCACAAACGCTGGCCGATCCATATCAGCTTCAACAGGTGGTGCTCAATCTGGTGATCAATGCCGAGCAGGCCTTGCTCGAGGGTCGGGGAGGAGGTCACATCCAGATTCGAACCAGCGTAATGGCCCATCGCGCGGGTCAACCCGCCGGACAGCGGATTCTGATCGAAATTTGCGACGATGGCCCAGGCATCCGCCACGAAATTGCGTCCCGGGTTTTCGATCCTTTCTTCACGACCAAGCCTGCCGGCGTTGGGACCGGCTTAGGACTTTCCATTGTGTATGGAATCGTTCATCAGCACGGCGGAGAAGTTACCTTTGAAAATCAGCTGGCTGGTGGAGTGAAGTTCCTAGTGGAATTGCCGGTAGTTGCAGTCCCCTCATGGCATCGCGCACCGGTTCGCTCTCAGCACCTCGGCAAGTCCGGCAAATTGCGGACGGGCCGAATTCTAATTGTCGAAGACGAGCCCACGGTGGCGCAATTGATGGTGGATGTGCTGCGGGAAGAGGGTCATGACGCCGAGGCCGCGCTCGATAGTCAAGAAGGCCTCACCCGGATTTCACGCAATCACTACGACCTCGTGATCTGCGATCTGCGCATGCCGCGGTTGGACGGACCGGCATTCTACGACGCGCTGGTGCGTGCCGGTAGTCCCATCCGAAACCGGATTCTTTTTACCACCGGCGACACGCTGGCGCCGCGCACCGTGGAGTTTGTGGAACCTAGGGGCTTGCCTTTTCTTGCCAAGCCGTTTCTTGTAGAGGAGCTGAAACTCGCAGTGAACGGACTGCTGAGCGGCGCGGAAAGAGCCCGAGAAGCCGGACCGGAGCGAAAATTCCGGCGGCCACGACAGAGGACTCAAAAGACAACCCCATGAGCGTAGTCGACGCAGCCGCAAGAAAAGCAATGGCCTTCACCGGACCTGCCGCGCTGTTGGGTTTCATCGACGAATCGATTGCACGGCGCCTGGCGAATGAGATGGAGAGTATGGTCGGCGCCAGTCCGGCAGCCATCGCGTCGAGCCTGCTGCAGTTGCGCCTGCTGGTAGAGCGGGTCACGCCGAGAGTTATTCTTGTGGATCACGAGTTGCTGCAAGGCGCCTCGCTTGCCGAGCCTCTCCGCCAGCTTGCCGCCAAGGCGCCCGTGATTTTGCTGGCCCCGCCGGAAAGACAAGCAGAGGTTGCCAGATTGGTGGCCGGTGGCGAAGTCGAATTCGTGGCGCGCGTAGGAGATTTTGTGCCATTGGCAATCGGGCTGATTGAAAGAAGATTGCGCTGGGCGGCGATGTCAAACTCGGTCGTGGGGCCGCCGTGGGCCGAACTCCCCGGCGATATCGGCACAATTTTTCGTCACGAGATCAATAATCCTCTAACCGGCATTCTCGGGAATGCGGAGTTGCTTCTGGCCCACCGCGACCGCTTTTCGGCGGTCGACACGCAAAGGCTGCAAACCGTGGTGGATCTCGCCGTCCGCTTGCGCGAAACAACCCGCCGGCTCAGCAACGCATGGGAAAGCCATCCTCACTCCCTGAAATCCGCGTAGTTGGCCGAGGAAGATCGTTGTAACAGGTCCCAACGCGTGGAGATAAGACGTGCGATTTTTTGACCGTTCGCAGCAGTATCAGTTTGATGATGCGGTTTTGGGGGGTTCGTAAAACTCGACGAATTCACCGGCGTCCGGGTCTCGGAAAAGCGCGACGCGGTAACCACCTTTCATCTCGGCGATTCCATCCGACACCATCGTGATGCCCGCGCCTTTCAATCGGCCAACGAACGAGTCGATATTTTTGACTTCGAATCCCACGTAGTTCACGCCGATGTCGGTGATACTGTACGGTTCAACAGCCTTTTTGCGATTCTCGTATTCAACGAGTTCGAAGCGCATCCGCGCGTCGCGGTCGGTCGCCAAAGGGAAGGTTCCATTCACGATGCGCACGATATTGCCGTGGCCGCCAACCGCGGAATCCATAAAATCGCCGCTGAGCCACTGAGACGCCGTTGCGGGTAGCCGTTCTCCGAGCAGTCCTCCGTAAAAGGCCTTCGCCTTTTCCGAGTCCAGAATAACCAAGCCGATATGATTGAACCCCGGCGGATCGGCCGGTCTCGCGGGGCGGTCACCCATCGCGGGTGTCGCAGGGCGCTGCTCCGCGACCTCGACGTCCATGCCGTCAGGATCGGTTATGTAGGCGATAGTGCCTTTCGTCGAACCGGGTGCCGCGATCAATTTGCTATCCCAGGTTCGCGACCACAGCATGTTGGCCGCTTTCAATTTGGACCACAATTCGTCGGCATCGGGAACCGTGAGATCGATGTGCGTTGCTCCCGGCGTCCAGGCGGGGTGTCCGCCCATCACGTTTCGGCGCTTGATTCCCTTGAATTCGCGCAAGTAGAGAGTGAACGGCTTTTGTTCGCCCATGTTGGTATTGATGGTCAGCTTCGCCATCCGCGATTGCACGCCGTCCTTGAGGCCGTGGATCCGATTCATCACCGCGTCGTTTCGCCACGATTTGTCGAGGCCCGGGACTTCGGTAAATCCCAGCAATTTATAGAAAGCGACCGATTTGTCGAGGTTCGAAACATTGCGACCGTCAAATTCGATGCCCACGACCTGGCCTTCGTTGGCGCTCAAGAACTGGGGTGCGGCGTGAGACGGTTGCCAGAAAGAGGCGGCGAGCGCTACCAACAATAAGGAAGCGGCGGAGCCGATACTGAAAACGTACAGCGAGTGAGTTCGCAGCGTCCCCATGTTTCCCCCTGCAATGAGCCCAGACTCGAGTGCCTACGATAGCGATTGGTCTGGCTAAACCGATTAGCGCCGAATGTGTAACACGTTTTTGAACTGAGTGTCCAGCCGCTTAGTTACGGGTTATGTGGCTCCGGGAATTTCGCAACGGCCTACGGGCCGGGGACGAGAATCCGCCTGGCCGCTGCTATTTCCACGTTGTGCTGCTCTGATCGGACGCGGAAGGCGCGAAGCTCTCCCTTTTTCTTTGGACTTCGATCGGTCGTGAAAGTCAGAAAATATTGGTTGTGCAGAACCATGTCCAGCTGATTCAGGAAGGGTGTAAAGGAAATCGGAGTATTCAGTCCCTGGAAGAATGCCTGGCCGCCTGTGGCGTCGGCCATCTCGGCGAGATTGCTCTGCCCATAATTCAGACGGAAGAGATTGTGGGCGACATAGTCGGCGCCCTGGGCATAAAGCGTATGAATCACGATGCCCGCTTTCTGCGCTCGCTCGATGGTGGCAGGCACGTCAGGGCTTGCTGGATCGCCTCGGTAGCGATCGATTCCATCCGCAATCACGAGAAATTCCCGCCGTCTCTCGGTCGCGGGCCAATGGGACATGAAATCCATCATCGAAATGTAGATACTGACCGGCGAGGCGCCCAACCCTAGAGTCAGGCGAACCTTTTGTGCCACGGCTTCATGGTTCGTGCTGAAATCCGCGGCGGTTCGAACCGTGCCGTTATCCGCATAAAACACACCGACCTGTGTGGTATTGGGTAGGGATTGGATGAACTTGCGCAATTCGGAGAGCTGAGTGCCGATCCCGGAAAGATCGTCTATGAGAATGGCCAACTGAAGCGCGGAGTGGTCGCCTTGCGCCGGTTCCAATGCGGATACGTCTTGCCTTTGCATGCCAGAATAAACCATTACATCCGACTTACCGATCGGGGGTGGCGCGGTGTAATTGGGAGCCAGCACCGTGACGACAGTGGTTACAGGAACCTTTGAGGAACCCGATTGCTGCGACCGGGCGTCGGCCGGCGAGGCGGCGAAAAGCAGGAAAACAAAGAGCAGGGAGCTTGTGAATTGTCTGATGAGCTTGGTCATAAACCGTCCTCTAATAAAGAGATGCGCCGAAAACGCGAAAGGGTTTTAACGCGATTTTGAAGCTGACGTAATGAAGTCTGCTTCGGGGTGAAGAAGCCAAGTTGCATGCCGGTTCGGCAAGAGGTAAGCTTCCGCCGGTTATTATGCGCGAGGGTCCGGACGTCGGCAACTTAAACGATACTTTAAAGATTGGAGAATCCGCGATGCGATTGCCATTACCGGCGGCAATCTTGCTACTTTGCTTTACGGTGGCCGCAGCGGGGCTTACGACGGCAGCACACACGCGCGCTGCGAACGATTCACAAGATAAAGACCGAGCCGCCATCACGCAGGCGGTGCAGAACTATATGGATATGTGGAACAAACATGACGTGCATGCCGTGGCGATGACGTATACGGAAGATTGCGATTTCGTGAACAACTTTGGAGATTTGACGCACGGCCGCGCGGGGATGGAAGCGGTATTCGGACCATTTATGACCGGAGTTTACAGCGAGACGCATCAGACCGGCCAAGTCCGAAGCATCCGTTTTCTGAAACCTGACGTGGCGGCGGTGGATGTGGACTGGCAGATGACCGGCGCGAAGAATCAGGACGGAAGCATGCGGCCAACGCGCAAGGGTCTTCACAGCCTGATTATGACCAAGCAAAGCGACGGCTCGTGGCTCATCGCGGTGATGCACGTTCACGAATTCACGAACACGCCGCGATTGGCGAGTCCGCCAGCAACTCACCAACAATAGTCGCAACACTCGAACCGATTGCGTTGTTGGGAAGAATCAGACGCCTTTGCCGACCCTCCGGCAAACCATTTGTGCCTCCCGCCAACTCTAATGCTGTTGACGGCATCAGAGTCTCACCACACACCCACGCCAACGACTCCTTATGAATCGCATCAACATGTCCGAGATTCACGAGCAGGTGTGGTTTCCGAAGAATCTTCGAGATCATGTCACGGACGCACTGCAATCCATCTTGAACTGGGGCAACGTCTACAGGCCGATTGCGACTCGTCTCGCACAGGCAATCAAAGCTGCTGAAGCCGATCAAGTGGTCGACCTGTGTTCGGGGGCGGGAGGTCCCTGGATATGGTTGAATCGAATAATCGCCAATCAGACATCCACCAACATTAGGGTTTGTCTGACTGACAAATATCCGAATCTTGTGGCGTTCGAAAAAGCCCAGCAGGAATCGGGCGGTGCGATTACCTATTCCGCCGAGCCGATCGATGCGGCAAAGATTCCCGCACAAATCTGCGGATTCCGCACAATTTTTAGTTCCTTCCACCACTTTCCTCCGAGAGAGGCGGCTGGCGTTCTTCAAAATGCGATAGACAACCGGCAAGGAATCGGAATTTTTGAGGCAGCAGCGCGGAGGCCGCTGAATATTCTTGCGACGTTCCTCGCGCCGATTGCAGCTGTTCTGGTAGCGCCCTTCATGCGACCCTTTAGGTGGTCGCGGCTTTTTTGGACTTACGTCATACCCGTGGTCCCGTTCGTGTTGTTGGTCGATGGCATCCTCTCTTGCCTGCGCGCATATTCGACAGCCGAACTTTCACAACTCGTTTCATCTTTGAGCGGTGAGACCTACAAGTGGCAAATCGGAGAGGGCACGGCGGGAATCGTTCGCGTGACCTACATGCTCGGGTATCCAGCAGTTTCAGCGCCGTCGATCGGCAATCAGCTCCCGGGAAACAGCGCCAAGGGCGGCATTCGCAGCGTGGGTACACGAACCGCGGATGTGCTTATCGCGGGAGGGGGAATAGCTGGCTCGTCATTGGCCATCATGCTCGGGCGCAAGGGCTTTGCGGTTGAGTTGTACGAGCGAGCTGAGTTCCCGAGAGAAAAGCCATGCGGCGAAGGACTGATGCCGGGGGGAGTGGCCGTTTTGGATCGCCTGAAGGTGACCGATTCCGTAGGCGGGACGCGCTTCAAAGGCGTCCGATATCATTTTAACGGCGGCACGGTCGAGGGAAACTTTCCGCGACGAACCGGATTCGGCCAGACGGGAATCGGGCAGCGTCGCAAAGTCCTGGACCATGTCCTCTATTCGGAGGCGGCCGCAACTCCCGGGGTCCGCATTCGCACCGGATGCCGAGTCGAAGGGCCAGTTATCGAGAACGGACGTGTTGCGGGGCTGATCGTGGAAGGAAAGCAGGTGCTCGCGCCGCTCGTGGCCGGGGCCGATGGCATGCACTCGACGATACGCCAAAAGCTGGGTCTCAGCTGTCCTCCTCGTCGCGGCCGATTTGGGATTCGCGCGCACTTCCGCTTGTCGGAAAAGAAAGCTCAGTCCGATCGGGTAGAAATATTTGTCGCCAAGGGAAAAGAAATCTACGTTACTCCGCTTCCTGACCATGAAATAAATGTGATCGCTCTGGGCGGAACGGGCGCGAATGGGGAAGATACAAAAGTCAGCTTGCTTCAGCGTTGCGAAGCATTTCCAGAACTGGCCTCACTGCTGGAAGGCGCGAGGCAGGTGAGCACGACAATCGGGGCGTCGCCGCTTACGGGGCGCGCGATCGCCGGCGTGGCACCCGGGGTAGTTTTGCTTGGCGACGCGGCAGGATTCGTCGATCCGGTAACCGGTGGGGGAATGACTCAAGCGCTGATGGCCGCCGAACTTTTGGCAGGTTACATCGCTGCGAACGAGCTCGGCGAGGATGATTGGCTCTGGTCGTTCGAACGCGAGCGGCGAAAAATGCTTCGCGGCTACGTTTTACTGACACAGGCGATCCTGCGGTTGTCTGACAAGCCCCAATTAACCGACGTAGTTTTGAGGATGCTGGCTTGCTGGCCAGCGCTGTTATCGCATGGTCTGGCGGTTTCGGCAGGCACAAAACCGTTGTTCGGATAATTCAGGCGCCTGCGGAGTTAACTGAAATGCGCGTTCTTCGTCAAATGACAGCAGATCATCCGCGGCCGATGAAGGGCATCTTGGTGGCCATGACAGTCATAAACTGGACATTGGCGTCGAGAGGGAGGGAAGCCATGTACACTACGGCGCGAGCAACGTCCGCGGGATCCATCGTGGGCTCGACTGCGACCGTACCGTTCGGCTGGGGAACGCCCTTTTTCATTCTTTCCGCCATGTGAGTCGAAGCGTTTCCAATGTCGATTTGACCGCAGGCGATGTCGTATTTTCTGCCGTCGAGAGAGGTCGCTTTGGTGAGACCCGTGACTCCGTGCTTGGATGCGGTGTAAGGAGCGGAATTCGGGCGGGGCGCGTGCGCGGAAATCGATCCGTTGTTGATGATGCGGCCGCCGCGCGGCTCCTGGCTCTTCATGATTTTGAAAGCTTCCTGAGTGCAAAGAAAAGTTCCGGTGAGGTTCGTATCAACAATGGACTTCCACTTCTCGTAAGTTAAGTCCTCGAGCGGAATAGCGGGGCCAGAGATGCCAGCGTTGTTGAATAGCAGATCCAGACGGCCGAAAGCATCCTTTGTTTTCGCGAACAGATCACGCACGGCGGTTGGATCGTTGATGTCCACAGTTACCACGAGGGCCCGCGAATTGGACTGCTTCACTTCGGTCGCGGTTGCCTCCAAGGTTTCCTTACGACGGCCACCAAGAACCACCGAGTAGCCATTCTGAGCTAGAGCGACAGCCACGCTCTTGCCGATTCCGCTGCCTGCGCCGGTGACGATGGCGATCTTTGACGATGAGTGTGCAGATGAATCCATGAATCTTCTCCGCTAGAAGGCGACAAGACATCTACCGAAACCTAGTTTGCCGTGGACATTGGCGTTTGGCTATACCGAATCACAGATTTTCTCGATGGAGACAACGTTGATCAAGCCGATCCCAGAGATCGCCCTGACAAAAGAGCGTTTTTCGATTGTGGCGCGGAGCGACGGGAATTCTCAAAGATAAGGTAGAAGAGCAGGACGACTTACTAGGCTCCTTGAATCGCTGGTGATAAAATGACGCCCATTGGGCCTGTAGCTCAGGTGGCTAGAGCGCACCCCTGATAAGGGTGAGGTCGGTAGTTCAAGTCTACCCAGGCCCACCAGCCTACGCTCGCGTGTCTTGCGAAAGATTTCCATCCGAACTGATATCCCAGCGAGCTACGCCTTGGCAGGCCAGCATCGCGCGTCTTCCACGCGGATCCTTGCTTAAACATTTCAATGCGATACGCTCGAAGTTTGGGTAAACAAATTGATGGCGAGAAGTCTAGATTCCGGCAAAGCGGCGTAGAACTTGATCGTCGGTGGCACCGTGGCGGCGATAGGAGATGATCGCGGGGCCCTGCGAATCTGGAACACCTCGCCGCGCGAGTTCGAACAGCGTTGATGCGCGCATGCCTGTATTCTTTAGCATTGCCAGCGAGGCGCCGGAGAGGACGGGCTGGCCGTGCGCGCGGTGCCGAGCCACTTCCAAGAGAATATCGTCCGAAAGCCCGGCGAGCTTCATGGCCTGGAGCTCGCCGGAATCAAGCCCGAGCTGATTGATCCTGGCGAGTTCTAGAATCGCATCGTCGCTCACATTCACCTGAACCAAACTTGCTATGGCGTCCCCGGCATCGAAGGGCTGATTGCGTCCGCGGAAGATTTTGAAAGCGTCGATGCAATCCGCGTCGGAAAATCCGCTCTGGCGAGCCTTGGCCATCTCCGCAACCTCGGGCGTGGTAATGCGCAGCGATTTGAGCTCCTGGACCGAGTCGTAACTCATTCCAGCAGCATCAAGGGGCTGTGTATTAACAGGATGGAGGATGTGGCATCCGGAGAGCGGAAGGCCGAGGCTCATCAAGAGGGGCCACAAGATAAGCCGCAGGAACCGATTCCTGGCGGCATCATGGGCCTTCTCGAAGCAGCATCCCATGCGCCCATTGTACGCGGACCGGCACAGGTCCGCTCGCGAGTGTCGCGGAAGTATTAATAGGTGATCTTACCGGCGCTAAACATTGTATACGCGCTCGATATCGAAGACGCCCGGAATGCGCTTGATGCGCGCAAGAATGTGCTCCAGCTGCTTGCGATCGCGAACGTCGAGAGCCACTTCAATGCGCGCGCGAATGTCTTCTCCACCGCTCTCAAAAGTGCGGATGTTGGCGCCCGTTTCGCTGATGATGCTGGTGATGGATGCAAGCATTCCCGGCCGGTCCTCGGTGATGATGCGTAGCCGCACCGGAAATTCAGCGTGCGTCGAGCCGGCCCATTCCACAGGAATTCGCCTATCCGCCTCGTAGAGCAAGTTTTCAACGTTGGGGCAGTTCTTGCTGTGGACGGCAATCCCGCGACCGCGGGTGACGTAGCCGATGATGTCGTCACCGGGAATCGGATTGCAGCACTTGGAGCGATAGACCATCAAGTCATCGTGGCCCCGCACAATGATTGCGGCCTCATCGAGGCCCAGCATTCGCCGGATATTTGAAGCGGGCTTGGGCGGTTTTTCCTCAAGATTCGCGGGCAAGGGATGGCCCGTAGCTTTGGCGATTACCTGGCGCGCGGACCATTTTCCGTAACCGAGATCGGCATAAAGATCTTCCACCCGCGAGCAGCCGTATTCAGTGGCCACGCGCTGCAAGTCCTCGCCGGAAATTTTCTTCAGGCTTACACCTGCTTGGCGGGCCTCCTTTTCGAGCAAGCGCCGTCCCACATCAGTGGCTTCCTCGCGCTCATGGAGATTGATCCACTGACGAATTTTGCTGCGGGCTCGCGAAGTATGGATGAAGGAAAGCCAATCGCGCGACGGCGTGTGTCCTTTCTGCGTGACGATTTCAACCACGTCGCCGTTGGTGAGAGCATGGCGCAGTGGAACCATCTCTCCGTTCACCTTGGCCCCCGAGCACTGGTGTCCCACCTCGGTATGCACCGCATACGCGAAATCGACAGGGGTGGCGCCGCGCGGGAGAACGACCACTCGTCCCTTTGGAGTGAATGTGTACACTTCCTCGGGGTAAAGGTCCACACGCAGCGTTGATAGAAACTCGCTGGGCTCCTGCATTTCCTGCACCCATTCGATCAAGTGACGCATCCATACAATGCGTTGATCGTCTGCTGATGAAGCTACTTCGGGTCCGCCTTTGTACTTCCAGTGGGCCGCGACGCCCTGTTCGGCTATGCGGTGCATCTCCTGCGTGCGGATTTGCACCTCAAACGGCTGTCCAGAATGAATCACTGCGGTGTGCAGGGACTGGTACAGGTTGGGGCGCGGCATCGCGATGTAGTCCTTGAACCGCCCGGGCACCGGACGCCAAATCTGGTGGATCACGCCAAGGGCGGCGTAACAATTTTTTACCGTATCGGTGACCACCCGCACAGCCAGCAAATCGTAGATCTGATCAAGATTCCGCTGCTGCTTTTGAATCTTCAAGTGCACTGAATAAAGCCGTTTGATCCGCGCCTGCACCTCGGCAGGAATGCCGTTTTCGACCATTTTTTCGCGGATCGTCTCCTGGACCTCGCCCAGAAACTTGTCAAACACGTTCTGCTTCGAGGCGACCTTCTTCTGCAATTCGAAAAAGGCGTCGCTTTCGAGATACCGGAAAGCCAAATCCTCGAGTTCTCCGCGAATCAAGCCCATGCCGAGACGGTTAGCGACAGGGGCGTATATGTCGAGCGTTTCGCGAGCTATGCGCTGCTGGCTCTCAGGAGTGAGGTATTCCAGAGTCCGCATGTTGTGGAGACGATCGGCCAGCTTGACCATCACCACCCGAACGTCGTTCACCATGGCGAGAAGCATTTTACGGACGTTCTCGGCCTGCCGGTCCTCGGGAGCGAGCAGATCGAGCTTGCTGATTTTCGTGACGCCTTCCACCAGACGCGCCACATCGGGGCCGAACTGCTCGGCGATTTTTTCGACAGGAATCTTAGTGTCTTCCACCACATCGTGCAGCAGAGCGGCACACAGCGAAGTCACATCAAGTTTGATGTCGGCTAGTAGATGCGCCACTTCAAGTGGATGCGATAGGAAGGGCTCGCCGGAACGCCGGGTCTGCGTTTTGTGTTGTTCGGCGGCGAATTCGTAGGCTCGGCGAAGCAGATCGAGATCGTCGCCGGGGCGATTGCGGCGTACCTTATCCGTCAACTCGGAGAAACGCAGATCAACGGTCCGGCGCGCAGAAAGGCTGATCGACGGTTTCCTCAATGCTTCCATCGGGATACAAATATTGTAAACCTAGCAACGGGTCGCGGCGGAATTTTGTGGCGGGGGTGGACCAAACCGCTCTTGGAGTCCTTGTGGCATCGAAATATTTTCCTGCGCTGCTAGCGGAGGCTATTTCGTTTGCAGGAACTCGCGCGAATTATCAAATGGGTCGATAAATCTTTGCGAACCATGGTCGTAGACGAGGTAGGCGTCTGGTTTAGTGGATGCAAGGTGTACTAGCCTTTCCTTCAATGCGTCCAGCCCATCCACGGACTCGACCCAAATCGGCGAGTTATCGGGCGTCTTTTTGAAGATATCGTAAACGCGGCGCATCAAGCGGTCCTCATCTGCTAGTTGCCACGGCCTTGGCGGTCAGAGGTCCACAAGATGCAATTTGTGAGTTTCCTTGTCTGTTTGATACCCGACCCAACGTGTGCGGGCTTACCGAAGGCCGATCTCGGTATTGTATTGGCGTATTACCCCGTAACATTCGCACGCCGAGCTTTCCAGCTTCTTGCGATTGAGCACCTTCACCGCGCCACGGGTGTACTCAATGTATTTCTTCCTTTGAAGTACGCCCGCCGCGAGGCTGACGCTCGGCCTATCCGTGCCAAGCATGGTGGAAAGAAAATCGTGTGTAATCGTTACAGGGGCGGTTTCGACACGATCCTGGGCCATGAGCAGCCAGCGTGCGAGGCGCTGCTCCACATCGTGAAGCCGATTGCAAGCGGCTGTTTGCGCGACCTGTATGCCCTGAACGACGGCGTAACGGCTCAAAATCATCTGAAACTCTGGAGCCGATTTCAGGATGGCCTGAAGGGACAGAACCTTCACTCGAAATCCGTCCCCGGCCACCTGAACCACCTCCCGGAGCGGGCTGTGCGTTATGTAGACCGCGGATGGTATACCAGCCGCTCCTTCATTGCCGAGCACGGCGGCCTCAACCGTCTTGCCATTTTCCATGGCCACGACGAGCGAAATTAAGCCTGCGTTGGGGAAGTATGCGAACTCCAGCTTTTCGCTAGGTTCGTGCAAGACGCTAAGCTGTGGCAGTGCGATATATTCCAAATGAGGTCGTGCTGCTCGATACTCGCTCTCCGGCAGAGAGATAAGAATCTTGTTGCGTATTGCCCTGCCCTCCGAATCGCGTCGCTCACTCGGTTGGACAGCTGTGAGCCGCTCTTTAGCGTGCACTCGGAGTCCTACTATGTATCGGCATGGCGGGACTTTAGATACAGAGAGGGTTACTGTCTGTCGTTCGTCGAACACTAACGAGGAATAAAGGAGATTATCGGAGGCCGAGCTCGCCATTAAATTGCTGAATCTGTCCGTAGCATTCGCAGGACAGCCGTTCAAGCTCTTTGCGATTCAGGATCGTGACCGCACCACGCCCGTACTGAAGCACCTGTTTTCTTTGGAAGGAAGCGGCTGCAAGGCTTACGCTGGGCCTGTCGGTCCCGAGCATGGTCGCCAGAAAATCATGGGTCAGCGGCAGCATGCCCGCGTCTACCCTGTCTTGCGTCACGAGCAGCCATCGTGCGAGACGCTGTTCGACCGTATGCAGACGGTTGCAAGCAGCGGTTTGCGCCACTTGCATTCCTAGCAACACAGCGTATCGGCTCAAGTTCAACTGAAGCTCTGGCAGGGTGGGAAGCACAGTATGCAGTGCATCGGCTGCTATCCGAAGGCCGTCGCCGGCGATCTGCACGATTTCGCGAAGTGAGCTTCTTCTCAGGCCAACGGCGAGAACGGATCCGGCGAAGCCCTCATGTCCAATCACGCCGACTTCGACTGTTTTGCCGTCTTCCGTCGCAACCACGAGCGAGATCATTCCGCTATTGAGGAAATAACCGAACTCAACTTTTTGGTTTGGCTCATGCACGCTAAAGTGGTGCGGAAGGTCCAGCGGTTCCAGATACGGCCGGATTGCATTAAATTCGCTATCCGGAATCGATAGCAGGATCTTGTTCTTGACCGCCTTACCGTCGACGTCGGTGCGCTCGCCTGCCCGCAATTCCCCGGAGTTCAACAAAGCCATGGTTAGCTCGTTCTGCTCACCACTGTTTGCGGATGACGTATGTTAGCAGGAGAAAGCGGCGCATACAATTTCGTAAGGGCATGCGCCGCCCAGCGCCGGGCAATCATGTAGAGAGTGTAGGGCAGCCGACGAACTCAGCCGCCGACTAGGTTTTTGAGTTCAAGAACCTGCAGACATCCTTAACAGCATTGCTCAGAAGGACGGTTTTCGTGGCAAAAATTGTGTCGCCGCCTTTAGCGATAATCATGAAACGATATTCACCCGACCAGCCTCCCGCGTAGAGCATGAAGTCGGACCGATGCGGATCGGTTGTAATGGTGACGTTCGGGCACCTGTCGGTGAGATTCTTCATAACGTCCACTATCGGAACGGTGGATTGACGCGCTAGGACCAGTTTTAACGGATGGCCCGGCAAGTTGGGTCCGGCTCCAATTGCACCGGCCACCAGTAGCAAAGATATGGTCAGCACCGAAACCCGTGTGAGGTTTTTCATGACGGCTCCTTGACCGTTTGTCTCATACCTTAGAACCCGGAAGGCGGAAAAATGTTGTGTGGGATGTCCCACTGATCAAGTTGCCGGATCGAGGTAAACACTTACTCTTCAAACGGAGGCACCCTTAGGACTTTTTTTCTGGGAGCCGATCTTTCTACATCCTTTCTGACGGGATGCGAACGCGTTGTTACAACAGTGGACTGGTTTTGCTGGCATTCGTAAATGGCACATAACTTGCTCTGAACAAAGCTGCCCGGTTTGAAGGTTCGCGGAGAACCAAAATGATGGTCAGTCGGAAGAAACTAATGCTCGCACCGGTGGCGCTTTTGTGTGGCGCTATGATGTTCGCCATCGGGTATAGCTTTCGGCCGTCGGATATTTCCGCCCAGCAAACCGCGCCAGAGGCCGCCCACAAGCACGCCGTCGCTAAAAGCTCGGTGGAGCGACACACCGGGACGATTTTGTCGGAGAACGGCGCATTGCTTGTTCTCGCCGATAAAAGCAATAATGTCTGGTATCAGCTCGACGATCAGGGAAAAGCCAGCAGGTTTCTCGGGAAGAAGGTTGTGGTGTTTGGCAAGTTGGACGCCTCAAGAGCTGTGATTCACGTGTGGAATATCCGCGAGATCAAAGCGTAGCTGAGATAACCGCCCGGTTCGTCGCTATTTTTGCATTCCCAGCCTCATCTACTTCTTGACGCTGACCCTCCGCTCTGCCAATATCCTTGGCGTCTCCAAATTTCGCGGGCTGAGGTCGATCGCATCTCGTTCCGCATTTCAATTCTGGCCTCCGGCAGCACGGGCAACGCAACGTTGCTCGAAACCGAACGCACCACCCTCCTTATCGATGCAGGAATAGGACGCAGGGAAATTCTCCGGCGGTTTGAAGCGTTAGCCCGGTCCTGTCCCGAACATCTGGACGCTATCCTTATCACACACGAGCATTCCGACCATTCGAGTGCCGTTGCTCAAATGGCGCGCCACTGGGATTGTCCCGCCTATCTCACCGAACAGACGCATCGTGAGATTGTGAAAATGTACGCGGAGGACCCCGAAAAGCCGCGAAAGAAAGCACAAGTGGAGCGCGTCGAATATATTCAGGCTGGTGAGAAGTTTCAGATCGGCGATATCGAAATTAACCCGTTTGCCATTCCGCACGACGCGGCCGATCCGGTCGGGTATTCGTTCCGAACGAACGGCGTGAAAGTCGCGATCGTCACGGACCTGGGCTACATGCCCGAACTGGTGAAGCACCACCTGCGAGAGGCTGATTTCCTAATTCTCGAATCCAATCACGATCTCGACATGCTCAAGATGGGTCCGTATCCGTGGTACATCAAGCAGCGCGTGATGAGCCGCACGGGGCATCTCTCGAATAACGTCGTCAGCGAATTTCTTTCGGATGCCGAGCTATTCGACGGCCGCGCGCGCCATCTCGTCCTGGCGCATTTATCGGAGCAAAATAATAATCCGGATCTCGCGCGTATCTCCGCCGAGGAAGCACTGGGTCGCCGTCCGGTTGAGTTCGCCTTCCGCGGATCGCTGCACGTCGCCTCGCAGCGGGTCCCCCTCGGTCCCTTCGAACTCTAGCGCTGGTCCTGCCGCATTGCGCTGGCGCTGGCCTAACCGCACAAAACCGCGCTGACGCGCATTCCGCGTGCACACGGCATTCCTGAAATGTTCGACGGTTTTAGCTAACTAGCGAAGCTCTGAATCGCCGCGGCCTCATTCTCATAGGTATCGAAGACCGTCATAAGCTTGGTGACCTGCAGAACTTCCTTGAATTTCGCGCCAAGATTCACCAGCTTCAACGTGGCGCCCTGCGACCGCGCGCTATGGAATGTAGCCACCAGAGTGCCGAGACCGGCGCTGTCTATGTAGGTCACTTGCGCGAGATTCAGCACGATCTTCTTCTTGCCGGCCGCCAGCAAGCTCTTCACTTTCTCCCGGAAAGAGTTGCTCTCTTCGCCCAGCACGATGCGCCCTTCAACGTCCAAAAAGCTCACTCCGTTCACATCCCGTTCGGTCATTCGCAGTGCCACGTTAGTTCCTCCTGAACTTGAAACATCGATTCCATGGGTTGCAAAGATTGAAAAGCGGCAGCGGCTCCGGATTGTCCTCGCGCTCTCCTCAGTAAAAATCCGAGCAGGACATATAATACCCGCAATTAGGACAAACCAGTTTGCAACTGCGCGACGCCAAGCGGGCCGAGCAGCGCGGACAGTAGTTCAGAGCCAGCTCCGGAGAGGCATGAGCTTTACCTGGCGCTGCAGCCGATTTTCCGAGTCCGCCGATCGAATCGCCCGATTTATTCGCATCCGCCAGGGATTCCATACCGCTTCTCCGAACGGGTATTTATAGCACATCCCATCCATTGCAAGAAGAAAAGGGTCTGGTATTCGACACCGGGAGGAGGTCCTTCGCGAATTCAGGCTGGGCTGGACATGGAAGCCAAGAACTCCCCGTTCGTCTTGGTCTTTGATAGGCGGCCGAGCAGCAGCTCCATTGCTTCAACGGTCGATAGCGGGCTGAGAACTTTGCGCAGCACCCAGATGCGGTTCAGTTCGTCGGCGGGCAAGAGCAATTCATCCTTGCGAGTTCCCGACCGGTTGATATCGATCGTCGGAAAGACGCGCTTGTCGACCAACCGGCGGTCGAGATTGATTTCCATATTGCCGGTGCCCTTAAACTCCTCGAAGATCACGTCGTCCATCCGGCTGCCGGTATCGATCAGCGCCGTAGCCATGATGGTCAGCGAGCCGCCCTCTTCGATGTGTCGCGCCGCGGCGAAGAACCTGCGAGGGCGCTGCAAGGCATTCGCGTCGATACCACCCGAAAGAACTTTGCCTGAAGGTGGCGTAACGGCATTGTAGGCGCGGCCCAGGCGCGTCAGCGAATCGAGCAAAATCACCACATCGCGCTTGTGCTCCACCAGCCGCTTGGCCTTTTCCAGCACCATTTCGGCCACCTGAATGTGGCGCTGCGGCGGTTCATCGAAAGTGGAGCTGATCACTTCGCCCTTCACCGTGCGCTGCATATCCGTAACTTCTTCCGGCCGTTCGTCAATGAGCAGGACGATGAGCGCGATTTCGGGGTGATTCGTCGTAATCGAATTGGCGATGGATTGCAACATCATGGTTTTGCCGGTGCGCGGCGGCGCCACAATCAATCCCCTCTGCCCTTTGCCGAGAGGGCAGAGCATGTCCAGCACGCGCCCCGTCAGGTTTTCCTTCACCGTCTCCAACCGAATCCGTTCGGAGGGGTAAAGTGGCGTGAGATTGTCGAAAAAGATCTTGTTGCGCGTGACCTCGGGATCCTCGAAATTGACGGCTTCCACTTTGATCAGCGCGAAGTAGCGCTCGCCATCCTTCGGCGGCCGGACTTGGCCCGACACCGTATCCCCGGTGCGCAAGTCAAATTTCCGTATTTGCGATGGCGACACATAGATATCGTCCGGGCCGGGCAAATAGTTGTACTCCGGCGCGCGAAGGAAGCCGAAGCCGTCCGGCAGGCATTCCAGAACGCCTTCGGAGAAAATCAGGCCGTTCTTTTCGGTTTGCGCGCGGAGAATCTGGAAGATCAGCTCCTGCTTGCGCATACCCGAGGAGCCGGGAATGTTCAGCTCCTTGGCAATCTTGGCCAAATCCGTAATGTTTTTGTCTTTTAGTTCTGCAAGGCTAACACTCATCGATTTCTTTCCTTCTCAAGCCTAAATACTCAGGCACGATTATTGGGTGAAATAAATCCGGGGCGGGCGCGTTCGTTTGAGGCACTCTATCCCAGATTCAAAAACGGGTACGTACGGAAAACCTTACACTCCGGTCGCGGACCGAGCCTGCCGAGCAGGATGTGGGAGGACCGAAGGACTCAATTGGTCAGTTCATTGTCCTGCGTGACGTCCACGCCGAACTTGGGTTCCACTCCATCAACCGGTGGCTGTGTCGAAATCGGCAGCGTTGTTTCGAGCGCAAGCTGCAGCACCTCATCCATGGACTCGACGAAATGGATCGACATCTGCGCTTGAATCTCCGGCGGAATATCGGCCAGATCCTTCTCGTTATCTTTGGGCAGGATCACGGTGTGCAGGCCGAGCCGGTGCGCCGCGAGCAGTTTTTCCTTCACACCGCCGATCGGAAGAACCTTGCCACGCAGGGTGATTTCGCCGGTCATGGCCACGTCGCAGCGAACCGGAATTCGCGTGAGCGCGCTCACGATGGAAGTGCAGAGAGTAATTCCGGCGGAAGGGCCATCCTTGGGAATGGCGCCCTCCGGCACGTGGATGTGGATGTCCAGGTGGCGGTAGAAATCTTTCGGCAAACCAAAAAGGTGGCTGCGCGAGCGAACGTAGCTCATTCCCGCTTGCGCGGATTCTTGCATAACGTCCCCGAGCTTGCCGGTTAACGTCAGGCGGCCCTTGCCTTGCATCAGGGTGGCTTCGGTTGAAAGCACCTGCCCGCCAACCTCCGTCCAGGCGAGTCCAGTCGTCAATCCGATCTCGTTTTTCTTCTCAGCCAGGAAATCGCGGTATTTCAAGATTCCCAAATAGTCTTTGGCGTTAGCCGGCGTAACTTCCTCCGTCACCTTTTTGCCTTCGGCGACAACTTTGCGGGCCATCTTGCGGCACACATTCGCGATCTCGCGATCCAGGTTCCGCACGCCCGCTTCATGGGTATAGTGGCGGATGATGTGCGTGATTGCTTCGTTGGTGAATTTCAGGTTTTCCTTGCTTAAGCCGGTGGCCTCCAATTGACGGCCGACGAGAAAACGCTGCGCTATCTGATGCTTTTCCTGTTCCGTGTAGCCGGGGAGCCGCAAAACTTCCATGCGGTCCTGCAGCGGTTGTGGAATGGTGTGCAGCACGTTGGCAGTGCAGATGAACATCACCTTCGAAAGATCGTATTCCACGTCGAGATAGTGGTCGGTGAAGGAATGGTTCAGCTCCGGATCAAGCACTTCCATCAGCGCCGCGGAAGGGTCGCCGCGAAAATCCATCGACATTTTGTCAACTTCGTCCAGCACGAAAACCGGGTTCGTGGTGCCCGCCTTGCGCATCATCTGGATGATTTGCCCCGGAAGCGCTCCGATGTACGTGCGACGATGGCCGCGGATTTCCGCCTCGTCGCGCACTCCGCCCAGAGATACGCGGACAAATTTTCGGCCGGTGGCGCGCCCGATGGACATCGCCAGCGAAGTCTTGCCCACTCCCGGAGGACCAAGGAAGCAAAGGATGGAGCCTTTCGGATTCTTTACCAGTTGGCGCACCGCCAGGTATTCGAGGATGCGCTCCTTAATTTTTTCCAGGCCGTAGTGATCTTCGGAAAGAATTGTTTCGGCGCGCTTGATATCGCGAATTTCCTTGGAGCGCTTTTTCCACGGCACCGCAAGCAGCCAGTCCAGATAATTGCGCGAGACGGTGGATTCGGCCGACATGGGCGGCATCATCTCCAGCCGCTTCAGCTCTTGAACGGCCTTTTCCATAGGCCCTTCAGGCATGCCGGACGCTTCGATCTTCTTCTTGAGTTGCTCGATTTCGTTCGCCTCGCCGCGACCGAGTTCTTTCTGGATCGCTTTGAGCTTTTCGTTGAGGTAATACTCCTTTTGGGCACGCTCCATTTGGCGCTTCACGCGAGTATTGATCGAACGATCGACGTTGAGCTTCTCGATTTCGACGTCCAGGATATCCGCGATCCGGTTCAACCGCTCCACGGGCTCGAATATCTCCAGCAATTCCTGTTTTTCCTCCACCGGAATTTGGAGATTCGCGGCAATGGCGTCGGAAAGCTTGCTGGGATCGTCTACACGGACCGCCGCAATCATCGTGTCGTAATTTAAGCTCTGCGAGAGCTTCACGTATTGCTCAAAAAGTCCGGTCACGCGCTCGGAGGCCTGCTGCGTTTGCGGTCCTGGCTCGGTTTTCGGCGGAACAAGCTTGAGCGAAGCCCGAAAGAATCCCTCGTCGCTGGTAACCTGCACGATTTTTGCGCGTTCCGTGCCCTCAACCAGCACCTTTATATTGCCGTCGGGCAGCTTCACGCTCTGCACGATGTTGGCGAGCGTCCCCACCTGATAGATTTCTTCCGGTTTCGGATCGTCCACGGACGCATCGTGCTGCGTGACCAAAAATATCCTCTTGTCACCGGCCAGCGCATCTTCCAGCGCGCGCACCGAAGCTTCACGGCCCACGATGAACGGATGCATCATTTCCGGGAAAATGACCATGTCCCGCACCGGCATCATCGGCACGCGCTTCACGTCGAGTTTTTCCTTGCTGAACATAACCTTGAAATGGCGGCGGTCTATGCCGCGAATATCTTGCTATCGCAAATGAATCTGAAAACTAACCCGCTTTTTCGAGGAGGCTCCAATTGATCTCGCGGCCCTTGACCATGTCCGCCGTCACTACGAAATCCCGGAGTTTCCGCTGAGCCGGCAGGTGATACATCATTTCCAGCATCAAGTCTTCGAGGATCATTCGGAGGCCGCGCGCGCCCACTTTCCGCTGAAGAGCCAGGTCCGCAACGGTTTCCAGTGCGTCGTCAGTGAAGCGCAGGCGGACGTTTTCGAACTCAAAGAGCCTTTGGTATTGACGCACTAGGGCGTTTTTCGGTTCCGTCAGAATCCGCACCAGAGCGCTCTTGTCAAGATCGCTCAACACTCCCATCACCGGCAGCCTGCCCACAAACTCCGGAATCAAGCCATACCGGATAAGGTCCGTCGGCTGCGCCTGCTCCAGCACTTCGATGTTGCGCCGCGTGGCGGTCGATGGCTGCGCATCGGCATGGAAACCCAACGATTTCTGGCCTACCCGGCGTTCGATGGTCTTTTCCAATCCGACAAACGCCCCTCCACAAATGAACAGAATGTTAGTCGTGTCGACAGGCGTAAATTCCTGGTGTGGGTGTTTGCGTCCACCTTGAGGCGGAACGTTGGCCACGGTACCTTCGAGAATCTTCAGCAGCGCCTGCTGAACTCCCTCGCCGGAGACATCGCGAGTGATCGACGGGTTCTCATCCTTCTTCGAAATCTTGTCGATCTCGTCTATATATATGATGCCTTGCTGGGCCTTTTGGACGTCGCCATCGGCAGCCTGGAGCAGCTTTAGAATAATATTTTCAACGTCCTCGCCCACATAGCCCGCTTCAGTCAACGTCGTCGCATCCACAATCGCAAATGGCACCTCGAGCATCCGCGAGAGCGTCTGTGCCAGCAGTGTTTTTCCGGTCCCGGTCGGCCCGATCAGCAGGATATTCGACTTGGTCAATTCCACGTCGCCGGGCTGCTTATTCAGGAAAATGCGCTTGTAGTGATTGTAGACTGCCACGGCGAGCTTCTTCTTAGTCTTATCCTGCCCAATCACATAACTGTCGAGAAAGGCCTTGATTTCAGGCGGGCGCGGCAGGCGACGATTAGCCGGGCTTGATTGCTCGCGCTTTTCGTCTTCGAGAATCTGCTGGCAGACGCCCACGCATTCGTTGCAGATATAGGAGCGCGGGTATTCCGATGGAGAACTGATGAGCTTCTCCACCTGCTCCTGCGTTTTATGGCAGAAGGAACAGCGCAGCGGCTCTTCTGGGGTGAACCGTTTCACTTGTTACGCCCCCTCTGGCAAACCCTATGGATGGTGAACCCTGGATCCATTGTAGAACGGAATACTCGCCTTCGTCCCGCGGATTCACCGCATTCACTGCTAACTATTTGGGAACGCCTCTACCGGTGCTTGGTGATGATCTCATCCACGATGCCGTAGGCCTTCGCCTGCTCCGGCGTCATGATGAAATCACGTTCCACATCTTTTTCAATTTTTTCGACGGATTGTCCCGTATGAGTCGCCAATAACTTATTTAAGGCTGCGCGAGTTCGTATGATTTCTTTGGCATGAATATCGATGTCCGTGGCCTGACCTGAAAGGCCGGACATCCATGGCTGGTGGATGAGGACGCGGGAATTCGGCAGAGCGTAGCGCTTTTTGGGCGTGCCCGCCGCAAGCAACACCGCTGCGATCGAGGCCGATTGGCCGATGCAGTAGGTGACTACATCAGGCCGGACGAACTGCATGGTGTCGTAAATGGCCATCCCCGCCGAGATCGATCCGCCCGGCGAGTTGATGTAGACCGAAATATCCTTTTCGGGGTCTTCGGATTCGAGGAAGAGCAGTTGGGCCGTGACGAGATTGGCCACGTGATCGTCAATTGGAGTGCCAATAAAGATGATGTGGTCCTTCAGAAGGCGGGAATAGATATCGTAAGCGCGCTCGCCACGATTGGTTTGCTCCACAACCATGGGAACCAGCGTCGTTCCGCGCGGACTCGCGTCGTCAGTTTGTCTCATTTGGAATGATCGTGCGCACTGAGGGAGGCCCGCCCCAAAATTACCTTCCACCCCTGGATATTGTCTCGATTCGTGCCGTGCGGTAAAGCGAATCGACCGTTTTGTCGCTTCGCAGCTTCGATTTCATCCTATCCACCGCTCCCTGCTTTGTCAAGCGAGCGCGGAGCGCGGTTGCCGATTCACCACTGCGTTCTGCTAGCGTTGCTATCTCTTTTTCGACTTCTTCTTCAGTGACATCGATATTTTCCGCGGTGGCAATGCGGTCGAGCAGCAGCTCCGCCTTCACATCGGCAATTGCGCGATCGCGCTGTTGCCTTCGCAACGCGGTCCAATCCACGTTCATCCCGCGCGGATCGACCCCCTGCGCCGCCAGCGACCGCACTACGCGCTCCAGCCTGCTATCCATCTGGCCTTCGATCAGCGCCTCAGGAACCGGGAATTCGTGCTGATTCACAAGCGTCTCGAGAACCTTTTCGCGGCCCTGAGCTTTCTCCCGGTGCTCTTTCGCAGCATCGAGGCTCTCGCGAATTTTCTTGCGCAGCTCCTCTAGCGTCGCGATGCCGCTCAATTGCGAGCCTTCGGCGCCGGCCGCATCCTTTGCGAATTCGTCGTTAGGTTCAGGCAGCTTCTTTTCCTTGATCCCCTGTACCTCGACCGTGTAATCGTAGGTTTTTCCTTTCAGCTTCGGATCCGGATAATCATCGGGATAGTGCGCATCGAAGCGCTTCGTCTCTCCGGTAGTAGCTCCGCGCAAGTTCTCGCTAAAGACGGCGAGCGTTTCTTCCGCTCCCAAAGGGACGAGGACGTTGTCAGCCCGCACCGGTTCGCCGCCGCCGGACGGCGTGCCGATCAGCTTGATCAGAACCGAGTCGCCGTCTTTTGCCGCGCGCCCCTCTACCGGGACAAACGTGGCGGCGCGCTCGCGCATCTCCTCCAGCGTTTTATCCACTTGCGCATCGCCTACTTCGATTTCGTCCACTTGAACCTGAAGATTTTTGTAGTCGCCCAACTCGAATTCCGGTAGCACCTCAAAGATCGCCCGGAATTTCAGCGGCTCGCCTTCCTTGAATTCAACCTTGTCAACTTCCGGCCGCGCGACAGGCACTAGCTTCTTTTCGTCCAGCGCTTTTTCCAAATATTCCGGCACCAAAGACTGCACAACTTCGCCTTGGATATCCCCGGCGAATCTCCTCCGCACCAGCGTAATTGGCGCCTTGCCGGGACGGAATCCCGGGATGCGGGCGATTCGCGCGATGTCGCGCGCCACTTTTTCCGTCGCTTTCTCGACGTTCTCAGCGGGTATTTCCAGCTCGACTTCGCGTTTGCAAGTTGCTTCAGTCATGGTTAGGAGAAATTGCCTTAGACGGCGGCGCCAGGCACCCTGGTTTCAATCCTCTTGCCTGTTCGGAGTCGGTAAGCAGGAGCGCAGGGAAGAGCGGCGAACTATCGTAGGCGAAATTCGAGTATAGGGAATCTATCCGCACGCGTCAACTGCGGGACGCCTCGCTGCGGCGGTTCCTCGTTGAGTTCATCTGGCGCGGTAAACTCGCATTCCCCATAGATGCTGGTGCGGAAGAAGGGACTCGAACCCCTACGGCCTTTCGGCCACCAGCTCCTAAGGCTGGCGCGTCTGCCAATTCCGCCACTTCCGCGCAGACACGAAGTATACCATCGCAACCGAGGCAGTCCCGCGATTACGCTTGCTCGTATTAGCGACTTTTGGTAGGCTCCGCCGCAACACAAGCCTTCCAGCGGAGGACACACCATGGCACATTGCACAAAATGCGGGGCAGCCGTCCCGGACAATTCTTCCTTTTGCGCCGCGTGCGGAGCGCCGCAGGGCGCGCCCGTAGCGGCTCCAAGCGCCCCGGCCGCTGTCTCAGGGAGTCAATCGCAAATGTCAGAAAATATCGCCGGCCTGCTCTGCTACGTTCTCGGCTGGATTACAGGGCTGATTTTCTACTTCGTCGACAAGCGCCCCTTCGTGCGTTTCCACGCCGCACAGTCAATCGTGGTCTTCGGCGGTCTCCACATCATTTATTTCGTTCTGGCCGCCGCTTTCGGGATGAGTATGTTCACTGGTGGCTTCGGCGGATTTTCGATGTTATGGGCGTTGTATGGCCTTGTCGATCTCGCCGCTTTTATTCTCTGGATCGTGCTGATGATCAAGGCGTACCAGGGAACGCGGTTCCGCGTGCCGATCGCTGCCGATATCGCGGATAAAATCTTTCCCCACACGTAGGCGCCTTGCGCCCGCTAGGTAGTGGAAGCGGCTGGTCCGCTCCATTCGCCGGCTTTGTTGCTAACGCTGCTTGGCAATCGAGCAGGCCCTTGCTATTGCCTTCGACTGGTGCGCGGCGTACGATTGTCACTTGGCGTTTGTCGCACGAGCCTTCCTGTAAGCTTTCATTTGAGACGCAGCGGGCAAGTTGCGACTCGTGTGTGGTCGTGGAGCGTTCCAAGTGGTTGAGAAAGTCCGAACGAAAGCGATCGCCGTGGTGGGCGCCCAATGGGGCGACGAGGGCAAAGGCAAGGTCGTCGACTACTTGGCCTCAGCCTTTGATTACACGGCGCGCTACGCAGGCGGCCACAATGCGGGTCACACCGTTATCTTTAACGGCCATCGCTACGTGCTGCAATTGGTCCCCAGCGGGATTCTGCGGCCGGAAAAGAAAGCCGTCATCGGCCCCGGAACGGTGGTCGATCCCGCGGCGCTCGTCGCCGAGCTTGAAAACCTCCGAAAGTCAGAGGTGGAAGTGCGCGGACGCCTTTTCCTCAGCAATCGCGCGCATCTGATTTTTCCCTATCACCGCGAAATGGACAAAGCGGCCGAAGCCGCGCGTGGCGAAGCGAAAATCGGAACTACGTCGCGCGGCATCGGTCCAGCGTACGAAGACAAAATGGCGCGTCGCGGAATCCGCGTCTGCGAGTTGCTCGAGCCGGATTGCTTCCGCATCAAGCTCGAGCGCGTAATGGCGGAAAAAAATGCCATCAGCCAAGCCGCTTATGGCCATGCCCTGGAGACTGCCGGCGTGCTGGAACAGTATCTCGAACTCGCAGCGCACATTCGCGGGCTCGCGGCCGACACTGCCGTGCTGCTGAATCACGCGCTCGATCACGGCGAATCCGTGCTCTTCGAGGGCGCCCAAGGCACGATGCTGGATATCGACCATGGAACCTATCCGTACGTAACCTCGTCGAATGCCATCTCGGGCGGTGCGTGCGCTGGTCTGGGTGTTGCGCCTACGCGAATCACAGGCGTCGTCGGTGTAACGAAGGCGTACACCACGCGCGTGGGGAGTGGTCCGTTTCCCACTGAGATGCCCGACCTCGATGCTCAGGAGGTTCGCGCGCGCGGCAACGAATTCGGCGCGGTCACGGGACGTCCACGGCGTTGCGGCTGGCTCGACCTTGTGGTTTTGCGCTACGCGAAAATGCTCAATGGAATCGATTCGCTGGTTGTGACCAAGCTCGACGTATTCGATGAGCAGCCCGAGATCAAGGTTTGCACAGGCTACCGCCACAAAGGCCAACCGATCGCGGAAATGCCTCCGGACGCGGAAACGCTCGCTCAGGTCGAGCCAGAATACAAAACGCTGCCGGGATGGAAGAAGCCCACGCCGGGGATTCGCGATGTACGCGATCTGCCCACAGCCGCGCGCGACTATTTGAATTTTATTTCCGACCAGCTTGAAATCGAAATAGGGATGATTTCGACGGGGCCCGAGCGCGACGCCACAATCGTTCCGCGCGGAACCAAGCTTGCGTCCTTGCTTTAGTCCTCCATGCTTTCCTTCGAAACCGCTCGCGCAAAGGTAATCGAAGTGGTCGGCGCCCGCGAATCGAAGCCACCAGCAACTGAAACAATCGACCTGAGCCGCGATCCGTCCGGTGCGCTCGGCCGCGTTCTTGCAGCGCAAATTATTGCGGACCGAAACTACCCGCCCTTTGATCGTTCGATCCGCGACGGTTTTGCGCTACGGTCCCCCGACGCGGTGGAACCGGGCGCTCGGCTGCGCCTGATCGGCGAAAGCCGAGCCGGTTTTGCATTCAGCGGCACGGTGAACGCGGGCGAGTGCGTGCGCATCTTGACCGGCGCTCCCGTGCCGCGCGGTGCAAACGCCGTGATGATGCACGAATACACGCGCAGCGAAGGTGATTTCATCATATTCGAGCAAGCCGCGCGCGCCGGTCAGCATTTTGTTTTGGCTGGCGCGGAGGCGCGCGTGGGCGAAGTTCTGGTTCCCCGCGGGGCGCGGCTGGGTTACGCCGAGCTTGCAGTGGCGGCCGAAGTAGGGCACGTAAGAGTGGAAGTAAGCCGCCGTCCGCGTGTTGCTATTCTTTCGACCGGCGATGAACTCGTGGCGCTTGGCGAAAAGCCCGGACCTTTTCAGATTCGCAACAGCAACAATATTTCCCTGGCAGCGCAGGTCACTCTTGCCGGAGGCGAGCCGGTCCTCGAAGGCAGTGCGCTCGACGACGTCGCCGAGCTTCGCGCGCGCATCGAGCGCGGCCTTGCCGCCGATGTGCTGATTTTGAGTGGCGGCGTATCCGTGGGCAAATACGACCTTGTCGAACAAGTGTTGCAGGATCTAGGCGCGGAAATTTTCTTCGAGTCGGTCGCCATTCGCCCGGGCAAACCGGCGGTTTTCGGATGGCTCCGCGGCAGACCTGTCTTCGGGCTGCCGGGAAATCCGGTCTCTACAATGGTCACATTCGAACTACTCGTCGCTCCTGCGATCGAATTGCTGTGTGGCCATCCGCCCCAGCCCTTGCCGCTTTTCAAAGCGATGCTGGCGCATTCAGTGGATGAAAAGGGCTCGGTCGCGCATTTCCTTCCCGCACGGGTGAGCTGGCGAAATCAGGATTCTGGCCGC
Source organism: uncultured Acidobacteriota bacterium (assembly GCA_963823145.1). Lineage (GTDB taxonomy): Bacteria > Acidobacteriota > Terriglobia > Acidiferrales > UBA7541 > Palsa-295. The sequence continues at coordinate 878,865 of CAWGJZ010000001.1, forward strand.
AGCCCTAAGGTGGAACTTGTTCTCTGGGAAGGTTCAGGTGACATAGCAGCGGTAGCCCGGGCGAACTGTTTTCTGGTAGTGTATCCGTCCAGGCCACGCCTAGAAGCCGGTGAATGGGTCGACGTCTTGCCTCGACCCTGAAACTCCTAACACTTGCGATTCACCCAGCAGTTTTAAGACACAACCGGGCCGGGTCTATTCACCATTCCATCTGTCTGCGACGATCCCGTTGTCGCTCTTGACATTGATGCAGGTACTGAAGCAGGTGTTTACAGGAGGTCAAATGAAGACTGCTGCGTTGTGTAGTGCGGCCCTTCTCTTACTATCTCTACCCTTGCTTGCACAAAACCACAGTAAGGCTACGGCCAGCCACGGCCACTCTGAAGTTGGCGGCGGCCATATACCTGCTCATGGGCCGGCGCCAACGCGAGGTTCAGCGCATCCAACCGCTCCAGTGCAGAGAGCTCAACACCAACTTCCCGTGCAGGGGGACCATCCGGCGGCACGCGGATTCGCCGATAAACCGGGCCACCCAGATGCTCCTCACGTTCACGCAAAGGGCGATGTCTGGGTTGGACACAGTAGCGGCCCCAATGACCCGCATTACCATCTCGATCACCCGTGGGAGCACGGCCACTTTACCGGCGGCTTCGGCAAAAGCCATGTGTGGCGCCTCGCGGGAGGTGGTCCGAGCCGCTTCTGGTTTGGCGGCTTCTATTTCAGTGTGGCTCCTTACGACGTAGGTTACTGCAACGACTGGAACTGGAGCGCGGATCAAATTGTAATCTACGAAGACCCAGATCACGTTGGATGGTATCTGGCCTATAACGTCAGGCTGGGCACCTACGTCCACGTGATGTATCTCACCTAACTTGTGGTTTGGAGGGCCGTGCGAGACACCGTGCCGCGCGGCCCTTCCGGACTTTCTCTCACGACGCCTGCGAGGTTCGGGTCCGCTACGACGCGGTGATCTTCTTCTTCCGATTCGCCCAAATGAAGACGATCACTCCCACCACAAATGCGATTCCGCCGTAGACGGCCCATTTGATTTGCCCGGTCATAAAGCTTCCCGGCAGCACATTGATTCCCTGAAGGAACCATACGCCGCCGAAAAAGACCAGGATCGCGCCCGCGATATTCAGTACGATTCTCACGTTCCCCCCTGATATAGAATCGCTTTGCAAGACCGCCGCAGCGGTAACGATTCTCGCTTTGGCGCGGAGCGTACTGCGCTCACCGCGGGAAGTCAACTTGTGTGCCATGTTCCGCAGCGCAATGGTTCGTGGCGGCTCGAAGGAGGAAAGTATGCGCGCTTCTGGAATTTCCCTGTCCCGCTGGATTGGCGCGGGCACGTTCGTGTTTCTGCTTTGTCTGGGTATTTTTATTTCCGTCGGTTCGGCGCAACCAAAAGCTTTGCCGAACCGCGCCGATATCGATCCCACGGCCGTAACATACAAACTGCCCGATCAGATCAAGTGGACGGGCAATCCTGATGTCGCGCAGACAGCGGTGCTCCACGGCGATCCGTCACAGCCGGGCCTCTATGTCGTTCTTATAAAATGGGCTCCTCATCACTTCAGTCATCCGCATTTCCATCCCAATGATCGCTACATCACCGTGCTATCGGGTACTTGGTGGGTCGGCACGGGGACGAAATACGATCCTGATTCCACGGTTCCGATGCCTGCCGGCAGCTACGTGGTCGACTTGGCAAAGCAGGTTCACTTCGACGGCGCCAAGGATGTGCCCGCCGTCCTCGAGATCGTCGGCGAAGGACCCGCCACCATGACGCCCGCGGAAGCAAAGTGAGAAGACCCTGTGAAATCGGCGGCGCGCAGTTCGATTTGTTCATCACCAGATGGAAGCTTGATAAAAGACGCCAAGCGAATTAGCAGAGGAGACTTTTGAACTGCCCGAAATGCGGAGTGGAAGTGCCGGCCGGCGCTGAATCGTGCCCCGCCTGTGGCGAATCGCTCGCCGACTCCGCAGAAGAACGTCGACATGAGAACGCCGCCGGAAATGTTCCGGCACGGAAATCGATCGCTTATGCCGGCTTTTGGTTCCGCGCTGTGGCATATTTTCTGGATACGGCCACTCTCGGTTTCGTTCTGGGTGGCATTGTTCTCAGGCCCATCTTGCTAAAAAATCACGTTGGCCCTTCCGTCCAAGACGCCTGGAAGTTTTACAGCGGCGACAGCCCGCAAGCCACGGCCTTGCTGCTCTTGATCCAATTGGTCAGTTGGCTGTATTTCGCGGCATTTGAGAGTTCGCCGTGGCAGGCTACTCCCGGCAAGAAAGTGCTGGGACTGCTCGTGACGGACCTTGAAGGCAGGCGTCTCAGCTTTATTCGAGCATCCGGACGCTACTTCGGGAAAATAATATCCTCGCTGCTTTTTGGAATCGGATTCTTCATGGCGGGATTCACGGAAAAGAAGCAAGCTCTGCATGACATGCTCGCGGGCTGTCTGGTGCTGAAGGATCCCTCGAAATATTCAAGCGCGGTGAATAGGCGATAGAACGACGCAGCGGGTGCGAATTTCGCTAGGCGCTAGAGCTTCGTCGAGCGCCCGCGTCGACGCTCTGCAGCTCTTGGCGAATTCTTTCGTTGAATTGTGATCCCTTCACTACGCGGCTGCCCGCCTCTGCGATGTCCGCGGTGCGGTAGCTCTGCTCCAGCACACGATCAATTGCGGTCTCGATCCATTGCGACTCGGTCTCTAGCCCAAACGACTCGCGCAGCATCAGAGTCGCGGACAAAATTGCGCCGAGTGCGCAGGCCACGTCTTTGCCCGCAAGCGTGGGAGCCGAGCCGTGAATCGGTTCGTAGAGCGCAGGCTGGTCGGGCCGGCCCCGGCTCAGCGACGGAATTAAGCCGATCGACCCCGCGAGCGCCGCCGCTTCATCGCTCAGGATGTCACCAAACATGTTGCCGGTCAGGATCACGTCAAACTGCGCGGGGCGAAGCATGATCTGCATTGCGGCATTGTCAACGTAAAGATGATCGAGCGTCACACTCGGATATTCGCGCGATAGTCCGGCAACAATATCCCGCCACAGCGTTGAGCTCGCCAGCACGTTGGCCTTATCAACGCTGGTGAGATGCCGCTTTCGCGCGGCCGCGCGATCGAATGCGTATCGCGCCACTCGCTCGATTTCGGAAACGGAATATTCGGCAAGATCGCTGGCGCGGTCCTTGCTGATTTTGTGCTCGCCGAAGTAGATGTCGCCCGCCAGCTCGCGCACGATTTCAAAATCGCAGCCCTCCAGCCGTTCCGGGCGCAGTGGCGAAATACTTCTCAGCGTGGGCCGCAGTCGAATCGGCCGCAGATTGATGTAAAGGCCAAGCTCTTTACGCAGAGCGAGCAATCCGGCCTCGGGCCGCGTTCCAAACGGCAACGCTTCCCACTTCGGGCCGCCGATCGCGCCCAGAAGAACTGCGTCCGCTGCGCGGCATCCAGCAAGCGTTTCATCGGGCAGCGGCATTCCTCGCGTGTCAATGGCGTTGCCGCCAAACGAAAACTCGCGAAATTCGAAGCGGTGCCCGAACGCCGACGCGCAATCTTCCAACACTTGAATGGCCGCGCGCGTAACTTCAGGGCCAATGCCGTCTCCCGGCAACACCGCAATTGTTTTGCGCAATTGTGTCATCGGCGATTTGAGTTTGTTTTCAACGCACGCTTGCGGCGGTTGGATCGGTTTTGGACGGCGCGCCCGATTGGCGGCGCACTTGGTGAATGATGGAAATTAAATCGCGGTCCGTAATTTCCTTTTCGGCGTCCGCACGCACCATCGCCAGCCGGTAGGATTCGGCAAGCTCCGCGTTCGTGGTTTCGTATCCTAATTCTGCCAGGCGTGAACGAAATGCGTTTCGTCCTGAATGTTTTCCGAGCACGAGCTTGCGCGCGGGCACGCCGACGCTTTCGGGGACGATTATTTCGTAAGTCAGCGGATTTTTCAGAATGCCATCCTGGTGGATGCCGGCTTCGTGGGCAAACGCGTTTGCTCCCACCACTGCTTTGTTCGGCGGAACCGAAATCCCCGTAATCGTCGAAAGCATGCGGCTGGTCGGATACAACTTTTCAAGCTGGAGCCGCGTGCTCACCGCGTACCTATTTTGTCGAACGTGCAATGCCACGGCCAATTCTTCGAGCGAAGCGTTGCCGGCGCGCTCGCCGATCCCGTTAATCGTGCATTCAATCTGGCGCACGCCCGCGTCGATGGCAGCCAGGGAATTCGCGAGTGCGAGGCCGAGATCGTCGTGGCAATGTGCGCTCAGCACAACTCGCGGATGCCTGTCCAGCCGCGCGCGCACCCGGCGAAACATTTCCGCGTAATCGTCCGGCGTGGAGTAGCCAACTGTGTCGGGCAAATTGATAATATCCGCGCCGGACTCCACAGCCGCCAAAACGACCTCGCAGAGATAGTCAATGTCGGTGCGGCTCGCATCCTCGGCGGAAAATTCCACTTCATCGCAGTACTGCCGCCCGAAGCGAACCATTTTTGCAATCTGATCGAGGGCCTGCTCGCGCGTCATTCGCAGCTTGTATTTCAAGTGCAAGTCGGAAGTGGCGAGAAAAACGTGCAGGCGGGGTTTGGCGGCGGATTCGAGGCCGCGCAGCGCCGCATCCACATCCTCCTGCCGCGCGCGCGCGAGGGCTGCTACACGGCAGCCTTTGATTTCCGCAGCTACGGCGCGCGTGGCGTCCAAGTCCCCGGGCGAAGCGATCGGGAAGCCCGCTTCAAGCACATCCACGCCCAACTGCTCGATTTGCCGGGCAAGCTGCAACTTTTCCTCGCGATTCATCGAGAAGCCGGGCGATTGCTCGCCGTCTCGCAGGGTCGTGTCGAAAATCTGCAGCATGTCCATGGCGCCTCCTTTCCTACTGCTTATACTGCCAGTGAAACGTCAATGGCGCAAGAAGTCCAATTTATAATGGTTGCAACTCGAATAAATTCCGCTTATATCTAAGATCGTTGCAAAAAAGCGTGCGTCGCACGTAAGTCGCTTCGGCGAGGCATTCCATGGATCTTGCGTCTCTTCAGGTATTTCAAACGGTGGCGCGCGAGCGCAGCTTTTCCCGCGCGGCCGAAAAGCTCTATCGCACCCAGCCCGCAATTAGCATCTCCATCCGCAAACTCGAAGACTGGGTGGGGCAGCCTCTATTCGTTCGCGGCTCGGGTGCACGAACGCTCACCGATGCCGGCGCCCTTCTTGTCGAATACGCGGACAAGATGCTCAATCTTCGCGAGGAAATCAGCAAAGGCATGAAGGAGTTGCGCGGACTTGAGCGCGGTCAGCTTTCTCTCGGCGCAAACGAAAGCTCGGTTCATGCTTTACTTCCGGCGCTTGACCACTACCGGCAGCTTCATCCCGGCATTTTAATTCGGGTTCATCGCGTTTTTTCGCGCGACGTGCCGCGCGAGGTGATGAATCATCATCTGGATATCGGGGTCATTTCGTATCTTCCGGAAGAGCGCGAACTGGAAGCCGTCGAGTTTCATCGCGACTCGCTGGTGCTCGTAGTTTGGCCTGGTCATCGGCTCGCCAAGCGCACAGAGGTGGAGATCAGCGAGCTGGGGCAGGAAACGTTCGTGGCCCATATCGTGGAATCGCCTTACAGGCAGCGCGTCGTTCAGATGTTTGCGCGCCATCGCGTGCCGCTCCAAATGCATATCGAACTGCCCACGATCGAAAGCATCAAACTATTCGTGGAAATGAAAAACGGCGTAGCCATCGTTCCACGGATGTGCGTGGAACGCGAAGTGGCCGAGGGTGATTTGCAAGAGCTGCGCATTCGCCAGATGCGCGTGGTGCGGAAACTCTATCTCGTCTACCGAAGGGACCGGGCCTTGGCGGCCGCGGCGCAGGCGCTTGTCACCATCATTCGAACCAAGCGCTCGCGCCGCCCGATTGCGCGACGCGAGCGCCACAGGCTAGCCAAGCCTCACCGCTCGCAGCTCGGCGGCGAGTCCTCTTGATTCGTCAGTCGTTCACTTGTTCCACCGAGCGAGCCACCATCACCGGAGTGCTGGTCGATGGATTCACAAGGATAAAGCCGACCACCCGAAGCTGAATCGCCTGTGTCCCGGCCAACGCCGAAAGTCCGCCCAGGTTGATGAACCTCGTGTTATTTCCCGTCAACACCGTCAACGGACTCGGCAATAAAATTCCTGCCGTCCATTGATCGGTCAACTGAAAACTGCCAGCGTTCCCCGATTGAACCACGGTGCTTCCTGGCACCCATGCGCCGCCTTGTCCCTGCCGCCGCAGCACCACACGATGCACGGTGAGCGTGGATACTCCGTTCGAAGTCGTGAGCATGCCTCCGATTCCCACAGACTGCCCCGTTGTCAGCGCGGAATTATTGAATAGCAGCGACGTGATTGGGTTGGCGATATTTGCGATCTTGTACTTTTCAGTGCCGTCGAGGCTCAGCGTTTGGATTTGTCCATCTTGAACGCCGTTGATATCCGGCAATACCGCACGAATGTAGACATCAGCTTGAGTGGCCGCTCCCGATGGCGGACGAATACTCGTGAATAATCCGCCGATGAAAAAGTTGTCGTTTGAGACGACTTCCACTTCGGAAGCATCGATGTCATGAGTTACAGGATCAAGCTGCCCGGAGACCTCCACGATCGTATTCGTCGTGAACGAGCTGATCGGCTCGCTCGGATCGTCCAGGGCCGTATTAGCGTCTGTCTGGACCGTCCAGTGCCGCCCCTTTGGCCCCTGAATCACAAAAGTTGCGTCGTTCGTCACGCCAACCACGCCGCCGTGGAAATCATCAATGGACACGTTCGAATCGTCCGCCGCGAGGAGTTGCATGTGGAAAATAGGATTCACGGCGCCAGTTATATTTCCGCTCCCGTCCGTGGCGAGCGATTGCCTCAGGTCGAATTCCATGCGCAGGCCGACCAAATCGGCGTCATTCAGTACGAACGGATTGGCGAAGTTTACGGTCACGCTGGTTTGGCTCAGCGTTCCATTGATGGTGCTCACTGCGGGCGGAGTTTGCGTCGTGTCGATGAAGCCGATCACTGGAGTTGCTAGCGTCACTGTTGCGGACGTATAAGTTCCGGTCGGCACGGAATTCAAATCCAAAAGCTGGTGCAAGCCGCTCAATTGCGCGAAGTCCACAACCTGTGGAGTGCTCAGCACAGAAACGCTGGTCGTTCCGTTATTCAACGTCACGCCGGTTACAGTAACCAGGCACGAAACCACGCCCTGCAGCGGCGCATCGGTCCCAATCGTAAAAACCGAGGCTTGGTTCGCCGGGTCGGGAGCAACGCCCGTGGAACCGCTGCAACTTGCCAAAAAGAAGGCGGCCAACACCACAGCGAACACACCCGTAGCTTTCAGTCTCAACATGTCCATTCTCCTTCTCCGGGAAATTTATGACTGTCGCAGCCGAAACCCCTTTTTCGGCGGCTGAGCATGAAACACAGAGGTGTCAAAAAAGTTGCGGCATTTGCCGGTGGCTTTTTTTTGCGCCTTCGCTAAAAACAGAACCCAGCACCGCTCTTTCGATTTGTCTTCGTAGGGAGAGTCTCCGACGGGAAATCTCAGTCGGTCACTGTGCTAGAATGCGGCCATCGTGCAAAAGGTGTTGCAAAGCCTCCTCCAACTCCAGGAAATCGATATCAAGCTCATCGATTTCCGCGCGCGACTCGCACAATTTCCTCAAAAGATCGCTCAAGTTGACGCGCGTGTGGCCGCCGCCAAGTCGGAACTCGACGCTAGCAAATCGGCGCAGGTGGCCACTGTAAAGGACCGCAAGAAGTACGAGCTGGACGTCGATCAGTGGAAGGATAAGGTTCGCAAGTATCGCGACCAAACCGCTCAAGTGAAGACGAATGAGGCGTACCGCGCGCTTCAACATGAAGTGCAAATGGCCGAAGACGAAATCGCCAAAGCCGAAGACCGCCTCCTCGAACAAATGGTGGCAGGCGAGGAATACGACCGGCGAATTAAAGTCTCGGAAAAAACCCTAAAAGAAGTGGAAGACGCCGCGCGCGTCGAGAGAGCGAGGGTCGAATCCGAAAAGGCGTCCGCTGAAAAAGAATTTGCCGAATTCACCGCCGACCGCGAACGCGCCATCGCCGATATTCCCGAAAATCTGCTTGGCCACTACGAGCGCATCGTACGAAAGCATAATGGAATCGCGCTCGCCGAGGTGCGTAACGAAAAATGCAGCGCGTGCGGCATGATCGTTCGGCCCCACGTATTCCAGGAAATGGGCCGCGCCACCGGCGATGAACTCTTCCACTGCGAGACTTGTACGCGCATCCTTTACTATATTGAGCCGTCCGTCTCGGCTGCGTCCTCCGCCGCTTCTGCATCGGCGTCGCCTGTAAGCGATAATTAAGGCCGTCAATTGAATGTCTAAGATTCTGTTTTTTTCCGCAATCGCATGAACCGCTCAAACAAGATGGCGCCGCCCTCTAGCGCGCGCTTGTTTTCGGAATCGCAGCCGACCCCGCCTCCCGCCGTATCCATCGCCAATATTGACGGCGCCTCGCGTGGCAACCCAGGTCCCGCTTCCTACGCCGTGGTGATTCGCGATCCCGCTGGCGAAGTGATTCTCGAACTCGCCAAGAGGCTGGGTCGAGAGACGAACAATGTTGCCGAATACTACGCGCTGCTTGCCGCCCTCGATTACGCCGTGAGTCACGGCATACCAGCGCTGCGCATTCGCAGCGACTCCGAACTTTTGGTCCGCCAGATCCAGGGTCGTTACAAAGTGAAAAGCGCCGAGTTGAAGCCTCTTCACGAACGCGCCACCAAGCTCGTGCGCCAGCTTTCCTACTTCGCTATCGAGCATGTCCGCCGCGAACAAAATCGCGACGCTGATGCGCTAGCCAATGTGGCTCTCGATTCTGGTTCGGTCATGTCCGCCTCTCATTTAGCACCAGCCGAAGAAAAACAGCCGTCACGGTCCCATGATCCGAAGCTCATGCCTTCCGGCGCCATTAGAGCGCGATTCGTTCGAGGAGTGCTCGTGCCCAGCGAGCCGCTTGATCTTCCCGAAGGAATAGAAGTCAGCGTCACTCTTCGACGCCCGCCGCGCTGCTAAATCCTTCGCCATTACCATCTGGGCACTTTTCGCCCATTGTTTCATTTTGGTACCAAGGGCCCATACCTGTTTGGTAATTGATCCGGTAGCGTTAATCAGGCTGAGGGGAACCTTTGTTAACGCTACCAGACGCGCTTCCCATCATCATTATCCTTGCCGTTCTCATCGGAATCTTCGTCTCCGTTCAGAGAGAGAGCCCCTCACCCCGCGTCAAGATTTGGACATACGCTTGGGCCCTGGCTTTCCTTCATTTCTTCGCAAGGGTATTTGAAACGCACGCCGGCTGGCCCGAAAAACTGATCGAGGGCGTGGATCTTGCCAGCGTGCAACTTTCCGCAATCGTTTTTCTTTCCTCCGTAGTTTTTGAGAATGACGATCGCAGCAAGCGCATCAAGTTTTCAGTGATGCTGGCCATTCCGGTCCTTCTTCATCCCGCCTTCTTCGCCCTCGGATGGGGATTGCCCTGGGTTCCGGCGGTCTCAGTCGCCGTGATTTTCCTCGGGGTGGCTGCTTTTGTTCTGCGCGATGTTCGTCGTCATCCCGTGTTTGCCTCCGCAACGGCCGCGGCCTTGTTAACGGTTGGCGCGCTGTCCATCCGCCAGGAAGTGTTACAAGGCGATCCATGGTTCGCGTCGGCTGAAATCCTCGCGATGACGTTTGCGCTAACCGGCATACTCTTCTGGCGAACCTACAGGCGCTCGTCACTCGGCGTAATCGCTTCGACCGCCGGCTTCATCGGCTGGGGAGCTGTCTATCCGATGGGTGCGCTTTTGCAGACGTTCGCCCCGAGCCTCCAGCCGCAGTTGGATTTCTGGAACATTCCGAGAATCCTGGTGGCACTGGGAATGGTGCTCACTCTTTTAGAAGACCAATCGCTAATAGTGAAGCAGTCGAGTGCCCGCGCCCAAGCGGAGAGTTTGCTTCTTCAACGCCTTTCGCAAATCACCTCGCGTCTCTTGGCCGGCAGCGACCCGCGCGCGCTCTGCGGAGAAGCAGTCCGCGCCATCACCGAGGCCAGCAGTTTCCGTCGCGCCGCAATTTTCTTGGCGGGAGACGGCCTCACGCTCAATTTGAGCGGCTCCGATGGGTTCACTCCCCAAGAGGCCGATGAGTTGCAACAGCGCTCCGGTTGCCACGGGCTCGATTCGGTCAAGCGACTATGCGCAGAGGGCTCGCAGTTGGGCAGTAATTCCTACCGGATTTCCGAGGCGGATAATCTCGTGCTGATCCCACTGGTTTCCTGGCGAGGTTCGCACGTGGGATGCCTCTACGTGTCTGGCGCCAAAGTTCCCGCCGGCGCGGACGCTTCCGAGATGGTTAAGCTGGAAGTCTTCGCATCGGACCTCGCCGTCACCTTTGAAAATATGAAGCTCCACCAGCAGTTGGTGCGCTCGGAAAAACTGGCGGCGCTTGGCCAGCTGGTCGCCGGCGTCGCCCATGAACTCAATAATCCGCTCACCGGCATCATGGGTTATTCCGACTTGCTGGCCAGCGAGGTGAGCGACGAAAAATCGGCCAAGCGCCTCGAAAAACTCGGCAACGAAGCGCGCCGCATGAAGCGCATCGTGGATGGCTTGCTGCGTTTTGGCCGCCAGAATAATTCGCGCGCCCGACTCTCCGTCGTCAGCGCCGCGCTGCGGGACGTTCTCGATTTGCGGGAATACGATCTGCGCAAGCACTCCATTCATCTCGACGTGCATATCGATCCCGCCTTGCCGCCCGTGAAAATCGCCGAAGACGAACTGAAGCAGATCCTGCTGAACATTTTGAACAACTCGATCGACGCCGTGTGGGAAAGTCCGCAAAAGGAAATCGCGATTCGCGTGGCCGTTCGCTCGGAACGCGTGGTCATCGAATTTCAGGATTCGGGGCCGGGGTTCGCCGACAAAGTTCGCGCCTTCGATCCTTTTTACACCACCAAGCCCGTCGGAAAAGGCACCGGCCTCGGACTGAGCATCTGCTACGGCATCGTGCAGGAATGCGGCGGCGAAATTACCTTGGCCAACAAAATCCCGAATGGCGCCAGCGTGGTGGTCGAAGTTCCCGTCGCGGTAGCCGAGTCCGCGGTGGACCCCACGGTCCTCGCCCTGCAGGCCTAGCTTAGCGCCGCGGCAGGAATAGCTTTCGCGTCAGGCGCTTTTGGCTTCCAGACGTAAGAGCGGTACAGCGTATCGCGCTGCGCCGGCGTATAGCCGGCATCGCTGATGATGCGGCGCAGCTCTTCTTCATTGGTCCGGTTGCGGACCCCTGCGGCGTACACCACATTCTCCTCGATCAAAATCGAGCCCACATCGTCGGCGCCGAACTGCAATCCCACCTGGCAAACTTTAATTCCTGGCGTGAGCCAGCTCGATTGGATGTGGTCGATGTTGTCGAGATACAGTCGGCTGATGGCCAGCGTTTTCAAGTAATCGAACGCGGTCGTCTCCGAAACTTTTCTCCCGAGCGGCGTATTTTCCGGCGCGAAAATCCAGGGAATAAACGCGGTGAAGCCGCCGCTATCTTCCTGCATACGGCGCAGCCGCTCGAAATGATTCACGCGATGGCGATACTCCTCGCCGCAGCCGAACATCATCGTTGCCGTGGTGCGCATGCCCAACGCGTGCGCCTGGCGATGGACCGATTCCCACTCGTCAGATTTGCACTTCAGTCGCGCGATGCGGTGCCGCACCTCATCGTCCAGAATTTCCGCGCCGCCGCCCGGAATCGACTGCAGGCCCGCGTCACGCAGCCGGATGATCGTGTCGCGAATTGAAAGTTCGGAAACTTCCGCGATGCACAGAATTTCCGGAGCGGAAAAACAGTGCAAATGGACCTGCGGATAGCGCTCGTGAATCGACCGCAGCATATTTTCGTAGTAATCGATTTTCAAATCCGGATGCAGCCCGCCTTGCAGCAGCACGCCGGTTCCGCCCAGCGCCAGCATCTCCTCGATTTTCGCGTAAATCGATTCCAGCGGCTGCAAGTAGCCTTCCTTCGATCCCGGCGGCCGATAGAACGCGCAGAACGAGCAATACTCGGTGCAAAAATTCGTGTAATTGATGTTGCGGTCGATCTGATAAGTGGCCACGCGCGGGTCCGTCTTCTTGCGGCGCACTGCGTTGGCCGCCATCCCGATGCCGATCAAATCATCGGAGTTAAAAAGATCCAGCGCTTCCTGCTGCGTAATCCCCATCGCTCTCCGCCGATGTTCTGTCGCTTGCCGCCCCTATTGTCGCATTAAATAGGGAAAATCATAGCTTCGGCTGACGCTCGTGCCTCGCTTCGTCGGCCTTACTTGGTCGCGGTCTTCATGCTCCGCAGGGCGATCAAGCCGAGAATCGCAACAGCTGCAACAATCGTGATCCACAGCACGGCGGGATGCCGTTCGGACCAAGGGCGCTCGTCAGGACGCCCAGTGTACGCCACATTCGCTTCTTCGGGGCGGAGCCTCACTTGATCGGCGCTTGCGTCCTTCTTGAATAGTTTGGCGTAATCGAAAACCGGAGCGCCGAGTTTTTCGTCGCCGTAATAAAAGCTGCGCTCAGTGCCTGACGGGCTGTCGAAATAGATTCTGCGCTCGTACTGCTGCAGGTGCGCGCCCGTGACAAGCAAGGGAGTATCGTCTCCATTGTAAATCTTTATTTTCAGCGTACCTGGGCCCGCCCCTTCGACATCCAGAAACGTCTGCTCCGAATCAAGCTTTTGCCCGTTTCGCAACATGTGAATTCGACTAATCTCACCAGAGCCGGACCACGATCCCTTATCATTTTGGACTTCCACGGAACGCCAGAAATTCTGTTGTGCCGGATCAATCGCAAAAACCACACGCTCCACGGGAGCATTCTCGGGAACCCAAAAGGCCAAAACCGTAGTTGTACCCTGCCTGCCGTCGCCGCCTCTTTGGCTGTTTCCATCCTCTTGCGAGACTATCGCTTGGCTGCTCAGATTGCGCCACACGGCTTTTTGCGCACGGGTGACTCCGGCCGTCCCGCCTTCCACGTCTCCGCGCTTCACGGCGCGATCAACGGTGACGCGCAAATATTTGTAATTCGTAAGCGGAATCTGGAGCGTGCTGTTGCGGCCGAGTTTTTCAGTTGAAAGATCGTAGAGAGTGGTGGTGCCGAGATCAGCCCAGCGCGCGCCGTGCGGATCATCCTGTCCTTCCACGCGCGCGTGCGCCACGAAGTCTTTTGTTGCCAGTTTCAGCTCGATGCGGTCGTATTCCGGCACGCCGGACATATCCAGAAGGAATTGCATTTTCCCTCCAACGATGGCCGGTTGCAAGACGCGAAAACTTTTTTGCTCAGTCTCCGTGCCGCCGCTTTCCGTGATCAGCTTGTATGGAATTTCCGTTTGTTGGGAATAGATGCGCACGTCGCCCAAATCAGGGCGCGCGTGCTTCCAAAGAGTCTGGTCCACCACAACGTAATGCTGCCCGCTGGACTCTGCCGGCACTGCTTGGCGCTCGTACCTGAAATATCCAAAGGAGACGTTTGCAGCCAAAAACGCGGCCAGCAGCGCCGAAGCGGACGTAGTGCGGATCACAACGCACCCTGCGCCGTCTTATCCGGCGTGCGCCTGGAAAGCTTCAGCCAGTCGCGCTGATAGACGAACGAAATTCCCAGTAGCACCACGCCCAGCGCAATAAAGCTGACGATGCGGTAACTGCCGCCAAGCTGCGAAACGTCGTAGATGAAAACCTTTCCGGTGGTGAATGCGATCAAAACCAGCGCCTGCCAGCGTACGAACGCTGAACGGTTGCGGAAGCCGACGGCCATCAGGATTGCGCCGTAGATGAGCCAAATCGCGGAATAGGTGAGACCGCGTTCGAGCGACACGTTCTGGTAAACGCGATAGTTGTAGCCCCCGCCCGCGAACATCATGCGGTCGAAATAGTCCGACGCCTCGAGCGTTAGAGCGATCAGCGCCAGCAAATTCACGCCAATCGCGGCGATGCGCAGCCAAGGTTTTTCGTTTTCGGAGGCGTGCCGCATCCCGAACACGGCGATTCCGCCCAAAACTGCAATCGCCACGACGTACGTGGCAAAGCGCGCGTTTAAGATAAGCGTTTCCGTGTTGTACCGGTCGAAAAACAGCAGCCGCGCCATGCCCAAAACAAGCGCAGTGGCCGCAAGGTACGGCAGGAAATTGGTCCGCGTTTTCACGCTCACAAGGAGCAACACCGCCGATTCGATCAGCCAGCCGATGGTGATCCATTCCCGGTCGAGCTTCAGAGGAATAGCAATCGTTATGAACGCGATGGCGATGGCCACGTGGAGCAACTGAATGACCTTCGCATCTTCCTCGGTGTGGCGTTTTGCAAAGGCGTTGGCCAGGGCCAAATAAACGGCGGCGAGCGCCAGCGCGAACCACGTGAGCGTAGCCGTTTCGTACCGATACATCTCATAGAGCGCCAGGAAAAACGCCGCCGCATTCAATAGCGGCAGCAGCGTCAGCGTGATGGAGGGTCCCGCGAATCGAGTGGACCGCGCGTAGCGAGTCATCAGCGGAATCGCCGCGAAAATCGCAGCGAAGAGTGCCGCGAAAAATACCGTTAGCGCGCGCTGGTCCTGCGAATAGTAATCCGAATTCCAGCCCCAGTAGAGGATCATGGTTCCCGCGAAGCTTCCCCAGAGCAGTCGCCGCCACGGTTTCGCGGCGGTCATTTCCAGAATCCCGGCGTCCAGCAGGCAGAGGTAGGAAAACAGCACCGCCTCGTGGTTCTGTCCGGTCGAAAGCAACACGGGCGTGGCGAAGCCGCCGATCAGCGCGAAGGTCGCAAGCAGTTCCGCGTTCTGGCTGAGCGCCAGCGCGATCGTTGACGCGGTGACCACGATCATCGCCGCAAATGCGGCCGCCGCGGGAATCAGGTGATAAATCTGAAACGCTCCCCACAAAGACAAATAAAGCGTTCCGATGCCGACCGCCTTCAGCGAATACGAAAACGCCGCGTAGCCGCGCGCACGGAAACGCTCGCTCCATAGGACGAACCCGATGCCCGCCAGCAGGCCGATCGCAATGCGTCCCGTAGGGCCGATCCAGTTATTCTCAAACGCAAGTTTCAGAAAATAGGAAACGCCGATCAAAATGGCCACGATGCCGACGCGGTTCAGCCAGTACTGCCCAATCTTCTTTTCGAGATCGGGGCGTTCCTCTGCGGCAACAGGGCGCACGGGATGTGCCTGTGAAAGCGGGGGCGGTGAGCCTTGTGGCGCAGCTGGACCTGCGTGAGAAACGGTTTCCGCCGCTGGCGGCACAAGCATCGTTCCCACAGGCGGCGGTACCGAAATCGAAGCTTCGCGCTGCCGTTCGCCAGCCGCTTGCGGTAGCGGCTGCTGCTGCGGCGGAGTGCCGCCGCTCTTTTGCTCAAGCCGATAGACGCGCGCGGTAAGCGCCGCAACCTGTTCCGTCAGTCGCCTAATGTCGTCCGCCAGTTCGGCCATGCGCGTACACTACCGCACCTCTTCTCCCGCCACCAAGTACCCGATTGCGCAAAGTTTCGCCTCCGCACATTCGTCACCCCCGACCGCCTCGCCTTTTAGGCGGACGTATTTCCCTCGAAGCCTCGCTCTAAAACTGCTCGAGGCGCGCAACACCGAATACGGCGTGGAATCGCTCGCAATAAATCACTACAGCGTCGTACTTCCGTAAGTCAACAGGTCCAGACAAATCGTAATTCTGATCCCCCTGGTTCCCTTTCAGAAGCCCCAGTTCAACGCTGTCGAGCGAACCCTTCACGATATCTCGAGTAAGATTCTGATCAGCGCTCTCGGCCAGCACAACATGAACGTCGGGGACGTTGGAAGTGGCAAAATCAGTCAGCCGCAGGTATTGCCTGCCATCACCGGATTTATAAATCGTCGCCCTGCCGCTGGTTGGGTGCGCCCTCCCTTGTAGCACGCCGGTGTAGAGCGGCTGAGGATCATCGGTCGAAACAAATGGGGCCGCCTCATTGACCTTCTGGTTGACCCAGAGTTTTTCCGGACGAAAAGCCCACCAAGCCGCGATGAGAATCGGAAGGCCGACGGCAGCCAGAAGCCACTTCCTGCGCAAAAGCCAAGAACTGATTTGCTCGTTCATGAATTTCTCCTCAAAGGTGATGAATCGGGCAGCCCGCCTGCCCGATCCCTTCAAACTTACAGTGGGTGTTAAAACTTCTGTAGCGGCGCGACGCCGAAATTAGCGTTGAACCGCTCGCAATAGATCGAAACCGTTTGGAATCTGCTCAAGTCGGTGCCGCTGGGCACTTCGTAATTCTGATCGCCTTCATTTCCCTTGAGTTTTCCCAGCTCTACTCGCTCTGTGTCGCTCTTCAGGAAATTGGCGTTATCGTCCGCGTCCTTGGCGGCGATCAAAATCACGTGCACGTCGGGTCCGTTGGAGGTTTTGAAGTTTGTAAGGCGGAGGATGACCTTTCCGTCTTCCTCCTGGTAAATTGTGGCACGGCCCGAAGTGCTGTGAACTTTGCCGTGGAAGGTGCCGGTTTCCAGGGTTTTCGCTTGTTCATGCTTCATGTTGTCCTGTGGGTACGCTTGCGGTCCCAATGTGAACACCAATCCCGCGAGTGCCAGTGCTATTCTGATTTTGCCGACCATTCTGATTCTCCTTTTGCTTTGCGTCTATTAGTGAGCACCCGCGAACAGCTGTTGGCGCTCAACTCGTACGGGCAATAGGAGTCGCCGTGCAAGCAAAGGTTACAGCGTCACCGCGAATATTCTCTTTGCAGCTTGCGCTGCTGCCCAAGCGTAAATAGCATTCCCTGGAGAGAGGCTGCCGACCATGGACGACACCTACCAGATCAATCTTGCGAAAACCGAATTCCGAGAAGGCTACAACCAAGGAGATGTGGACCGAATACTCCGCCTCTTCGACGAAGAGGGCTTCACGGACATGTCTGAAGGTGGCGCCAGCTCCTATGGCAAGGCGTCGCTGGAGGCACTTAGCCAACGTTCAAAGGAACTGTTCGCGAAATACGCGGTAACACTCGCCGTGATCATCATCGAGATTGTGATTCTTGGCGACACTGCGTACGACTATGGCTGGCATGAATTTGTTTTGAATCCTCGGGACGGAGGCGAAATTATCCGCAAACGCGAGAGGTATTTCGAATTGTGGCGGAAGAACTCATCGCGCCATTGGAAGATTTCTTTGCTGATAAATAATGCCGACATTCGCGAGCAGATGGCCGATCAGTCGAGCCACTGGTTCCTCAGCGAAAGTCGGAAGGCGACCGCATCGTGAAACGCCTTACTTGTTCTTCAGCTTGTTCTGCAGGCGCTGGCTGAAACCCTCAGGCAGCTCATACTCCGCGCCATCCGCCACCAGCTTTACCACGTTCTTGGTTCCGTCGAGAACTGCCGTACAATGAGCGCAGACTTTGAAGTGAGCCTCCATCCGCGCCCGCAACTCAGGGTCAATGCTCTCGTCAATATAATTGGAGATTTCGCGCCAAACCTCTACGCAGCTTATTTCAATCACGCTCATAAGACACACTCAGGGCCGTTCGGTTCCAAACTTTTCATCGAGCCAGTTTCTACCAAGGGCGCACCTTCCGATATTGGGACGCACCCGCGCTCCAACTGCCATCGATTCCGGGAGCCAGGGCGTCCCGCACCTGCAATCGCGCGCGCAGAAGCCGGGTTTTTACGTTTCCTTGGGTTATGCCCAGGATTTGCGCTGTCTCCTCGGTACTGCGGTTCTGGATATCGCGCAGGATCAGCACTTCTCTGAATTTCAGAGGCAGAGCGGCGATCGCCACCTTCAGCGCCTGGCCAAGCTCCTTTCGCTGCAATGTTTCGGAAGGGATCTCGCGCCAGTCGGCGAAATCCTTTGGGAAATACTCCCCTTCTTGATCGGTTTGCTGTTCATCGACGGACTCATACAGATGGCGGCGATCTTTTCTCAGCCGCATCCGCGCCTCGTTAATTGTGATCTGAATCAGCCAGGTGCTGAACTTCGCCTCTCCCCTAAATCGCGCCAGGTTTGAAAACGCCTTTAGGACGGCCTCCTGCGCAACTTCCTCCGCATCCGCCGGATTGTTCAAAATCAGCACAGCGGCCGTGT
Organism: uncultured Acidobacteriota bacterium; assembly: GCA_963823145.1. Lineage (GTDB taxonomy): Bacteria > Acidobacteriota > Terriglobia > Acidiferrales > UBA7541 > Palsa-295. Next base: position 896,987 of record CAWGJZ010000001.1, read on the forward strand.
ACACCGCTCTCTCATAGGGGCGGACAAGCCCATAGAACGCCTCTTTGTCGCCTCCGCAAACGCGCCGAATGAGTTCAGCTTCCGTCGCGTCCAAATGCGGTGTCGGTGCGCCCATCGATTCTTTCCCAGGCAAATGCGCTAGTCATGCGCCGCGGCGCTCTTTTGCTCAAGCTGATAGACGCGCGGTAAACGCCGCCACTTGCGCCGTCAACCGGGCAATTTCGTCCTGCAGGTCGGCCATGCGCGTACACTACCGAACCTGTTATCCCGCCACCGAGTACCCGGTTGTGCAAAGTCTCTTTGAGGGATCGCAGCTTAACTCCTACACAGGCACGCTGACAAAACGAAGTGGAGGTCCCTGTGAAAATCAAACGGCTGCGTTTTGAAAGCGTCGTGCCTCTCGCCTGCGGCTCCCATTGGACGAATCCAGCCGGAGAGCCAAACGTGCATGCCCAATTTCGGCTTCGACCTCGTTCTCCGCGACTGGCGATTCCAAGATCACGGGCACATCCTCCGGAATTAGGTGTGAAATCTTCTGGAATGCGCTGATTGACGCGTTCGACAAAGGATCATGCGTGCTGCGACTATTGACCTCACTCATGTGCAATTGCTTAAGGCGCGATCCGAATTCACGAAGAATTAGATACGCCTCGTTCATAGTCGGGTCGACTTGTCTGCAGTGTCCCAGATCGAAACACAACTTGGCACTAGGTAGTTTAGAAAAAATCGCAGAGAGTTCCTTAGCTGTCCGCCCCGTTTGATTGCGCTTGTCCATGTTCTCGATGAACAAAAGGTCTCGGAATTCATCCCAGGCAGAAAAGTCGTGTACAGCGTCAGGATGGAGGATGACAGGCCACCTCTTAGTCGTGGCGTTCTTCAAGAGTTTGAGGATCTCTCCCTCGTGCGAAGGCTCATACCTGCTAGGCGCATGGATAGAAACGTAGCTGAATCTAGACAGATCGAGTGAATCGAGCGCTCCCATAAGCGGAGCCAACTCCCTCTCCCGGAGCGCCGAGAGTTCGACTATATTTGTATGCTTCGTCTGCAAAATCTGAAGTCCACGCCGGAAATCACTGTATGCAAGTGCACCAGTCGAAAATCCAATAGGTCTCATCAGAATACTCCGTAGAAGATTGTCAAATCTCGCAACTTCTCATTGTCATTGAAGAATAAGGCTGTGAGCCCGTTTTGAAAATTGTGACTGTATTCGCGCACTTCCTGAAACACCATATCGCCAGGTACATCGTCAGGATGCAGATTCTTCAGATGGTCCCTTTTTTTAGAATCATCTAAAAGAGCGAGGAACGCATCATACGCTGATAACAGTTTACGAGCAGTGCTCCTTTTGATTTTTAGTTCGAGGAGGAATCTAGCCAAAATTTCCAAGGGCGTTTGCTTGATGAAATTCCTGAGATGCTCCTCCATCGCAACCGTTGAATGATGTTTGACGATTTCAGCGCGTGCCTCTGGGCTGCACAAGAGTTCACAACTAAAACAGCTAAGCATGCCCGTTGCGAAGATCAATTTTCGGGACATTCGCAGCTTGGCGTTTCTTAAGCCCCAACCGTGGCCTGCGTGGCCACGCTGCTTCTCAACAAAGTCCACAGTGACCGTTCGCCAATAGCGCACGATATCGTTCAAGAGGAAACGAGGTACTTTGTAGCGTAAGGAACCGAAGCGTAGTCCAACGTCGTCCTTCAAGTAGCGACTCAAAATCAGTCTAAGGACTCGTTCGTAAGCGTCGGACTTGCCAAAAGCGACAGACTCCTGCAACAGCAGCACGCGGCGCGTAGTGTTTTCATTGGTGTCCTCGCGTCCGCCAATCTTTTGGACGAGATCGTGGCTGAATGTCATGTTTCCAAAGATCCCAGTTGTACCAGGGGGCTGAAATCTACCCGTTTTCAGGCGTGCGGCGACATCATGAGCAATCTTAAGGTGCTCAGGATCGGCCTGTCCGTCGATCAGTACAGTCCAATCGACGTCACTCTTCGACGTCCATTCTTCGCGAGCTAGCGATCCGAAAACTACAATGCTGGCGTCTGTGGACGACAAACCCTTGAGAGTCTGTTCGATTTTCTGACTAATTTCGAGTGCTTTGGCTCTGGCCGTCTCTACGGCCGGCCACTTTTGGCCAGCCTGAGACTGAAGAAGGGCTATCGAATCTTCTGGAGTTGACAAGGCCATCCTTGAGCCATTCTCCTATACTTGACTCCCGTCTGCGCCGGGAAATGATTCCATCGGATTCGCACGGCCAGCTCAGTGCGCTCGTCTACGAAGAGAACAAAAAGCGAAACTAAATATGACAGCAACGATCCCGATTTACAAGGAAGTTCTGAATCGTCGACGGATTAGACACTGCGGCGGGCGGCGGATTGCACGGCGGGGCTGGCGAATTCGAGCGGCTTGGCGCGGGGGATTAGTCCAGCGGCGGCGGTCATTTCGAAATAGAGTTCGAGGCCGGAGAGATTTCCTCATCCAAATCGAAGTGAATATTTTCGGTGAGGTAGCGCTTGAGAGCGCTGGGCGGCAAGTCGAGCGTGAGGGGCGCGGTGCCAATATCAGCGGAGTCCGCTAGGTGAGCTTGAGGCTGGCCGTAGGGAGCGATTCGGTTTCGAGAGTGGCAAGATCGAGAATTTGAGAGGCGTGCTGGATATCGATGCCGACGATTCGGCCTTTGTCATCGAGGTCGATGACCACGCCTTCTTGAACTTCGCGCGAATCCACGCTTGGTCTCGCGTTCAGATCAATGTAGAGGGAATCACCTTCGCGGTCGTAGTGCAGCTTCATTGTTCTCGCCTCAATTATTCGACGGGGATTTTGAAATCCCTGTCTGGAAACGCATTGTGCACCGTCTCACCATCTGCCAGCGTTACGTCACGCGCTGCGGCGGGCGGCAGATTGCGCGCCGGGGCTGGCAAATTCGAGCGGCTTGGCGCGGGGGATCAGTCCCGCGGCGGCGGTCATTTCGAAATAGAGCTCGAGGCCGGAGAGATTTTCTTCGTCCAAATCGAAGTGAATGTTTTCGGTGAGGTAGCGCTCGAGCGCAGCAGGTGGCAAGTCGAGCGTGACGGATGCGGCTTCCGCGATTTCGCGCACTCGCTCAATGCCGTATTCCTTCGACGCCTGAAAATCCGAGACAACTTCAGGAGTGATTGCGTCGCTGCGCCCGGTCCAAATCGCCAGCACGGCGGGCTTTCCTGTCATCTCGCGCCACTGGTGGACCACGTCGTAAACGAAAAGCGTTTCGAAACCTGGGACAGGCATGTCATCGGGATCGCCCTGGCAGCACTGTTCGCCGCTCGGCGATTTGCCCGCCAGCGCTTCCATCTTTAGCGAAATGCGCAACGCGGGATCGCCGATGATCAGCGCGGCGTCAGCATCTTTCAGCATTTCCGAAGCGTCGGGCGCGGCTTCGGCAAATTGCGGAGCGATTTTCCAGTAGCCCGCGCACAGCAGCTTTACCAGACCGATGGTGCTGCGCGAACTCGTATCCAGCGCGATGCGTTTTGCTTTTTCAATAGGCTTTTTCGCCACCACCAGCAGGCTGCGCACTTCGCGCTTCGACGCAATCGCCATTCCCGGCAGCGCGATCACGCCGTCCATGCGTTGATATTCGATCGAGGGAATGATGGCAACGTCCGCGTCGCCGTGCCGCAGCGCTTCGGCGCACTGCGACGGCACCGTAAAAGAAAGATCGTATTTGCCCGCGAGCGGTCCGTTGGTAAAGCCCCACACCAACGGCGCCGTGTTCAGGAATTCGACAATCGAGATGCGAAGTTTTTTCAAGTAAGTGGCCCGAGCGAGATAGTTCAGAGAGGTGCTATCTATTTAGGATGGCGAATATAAATGACCAGCATCCCGAGCGCGATCACACCTACGATAACGAATACGCAGCCGAGTATCGCCGCCATTTCCCAAAGTACCTCGTTCAGTTCTTCGTTCCAGGATTTGATCCCGATTTTCATGAACGCCCCCGAGAGCTTTTGACACGAGAACTTTATAACAATAGTTGCCTGGCGAGTAGGCCAAATCTCGCAAAAATGCTTCGAGTTTGCCGCAGTTATTCCGTCTAGCTGGAAACAGTTAACGGGCAATAACGGTCGCGAAACGGCGCCTTAGCGACCGTTTGCCGCGCTCCAAAAAAGTGAAAGCGCGGCTCGCCGCGTCCCGTACGTATATTCCCCACCTTGACACTACTGAGTCCGCGTATTTAGCCTCTGCCGCTGGTTTCCCTCTTAATGCATCCAGACGATTACGTAGGCTGGCTGGCCCTGGCGCTGACCCCGGGCCTCGGCGCACGCACAGCCGGGAAGCTGCTGCTCGAGTTTGGAAGCCCCGACGCAATTTTCAATGCATCCCTAACTTCTCTGGAGGGCCAGCGCCTGCCGGCAGCCGTCGCGCAGGCGCTCCATTCGAAGCGGCCGCTGAGCGATGCCGCCAAAGAGTTGGCCCAGGTGCAAGCGGCGGGCTGCCGTTTGCTCACTTGGGACGAACCTGAGTATCCCGCACGGCTGCGAGAGATCTACGACCCGCCGCCGCTGCTGTATGTCCTTGGAAAGGTTGAACTTCTTAGCAAACATGTGATTTCCGTGGTGGGCGCGCGACGCCCAACGCCCTACGGGAATCAAATGGCAGAGAGGCTCTCAAAGGACTTAGCCGATCGGGGCCTGGTGATCGCGAGTGGGTTAGCGCGCGGCATAGACGCCAGCGCACACAAAGGAGCCCTGGCTTCGTCATGCGGAGGGACGATCGGCATACTGGGATGCGGCATAGATGTCGTTTACCCGAAGGAGAACAAGAAGATTTTTCAGGAGATAGAGCAGCATGGCGCGATTGTGAGCGAATTCCCCATGGGCACGTTTCCAGCACCGCAAAATTTCCCGATTCGCAACCGCATCATTTCCGGAATGGCGCTGGGCGTGGTGGTTGTGGAAGCGGCCCAGTACTCGGGGTCGCTAATTACAGCGCGGCTAGGGATGGAGTTTGGCCGCGAGGTTTTCGCGGTGCCGGGGAATGCGACGCAACCCACGAGCTTTGGTCCGAATCAGCTGATTAAGCAGGGCGCGAAGCTGGTTACGTCCTGGGAAGATGTGGTGGAGGAGCTGCCGACACCGGTGCGCGCGGAGCTGATGCCGGTTGAGAACGTGCCGAGTGAGGAGCGGGCCGCGCTGGTGGAGGAAAATCTGGGGCCGATCGAAAAGCCTTTATATGCACTACTTGGAGTCGACGAAGTGCGACAGATCGACGAATTGGTAGAACTTTCCGGCCTCAGTTCATCCGAAGTGCTGGCCGCCTTATTTGACTTGGAGCTCAAAGGCGTGGTACGCCAGTTACCTGGAAAGCAATTCCTGAAAGTCCTGTTGTAATCAACAGACGGACAGCGGGTTAGGATGGGTGGTCAGATGGGGTGGGGAAAACTGCATTCCAACAGATGAATTTCTAGAGCGGAATCCCACCGGGGGAACGAAAGTTAGCATGGCAAGATCGCTGGTGATAGTCGAGTCGCCGGGCAAGGCGAAAACAATCAACAAGTACCTCGGCAGAAATTACATCGTGAAGGCGTCGTATGGCCACGTGATGGATCTGCCGAAGAAGAATATCGGGATACTTCTGCCCGGGGAAGAAAACGGCAGGAAGAAACGAAAGCGGAAGTCCAAAGCGAAGACCGCAGAAAAGAAGGTTGCGAAAGCTATCCCGGTAACTTCGGAAAACATCTTCGAACCGACCTATGAAGTGATTCCCAGCAAGCTGAAGGTGATCGGAGATTTGCGAAAGGCTGCCGGAAAGGCGGACGCCGTGTACCTGGCGGGCGACCCAGACCGCGAGGGCGAGGCGATTTGCGCGCACCTGAGAGAGATACTGAGCAAGCCTCGCAAGTATGAAAAAGTAATGGCCGCCGCCGTAGAAGAACACAGCGCCAACGGCGACGGAGAAAAGTCCGGAGAAACCAGCAAGGCCGAGAAGAAAGAAACCAAAGCGGAAGTTGAGGCTCGGTTCACGCCGCCGAAGATTTATCGGGTGATGTTCAACGAGATCACGCAGAAGGCCATCAAGGCCGCCTTCGAGAATCCCACGCAACTGAATGAGAACCTGGTAGACGCGCAGCAAGCACGGCGCGTGTTGGACCGCCTGGTGGGATACAAAGTTTCTCCGATCTTGTGGGACAAAGTGCGGCGCGGACTTTCGGCTGGACGCGTCCAGACGGTGGCGCTGCGCGTGATTGTGGAGCGCGAGCGCGAGATACGCGCGTTCGTCCCCAAGGAATATTGGACCATCCACGCGCTACTCGCCGCGGGCGAGCCGCCGACGTTTGAAGCCAAGCTGACGAAATTCAAGGGCGAAGATATCGAGGTTTCAAACGAAGAAGAAGCGAAGCGAGTGGTGGCAGCGGTCGAGCGCGCTACATGGCAGGTGGCGAGCGTGGCGCAAAAAGAAAAGCGCAGATACGCTCCGCCACCGTTCACCACATCGAAGCTGCAACAGGCGGGCTACAACCGGCTGCGCTACACGGCGAAGCGCACCATGATGCTGGCGCAGCGGCTTTACGAAGGCGTCGATCTGGGCGATGAGGGATCGGTGGCGCTGATCACTTATATGCGCACCGATTCCGTGCGCGTTTCAAACGACGCGGTGGCGCAGGTTCGCGAGCACATCGGCTCGACGTACGGGCAGGGCTACTTGCCCGAGAAGCCCAACTTCTTTAAGAGTAAGAAGGATGCGCAGGACGCGCACGAAGCCGTCCGTCCCACGGATGTGACGCGCACGCCGGAAAGCGTGAAGCGGTATCTGGAAGACGACATGTTCAAGCTCTACCAGATGATCTGGCAGAGATTCGTGGCGTCGCAAATGGTGCCTGCGGTTTTCGATCAGACCACGATCGATGTGGAAGCAAACGGGTACACGTTCCGGGCCACCGGGTCGGTGATCAAGTTCGATGGGTATCTGGCCGCATATTCCGCGGTGAAAGACGAAGAGGAAAAAGAAGACGAGGGAGATACGGATAGCCGCACGCTGCCGCGCGTGAGCGAAGGCGAAACGCTGCGCCTTGAGAAAGTGCGGCCCGACCAGCATTTTACCGAGCCGCCGCCGCGCTACACGGAAGCCACGCTGGTAAAGGAACTGGAAGAGAAGGGAATTGGGCGCCCGTCCACATATGCGGCGATTATTTCGACAATTGTGGAGCGCGAGTATGTGAACAAAGAGCAAGGACGGTTCACGCCCACGCTGCTGGGCGAAAAGGTGAGCGATCTGCTGGTGAAATCGTTCGAGGATATTTTCGACGTGGGCTTCACGGCGCGCATGGAAGACGAATTGGACGAAATTGAGGAAGGAAAGCTTACATGGCGCAAATCGGTGCAGGAATTCTGGGACCGCTTCGAGGTCGATCTCGAAACGGCGTCCGACAAAATGTTGTCGTACAAGGCGGGAATTCCCACGGGAAAAAAGTGCGAGAAGTGCGGCCAGGGCGAACTGCTCGAACGCATCAGCCGCCACGGATTCTTTTTGGGCTGCTCGCGTTATCCGGAATGCGATTTCATCCAGGATCTTGCGGAGCACGGCAGCACGGACGTGGAAGAGGGCGGGACCGTCTATTGCGACAATTGCGGGAAGGTAATGGCCATCAAGCGCGGACGCTTTGGCACGTTCCTCGCGTGCACGGGCTATCCGAATTGCAAGACTACGCGGCGGCTGGCCAGCGGCACGAAGAAGGCGCTGCAGCCGGACGTTCCCATCGGGGAAAAATGTCCGGACGACGGCGGGGAGTTGATCCGCCGGGCGGGGCGTTACGGCGATTTCATCGGCTGCCAAAATTATCCGAAGTGCAAGTACACGCGCCCGATCACGCTGGGGATTAAGTGCCCGAAATGCAACGCAGGAGAATTTGTGCGGCGCGGCACTTCCAAGGGACGCGGCGCCGGGCGGATTTTTTATGGTTGCAGCCGCTATCCCGAGTGCGATTTTACAACTCCATACGAGCCGATTGCCGAGCCTTGCCCGAAGTGCGGCGCGCCGTTTATCGTTGAGAAGCGGACCAAGCAAGGCAATTTCCGCGCGTGCATCCGAGAAAATTGCGATTGGGAAGTGGCCGCGCCCGAACCGGCACCATTCGTCCATCCGCAAGAGCCGCCTGCCGGAGAGCCGCAACCAGTGGGAGCGGGCGACCGATCAAGACCCTAAAACTTTCGATCGAGGAGTGCCCGGGGCTAAAGCCCGATTGAAGCTTGAGTTGGTTTCCCCTGCTAAAGCAGGGGGCTTCCACCGAAATCACCTCTGAAACGAGCTAGGCTGTACGGCATCGGGCAAGTGCCACTGCTCGCAGACTGGTTTGCCGCGGTTTGGCTGACATCGAAGAGAGATTCCTCGACGGATCTCCCGGGCTCGACTAACCGTCGACCTGGGAGCCCTTCCCAGTGTCCCGGCGCTTCGCGCAAGTGCAAAGGCGCCCGCCTACAAGGCGAGGCCGCTACAGGGCAAATCCAGACGCCCATACAAAACCAAAGAGCCTGGCGTGCGCAGGAGGTTCAGCCCTGCGTATTCCGCGAATCCACCCAAACGCGAACCTTTTGGCTCGAGTCCTGCACAGTGACCAACAAGATGTCGCCTGCATCGCTCAGGGCGCGCAGCGCGGCCGCAAGATCCAATTCATCGTTCTGGGCGGTGGAAAAGAGCGCGTCGACGATCTTGAGGGGAACCGTGACGTCGACTTTTTGCTCTTTATTTTTCTTGCCGATCACATGAACGACGATGTTGCCGTTGGCCTTGGCGACGCGGACATCCGAATCCTTATCGTTGACGGTGACGAATTCGTTGTCTGGGGCGGTTCGCACCGCGTCTAACAGTGCGCAGATGTCCACACCGTTCATTTGCTCGTTATGAATCGTGACCTTGCCGTTGTGCAGGCCGTGATTGTTGATGGCCGGCAAAATCTTTTCGGCCATCGCGAGCGGCACGTTGACATTGACGCTCTCACCCTTCGTGGAATCCTGGACGTTCACGTGCAGGTACGTTTCCGCAGGCGCCGCCGGAGCTGCAGGGATTGCTTGGGCCGTCATTGCCGTCGCGAGCAAGCAGACCACCGCCGCAATCTGCGTTCGCTTTCGCATGGTTTCGCTCATTGGTGCGGGCCTCCTATGCCCTTCCTGCCAGCTAATACGGAGCGAGCCTTCGAAATGTTACGCGGAATTTGACTAGGATACCTGGTCAGGTGAAACACGGCGCCTTGTGGCGCGTACTACAGAACGGGACGTGCTATTGTCCCGTTATCGATTCTGGAGATTCGAGATTGCTTCCTCTGCCATTTTCCGGCGGGCCGACCTACGCGACGATTTTCTGGTGCACGTATGGATTGTGGTGCGTCTTAGAAACCATAGGGCTGTTGTCTACAACAAGCAGGTCAAGGCGTGGCAGAAAGTCTAGTGATAAAGGTTCTTCGGGAGTGATCGTACTTCTCACGTGGCTCGCAATAGGACTAGACTTTGGGCTCTCTTTTCAATTCCCGCAGGCAGCCATTCGTTGGGAACGAACTTCTCTTTTCTTCATCGGAATCGCGTTTATGCTTGCCGGTACCGCTTTGCGCTTTTATGCGATGTGGGTTCTGGGGAGGTTTTTCACCTACTACGTGGCAGTTCACGACAAGCAAACGGTGGTTGAGGTTGGACCCTACCACTATATTCGCCATCCTTCTTACACCGGCGCTCTTATGATATTTGCCGGTCTGGGTTTAGCGCTCGGAAACTGGGCGGGCCTTCTTGCGCTTCTCGCCGGCGTCGGCATCGCCTATGGATACCGGATATCTGTTGAGGAGTCCGTCCTCGCTGCAACGCTGGGAGAGTCCTACCAGGGGTATATGCGGCGCACACGGCGGCTGGTTCCGTTTGTTTTCTAGCGCGGCTCGGCGATTGCTTTCGCGCGCATCCTTTTCAGTCCGCTAACAACACGCGTTACGAGAGCGGCGTGTGGCAGAATGAAGCGGGATGATGAAGATCGTACTTGCGTCGGCTTCGCCGCGGCGCGCGGAACTTTTGCGCAATGCCGGGATTCCGTTTGAGGTGCTGGCGGCGCGAGTGGATGAAACGCGCCGGGCTGGCGAACTGCGCGGGGATTACGTGCGACGGCTGGCGCTTGAAAAGGCGCGCGCGGCGGCTGCGGACGCGAATGCGGGCGACGGCGATTGTCTATTTGTGGGCGCGGATACTGTGGTGGTTGCGGGAGATGAAATTCTGGGGAAGCCGCGATCAGAAGAAGATGCGCGGCGAATGCTGCGGAAGCTTAGCGCGAATGTTCATGAGGTGCACACGGGACTAGCCGTGGTGCAGCAGCCGCGCACGGCTGAAGGCGTAGTTGACGAAGTGACGCGCGTGACTTTTGCGCCGCTTTCCGACGAAGAGATCGAGAGCTACATCGCGACGGGCGAGCCATTCGACAAAGCCGGCGCATACGGGATACAAGGAATCGGGGGACGGTACGTTACGCGAGTCGACGGATGCTACTTCAACGTGATGGGCTTGCCACTTGCGAAGCTGTGGGCGCTGCTGCAGGAGTTCGGCTGGAAGGTGACTGCCTCCCGCTCCAGGTAGTCACCGCCCGAGGAAGAACGTGCAATACCGGCTGCAACGCTGGAATAAAAGCTGGACAGTAGCTTAGGCGGTAAAAATCTCAACCACTCCTTGAAGCGCGAGCCTGGCTTGTTCGACGGCGGGATTTTGTGGATCCTTTTTGGCAAGTTCGAGCGCCGCGTTGAACAGGGCGTTTTGAAGCAGAGTGATCATCTTGATGACTTGGGGCTGAAGGCTCTGGGCGCGGACGACGGCATCGAGTGTGATTTCACCAGGAGCGGCTTCGACCTGCTGGGCCTGTTCGGCTTGCACCTGGTCGGCGCGAGGAGTGGCCGCAATAGGAAACATGCTAATGGTAGGATGGCTCATCAGAGGAGCACGGGCGCTTGACGCTCATCGAGCAGCAAGAGCAAAATCACGATCACAATAAATCGTCAAATCTAAGGGGCTGTCGAGACAAAATTTCAACACATCGACGCCCGCGTGAAAATTGGCCTTACTTCTTTTGCTCGGCCGGCGCTGACGGAGGAGCGCTGGCAACCGGCGGATTTACCGGCTGGCTTGCCTGGGCTGGCGGCTGCTGCGGATCACCGCGCATGCCGTCCTTAAACTCACGCACTCCCTGTCCTAATCCCTTCATCACCTCGGGAATTTTGCGTCCACCGAAAAGGACGAGAACCACGACCGCAATAATTATCAAATGCATGGGGCTGTCCCACATAGGGTACCTGCCTTTCGCACCCAAGCTGAAGAAGCTCGGGTCCCCCGCGTGTAACGCTCTGTCTGGTTCAGTATAGCATGGTCGATGGGCGGCAAGGGGTTTGCCGAATCGCGTTATCGGCGCGGGCGAACGGAGGCGATTTCTTTGGCGATGGCCAGGGCTGCGTCGCGCGGACTCGCAGCTTGCGTAATGGGACGGCCGACCACGAGATAATCGGCTCCGGCTTGGATTGCCTCGGAGGGCGTGGCAACGCGCGCTTGGTCGTTTAGAGAGGCGCTGGCGGGGCGCACACCGGGAACGACGATGAGGAAGTCCGGGCCGCAGGCGCGACGGATGGCCTGCGCCTCATGAGATGAGGCGACCACTCCATCGAGCTCCGCTTGCTTCGCGAGGCGAGCGAGGGAAAGCGCGCGCGAGGCCGGCGAGCCTGAGATTCCGACGCGGCGGAGCGAGGCGCTCTCCATGCTGGTCAGTATGGTGACCCCCAGTAGGAAGGGAGGGCGCCTTTTGCCGGCGACTGCGTCCCTGGCGGCGCGCATCATGGCCATATCGCCCAGAGTGTGCAGGGTGAGCATGCGGACCTTGGGGAGGTCGGCGGCTGCAGCGACCGCGCTCCCGACTGTATTCGGAATATCGTGGAATTTCAGATCAAGGAATATCCCAGGGGCGAGGGCCGCGAGTCTCTCGACAGCTCGCGGACCTTCGGCGGTGAATAACTGGCTGCCTATTTTAAGTAGGCCCACTGTGCCGCGAAGCCGGCGCGCCAAAAGCAGAGCTGGGCCCAGGCGCTCCACATCCAGGGCGACGATTAGTTGCGATGATCCGAGGACCGGCGTGAGGGCACCTCGAGCAGCTCCAGGCGGACCTTGGCGAGACCGCGTCCATCAAAGCCCAAGCGCCGAGCTACTGCGTAGGATACGTCAAGTTCGCGGCCTTCGACATAAGGTCCGCGATCATTAATTCTGACCACCTGACTGCGATGATTTTTGGTATTCACAACGCGAACAATGGAGCCCAGAGGAAGGGTAGGATGAGCCGCGGTATCGGCGTACATATCATAGGTTTCGCCGTCGGCCGTCTGCTGGCCGTCGAAGTCTTCTCCATACCAACTGGTAGTGCACTCCCAGATCGCCAGAGGCTTTCTGTGACCCGGATAGGCCTTGGAAGAGGTTGCAGGCGCGGTTTGAGAGGGGCCACTCACCTTCTCCGCCGGTTTTGGATTTGCCGACGGGGTAAGGATAAGGGCACCCAAACCTAAGAACACCGATTCGAGAACTACAAAAATCTTCGCTCTCATATCGTGTAACCTCCTTAGAATCAATTGTACACTAGCAGCTGGCTATTACCGAACGATCAGGATCATTCCTCCAATGACCCGCGTAAGTCGCTGATTTTTAGAACTTTCTCCTTAGAACACCACGTTTCCAGAGCTCCTACCAACTGTTCGCAGGCCCTGGGATCAGCAAAATTGGCCGTTCCAACCTCGACTGCTACCGCTCCCGCGACCATATACTCAATCACATCAGCGGGTTGGTCTATACCGCCAAGCCCTAAGATCGGGATATTAATTACCCGATGAGCCTCATAAACTAGCCTCATAGTTATCGGTTTTATGGCTGCCCCGGACAACCCACCAGTCGTACTACCCAGGTGTGACCTCCGGGTATGAGCATTTATTGACATTGCCGGGTAGGTATTTGCGATTACCACGGCATCGGCTCCGGCCGATTCAGCCGCTTTCGCTATAACTGCAATATTTACAATAGATGGCGATAACTTAACCCAGAGAGGTTTGCGTGCAGCCGCCCGGGCCGCCCCTACCACCTCGGCGACCAGAGCTGGGTCAGTACCATACTCCGCACCACCACGTTCCACATTGGGACAGGAGATGTTCAATTCGTAGGCGGCCAGGCCCTCGGCATCCTCCAAGATACGGATGACCTCCACATACTCCCGGATCGTGTGGCCGAAGACATTGGCAATAATCTCAGTCCGATACTTCCGAAGGTAGGGGAGCTTCTCGGCCACGAACGCGCGGACACCGATGTTTTGCAGGCCGATAGCGTTGATCATGCCGCCGGTCGTCTCGCGCATGCGAGGAGCCGGGGCACCAGCCATAGGCTCGAGCGAAAGTCCCTTCACCACCAAGCCGCCGAGCCGGTTCAGGTCAACGAGCTCGGCGAGTTCAATGCCGTAAGCGAAGGTGCCGCTGGCGGCGATAATGGGGTTCTTAAGATGAACGGTGCCGATGCCGACTCGGAGATCGATCCCCGAGGGGGATTCGGAGGTGTGTGCCCGCTCGGGCGAATTCATTCGGGGCAGTCTAGCATGCAGGTCAATAGCATGGCTGGTCGGGCCTGTGCAAAACTGGTTCCCCGTACTGGGCAGAACGGATCGAGCGGACTCGCGAAACGATGATTCCGGGTCTGGGAACGCGAGCGTCTATGCTAGGATGGCACGCAAATGCGCGTGGTGGAAAAGCGGCAACTGCTCTCGGCGGAAGAGATCAACCGGACGCTTCAAAGGCTGGCGCATGAGATTGTCGAAAAGAGCGGGGGCGCAAAGGATCTGGCCCTGGTCGGAATTCGAAGGCGGGGAGTTCCCCTTGCCGCGCGCATGGCGGAACTGATGCGCGGCTTCGCGGGAACGACGGTACCGGTGGGCACCCTCGACATCACATTGTATCGCGACGACCTTTCAACCATCGGGCCGCAGCCGGTGGTTCAATCCACCAACATTGATTTCGCCGTGGACGACCGGGATCTGGTGGTTGTGGACGATGTTCTTTACACTGGCCGGACGATTCGCGCGGCCATGAACGGCCTTTTCGACCTCGGCCGGCCAAAACGTATCCGGTTGTGCGTGCTGATCGATCGCGGACACCGGGAGCTGCCGGTGGAGGCGTCGTTCGTGGGGCGAACGGTGCAGACGAGCGACACAGAAATTGTGGAGGTTCGTCTTCGCGAGGTGGATAGCGAGGAGCGCGTGGTACTGGTGGACCGGGTTCCGGAATCCGCCGGAGAGCGCGCCGGAGGCAGGGACTAAAGGGAACCGTGCTCCAGCGATTGTCACATTTGCTCGGGATCGAGTCTCTTAGCCGCGAGCAAATTGCTTTTTTCCTTGATCAATCAAAGCCATTCCAGGAATTCCAGCGTTATCCACTGAAAAAACTGGCGACATTGCGCGGAAAAACCGTAGCGGTAGCTTTTTTCGAAGCGTCCACGCGCACGCGGATTAGTTTTACCACGGCCGCCGCACGGCTGGGCGCGGATACGATGGCGCTGCAGGCGGAATCGTCCAGCCTGAAAAAGGGGGAATCGCTGATCGATACGGTTCGCACACTCGAAGCGATGCGGCCCGACGGAATTGTGATCCGGCACGGGTCGTCTGGCGCGCCGGAATTCGTGGCGGAACGGCTCGATATTCCGGTGCTGAACGCGGGCGATGGAACGCACGAGCATCCCACGCAGGCATTGCTCGACGCTTTGACGATTCGCGATCGCAAGGGAAAGCTGGAAGGTTTAAACGTAACGATAGTTGGCGACATTCTGCACAGCCGCGTGGCGCGCTCGAATATCCACCTACTGAGCAAGTTCGACGCCCGCATCACGCTCTGCGGGCCAGCCATGTGGGTGCCGCGCCAGGTGGCGGAGCTTGCGCCGAATATGCGGCGGACGCTACGGATCGAGGAGTCACTCGAAGGCGCGGATGTGGTGATGGTTTTGCGCGTCCAAACCGAGCGATTGCACGAGCCTGCACTGGCCGCGGACGAATACATCGCCGGTTATCAGCTCACGCCGGAACGCCTGAAACTTGCAAAAGCGGATGCGCTGGTGCTGCATCCAGGGCCGATGATTCGCGGTCTGGAAATCGACTCAACCGTGGCCGACGGGCCGCAATCATGCGTGCTCGACCAGGTGACGAATGGCTTGGCGGTACGAATGGCTCTGCTTTATCACCTGATTGGCGGCGCACCGGTCGACGCGCCCCATCCCGCCGCGAAGGAACGACAGAATGCTGCTGATTAGGAACGGGCGCGTTATCGATCCGGCCAGCAAGACGGATGCGTCGCTGGATGTATTGCTCGACGGAGAGCGCATTTCGAAGGTTGGGCCGAATATTTCGGCTGAGGGAGCGGAAATATTCGATGCCAAGGGGCTGATCGTCGCGCCGGGCTTTATCGACTTGCACTGCCACTTGCGCGAACCAGGCCAGGAACTCTCCGAAACAATCGAAACCGGAACGAAAGCGGCGGCGCGCGGCGGGTTCACGGCGGTGTGCTGCATGCCGAATACGCAGCCGGTAAATGACAATGCATCGGTGACGCGCGGGATTGTCGAGCGCGCGGCCGCGGCAGGCTCGGTGCGCGTCTGGCCGATCGGCGCGGCGTCAATGGGCAGCAAGGGAGAGGCGCTGGCCGAAATTGCGGCGATGAAGCGCGCGGGAATCGTCGCGGTGAGCGACGACGGAAAGCCGATTGCCTCTGCGCGTTTGATGCGGCAGGTGATGGATTACTGCGACTCGCTCGATTTGCCGGTGATCGATCATTGCGAAGATGCATCGCTTTTTGCGGGTGGCATGATGCGGGAAGGACCACATTCAATTCGCCTGGGACTGAAAGGCGTTCCGGCGCAATCAGAATCGATTTGCGCGGGACGCGACGTGGAAATGGCGGCGCTCACCGGAGCGCGGCTGCACATTGCACACATGTCCACGCGCGGATCGCTTGAATATGTCCGCGGGGCGAAGAAGCGGGGATTGCGCGTGACTTGCGAAGTGACGCCGCATCATTTCACGCTGACGGACGAAGATGTCCGCTACGATTCGCGCTACAAGATGAATCCGCCGCTGGCTTCGCGCGAGGATCGCGATGCGCTGATCGAAGGACTCGCCGACGGCAGCGTGGATACCATCGCCACCGATCACGCGCCGCATCATCCCGCGAGCAAGGACGTGGAATTCGATCGCGCACCCTTTGGCATCACCGGTTTTGAAACGGCACTAACGCTGGCCATTGCGGGCCTGCTGGATGCCGGGAAGCTGTCGCTGATGCGGCTTGTCGAGCTGTTTACCACGGGGCCGGCGCGGGTTCTTAGAATGGAGCGAAAGATTGCCGCAGGCGAGCCAGCCGATTTGACAATTTTTTCCACCGATCGCGAATGGACATTTCGCGCGGCGGACTCGCCGAGCAAATCGCGCAACACTCCTTTCGACGGGCGCGGATTCAGTGGCGGTCCGGAAGCCACTGTGGTTGCTGGACGAATTGTTTTTCGTCGCTGACGAAATTGCTGGGGTGAATCCAGTGAGCGAAGCAAACCCAACCGGCGGTGCAAACCATTCCGGCGTCAGCGACTATCTTGCCGCCGAACGGACGCTGCTCGCATGGATTCGCACGGGCTTGGCATTGATGGGATTTGGATTCGTCGTCGCGCGATTCGGCTTGTTTTTGCAGCAGCTTCGAGTGATCGAAGCTGGCGCTCACGAAAATAGCTACGGCTTTTCGATTTGGTTTGGCACAGGACTCATCGCAACGGGCGTTATCCTGGATATCTTCGCCTCGCTGCACCACGTCCGGCTCATCCGGCAATTGAACCGCGGAGAAAGCGCCTTTGCCCGGCCATCGCGCGAGGGGCTCGTTCTCGCCGTATTTCTGGCGTGCGTGGGAGTGGCGATGGCGATCTACCTGATTGTGGTGTAGGAGACGTCATCCTGCGCGGATTGCAGCGAGAACTTCGGCGGCGTGGCCCTTCGCGGTCACTTTCTCCCACACCTTGCGGATGATGCCGTCCGGTCCGATCCAAAACGATATGCGCACGATTCCGAGAGGCGACTTCCCGAAGAAAGTTTTCATCCGGCGAGCGCCGTAGGCCTCGATTACGGTGAAGTTCGCATCCGCGAGGAGCGGAAAAGTCAGGCTGTATTTGGCTTTGAATTTCGCCTGGGCTTCAACAGAGTCGCCGCTGCAGCCCACAATCGCGGTATTGGCGAGGGTGAATTGTTCCAGAGCGCTGCGAAATTCCACGGCTTCGTGCGTGCAGCCGGTGGTATCGGCCTTGGGATAGAAATACAAAATTAGATTGCGCCCGCGGTAATCGGCGAGCGAAACGGTCTTGCCGTCGTCGGCTATAGCATGGAAATCTGGGGCCATATCACCCTTCTTCAGCACGTTGATTCTCCGTTTTTGCGGCGCGAGTTATTCGCCGCTGAGAATTCGTTTGAGGATTTCGTTCACTGCTTGAGGATTGGCTTGACCGCGCGTTTCGCGCATTACTTGGCCTACGAAAAACTTGAAGACCCCCTCATTGCCCGCGCGGTATTTCGCTACGTTGTCCGGACTCTTCGCCACTATGTCCCGGACGATTTTTTCGATGGCGCCGGTATCGGTGATTTGCGCGAGCCCCTCGGCGGCGATAATGTCCGCGGGCTGGCGTCCTGTTTCGAACATTACCGCGAATACTTTTTTGCCGCTTCCCGCAGTGATTTCGCCCTTGTCGACTTTTCGCAGCAAATCCGCGAGTGACTGGGGCGTTACGGGGCAATCCGAGATATCCTTTCGCGCGTCGTTCAGGCGGCGAAGCAACTCGACGGAGATCCAGCTTGCGGCAGTTTTCGCCGGAGCGCCCGCTTTCACGGCCGATTCGAAATAATCCGCCAGATCCTGCGAGGCTGTGAGAACGCCCGCATCGTACTCCGTGATTCCATACTCGCTCTGAAAGCGGGCGAGCTTCGCAGCAGGCAATTCGGGCATCGAGCGCCGCACTGCTTCGATCATCACCGCCGAAACCGAGACCGGCAACAAATCGGGATCGGGAAAGTATCGGTAATCATGCGCGAATTCCTTGGAGCGCATCGGCTCGGTGCGCCCCGCCGCTAGGTTCCAGAGCCGCGTCTCCTGGGCGATAGAGCCGCCGGATTCTATGACCGCGATTTGACGTTCGATTTCGTATTCGAGCGCGTGAGCGAGATAGCGGAAGGAATTAAGATTCTTAACTTCAGCCTTGGTGCCGAATTTAGGCGCGCCGCGCAAGCGTACGCTGACATTCGCATCGCAGCGCAGCGAACCTTCTTCCATGTTGCAGTTGCTGACTTCGGTGTATTCGAGAATCTGTTTCAGCGTATTGAGACACGCGTACGCCTCTGCCGGCGAGCGCAGATCCGGCTCGGAGACGATTTCGATCAGCGGGACGCCGCAGCGATTGAAATCGATGTAGCTCCAGCGGTCGGAATCGGGAAAGCCTTCGTGCAAACTTTTGCCGGCGTCGTCCTCCATATGCAGACGCGTGACTCCGATGCTCTTTTTTTCGCCCTCTACTTCAATCTCGATCGCTCCGGCAATCGCGAGGGGGAGTTCGTACATGGAAATTTGGTAGCCCTTGGGCAAGTCCGGATAAAAGTAATTTTTGCGCGCGAACCGGGAACGTTCCTGAATCTTGCAACCCAGCGCCATCGAGGCGCGCAGGGCCAAGTCGAGCGCTTTCTGGTTGAGCACGGGGAGAGCGCCGGGCAATCCGAGGCACACGGGGCATGTATTCGAATTCGGCGCGTCACCAAAGCGCGTCGAACAGCCGCAAAACAGCTTGGTCATGGTCTGGAGATGCGCGTGGACCTCCAGGCCAATGACGGCCTCGTAGCGTGCCATTACTTCCTCCGCGACTCGCGACGCCTCTTGTGCAGTTCGACTCATGATAAGCGCACGATTATAGCATCGGGCCAGTGTGGGACGCCTTTCGGTGGTCCAGTAAACTGCGCCGGAAGCTTGCGCCAATTACATCGGATGCTCGCCGCCCCACGTATACGTTACGCCGAGGCGATAGTTATAGCCCAGCGCTGGGTAGCCAATTTCATCCTGGTAATGTTTATCGAAAAGATTTTCGATGTGCGCGACAGTGGAAAGGCCGTGGCCAAGATAAATATCATTGGCGAAGTCCCATCTGACGTAACTCGGATTGCTGGTAATGCACGGACTGCTCGGGCCCTGCTGGCAAATGCCGTTCACAAATGTGCTGATGAAATCGCTATCGGACCTACGTCCCACGTAATGGCCGGAGAGATTCCAGTTCATTCGTAAGAAATGAGCATTCGCCATCAGATTTGCCGAGTGCAGCGGGCGCCGAAAAAGCCGGTTGCCGGGCTCGAACGAAGGATCGAATTCCGGGCCTGCCACGAGCACCTTGGAATCATCGTATGTGTAATTCCCGGCGATGCTCAGCCACTTCGTAACCTTCACCTCGAACGACGTGTTGGCGCCATCCGCGCGCGCGCTTTCGGTATTGAAAAAACTGCCGCCGAAGGCGGGGCAATTGGGGTTGGCGACCAAAAAAGCAAAGCTGACGATATTGTGAAAGTCGTTGTGAAAGTATGTGGCCGAGAAATGAATCCGGTCAGACGCAAACAGTTGATCGATTCCGGCGTCCACGGTGCGGCTTTCTTCCGGCGCTAGCTGCGGGCTACAATCCGGCGGCAAGATTTCCGGCTCCTTGATTCCCTGCCCGTAGGAGGCGCGCAGACGCGTGGCGCCCCAGAATCCTTGGCCATCGCGTAGCGCGTATGACGCGCCCACTCGCGGCACAAATCGCGTGCCGAAGAATCCGTTGGCTTCGGCGCGCGCTCCAATCACCGCGGTGAGGCGCCGACCGAATTGCCGTCGCACTTCTAAATATCCGGCTTGATTGTGCCGCGTTTCTGTCGGCCCCACCTCGACTTCGTTCTCATATCCAGCCGTGATTTCTCCCTCGTGAAAAAGATAGGTCGACTGCCCTTCGAAGCCAGCGCGGTTGTACTTGCTGATGAAGGAGCCAAAAAAAGGAGAGAAATCATTATCTTGAAAGCGCGATTCGAAGCCGGACACCTGATACTGCCAATGATCTCCGGTTGTAAAATTCCAGTTCAAATTGGCCGAGAAATCGTGCAGATCGCTGTGTTGGCCAAGAACGGCCTGACCGGGAAGCAGCGTTTGTCCCGGCTGACCGGCGTCGCTGGAACTATTGCGAAGCGACAGTCGCAACGAATCGGTATCGGAAAACTTCCAGCCAAAATTTCCCGATGCGGTCGCGTCGCGAAAGTAGTCGCCTGGTCCCTGCCCCTCGGTCGAGAAGTATTGACTGCCGGCCGAATAATCGAATCGGCTGCCCAGCAAACCGCTGAGTTGCGCGTTACCGTCTCCGGTGCCGAAGGTGCCGCCGTCACCTTCGAGGGTGAATTGCGGCGTTGCCGTGGTTCCGCGATGCGTGAAAATCTGCACCACGCCATCCATTGCGTCGGAGCCATAGAGCGCGCTAGACGCGCCGTGGACGATTTCGACCTTGTCGACGTTCAAAAGCGTGAAATTCGAGAAATCGATTGCGCCTCCAGGCTGGTTCACCGGCGTGCCATCCACGAGCACCTTCGTATAATTCGAATTTCCGCCATCGAGGAAAAACCCGGTCACGCCGCCGAACGGGCCGCCGCGATCGAAGCTCACTCCTTGTTCCGAGGCGAGCATGTCGATCATCCAGATTGCTTGACGCTGATCGATCTGCTCTTTGGTGATCACGTCGACTAGGTCCGGCGCGGTTTCGGCGGTTGTGGGCTCTGCGGTGTCGCTCACCACCACGCTTGAGGACATTTTTTCAAGCTGCAATCGCACGTCCAATGTACGCATTTCGCCGGCAGCAAGAGCGAACTCCTGATCGACTAGCGCGAACGCTGCGTGTCGGACGCTAAGCCGATATTTGCCAGGCGCTACCGAGAGCGCAAAGCTTCCGTCAGCCGCGCTCTGCGCGCGACGAACCATGCCACGCGAAGCAATCGGCTGCGCGGTGATTTCCGCCCCTGCAATAGCTGCGCCGCTTGGATCGGTTACAGTGCCGTGAATTGTGGCGGTTTCTTGTGCGTGAGAAATTACGGGTTGAACGAAAAGTGTTGCGATAACGCCTGCAAAAAAGAGGTACGCAAAGCGGTGCAGTCTCATCTTTCCTCCTCTCCCTCTCGCGCGGGAGCTGAAGGTTGTCCGGAAGCGCGCGCTTGGCGTGCACTTTCGGATTGAGACTCCGCCGGTCTCCTGGCTTGGCGAATTGTCCCGATACGTCCGGGACCTCAGCGCGACCTTCCCATCCCGCCATCGAATCTCGATCGATTCGCTGGCCAGGCCAGTGGCACGCGCCGAAAAACTTCCGCCTTACAGTCGCGCGGCGGCGACGGTTTTTCACCGTCTTCCCGTGCGCGGAGTCTCTTCGTGATCATTTGCGGCGCTCAGTGATTCGAAGCCGCGCCGTTTGCGAAGGCCAAGGACGCCCTCGCGATTGACGTGGAAAAAAGTACAAACTTACGGTCCGCTTCTCAGGATCACGCGCGGCCGCCCGCTGGGACTCATCTCGATTTCCAGGGGCGCCTCGAACACCTCTTCGAGCAAAGCGCGCCCGTACACTTCCGCGGGCTTTCCCACGCGCAGGCATTTGCCTTTGTGGAGCAGCACGATGCGGTCGCAGAATTCCGCCGCCAAGTCGAGTTCATGCGTTACCACCAGCACGGCGTAGCGATTTTCGTCCGCGAGCCGGCGCAACCGCCGCAGCAATTCCACTTTGCCGCCGATATCGAGGTGCTGCGTCGGCTCGTCGAGCAGTAGTAGCGACGGCCGCTGCGCCAGCGCGCGCGCTAAAATCACGCGCTGTTTTTCGCCGCCGGAAAGCCGGTCCATCCATCGATCGCGAAGCGCGTCCGCACCCACTTGCGCTAGCGCGTTTCCGGCGTGCAGGGAATCCTCCGCGGATTCAAACCGCAACCGCCGCCCGTAGGGATAGCGTCCCTGCAATACGTACTCCCACACGCGCAGCGGAAACAGCAGCTCACTTTCCTGCTGCACCAGCGCGATCTGTTGCGCGCGCGCCCGCAAATCGATCTGGCTCACTTCGACGCCGTCAATTTCGATACGCCCGGATAACGGCTTGTTCACTCCGGCGATCAGGGTGAGCAGCGTGGATTTTCCGCTGGCGTTCGGACCCAGGATCGCGACCAGTTCGCGTTGCTGCGCTTCGAAGCTCACGGGACCCAGCGCGAATTTCGGCGCGGAGCGGTCGGTGGCTGCGTATGCATAGCTTGCCTGCTCGACTTTCAACCGCAATCCCGGTTGCTTCGCTGCGGTCGCGACGAGCGCCACCGACGAGTTGCTTGTCGCCGCTCCGCTCATCGCACTCTCCGCCGCATCAGATAAATGAAGACAGGAGCGCCCGCGATCGCCGTCATCGCACCGACTGGCAATTCCGTGGGAGCAACAACGATCCGTGCCAGCACGTCCGCCAGCACAATAAGAATCGCGCCGCCCAGTGCGGACGTGGGAATCAGCAGCCGGTAATCTGTTCCAAACATCATGCGCATCAGATGCGGCACCAGCAGCCCAACGTAGCCAATTGCGCCGCTCACTGACACGGCCAAGCCGGTCAATACGGAAGCCGCCACGTAAACGACCAGTTTCACCCGATTCACGTTCACGCCGAGGTGCCGCGCCTCTTGTTCGCCCGTGAGGATCAGATTCAAATCCGACGCCGTGGTGTAGATCGATCCCACGGCCACAATCAACACCAAGTAAAGCCAGCGCGAATCAACCGTGGGCTGCGAAGCCAGATCGCCCATCAGCCAAAAGGCCATTCCGCGGAGATCGCGCCCGCTCAGCGTGGTCATCATGAACATGATGACGGCCGAAAGAAATGATGCGGTCACAATTCCGGCCAGCAAAAGCGTCGCGCTATCGAGTTGCCCGCCGCGGCGTCCTAGAAAGTACACGGCCGCGGTCGTAACACCCGCGCCAACGAAAGCCGCCACTTGAATCGCACCCGGCGTGTGCGGCGCAACGATCAGTCCGATGATCGCGCCCAGCGCCGCCCCGCTCGAAATACCCAGCACGTACGGGTCGGCCAGCGGGTTCCGCAAGAGCGCCTGAAAACCCGCGCCGGCGGTCGCGAGCGACGCCCCTACGACAATCCCCAGCATAATGCGCGGCAACCGAATCTCGAAAATTACGTCACGAAATTCCGCTGGGATCGCGTCCCAGTGGTGCAGAACGCCATTCACCAGCGTCATCACGATATCGCGCACCCCGATCGGATACGCGCCCACGCGCAGCGAGATCACCATCGCCGCAAACAGCACGCCCGCAAGCCCGACGCAAATCCATGCCACGCGCTGCGGCGTCAAAGGGCGCATTCAGCGCACCTTTCGGCGGCCCGAGCAGCGGCGAATACCGCCCGCGCCGTTTGAGATTCTCTTTTATTCCCAGGAATCGCGCGATTTTCCGAAAACGCCTCTGGGTGCAACTGCCGCGCCAGCTGTTCGATCATATCCACGAGTCCGGGCGATGGCCGTATCGCCTCTTCACTCACGTCAACCACATGCCCCTGCTCGACGGCGTCCAAATCTCTCCACACCGGTCGCGCGCGTAAATCGGCGAGCTCTGCCGCGGCTCCTCCGCCATGATCGTTCGTAAAGATGATGTAGTCCGGTTGCAGCCGCACCACTTCCTCAATGCTCAGGCGCGGCCATTTCTGCCTCGATACCAGCACAGATTCCGCCCCTGCCCATCGCAGCGCGTCTGCAATGAAAGTATTCTGCCCGATGGTCTGCAGCGGTTCCAGCCACACCACAAACAGGACGTGGACGATCCGCCGTTCGCTCAGCCGCGCGTGCACCGCATCGAGTCGTTGTTGCAGCTTGCCAACGAGTTCCGTTCCCTGCTTCGGCGCGCCGATAATGTCCGCCACGTGCTGAAGCGAATCGAGCATCCCGCGAACGGTCTCGGGATCCGTGGTGTAGACCGCAATTCCCAGATTCCTCAGCGCGTCAGCTGTGTTAACGCGGTTGATCGAAGTAGTTGCCAGCACCAGGTCCGGGCGCAGCGCCACAATCGCTTCGAGGCTCGGATTCTGCGGATCACCCACATGCGGCTTCGATTTTGCGGCGGCCGGCGTGTCGCAAACGTTTGTGTCGCCGACGAGCCGGTCCTCGAGACCCAGCGCGTAAATGGTCTCCGTGAGATTCGGAGCGAGCGTCACGACGCGGTTCACTGTTGCGGGTATTTTCACTTCTCGCCCCACTTCATCGGTCACTATGCGGCTGCTTGGATTTTGCGCAACGTGCTGCCGAGCGGGCCGTGGTGCGGCAATCCCATACGGCGCCGCACTCGCAACCAGCGCTACGAAAATTCCCATGACGCAAGTTCGGCGGCCTCGCACTCGTCCCAATCGCGTGTCCCCAACAAAAAAGCCTCGCGAGGATAGCGAGGCACATCGCCACACCCTTTCTCGCGAAGAGTGTTGGCTTCGACTGGCGCGAGTACATTCCTGACTTTCGGCGGCCACTCATGCGGCGCGCCGATCACAGTGGCGGGACCGTGGCCGATTTTCACGGCCTTCCAGATGCCCGTGCCAGTTCAATTGTCGCTGGCGAGTCTATGCTGCGCCTTACTTGGTGTCAATCAGTCTCGCTTAGCGGTTCTTCCACTTCGGGGCGCGCTTTTCCACCAGCGCGCGCAAACCTTCCTGAGAATCTTCGAGCTCCGCCAATTCGTTCAAGAAAACCTTCATCGAGTTGCGAACGCCGTCGCGGAGCGGCAATCCTAGGCTCCCCATGATCGCTTTTTTCGCCATCGTCAGGACGGGCGCGGATTGCGCTGTCACTTTTGCGGTTACCTCGTCAATTTTCTTCTGCAGCCCATCCTCGGGCACCAGCCAATTTACCAGTCCCAATTCTCGTGCGCGCTCGGCGGACATCGTTTCTCCCGTCAACACAAGTTCGAGCGCCTGCTTGGGGCCGAGAAGGTACGGCAGAATGGCCGCAGCCAGCGGAGGAAATACTCCCAGCTTGATTTCAGGCTGCGCGAATTTTGCCTTCGGCGTTGCAATCACCAGATCGCCCAACGCCGCCAGTTCCGCTCCTCCCCCAAATGCGGGACCGTTCACCACCACGAGCAAGGGCTTCGAGGCATCCAGCATCGCGGAGAATGCGCCGTGGAAAGCATCCAGCAGCTGAAATATTCGCCGCTGCGTGTACTCGCCGATCTCAATGCCGCCGCAAAACGCTTTGGCCGCGGAATCGAGAATGATCAGCTTTATGTTGTTGCGATCGCCGAATGAGTTGATGCCCACGGCAAGCTCGCTGAGCATGCGCTCATTCAGAAGGTTGTGGTCGGGGCGGTCCAGCGTGAGATGGCCGACGTCTCCTTCGGCGCGTACCTTCACGAACTGAAAGTCTTCCAGTTTCGGCGCGACCAGCGCCAGGGTTCCGAGAACTTCCACTCCGCGCGAGGTTTGCGGCATTTGAAATCGCTCCAGGCCTGCGACTCCCCCTTGGCAGCGGGATGTCTTCTTCCAAAGGTTAGACCGTTTCGATTTCGACCGCCACGCCCAATCCGCCGGATACACACAATGTGGCAAGGCCACGCCGGCCAGTCCTTGGACTGGCCGATGGGCCAGTTCCCAGCCCGGAAGGTCTGCGCACTTCGTGAATTAGCGTGGTGAGGATGCGACTGCCCGTACACGCGATCGGATGACCGAGCGCGATTGCGCCTCCGTTGGGATTCAGCCGCTCGCGATTGAAGTGGAGATCGCGGTCGCAGGCCAGCACTTGTGCAGCGAAGGCTTCGTTCAGCTCGATAGCATCGTAATCTTCGAGTTTCGTTCCGGTGCGCTTCGTCAGACTGCGTACCGCCGGCACGGGACCGATTCCCATAACGCGTGGGTCCACCGCCGCGATGCTGGCGTCCACAACTCGTGCGATCGGCTTGAGCCGTAGTTCGCGGACCTTTTCCTCGCTCGCCAGGACCAGGGCCGCCGCGCCATCAGTGATGCCACTGGAATTTCCGGCCGTTACAGTGCCGGTCTTGCTGAACACCGGCGCCAGCTTGGCCATTCCCGCGAGTGACGCATCCTGCCGCACATGCTCGTCCTTCAGCAGAATGGTCACATTGCCTTTTTTATCCGTCACCGGCACGGGAACAATTTCTTCTTTGAAGTGGCACTCGGCGGAAGCCACCGTGGCGCGGCGATGACTTTCTACCGCGAATTCATCCTGTTCCTCGCGCGAAATTTTGTACTGCTCCGCGAGTAGCTCGGCCGTTTCCCCCATAATCATCTTCGAGAGAGGACACAGAAAGCCATCACGGTACATTCCATCGATCAATTGCTGGTTCCCCAGCCGAAACCCCCAGCGCCCCTCCACGAGGTACGGCACACGGCTCATCGACTCCGCGCCGCCCGCCACGATAATGCCGGCCTGACCGGTAACGATCTGCTGCCAGCCCAGCATCACTGCGCGCAACCCCGAAGCACAGGCCATATTCACGGTGAACGCCGGTACGTCATCGCCAAGGCCTGACCCCCACGCGATTTGCCGCGCCGGGTTTGGCCCCACACCCGCAGGTCGCGCGTTACCGAAGATCAACTCATCGACGTGCCAAGGCAGGTTCGAGCCGCCGTCCGTGGCCCTGCCGATTGCCGATCCGAGCCCGGGCGTGTAGTCGAACTCGCCGGGCGTCCGTTCAGGCGGTAGCGGTTCGCCGAACGCGCGTTCAAGCGTCGCACGCACGGCAATCGTTCCCAGGTCCGGGTGCGTGAAATCCGCCAGCATGCCGCCGAATTTTCCGATCGGCGTTCGTGCCGCGCTTACGACGTAAACAGCGTTGGTCACGGTTGCGATGTTAGCACAGCTTTTTCGGGCTCCCGAATTGCCCCGGTTCCCGATTTGTAGCCATCGCACAATTCTACTTTTCCAGCAATTGCAGGGAACAAACTGCTGGTATATGGGAACAATCTCCACGGCTCAGTACCAACAAGAATTCGTAAGGTAAACTACAGTGACGCGTGCTAAATCGTCGCGTTTTAACCACTTCGATAAACAGCCAGGGTTGGTACTCTCATTGCAGAACTATTCCTGGTATCTGATTAGAAGCGTCGCCACTGGCTTTAAAAAGAGTTGCTTGCAGTAACCTGCGAGGAAACTGGGAGCCGCTGATGGGAGATAAACCGAAAATTCTCGATGATTCCGCGCGGGAGCCGCACCAGCTTCGGACCGTGTCTGCCATTGAAAAGACGCGGGAAAATGCCGCCTCAAGCGTGCAGACGAGTGATGTCGAACAACGATTGGATACTCTTCGGCGGCGTGTGCGAAACCTAACGGCCGATTCTTCCTTGGTCTGGCTGGAAGACCTCCCGCACATTTTCGATCCGGCCTTGGATTTGCGCGTGAAAGTGGAAGCCGTGCACCTGATGTTGCGCGCTGCGGAATTGCTCAGCGACTCCGACAAGGAAAAGGTCCTCCTAACCGTCAGGAATTCCCTCGACCAGCTCGAAAAGGCCGTGGAGCTGGACGTCCACGCTGCCTGATTCGGCAGCCAGCCGCTGCAAAACCGTTTTTGCCATCGCATCTTCATTCCTCGCTTCTCAGCGCGCGAAAATTCCGCTATTCTCTCCGCCCATGAACGTCTACGAAATCCCCAAGGATGTCAGCAAGCTCGAAGACCTCCGCCGCACGCAGCGCCCTGACCCCAAGCCCGGGCCCTATGAGGTGCTCGTTCGCATCCGCGCGACCGCCCTCAATTACCGCGATCACGCCATCATCGTCGGCGCGTATCACTACAATCTTGATCGCGCCACGATTCCCTGTTCCGACGGTGCTGGCGATGTAGTCGCCGTCGGATCGAGCGTCACACGTTTCAAGCCGGGCGACCGCGTAATCCCTTCCTTCTTCCAAGTGTGGATTGACGGCGTGCCTCCGAAAAACCGCGCGGCTCTGGGCGCGCCGCTCGATGGCACGCTCGCCGAATACGTCGCCCTGCACGAAGACGGCTGGGTCGCCATCCCGAAAAGTCTCTCCTATGAAGAGGCGGCCACGCTTCCGTGCGCGGGCGCCACTGCGTGGAACGCCCTGATGCTCGCCGGCTCGCCTATCAAGCCGGGCGACACTGTGCTCTGCCTGGGAACGGGCGGCGTTGCGATGTTCGCGTTGCAGTTCGCGCGGGCCGCCGGAGCGCGTGTCATCGTCACCTCGTCCAGCGACGCGAAAATCGAGCGCGCTCGGCCCCTCGGTGCATCCGGCGGCGTGAACTATAAGATGCATCCCGATTGGGAAAAGGAGGTGCTCGCGCTCACGGACGGGCGCGGCGTCGATTGCGTGATCGAAAATGGCGGTATCGGGACGCTCGCGCGCTCGTTCCAATGTGTCGGCTGGAAGGGAAAAATCGCCTTGATCGGCGTGCTCGCGGGACGCGAGGGCAATGCCAATCCGCACGAATTGATGTTCAAAAGCGCCAGCCTCCACGGCATCGGAGTCGGCAGCCGCGCCTGCCTCGAACAATTGATTCAGGCCATCGAAGTGAATCGGATCAAGCCCGTCATCGAAAAGGTTTTTCCCTTCGACCAGGCCGCCGAAGCATTCCGCCTCCAGGCTTCCGGCAATTTCCTCGGCAAAATCGCAATCTCCATCTGAGATTTGCACTCCCCTGCGGACCGAACTCACCCCTCGGCCGCAGGATAACCATCTCCGATCACTCGGCGTGTTAGCTTATAAGCGTAAAAAGGAGATTCCGCCATGCCTCGCACCCGCCGCGGCGATAAGCACCCTCTAAGGCCGTCCACAAAGGTTCTCACAGAAGGATTCGACCCTACTCTTTCGCTTGGCTCCGCGCGCCCTGCTGTTTTTCGCAGCTCCACCTATGTTTTCTCCAGCCCTGAGGCCGCCGAGCACGCCTTCAACGTCACCTCCGGACGCGCCCGCCTGCCCGAAGGCGAAGGGCCAGATCTGATTTACTCGCGCTTCAACCATCCCAACGCGCAGATGCTCGAGGACCAGATCGTGAACCTCGAGAAAGGTTCCAAAGCCGCGCTGGCCTTCAATTGCGGCATGGCCGCGATCGTCACATCCCTTTTCGCTCTTTTGCGCCCCGGCCAATCCATCGTTTACACCGTCCCGATTTACGGCGGCACGCAGCATTTCATTCAGGATTGCCTCTCGCAGTGGGGCGTCTCGGGCACTCCCGTTTTTTCGGGCGACGCTGCTCGAATCAGCCGCGCAATTGCGTCCGCGAAAAATCTCGGCGCCGTGATGCTCGAAACTCCCGCCAATCCCACTCTGATCATGACCGACATCCGTCAGGTTTGCGACGCCGTTGCGGCGCTGAAAATTCCCAATGGCCGCGCGCGTCCTTTGGTTCTAGTGGACAACACCATGCTCGGCCCCGCGTTTCAGCATCCGCTGGAGTTGGGCGCCGATCTGGTTCTCTATTCGGGCACAAAATATCTTTCCGGCTTCAGCGATATGCTCGCCGGAATCGCGCTCGCGAAAGATCCCGACCTGATTCGCAGGATTCGTCCCCTGCGTGGCCTCTTCGGCACTATTCTTCAGCCGGACGAGTGCTGGATGCTGGGCGGCCGGTTGCCCACTGTGCGCCTGCGCATGGATAAATCCAGCATCGACGCGCAGCGAATCGCCGAGCGCCTCGCCGAGCACAAGAAGATCAAGAAAGTGCTCTACCCGACGCTCTTCACCGATCCTGAGCAGAAAAGAATCTACGCCGCGCAGTGCGACTATCCCGGCGGCATGGTCTCTCTCGAACTTCGCGGCGGAAAACGCGCGGCATTCGATTTTCTGCGCAACCTCAAGATCGCCAGAAATGCCGTCTCGCTCGGTGGCGTCGAAACCCTCGCTTGCCATCCGAAAACCACCACGCATTCCGGCTTCAGCGAAAAGGAATTCGCGCAAGCTGGCGTCACCGACGGCCTCGTCCGCGTCTCCGTCGGCATCGAACATTGGCGCGACCTCCTCGCCGACTTCGAGCAAGCCCTCGACGCCGTGTAGCGCTTAAGGCTTGTTCTTAACTGTTCTCGTTCAGAATGATTAGTGACACTCGGTAGAGTGTCGCCATGCAAATACGAAGAGGGAAGGTGCCCAGAGCGCGCGAGCTTTCGCGTTTTGGGTGCGAGCTGAGCCGGGTTGGTCAGCTCCGGTTGGCCTGGATGAGTCATTATCTGCGTCATGGCCGCAATGCGGCTTTTACCTGCCGCCACTTTGGGATCAGCCGGCAGACGTTCTATCGCTGGTGGCGGCGCTACGATCCTCATAACCTCTCCACGCTGGAGGATCGTTCGCATCGCCCGCATCGGCATCGCCAGCCGACCTGGACACCCTCGCAGAGCGAAGCCGTTCTCGCTCTGCGACGCGAGTATCCCCGCTGGGGGAAGGACAAACTGGTCGTGCTGCTGGGCCGCAAACACGTTCGGCTTTCCACGTCCATGGTGGGCCGGATCCTGAACGACCTGAAGCGCCGCAGCGTGTTGGTGGAAGCTGGGGCGAAAGGAGCGATCCGGCGGCGCCGCAAAATGCGCAGCCGTCCCTGGGCCCGGCGAAAACCCCATTTTTGGCCTATTCGAAGGCCGGGTGATCTGGTGCAGGTCGACACCAAAGAGGTGCGACCGGCGCGCGGCGTGGTACTGAAACACTTCTCGGCCCGCGACATGGTCTCTCGTTGGGATGTGCTGGAAGTGCACGAACGCGCCACTTCGCTGGCCGCGGCTCGCTTCCTGGACACGCTGGTCGATCGCATGCCTTTCCCCATCGCCGCCCTGCAGGTGGATGGCGGCAGCGAATTCGCTGCCGAATTCGAAATCGCTTGCCAGCAACGAAACCTGCCGCTCTTCGTCCTCCCACCGCGCTCGCCCAAGCTTAACGGGCAGGTCGAACGCTCCCATCGCACGCACCACGAGGAGTTCTATCAAGTGATCCCTGATCGCTGGAACGTCACGCAACTCAGTCCCCAGCTCCGTCGCTGGGAACACATCTACAACACCGTCCGCCCCCACCAGGCGCTCCACTACCTCACTCCGCTCGAATTCCTCGAGCGCTGGAAGTCTCACAAACAGAAAGCCGAGTGTCACTAATCATGTGGACGAGTACATTAACTTGACTCGATGCCACTGCTGCATCTAGCCTGTATGAGCATGCGCTTGACCAAAACATTCCTACTCGCAGTCCTCGCGCTAAGCCTGGCAGGTTACGCGGTCGATTGCTCCGCGCTCCAGTCGCCGCAAGCCGCGATGCACTGTTGCGCTTCGATGCCCTGTTCGCACGGCCACGGTCAACAAGACTGCTGCAAGAACATGCCGTCGATGCACGTGCCGTTTGTGCAGCCCGCCCCATTGCACAATGTACAGTTTTCGTTTTCCACCGCGGCGGCATTGCCAGCCACTACCAATTCGAGAACTGTAGATCGATCCTCGCTGTTCGCAACTGTGTACTGTCACGCGCCGCCGATTCCTCCTCTCCCTAGTTTTTCTCCACTTCGCCTCTGATCGCTCCTCCAGATAAAAGCGGCTCGCCCCGCTAGCGCGGACAAGTGTTTCCGCGCGCAGCCATCTTTACTGGAGGGATAATCCGTGAAAGTAAAGTACGTAATCTGCTTCGGCAGATCGGCTCTGATAGCCATTCTATCTGTTGTTTCTTCCGCACACGCGCTTAGGGCGCAAGGCACCGCACCCGAAACCGCCCCGCCGCTATTTCCGGGCGGCGCGTTAATTTCTTACAACTCCATTTTCACTACGCGCGGCTTGGCGCCCGGCGATCCCTCAAGCATCTCCGCCACGGCCAGGCCCACGTTCTCGCACGAAGGCGATTTCAATTTCACCTGGGGATTCTTCCGCGATTTTGACCTCACCGTTCTCATCCCCGTAGTCACAAATCACTTTGTCATCCCGGGAGCGCAAGCGGCGGGCGGTACCGGACTAGGGGACACCATGATCCTCGTGAAGTATCGCTTCTACCGGCGCGATTCGCCTCGCGGCACAACACAAGCGTCCGTAACGTTTGGTCCCAAGCTTCCCACCGGCCTCACAGATTTGAATCAAGCAAACGGCGACCGCCTGCCCGCAACCTTGCAACCCGGCTCCGGCTCGACCGATTTATTTCTATCGACGAATTGGACGTACACCGGGCTTTTCAATCTAAGGCGTCTCGTGGCCGACGAGGACTTCCACTCCTTGATACGCACCGAGGGAACCCAACAAACTCGCATCGGTAGCGATATCGAATCTCGTTTTTGGCTCTCGTATCGTCCCTACGAAGCTAAAGACGCGACTCGCGAGTGGTTTATCGGTCCCGCGCTCACCTGGCTGCATTCGCAGGACGATCGCATCGCGGGCATCACTCAAAATGGAAGCGGCGGCGACGCTTTGCTCGCCGGTGTCACCACTTACGTAGGCGTGCGCCCCGGAATGCATCTTTGGCTCGGAATGGATTGGGACGTCGCCCACTCCAATGGCGCGATGTTTGCTCCCATTCGTCGCCACATCAGTTTTGGGATCACACAGCAGTTCAGATTTCACATGTTCTGAAAGGAGAAAAAAATGAAAATCAATAAATTCGCATTGCTTTTGCTATTGGGCGTCGCCATAGCACCCGTTGCTCAGGCACAAATAAAACATGTCGAGATGCGTGTCGAGGGGATGACTTGAAACTTTTGAGCCTACGGTGTGCAACAACACCTGCAGCGCCAGTCTGGCGTGCAAAAGGCGGAAGTCAGTCTCAGGGATGGCACCGTGCAAATCACTCCGAAAGAGGACGGGCAAATCGATCCCGCCCAGCTTCTGAAGGCCGTCTACGATAGCGGTGTCACTGCTACGGAAATGGACGTGACAGCTGATGGGCGCGTGTTGAAAGACGCTTCCGGCACACTCGCATTTCAAGTGGAACCCAATCGCTCTTGGGTGATCACTCCCAATGATCAATCGCAGAGCATTGCGGCCCTCGCGGGCACGCCCTCCAAAATCACTGTCACGGGCCAATTGTATCTAAAATCCGGGAAAAAGAAGGCGGACCCGAAGGTGCCGCTAAAGCTGTTGATCACGAAGATTCAAAAAGACGAGTAGAAGAGGAGCAAATGTTGCACAGAGCCGATCGTTGCCTCGTAAACTTGTTCCTCATTTTCGCAGCCGTGATGCTCGCCGGATGCCATCAGCATTCGGCGAACATCACAAAACCGGCGCAGCCCGCAATCGCTCCAGGCGAGATCGGTTCTCGCCTGCCCGATTTTTCCGTGAAGGACCTCCAAGGCCGTCAGATTTCGTCGTCTGATTTTCGCGGCAAGGTTCTCCTCGTTGACGTTTGGGCCACTTGGTGTCAGCCCTGCAAAAAGGAAATGCCTGGTTACCAGAAGTTACTGGACCGTTATGGTTCTCGCGGCTTCGCCGTCCTCGGCCTGAAGGCCACCATGATGACGGATACAGAGGACCCGATGCAGTTCGCCCGCGAAGCCGGAGTTCATTACCCGTTGGCGATTGCCTCGCCGCAAGCCATCCAGGCGCTCGGTGGAATCCTGGGCCTACCCACAACGTTCCTCTACGACCGCCAAGGCATCCTGCGCTACAAAGTGATCGGCTTCGAATACACCAACGTCATCGAAGCGCAAGTAAAGCCGCTCCTCGGACCGTGACGGATTTTTTCGTTTTCGTGGAATGCCATGGTCTTCAGCGCGGCACCTCGCCGACGGCTTAACTTTTCCTCGGAACGCCGATCTCCCGATTGGCGCTTTTGCCTTTGTAGCGGCGGGTCGCTGGGTTTGTTCGACCCGGCAGCCTTGCCTTTGTCGTTGCCCTTCGAGCAGGCTCTCGACGCGGCCCAACTCTCACGCAACCCACCAAGCGCCAATTTGATCTACAATCGCTTGCCGGAATGGGGCGCAAACCGAAAATGCTGAATCGTCGCGAAAGGCTTCTCGCTCTGATCTGCGCGACGAGCCTTGGGTTTGCGTTTTTTTGTTTCCGCGCCGCCGCGCAACAGCCATCTCCACGGCAAGCCTCGCCGCAGCTCCCTGGCGCGCAACCACAAGGACCGCTCGTCGGCCCGATGGCGCGAATCGTCGGCCAGGCTGTCTTCAACAAAAACTGCGCGAGCTGTCATCACCATGCCATGACCAGCGCCGACGAAAATGCCAACAACGGCGGTCGCGCCGCTCCCAACACCGAAACGCTCGCGCAGATGACTCCCGAGGCCATCTACGCGACGCTCACCACCGGCGTTATGGCCGCGCAGGCACAGAATCTCGCGGACAGCGAAAAGCGCGCTGTCGCCGAATTTTTCGGCGGACGACCTCTCGGCGCAGCCGATGCCGGCGACGCGAGCCATATGACGAATCACTGCGCATCCAATCCCCCTTTTTCGCTGGGCGATACCATCCCTGGGACCGCGCCAACTTTCACTGTATGGAATGGCTGGGGCAACGGCTTTGCGAACGCGCGCTTTCAATCCGCGCAATTCGCCGGACTTAGCGCCGCCGACGTACCGCACCTCAAACTTAAGTGGGCATTCGGCCTGCCCGCGGGTGGCGAAACGTCCGGCCAGCCAGCTGTTGTCGGTGGCCGCATTTTCTTCGGCGATTACAACAGCTTCGCCTATTCGCTCGACGCCGCGACCGGTTGCGTTTACTGGTCGTTTCGCGCAGACGCGCAAATCCGCACCGCAGCCTTCGTCGCGCCCATCAAGCGCAAAGGCAGCACCCCCGACGCCGTTCTCTTCGGCGACAAAAAAGCAAACCTGTATGCGCTCGACGCGCGCACCGGCACGTTGCTTTGGAAGCGCAACCTCGAGCAGCGCCTGCTCTCGCACATCACCGCCGCGCCGGTTTTTTACAAGGGTCGGCTATACGTCGGGCTCGCTGGCTCTGAAGAAATCGTTTCGTCTGATCCGCATTATCCCTGCTGCACATACCGCGGCAGCCTTACCGCGCTCGACGCAAATACCGGCGCGGTAATCTGGAAAACGTACACGATTCCCGATGAGCCCATGCCCACGAGGAAAAATTCTCTCGGCACGCAGCTTTGGGCGCCGGCGGGCGCGTCGATCTGGTCCGCGGCCACAATCGATCCAAGGCGCAACGCGATCTACGTCGGCACGGGCAACGGCTTCACCGAACCCGCGGCGAAAACGTCCGATTCGATCATGGCCTTCGATCTGAAGACGGGCAAAGTGCTTTGGTCGTATCAGGCGCTCGCCAACGACGCATCGCCCGGCGATTGCATCGGGCCCGGCCCCAAGGACGCTCACTGCCCCGCGAACGTTGGCCCTGATTGGGATTTTGGCGATTCACCGATTCTGCGGACGCTCGCGAACGGCAAGCGCGTGCTCGTCTGCGCGCATAAAGGTGGCGAAGTCGTCGCGCTCGACCCTGATCGGCGCGGCGCACTGCTCTGGACCGCCGATCTTTCCGCTGGCCGCGACACGACCGCGCCTATCCAAGTGCAAATCATGTGGGGCGGCGCTGCGGACAAGGACAACGTTTACTACGATACGCAGGCCGGCACCGTGGCGGCAGTGCGTCTCGCTGATGGAAAGGTTCTGTGGAATGTTCCGATCGCGCCATCTCCCGCGCATCCCGGCCCTGGCGGTCGTCCGCGGAAAGGACTCGAAGCTGCGGTTACGGTGATGCCAGGCGTCGTCTTCGCGGGCGGATGGGACGGCGTCTTGCACGCCCTTTCCACCGCCGACGGCCACGAAATTTGGCAGTTCGATACCGCGCGTGAATTCACGGCCGTCAACGGCGTGGTGGCCAAAGGCGGTTCGCTCGGCGCACCCGGCCCGGTCATCGCAGGAGGAATGCTCTTCGTCGGCTCCGGCTACGTCGGCACCGGCAATGGCATGCCCGGCAACGTCCTCCTTGCCCTCGCCCCCAAATAGGGCTTTGCTCTCCAAGGTTTAAACGTAGCGCCACGCCTTTAGGCTGGCAGCCTTGTCTTTGGTTCCGTAGCGGCACAGCAGGGCCGCCGAAGCGGCATAAACGACCTCCGTTCGAGACACGGGTCCACAGGCGTTGCTTGACAAATCACATTTTCTTATATGCTAGCGTGAACGATTGTGATTGAAGCTCGACAACTTGATTGGGGCAGAGCGAATGCGGCGCAGTCGGCGGCTCTTGCGAGAGCGGGGATCGCTGTGCGCCGCTGGTGGTCGGCGACCGGCGGAACAAAGGCAACGGCTGCCAGCCTAAAGGCCTGGCGCTACATGAAGGCCCGGCGCGGCAAAGGTCGGGCAGGCATCGCGCGGAATCGCTCGGGACGCGAAATACTCACCAGGGAAGTGACAGCGCAAAAGCAGCTTTCTAATCGACACACAGGACGAGTAGAACATGACGCAAGTCATTGCAAACAAAGGACTGGCGTACAGTCTACTCGTCACAAACGCGGAACCCCTCGATTCGAGAAACGGTTGCCAACTGAAGGCCTGGCGCTACACAAGCCGCTATGTTTCGGTTATTCTGCCTCCCCTATGCTGGAACTAGGATTCGTAAGAGAGCACATGGACGTGATCGAGAAGATGGCGCGCGACCGCGGCATCAAACTGGACCTCGGTCCTTTCGTCGAGGTGGATACCGAGCGGCGCAAGCTGATCACCGCCACCGAGCAGATGAAGGCGGAGCGCAACAAAGCCAACGACATCATCGGCCCGCTGCAGAAAGCGATTCGCGATCTCGAAGCGAAGGGCGAGGACGTGACAGATCGCATCGAGCAAAGAGACAAGCTCCTGCGCCAGATGAAGGAATCGTCCGACAAAATCAAGCGCAGTGACGAGCTTGTCGCCAAAATGGACGACGCGCTGAAAGAATTCCTGCTGGTGATTCCGAATATTCCGCACGCGAGCGTCCGGGTGGGACAAAGCGCGGCGGACAACGTGGAGGTGCGGCGTTCGGGCGAGCCGCCGAAATTCGATTTCGCCCCGCGTCCGCACTGGGAACTAGGCGAGCGCGCCGGAATTCTGGATTTCGAGTCTGCGGTGAAAATTGCGGGCGCGCGGTTCGCGGTTTACAAAGGGCTCGGAGCGCGCCTCGAACGCGCCATAGCCAATTTCTTTCTCGACGTGCACACGCGAGAGCACGGCTACACGGAAATCCTGCCGCCCTTCGTCGTCAACACCGCCGCGCTTACCGGCGTGGGCCAGCTTCCAAAATTCGCAGCGGATATGTTTCACCTCGAAGGCACGGATCTGTATCTCACGCCCACCGCCGAAGTGGAATTGACAAACCTCTATCGCGACGAAACCATCGACGCGGACGAATTGCCCATCAAAGTTTGCGCATGGACGGCTTGCTTCCGTTCCGAAGCGGGCGCGGCCGGAAAAGATACGCGCGGCATCAAGCGCCAGCACCAATTCCAGAAAGTGGAGCTATTCAAGTTTACGCGGCCGGAAAAAAGCTACGACGAACTGGAAACGCTGGTCCGCAACGCCGAAAAGGTGCTCGAACGGCTAGGTCTGCACTATCGCGTGATGCAGCTCTGCACCGCGGACATGGGATTCGCATCGGCGAAAACGTACGACATCGAGGTATGGCTGCCGTCGGCGAACGAGTTCATGGAAATTTCCTCCTGCTCGAATACGGAAGCGTTTCAGGCGCGGCGCTCGGGAATTCGTTTCAGGTCCAAGGGCGGCAAAAGCGAGTTCGTTCATACACTGAACGGTTCGGGACTCGCGGTTGGGCGCACGTGGATAGCGATCGTCGAAAATTTTCAGCAGGCCGATGGTTCGATCGCAATTCCAGAAGTGCTGGTGCCCTACATGGGAGTGGAGAAAATCAAGCCGAAGGATTAGCAAGCGATAACGAAAAGAACGCGGAGCGCAGGTCCCAAACCCTTCACCTGCGCTCCGCGCTCTTGAATGGCGAAAAACCTTAAGTCTTGGCTTTGGCGATGCTGTCCACCTGGATTGCACCGCTTTCATCCACGTGGCCGGTAACTTTCACGGTGTGGCCAAGATCTTCATCCGCGTTCACTGCATCTTGATTCTTGATCGATAGCACTTTCTTGGTCTTCGAGCTGACGAAAACCCAGGAAGCGCCCTTGGTCTTGACGCAGGTTTCGGCACAGGCCTTGTGGTCCGCGCTCATGCCTTTTGCGCCGCAGTGGCTGTCGCTGATCCAGCCGGTCCACGTCATCGTCTTACTTTCGGCGAAGGTGGCGAGGCTGATCGCGGCGAGCACCAAGGCAAGCAGGCTGCACATGCTGATGGCTCTCTTCATGTTCACTTCCCTCCTCAGGGCTGACACGGCCTTCCGGTGAATCATCCGATCCGGCAAGCCGGTGTTTTACTCCATAGGTACGCTATGCATACGACAGGTTGATTGGTTAAGTCGATAGAAAGCCCTTCGACGCTCCTGGCTGGGCACGAACCTACTTATACTCCAAGGACTTGCGGTCGGCAAGGAAGATTGTCCAGCGCTAAGACGGCGCGCCGACCAGAACCTTGGGGCCGGTTGGCTGCGGCATTCCGCCAGAAGGTTCGAGCGTAACCGCAAAAGCCTTGGCCTGGATTCCTGTGGGTAGCTTCGTCATCCAGTGGTCGGGCTGTCCGCCGACGGGATTGAAAACGCCGCAGCTAATCGGTTTGCCGCTCGCGGGAACGAGCCAAAGTTGATAGCTCTTGGCCGCGGGCGCGGCAGGGATTTGTGCCTCGTACATCAGCACGCCCGTTTTGGCGTTGTAGATCACGAAAGCGGTGCCTTGCGGCATAACCGGCTGAGGAGCGAGATGAACTGTAATCGTATCCTGCGCGGTAATGAGGCCGGCGATATCGCGGGCGCTTTGTAGCTCCTGCTGCTCTTGCCTCCTGCTGGCGCGGAGCGCGGCGAGTTGGCTATCCAGGCGGCGATTGGCGTTCCAGAGCAAAAATGCCGCGATGGCGAGAACGGCAACGATGGGAAGCAGAACGATGGTCCACCGGGACATCGCTGCGCGGCGGGCAGGCGGCGGCTTCATTTCAGTACGAGCGGCGCCATCGCCCTCACGAGCTGCGCGAATTTGCTGCAGGAGATGTTCTTTCGCGATCGCGGGCGCCTTAGCGGGAGGCGCTGACAAACCGAGGGTGGCGACGCGTCCTCGCGCGTCGGCGAGTTTCTGGGCGCATCCGAGGCAAAAGGCCACGTGGGATTCCAGCGCCTGTTTTTCGGCGCCTTCGAGCGCGCCGAGGGCATAGAGGTCAAAATCTTCATCGCGAGTTGGATGATCGTTCATTCGATTCAGCTCGCTGATTGTATCGTTACACGAACAGTAGCTTGCAAAGACAGGCAGGTCAACCAGAGGCCTGCTTTCGCAGGCAGCCAGCGCGGATTCCCGAAACGCACTGACTTACACAGATTTTTGGCCAAGGGCTTCGCCAACTTACCTGTTTTTAATGACTTATGAGGCATAACGGGCGACGAAGCATTGATGGGAGCCATTGCTCTTCGGACAAATTCGACTTCAGTTCGGCACTGTTTTCATTGACATCCCCAGTGGCTTAGCTAAACTTCGGTTTCCACGTGACTTACGAGCGTTAACGATCTTGTAAGTGCTTAACACGCGCATGTAAGCGGCAACCGGGCCCCACATAGCAGGAGGAAGTACCATGGCGAGCGTTGCCAAAGCGATTCCACAACCCATACCGCGCATTGCCCCGCGCGAGGACCTGAACCCCTACAGGATTGCGCAGATTCAGTTTGATCTGGCCGCCGAACATCTGAAGCTCGACCAAGGGCTGCGGCAAATTTTGCGCGCCCCGAAGCGCGTACTGGAGGTGTCCATTCCCACAAAAATGGACAACGGCCAGGTGAAAGTGTTTACCGGATATCGGGTGCAGCACAATGTGGCGCGGGGTCCGGCCAAGGGTGGCATTCGCTATCATCCCGCCGTGACGCTCGATGAAGTGAAAGCACTCGCAACCTGGATGACGTGGAAAACGGCCGCTGTGAATATTCCCTTTGGCGGCGGCAAGGGCGGCGTGATCTGCGATCCGAAGCGCATGAGCAAGGCCGAGCTCGAGCGCATGACGCGCCGGTATACTTCCGAGATTCTTCCGTTAATCGGCCCCGAGCAGGATATTCCCGCGCCGGACGTGTACACCGATTCCCAGACGATGGCGTGGATCATGGATACCTATTCCATGACCAAGGGCTATTCTTCGCTCGGAGTGGTGACGGGCAAACCCGTTTCGATCGGAGGGTCGGAAGGCCGGAAGGAAGCTACGGCGCGCGGATGCCTGGTTGCAATCGAGGAAGCGTGCAAGCTGAAAAAAATGTCGCTCCGCGGCGCGAGCGCGGCGATTCAAGGATACGGAAACGCGGGTTCGCTGGTGGCGCGGTTCTTGACGGAAAAGAAAGCTCGCGTGGTCGCGATCAGCGATTCGCGTGGCGGCGTCTTCAATTCACGCGGAATCGATCCACTGAAGGCCGGCCGGTATAAAGACCGCTCAGGCACGGTGGTGGGAATGCCCGGCACGTCGCGAATTTCAAACGACGACTTGCTGGCGCTCAAGTGCGACATCCTGGTTCCGGCGGCGCTCGAAAACGCGATTACGCTGAACAACGTGGATCAGATCAAAGCCAAAATCGTGGCGGAAGCCGCGAACGGCCCCACGACTCCGCATGCCGACGAAGTGCTGGCGCGCAAGGGCATTACACTCCTGCCGGATATTCTGGCGAATGCGGGCGGGGTAACCGCGAGCTACTTCGAATGGGTTCAGGATTTGCAGAGCTTCTTCTGGCCGGCCGCAGAAGTAAATTCGAAACTCGAATCAGTGATGCGGCGCGCGTTCGTCGACGTTCACGAGATGACGCGGAAGCACCGCACACACATGCGTACAGGGGCTTATATTCTCGCAGTCGGCCGCGTGGCAGATGCAACGCTCGTCCGCGGACTCTTCCCGTAATTTCCAAACCACTCGATACCGCCTCGCTGGTTAAAGGCCGCCGCGTTTTTCGCGAAAGATTATTCTTGCGCATGGAGCGCGAACGCGCGTACATTTTGCTTGCCGGTGTGCTCAGTGACATTGGAGCCACCGGCATTTGTGCCTCGCGCGGAGGGCACGCAAAAAGTTGAGCACGCACGGCAACCACACGATTCACGGGAATCACGGCGCGCATACGCCACTCATCCTGCTAGCGATTGCCGGCTTCGATCCCTCCTGCGGCGCGGGAGTAGCCGCCGATCTGAAAACGTTTGCGGCGCACAATTGCTATGGCGTGGCGGCCGTGACGGCGTTGACAGTGCAGTCGACGATGGGTGTGCGCGAGGTTCATGCGACACCGGCAGCGACATTGCGCGCGCAGCTGGATGAGCTTGCCAGCGACTCGATTTTAGCCGCGGTGAAAATCGGAATGCTTGCGACCCGCGCAAACGCCGGCGTGGTAGCGGAATTCCTGGATAAGCATAAGTTCGCGCACGTGGTACTCGACCCCGTTACCCGTCCTACAGCAGGGAGCGCCGATCTTCTCGATCCATCGGGGTTGAAGTTCCTTCGCGATGAACTTCTGAAGCGCGCGACCGTGGTGACGCCGAATATCGCCGAGGCGGAGTTCTTGACGGGGATGGAAGTGAAGGATGTAACCGGGATGAAAGCCGCGGCTCAGAAACTGGTGGAAATGGGTGCGCAAGCCGCGATCATCACGGGCGGACATCTGGAAAAACCGGTCGACGTGTTATGCGATAGCGCGGGGATCGAAGCGTTCGCCGGAGATCATGTTAAAAGCGAAAACACGCACGGCTCCGGCTGCACGTTTTCATCTTCCATCGCAG
The DNA here is from genome assembly GCA_963823145.1 of uncultured Acidobacteriota bacterium. GTDB lineage: Bacteria > Acidobacteriota > Terriglobia > Acidiferrales > UBA7541 > Palsa-295. Next base: position 938,809 of record CAWGJZ010000001.1, read on the forward strand.
CGCATCTGGCTGCGGGCCAGCACCTTCGAGATGCGGTAATTCTCGCCAAGGCATACGTCACCAAGGCGATCGAAAAATCGTATCCCACCGGTAAGGGCGCAGGACCGCTGAATCATCTGTTCCGCTTTCATCAAGAACCGCCACCGCGAGGTGTTCACGAAGTTCCCCAGCACGGGATGCATCCCGCTGCAGAGCCCGCCGCGCACTGATTTATCCACTTCCGGTGCGCTGAGCCATCGAGGCTTTCTCTGAGAGAATTCCAAGAGAGGCTCTTCGACTGCGTGTGCCGACGTTCGCTGGGAAACGCGAACGGAAAGGCAAAGATCGGCACACTCCGCTCAGAATGACGGAAGGGTCTTCTAGGAAAACTGGGATTGGCTCGAACTGCGCTTTGGCTGCTTCAGAGGGTTACGGTGAATGAAGCGCCGGCCTCTTCGATAAGTGCATTGTCAATGAGGCGCGTGGCGCCGACGCGAGCAGCGACTAGGGCGTAGCATGCCTTTCGGCAGGCCATGACCGGCTCGAACGTATCGGCATCCACAATTTCCGCGTAATCCAACGACACGCGCTCGGATTCGACGACTTGCCTGATCGATGCGAGCAATGGGGCGGCATTGCGCTGGCCCGTGAGAATTTCACGGCGGAGGGTTTCCAGCGCGCGGTAAAGCACCGTGGCGGCTTGGCGCTCCTCGTTCTTTAAGTACGCATTACGTGAGGAGAGAGCGAGTCCATCTGACTCCCGCACAATAGGGCACGTAACAATTTCCGGGTAGAGATTGAGGTCGCAAGCCATTTGACGAATGATGCGAACCTGCTGGGCGTCCTTCCGACCAAAAAAAACGAAGCGCGGTTGAACAATTTCGAATAATTTCAGCACCACAGTAGTGACGCCCTGAAAGTGTCCGGGACGGGAACGTCCCTCGAGTCGGTCGCCTAATCCCTCCACCGCGACATGAGTGCTGAAGCTCGGCGGATACATTTCTTCCGGAGACGGTGCAAACAGATAATCGACGCCGAGTTTCTCGAGTGCAGCACGATCGGCTTCAAAGGCGCGCGGATATTTCTGAAAATCTTCAGATGGGCCGAATTGCTTGGGATTGACGAAAATCGAAACGACGACTGGCGAGCATTGCTTGCGCGCTTCGCGAACGAGAGAAAGATGCCCTTCGTGTAGCGCACCCATGGTGGGCACAAGACCGAGGATACGATCGCTCGCGCGAGTCTCGGCGGCCGCCTGTTTCATCCACGCAACGGTGTGAATTACTTCCATCGAATGCGCGGGAGCGTGGGTGTCACGCGCCCGATTTCGCGGTGGCGCGCTCGCGGTAGAAAAAAATCAGGTCCGTTGTGGCAGGTTTTGCGCCCAACTGGCGCAGCATGGTGGTGACCTGCCCGCGATGATACGTGCTGTGATTGGCGAGGTGCTGCAAACAGTGGCCCAACTGCTGTGAGAAGGGAACGCCGGCAAGAGTCTTGAACTCAACGACTCGGTTTACATCTTCCGGCCTAAGAGACGCGATGTAGCCGAGGAGGTCGCTTTCGATTTCGGTCCAGCGACGCTTGAGCGTTTCAAAATCCGGATAATCAGTAGCCGCAGGAATCCCACCGGTGGGCACGCGACCATTCCAGCGCTCGAGCCATATCCATTCCGCGCCGCATATGTGCGCCAGGGTATCGCGGACCGAGGGGAAGCTTGATCCATTGTTGCGCGTGAATTCTTCAGGTGTGAGCGGCGTGCAGGCTTCGAGGACACGACTGTTGGCCCAGGAATTGTAATCATAGAGAATGCGAAAATCGGCGACGTCCATGAGTCGGGACTCCTTTCACTTCACTATTGGTGCGTCACTAGTTTCGCAAACTAGGTTCGCTCGCGCACCGGCAAATGTTCGCGCAGTTCGGCGGCCGAGTGAAACGACTCGGCATCGGACGGGAATCGTCCGCTGCGCACGTCGCCACAAAATTCCGATACGGCGCGCGTGATCTCCGCTGAAAGATTCGCATACTGCCGCGCAAACTTCGGTGTATGCCCCGCAGTGAAGCCAGCGAGATCGTGGAACACAAGCACCTGGCCGTCGCAATCGGGGCCCGCACCGATGCCGATGGTGGGGATGCGGAGCTTTTCGGTGATGCGCGCCGCCAAATCGCGGGGCATCGATTCGAGCACGACGGCGAATGCGCCCGCGACTTCGACGGCGCGCGCGTCCCGCTCGACTTGACGAGCCGCGTCCGCCGATTTGCCCTGCACGTGAAAACCACCCAGGGCGTTGATCGATTGCGGCGTCAGGCCCACATGGCCCATCACCGGAATTTCGGCTTCGACCAAACGCGCGATCAGCTCGATCCGGCGTTCGCCGCCTTCCACTTTCACAGCTTCGGCGCCTCCTTCTTTCACCAGGCGCACAGCGTTGCGAACCGATTCGTCAGGCGAGACGTGAAAGCTGCCGTAGGGCATGTCGGCGACGAGCAGCGCGTGGTGCGTGGCGCGGCGAACGGCGCGGGTGTGGTGAATCATTTCGTCGAGGGTTACCGGCAAGGTGCTGTCGTATCCCAGCACGACCATGCCGAGCGAATCGCCAACGAGCAGAATATCGACGCCAGCGTCGTCCAGCAGACGCGCGGTAGGATAGTCGTACGCCGTCAGGCAAGTGATTTTCTGTTTTATTTCATTGAAACCCGAAAGGGAGTGAGACTTACGGGAGAGAATGTCGGGCACGGTGATTTTCCCGTTGCCCGCACGAGGTGCGACGCTCATTTTTGCCTCCGGTGCCGCCCCTGGAATCAGGGTGTAGCCCAGCTAACAAACCGATGGTACCAGAGCTGAAGGATTCGTGCAAAAAACCAATAACGAAAGGGTGCCTTCTTAGACTTGCGCGACGGTGGCGGGCGGTGGCGGTGCCGTCGGCATTTGCGCTTCGACTCCGCGCCAGCCGACCGGGCGACCCCTGACGGCTTCTTGCAGCGCGCTGAAGAGCACCACGTACATCATTTGGCGGTAGTAGAAGCGCTGCAAGATGAGCGGCGCGAGGAGCGTCCAATCTTCGTCCTTTTCCAGGGCAAACGCGATCACGCAGGTGAGAAGATCGATCAGCATGAAAAGCGCGAAGAAAATCAGGGAGCGCTCAACGTCGCGCGATGTCCAAAGCTGAGGCAGCCGGGTGATTTGAAGCTGGGCGAGCCCCCACAAAGCCAGCGAAAGCAGAAATAGAAGATCGATCACCGGCGAAACGAGCGGCAGCAGAATCTGAAATAGAAAAATATTCGGGATCGCCACCCATCCGAGAGTGCCGTAGCGGGGCTTCCCGGCGGTGTCCCGGTGTTTCCAAACGGCCTGGAGCGTGCCGAATGTCCAGCGGAACCGCTGGCGGATAAGCATATCGACTGTTTCGGGAACTTCGGTGCGGCCGATAGCGGTTTCGTCGTAGAGAATCTTCCAACCATTCCGGCGGATGGTGAGCGTGAGATCGGTATCTTCCGCGACCGTGTCGCCCGAGAATCCACCATTGCCGCGAAGGAGCTCGGTTCGCCACGCGCCCGCCGCACCAGGAACGACTGGAATACAATTCAGCAAGTCGAAGGCGCGCTTTTCAAGATTTTGGCTGGTAATGTACTCGAGCGCCTGCCAGCGCGTGATCCAGCGATTGCGATTGATCACCTTCACGTTACCCGCCACCGCACCCACTTTCGGATCGGCAAAATGCCGGACCAGGCGCTCGATGGCCTCGGGATCGACGACCGTATCGGCGTCGATCGAGACGCTGATTTCGCCGATGGCTTCGCTGAGAGCGTGATTCAAGGCTGACGGCTTGCCGTGATTGGATTGCATGAGAAGGCGCACCCGGCGATCGCGCCCGAAGTGTTCCTGCACTAACTCAGCGGTGCGATCGACGGAGCCGTCATCCACCACCAGGACTTGCAGATTAGGATACGTGGAAGCAAGCGCCGCGCGCACAGTATCGACGATTACTGCTTCCTCGTTGTAGGCAGGAATCAGGACGCTGACCCACGGCTTGTAGTCCGGATGATCGGCCGGCGCCGCGCGAAACTTCTCAGCCAGGGCCAAAAACCCAATGATAAGCGCGCGTCCGCTGACCAGCAAAATGCCTGCGATAAAAATGAACGCAATCCCCGCGCGCAACCATCGGAACACATCGAAGACGAAAGCATCGGCTCGCACGAGAAGCCACTCGTGGTACGTAAGCGAACTCATCACCTGGGCGCGCGTTTCACCCAGCAAGTCCGATACGGAGACGAACTGAAAGCCTTTCGCGCGAAGCCCATCAATAATCCGAGGCAGCGCCGCAACAGTGTGGCTGCGATCGCCGCCGCCGTCGTGCAGCAGGATGATGTTGCCTTTATTGGCTTCGGCGTCCGCCAGCACGCGTTGCACGATGGTATCGGCAGGCGCGGGCGGCTGCCCATTGGCTTCGCCCCAATCGTGCGGATCGATGCGCGCGCCTACGATCGCGTATCCCATCGACTGCGGGATCGGCAGCAATTGTATTTCACTGGCGCTTTCCGGCTGGTGATCGATGCCGTATGGCGGGCGGAAAAGCGTGGTCTTCACGCCGAGGTAGCTTTCCAGGAGCAGTTCGGTGAGGTTCAGTTGGACCTGGAGCTCGGGCTTGGAAAGGCGGTCGACAAGAAATTCGGGATGCGTAAACGTGTGATTGCCGATCTCATTTCCCAATGCATATTCGCGCTTCACAATGTTGTCTTCTTGATTGGCCGATTCGCCGATCACGAAAAACGTTCCGGGCGCGTGCTTCTGTTTCAGGATGTCGAGAATCTTGGGCGTCCATTCCGGATCGGGGCCGTCGTCGAAACTAAGGGCCACCTTGCGCGACGCGGCGCCCATTTGCTGAATGCGCCAAGAAAAGGGATAGCTTTGGAAGCTTTCATCGTCGAAGGAGTCCGAGCCCGCGTCGTATTCAAAGGCTCGGCGGCCGCTCTGCGGCGTCGCCGTGATGCGCCAGATATCGCCGGCACCTTCCAGGATCAGGTCGTAGCCCGGCGGAACTTCTTCCAACTTCTTGCGGGTAGCGTCATCGGCGTGGGTTGCATCCCAAATATCCCAGATCGAAGGATCCTCCATGCCAAGCCGCCATAGCGCGGTACCCTGCACGCCAGCACGCTCCGCGGCGCGCAACTCGTTGTATGCAGTCACACCGTCAAGCATCCAGACCGTGTGGGTCAAATTGTTGTCGTCGTCGTAGGAGTAGTGGAGATTGAGCGAATCGGGATCGAGCAGCACGTCGGAACCGGATTCCACGGCGGTTGTCACACCTTGCTGGAACGTCACTGCCTGCGCAATCGGGTGGCGATTGCGCCTGGTCGCCGCCGGCCAGTCGTAACCATAGTTGGCAATTCCCATCAGCAGCTTGTTAGGCGGCACGATCTTGGCCATGTTGTCGATGTTGCGCATGAACCAGTCCTGCGGCGCTATCGGACCCGGAGGTGAACTGGACCACCGGAAGTCGTAGTTCATCAGGATGATTGCGTCAACTTGCGAGGCAAAATACTTGTAGTCGTAACTCCAATCGGCCGCCGGCAATGCAACCATCAGCTTCAGACCCTTGGCGTGCAGCGCGAGCGAGAGGTTGTGCACGAAAATCTGAAAGCCCTGCATGCTTGTTTTCGGCAAGGATTCAAAATCCACCACGATCCCGGGTTCGTGTTCGGCGTTCGCATATTCCTCGAGCTGTAGAGCAAGATTCTCGCGGGCAGCGGGATTTGCCAGCATCGCCAAGCTTTCGGGAGGGCACCAGCCTTTCACCGGATCGTAATTGTTGACCATGGACATCACTTGCAGGTCGACGGGAGGAGTGCGCGTTTGAAGCGAGTGCAAAAACGAAGCCAGCTTGGGATCCGGATCAACGTCGAGCTTCCCGCCCGCCGAAACGGCTCGCAGCGCGGCGGGGATTAGCAGGTCCAGGTCGCGGTAGTGCAATTGAAGCGACGCGAAGCTGTTGGCCTCGTCACCCATATAAAACGCAGCGCGCAGCGGCTCGTAATTTTGAGGTACCCTACCCAGCGCCGCGATCTTGCGCTTGCGTCCGCGAAAGGCTTTCGGCTTCATTTTGGCTCGTATCGCATGCAGGCCGCCACCGTGCATATCCGGTCGGAGGATTTCCGGAAGCTCGGGGTTTCTTCCTACGTTCACCAGGAAAATGAGCAGCACTAGCGTAAAGAGCGCGCCCGTCACTTCCAGGGCAAGCCGCGTTCGGCGCCATCGCCGGCGTTCGTGATCGTAGAAAATGGGCTTGCGTTCAGGCATATTCACATTCCAAGCTAATCCACGCTATTTGCTGTGCCAAGCCATAAGCTTATATCTTGCACTGCCGGTCAAGGTCCTTTTCGAAACAATGAAAGCTTCGCGCGCCCAGATGAATCAGCCGCCGTGTAGGAAGCCGACAAATGACCACTAAAACTTGGATGCGCGCCAATGTGGCAGTGGCTGCATCAGCGGGCCTGGCGTTGCGCGCGTTCTTCGTCTTCAGATTTCCGGCCTCTGGATCCGGAGATGCGCCATTCTATATCGATCTGGCATGGAATTGGCTGAAGAACGCTGTGTATGGTGTCTATGCAGACGGACGGCTCATCCCGTTGGATTCGCGCGTACCTGGCTATCCGGCGTTCTTGGCAGCGATTTTTAGCATCGCCGGAAAGTCGCTGCATGCGGTGCTGTTGGCGCAAACCGTGGTGGACCTGGCGACTTGCTTCTTGATCGCCCTGATTGCAGCACGCTTGGCGCCCGCATCTTCGCGCCCCCGAGTAGCTATCGCCGGGCTATGGCTCGCCGCCCTGTGCCCTTTCACCGCGAACTATACCGCTGTTGTCCAGACGGAAACCCTAGTCGCTTTTCTGACGGCACTCGCCGTTCTTCTTTTGATGGAAGCGCTGTCGGGAGCCGGTGGCGTCCTGACAAACGGATTCGCTGTAAATAGGTCTGCGTTCAGCCCGTGGTTTTTCGCGGGAATCGTTGTTGGATTTGGAACAATGGTCCGCCCGGAGACGCCGCTGTTATTGGCGGCTGCGGCGTTCGTGCTCGTGGCGAGATGCCGCAAACCGGTCGATTGGCTGAGGCTTGCGCGCGCCGGCCTGCTGATGGGAGCGGGCCTGCTTCTGCCACTGCTGCCCTGGGCCGCTCGCAATTGGCACACGCTTCACAAAATTCAGTTTTTAGCGCCGCGCTACGCCGAGTCGCCGGGCGAAACTGCACCTGTCGGCTTCGACTCCTGGACCCACACGTGGCTCTGGCGTTTCAAGGACGTCTATCTAACGGTATGGAATCTGGACGTGGAAAAAATCCCTGTCGACAACCTGCCGCGAAGTGCGTTCGATTCTGCGCAAGAACGCGATCGCGTTGCCAATCTGCTCGACGAGTACAATTCCTCACTTACGTTTTCCTCGAATGAAGACCGCGCCTTCGGTGAGATCGCCCGCGAGCGAACCGCTCTCCATCCACTCCGCACATTCTTGAAAATTCCGCTGCTCCGCTCTCTCGCGATGTGGTTCACACCTAGAGTCGATTTGCTGCCTTCCTCGAGCGCTGTCTGGCCGCTTCGCAGCGAATGGCGAGATGATCGTCAGGATCTGCTCATTACGTTGTTTCTATTCTTCGTGAATTGCTTTTATGTTGCCCTAGCCTTGGCCGGAGCCTGGAGTGCTCGCGGACGCCCTGGCTGGACGTTCTTGATCGTCTTCATCGCGCTTCGCACCGCCTTTTTCGCGGGTTTCGCCGACGCTCCTGAGCCTCGCTACGTTCTCGAGTGCTTTCCGGCCGTGATTGCTCTAGCAGCGCAGATCTTCGGTGGCAGACGTCAGCTGTCTCCGACGGGTTCCGGATGAATCGTCAGCCGGTAAACCTGTGGGAATCGCTCCTTCACGCGATTTTCCAGCGTCGCCGTTAGGTCGTGGACGTCCGTAATCGGCAAATTTCCGTCCATCGAGCAGTGGCACGAGACCAAAATCCGGTGCTCCACGCTGCGCACGTGCACTTCGTGGCAGTCGACTAGTTGGTGATACTCGCTCGGAAGCGAATTTAGAAATTCCTGCACGGAATCCGAAAGCCCTTTCATTTCCTGCGCGCCGGCCACGCGCGCTCCCAGCGGTTCGATGTGAATGTTCACACGCGTTCCAGCGGAAGTGGCTCCTCGGATTTCTTCTTCCAGCTCGCTGGCGCTGCGGTGCGCCTCGCGAAGACTTGAATCCTCATCCACCTCGAGATGCATCTCGATGAACAGGTTTCCATCGTACTGATGCGCCGAAAGCTCATGCACGGCCAACCCTCGGCGCTGCGCGATGGCGCGAATCGTCTCGAAGATCGGCTCGTTGCTGCGCGCTCGCGGCTCCATGTGAACCACCACATCAGCAGGGACGATTTTCTCAATGCTTCGCTCCACCGCGTCGCTTGCGGCGTGCGCTTGCTCCAGGCTTGCGGTGCGAGGCACGCTGATCGTCACATCCACGAAGTAGCGCTGCCCCGCGCGCCGCACACGCACGCGCTCCGTACGCAGCACGCCCTCGATTTTGTCCACGGCGTTTGAAATGCGCTCGCGCAGGCCCCGCGGCGCCACGTCCAGCAGCGCCTCAATCGTGCGCCTTCCCAGCCGCGAACCGATCCAGATGATCACGCCTGCCACGCCCAGCGCCGCCACGGAATCCATCATGCCTAGCCACGGAACACCGAGCCGCACTCCGAGCCACGCGCCGGAAATTCCCACTATCACGACGAACGTGCTCCACACGTCCGTTGAAAAGTGCAGCGCATCCGCCTCCAACGCCTCGCTCGGATATTTCTTCGCCACGCGGCCGAGTGCGCGCGAGCGCACGAAATCGATTCCCATCGCGAGCACCAGAATCACAATCGCCGCAAGGCTCGGCCGAATGTGCGTCTGCCGGAAAAGCAGCCGCTGAAATGCCTCCCAGATGATGTAGACGGCCGTCAGCAGCAGCAATCCGGTCTCTACGAATGCCGAAAAGCTCTCCACTTTCCCGTGGCCGTAAAGATGTTCCGCGTCCGCAGGTTTGTCCGCCACGCGCACTGAGAGATATGTGATCACCGAGGCAACCAGATCGAGGATCGAATGCAGCGCCTCGGATAGAATTCCCAGGCTGCCGGTCAGCGCCGCCAAAATCACCTTCAGCGACACCAGCACCACCGCTGAACCGACCGAACCCAGCGCCGCAAGTTTCTTCTCGCGAGTACCCCGCGCTAAATCGTCAGCCATAGTTCGCGCGATTATACGCCGCGCCTCTCGACCGGCCTACGTTCCGGCTTCCGAGATGACAGGTTATTGCTTTATGACGTTTCTTGGCAGGTTAAACGCAACGACGGGTTAGTACGCCGCTTCCAGCAATCCCATAATTTCAGCAGGCGTTAACGAACGATCCACGACGCCTGACTTATCTAGCTCGTGCTTCACGGTGCCGACAATATCGCCGATTTCCGCGCGCGGCACGCCAGCATCCTTCAGGGTATGTCGCACGTCGAACTGGGCGATGAATTGCTTTGTTCGTTCCGCGCAAGCCAGCGCTCCCGCCCGAGGGTTATCGGGATCGAATGGCACATGAAACCCCTCGGCAATCGGACCGAAACGCTCTGGCGCGATACCAGCCATGAACCGCATCGCGTGCGGCAAGGTGATGCACGAAGTAACGCCATGCGCAACGTTCCACCGCGGTCCGATCTGATGCCCGAGCAGATGTGAAATTCCAAAGCGTGTGTTCATCGAGCCAAATATCGAAAACCACGCCGCAAACTGGCAATACCCACGATGCGCCAGTCGTTCGGCGTCGCTTGTCTTGATCGAAAGGGGCAAATGCTCCACCAACAGAGCGATCGCTTTCGCTCCCAGCGCGTCGCTCAGTGGATGATGCCGAATCGCATAAATCGTCTCGATAGCGTGATCCAGCGCGCGCATGCCCGTCGCCACCCACAACCAGTCTGGCGTCGCAAGCGTCAACTCGGGATCGTTAATTACTGTGCGCGGTTGAAGCCGCGGATCCGAAACGCCGGACTTTACCAGCGTCTTCTCGTCGGTAACTCCTCCGGCATGCGTGTACTCGCCGGCCGAAAGAGTGGTGGGAATCGCGATCTGAATTATTTCGCGCTTCGCGAGGAATGCGTGGCTGGCAACTTTGCACGCATCGATCGAACTTCCGCCGCCAAAACTAATCAAGCAATCCGCGTCGACGCGTTCGATTTCCCGTTGCAGATCATCAACCACGCTGCGCGGAACATGCTGTCGCGCGCCTTTGAACACCGCAGCGCATCGCGCACCTGCCGAACCGGTAACCTTCACCAACAGCGGGGACGCACCCAGGCTCTTCCCAGTCACGACGATGGCACGCTTCAACCCGCGACGATCGAGTTCCTCACCGAGCTGCGCCACTTTGCCCGGCCCGGACATCACCCGCTCCAACCGGCTCAAATTGAAATCAACATTTGGAGCTTCCATCGCGCGCGAGTATACCTCAACGGGTTCTTCCCAGGCTTCCCTCCCTGTTTTTTCCTACCGCCAGCGGGCGTCGATGCCTGAGCGCGCCCATTAGGCCGCGGTTCTGGTCGCCTGCACGATTTCGTTCAGCAGGCCTTGCACTTTCACTTTGATCTCGTCACGGACGTGGCGAAACTCCTCCTTTTTTCGCTCCAACGGACCGTCCTCCGCCGACGGATCCTTGACGCACCATCGCAGCAGATGAAGAGTGAACGGGAACACTGGAGAGCGCTCCCGAGCCGCATCGTAAAGCGCTACCACATATCCGAAGTGTTCTTGCAGCGATTGCTTAACGTTTTTCGGTCGCTGGCTGGAAATATCGACTCCCACTTCTTTCATCACTTCCGTCACCAGCGGATTTGAATCGGGAGATTCGATTCCGGCGTTCGCGGCGACCAAGCCGTCTCCCGCGAATTGGCGAGCGAATCCTTCCGCCATCTGCCCGCGCGTCGAATTACCAGTAGAGAGAAACAGAACCTTCATTTTCTTGTCCATCGCCCTTCTCCTGGGACTGGGCGCCTTCCTTCTCGTCTGCGAAAGAACTTTACTCAGTTTTACGATAAGCTCGCGCCACTACGCGACGCACTCGGGTGGAAGCCTTAGTAAGCCTTAGTACCAGCCGACCTCACTCTAACGCAACGGCTTTACTGTGCCGCGTCTGACGACTTCGAATGGGCGGGGTTCGCGGTCAGTCCTTTGTGGTTGCAACTCGGTCCCTTCGCGGGGTATTTTCTCTGCCGCCCTAAATACAGCGTCTTGACAAGGACTCCAAATGAAACTCAGCACCGATCGCATTCTTACCACTCACGTCGGCAGCCTGCCGCGCCCGCAGGAAGTCGTCGATCTCCTCTTCGCCCAGGATCGCGGCGAAGAAATCGACGAAGCTCAATTCAACGAAACCATGCGCCGCTCCGCTGCAGACTTGGTGAAGCGCCAGGCCGAGGCCGGAATCGATATCGTCAGCGACGGCGAGACCAGCAAAATCAGTTACGCCACCTACATCCGCCACCGGCTCACCGGCTTCGAAGGCGATTCCGCTCGCCCCACTCCGCAGGATCTCGATGACTATCCCGAATATCGCGACCGCTTAGTGAAAACGGGCCACTCTGCTACCTACAAACGCCCGGTCTGCAAGGGTCCGATCAAGGTTAAGAACCTGAAGCCCGTCGAGCAGGACATCGCTCATATGAAGGAGGCCTTGTCCAAAACCAAGGTGACAGAGGGCTTCATGAACTCCGTCTCGCCCGGCACCATCGCCGTGTTTCAGCCCAACGAATACTATCCTTCACACGAAAAATATCTCGAAGCGCTGGCCGACGCTATGCGCGAAGAATACGAAATGATTGTAAAGTCCGGATTGCTCCTGCAGCTCGATTGCCCCGACCTCGCCATGGGGCGTCACACGCGTTTCAAGAATCTCACCGACGAAGAATTCCTGCGCTACGCCGAGCTACAGGTCGAAGCGCTCAATCATGCGCTCGCTAATGTTCCTGCGGATCGCGTGAGGCTTCATGTCTGCTGGGGCAATTACGAGGGCACGCACATCCACGATATGGACTGCAAGAAAATCTTTCCCATCGCCATCAAAGTGAAGCCGCAGGCCTTGCTGATCGAAGGCGCGAACCCTCGCCACGAGCACGAATGGGAAGCCTGGAACACCATCAAGCTTCCCGACGACAAAATCCTGATTCCCGGTGTGATTGCGTCTAGCACGAACTACGTGGAACATCCCGAGGTCGTCGCGCAACGTATTCTTCACTATGCCAACATCGTGGGACGCGAGCGCATCATGGCCGGCTCCGACTGCGGATTCGGCACCTTCGCCGGATTCGGCCCCGTCTTCCCCGCATTCTCTTGGATGAAATTCCGGTCGCTGGCCGAAGGTGCCCGCATCGCCTCAAAAAAGCTCTGGGGCCGCGCCAACTAGTTCGGTAACCGCTGCGGAAGGATTTGGGTGGCCGACATGCCTACCTCGAGCGCGACGCCGCCGATCGGGGGACGATGTACTCGTTAAAAAGCACCTGCGCGGCGAGAGGGTCTCTTCCTTTGAGCTGTGTGTAGATTCGCATCACTTGCTCGCGATCGCCCTGTTTTCCATAGGCCATGCCCAGATCGGCTAACAGGGTTTCATCGCTGGGGGCAATCCGCAGGCCCTGTTCATCCGCCTCGATTGCTTTCGCATAGGAACTGCTGTCGAAGTACAGGAATCCCAAGAGCTGCCAGTTTTCTTTGTCGTGCGCGTCAAGCTCGGTGGACTGTTTCGCGGCTGCGATCGCCTTGTCGAAATCCTTCTGCATCGAATAGCTTCGCGCCAGCTCGCGCCACGCGTCTGCATAATTCGGTTTCAGCCGGACCGCCTCCTCCAGCGCAAGGGCTTGCGCTTCTGGATGCCGTTCGGAGCCGTACACGCTCGCGAGTTCATACCATGCCCGGTAAGCATCCGGTTGTTGTAGGCGGATCGATTTCAGCAGGGCGCTTTCGGCAAGTTCGTAATTCTTCTGGTTGACGGCCTCGATTCCGATTTCAATCCAGGCCGCCGATTCAAGCGTTGCGTCGCTCACTTCAGGCGGAACGGCGCCTGCGGTGTTGTTTGAATGCGCCAAAAGGTCGCTTATCCATTCACCGGGCATCGCGAAGTTCAGGCTCTGCCCTTCCCGGAGTTGAAAGGTAGTGATGCCCACAAGATTTCCTTGTGCGTCGAAAAGTCCTCCCCCACTTGAACCGGGCGAGGTGGGAGCGCTTGTCTGAACCATGTGAGCTCCGTCAGTCTCCCGCAGCGCCGAGATAACCCCTTGCGAGAAAGTCAGCTCCAGCCCTTCCGGCGCTCCGATCGCGTAAACGCTCTCTCCCGTCTCAAGGGTTGAAGACGACCGGATGCTAACCGGCTCCAGATCCAATTGAGCTGGCCGAAGTCCGCAAAGATCGTGATTCGGCCGAGCCCCTACCAACCTCGCCGCCCACTTCCTATGGTCACGGCTTATCCTTAAGGAGGAACCGTTCTGAACTACGTGACAATTCGTGATGAGTAGGTTAGGGGTGATCGCGACCCCGCTTCCCAAGTCCAGCGATTCTCCGTTCGGTCCTAGTGCCTCCACAACAAACACGGACGGCGAAAGTCGTTGAAAGATCTCCACGGGCGAGAGTTGCTGATTGAGTGGCTGATTATTCGCAGATCCAAGCCCACTGTAAGCCTTTTGAACCCAGTCGGAATCGTCCCCAACCCGATTTCGATTGGATACGACAAGCGCCGCGGCCACCACAGCCACGGCCAGGAGCCCCGCAATCCATAGATACTTATGTGCTTTAGGCGGCAATATGCTTCCTCGCGTCTCGAATATAGAAAGACGCAGAATTGTCCCCGATTTCGTGAGTCTTGGCTCTTTGTCCCAACCTCTTGAAAGTATGGCTGCGCGCTGGCTCGCCCCGCGATAGTACTGTGCCGATTGGTTAACTGCCCAGAAGGACAAGCCCTGTTTCGCGCCCTTTCGCTGCAATTGCGAGGGCCCCTGCAAAACGCGTAAGCCACCAGAATGCAGCGAAAGTCCACAGGAGGTCGTGCTTGCGCTCCGCGCCGGCTGCAGTAGAATGGCGCCCGTGATTACGCTGTCCACAACTCGAGAAGGCGGATCGAGGGCAGGGTCCTTAGCACGGGAAAGGTCCACCTGCCGGCGCGGCGATTTCTACTCGACACAGAGGACGAGTAGAATGTCACGTAACTCACTGAAAACAAAGGATCGGGTACACGTCTACCCGTCACAGTTTCGAGGGCCCGCCTTTCGCCGCCCTCTCGGTAGTACGGCATCGCGAGCGGGCAGCTTCATCGTTCCGCCATCTGAACCAAGGGAGGCAACATCATGGATCGGCGATCATTCATTGGCTTTGGAACCCTCGCCGCAGGCGCACTCATGAGCGGCGGATTTTCCACCGCCTTCGCGGAAGATGCCAAAGCTGCGCCTGACGCAACCGTCGAGACCAACCTGGGGAAAGTGCGCGGCACCAGACAAGCCGGCGTCCACGCCTTCAAAGGCGTTCCCTACGCTGCTTCCACGGCCGGCGAAAATCGATTCATGCCGCCGAAGAAGCGCGAACCGTGGACCGGCGTCCGCGATGCATCAGAACTTGGCCTCAGGTCGCCCCAGCTTTTGTCCGCTTTTCATGGACAAGTCCCGCCGGAAGTTGAGTCCATGGATCGCAACGAACCCATGGGAGAGGATTGCCTGGTTTTAAATCTATGGACTCCCAGCGTGGGGCGCGGTGCCGGAAAGCGCCCCGTGATGGTCTGGCTGCACGGTGGCGGATACACCAGTGGATCAGGCGGCTTTATCTGTTATGACGGCGCGGAGCTGGCGCGAAAGCACGACGTGGTCGCCATCACCGTCAACCACCGGCTTACGGTCTTCGGCTACTTGTATCTGGCTGGTATCGGTGGAGAGAAATACGCGAAATCGAGCAACGTGGGAATGCTCGATATCGTCGCCGCTCTAGAGTGGGTGCGCGACAACGTCGCGGCCTTTGGCGGCGATCCAGGCAACGTAACCATCTTTGGACAATCGGGCGGCGGCGGAAAAGTGAGCACGCTGATGGCGATGCCCTCCGCGCATGGACTCTTCCATCGCGCCATCGTCGAAAGCGGCGCGGATGTAAAAGGCGTTTCGCGCGAGGCCGCCAACAAAAGCGCGGAGCGATATTTGGCAAAGTTGAATCTGAAACCAGACCAAGTCGATCAACTGCAGAAGCTCTCCATGGAGCAACTGCTTGACGCGACCGCCAACACCAACCCGATGCCCGGCCCGGGAGGGTTTGCCCTCGCGCCGGTGGTCGACGGCACTACGCTTCCGGATGGTCCATTTGATCCGGTTGCGCCCGCGCTCTCGGCAAATATTCCACTGCTGATCGGGACCACTGAAACTGAAGTTACCTTTTTTCCGCACCAAGTGCTCGACCCAATCAACGATGCGGAATTACACATGCACGTAAAGCAGACCTTGCGTACCGCGAGCGACGAACAAGTGGATCAACTCATCGCCGCATACAAAAAAGGACGCCCTGGAGCGAGCAACACCGACCTGTTTCTGGCTCTCGCGTCGGACGCAACATTTCGCGCGGGAGTTGTCACCGAGGCGGAACGCAAAGCGGCTCAGGGCAACGCGCCGGTCTACCAGTATTACGTCACCTGGCGTTCACCGGTTCGCGATGGAAAATTGCGGTCGTTTCACACCATCGAAATTCCATTCGTCTTCGACAATGTGGATGCCTGCAAGTCGATGGTAGGCTCCGGCGAGGATCGCTACGCGCTTGCTGAGAAATTCAGTGGCGCGTGGGTGGCATTCGCGCGCACCGGAAATCCGAATCACAAAACCCTGCCGCACTGGCCGGCTTTTGACAACACCAAGCGCGCCGTGATGGTTTTTAACGATGAATGTAAGGTGGTCGACGATCCGCACGGTGAAGAGCAGCGCCTACTGCACTCCATCCAGTCCCACGCCAACGGTTAGCGCGCAGATGAAGACGCCGCGAAAGTAAAGGTCACGGCCTTTGATTCCTTAGAGCCGATCGTCACCGTCTTGTCCCGCGTGCCGTAGGTTTCTTGCCATGCTTCGACGGTGTACGTGCCGGGCGCCAGATTTGCGATTTCGAATTTTCCGGTTTCCGAAGTGACGGCGAAGTACGGATTATTGAAGACAAATCCGTACGCGCGCATCCAGGGATGAACGTTGCATAGAATCGGCATCGCGAATTCGGTGCGAGCGAAAGTGGATTTGAGCGCGGCCGATCCAACCGGCTGAGAAGTGCTCCACTGCCGGTTGTGCTTGGGCATCGGATGGACGTTGTGCATGGTGGGATCGTTGTTTTCGATCTCGAAGGGCTGATGCGTCATCAGCGCGACCACGTGCGGCTCGTACATGCAGTTGTGCTGATGCAGAATCACGGGATCTTTCGGCGCGTCGTAGCGATAGTTGCCAAGACCGCTTTTCACGTAGACGACCACATTGGCGAGCGCGCCATTCTGCCCAGTTACCGCTAGCGGCGGCACGACAGGCGATTTATTAGTCTGCACGCACGCCGCGGACGCACTCATATCAATTGGCTTCAACGCGGGCGGCGTCCCTGTGAGCGTCACTGTTCCACTAATTGATCCGACGGTGGAAGGATCGATCGTGGCAACCGGGCCGGTGGGTTCGCTTTCTTTGTTGCCGCAACCCGGGAAAACCAGAGCCAGGATGGCGCCGGCCAAAATCAGCGATAGCAGGTTTCTTGCAAACACCATCTTTAGTGAACGTCAAAATTCGGGATGGACACTGCGGCGGTGACGACGCAGAGCCATACCAGCAACTCGAGCAAGCCGGCGATCCGCGCGACGGCGGGAAGATCCTGCGTTGCGCCCCAAACTTTTACCTTTTGCTGATTCACGATGTGGAGGACGAGCCCGAGCGGAATCAGGATGGCGAGTTTGAGTTCGAAGGCGGGATTGGGGATATACTTCGTGGCCGCGCTGGCAAAGAGCGAGAATCCTCCCAGAACGGCGATGCAAAATCCGGTCCAATTCCAGGCAAATAAAGCATTCGAGAGTTGGGCCGCCGTCCCGCGCTTGCGTCCAAGGCCCAGAAGGCGGAAATCAAGCGACAGATTCGTTCCCAGCCAAAGCGAGAGCCCGGAAAAATGCGTGGCCTGCACGAACGGATATACCCACGTGGAACCGCTGATCCACATAGCCCATGAAGTGCCCTGAAGCCACTTCGCAAACGCCATGAAGAAGCTCATCAATTCCGCAGCCTCCCAATCCTTCCGGTTGCTCAAGCGCATCCGTCTATGTCGGAGCTAAAGCTCCGATCCCCAGAATGCGGCCAGAAGCAACTAGCCAACACCCGAAATAGCTGGAACTTCAACGGAAGTTAGAATCGCGCCGATCCATAGGACCAGGGAAATAACCGCCAGAAGCTTGGCGCTCGCGGGAATTGACGGCAATTGTCCCCACGTCGACGACTTCCATTGGACGACGATCCCGAAGATGACGGCCAGAAGGATAACCGCAATTTTTAAGCGGAAAACGGAAGCCATGTAGAAGTCGGCAGCGTCACCGGAAAACATAACGAATCCCGAGAGGAAAGCAAACGCCAATCCCACCCACATCCAGGGAAAAAGCTCCGCCCCGAGTGTGCCGACATTCTGCCCGCGCGCCGCCACGCCGAGAACGCGCAGGTCCACAATCGCAATCGTACCAACCAGCAGGAAGAACCCGGCGTAGTGGGCGACCTCCATTATGGCGGAGAGCACGATCGAGCTATTGATGGCGACCAGGAGCGAATTGTTCTGCAGCCACGCACAAAAATGAAGCATCTGACGCGCCTACGACCGTAACGCCAAGCCATTGGCCAGCTTGACGCCCGTACAGCGCATGCTGCGCGCGCCATCCTTGGCGCGGCCGCCGGTGCAGGTGATAGTGTCTCCGGCTTTCACGGTGGTACTCGTCCAACCGTTGTGCTTCAGGAAATTCGGGCTGTTTATTTCGATGGCCCATTCTTGCGTGACACCCTTATCGTCTTTCACTAACAGATAGACGTAAGCGTGAGGATTGGTCCATTCGACTCTTTCGACGGTTCCGGTTACGGTAGTTGGATTGGCCATGTCGTACATGGACACGGAGTGATGAGCGAAAGATGGCGCAGGCGCTGCAATCATCAGCAACAGACCGGCAGCTAAGAAAGTTAGTTTCGTTCTCATTCTACGGCCTCCCGATCGCCGTTATTTGAAGCGATCAAACAATTGCTTGTAGTCATGATTATTTTCCTCGCAAATATACTCCTGAATGTACCATTCCGGATGGAGAGTTAGCGTGCCGGCCTCCGTCCAGGGTTTGGCAAAAACATTCGGATCTTCAATTGTAGCCTCATAGCTTATTTTGTCATAAGCGATGCGTCGATAGCGCTCGATCACGTGATAGGCGGCGGTGTGCCGGTATTCGCGAACCGCGCCCTTATCATTGAATCCGGTTACATCCACGACGAGCGTATCGCCTTCCCATTTTCCAACGGAATTTCCCATCCAGGTAGGGTCAAGGTCCGCGGGATGAGGCCGTCCATCGGTGGGAATCACACGGAAGAGATGCTCGGATTCGTAGAGTATCAGCACGACTCCCGGCTTTTGCACGATCTGTAACGGGTAAGGCCATTCGGTGGTGCCGGGGATACCTGGCGGCAAACATCGCGTGGTTAGGTCGAATCCGTAATCCTCGCCGACTTTGAATTTTTCCGCTCCCGGCTTCAACGTGATCGGGCCCGTTGGCTTGATGGATTGGAACGCAGCTATATAGATGCCGGAGAGATCGGGCGTGCCGTCCGGCATGTGCGGCACCGGACGAGCGGCGAGGGGCACATCTGCGTGCGCCGCGCTCCCGGTGGTTTTCGAGGCGACTGTCCCCGCAACCGTGACCGTCACGGATTTCGAGTCATTGCCCGCCGTTCCGTAGCCTAGCGCGGTGAGCGTGTAAGTCATTGTCGTTTTCGGAATTACGATGCGAGAGCCTCGCGCCGCCACGATTCCCAGATCCTGATTCACGGAAATGCGGTCCGCGTTCACTACAGCCCACTTCAAGGTGACGAACTGGCCTGGCTGAATAGAACTTGGGTCGGCCGTAAAACTTAGTATTTTTGCAGGCGGCCCCATTGGGAAACCGTCCCGGGGGAGACGTGCCGGAGCTTGCTGAGCCGTTGCCGGTAAAATCAGCGCCGCGAATGCAGCGGAAGTGACTAGAGCTTTGCAAATCATGACGCGGGCATCCACAAGGAACGGGAGATCAACCCGCCGACGGCACGAAAACCAAAGCCGCGGCTACTTTTTGTATTCGTCAAATAGCTCTTTGTAGTTGTGGTTATTTTCCTCACAAATATATTCCTGAAGGTCCCATTCAGGATGAAGAGTTAGCGTTCCAGCCTCGGTCCACGGCTCTGCAAACACGTTGGGATCGGAGATGGTGGCTTCGTAGTGAACCTTGTCGTAGGCCGTGCGGCGATAGCGCTCGACCACGTGGTATGCAGTCGTGTGACGGTAAACGCCAACGGCGGTCTTATCGTTGAATCCGGTAACATCCACGACGAGCGTATCTCCATCCCAATGACCGACCGAATTTCCCATCCAGGTAGGATCGAGATCGCTCGGGTGCGGCTTGTCGAGAGGAACTACGCGAAAGAGGTGATAAGCCTCGTAGAGGAATATCACTTGAGTTGGGGTCTGGACGATCTGCATAGGATACGGCTGCTGCGTTGAGCCGGGAACACCGGGAGGAAGGCAGTGCTCTCCCAAATCGCCGCCATAATCCATTCCGACGTCATACTTTTCCGCGCCGGGCTTGAGCGTGACCTTCCCAGTCGGACGAATATCAAATCCAGCTATATAAACTCCTGAGAGATCGGGTTTGCCATCAGGCGCCATCGGAATAGGCTTCTCGACCGCGGTTGCGACGGAGGGATTATCCGACGCGACAGGTGTGGTGCCCGGGACGGTGATGGTTACGGTTTTCTTATCGCTGCCAGCCCGGCCGGTGGCGATTAGCGTGTAGGTAATAGTAGCGGACGGAGAAACGGTAAAGCTGCCGCGAGTGGGCACGATTCCGATCCCATGATCGAGAACCATGCGGTCTCCGTTCACAACTACCCAGGTTAGGGTGACGGACTGGCCCGGTTGAATGGTAGTTTTATCGGCAGTAAAGCTGAGAATCTCCGCGGACGGGCCGATCGGGAAGCCCTCGACACCGCCGCGGGGGACCGGCGCTTGACCCGGTGCCGGGGCCTGTTGCGCCAAGACGGGTGAAATCATCAACGCAGCCATGGCAAAGATGACCGGAATTCGACTCACAAATCGCATGCTGCTTGCCTCCTGAAACGAGCCGCCGAACAAATTGCGTTCGGCGGCGACATTCTAACGCAAGCCATGCGGTTTGCGGATGGTTAATGTAGTTGCGCCATCGTTCAGTTAGAAAACGTACTTGAGTGCGAATTGCATGATGCGCGGATCGTTCGTCGTCTGGTTCAAGGCTCCCAAACCGGCCGTGCTCCCCGGGGTGGGCTGGCCAAAGGTTGGCAGGCCGATTCCCGCCCCGATCAGCGAGGGTGCATAGAGATTCGCGTGATTGGGAAGATTGAACACCTCCCAACGGAACTCAATGGTTTGGCGCTCGGTGATTGGGAAGAGCCTCGAAATCGCGGTGTTAACCAGGATCGAGCCCGGACCGAACAGGCTGTTGGCTTTCAGATTGCCGAAAGTATAGGGCGCCGGAGGAGCGAAGGCTGCCGGGTTGAGCCAACAGTTTCGTCCCTTGGGTTGACAGTAAGGACTCACGCCCGGCACCAAGTTGGGGCGTTGGTCGAGACCACCGGTCGGTCCATTGCCGTTTCCGGAAAAATCGAGAACGATAGATGGATTCCCGATGTCCGTTCCGCTTTGGAAAATAGTTGAGAGGGCGAATCTCCAATGGCCGGCGATGATATCCGTCAGGTGGTTTGAAAACTTTGGCATTTCCGCAACTAGAGATTCGTTGAATATGTTGTGCGTGTCGGCGTTCGGACAATTGCCGCGGTCCGCCTTGGGGTCGAATGGCACGGCCTCCGCGGCGAGAAAGAAACCGAGCGTGGTTGTGTAATTGTCGGAAATGCAGTGCGACCATGTGTAGTTCGTAGTGGAGGTGAAGTGATTGGCAAACTGATGCTGCGCCGTGAGGAGCAGGCCGTTGTAGTTGCCCGTGCCGGTTTCCTCCAGCAGAAGCGTTTCTCCGTACAAATTCCCACCTTGCGGTCCGACTCCGCCCGCGGCCGGGGCATTGTATTTTGCAAGGAGCCGGTTTGTGGCTAACCCGAAGGGGCAGACGAAGGGAGGAAGGAATCCGGGGCAGGGGCCGGGCACGTACGGCTGCAGATAGGAGGGAAGCGGATAGCCTGCAGTTGGTCCCTGCGCGGATGGATTGGCTTCGTTGTTTCCCCATAGGTGACGCTGCTGGTTCCCCAGGTAAGCTATCGAGAGTAACCAGCCCTTGCCCACTTGCTTTTCAACGCTGAGGTTGTACTGCATCACGTAGGTGGGCTTTATGCTGTTGGCGGGGTAGCTGAACACCAATGCGTTTGGCAAATAGGCAGCGTTCTTCGGCCCTGTCCCAACGTAATCCAGGGTTCCCGGCGCCGAGCCGAACGGATCTTGGCCGGTGTGCGTGACTCCTTGTTGGTCCACGAACGTGAAAGGATTCGGCGCCCCAGGAAGCGTTCCCCAAGGGTCGCTAAGGCACGTGGTCGTGCAGAGGCCACCAGTGCCGAGGGACGGGTTATTGACCGCGCCGCCGTAAGGCTCCTCGAACCCAAACTGGTCGTATGAAAAGTTCGGGAAATCATAAAAGATGCCAAAACCAGCCCGGATGGCCATCCTGCCGTCGCCTTTGGGGTCCCAGGCGAGACCGATGCGCGGGCTCCATTTGTCCAAAGCGTTCGGCGTGAGCTTATTGCCGCTCGGACCACCAGGGTCTCCGTTAAAAAGATAGCCTGCAGGCGCGGTGGGGAAGGCCTTGCTGTGAATATTCGCAGCCAAGTCCTGAAGACTGATGCTCACAACGTGGCCCTTTGGGTCAGTGTGTCCGAAAAACGGATCCCAGCGAAGGCCAGCAGTGACTGTCAGCTTGTGGGTGACCTTCCAAGCATCTTGGGCGTAGAGAGCAAAGATATTCTGGTGCTGGAGCGAGGGGATGGGCGCGTCCTGAGCAAATCCGCTGCCGGTTGAGGTATAGCCCAGGAGAAAGTCCGCGAGTCCGCCGCTGGCAAGCTGCGCGCCGGTGCGGGAACCGTCAAAGCTGAAACTGCCCTGGTTGAAGAGGTAATTGTGGGCGAAAGCCCTCAAGTTGATTACGTCCACACCAAATGAGAGTTGGTGGGCACCGCGAGTCAGGGACAAATCATCGTTCACTTCGATCGTGTCATAAGGCTGAAGGGACGGAGTGGAATTGAACAAACCGCCAAAACCGCCGAAGCCGAAACCGGCCATGTAATTCGGGAAGAACTTGCCGACGCTGGGACCCAATTGAAAGATATTCCCGGCCGGCAGTCCGGACGCGGTGATCAGATCCTTCAGATCGATGGTTGAGTTCTGGACGGTGAGATTTCGGCTTCGATTGCCCGTGATCCGAATGCTGTTGACAGTGGTCGAGCCGAACAAATAGGTGTCACCAAGTGTGAGATTCTCGACGCGGTTGCTGGCGCCATCGATCGCCCCGATGAGAAGGCCGCCTTGGCTGGCCGGGGTGCTGAGATTCCCCGGCTGCTGACTCCAATTCGTGATGAAGAATCGGCCGAAGATCGTGTTCTTGTCGCTCATGTGGTAATCGATGCGCGCGAGCCCTTGATTTTCGTCGAAGTTAAGCGGGGTCTGGTAGTTATAGGTGCCGCAAGGGCTGGTCGGCGGGGCAACCGGCAGATGGCTCTCAAGCGCCACAATAATCGGACTAAAGTTGGCTGGGTCGGTTTGATTGATGCCGTGGCCTGACGCCGGCCCGAAGGGCGCGCCCAGCTTCTCGGTCGTTGACCCGAGGCAGGGTTGGAAGTCTCCGGCCAGCATTGCGGCGGTTGGAATGGTCGTAGAAGCCGGATTGGTCGAGCGCTGGATGGTGTCCTGCCAGCCGGCAAAGAAGAACAACTTGTCCTTCATGATAGGTCCACCGAGCGTGCCACCAAACTGGTTGCGCTTGAGGTTGTCGCGGAAGTAGGGCGCACCCTCGCTGTCATACGCGGTGTTCTTTGAATCAAAGATATAATTTCGCACGTATTCGAAAGCATCGCCGTGGAATTCGTTACTGCCCGACTTGGTTACCACGTTGACTGCTCCCGAGGGGTGGGTGCCGTACTGAGCCGGCAGCGAACTTGTTTCAACCTTGAATTCCTGAACGGTGTCTGGGAAGGGAAGAGGCAGATTCTGATTGCTCAGGGGATCGTTGTGCGTTCCACCGTCGAGCCAATACGCGACGCTACCCTGTGCACCACCCGCGATGGAAATAACCGCCGAAGAAGGGTAAGAGGCGCGGAACGCACGACCCTGGCCGACGGCGCCGGAGAGAGTCAGCAGGTCAGTGAGCTGGCGACCGTTGAGAGGTAAATCTTGCACTTGTTGGGGGGCAACAACTTCGCCGACGCCGGTGCTCTGGGTTTCCACCATCGCGGCCTGGGCTTCTACGGTGACTTCCTGCGTCACAGCGCCGACCTGCAAGGCGACATTGATCGTGGGATTTCCGCCTACCTGCAACACAATACCCGTTTGCAGGTACTTGCTGAAGCCTTCCTTGGTGACTTCGAGGCTGTACGAGCCAACCGACAAATCGGGCAGCAGGTAGCTTCCATCGGGGCCACTGACGGCGGTCCGCACTGCGCCTGTAGAGGTTGACGTCAGCTTGATCTGGGCGCCGGCGACAGCCGCGCCGCTGGCGTCTTGAATGAAGCCCCTGACCTGCGATGTCGAAATGGTCTGCGCCGAAAGGACTGACGAACAAAGGAAAATGCAAAACCCGAGGATCAACTTGGATCTCATACCCACCCCCTTAGCGAGATCGTTCCCCAACCCTGAAAACATTAATTATGAGGCGAGCGTATAGCAGATGACTTCCAAGCTTGTCAATAAAAACCAGTGACACTGATGCGGAGGCCGTCACTGGTTTGATCGCATTCGGAGCGAGGGGTATAATTTTTCGTTTACACCGATGCCGATGGAACCCACAGAGAAAGCTTCGGCCGCCGACGTAGACTTGCCGCCGTCAGAGTCCCTGCCGGCAGGAGCCGGAGATCGCGACGAGATTTGTGTCCGCGGGGCCCGCGTCCATAATCTAAAGAACATCAGTTTCGCGATTCCCCACAACCAAATCACGGTGGTTACGGGTGTGTCCGGATCGGGCAAGTCGAGCCTTGCGTTCGACACGCTTTACGCCGAGGGGCAGCGGCGATATATCGAGTCGCTTTCGGCGTACGCGCGCCAGTTTTTGGAGCGGATCGAAAAACCGGATGTGGACGAGATCACGGGCATCGCGCCGGCAATTTCGATTCGCCAAAAGAATTCAACGCGCAACCCGCGGTCGACGGTGGCCACGGTCACCGAAATTTACGATTACCTGCGCCTGCTATACGCGCGTGCGGGGCGCACTTTCTGCCTGCGCTGCGGCGAAGAAGTCCGCAAAGACTCGTTCGATGAGATCGCGGCCCGAGTGCTGGCACTTCCGGCTGGCCGGCGATTTTATATTCTGTACCGTTTGACGTTTGGAACCGAACCACCCGCCAAGGGCGTCCAGGAAGGCGGGGCCGTACGACCGCGCAAATCCGCCAGCATCAGCGAGGATGCTGTTCGCCCGGCGTTAACCAGCTTGCGAAAGCGGGGCTTCAACCGTTTGTATCAGGCTGGGCGAGTGTTTGAATTTTCCACGCCGGAAGAATTGCTGGACGTGGACTTCAGCAAGCCTATTTACGTGCTGGTGGACCGGCTCGCACTGTCACCCGAGATCCGCTCGCGACTGATCGACTCGATCGAAATATGCTACCGGGAAGGCGGCGGCGAGGCCATTCTCGAGTTCGCGCCAGACGCGGAGAAGACAGTCGAAAGACTTGTGTTCAATGAACGCTTTGAGTGCAAGAAATGCGGAGCGTCTTACCAGGAACCGGAGCCGCGGCTATTCTCGTTTAACAATCCGTATGGCGCATGCCCGCGATGCCAGGGATTCGGCAACACGATCGATTTCGATCTCGATAGAGTAGTGCCAGACAAAGGGAAATCGCTCGCCGAGGGTGCGATCGAACCATGGACAAAGCCTCGGTACAAACATCTGGCGATGGAGATGCGCCGGTACGCCCGCGCGAAAGCGATCCCCTTCGATGTGCCCTTCCGCGACCTTTCGGCCAGCCAGCGCGGCGCGATCATTGAAGGAGACCGCAAAGAGGATTTTCCCGGCGTGAAGGGATTCTTCGCCTGGCTCGAGCGGAAGAAATATAAGCTGCACGTCCGAGTTTTCCTGAGCCGTTATCGCGGCTACGCGCTTTGTCCGGAATGCCACGGCACGCGTTTGCGCGCCGAAGCACGGGCCGTGAAGGTGGCCGGGCGCTCGATCACGGAAGTCTGCCAAATGACGGTGAAAGAGGCTCGGCCATTTTTCGCGAGGCTGCAGCTGAGCCCAGCGGAGACTGCTATCGCTGAAAAGATTCTCGAGGAAATTCAGCAGCGCCTTCGATTTCTCGACGAGGTGGGGCTGGATTATCTTACGCTCGATCGGCTGACTTCAACGCTTTCGGGCGGTGAAGCACAACGCATCCAGTTGGCAACTTCTCTCGGGTCGCATCTCGTGGGCGCACTCTATGTACTCGACGAACCGTCCATCGGTTTGCACCCGCGGGACACGCACCGGTTGATCGAAATTCTAAAGGGATTGCGAGATTTGGGAAACACGCTGCTGGTTGTCGAACACGATCCCGATACGATTCTAGCTGCGGACAATATATTGGATCTTGGGCCCGGTGCCGGCGAGCATGGCGGGGAAATGATTTTCGCGGGCACGCGCGACGAACTCCTGGCGGATCCGCGTTCACTGACCGCCAAGTATTTGCGCGGGGAGCTGCGGATTGCGCTTCCCTCGCGTCGCCACAAATCACAAGGACGGTTTCTAAAGTTAACCGGGGCTCGCAGCCACAATTTGCAAGGTATCGATGTAATGGTTCCGCTAGGTTTGTTGGTGGCAGTGACGGGTGTTTCCGGATCGGGCAAATCGACGCTCGTATATGATGTGATATACAAGGCGCTCGAGGCCAAGCGTCTCGGCGGGAATTGGCGCCAGTTTTGCGGCCGCATCGAAGGCGCTACCGCGATCCTCGCAGTTGAGATGATCGATCAGTCTCCCATTGGAAGAACACCGCGGTCCAACCCTGCAACTTATATGAAGGCCTTCGATTCGATTCGAGAGGTCTTCGCCGCGACTCCGGATGCCAAAAAGCGAGGATTGACGGCGGGTCATTTTTCCTTCAACGTCCCGGGCGGCCGGTGCGAGGCATGCCAGGGCGACGGCACTGTCACCGTAGAGATGCGTTTTCTGGCTGATGTAGAGTTGACGTGCGAGGAGTGCCGCGGAACGCGCTACAAGAGCAGCGTGCTAGAGGTTCTCTACAAGGGAAAGAACATTCATGATGTGCTGCAAATGACCGTGCGCGAAGCGCTGGCATTCTTTGCCGCGCATTCGCGGGTGACATCTCGTTTGAGCGTTCTCGAGGAAGTTGGCCTCGGCTACCTGCGGCTCGGCCAATCTGGCACTACGCTTTCTGGCGGCGAGGCACAACGCCTGAAACTCGCCGCGCATCTGACGCGACAGGACAATTCGGGCATTCTTTACATTTTCGACGAGCCGACTACGGGTTTGCACTTCGATGACATTCAGAAGCTGTTGACTGCGTTTCGAAAGCTGATCGAAGGGGGAGCTTCGGTCCTTATTATCGAGCACAACCTGGACGTAATTAAATCGGCCGACTGGATAATCGATCTCGGGCCGGAGGGTGGAGAGGCAGGCGGCCGGATCGTAGCCGCGGGCACGCCGGAGCAGGTGTCGCGGAATTCGCAATCGCATACGGGAAAGTTCTTGGAGCGAGTCCTAAATTCTCGCAACGGTGGAAACCACGATCATCGTGGTCGAGCAACGGAGAAGCCGACGACCCACGACGAGGGTAAGGAGGCTGCCTCCTCCGGATTCTAAGGACCTCTGAGTGGTGTCCAGCGGGAGAAGCAATGAACCGGTTTTCGCGAGTTCTTGTCGGCTGCGCTCTCTGTATAGTCGCCGGCAATCTATCCGAATCGGTGGCGCAGAAACGCAGTGCCAGGCCGAAGCATGGAGTCGCTAATGCCGAGGCAGAGGCGCTGAATCACTTGCTTGACGCCGCCCAGCAAGCGATCGACCAACAGGATTATGCAAACGCCGCCCAAAACTATAAGGATTACCTCGCCAAGAAACCAGACGACGCAACTGTCCACTACGATTTAGGCTACGCGTACACGGCACTGCACCAGCCGACTGACGCGAAATCCGAATACGAGAAAGCCATTTCTCTAAATCCGAAGTTGGGTCCGGCATATCAGAACCTCGGAATCACCCTCCTGCCGGATGACCCTGCAGGCGCCCTGGCGGCACTCCAAAAAGCCGCGGAACTACTACCGGCCGACGCGCGAACGAAATGGCTGCTAGGCACTGCGCTAGAAGAGAACGGGAACTTCGCGCCGGCGATCGACCAATTCGAAGCCGCGAAGAAATTGGACGCGAAAGATCCTGAAATCCTAGTATCGCTAGGACAGGCACTCTTAAAGGTGGGGCGCGACGAGGAAGCGCTCGTAGCATTCCAAGATGCCCTGGCGTTGCAGCCCAAGGGCCGCACGCTTGCTGCCGCACATCTTGGGCTGGGCCGCGCGGCGATCACCGAAAAACAACTCGAGGAAGGCGTGTCTGAACTGGCGGCTTATTTACAAATGGACCCGAGTGACGCCGGGGCTCGAGTCGACCGTGCCTCGGCTCTCGTCGATCTGGGCAAGGAGGATGAAGCGCTGGCGGAACTGGATCGCGCGGCTGAGCATGGACAGGAACAACTACGTGCTCTGAAACTGCGGTCCCAAATATACTGGGAGAAAAAACGATACGACGACGCGCTGCCCGTTCTGCAGAAGGCTGTTGCTCTGGCGCCACGCGATCCAGACCTTCTCGCCCGACTCGGACGGGTTTACTTGCAGAAGAAAGACTATCCCAATGCCGTGCGCTGCCTGGCCGCTGCATACAATATGAACCCAAGCGCAAACGATTTGCTGGCCGATGCCATCGAGGCGGAATATCTGAACAAGAACTACACAGAAACGCTCGCGGCTCTTGATGCCCTTGGCAAGCGCGAGGAACTTCCGCTCGGAAGCTGGTTTATGCGGGCGGCTTGTTACGATAATCTAGGAGATGCGGCCGACGCTTTGGACGCCTATCAGAGGTTTCTCCAGTTAAATAAGGACGAGAATAGCGACATGTATTTTATCGCCACCGCCCGGTCTCGAGTTCTGGCGCGTGAACTACAAAACACAAAACAGAAAAAGAAAAGGTAACATTCTGCGTAGCGCATGTCGCGTGTGCGGGATCATGCTTGTCGCGCTGGCTTTGGCCAGCCCTTGTTTTAGTCAAACCCGCATAGAGGATCTGCGGCAGCGTTTAGCTCAGGAATCCGACCCGGTGCGAAAAGCCAAGAAAATGCCGCAGCTCGGCGAGGCAGAGTTCCAACAGATTCAGAAAGACGTCGCGAGCGAGCAGTTTGCCGACGCGCTCGCCCTCCTTCGCCAATATCGCGGTGAGGTGCAATCCTGCGTGCAAGGCCTGGACGCCACCGGGGCCAATGCGGAAAAGCACTCGTCGGGCTTCCGGCAACTGCAGATTTCCCTTCGAGAATCGCTGCGCCGCCTCGATGCCATGATTCCTCTTGTTTCACCAGAAGCCCAGTCCGGATTCACCGAGACGCGCAAAGCCCTCAATGAAATGAATATGCATCTGATCGATGAGTTGTTTCCTCGTCCGAAGCAGCCTCGCAAGGAACATGAATGAGGCGCGGCGCCGTAATCTTCGTCACTTTGGCAATCGCTGCGCTGACTCCGTTGATTCTCGCACGAGCGACGGCCGCCCAACGACAGCGACCGGATTATCTCAGCGATGAGGAGGCGGACCGAATTCGCGACGCGGACACTCCGTTGGAGCGCATAAAGCTTTATGTATCCTTCGCGGAAGATAGATTGAAAAAGTTCGATTACGAATTAAATCGCAAAGTGCCGGAAGCGCGGCGCAGCGAAATTCTCAATAGCCTTCTCAACGGATATTCCGGCTGCGTAGACGATGGTTCGGACCAGATCGACCTAGCGAAGGAGAAGCAAGAAGACATTCACGATGCCCTGAAGTTGATGGAGACGAAATACAAAGCCTTCCTCGATCAGCTTGAAATGTACGATAAAGGTGGGCCTGAAATCGATACCTATAGAGACACGCTTGAAGACGCGATCGATGGAACAAAAGATGCATTATCAGACGTGCAGGACGCCGAGAAAAAGATGCTCCCGGCGCCGGTGCGACGCAAGCCGTGAGGCCGCTCCGCAGTGCGCCCGCTGCCGTTCCAGGGGGCGAACGGCTTTTCCAGCGAATTTACACTCGCCTCGGATGTCAAGGGCGTCCGCCACGTTTCGTCGTTGAATATCACCCGTATTCGAATCTCACTCATACAATCCGGCTAAGGGACGATACCGCCTACGTCAGGCTCTCGGATGTCTTGGGAGACGCCCCGCGCGCTATCGTCGAAGCTGTGGCTGCGGTTCTACTGAGCCGGCTCTATCGGCGACGCGCGCCAACCGAACTACTCGACAGTTACCGCCATTTTTCCTATGCCCGCTCGACGCGCCAGCAACTTCTGCAACTCCGTCGGCTTCGGGGCCGCCGGTTGGAGCACCAGCCCGCTGGCAAGCACCACAACCTGCTGGTGTTGTTTGATCGCCTGAATCGCCGGTATTTCAACGGCACCCTGGTGACACCTCGTCTTGCCTGGAGCAGCCGTGCATGGCGGACACAGCTGGGCTGCTTCGATCCCGCACTGGGCCAGGTCGTTATGAATCGCCGTCTCGACCGTTCAAGTGTTCCGGAATATGTTGTCGCGTATGTCCTTTACCACGAGATGCTGCACGTCAAGCACCCAGTCCGGTTTGCTCACTGCCGCCGAGAGTCCCACTCGGCCCGCTTCCGCAAAGAGGAGAAGCGCTTCGCCGAATACGGTCCCGCTTTAAGGTTTCTGGCGCGTTTCCCCACAGGCCCAGCGCGCTGACCTTTTTTACCGCTACAGTTCGGTGAGCTTTGGCCGATTACCTATAGAGCAAGCGCCCCTAACTCTTCTGAGCTGATCAACTTAGCCCGCCTGCGGATTTGTAGCGCGACGGGCAGCGCGGATGGGTTCGCAGCATAGAATGTGGCATAGGCGTCCGGAAACCATTATGAAATTACATTCGTCCCGCAGCGCCGAATCGCTCCTGCGAAAGATTGAGCGGCGCGAATGGGTCCTCTGGTCATTTGCGATCCTGGTTACCCTGCTCCTCAGTGCCGGCCTCGCCTCGTTTATCGTCCCCATGCTGCATGAGCAAGCGGAGGAATTCGACAGCCTGCACCTGAATCTGGCGGTTAGAGGCCTCGTCGGCCTGGTCCTTCTCTTCGACATTTACACCATCTACCAGCAGTTGCAAATCTTTCGCATTCGGCACGAGTTAGTTCGTCGCGAGGAGTTGTTCCGTTTAATCAGCGAGAATGCAGCCGACATGATTGCTGTCGTTGACGGAGAGGGAAAGCGTCTCTACAACAGTCCCGCTTACGAGCGAATTCTCGGGTACACAACCGACGAACTTCAGAGCACCTCTTCGCTCGATCAGATTCACCCCGACGACCGCCTTCTGGTCGAAGAAGCGGCTAGAGAGGCACGCACCGGGGGCGTTGGCCGCACCATTCAGTACCGCATGCGTCACAAAAACGGCGCCTGGCACATCCTGGAATCAGGCGCCAGCGGTGTCCTCAATGCGCAAGGGAAGGTGGAAAAGCTCATCATCGTGAACCGCGATGTCACCGCGCGCAGAAACTTGGAAGACCAGTTTCGTCAAGCGCAGAAGATGGAGGCCGTCGGCAGGCTCTCAGGAGGCGTGGCCCACGATTTCAATAATCTTCTCGGCGTAATTATCGGCTACGCCGAATTCCTGCAGGAACGCCTCGAACCTGAAAACACCCTTCGCGGAAGCGTCGATGAAATTTTGAATGCGGGAAAGCGTGCGGCCGCGCTCACGCGTCAGCTCCTCGCCTTCAGCCGGCAACAGGTTTTGGACCCCAAAGTCATCGACTTAAACGGCGCTGTCTCCGACATGGAAAAACTGCTTCGGCGGCTCATTGGCGAGGATGTCGAACTATCCACTCAATTGGCGTCCGATCTCGGCCGCGTGAAAGCAGATCAGGGGCAACTCGAGCAAGTGGTGATGAACCTCGCCGTCAACGCCCGCGACGCTATGCCGCAAGGGGGAAAGCTAATCATTGCGACCGAAAATATAGTCATGGACGAAGCCTTTGTGCGCCGCTATCCCTACCCGGTGCTGCCCGGCCCCTATGTGTGCCTGAGCGTCACCGACAGCGGCATCGGCATGGACGCGGAGACAAAGGCGCGCGCCTTTGAGCCTTTTTTCACCACAAAAGAGAAGGGCAAAGGTACGGGGCTCGGCTTGTCGACCGTCTACGGCGTGGTCAAGCAAAGCGGCGGCTACATCGACATCTTTAGCTCGCCCGGCGCGGGCACCACGTTCAAGATCTATTTGCCTCGAATCGACGAGGCCGTCAATCTGCCGGCTCCCGGCCAAGGTGCAGCCGGTTCATTCGAGGGAAACGAAACCATCCTGCTCGCGGAAGACGAAGCATCGTTGCGAAGGCTGACGCGCACCACGCTTGAGCAGAACGGCTATAAAGTACTCGAGGCCAAGGACGGCGTCGAAGCGCTCGCCGTGAGTGAAGCCTGCGATCAATCAATTGACCTGCTGCTCACCGACGTCGTAATGCCCGGCATGGGCGGCCGCGCCCTCGCACAGGAATTGACCCGGCGGCGCCCCGAGCTGAGAGTGGTCTATATGTCCGGTTACACCGGACAAGGGGTCGGCACCCAGGGACCCATCGACCCCGGCAGCGACTTCCTTCCCAAGCCGTTTACCCGGGTGGTTTTGGCTCGCAAAATCCGAGAGGCGCTGGATCGGCGTATGGTGGCTCAATCGAAATGAACGTCCTTACAAATAATCGTTCCCCAGTGACGGAAGACAGCATCTTGAAAGTGCCGAAGCTCTTGGTCGTGGACGACGATGAATCCATTCGCGGATTGCTTCGGACGCGCCTGTCCGAAAGTTATCAAATCGTGGAAACCGGCGATCCCGAGCAGGCTCTCGCGCTCGCCCTCGAACACAAGCCCGATGCGATTCTGCTCGATCTAATGATGCCCGGATTCTCTGGCTTCGAGCTGTGCCAGAGCTTTCATACCTTGAGCTACACGTCTCGCATCCCGATCTTCGTAATCACTGGCGAGGCGGGAGCAAAATACAAAGAGCATTGCGAAAGCCTTGGTGCAAGGGGCTATTTCCAGAAACCGGTGGACTTTGCGGCGCTGAAAGTAACACTTGCGCAGGAATTGAAAGGAAAGATACCCGAACGCCGCGCCCACAAGCGGGTTCAGATGCGCGTGGTTCTCAGCCTGCACGGCACGGACGCAACCGGCAAGGAGTTCAGCGAATCCGCGACAACGGAAAACATCAGCGCCGGTGGTTTTCTGTGCAATTGCTCCGCAACTCTGGTCAAGGGCGCTCCCATCGACGTTTTCCTCAAGTCCGGCGGCCACGAACGCTACGCGGGCCGGGCGCAAGTGGTGCGCAAGGACGCACCAGGCTCGCCTTGGCAGCGCTACGGGTTCCAGTTCATCGAGACAACGTCCGACTGGGTGCTACAAGGCAAATAACCGCCATCTCCGCGGGACAAACTCAGCGGCCGCTCAGCTTCTCGATTTTCTTTTCGATTTTCTTCTTGTCCGCTGCGTTGGGGAAAACCTGAAGATATTCCTCGTAGGATTTCGCTGCATTGAGTTTATCGCCTTTTTTCTCGTACGCTTCTGCCAGCAAAATCCGAGGCTTGCCTAACTTCGGCTTCTGTCGAATGGCGTCTTGAAAGCGTGGAATCGCTGCGTCCGTGTCTCCCTTGTGCATGTAGAACGTGCCCACTTCAATATCTTCTTCCGCGGAGGCTTGATTACTCGCTCCATTTGCTTGTTGCGCGGACCGTGCCGCGCCTGCGGGCTGCTGCTTTTGCTGTCCCGCCCATCCCGGCGAAGCCGCTAGAAAAACCATCCACACTAATAGTGCGCGAGTTCCGCTCATCGGACTTTCCGTTCCTTTGAATGCGTTTGCTATCATAGATGTTGCCCCAAAGGGCTCACGCAAGCCGCATCATCCAAATTTCGATCACTGTAGTTTCTAGCAAATGGACCTCCGCGAAAAGGCCGACCAGCTCCCCGCGCAGCCCGGCGTGTATCTATTCCAGGACGCGGGCGGCGCGATTCTCTACGTCGGAAAAGCGCGCTCGTTGCGGGGACGCGTCAAGTCCTATTTCCTCGAATCCCGCTGGCAAGATGCCAAGACGGGTTCGCTCGTCCGCGAAATCGCCGATCTAGAATATATCGTGGTGGATAACGAACGCGAGGCCCTCGCGCTCGAAAACAATCTCATCAAGCGCCACCAGCCGAAGTTCAACGTCCTGCTGCGTGACGACAAAACCTATCCCTACATCCGCTACACCGCATTCGAAAAATATCCTCGCGTCTACGTGACGCGCCGCCTTATCAAAGACGGCTCGCTGTATTTCGGCCCGTTCTTCCCTGCCAGCCTCGCCTACCGTCTCGTGCATCTGGTTCACAAGCATTTTCTGGTTCCCTCGTGCACGGTCGATTTGACCCGCCTCCATCCTCGTCCCTGCCTTCAGTATTACATCCATCGCTGTCTCGGTCCCTGTGCCGGACTCGTGCTCGACGAGCGTTACGGTGAAGCGGCGCGCGACGTCCGGCTATTCTTGGAGGGCCGCCGCAACGATCTCTCTCGCAGCCTAAACGAACGCATGGCGACGGCCTCTGGCGAAGAGCGCTACGAGGAAGCCGCCGGCTACCGCGATCTTCTTCGCACCCTCAGTGACTTGGAAGAGCGCCAAAAAATCGCCGCTACGCAGGGTGACGATACGGATGTCCTCGCCTGGTATGCCGAGCCGCCGCAAGTTGCAGTGAATCTCTTCCACCTCCGCGGCGGACAAGTGGTCGACCGTCGCGACATCTATTGGGAAAATCTCGATGAATTTGATCCGCTGGAATTCCTGCCGTCGCTGCTGAAACAGCTTTATCTCGATGCAGCCTATCTGCCGCGCTTCATCCACGTCCCCATGGGTTTCGAGGATTGCTCGCTGCTCGAGGAAGTCCTCACCGATGCCGCGGGACATCGCGTCGAAATCCTCAATCCGCAGCGCGGCCAGAAACACGCATTCTTGGAACTGGTCGAGAAAAACGCCAAGCACTCCTTCGTGCAAAGATTTCGCGTTTTGAAACCCAGCTCGAAAGCGATTGCGGAAGCGCTCGAATCCGCGTTGGCGCTTCCCGAAACGCCCAAGCGAATCGAGTGCTTCGATATCTCGCACATTCAAGGGTCCGATACCGTGGCATCCATGGTGGTCTGGGACGATGGGCGCATGAAAAAATCCGACTACCGGAAATTCATCATCCATGGCGACGCGATGCCGGAGGGATCGGAAAAGTCAGAAGGCATTCTGCGCGACGATTTTGCGAGTATGCGCGAAGTCGTCGAGCGAAGGTATCGGCGCATGCGCGATGAGAACAAGCCCATGCCCAGCCTGATCCTGATCGACGGAGGAATCGGCCAATTGCATGCCGCCGCACAGGCCTTGGAGAAACTCGAAATCATCAACCAGCCCATGGCCAGCATCGCCAAGAAAGAGGAGATCCTGTACGTTCTCGGCCGCGAGGATGAGCCTTGCATCCTGGACCGCCATTCTCCTGTTCTGCACCTGATCCAACAGATTCGCGATGAGTCGCATCGCTTCGCGGTCACATTTCACCGCCAGCGCCGCTCCAGCCGCCGCATTCGAACTGCCCTCGTCGAAATTCCCGGAGTGGGTGACCGAACCGCGCAGAAATTACTGAGGCGCTTCGGCAGCGTCACCCGTCTGCGCCAGTTGACCCTCGATGAACTAACCGCCGAACTGCCTCGTGCGCAGGCCCAACGCCTCTTCGACGCTCTTCGCCAATAGGCAGCCCTGGGGGCTGAAGCGTGGTCCGAAATTTATGGACTGCACGGAGCGGCGCCGAGACAGACCGCTTCGCGATCATCCGGTTCGTGAGACTGCGGCACTCAACGCGCTCCGAATCCAGTCCGAGATTGTCTGCTCCCGTTGCTTGGCCTTCGATTCAATCGCCTTCATTTCTTCGGGCGTGACGCGCACACGAAGAAATAGAGCCTTCGCGTGTCCCTTCGGGAGCGGTGGACGCGCTTGTCAAGACATATTTCTGTGGCACAGTATTGGAGCCATGAAATGGCTTTTGCTGTCTATCTTGCTCGCAGTCGTCCTGCCAATAAACGGGCACGAAAAAAGCACGCAATCCGACGGCCACCAACAGGCCTCCCACGTAACTGCGCCAGCCCCAGCGGATAGCCGGATCGCAATAAATCAACAGACACCCCAAGCCCAGAGCAATGGGACCGAAAATGACCCTCAGAGTTACCTCTCGCGCTTGCTCTCGCCAGAGAATCTTCCGAATATCGGCTTGTTCGCAGCCGGAGTGGTGGGCATTCTTATAGCCATCGGCACGCTGAGGGCTATAAAAAAGCAAACCATAGCCACGGTTCACAGTGAAAGAGCTTGGGTAATGGTTGATCTCGAAAAGGTCCCCGGCATGGGAGCAGTTACCAACATTTCAAGTAGAGACAAAGATAAACCTGAGCGCCATTTTCGATCTTTGAATGTGCGCTGTGTATGCAGTAATCAAGGGCAGACGGCGGCGCGGATTATCGAGAAACGATGCGCGGCGGTCGTCATAAACGGAGACGATGATCTTCCAGAATCTCCTAACCTCGACATTGAAATAAAAGACCCTGTGCCACAATACCTCAGGGCTAACGGCGACCCGTGGCATGGAGATTGGAACATTGACGTGGAAGTTGCCCATTCCGAGAGCGTGCAACTGCTCATAATTTATGGCGTAGTGCGATATAGACACCTGTTTTCGAGCGAGATAGCACAAACCACTTTTGGCTACTCCCTGAGTTTTGACAGGACGCTTAAACGGCTTATCGGGAAACCCAAATACAACGAGAACACCTAGCAGCGCCCAAATTGGGACACTACCCGCGTGGCGCTTTCCTTGCCGCCACTTCGGCGCTATGCTAGTGTCCAATTAGGAGGTGCAACATGGCGGATAATGCTGGCTCGAAAATCAGTCTTTTCCTCGTGGGCATGGGTATCGGAGCGCTTATCGGAGTTCTTTTTGCGCCAAAGTCCGGCGAAGAGACGCGCGAATATCTCTCCTCGAGAGCCGACGAAGGCAAGGAATACGCCCAGAAAAAGGCGCGCGAGCTTCGTGAGCGCGGCGAAGACTTGCTTGAACGTAGCAAGGAAATAATGTCCCGCCAGAAGGACGCGATCTCGTCTGCCGTGGACGCCGGCAAGGAAACCTACAAGCGGGAAGCGAAGATTTCGTAGCGCGGAGGCTTTGGCCATGCCTGGTTGGGTTGAGGCGTTCATCGTTATTGCGGCTATCGCGATCATTCTGCAAACCGCGATCCTCGCCGGGCTATTCTTCGAGACCCGCACGGCCGTTCGCAACCTCACTCGTATAGTTTCGCAGCTTCAGTCGCGCATCGATCCCATCCTGATCCGGACGAACCGCATCCTTGAAGACTCCGAATCTCGCATTGCAAGCGTGATGGAAGATGCCAGCGAACTTACCCGCCTAGCCCGAAACCAGGCTCAGAAGGTCGATCGCGTAGTCACCGATATCGCTGAGCGCCTGCGCGTACAAGTGATTCGCGCAGACCGCATCCTTACCGGAACCCTCGAGGTAATCGAAGAGACAGGGACCACCGTTCGCTCAAAGATTTGGCAGCCCATACATCAGGTGTCGGCGGTCCTCAAGGGTGTGAAGGCAGGACTCGATTTCCTGCGCCAGCGCCGCCGGCCTGAAGGGGAAGCCACCACCGAAGACGAGGAACTCTTCATCTGAGTTCGCTTAGCTGGCGCGCCGGTCTCTCGTTCGCGGACGGCCCGCCCCTATCAGGTGATCCAGCCGCCGCCTAGCACGATTTCTCCGCGATAAAACACTGCAGCTTGCCCGGGAGTGATCGCCCGCTGCGGCTCCGCAAACGATATGCGCGCTGTGTTCCTGCTCAGTGGCAAAATTTCGGCCTCAGCGGGTTCATGGCGATTGCGGATTCTCACCCTGGCGCGCACTGGCACGTCGGGTGCGGCGAACGGAATCCAATTCACGTCGCGCACTTCGCAAATCGACTGGCGCAGGTCGCCATCTTCGCCCACGATGAGCCGATTATTCGTCCGATCAAGCGCTACAACAAAAATGGGATGCCCCACCGCGAAGCCCAGCCCACGCCGCTGCCCTACTGTGTAATTGTGCAAACCGTTGTGGTGCCCGATCACTTCGCCGGATGTAGAGACGATCTCCCCGGGTTCGGCGAGCTTCGTTGTTTCGTTGCCCGCGCCACGCGATACGTTTCCCTGCTCCTGAATATAGCTCTCAATAAATTGCACGTAGCTCCCCGATGGCACGAAACAGATTTCCTGGCTTTCCGGCTTTTCCGCAACAGGCACAGCCAACCGGCGCGCGATTTCGCGCACCTCCTGCTTCGTCAGTTCCCCGAGGGGAAATTCGGCGCGCGCCAGTTGCTCTTGAGTCAGCCCGAAAAGAAAATAGGATTGATCTTTCGATTCATCAACGGCGCGCAGCAGTTCGTAACGTCCCGTCTCCGTGTTGCGTCGCACCCGCGCGTAGTGGCCGGTCGCGATGCGCGCGGCTCCGATTTGCCGGGCGGTTGCGTGAAGATGCTCAAACTTCACGTCGTTATTGCACCGCGTACAGGGAACCGGCGTGCGCCCCGAGAGATAGTCCTCGACGAATGGCCGCACCACGGTATTCTCGAATTCCTTTTCAAAATTGATCACGTAGAATGGAATCCTCAGATGCTCGGCCACGCGCCGCGCGTCGTGCACATCGTCGAGCGAACAGCAACGGTGCTGCGCGCGCCCTTCCCCCTGAAGCTGTGGCAATCGGCGCTGGTTCCACAGCTGCATCGTTAGGCCGACGATCGTCTGTCCGCGCTCACGCAAAATTGCGGCAACAGTTGAGCTGTCCACTCCGCCGGACATCGCCACCACCACCGTTTCCGCTGCCGGCGAAAAGTTCGCGGACGTCCCCACGGGACTGTCGCTCGCAATTTCAAATTGTGATGTGGGAGTCATGCTTGAACTACCGGATCGGAACTGCGGCCGTTTGCGCCGCCACTGGCGCCCTTGGCGAAAGGCTGCGAATGCGCTCCACCACTTCGGGAACCACTTCGATTGCCCGCTCAACTTCCTCGCGCGTTGTTGCGCGGCCGAGGCTGAATCGCAGGCTTGACCGCGCATCATCGTGCGCGAGTCCAGCCGCCAGCAGCACGTGCGAAGGCTCCGTCGAACCCGAAGAGCAAGCCGCACCCGTCGAACACGCGATCCCCTGCAGGTCCAGCGCGATCAAAAGCGCTTCGCCTCCCGCGTTTGCAAAAGTCATGTTGGTTGTGTTGGGAACTCTCCGCGCGCGATCGCCGTTTACATGCGCGCCGGGAATTCGCTCCAGCAGAGCCGACTCCAGCCGGTCGCGAAGCTCGCGAATCCGAGCCGCGTCCTCCGTCAAAAGTTTCCGGGCCAGTTCCGCCGCTTTGCCGAAGCCGACGATCCCCGGCACATTCTCCGTTCCAGGACGCCGGTCGCGCTCGGCATGCCCGCCATAAAATCGCGGCGCCAGCGGCGTGCCGGAGCGAACATAAAGCGCGCCCACTCCCTTCGGGCCGCAAAACTTATGCGCGGAAATTGAAAGCAAGTCCGGACCAAGCGCACGCACATCCACCGGAATTTTCCCTGCCGACTGGACCGCGTCGCAGTGAAATCGCACGCCCGCTTCCGAAGCGATTCGCCCAATTTCCTCAATCGGTTGGATGGTGCCAAGTTCGTTGTTCGCGTGCATCACGCTGATCAGCACTGTTTCGGGACGCAACGCCCGCCGAATCTCTTCAGGATCAACCACGCCTTCCGATCCGCGCCTCTGCGAAACCGGGACGACCGTCACCTCGATCCCCCGCTGCACGATTTCCTCGCAACTATGCAGCACCGCGTGGTGTTCAATGGACGTGGTAATCACATGCTTACGGGGACCCGGCGAAGCGGCCACCACGCCAAAAACGGCAAGGTTGTCAGCCTCAGTACCGCCGCTGGTGAAAACGATCTCACTGGGCTTCGCGCCGATCAGCGCCGCCACCGATTCGCGCGCTGCGTCAACTCCAGCGCGCGCTCGCTGCCCCGGCGTGTGGACGGATCCCGCGTTGCCGAAATTATCTCGCAGGTACGGCAGCATGGCTTCCAGCACCACCGAGTCCACAGGAGTTGTCGCATTGTAGTCGAGATAAACGCGCATATAGTTATCTTGGAATAGCCAGAATAGCGGCTGGGCCAAACGGGGTCAAGGGAACGCACAAGTAGGGACGCGCAAGTTCCCCGCTGCCATCCCCCGGCGCCCCGCCCTACAATTTAGGAACTATTTCCCTCCCCGCCTGGAATACGTAGTGAAGCGCTGAGCGGGCGGTCGACGATCACTAAATGATGACGCAGACCAGCAACTCATCGGATGATCGCCTGCTCCGCCGGATGCGGGCGGGAGACGAAGATGCTTTCGCGCATCTCTATCGCGAAAAGCATCCCGCAATCTATCGCTTCGCCCTGCACATGAGCGGCAGCGCAACCGTCGCCGAAGACGTGACCCAAGAGGTTTTCATGGCCTTGATCCGCCAACCCGAACGCTTCGATCCCCGCCGCGGCAACCTCAACGGATTTCTCTTCGGCATCGCCCGAAATCATTTGCGCAAGCGCTGGGAAGCGGACCGCCGCCTCGTCCCATTCGCCGGCAATGTGGACGACTTGGACGATCTCCTACTCGCTGCCCCGGCCGCAAATGGCCGCGGCGCCAACGGTAATGGCCATCACGCCACCAGCGGCATGTCCGCCCCGGCACACGACAAATTCGCCTCGGCCGAATCCGCCAGCCGCGTCCGCCAAGCCATTTCCACCTTGCCAGAAAACTACCGCGAGGCCGTAATTCTTTGCGAGCTCGAGGAAATGACCTACGACGAAGCCGCTCTTGCGCTCGGCTGCCCCGTTGGAACGGTTAGGTCGCGCCTTCACCGCGGCCGCGCGCTCTTGCTGGAAAAACTTCGCGACGCGCACCCGGCTCGACGCCCCTCGGCGGTGGGGGAATAATGCAGGAGGTACGTTCAATGGACTGCGCCCAATTCGAAGAACTCCTTCACGATCTCGATCGCCCCGGCACCCAGGGCTTCGCCCGCCGCGAAGCCGCCCTCACGCACGCCGAATCGTGCAGCCATTGCGGCATTCTGGTAATGCAATCGGAATCCCTCGACGAGGCCTTGCGAGCGCTCGCCAAACGCGAATCCGGTCGACACGCTTCCCCTGCGGTAGCGGCAATACTGATGGAAGAATTCCAGCACCGAAAGTTCGCTTCGCTAAGCCGCAAAGTGACGCGGCAAATCGCCGCCGTGGGCGCCGCGGCAGCCGTCCTGCTCGCGGTAGGACTTTGGTTGCACTTTGCGCATTCGCAAACGCCTCCAATCGCGATCAACGAGCGACCCACCGCGCCCAATGTAACCAGCGCACCGTCTCCAGCGCCGGCCCAACTTCCCGCGAGCGCCAACTCCGCGCTGCCGTCCGCACTGGCCACGGCCGCTTCTCCAACCACAGCGCCAAGCTCGCCCGCCAATGTTCAGCGCGCGAGCCTCGAAGCCGAATCCCAAACCGACGCTGCCTTCATTCGCTTACCGTACTCTGACGGTCCCGACAACCTCGACAATGACGCCGTCGTCCGTGTCGTCCTCACCCCCGCGACCCTCGCTTCTTTCGGTTTGCCGGTCACCGGCCTAGGCGGCGGCGAACCTGTCCAAGCCGACCTCGCGGTCAGTCAGGACGGAATGCCTCAAGCAGTTCGATTGGTCTCGGGAACCAGCTCCAACCAGGAATTTTGAACTCAGTCGATAGGCGGCGACAGAAAGCAAGAAAGGCAATAGAAGGTAACGGAGGAACGAAAATGAACTTCAACCTCAGCCCAAGAATCAATCGCATCGCGGCAGGCATCTCGATGCTCGTGCTGGCATTCATCACCACCGCGCTTCCCGCGCACGCTCAATCGGAACCTGCAGCGCCCCCGCCGCCTGTCGACAACATTTTCTATCAGAGGATCGGCCCCGGCCCGGTGGCCGCGGAAGTCGGGATTGGTTTCGTCGGCTTCGAAGCGGGCATCGGCGGCAAGACCGTCACCGGCGCGCCCTTCAGCGCAAATGTCTCCACCCAAACCACTCAGACACTCGCCGATGGCAATACCATTCAGCACTCCACCACCGGCACGTTTGCTCGCGATAGCCAGGGTCGCACGCGTCGAGAGATGACCCTCCCCGAGATCGGGCCGTTCGCTGCTTCCGGTGAGAAGCCCCCGCACATGGTTGAGATAAACGACGCGGTCGCCGGCGTGCATTACATCCTCGATCCGTTTCGCAAAGTCGCTCACAAAATGGAGCGGCGCAACGGTGGCCAACACAAAAACATGATCGTCACCGCCCCCGGTCCTATGCAAGTGCCTGATGATCAAATTTCCGGAGGAGTAGCCATCGCCGCGCAGCCAGGTCCCAACGATCGAAATGAAGTAACCACCACATCGCTCGGCACGCAGACCATCAACGGTGTCGAAGCGCAGGGCACGCGGTACACTCGGACCATTCCCGCCGGTCAAATTGGTAATTCTAAGCCAATCACGATCGTCACCGAGCGTTGGTATTCGCCCGACCTGCAAATGGTAGTGATGAACAAGCGCACGGATCCGATGAACGGAGATAGCGTCACTCAATTCACCGATATTCAGCGCGGGGAACCAGATCCGGCGCTATTCCAAGTGCCCTCTGACTACACTGTGAAAGAGGGCGGGCCGGCCGTCAGGATTCGAACGTTCAAGAGATTAGGACAGGCTCCGCTGCCACCGCCGCCTCCGGACGTCGCATCTCCGGATGCCGGCCCCGACGAGGTGCCCGCGCCGCCGCCACAAGATTAGCCGGGCCGCCGAAGGATGAGCTTCCGCCTGCTGGATGGCCTCCTGCTGCAACTCCGCAATCGGCCTCTCCAAATGATCGAGTAGTTCCAGCAGTTCCTTCCGCCGCCGCGAAGCCCATAGACCCAGTGGCAGCGCCTCCAGTTCCGCGCGCCCCACCTTGCTCCACAACTTCTTCTTGCGGCAGAGCCCTTGCCCCATCGCGCATCCAGCCTCTAGCCCCCAGCCTCCAGAACATGTAGCTCACCCCTTCAGGGGTGAGGCTTTTCGGCTGTCGTTTCCGACCTCCGAATCGCAGCGAAGCACAGTGCCGGCTCGGCGAAGGTTTAAACGTAGCGCCGGGTACTTTAGCCCGGCATCTTACGTCGCCCTCTCCAGCATCCAGTCTCTAGCCTCCAGCCTCCAGAACAGTGCCGGCTCGCCCTGAGGAACGAAGGGGACACGGGAACGAAAATTGAAGAGTCCCGGAGGGACGATTGAACGCGCTCCTCCTGGAATATCGAGCCGGATGCCGCACCTTACGATCTTCATCTCGGGTGGAAGGGCGGGATTTTAACCCCGCCGTAAAAACGTCGCGCGCAGCGCTTTCCTTCCTGTCCTGAGTGCTGGCGAAGGGTGCGCACTTTCTATCGCAGCTTGTAGTCTATTGAACGTGCCACTCCTCTTGCCCTAAGATCGAGCGGTAAACCGGCCTTGGTTACCTTCTCGAAGTGGCAATGCAAGAGTCACATGTCCTGCGCGTTCGATTTCGATTCGACGAACCGCATACTTCGTTCCCGCCTTGCCGGACAGGTGAGTGACGAAGACTTCATAGATTTCTATCGGGGCATATCTCGGCGGGTCATCCACCTCAGCCCAAGCGCAGGAGTAGTCGATCTATCGGGCGTTACCTCGTTCGATGTTTCAGTTCAGGTGATGAGCGCACTGGCTTCCTTGCCGTCCGTAGTGCAGGACCCGAACTTCCTACGTATTGTGATTGCACCCTCTTCCGAAACTTCCGCAATGATGCGCATGTTTGGGACGGCAGCAGGGCAAGCTCACCCCAATGTTAAGGTCGTTCAAACAGAGCGGGATGCTTGGGCGCTTTTGTCGGTGGACGCGCCACGATTCGATCCACTTCCCGCGATGTGATGCCGCAATGCCACTCCTCTGGTCACTCTCCAGCCTGTAGCCTCCAGCCTCCTCCAGCCTCCAGAAACATCCAACCTCTAGCCCACCGCCTCCAGAACACTGCCATTCCTCTTGTTTTCTCCCCAGCCTCTAGCCTCTAGCCTCAAGCCTCCAGAACAGCGCCGGCTCGCCCTGAGGAACGAAGGGGACACGGAAACGAAAATTGAAAAGTCCCGGAGGGACGATTGAACGAGCGGGCGGCACGCCACGATGCTACCAGCTCAAAACCGCAAGAGGTTGTCCGGGCTAGGCCTTACCACCGCCTGCTTTGGTAGCAGCGTCCCGCTTGAAGAAGTCTGAAATCTTCACCTTAAGTCGTGAGTAGGCTGTATCCTCCTGCGTCATCCTTCGCGCATGAATGCAGCATCCGACCCCCGATCCGAGCGTCATGCAGCATAGAAGTATGACCGCAAGCAACAAGTGCCAGTTCTCGGTTGTCCAGAACCCAGACCAGTCAGCTGTTGCGAGAATCCCAACAAGACCGACGAGGGACCCAGCGCCCAGCCCGAGATAAAGGTCCCGGCCGGCCCTTTCAACGCCGTTCGTTCCATCGCAGAGTGTCTTGAACTCATCGTCCGTAAGCGGAAACGACATTTCCTCCGGTCTGCTCGTCGTAGTGATCGCCCCCACGCGATAGTTGGGCGGTAACGGTTCCTCAGCGGGTCTTGGTGACTGGTTGGCGTCTGCCATCAGTATCTCACTCCAGCCCGAGCGCATTCAGATTATGAAAAATCGTGTAGCCGCAGTTCGTGCAAACGATGGCAAGGA
The DNA here is from genome assembly GCA_963823145.1 of uncultured Acidobacteriota bacterium. Classification (GTDB taxonomy): domain Bacteria; phylum Acidobacteriota; class Terriglobia; order Acidiferrales; family UBA7541; genus Palsa-295. The sequence goes on from CAWGJZ010000001.1 coordinate 983,267, forward strand.
CTCTAATCGAACTGTTCGGCTGAGCAGTCCAGACGTAATTACCTTGGAGGAAAGGCAAGCCTGGCCTGGACATTGCCGAATCCACGGAGATACCAAGGATATCCACGTTGAACTGATCTCTTTTGCAACGCATGCAATGATCGTTGGCGACATCTATGCCGCGCTTCTTGAGAGCGGCAACTACCTCCTCGATTTGAGCAGGGGCGTGTAGACGCGTCGACCAAGGCAAATTAGACATAAGCACCGCCGTTTATTGAGAATCCGAGCGCGAGTCTAGCACGGGCCGTCACAGCAAGCGGCGTCCAATCCTGGCATTCGCCGAAGACGCGGCGCATACCGAAGACGCACCAATTGCAGCGCCGTGAGGACAATGCTTTAGTGGTGCACGTCTTTCAAGCGGACGATTCCTCGATTCCGAACATCGAATGTGAGGTTCTCGCCATACGCTTTCAGGCACGAGTCATAGACCTGGCGGCTTATTGCTGCCTGTCGCCTTTTGAGCTCGAAAATCGCGAAGCCGCAATGGTATCCGTGATCCTGGCCTGGACCCGCGTGCACGCTTGCACGATGTATTCGAGGAACTTGGAGCTAGCGACGGTTATGAACTCTTCTTTCAAGGCGCATTCGATCTTGTCATCGGCTCTCCGGTAGTAGTGCTCGCCTATATGTTTGTCGTAGTAGCGGATGATTGCCGGGTGCCCCATGCCGGGGCGACTCGCCCTCGGAGACTCTATCAGGAGGTAATAAATCACCTCTTGCCTTCGGGCATTTCCTCGATAACGCTAGTGGTCATTAACTCCATTTCAATCCAATGAACTGTCAACTGAATCAACTTCTTGAGATCTTCCAAGTCCTTGTCTTCCCACTTGCGCGTGTAGTGCGTTTCGTCGTTTCCTAACCACACTGCGCGGGCAGCCATTGCCTTCACGTTTTCGTTCGTCACATAATCTGCGATACAAGGTCCAAGCTGGGCCTTCTTGATTTTTTCGGCGTCCTCTGGTTGCGCAAGACATAGGTAATCTTTAATTAGGAACTCCAACGCCTTTCGATATCCCGGCCCAGCGACCAACTTCCAGCCGCTCTCGTCGGCGTTCCCGGCTTCGTTCGCTATTGCGCAGAATTGCGGTGAAATCCTCTTAATGTGTTCGGTGAAGGCAGTGTCTAGAGGCTCGAAAGGATAGGATCCGCTGTAAACGAGTGCCGAATACCCTCTGTTGAAGTATCGCGCAACAAATAACGATTGACATCTTGACCTCGGGCACCGAAAGACGATCTCTAGCCTCCTTTGCGCCGTGTTAAAATGAGCCCACTTTTGCTTTAGCGGCTCGATCCCAGCGTGACAAAGAGGGCAATGGTCAGGAAATCTATCAATGTCGACATGTTGCTGCCCCTCACCGTCTTGTGTCGATATCCCCGTTATAGTGATCACTGGTAAACCCGCGCAAGTTCTTTATACAAGATTCGGCCCACTTTTGCACACGCAGTGACGTGCGCTCCGTCTCTCTTGATCGGGTAAGTAAATCTTCAGTTATACTGTCGCGCAAACAGACTAGCGAATGGAGTAGCCGTCCTTATCTTCTCTACGGTATTCGGGTAAACGACTGGACTGCTGGCGATTCGATTAGAGTTTTGCTATCGGGGAGTTTGAGATGTCACTCGGATTGGTGATTCTGATCCTTGGACTCCTTTACCTACTGATAGTGAGCCCCCGTTTTCGGCGAGTAGCGGCGATAGCCCTGGGAATCCTCGTTGTGGGTGCGATTCTGTTGGTTGGATGGTACGAACAGAACCAATCGGAGCAGAAGAGCAGGGAGGAGACAGCGAAGCACCTCATCAAAATCGGTCAGATCGAATTGGTTGATCCTCGTGTCAGCTTTTCAAACTACAACGGCAGTCCAGAACGCATCACTGGGCGGATACGGAACAATTCCACTTACTCTCTCGGTAGTCTCGAACTCAGGCTAGTTTTTCAGGATTGTTTGGCGGAGGGGGCATGCGAGACGGTAGACGATGAGAAGACTAACATCGATGCCAGCGTCCCTCCCGGGCAAAGTAGAGATTTCGAAGACTATCTCCCGGGTGTGGCACTTTCGCCAAAAGGACGCATCACGTGGACCTACCAAATCCTCTCGGTTTCGGCCCACGTAGACTAGCGAGCCATCAACCTGTGCCGACGTCAGGCACAGATCGGGCGGGTGCCGCATCACCCGAAGCTCTGAAACTCGCGCGGTGAATTGCCATTTGGCGGATCGTTCCGGCGGGTGGCGCAGCCGTGAAACCGCTGAAATAAATGGCCGATTCATGGCGTGTCGCAACAGCGGGGTGTCACGGTGGAAAAGTTCACGGCACTGAGCGATGAAGAAGAGCGAGAAGTCTGGCGGCTATACCGCTTCTACGGCAGAGAGGCAGACCGATGCCAGAAAGCAAAGGCCTACCTAGCGGGTTGCGTTATGCTGGGCTCCGCACTCGAGGCTTTGTTGATGCTGATGGTCAATGTCTATGACGCGGAGGCTTTGGCTACAGGACAGATTCCGACAAAGAGCAAGAAGCCGAAGCCGTTACTGGACTGGGACCTCGGGGAGCTATTGAAAGTAGCCAAGGTGGCGGGTTGGTTCCCCGCCGGGCTGGAACTTGATCAGGAGTGGAACAGCAGGAAGGCAAAGGTGGGCGACCATGCGGAGGTGGTCCGGATCGTCAGAAATCTGGCGCACCCGGGACGGTACCGCAAGGAGCATTTCCGCGGAAGAATCACGAAGAAATATCTGGAGCACCAATTTGAGGTAGTAGAGGCCTGTCGCGAGCGGCTTACCGATCACAATGCAAAATCGCTGCTGGCGCACATGAGGGAAGAGGAAAAGAGGGCGGCGGGGGAGAAACGTGAAAACGAGGCGCAACGGCAACCGTGAGGTGCGGATCAAGAAGCGGCCGAAGCGGAAACTCGTTAGCAGGAGGTTGAAGAAGTTCCTGATCGGGGGGGACGCAAAGCCACTGCGCCGCGACGATTTTCGCTCGGCGCGTCTGGTCATTCCTCATGGCGCGTTCGGGTACGTGAAAAAATTCCGCGTCGCCCTCGACCCCGTCGATCTGAAAACGTGGACGGAGCTGCAGGCGGCGCCGGACGATGTCTCCCTTCAAACGAGTGAGTATCACGGGAGCGCGCTGAAGGTTCAGCAGGAGCTTCACGGTGCTTGGGTTGCGGGGATCGGTTTTGCTGAGGATGATAGTCTTCAGGATGATGCCTTGTACCGCGCAGCTTTCGAGGGCGAAGCCGAATGGCAGGCGTCGACGTTCGCGAGTGCCCACGGATTTTACCGGCAGGCGATCGAGACACTGCGGGCGGCGCTAGAAAGAACGATCATCGGCTTGCGATATCAAGATGACGCTGTCGATCCGCACTTCAAAAACTGGCTGGCGGCCAACGAGACTCTGTCCTTTCAGAGCGCGTGCGACCAGATCATCAGCAGGAACAGCACGGTCGTGGCGCTAAATCAGCACTTGGTCAACAGTGGGGCCACACGGTTCGTGTGGCAAAAGCGCCGCAATGTCCCGCCGGAAGGATGGCTTGGGGGATTGTATGAGGATCTTTGCCATTACAGCCACTGCCGTCCGAGCCACACGAGCGGCAGTTTATGGAAAGGATCGGGTCCCGTATACGATCCCCAAGCGTTCAAACTCGCGGACCGTTATTATCGCCAGACAGCGACTGTCTGCTGGTTTGCAGGGAAAATCGCGCGACCGTCGCTGGTCTTCCCGGATGCGGTAGCCGCCGTCGTAAAATCGGCGGAACGCTCGTGGAAACGTATTGCGAAACTCACGTATGAATTTCTGGCGGGAGTTGGTCGGTAGCCGGCACGACGGAGAATGACCGAGGCCGGGATACCCCTCGCTACACCACTACGGATTCCTGATATTCGCCGAACGCGCGACGCAACCGGATTCTTGATATTCACCGAACGCGCGGCGCAATGCGTCCGAAATTTCCCCTACCGTGACGCGCGCCTCTACCGCCGCCAAGATCGCAGGCATCAAATTCTCGCTGCTGCGGGCGCGATGCTCCACTTCGTTGATTCCGGCTTGCGCTTTTGCGGCGTCACGCCGAGCGCGCAACTCTCGCAAGCGCGCCACCTGTGACCGCTCGATTTCAGGATCGATCCGTAGCGTCGGAATCGGCTGCTCGTCATCGGTTTGAAATCGGTTGACGCCCACCACGATCTGCTCGCCGCGTTCCACCGCCTGCTGATATTCATACGCCGATTTCTGTATCTCCATTTGGACGTAACCCGTCTCGATCGCCCGCAGCATTCCTCCCAGCGCGTCAATTCGCGAAATGTATTCCCGCGCGCCCGCCTCGATTTCGTTGGTCAGCTTTTCGATGGCGTAAGAGCCGCCCACCGGATCGATGGTATTCGCCACGCCGGTTTCCTGTGCGATCACTTGCTGCGTGCGCAGAGCAAGCAGCGCCGCCTGCTCCGTCGGCAGAGCCAGCGCTTCGTCCAGGCCATTGGCATGAAGCGATTGGCAGCCTCCGAGGACCGCCGCCAGGCACTGGATCGCCACGCGCGCTAAATTATTTTCCGGCTGCTGCGCCGTAAGTGACGATCCCGCCGTCTGCGCGTGAAAGCGCAGCATCATGGACCGCGGATCGCGTGCTCCAAATCGATCGCGCATCGTGCGCGCCCACAGACGCCGCGCGGCGCGGAATTTCGCGATCTGCGTCAGAAATTCATTGTGCGCGTTGAAAAAAAAGGAAAGCTGCGGCGCGAATTCATCCACCTTCAATCCGGACGCAACCGCCGATTCCACGTACGCAATCGCATTCCCAAGCGTGAACGCAACTTCCTGCACGTCCGTCGCGCCCGCCTCGCGGATGTGATACCCGGAAATCGAAATCGCATTCCAATTCGGAAGTTCGCTGCGGCACCAGCCGAAAATGTCCGTAACGATCCGCATCGCCGGCCGCAGCGGATAAATGTACGTCCCGCGCGCGATGTATTCCTTCAGGACGTCGTTCTGCACCGTGCCCGAAAGCCGCGCCAGATTCGCGCCTTGCTGTTTCGCCACCGCCACATAAAGCGCCAGCAAAATCGCCGCCGTGGAATTGATCGTCATCGACGTGGAAATGCGCTCGAGAGGAATCCCGTCAAAGAGCGCCTGCATGTCCTCGATCGAATCAATCGCCACGCCGACCTTGCCCACTTCGCCCTGCGCCAGCGCGTGATCGGAGTCCATCCCGATCTGCGTCGGCAAATCGAACGCCACCGAAAGCCCCGTCTGCCCTTGCGCCATCAAGTAGCGATATCGACGATTCGATTCGAGCGCACTCCCGAATCCCGCGTATTGCCGCATCGTCCACAGGCGGCCGCGGTACATCGTGGGGTAAATTCCGCGCGTGAAGGGGAATTCGCCCGGGTAGCCGAGGTCGCGCTCGGCGTCCCATCCGCGTAGATCGTCCTGAGTGATCACTGGAGGCATGGGCAGGCCCGTTGTCGAGGCGGATTTCGTATCCCGTGTCATTTCAGCGGATTGGAGGCGAATGCATGAGTTTATCGGACGCGGCGCGCCCGCTTAAACGACCCGAAAGAATATGCCGCCATCAGTATGGCATAGGCGATCGCTAGGCCCATGAACCACAGCGCTGGCTTTTGCTTCCATTGTTTCCAGGCGGCGAACGCGGCCCAGGCCGCGAAGATGCCGAACATCGCCCCGGTGGCCTCATGGAAAAGTTGCCGGGTGAGCCGCCAGAACAAGCGGAGCGTGACCCGGAGGGAGCGCAACAGCGCGGGCAGCATGTTACTAGGCATGGCTCCAATTTTAGTGCTATGGGCGCGGTTTATGGGAAGAATTTGCGCTTTAAGGGCGGCGAAATGTTTCTAGTTAGATGAATTCCATGCGGCAAACTCGAAGATTTAATCGCCAAACTCGATGGATTTTCCGGAACTTTGCGACCATCTCCATCCAGTACCGCATGTATCGCATCACTGATCGCGCTTTGCGCGTTTGGCGGCCAAGTCTCAGTAAAATCTGCGCATCGACGCGGTACAGGCCACGGCTTATACTTCGCACGTGCATTCTGACTCGGACCTGCTGTCATCTTTGCGTCGCTACTGGGGCTACGATTCGTTTCGTCCTTTGCAGGAGCGGATCGTGAGGAGCCTTCTGGATCATCGCGATGCGTGCGTGGTGATGCCGACTGGCGGCGGCAAATCGCTTTGCTACCAATTACCCGCCGCCATGCAGCCCGGAAAAACCGTGGTGGTGATTTCGCCGCTGATCGCGTTGATGCAAGACCAAGCCGCGCAACTTGCGCAGATGGGGATTCCGGCGGCGCTGCTGAATAGCTCGCTCACGCAGCCGCAGCAGTCCGCGGTGATTCAAGCGGCGCGCGAAGGTCAGTACCGGCTGCTGTATGTTTCTCCCGAGCGCCTGGCGCGCGAAGACACTATCGCCTGGCTCGAGAAAGTTCCCGTCTCATTTTTCGCGATTGACGAGGCCCATTGCATTTCCGAGTGGGGCCACGAGTTCCGGCCCGAGTACCGGCAACTGAACCGCCTGCGGGAGCATTTTCCGGATTGCGCGATCGCGGCTTTCACGGCGAGCGCGACGCGGAGGGTCCGCCACGACATTATCGAGCAGCTTGGCCTGAACAAGCCCGACAAATATATCGCCAGCTTTCACCGCCCGAATTTGCGATACATCGTCAAGCAATGCGACGCGCGCACTCAGACCGAAATGTTGGTGAAGGCATTGAGAGAAGTTCGCGGCGAAAGCGTGATCGTTTATTCGCCGACGATCGCGCGGGTGGACGAGACCGTGGATTTCCTGGAAGAGCAGGGAATCGGCGCCATTCCTTATCACGGGCGCATGGACGCCGCTACACGCAGGCGCAACCAAGAGATGTGGATGTCCGACGAAGTGCGCGTGCTGGTGGGCACGATTGCTTTCGGCCTGGGGATCAATAAAGCGGCGGTCCGCGCGGTGATTCATCTCTCGCTGCCGAAATCAATCGAGCAGTATTACCAGGAGGCGGGCCGCGCCGGGCGTGACGGTCTAGCCGCGGATTGCTTGCTGCTATGGCAGAAGCGGGACACTGCTTTACTGGTCCATTTTACGAAAGAGATCAGCGATCCGGCGGAACGGGAACGCGCATGGCAGCGGTACGATGAGATTCGCCGATTCGTGGAACCGGGCAGGTGCCGGCATCACCAAATCTGCGTTCATTTTGGCGAGACTCCAAAATGGAAAACGTGCTCCGCGTGCGACGTGTGCACGGGCGGCGGAGACGCAATCGTTCAGAGTGCCGAGAGGGCTTCTGCTGCCGGACCAGGCAAACCCGCGCGCGACAGCGCCACGGCTCAGGCCAAGGCGAGCGGTTCCGATATCGATCCTGAGCTGCACGACTATCTTCGCGAATGGCGGCGAGTGACTGCAAAAGAGCAGGGTGTCCCCGCATTTGTCGTGATGCACGATACGGCTCTCGAAGCCCTTTGCCGCGCGCGACCGGCTTCGCTTTTCGCGCTGTTGGCTGTTTCGGGCTTCGGCGAACGCAAAGTCGAAATGTATGGCGAACAGATTCTGGATGCGATCGGGCGATTCAAAAAGGGCGAACGGGCTGCGACACGCATCGCGTGGAAACTATCCAACCCGCAGAGGAAACGAGGCGGTTGCTCGCCGAAGGCCGCTCGTTTCAAGAAATCGGAGCCATCCGAGGGCACCAGATTTCTACCATCATCGGCACGGTCCCCGACCTGGTAGAACGAAGAGTCTGGTGCGCGACGCTCAAGGCACCGCGCGCAATGGCATGGAGGTGCCAATAGTGGGCATGTATCTTGCTTCGGCGCGATTCACCGCGCTGATGATGGCGTTCAGCGATGTGGTCACGATATTACGGTGCATGCCGACGCCGAATACTGATCGTGCATTCTTCGTGTGTATTTCCACGAAGCATACTGCTACCGCGTCGGCGCCGCTGCCGATCGCATGCTCTTGGTAGTCAACTATGCAGATCTCGATGCCAAACTCGCGGCGAAAGCCGTCGATGAATGCCTCGATCGGACCATTCCCCACGCCTGAGATCACGTGATCCGCACCGTGTTGGCTTACCGTGGCGGTTAGCTTATCGCCGTCCTCAGTGGAGTCGTCGTGATGATCGCGATTGGCAAACGGTGCCTGTTGGTCAATGTACTCAGCTTTAAAGACAGACCAAATTTCGTCTGAAGTCACTTCGCCGCCCCTTGCTTCGCTCAACCGTTGAATGAGGCGGCTGAATTCGATTTGCAAAGGCCGCGGGAGCTTGATGCCGTGGTCCCTCTCGAGCAAGAATGCAACGCCGCCCTTCCCGGATTGGCTATTCACCCGAATCACAGCTTCATAGGTGCGTCCGAGATCTTTCGGATCGATCGGGAGATACGGCACTTCCCAGAGACCATCCTCGGAGCGAGCGGCGAAACCTTTTTTGATAGCGTCCTGGTGCGAACCAGAAAAGGCGGTGAAGACTAATTCACCCGCGTAAGGATGTCGTGGGTGCACCGGTAGCCCGTTGCAGAACTCAGCACGTTCGATCACCTCTTTGATGTTCGAGAAATTGAGGCCCGGATGAGTGCCCTGCGTATACAGGTTCAGCGCGAGCGTGACAATGTCAACGTTGCCCGTGCGTTCGCCATTGCCGAAGAGAGTTCCCTCGACGCGCTCGGCGCCCGCCATCAGGGCGAGTTCAGCGGCAGCCACAGCAGTGCCGCGATCGTTATGAGGATGGACGCTCAACACGATCGAGTCGCGACCCTTGATGTTGCGACTCACCCATTCGACTTGATCGGCATAGACGTTGGGCGTTGACATTTCGACAGTGGCGGGAAGATTGATAATGACCGGGTTTTGTGGCGTAGGGCGCCATATCTCCATCACCGCTTCGCATACCTCTAACGCATAGTCTGTCTCAGTACCGGTGAAGCTCTCTGGCGAATACTGGAAGACCCATTTCGTTTCTGGGTATTCGGCGGCGTATTGCTTCACAAGACGCGCACCGTTCACGGCAATCTGCTTCACGCCCTTTTTGTCCGAGCCGAAGACTACGCGCCGCTGCACTTTGGAAACGGAGTTGTAAACGTGAACGATGGCGCGGTGTATGCCTCTCACCGCTTCGAAAGTTTGGCGCATCAAATCTTCACGGGCTTGCACGAGCACTTGTACCGTGACGTCCTCTGGCACGCGCTGCTTCTCAATCAGGTCGCGGCAAAAGTCGAAGTCGGTTTGCGAAGCAGCCGGGAAGCCGATCTCAATCTCTTTGAAGCCCAGCGTGACGAGCGCCTCAAACATTCTGAACTTGCGGAGCGAGTCCATCGGTTCGACCAGGGCTTGATTGCCATCGCGAAGATCCACGCTGCACCAGACAGGCGGCTTACTGATTGACTGCGAAGGCCAGAGGCGGTCATCCAAGCTGAAGTTCGATACCGGCCGGTATTTGGTTTTCGGGTCGCTGAGCATTGCTCATTCCTCTCTTTTCGATTCTGCTCCAAAAACAAAAAAAGCCACCTGGCGATTACCCCGCCGGTGGCCTCTCAAAAACGATCTTGAGTTAGCCTCAGACGGGACCTGGGAGAAGGCCCAAAAGCAGGAGGCTAAGGGCGAGCTTCGGCACAGAAATTGGGTGGATCACGAAGCCGCAACTGCGATGCACAGACATCGGGACTAATAATATAGACCGGAGTACATGGAGGGCGCAATACGCCTGTAGCGAGCCCGTGAGAGGTAGTATTATTCGGCAACGCGTGCCCCACGAAACGAAATACGCGAGGATTGAAGAACAGAACGCGCGGCCGAGTTACGCGTCGGGCGTCGGCCTAACGCCGTTGCTCAGCTCCTGCATTGGCGAAGCACTGGATGCGGCGGCCCACGCATGGCCCGAATCGCTCGCCTTGATCTCTCGCCATCAGAATCGGCGGTTCACGTATGCACAACTACATGCCGACGCGGAGCGCTTCGCGCTTGGGCTGCTGCGGCTAGGGGTGCGCAAGGGTGATCGTGTGGGTATCTGGGCCACGAACTGTTCCGAGTGGGTAATCACGCAATTTGCGACGGCTAAAGTCGGCGGATTGCTCGTCAACCTGAACCCAGCATACCGAGCATACGAGCTGAAGTATGCGCTGGCGCAGTCCGAATGTCAGACGCTGATTATGGTTCCGCAGTTTAACAAGGCAAACTTCGTATCCATTTTTTTCGAAACGTGTCCGGAGGCGAAAAACAGCAAGCCTGGCGCGTTGTCGTCTCAGGAGTTGCCGCACCTGAAGAATCTTATTTTGATCGGCGAGACGTACCCCGAGAGCTTTTTCGGCTGGAGCCAAATCGCTGCTATGGGCGATGCTTCAAGCCGCGCCGAGTTGACGAAAAGGGCAGCCGATCTCTCCTGCGATGACCCGATCAATATTCAATACACATCGGGAACGACGGGCAGGCCCAAGGGCGCGGTATTGAGCCATCACAATATTGTGAACAATGCGCTCCTCGTGACCGACAGTATGAGGATGATGCCGGGCGAACGCATCTGCATTCCCGTGCCGTTCTATCACTGCTTCGGCATGGTGATGGGCAATATGGGCGCCGTGGTGAAGGGATGCACGATTGTGATTCCCGCGGAGCATTTCGATCCTTTGAAGACGCTTGAAGCAGTGTCCGGCGAGAAGTGCAATGCGCTGTACGGTGTGCCGACGATGTTCCGTGCGGTGCTTGAGCACCCCGACTTTCTCGGCTTTGACCTTAGCTCGTTGCGCACCGGAATCATGGCGGGCTCGCCTTGTCCGATCCACCTGATGAAGCAAGTTGTGACGGTAATGCATTGCTCGGGGATTACAATTGCGTACGGACAGACGGAGTCGTCGCCGGTAATCACGCAAACCACCACAGACGACACGGTCGAGCTACGGGTTAGCACCGTCGGCAGGCCATTACCTCATACCGAAGTGAAAATCGTCGATCCGCAGAGTGGAGGGACTTTGGCTCGTGGTGAACAGGGAGAACTTTGCACCCGCGGCTATTGCGTAATGAAGGGCTATTACAATAATGAGGAAGCTACGCGAAAGGCAATCGATGCTGACGACTGGCTCCATACGGGCGACATTGCCGTCATGCGCGAAGACGGCTGCTGCCGAATCGTCGGGCGCGTGAAAGATGTGATCATTCGCGGCGGCGAAAATATCTACCCCCGTGAGGTTGAAGAGTTCCTCTACACGTGCCCGGGAGTCAGTGAAGTCCAAATTATCGGGATTCCCAGCGCAAGATACGGGGAAGAAGTGGCGGCGTGGATTAAGCCTCAGGCGGGCGTGAATCTTTCAGCGGAAGAAATTCAATCATTTTGCAAAGAGAAAATCGCGGTCTTCAAAATTCCGCGCTACATCAAGATTGTGGACGCATTTCCAATGACAGTTACGGGCAAGGTGCAGAAATTCCGTATGAGAGAAGCGATGATCGAAGAACTGGGTTTGCATGATTCCGCCCGTATCGAGACTGCCTGATTTCTCGCCGAGATTAGCCGCGCGAAACGGCGTTGCAATTAGTGCTTTGCCAGGGCAGGAGGGACGCGGCAGGTGAAACTTGAAGCTTGGTTCGGTTCGCCCGAGCCATTGTAACGAGCCTGCTGCGGGTAGGGGCACAAAGGGCGCGTCATTTCGACGCCCGTGGCCGGGTTGTTGTCCACGTAGCGCGTGGCGACGATTTTGGCCGGCGCGACACCGTGTTCGACCCAGCGATCGAGGGCCATCACCACGTCATCTGAAGCGTCCGCGTTGGGCACGGCGGCGCCGTTGCCGAAGGCGTTGGCGCCCGCGCCACCTCCGCAGTGGGACATACCGGGGACCATGAAGAGCCGATAAAAGCCTTCCGTGTTTCCCATCTTGGACTGCACGCTTTCGAAGTAGTTGACGCTTCCCTGCGGCGGAATCGCGGCGTCGCCCCATCCGGCGTAATGGATCAATTTTCCGCCGCGCGACTTGAAAGCGCCGAGATTCGGGCTGTCGGAATTGAGAATGGAACCGACCTTATCGTCGATCAGCTTAACGTCGCTTCCAAGATTCACCAAATCGAAATTCAATTTCGGATTGGCGAAAACCATGTCCGCCAAAAAATTGTTTGCGAAAAATGCGTCGAGAGCCGGCGCTCCAGGCTGCATGCCGGTGATCCAGAGCGCCCAGTTCGCGGGATTGGCTTCGGCACCGGGAGAAAATCCTGGCGCTATTTCTGTGCCTGTTTCGGAATTGACCGCGGGCTCGTAGATCTCTTGCGCGGCTTGCACTTGCGGGGCGGTCAGGCAATCAGCGGCGTCGTCCCCCTTACACTGCACGACCGACGGATTGAAATGGCAAAGCTGCGGATTTTCGATCAGCCCATCCTTCAAACCGTCGAGCGAATCGCAAACCGCGAGCGATGCGTCCTGGAGGATTTTGAGCTTCGGGGGCGGAATGAAGGCGCCGGGCTGGCCGACGGAGCGCTCATCCCAAAGGAATTTTAAGAAGAGGTGCGTCCAATAATTCGCGGGCGCGCCGGCAACGATGCCACGAAAATCTTCCGGAAAGCGTTGCGCTTCCATGAGTGCCTCGCGGCCTCCATCGGAACATCCGACGAAGTATGCAAGCCGGGGACTTTTTCCGTAGAAGGCCGTGATGATGGCTTCGGCCTGCATGGAAACGACGTGCACGGCGCGATAGCCGAAGTCGATTAGCTTTTCAGGATGGTCGATGGCCCAGGAAACGTCTGTCCCGCCGACGTGGCCGTCGTCGGTTGCGGCGGTCGCGTAGCCCCGATGCAGAGGCTCGGACATCGCGGCTTCCGGAATCGTCCCGGCGAAACCGCCGTTGCCAACCTGTTCGAATTTGCCGTTCCAGCCCGATGTAGGGAGCCACACTTCAAATTTGATATCTGAATCGGTGGTCGGCTTGGCAACGCCGAGGACTCGGCAGAAAGCTGGTAGAGCATAATTCGGAGCAGGCTGGCCCGGTGCCGAAGGCGGCTTGAATGCACCAGCCGCGACCGAGGTCGCCGAAGTAATACTGACTCCCGAAAGGGTGAGGGATGCCAGGGTCTCGCACGAACGTTGCGCGGAAGCGTGGCCCGGAAACATGAAAGTGAGAACCACCAGAATTAGAGCGGATGCCAACGCAAACCGATACGCCATGCGCTCCTCCCCAGGAGATTGAGTGTTCACCGCGAAACACGATCAGCGCGCACAGAGTATCCGATGCGCAATGGCGCAAGTCAAATGCGCGTTACGTTGGAAACACTGGCACTTAAAACTTACCACCACGGTTGTTGGAATGGACTCGCGCGCTTTGCAACCATCGGCGCGTCGGAGCGCGCCCGGGGACAGGTAACCGAGCGGAATCGGGGGCAATTTGGGCCCCTTGTTGCGGGGTGGGCGAATCGGACTGAGCACCCTCGTCTGAAAGGATTGGACTGGACCACGCGCATCACTCGCGTAGGGAGCTTTATTTTTCCGGTCTTTCAGGGTTTTTGTTGAGGGCTGGAGAATCGGGATTAATCGGAAGCACTTCGTCGGAGTCAAGCGGGCGTTGGGCGGCATCTTCGAGGTGACCAAGAGCACGCTGTGCGCCCGCCAGTGCGTCTAGTTTAACGCTAGCCAAGACATAGAGTTGAATCTGCGCTCCGTCAGCACTCAGCCGAGTGTCAGAGCCAGCGCGAATTGCTTGTTGAACTGCCTGTTGACGGTTCTCTTGAATCCGGTAAAGCGATTGTGCCTCGCTCATCTCTTTGAGCGCGGCTCCGTAGTTCGCAAGCGCGCGATCGCTTTTTTCGATCACCTTTGCTTGAGTTTGCAAAAATGCAGCCGCTGCTTCCTTCCGGCGCCCCTCGGCTTCCGCTATCGGTCCCTGATTACGATTGAATACGGGCAGAGTGGCTGAGAAGCCGACGGTAAAGAAACTGTTTCGCTCCTCATAGGTGTACCCCGGACTGATGTTGAAGTTTGGATACTGCTTGGCGATCTCCAATTGGAGAGCAACGTCTGCAGCTGCGTATTGTGCGAGTGAGCGTCGCACATCCAGTCGATTTAGGACTGCGTCACGTTGGATGTGTATAGGTGAGAGGGACTCCGAACTCGGAGGTGTGTCCATTTCCGGCCATGAGAAGTCAGCTCCGTCCAGCGCTGCGACCGGAATGCCGATGGCAGCGGCTAGAGCAGCTCTGGCATCGCCGAGTTGGCCATCACCCGTCCGAATAGCCACCTCTGTTTTTGAGAGCTCAATCCGCGTAAGGTCCAGATCCACTCTTGTTATTTCTCCCGCCGACAGTTGTTGCTCCAAAATAGCGACTTGGTCCGCCCGGATCTTCTCCTGCGACTCGAGCAGTTGTAGGTTTCTGGAGGCAACGAGATAATTAAGGAGCGCGACCCGAACACCCATCGCTACCGTCCATGCTGAGTCCGCGAGATCGAACTGAGCCGCTTGGTCGAGATTCTTGGCAACCTGAATGCGGAGCCCTCGCTTGCCTGCTGTCTCGATCACGAATAGAACGTCTTGAGTCAGCAAATAGGGAGTCGGGACGCCGGGCACGAGATCAAACGTAGGATTTGGGCGTGCAGCGGCGGTTACCACGGCTCCTTCGGCTGTTGTGGCTCGCGCCCGAGCCGTATCTAGTGCGGGATTGAAATACAGAGCGGCAAGCGAGAGCATCTGCAAATCCCATTTCTGAGGCGGCCAAGAAGAAACGGGATGGCCGAGGGTATTGTCGATGAAGGATCGGAGCTCTGGATCGGCAAGATTTCGCGCCTCAAACTGCGTGGCTGTCGTGGCGGCCACGATTGGTGAGGGTTGATATCTTTGCACAGCGCACCCGGCTAACACACAGCATGTGACAAACAGAACGCAGCGCTTACCCATTGTGTTCATTCGGTTTCTCCCTAGACTCGATCGCCACTGGTTCCGGCGGGTTAACGCCCCGCAAACACCACGCCGGGCTCAAGGTTCAGCACCGGACGCGCGCTGATCGCGGCGGCTACAATACTTACGACAATCACCATCAGGCTCCCCAAGACCGGGTTGAACCACATCATGCGAAACGGATAATCGAATTCCATCATCGCGATCTGGCCAACGACACCACATAATCCGAGGCCGAGACCGATACCCAAAAGGGCGCACAGACCAGACTGCACGAAAATCATGGTCAGCAGCAGTCTCGAGTCCGCGCCCATCGCTTTCAGCACCGCGTACTGCCTCAGACTGTCTGACGTGAACATGTAGAGCATCACTCCAGTCACCCCAAGTCCCACGAGCATGGCAATGGAAACCATCGAGAGCATGTCGCCGACGTCTTCGGAGTTGATCAACAGCCAATCGACGGTATCTGTTTTGAAATCTTTCGAGGAACGCGCTTTCAGGCCGGTTTGCGCCTGGATGCGCGCAGCTAATTCTCGCGGCGAGACCCCTGGCGTAGCCTTGGCCAGGACAAAAGTCAGCAAGTGTCGCTCCGGCGGCAGCATCCTCGCCGCGTTCGAGATCGTGGTGTACATCAGAGGCCGCGGCGGGTAGCGCGGCAGGGCCTTTGCGCGCCCCCTGACCACAACGCGGTGATCATTCACCAGTAGCAAGTCTCCCGCAGCCAATTCGCGAGTGGGCGCCCCACGATTCGGTTTGAGGGAATCTGGAATGAGCCGATAGAACGCGGTCGTCGTTTGCTCCTTCGATGCTTCCCCGAGATGCGGTCGGTATGGCCACTCATCTGCCGCAAACACGGGGGTCCCTAGCTTGCCCTCGGTGCCACCCGAGGCGACGACTACCGCATCGGGAGTGCGCATCACCACGGGCGAGACACCATTTTCCAGCGGAGGAAGACCGAATAGCGTCGCCTCATCCACGGCGATGATTTCAAACGATTGAAACCGTCCGTCCGGAAAGCGGGCGTCCATGGTCGTCAGGGCCAGGGGCATGGCAGACAGTACACCGTCGACGCTGCGGACGCGGGTCAGGGCTGAATCGGGAATATTCGTCGTCAGTTCCGTCGATTCAACCGCTGGGTCCATGACCCATACATCCGCGCCGGGGTTTTCGGTGACCAGAGCAAATCCGCGCGACATAAAGCCAGCTAGATAGGAGAGAGCGAAGGTAACCAGAAATGAGACAAACGAAATGCCGATCAGCAATCCCACATACTTCGGGCGATCTCCCCAGAGCATCTTCAGCGCAACGCGTAGCATTTACGGCCTCCTTCCATCGCCAGCGGAAACATCCCTCTGAGCGGCCGGTTTTTCATTGCTGCCGCTGGTAACCGCTCCGATCGGAGGCGCTTGGATGAACACGTCCATGAGCTGCCCGACATAGGTGGGCAGCGCTGCATGTTCGAACCGGTAGATTACGTGCAACACCCGAGTGTCCGTGCGCTGCGTGATATCGCCGGTAAGCAGCGTTTGGGGAACGACGTCAGGATCCGTGCGCACGTACTGCAATGTTGTCTTCAGATTTGCGTTGCCTCGCACGTATGCCACCGCTGGCGCATCGGCATGAAACCTCCACGCATCGCTCTGATCAATCTCGACGCGCACGTACAAAACCGTGTCGTTGC
Organism: uncultured Acidobacteriota bacterium; assembly: GCA_963823145.1. Taxonomy (GTDB): domain Bacteria; phylum Acidobacteriota; class Terriglobia; order Acidiferrales; family UBA7541; genus Palsa-295. The sequence goes on from CAWGJZ010000001.1 coordinate 999,827, forward strand.
CCAACACCATCAGCGGCGTCGCAAGGACGCCACTCGGTGCGTATTCGCCAGGGAAGATCTGTAATTGCAGAATAGTGCCGGCTACCGGCGCACGAACCGTGCGAATTTTTATCTCGTCCTCGATTTGCTGCACTTGAGCCTCAGCCGAAGCAATCTGAGCCTGAACTTGCTGCACCTGCGCTTGGGCTGAGTTGAACGCCGCCTTAGCGATTTCAACGTCGAACTTTCTGTTGGCCAGGTCCTCAGCGCTGATGGACACTCCGAGCGCCAACCCCTCGCCAACGCGAAGATGATTTTCCGCCTTCGCTAGGGTCTCCTTCGCCTCGCTGACGTTCGCCGTCGCCGCCGACAACTGTGCCTGTACTTCATTGACTTTTGCATTTCCCGGAATCAATTGAGCATCGAGGTCCCGCGTGTCGATCTTGAACAGCGGCGCGCCCGTCTTCACGCCCTCACCCCATTTCACGTAGATGGCGGTCACGATGCCGGATACCGGGGTTCCTATGGCAAGGTTTTGCGTGCTAGCCTCGACGATGCCAGGACCAAAGATATACGAGGAAAATGGCGCCTCGGCTGGCTGGAACAACGGCTTTGTTACAGGCGGAGTGCGGTTGCCTTCCTCTACCATGGCCGCGGCGGCGACAACGCCCAGCAGGGCAAATGCGGGAAGCAAATATTTCAGGAATCTGCGAATCATAACAAACGCTCCTTATTTTTGCCGTCCACCACTTCCATGATCTTTCCGTCATCCATGCGAGCGAGGCGGTCGGCAAATTCGAAGATGCGCGGATCGTGAGTCACGACGACGAGAGCTCTGTCAGCACTTTTGGCAACTCCTCTGAGGAGTTCCATGACACTGTGGCCGGTGACGTGATCGAGATTGCTCGTCGGCTCATCGCAAACGATCAGTTTCGGGTCATGCACCAATGCTCGAGCGATAGCGATGCGTTGTTGCTGACCGCCGCTTAGCTTGTCTGGAAGCGCGTCAACACGGGAGCCGAGATTCACTTCTTCGAGAACCTCTTCCGCGCGGGCCTCCGCATCTTTCCGAGACATGCCCTTCAGCAACAGCGGAATTGAGACGTTCTCTAGTGCGTTGAGCGCAGGTAATAAGTTGAAAAGCTGAAACACGAATCCGATGGAAGCGCTACGAAATCGCGCACGCTGTCGCTGGTCCATGTGCTTCAAATCGTGGCCCAAGACCTCGCATTCGCCAGAATCTTGGTCAAGAATTCCGGCGATAACGGATATCAAAGTAGTCTTTCCGCAGCCGGACGGTCCCACGATCATCAATAGTTCTCCGTGACGCACGGTGAGATCAACGCCGCTGAGTGCTGCAACGCTGGCATCGCCCGCACCGTAAATCTTCGTCACGCCAGAGCAGCGAACAGCAGGTGTCGAGTTGGTTTCGTCTGCCGCGTGGTCCATATCTCCCTGAGCCTCCCCTTTCCACGTCCTCAATTGCTCTATGAGCGTTCGCGCGACTTTGTTGGGCGCTAGTTTCTTCGGTGACATTCGACTCAGCGAGCGTTTGCAGTGCCCTAATGCAGGGATTTGTACGCTAAGGCGCTTGTAAAGACACGCCCAGCACGGACGCGCTGGGGCGTTCAGGCACACTTCTAGATACGGAGATTAGCGGGGGGACTTGGGAAGGGCGCCGCTGCTGAGGCGGCACGTACTAGAATTCCCAGCGGGCCAACAAAACGGCTGAATGGACTCTCGGCTCGTCCTGAACCGGAAAGTTGATAGACCCTGACAATAGCTCGGAGCACTACTAACGTCGCACCGATGCATGCCGCGAAGAAGAGAATAGTCGATTCTGTGTCTTGGCCTGTCTGAAGTTCATGGTCCCAACAATCGAACATCTGCATAATGGGACACGCCAGACACGCTGCCAAAACGAGCCAGATCATCGCGTGTATTGCTGCGCGGCGCACACAGTTATGCTATGACTGCAGCAGCCGAGAATCAAGCGATTCTATGCCTTGCCTCCAGAGGTTACGTTCGACGAAATCCGGCTGGTTGTGGCACAGCTTCGGCAGCAGCAGGCTCGGGGGGCTGCCGCAACTGGGGCGGGGACAGGTAACCGAGCGGAATCGGGGGGCTATTTGGGCACTTGTTTCGGGCTGGGGGACGTCCTAGAATCGCTTTAGTACGACCTCTCCGAGGAGGTAGGCACTCTTGCAACTGGACGACCGGATGAAGCAGTTGTTGCGTGAATTGGGACACGCGATCAACGACAGCGTGTCGGACTCAGAACGCATCGCGGAGGCTATTGCCGGTGTTCGCGCGGCTGGATTCGATATCGTGCTGAAGCTGGATGCCACGATCGGACTGGCCAAGCGGACGGGCCAAAGCGCGCGAATGACCACGCAAGACCGGCGCTTTCTCGAGTCGCTCCACATCCGTGTGGACGATGAAGCCATGCAAGACGAAGAAGTGGAATCCAAGGTTGAGATTACGGCGCAAGATATCAAGTTCCTGAAGTCCTTGAAGATTTCTTTCGATGAAGAGCTATAAGATCTTCGTAGCTTCGTGCGTCCTGGCCGCTGGCCTGGCGATTTCGGCCGCCGCGGCGCAAGCGCAGGTTGTCGAATCAGTGGTGGCGGCGCCGATCGTCACCAAAATCGTCAGGACGATTACGCCGAAAGGCGCGCCCCCGGGCACGAATTGGCTGAAGGCGGAAGTGATTTACGCCGGCGCAAATGCGATCGTGGTTCGCGAGCAGGCGAACGGACTGATGATTCACAGCTTCACTTTCGGGCCGGAATTGAAAGACAAAATGCAGGCTGTTTTGGATAAGGGCGGCTATCAGTACGGCGATAAAGTGAACATCCTCTACCAACCTGGGCAGACCGTAGCGTTGCGGATTCACGGCAAACCTTCGAAGCCTCTCTGACGTTCTTGCAATTTCCCCGTTTGCTATTTCCTTTTGGTGGCTGATTGCGTTCTGGCAGTGTCGGTTAATTCTCTCCAAACACTATCATCGGCGAGACGAATCCCCGGGGCTAAAGCCCGGGTTTTTGGGTGATGCTTTTCGTGGGGTTGAAGCTCCACGGTTCCACCCAAAACCTGCCGCTCTTCGTGAAGCTAGACCCTCGACCAGAGACAACGGCAAAGGCGGGGACACGCCGCTCGGAATGACGCGTGGCTGCGGCGAATGCGAGGAGCACGCCCGGGCAAGCCCGAGCGCTGATCTCCCAGGCTCGACTAACCGTCGACCTGGGAGCCCTTCCTGAGCGGGAGCAAGCTCCCGCACTCCACATCAAGCGCCCGTTCACACGAGACGGATGGCGATCAAGTAGCCAAGCATTGTCGCCGGGCGCAGCATGCTGTGCCCCTTCAACTGCACTGTGCTAAAACTTCAAGTATGGTTCGCGCGCCTGCCGTCGCTGGACGTTTTTACCCGGCGGAGGCGCGCGAGCTCGCGAGACAAATCGAGGAATATGCGCCGCGCGGAACGACCCAAGTGCACGCGCTCGGATGCGTGGTGCCACATGCGGGATATATGTACTCGGGGCACGTTGCTGGGGCGGTTTACTCCTCGATTGAGATTCCATCGCGTTGCATCCTGCTAGGTCCGAGACATTTTCCACAAGGGCAACCCATGGCGATCCTAACAGAGGGAAGCTTCGCGACTCCACTGGGGGAAGCGCGGATTGATGAGGAACTCGCAGAGGAGCTGGCGCTGGAATGTCCGCTGCTTCGGGAGGATGCGATTGCGCACGCGAGCGAACATTCGCTGGAAGTGCAGCTTCCTTTTCTGCAGCAGCTTCGCGGGGATTTTCGATTCGTGCCCGTGGTGCTTGCGAGCGATCGCTACGGCGCGATGGAAGATTTGGGGCACGCCGTGGCGAGAGTGGTGGCGGCCCGGAACGACCGCGTGCTCGTGATTGCGAGCAGCGACCTGAATCATTACGAAAATGAAGCAATTACGCGCGTGAAAGATGAGCAGGCGATCGAGCGCATTCTAGCCCTCGATCCGCGCGGTCTGTACGACACGGTGCGGGGGAAAGAAATTTCGATGTGCGGTTACGCGGCCACGGTGGCGATGCTGGTGGGCCTGCGCGATCTGGGCGCGAAGGAAGCGGCGCTGATTCGCCACGCGACCTCCGGGGACATCACCGGCGAGCGCGAGGAAGTGGTTGGCTACGCTGGGATCGTGATTCGATAGCCGCTTTGCAGCACCGCGAAAGGCGCTTCCACTCAAAGCTCACTTAATCGTAAGTGAGAGAACCACGGAGCGCTGAATTGAGCCGCTGGTCGCGGTGATGACGACGTTCGACGTACCGGTGGGGCCAGTCGGGCCACCACCGCCACCGCCACCGCCGGAACTGCCGCCTCCGCACCCTGCGGCGAATAAGAGCCCAAGGGCAGCCGCGGCGAGCACCGCGGAGGACTTCCGCTTTCCGCGTCCATAACTAAGAAGAAGCAAAGTTGCGCACAGGGCACAAAGGACCAACAGGATCGCCGTCCCTGAAGTTCCCGACAGTCCCGCGAAGCTGGTTGGGCGATTCGCGGGAACGAGCATGGCTGAAGAAGTTGCTGTGATTGTAATTGTGCTGGTGCCGCTGCCCATGACGGCGGGCCCCGAGCAGGTGACGCCCGAGGGTAGATCAGAGCATGCGGGCGTAACGGTGCCAGTAAAGCCGCCGTTCGCGGTAACCGTCAGAGTGACGGTGCCTGTTCCGCCCCTCGCAACTGAGACGCTGGAGGGGCTCAGCGACAGGGAAAAATCGGCGCCGGCCGTGGGGCTGGTCCACACCGATGGAGCGTTTACCAGATTTGCGACGTTGACGGAGCCGAGGCCGGTAGCCAAATCGTAGCCGGTGCCCGCATCGAATCCGGAGAGCACGCCAACGGGATTACCTCCGCTGGTACAATTTGGACTGGCATTTTGACAGGGCATCGCGATGGTGCCGCTGGTGATGTCGTTGAAGACGCAGGTGGCAGCCGGCGGCCCGCTGGTATTGCAAGACGCGGCACTCTGCGCGGAGAACAGCGGGTAAAGCACGGTGTTCGCATTGCCCTGCGGGCCCCCGGCTTTCTGGTCCACCAGGGCCATGATTCCAGCGAAAGCCTGAGCGGAGACGGAGGTGCCGCCTACGCCCAGGAAGGCTCCAGTCGAAAGATTGCAGGCGGCGGGAGTGTTGCTGTTAGGTCCTTGCTGATCGCGCTCGCAGATCACATAAAAGCTGGCGGAGATCAAGCCGTCGCCGGAAAACAGAGAAACGTCGGGAAGATCGCGCGTGAGATCAGTACTCGGCGTTACACCGACTTGCCAGGAAGGCTTGGGGTATCCTCCCGTGCAGCTGGATTGATTGACGCCATCTGAGGTGGTGCAATTGCTTTTGCCGCCGGAGGCGGCCACGGGCAGCGTGAAATTAACGCCGAATTGATTATTCGTAGCCAGTGAGTTGTTGCAGAACGTTGTAGCGTCTGGGAAACCGAAAACGCCAGAGTAGACCGCAAAATTGGTGCAGGTATCGTTCCATGTGGTTTCGGGGATGTAGGATTTGGCCGAGGCCTGCGTGCCGGTAGCGTTGGTGCTATTCCAAAACGTACTCGCATTAGTGAGATCGTTGAAGTCCGTGCCGCCCACAGCTACGTTAAAAGGGGTAGAGCCAATTCCGTTCACTTCGAGTCCGAAAACTGCGGGGCCCGTGGGCGTGCCATTGATCTGGGTGACGTCGCAGCCGGCTGAGCCGTTGTCTCCGGTGGATACGATGACGGTAATTCCCTCTGCCGCGGCCTGCGTCCACATCGTGTTATAAACGGCATTTTGGGTGGTCCCTATCTGGAGCTCGCAGGCGCCGAAACTTTCGCTGAGAATGGGCGGGGGAGTGGTTTCGTTGATGATAAACGCCGCAGAAAGATCGCCGCCAAAGCTGGTGTTCGTGGATGCCGAGACAACCAAGTTGATGCTGGCGTCTGGGGCCACGGCGCCAGCCCACTCAACGTCAAGCAGGGCTTCAATTTCGTCACCATTCACATCAACCCCGGGATCGGTGCCGTTCACAGTAACCTTCGGGGCATTCGGGGGCAGCCCGAAGACGCTTCTGAAATCCGAAATATCTTGAACGTTGATGTTGCTGTCGGTGACGATGGCAATCGTTTCGCCGGCTCCTCTGATACCAGAGTTCCAAAGCGGCCCGACGTTGTAAATGGTGCCGAAATCGGCGGGGCCAAGAGCAAAGTTTGTATTGTTCTGAGTGTCGGTGTATGTGAACTGAGGCATGGCCAAGCCGCGTGTTGATCCGCGCGCCGACCTCGCTCGCGCATTAATTGCGCGGCTCGCGCGCCTCGGGAAGAAGTTGTGCAGAGAACTGACGCCGGCTACCACCGGAGTGAGGGCGGTCGGGATTGAGGGGTCGTTGACATTAGCCCAGTGTTGCACGCCATTGATCACGAAACTGTGAATGGGTGTATGGAATGCTTGCTGCACCTGATCCGCAGTACCCGAGAATTCGATCAAGGTGCGGCCCTTCGAGACGTTGCCGACTTGAAATCCGTGGGATTGGAGCCAGGAGGTAATGGTCTGGATATCCTGGTCGGAAGGGCCGAAGTCGGCACCAAATTCCGCGGGCGTAAGCCACTTGTGATAATTGGGCGAGGACTTATCCTGCTGCTGGGCCATCAGCGTCTCGAGAGCGGCTTCGCGCTCAGGGCCGCGCTTGAGAAGGAGTTGCATGCGCTGCATGGGGAGATTATAGGGCGCGGCTCCGCGGTCAAACTGAGCGCGGGCGAGTGGATGCGTATTGCCATGGAGGACAGTGAGCTTTGTGTCGTCCACCGGCTGGGTAATGCGCACCTGGGCGCTTGGTACCTGCGCGAAGGAAGCAGTCGAAGCGAGCAGGCAGAAAGTCGAGAGGGCCAACAACTTGGCTGGGAAAAATGGTTGGGTTAGCATATTGGATAACTCCGATGCTACCAAAGTCGCAAAAGGATGGACGCCGCCCGAATTCGAAGTTGCCATAGTTGAAACACCAGCCGCGGCGCGAAGTTGCGTTGGCAAAACTGGCCGCCTGACTGGCGGACTTCGCCGGCGGGAACGCGCGAAAGGCGCAGCGATCGTACCTCCACACACACTTGTAATTCCCGAGTGCTGAAAATGATTTCCTCGGCGGAGCCAGAAGGTTCCAATTTTCTTTTCTAAGAAATGTCAGCGGGAGAAGGTGCGGAACGAATGTCCACAAGCCTGACGCCGGAATTGCGCCGCTTAAAGCGGAGGGTCAGCGGGAGGACCGGATACGGGCGGCGAGATCGTGAGCTTTCTCGCGGGCAATGTTGATGAAATGGTCGTCGGCGGCGAGCTGATCCAGGGAGGCGAGGAACTTCTGAGGTTCGATGAGGAGATTGCGATCGTAGTCCTTTTGAACCTGGAGGAGCACGTCATTGACGCCGAGCCGGTCGTAGCGCATGGCCCGGCGGAGATCGGAGAGATCGGTCTGCTGACGCGCGAGACTTTCGAAGATATCGAGGAGCTGGCTTGCGTTGGGATTTTGCGTGTAATTGAAAGTGACAGCGTGGGTTTCAGCGCCTAGCTGATACTGGAAAGTCTTTTGGCCGAGATTGGCAATTCTGCGGTGCATTTCCAAATCGAGGCCGTCGAAATTGTGGAGTTTGGCGGCGAGGGAAAAGATTTTTTGGACGACCGAGGGATCGACCTCCATAGGCTGGGGACTGGGATCGTCGCTGAACTGGCGGATGTCGTACGTGCCGGCGCCGGATTCGGTTACCTTGATTTCGACGAACTCGGGATAGCTGGACTTGAAGATTTTGCGAAAGGTGATGGTGGCACCCGAGGGCGCGGCGGGCAGATTACGCGCTATGGCTGCAGCCGGCAAAAATAGGAAAGCACCGAGTATTGCAGCACGTCGAATAAGCGCCAGGAAGTTAGTTCCCCGCCGTGCTGCCGAACTTCCAAGCCTCACTACGCCACCTCGAGAATCGAAGAGTGATCTTGATGACTCTAAATCCCTCCACACCCAAAATGCAACAGATCAGGCGCGAAGGATAGGAGTGCGGGATGCGCGAGGTTTGCCGGAGGCAGCAGCGGAAACGCGCCAGCGCAACGAGGCCGTGGCCATGCGATCGCGTGCACGAGTTGCTTGCGCATGACAGAGAGCCACGGCGAGCGCGTCGGAAGCGTCCGCGGGCTGAGGACAATCGGGAAGGTCGAGAAGCGATCGCACCATGTGCTGAATCTGTTGCTTGGAGGCTCCGCCGAAGCCTGCCACGCTGGCCTTCACTTCGCGAGGCGAGTAGCTGTGCGCCGGAATCTGCGCCTGAGCCGCAGCGAGCAGCACCACACCGCGCATTTCCGCGAGCTTCAGGGCGGTGTGCATGTTGAGTGCGGTGAAGACCGATTCGACAGCGACGGCGTCTGGGGAAAATTGCTCGACAAGTCCAGAAATTAGGAAGTGGATTTCGCGCAGCCGGACTGCAAAAGTGGCGCGGGATGGCAGGCGCAATGCGCCAAACCGCATAGGCCGGGCGTCGGAGCCATCGATTTCGATCACGCCATATCCAGTGGCACCTGTCACGGCCGGGTCCACACCAAGGATGCGGAGCTTGCGAGCCTTTTTAGCTGTAGGCATCGAGTGAGAAGGCATAATTCCGGCACAACTATATCGCGTGGGGAAACCGGAAGAAGAAGTTTTTTGATGCGTTGTTCCCGTAGCTCGCTAAGGCTTTGAGTTGGCGGTGCCCAGCATGGCCGGGGTTAGGTCCAGCGAGAGGCGAACTACGCGGTCCTGGTGAGCGATCGTCGTCTTGTTGATTAGAGTTTCGAGCAGGGAGATCTGCGAAGGAGTCATCTGGCGGCGGGTTTTCGGGTCGGCAAGAGCGACGGGGCCGAAAATGCGGAGGCTATCGAGAAGGGTCACCAATTCAATTGCGTTTTGCATCGAATTACATTCCGCTTCGAGGGTGAGATGGATCAAATCCCCGTCGGGCCGTCCTGCTAGAGCGAGGCCCTGGACGCTGTGGGCAAGGCGCTGAAACTGCGGGGAACTGCGCAGAGACTCGTAAAATTGTGGTGGGAGGTTGTCCGTGCGCGCGACGGCGAAAATCGGAGCGCCCGCAACACGATTGATGCGCGCCTCCACGGTTGGATCGAGAGGCGAGGGGGTCGACGCGGGTAAGAAACTCTCGAAGTCAGGCCCGCTGGCAAGAGCGATGCGCGTGGATGACAGAAACTCGAAGGAAACGGGCGGACTGCCCGGCATTGCGTAGATCGAACGCGGATTGCGCGTGACGACGCGCCCGGTACGGAGCGCGTATGCCTTGATTTTCGATTCATCGAAACGTCCATCGGCGATTGCGACGACGCGATTTTCACTGATATCGCCTGAGGCCGAAATGGCGGGCCAAAATGCGACGGCGGCCTTGTCAAGATCGCGCGTGTAATCGAAGCCGGTGTCGCGGACGAAATCCTGGTAGTCGCGATCGGGCTGCGGGCCTGCTTGAGTGAGGCCCAGAATTGCCGCGAGTGGCGAATTTTGCAACCGGCGCAGGGCGGACGCGTCAACATAAGCGATGGCTGGCGCGTGCGGTGGAAGCAGGCTGAGGATGCTTGGGGCGAGCGCAGCCGTCGCCGGCGATGCCACGCGCCGGGCACGATACAGATAGACAGCGCCGATCACAGCAACTATGGCGAGGAGCGCGATCAGCAGCCGTTTTTTTAGAGGAGAGGTCACGAAAGAAAGAGAAATTGTATTCGCCTAAGGTGATCTAGTGTAATGTTTGGCCGCGCAATGGCCGTGAAAAAAAAGCATGCAACCTGGGATGCAGAAAACGCGTCGAATAGCCATACCAGACAATTGCACCTCAGCGACTCGAAATGCGGAGCGGCCGCTCGAGCGATAAAGTTTGCGTCCCTGCTGCATGATAGGACATGGTATACTCAGGACTCCGATATTTAAGTGGAGCAGTGGCAATGGTTTTGCTGGGCTGGGGAACTTGCTTGCAATTTTAGTTCCTGCGTGATATTTTTATTCGGTTTGCGCGGGGCTGGCGTAGCTCAGTTGGTAGAGCATCTGATTTGTAATCAGAGGGTCGGGGGTTCAACTCCCTCCGCCAGCTGATTTTGAGGGGACCGAGATTTTTCGGTTTGTGATACGGACGGATTCCTCGCGAGAAAAGCGAACAGGGCTGGTGTCTCTGGACACAGCCCTTTCTGCGTTTGCGGAGCACCCCCGTACAGCAGTCCGGTTGAGATCTGGTTGGATTAGCGGGATACGATAGCTGTGTCCCGGATGCATTTCATCGAGTTTTGAATTGACATTCCATTGCATCCCGGGACGGGTGGGTGAGTGGCTAAAACCAGCAGACTGTAAATCTGCCGCTCCTTGCGGGCTACGGAGGTTCGAATCCTCCCCCGTCCACCACCTTTCGCGGAGGTTCGCAGAGAATGAAGGAACCGGTTTGGGCCTGGGTAGCTCAGTTGGTAGAGCGCGTCCTTGGTAAGGACGAGGTCACCGGTTCAATCCCGGTCCCAGGCTCCATGTTGGAGGCGAGCGAGGCATGAGCGGGGGTAACTCAGTGGTAGAGTCTCTGCCTTCCAAGCAGATGGTCGCGGGTTCGAGCCCCGTCCCCCGCTCCACAGGATTTGTTGTTTGTGGGCCTTTTGGGTTGGCCTCGGGGAAGCGAAGAGATTGAGCGCGGCTTTTGCCGCGAAGTCTTAGTGCGAGGGTGAAGACAGATGGCGAAGGAGAAATTTGAGAGGGTCAAGCCGCACGTAAACGTGGGGACGATCGGGCACATCGACCACGGCAAGACGACATTGACGGCGGCGATCACCAAGGTGCTATCGAAGAACAACCCGAAGGTATCGTTTCGGGCATTCGATTCGATCGACAATGCGCCGGAAGAGCGGGAGCGGGGGATCACCATTGCGGTGTCGCACGTGGAGTATGAGACGGCGAACCGTCATTACGCGCATATCGACTGCCCGGGGCACGCGGATTATGTGAAGAACATGATCACGGGCGCGGCGCAGATGGATGGAGCGATCCTGGTGGTGGCGGCGACGGACGGTCCGATGCCGCAGACGCGGGAACACATTCTGCTGGCGCGGCAGGTCGGCGTGCCGGCGATCGTGGTGTTCCTGAACAAGTGCGACATGGTGGACGACCCGGAGCTGCTGGAACTGGTCGAACTGGAAGTGCGCGAGCTATTGAAGTCGTATCAGTTTCCCGGGGACACAATTCCAGTGATCAAGGGCTCGGCGCTGAAGGCGTTGGAAGGGGATGCGAAGTGGGAGAAGTCGATTTTGGAGTTGATGGAAGCGGTGGATAAGAGCATTCCTTTGCCGCCGCGAGATGTGGACAAGCCGTTTGCGATGCCGATCGAGGATATTTTCTCGATCTCGGGGCGCGGGACGGTGGTGACGGGAAGAATCGAGCGCGGGAAGGTGAAGGTAGGAGAAGAAGTGGAAATTGTGGGCTTCCGTCCGACGATGAAGAAGACGGTGACGGGCGTGGAGATGTTCAGGAAGCTGCTGGACGAAGGGATGGCGGGAGACAACGTGGGCTTGCTGCTGCGGGGAACGGAGAAGGATGAAGTGGAGCGCGGGCAAGTGTTGTCGAAGCCGGGATCGATCACGCCGCACACGAAGTTCAAGGCGGAGGCGTACGTGCTGACGAAGGAAGAGGGTGGGAGGCACACGCCGTTTTTCACGGGATACCGGCCGCAGTTTTATTTTCGGACCACGGATGTGACGGGAGACGTGAAGCTGCCGACGGGAGTGGAGATGGTGATGCCGGGAGACAACGTGAGTGCGGAGATCACGTTGATCACGCCGGTGGCGCTGGAGAAGGGGCTGCGGTTCGCGATCCGCGAAGGCGGCCACACGGTAGGCGCCGGCGCCGTTGCCGAGATCGTCGAGTAAAGGACCATGCGAGAAATCATCACGTTGCAGTGCAACGATTGCAAAAACCGGAACTACACGACCACCAAAAACCGCAAGAAACACACCGAGCGGCTGGAAACGCAGAAGTTTTGCAACACGTGCCGTAAGCACACGGGACACAAGGAAGTGAAGTAGGGCGGGCTTGATGGCAGGCGGCGACGAGCCTGATCGCGAGGCGCGGAGACATTCACCCTTCGCCCTGAACTGCGGGCTCAGGGTGATTTTTCGAGACTGGGTCTCGAAAAATCAGGGGAGTAGGTTCAACGGTAGACCATCGGTCTCCAAAACCGAGAGTGGGGGTTCGAATCCCTCCTCCCCTGCCAGTATTTGAGGGGCGGCGAAACTGGCGGGCAGTCTGAAGCGACGGAGAGCACAGGCGAGCAGATGGCAGATGCAGCGCGAACAAACCGGGACGAGGAAAGCCATCGCGTAAGTGGATTTTCGCTGATGGATCCGGCGCAGAAGCTGGGCGGCTACCCCAAACGCATCCGAAGCTTCTTGCACGACGTGCGCGTGGAGATGAAGCAGGTGAACTGGCCGTCGCGCGCGGATGTGTGGTCCACAACGATTGTGGTGACGATCACGGTGGCTTTTTTTGGCGTGTATTTCTGGATCACGGACGGGATCTTCGGCCGTTTGTATATTCTGGTGAACAATTATTTTCACCATCACTGAGATGAACGTAATGTCAAAGCAGTGGTACATCGTCCATACGTATTCAGGTTTCGAGAAGAAGGTGAAGGAAAGCCTCGAAGGCCGCGTGCAGGCGTTCGGCTTGGCGGACAAGATCGGTCAAGTGGTGATTCCGACCGAATCGGTAGTGGAAGTGCGCGGCGGAAAAAAAGTGGTTTCACCGCGGATGTGTTATCCGGGCTACGTGCTGGTCGAGATGGATATGGACGACTACACATGGCACGTGGTGCGGTCGACGCCGAAGGTGACGGGCTTCGTGGGCTCGGGGCAAATGCCTTCGCCTCTCACCGACGAGGAAGTGCAAAACATTTTGAATCGCGCGACGACGACGGCGGAAAAGCCCAAGCCGAAACTTTCGTTCGAGCGTGGCGAGAAGATTCGCATCGCGGATGGCGCGTTTGCGAATTTCAACGGCGTGGTGGAGGAAGTGAACACGGACCGCAGCACACTGAAGGTCTCTGTGACGATTTTCGGGCGGTCGACGCCCGTGGAGTTGGATTTCGCGCAGGTGGAGAAGGTCGCGTAGCCATGGAGCCTTTCGAGCGAGGCGAAAAAGTCCGTATTTACGACGGAGTGTTCAGGAATTTTACGGGCGTCGTAACGGACGTCTACGTCGAACGAAGGAAGTTGGGGGTTACGGTCACACTTTTCAGCCGCTCGATTGCGATGGAGCTCGATTTCACGCAGGTGCAGAGGGTCGCGTAGTTTAGGCGCGAGATTTGCAGCGCGCAACGAAGAGAGATTCCTCGCTTCGCTCGGAATGACGGGCTGAAGCGGAGAAACAGGTAAGGTAGAAATGGCGAAGAAAGTTCAAGTAATGGTCAAGCTGCAATTGCCGGCGGCAAAGGCGACACCGGCGCCCCCCGTGGGCACAGCGCTTGGTCCGCACGGCGTGAACATCATGGATTTCTGCAAGCAGTTCAACGCCAAGACGTCGAAAGAGCCGGACGGAATGATTTTCCCCGTGCTGGTGACGATCTACAGCGACCGCACGTTTACTTTCATTCTGAAGACGCCTCCCGCGTCCGTGCTTTTGAAGCGCGCGGCAGGCATCGTGAAGGGTTCGCCGGAGCCGAATCGCAATAAGGTCGGTAAGGTAACGCGCAAGCAAGTCGAAGAAATCGCCAAAACGAAAATGCCCGACTTGAACACGGCGGATATCGAAGCCGCGATGCGGTCGGTGATGGGCACGGCACGCAACATGGGCATCGAGATCGCCGAATAAGAGAGGGAATCAATGGGTCGCGCCGCAAAGGTAGGCGGAAAGAATATCGATCGCGCAAGGAAGCTGGTGGAGGCGCGCGCGTACAAGCTTGAAGAGGCCGCGGAGCTTCTCCGCAAAGCGCACTACGTCAAATTCGACGAGACGGTGGAGCTAGTTCTGAATCTCGGCGTGGATCCAAAACAATCGGATCAGATGGTGCGCGGCACGGTGGTTCTGCCGCACGGACTTGGCAAGTCCAAGCGCGTGCTGGTCATCGCAAGCGGCGAAAAGGTACGCGAGGCGGAAGAGGCGGGCGCGGATTTCGTCGGCGGCGAGGATATGGTTCAAAAGATCACCGAAGGATGGACGGATTACGAGGCGGTGATCGCCACGCCGGACATGATGAAGTCGGCAGGACGCCTCGGGAAAGTGCTCGGTCCGCGCGGTTTGATGCCGAACCCGAAGACGGGAACGGTGACGTTCGAGGTGGCCAAGGCCGTGAAAGAAATCAAGGCGGGCAAGGTAGAATTTCGTCTGGATAAGACGGGACTGATTCATTCGCCGGTAGGCAAGATCAGTTTTCCGGCGAAAAATTTGGCGGAAAATGCGCAGGCGTTGCTCGGCGCGGTGGTGAAAGCGAAACCTTCGGCGGCAAAAGGGAAGTACATCAAGAAGATCACGCTGACTTCCACGATGGGGCCGGGAGTCTCAATCGATCATGCCGAGGCGGAATCCGCGACGGCGGTGGCGGCGTAACGGGACAGGGAAGCGAGGGAGTTCGGCAACATGAAGAAGAAGGCCGAAAAGAAAGTGCAGAGCGAGGAGCTTCGGGCGCAGCTCGCGACTGTTTCAACCGTGATTCTTTCCACGTTTCAGGGAATCACTGTGGAGCAGGATACGAAGCTGCGGCGCTCGGTAGAAGCCGCCGGAGGCCACTACGAAGTAGTGAAGAACACCGTGGCCGAGCGGGCCGCCGCCGGCACCCCCGCCGAAGGACTCCTGAAAGATCTAAAGGGAACGAATTCGATTTGCTATACGCAGACTGATCCGGTGGCGCTGGCGAAGATCTTAACCAAGGTGGCCAAAGACGTCCCCGCATTCAAGTTCCGCGCGGGATGGGTCGAGGGACGGGTAATTTCGATTCAGGAAATCGGCCAGCTCGCGCAGCTTCCAAGCAAGGAAGAGCTGATCAGCAAGATCATGTTCATGTTGAATGCCCCGGCGCAGCGGGTGGCGACGGCGCTGGCCGCGCTTCCGCGAAATCTGGCGGTGGTCGTCAGCGAAGCGGTGAAGGCGAACAAATTTGCAGGAGGCCCCGCGCCCCAAGCAGCGCCAGCAACCGAGGCAGCGCCGGAACCCGAAAAGGCCTAGAGATATTTCGTCAAATTCGAATTTCTAATTTCTAAGGAGGACACACAAGGCAATGGCTAGCAAAGTGGAAGGAATTTTGGAAGAAATCAAAGGCCTGACGCTGCTGGAGGCTTCGGATTTGGTTAAGAAAATGGAAGAAGCCTTCGGAGTCTCGGCTGCGGCGGCCGCTCCCGTGGTAATGGCGGGTGGCGCTGGGGCGGGCGCGGCGGCTGGTCCGGCGGAGGAGAAGACGGAATTCACCGTGGTCCTCACCGAAGTCGGCGCGAACAAGATCAATGTGATTAAGGCTGTCCGCGAAGTCACCAGCCTGGGCTTGAAGGAAGCCAAGGATCTGGTGGATGGCGCCCCGAAGACGGTGAAAGAGGGCATCAACAAGGACGAAGCCGCCACAATCAAAAAGAAATTCGAAGAGGCCGGAGCGAAGGTCGAGATTAAGTAGTGGCAGCCTGCCAACGGCCATGTGCCGGGCTGCAAAGGAATTCGCGTACGCACGCGCTCCTTCGGTATTCAGAACATAGAACCTCAAAGCACGTCCTTCCCGGACTGACGGAGCGGGTGTCCACCCACACCGTCATCCCGGCGACAGTCTTGAAGAGGATGGTCCATGAGCAATCGTAACGGTAATCGAGTAATGCGGGAACGGGAACGCTTGGACTTCGCCAAGATTCAAACGGCTGTCCAGATACCGAACCTTATTGATGTGCAGAAAAAATCCTACCAGCGATTTTTGCAGATGGATTTGCTGCCGAGTGAGAGGGAAGACACGGGATTGCAATCGGTATTCGCGTCCGTTTTCCCGATTCAGGACTTTCGCGGCCTGTCGCAACTCGATTTCGTCGACTACGCGATCGGCAACTGGGAGTGCAAGTGCGGCCATTTGCGCGGCCTGCACCATTTGCGCGCCACGTGCCGGAATTGCGGAGCCTCGGTTGTCACCAACCCGTATAAGACGGGGGACGTCATCTGCGCGAAGTGCGGCACATTCAACAAAAACACGCCTACATTCTGTAACAAGTGCGGTGATCCCGTCACGCTGCAGCTGAAGTACGACGTGAACGAATGCCAGGAGCGCGGGATGACGTATTCCGCTCCGTTGAAGGTGACCATTCGGCTCACCATTTACGACAAGGATCCGGACACTGGCGCAAAATCAATTCGCGATATCAAGGAGCAGGAAGTCTTTTTCGGAGATATTCCGCTGATGACGGAGAACGGCACTTTCGTTATCAACGGCACCGAGCGTGTGATCGTTAGCCAGTTGCACCGTTCGCCGGGCGTCTTTTTTGAGACGGCGAACAATCGGAGCTATTTCCTCGGAAAGATCATTCCGTATCGCGGATCGTGGGTCGAGTTCGAATACGACACTAAAAACATTCTCTACGTGCGGATTGACCGCAAGCGCAAATTCCTCGGTTCGATTTTCATGCGCGCGCTGGGGATGAAATCAAATGAAGATATTCTCCGGACGTTCTTTCAGGTGGAGCGGGTTTCGGTTCGCGACGGAGATCTTTTTTTGAATGTCTCCGAAGGACTGATTGACCGCAAACTATCGCGGGAAATCAAACACCCGAAGTCGGGTGAAGTGATTGTCGGTCCGCACAAACGTATTTCTGAACCGCTTTACCAGGAACTGATGAAGGCGCGCGTTGTCCATGCGGAAGTCACTCCTGCTGATCTCGAGGGCGCCGTTACGGTGAGCGAGCTGGTAAACCGTCAGACCGGCGAAGTACTGCTCGAAGCCAACAAGCCGGTGACTGCGGAAATGTGGACGGCGATCGGCGAGGCCGGCGTCACGGAAGTGGACGTCTGCTTCCCGGACCGGGACGATGTTGGCATCATCATCAGCCGCACCCTCGAAAAGGATACGATCCACACCCCCAAGGAAGCGCTGATTGAAATCTACCGCAAACTGCGTCCTGGCGATCCACCGACGCTTGAAACTGCCACAGCGCTTTTCAATGGAATGTTTTTCGACGCCCGCAAGTACGACTTCAGCAAGGTAGGCCGGCTGAAATTCAATATCAAGTTGGGGCTGGAGACGCCGCTCGATAAACGGACGCTCGATCCTTCCGATTTTGTTGCGGCAATTAAGTATCTGTTGAAGCTGCGCAAGAACATCGGCACGGTGGATGACATCGACCATCTTGGAAACCGGCGCGTCCGCGCGGTGGGGGAACTGCTGGAGAACCAGTTCCGCATCGGCCTCGTGAGGATGGAGCGCGCCATCAAGGAAAAGATGTCCGTCTACCAGGAAATGTCCACGGCGATGCCGCACGACCTCGTGAACGCGAAGCCGGTCATGGCCGCGATCCGCGAATTTTTCGGCAGCTCGCAACTTTCGCAGTTCATGGATCAGACCAATCCGCTTAGCGAAATTACGCACAAGCGGCGTCTTTCGGCGCTGGGACCCGGCGGCCTTTCTCGCGAGCGCGCGGGATTCGAAGTGCGCGACGTCCATCCCACGCACTATGGGCGCATCTGCCCAATTGAGACGCCGGAAGGACCGAACATCGGCTTGATCAGCTCGCTTTCGTCCTATGCGCGAATCAACGAATTCGGATTCATCGAGTCACCCTACCGCAAAGTAAAGAACGGACGTGTGATCGACTTCGTGCAGATCGTGAATTCGGGCGATAGCGAATTCAAGGCCGGGGAAATCGTCGAAAAGGAAAAAGTGGAGGAGACAAACGAAGAATTGAAGCGGCGGCGAATTGTGGTCGAGCCGCACTGCTTCTATCTTTCGGCATGGGAAGAAGACCGTTACGTGGTGGCGCAGGCCAACGCTTCGCTGGACGACAAACTGCGAATCACCACGGAGCTCGTGAACTGCCGCCAGGCCGGAAACTTCGTGCTGAAGAGCCGTGAAGAAGTCGATTATATCGACGTTTCGCCGAAGCAACTGGTATCGGTGGCCGCGAGCTTGATTCCGTTCCTGGAGAACGACGACGCGAATCGCGCCTTAATGGGATCGAACATGCAGCGGCAAGCGGTCCCATTGATCAAGGGTGAGGCGCCACTCGTCGGCACGGGTATGGAGCGCGTGACGGCGCGCGACTCGGGAGCGGTGATCGTTTGCCGCCGCGACGGAATCGTCGATCAGGTGGATTCCGAGCGTGTGATTGTGCGCGTGGAGTCGGATCAATCCGGCGTGCTCAGCCGCGAGGTCGGTTCGGACATTTATCTCCTGACGAAGTTCAAGCGGTCGAACCAGAACACCTGCATCAGCCAGAAGCCCCTGGTCCGCGCGGGAGATCGCGTGAAGCAAGGGCAAGTTTTGGCCGACGGGCCGTGCACAGACCGCGGCGAACTCGCTCTGGGGCGCAATGTGCTGGTGGCGTTTGTGCCGTGGCGTGGCTACAACTTCGAGGATGCGATCCTTGTGAGCGAAAAGCTCGTGAAGGAGGATTACTACACTTCGATTCACATCGAGGAGTACGAGATTGAGGCGCGAGACACGAAGCTTGGCCCCGAGGAAATCACGCGCGACATTCCCAACATCAACGAGAGTTTCCTGCGCAACCTCGATGAAAGCGGTGTGATCCGTATCGGCGCGACCGTGAAGCCGGGAGATATTCTTGTCGGCAAGGTGACGCCAAAAGGTGAGACCACGCTTACCCCCGAGGAAAAGCTGCTGCGCGCGATTTTCGGCGAGAAGGCCGGAGACGTTCGCGACGCTTCGCTCTATTGCCCCCCGGGCATCGAGGGCACGATCGTCGACGTGAAAATCTTCTGCCGCAAGGGTGCAGAAAAGGACGAGCGTCACAAGGCCATCGAAGCGGCCCACGTCGCGAAACTCGAGAAGAATCTCTCCGACGAAATCCGCATTCTCACCGACGAGCGCCTGAAACGCCTCAACGATCTACTGGGTGGTCAGAAGTTGATGGCCGACCTCCACGACGAGCGTACCAACAAGCGCCTCCTCACCAAGGGCGCCGAGCTGACGCGCGATATCCTTGAAAAAATCTCGACGCGCAATTTGAAACGCTTGCGGCTGAATGACAAAGACCCGCTTCTCATCGAGAAAATCGACGAGATCGAGGAGATGACTTCGCGCCAGATCGATGTGTTGCGAAAAATCACCGACGAGCGCATCGCCAAGCTTAAGAAGGGCGACGAATTGCCGCCTGGCGTGATCAAGCTGGTAAAGGTCTACATCGCCATGAAGCGAAAGCTTTCGGTGGGCGACAAAATGGCGGGACGCCACGGCAACAAGGGCGTGATCGCTCGGATCATTCCACAAGAAGACATGCCCTACATGCCGGACGGCACGCCGGTGGAAATCGTCCTGAATCCTCTAGGCGTTCCTTCGCGTATGAATGTCGGTCAAATCTTGGAAACGCATCTTGGCTGGGCTTCCAAGGAACTCGGCGCGCGCATCGGACAAATGTTGGATGACGGGGGGCGAGTGGAAGCGGTACGCAAATGGTTCAAGGAGGCTTTCGGGCCCACCTCGGTCTGGAAAACCATCGCCGAATTGGATGACGATGCTCTCCTTGACCTCGCGCACAGTTTTCGCGAAGGCGTGCCGTTCGCCACGCCGGTATTTGACGGCGCTCGCGAAGCGGACATCCGCCACTTGCTCGGGTTTGCCGAATTGCCGGAAACGGGCAAGATCACGCTCACGGACGGGATGACGGGCGACCTGTTCGCGCAAAACGTCACCGTCGGCTACATCTATATGCTCAAACTGTCGCACCTGGTCGACGACAAAATCCACGCCCGCTCGATTGGCCCATACTCGCTCATCACCCAACAGCCGCTCGGCGGCAAGGCGCAGTTCGGCGGCCAGCGCTTCGGAGAAATGGAAGTGTGGGCTCTCGAAGCGTATGGCGCGGCGCACATCCTGCAGGAACTGCTCACCGCGAAGTCGGACGACGTCTACGGTCGCGCGAAAATCTACGAGGCCATCGTGAAAGGCGAGCCGGGAATCGAGCCCGGTGTACCCGAATCGTTCAACGTCCTGGTGCGGGAGTTGCAGTCGCTCTGCTTGGATGTTGAGCTCATGAAGCGCCAGAAGCCGCAACTGGAAGCAGCGGAAGCGGCCGACTAGCCCGCGCGCTCCGAATTTTCGGAGCCCGCCCAAAGAAATTTTGGAAATGGTTTTTTTATTGTCCCGGTTTTTCCGGGACGGGAGGAGTGCCCCTTGTATCGATCAAGCCCTTATGACCGTGCCAGCCAGATCGCGGATTTCGATTCGATTCGCATCAGCCTTGCGAGTCCGGAAAAAATCCGTTCGTGGTCGCACGGAGAAGTGACCAAGCCGGAAACCATCAACTATCGCACCTTCAAGCCGGAGCGCGACGGTCTCTTTTGTGCCAAGATTTTCGGCCCTGTCACCGACTGGGAGTGCCTCTGTGGAAAATACAAGCGAATGAAGCACCGCGGCGTAATCTGCGACAAGTGCGGTGTGGAAGTGACGCTCAGTAAAGTTCGCCGCGAGCGGCTCGGGCACATCGAGCTGGCCTCACCCTGCTCGCACGTGTGGTTTTTCAAGGGATTGCCGAGCCGCATCGGCTATCTGCTCGACATCACCATGCGCGATCTCGAGCACATTCTTTACTTTGAGACCTTTGTCTGCGTCGATCCTGGCGATGTTCCAGAGCTCAGGGAAAAGGACATTGTTCCGGAGGAGAAATTCCGCGAGCTGCAGCGCGACTATCCTGGAAAATTTGACATTCGCATGGGCGCTGAAGCAATCAAGGAACTTCTGCGCCGCGTTGATGTCGATAAGCTTTCGGGTGAGCTCCGCGAAAAAATGAAGGCTGATCCGAGCCTGCAAAAGCGGATCAAGTTCGCAAAGCGCCTTAAAGTGCTCGAAGCGTTCCGCAAGAGCGGCAATAAGCCGGAGTGGATGATCCTCGATGTGATTCCTGTCCTCCCGCCCGAACTTCGCCCCTTGGTGCCTCTCGACGGTGGCCGTTTCGCCACATCCGATCTAAACGACCTCTACCGCCGCGTGATCAATCGCAATAACCGGCTGAAAAAGCTCATGGAGCTTCACGCGCCGGACGTGATCGTTCGCAACGAGAAGCGCATGTTGCAGGAAGCCGTGGATGCGCTATTTGACAACGGGCGGCGCGGCCGCGTTCTGCGCGGTACCAACAACCGCCCGCTCAAGTCCCTTTCTGACACGTTGAAGGGCAAACAGGGCCGCTTCCGTCAGAACCTTCTTGGAAAACGCGTGGACTACTCGGGCCGCTCGGTCATCGTCGTCGGACCCGAGCTGAAGCTTCACCAGTGCGGCCTTCCGAAGAAGATGGCGCTCGAGCTCTTCAAGCCGTTCATCTATCACCGGCTGGAGGCTGCAGGCCATTGCACCACAATCAAGCAAGCCAAGGAGCTTGTCGAGGCGCAGGAAGCCACCGTATGGGACATTCTCGAAGATGTGATTCGCGAGCATCCCGTGCTCCTAAACCGCGCTCCGACGCTTCACCGCCTCGGCATCCAGGCTTTCGAGCCCACGCTCGTCGAAGGCAAGGCCATTCGCATCCATCCGCTTGTCTGTACCGCATTCAACGCAGACTTTGACGGCGACCAGATGGCCGTGCACATTCCGCTTTCGCCAGAGGCCCAAGTCGAAGCTTCGGTGCTGATGCTCAGCTCGCACAACATTCTCTCGCCGGCCAACGGATATCCTCTGGCGGTGCCGACGCAAGATATGGTGCTCGGCATTTATTACATGACGAAGGCAAAGCCCAAGGCTAAGGGCGAAGGCCGCGCGTTTGGTTCGAGCGAAGAGGTCATCATGGCCCTGGAGGCCGGCGAGGTTGAACTGCTCACTCCGATCCGGATGCGCTACACGGGCGAGGTGATCGATCTCACCAACGCGTATGACGATCAGGACGTGTCGCACACCGAGCCGATCAATTTGCACAAGCAGTTCTTGCAAACCACCGTCGGCCGCGTGATCTTCAACGATCATCTCCCGTCGGATATGCCCTTCATCAATGGCTTGCTTAAGAAGAAAGGTGTGCAGGCACTGGTGCTGTATGCCTATCTCCGCTTCGGTTTGGAAAAGACCGTCGTAATGCTCGACCGGCTGAAGGAACTCGGCTTCCTCTACGCCACGAAGTCCGGCATTTCAATCGGCAT
Organism: uncultured Acidobacteriota bacterium; assembly: GCA_963823145.1. Lineage (GTDB taxonomy): Bacteria > Acidobacteriota > Terriglobia > Acidiferrales > UBA7541 > Palsa-295. The sequence continues at coordinate 1,022,101 of CAWGJZ010000001.1, forward strand.
CAGCGACATGGTCATTCCCGGCGTCAAGTTCAAGCTGGTGGATGCCGCCGAGCATGAAGTCGTGAAAGTGCAGCAGCAGTATCTCGATGGAGCCATCACCAACGGCGAACGCTACAACAAAGTGATCGCCATCTGGAGCGACATCACCGAGAAAGTTGCCGACGAGATGTTCAAGGCCCTGGAAGAGCAGGATAAGCAGGGTGTGATCAACCCAGTCTATGTCATGGCCGATTCCGGCGCGCGCGGATCGAAGCAGCAGATCCGGCAGCTTTCCGGAATGCGCGGATTGATGGCCAAGCCTTCGGGCGAGGTTATCGAGACGCCCATCACCTCGAATTTCCGCGAGGGCCTCACTGTGTTGCAGTACTTCATCTCCACGCACGGCGCCCGAAAAGGTCTCGCTGATACGGCGCTGAAGACCGCCGATTCCGGCTATCTCACGCGCCGTCTCGTCGACGTGGCGCAAGACGTAATCATCAACGAATTCGACTGCGGCACGGCGGACGGAATTTACGTTGAGCCGATTCTCGAGGCTGGTGTCGAAGTCGAGCCTCTGCGCGACCGCGTCATCGGCCGCGTCTCCCTCGAGAAGATCAAGGATTACGAAGGCAATGTGATCGTCGACGTGAACCAGGAGATCACGGAAGAGCTGGCCAACACGATTCAGGCTGCGGGCATCGAGCGCGTGAACATCCGTTCCGTGCTTACCTGCGAATCACGCCGTGGAGTGTGCGCGCGCTGCTACGGCCGCAACCTCGCCACCGGCCGCTTCGTCGAGATGGGTGAAGCCGTCGGCGTCATCGCGGCCCAGTCCATTGGCGAACCGGGTACGCAGCTAACCATGCGGACATTCCACATCGGCGGCACGGCCACCCGCGTTACCGAACAGTCTAAGGTCGAGGCCCGCAACAGCGGCTTCGTCAAATTTATCGACCTGAAGGTCGTCGAGGGCCGTGCCAAGGCGCTCATCGCCATGAACCGGTCCGGCTTGATCGCCGTCGTCGACGAAAAGAACCGTGAAAAGGAACGCCATCACGTGGTCTATGGCGCGCGACTTCGGGTCGAAGACGGCCAGCCTGTCACGCTGGGGCAGATCATGTGCGAATGGGATCCCTACACCTTCTCCATTCTCACGGAAACAGGCGGCACGATCGAGTTCAAGGATCTGCAGCCAGGCGTCACCATCGAAGAACAAGTGGATGAGGTCACGGGCCTTTCGCAGCTCGTCGTCACGCTTCCCCCGGGTGACGAAAAGCACCAGCCCGCGATTTTGGTGCGCGATTCCGCTGGCCGCGCCAAGAAAAAGTACCTTATGCCGTCTCGCGCCCACCTGATGGTCGCCGATGGCGACGAGGTGCAGCCCGGCGATGTGCTCGCCAAAATTCCTCGCGAAACCACCAAGACCAAAGACATCACCGGCGGTCTGCCGCGCGTTGTCGAGTTGTTCGAAACGCGAAAGCCTCGCGATCCCGCGGTTATTAGCGAAATCGACGGCATCGTGAAATACGGCGAAATCGCCAAGGGCCAGCGCAAGATTTACGTCGAGAGCGAAGATGGACGCACCGTGAAGGAATATTCGATTCCGCGCGGTGTGCACATCAACGTCCAGGAAGGCGAGCACGTCCGGGCTGGCGAGCCTCTAATCGACGGGCCTCTCAATCCTCACGACCTTCTCGCGGTCCTCGGCGAAAAGTACACGCAGGCTTATTTGGTGAATTCCGTCCAGGAGGTTTATCGCCTCCAGGGCGTCAACATCAACGACAAGCACATCGAAACCATCGTCCGGCAGATGATGCGCTGGGTAAAAGTCGAAGACGTGGGCGATACCACGTTCCTTCTCGAGGAGCAGATTGACAAGTTCCGCTTCCGCGAAGAGAACGACCGCGTGATCCGCGACGGCGGCAGGCCGGCCACGGGTCGCCCTTTGCTCTTGGGCATTACCAAGGCTTCGCTTTCGACGGATTCCTTCATCTCCGCCGCAAGCTTCCAGGAGACAACTCGCGTTCTCACCGAGGCGGCTATCTCCGGGAAAGTGGATTATCTCCGCGGCTTGAAGGAAAACGTCATCATGGGTCGGCTAATTCCTGCTGGCACCGGACTAGAGCGCTATCGCAACATTCAGCTTCTCACTGAGATTCCGAAAGAGGAGCCGGAAGCGATGGAGCCCGAACTTACGCCCGAGGAAGCGGCAGCGCTCGATTTCCTTCGCAAGGATGCCGACGCCGTGGCGGAAAGTTAGAAGTGCGCACATGAACTCCGGGAAGGGCTTGCCTGGTCGGCTCCATGCCGGGCAAGCCAACTCCCTTCTTTGTCCAACTCCCTGTTGAGCATTTCGCATAAGCTGCCTTTTTCTTTCCTGATTTCGTGCCATCACTCTGTAAGATTCATAAGGAGCCTATTCGCACCCTTCTAAGTGATACTCGGATAGCTCGGACCGATGTCCAAAGACGCGTTGCAAAACCAGGCGGAGCAGGCTGCCTCATTGCCTGACTCGAAGCGGCCATTCGAAGAGCTCGCTCAGACGATTTTCCGCTCCCAGCAGAATTACCGCGACCTCATAGACAGCCTCGACCAGGCGCTTTTCACGCTTTCACTTAAGGGCGAAATCCGCGTCGCGAATCTGCGAATGTCGGACATTCTGGGGGCCCCTTTTCAGGAAATCATCGGCCATCCTCTGTCTGATTTCCTCTTGTCGCCCACACCGGAGAAGCTGCTGCAATCGTTGCCTGCACTGCTCAAAAAGGGCACATGGACCGGCATCGTACCTGTAACGCTCAAGAAAAATAGGGAGCCCCGGCATTTTTCCTGTTGGTTTCAGACGCTCGTCGAGCGCGGTGAGGTTGTGGCCCTCACCGGATGGGCGCGCGATGTTACCGAGCAGTTCGAAATCGAGAAGCGCCTGCATCAGGAGCAGGAATTCAACCGCCGCCTGATCGCGAACTTTCCGGATTTGATAGCCGTTCTGGATCTCCAGAGAAGGTTCACTTATATCAGCGATCAGGTTCGAAATATTCTGGGCCGCTCTCCCCAGGAATATTTGGGAGGGGAATTCGGCGTCAGGGCCAACCCGGAAGACAAAGTCAAGATTGACGAAATGTTTCAGCGCGTAATTAAGGGCGAGGTTCCCCGCGCGACGATCGAATTCCGCGCTCCGCACACGGATGGTACTTGGCGAGTTCTTCTGCTTACTGCTGGTCCACTGTTTGATGAGAATGGGAAAATCAGCGGAGTGGTAACATCAGCTCGCGATGTTACCGATCAACATGAAATCGAAAGAGACCTCCACCAAGAGCGCGAGTTTGTCCGGCGTCTGATCGAATGCTTTCCCGATCTGATTGTCGTTCTCGATCCCGAGGGTCGGTTCAAGTTCGTCAGCGAACGCCTAAAAGATGTCCTTGGCGTGTCTCCCGAGGAGTACGTTGGCAAGCAGGTTGGCCTACGAATGAGTTCGGAGGACCGGGCGAAGCTCTCTGAGATGCTCCAAAACACGATCTCCGGTCGAAAGGCTCAGGAGCAGATCGAAATCCGGGCCCAACACGTCGATGGCACTTGGAAAACCCTGCGAATCACAGCCCGGCCTCTTTTTGACGAACAGGGACACATCACCGGCATGGTTTCTTCCGGGCGGGACGTTACCGAATCGAAGCAATTCGAACAACAGCTTGCTCAAAGCGAAAAGTTCGCCGCTATGGGCCAAATGATGGCCGGGGCGGCTCATGAACTCAATAACCCGCTCACCGCCATTCTGGGGATCAGCGATCTGCTCCGCGAGCGCGCAACGGATGAAACTACTCGGCGCCAGGTCGATACGATTTTGCAACAGGCGCGGCGAGCCGCTGGTATTGTCCTCAACCTGCTCGCGTTTTCGCGGCCCTCCGCACATGGTAATGCTAGAGTCGATCTTAAGGGCGTGGTTCAGGAGGCGCTGCAAATCGAAGGCGCGCTCCTCGCTCAAAAACACATCGAAGTGAAGTTCGAATCTCCCGAAGGACTTCCCCTCGTGGAAGGTAACCGAAGGCTGCTCACGCAGGTTTTTTCAAATCTCATTGCTAATGCCGAACAATCGATTTCCGCCGCGCATGGCGCAGGCCGTTTGGATATTTCCATCTCCTCCGTGGACGGTCGGCTCCGCGTTACCTTTGCCGATGACGGTGCCGGCATCGCCCCCGAAATCATCGACAAAATTTTCGACCCGTTCTTCACCACCAAGCGCCCGGGCGGAGGCAGCGGACTCGGTCTTACGATTGCCCTCGCCGTTATCAAGGAGCATGGCGGCGCTATCGAAGTCCAGTCCACCCCCGGATTAGGCGCTGCGTTCCATGTGTTCTTGCCGCCCTGCGCGCCGCCGCCCTCGGTTGCGGCATCTGCGCCGTCACCCAACCTTGCGCCGCCGCCTCGGCCTGCGGACGTCCTCAAAGGCCATAGCGTCCTCATCGTCGATGACGAGGAAAGCATTCGCGAAATTATGGCCGAAGACCTTTCAAGGCGCGGGATGAAGGTCCATACCGTGGACAGTTCGGAGGCGGCGCTCGGCTACCTCTCAACAAACAGATGTGAGATCGCTCTTTGCGATTTCAATCTTCCCGGTATCAGCGGCGAAGCTCTTTTTGAGAAGTTGCTCGCGCAAGAGAATGGGCCTCGCCCGCGGTTTGTCTTCATGACGGGGGACTTCGTCGATCCTGCCCTCGTGAGCAAATATCGCGAAAAAGGCGCCCGCATCCTGCAGAAGCCGTTCTCCGTCTCCGTGCTGGCAGCCCTCCTGGCGGAGTTTCTGCAGGAAGAGACGCGCCCTTCTGGCTAGTCAGGTCTGCTACTTGGCGACGTGGTTCGCTCCCGGCTGTGCGCGCGCGTCCACACCGAAATCCCAAACGTAAAGGCTCGTTCCTTCGTCGCCAACCATTTCCGCCAGTGCGTATTCTCCTGGGGGAAGCGGTTTGCTGAGCGTGAAGCGATACACTCCGCGCGCGATCTCCCAGCGCTGCATCGAAATCGTATCTCCTGCCGAGCGCTGTACTCCGAAAAGCTCATCCACTTTTTCGATCTGCCGGTTTTCGCCGTGCGCCTTTGCTCGGATCAACTGCATTTCGGGCGTTCGAGCGTCCGCCGTGCGCATGTAAAACTCGGGCTGATCCGTTTGAAGTCGAAGCTTTGCGTGCAGTCCGTGTATCGATACGTTATGCCTCGTTGGAATTATGGGAACCGGCACCATCACTTGTTCAACGAAATGTCCCTTGGATAATTTCGACGTCGTTTCGGCTTGAGGAACTGAAAGAACGGCCTTCCCGTCAAATGCGAAAAGTCCAACGCCGGGAGGAAGAAAAATTTGAGGAGCCACCTCCAGGCTCGCGTCGATATCGAGAGGCTCCGCAAGCCGCCCCGCCTCCTGATTGTGCACTTTCGCAACGATCGCCGCATCACGCTGCTGCTCTTGCGTCGCAGCTTTTCCCGTGGCGTCCCAATCCACCAGGTCCGAGGGGATTTCCTCCCACTGCGAGCGGTCCAGGCTGTAATAGCGCACCCGAGCGCCTTCCACCGCATATTCGCGAACTAGCTGAAAACTGCCATCTTTCAGCATTAGCTTCTGGCCTCTCGGCGTCGTGGGCGCTTTCGGAGTTGGGGTCGAGCTGCGAGCAGTGGATTGTTGCCTTGAATCCCCAGCATCCTGTGCGCTCAAGAGGGGAACCGCAGCCATCATTGTGGCGAGCAGAGCGCAGCTGGATATGTGCAACAACCAGCGAGACGATCCTCCGGCCATGAGCCCTCTCCTCGCTACGATTGTAGAACGAATTCCCGCCACCGAGCAGACAGACACCCAACCCGGGGTGGGAGATGTCCCCCGCGGCTGTCGCCTGTCAACTATCGCGTTTCGTGCGAGTGCCTCGAGTTCGCGCCGGAGCTCGAAATCGGCGCAGGCGCGATCGAGATAGGCTTGGCGCTCGAGCGCGGAGGCGAGAATCCCTTTCACGTACTGCACTGTTCGGGAGTCATTTTCGCCCGTCTTTCGAAACGTCCTCGGCTCGTAGTCTTCCAACTTCGCGTACTCGGCCTGGGCTTGTTTCAGGATAGGGATGTCTGGGTCGGCGTCTTTCCACAGCGCGAGAAAATCCTGATACTCCGCCTTGGCTTTGGCCGTGTCGCCTGCATCGCATAGGCGCGGGCGAGGCCAAGACGTGCGAGAGCGGCAGTGGTGAATACAGAACGACGGCTGGCTGGTCAAGGATCTTCTGAAACTCGCCAGCGGCTTCAGACTCCCTGATGCACTTTCAAATAAACTTGGCCGCGAATGTAAATCGGCAACAGTGAAAGGTACAAACGCGTAGGCCGCCAATTCGTCAGGGCGAACTCGCTGCGAATGCTTGCGACCACGTTTTCATTTGCTGCCCTTTGCAGCGGCCAAGACAGCTTGAATCGCGGGCAAGTAGTTGAGCTGCACCATCGTGCCGTCAGGTACGCGCCTGTCGAGATCGTCGGCGAGTTTCTCGCCTGCGCCGTGTCGCCCGTGAGTGCGAAGACGACTGCTGCCAGTCCTTCGACCTCCTCGTCTGCTTCCTCAACCAAAGAGTTTCACATCGTTCAGCGCTTTTTTGCCTCCGTGAAAATCGCCGAGCAACAGCTTCACTCATCGCGCCATTTATTTTGTATTTGCGCCGCAAGGTCCTTGCCACCTCGCCGCTTGGCGGATTGCGCTAGCTCATCAGCAATTCCCGAGCTGCGACGTGGCCGTAATACCCGGCAGTAGCGGCTTGGACCAAAGCTGGGGCCTCAGGCGAGGAGCGACCCAAGGGCCGCCGCGTAGATGGTCCATGTCCGCCAGGTCGCTTCGAAGAAAGGCAATGAAATAATGATAATCGCTGAATATCGAGGGTTAATGTGGTCGGCCACAGCCTGCTGGACCGTTGCGCGTGCTTCGTCCAGTCGCCCTAGCATGACGTAAGCTCGGTCACTTGGTAATAGGTATATGGCGTAGGATCGAGCCGAAGCGCCTCGCTGGGCAGCGGCCAGCGAAATCTGCTCAAGTTGGCCGGTGTAATAGACGCGGCATGGCGGCCAGTCTATCTAGGAGCCGGATCGCGCGGAAAGACCTTGATCCATTGCTCTGCGATCTCGAACCTCCCTTGTCGAAGTCCCCCATACTGTTAAGGTAGTAGTTGCAGGCAATAGAGAACTGTCTCACGTTCGCTGACGCGGTCACGGAGCCTACACGCCTTGCGGAGCATTTCTTCGAGGACACTCGGCTCTCCAATTAGTTATAAGTGATGCCCAGGACCGAATATGCCGTTGCGAAGTTCGGATCGAGGGTCACGGCCCGCTGCAAGAAGGAAATCGCTGAAGGAAGGTCGCCCTGCTGGAAAGGCATCCGTGCCGCGTGTGTAGGCCTGCAGCGCTTCGAGGGACGAAGTCGTAATGGCCTGATCGAAGGCGTACATCGTAGGTCTGAAGCGAGGCGGACGACTCGCCCAGTTTCTGCGAAGTTGCGAGGCCGCAGCGGTTCCCAGCGCGGCAAGGACCTTTTCCTTACCGTCTGCGGTTACCTGTTCCTGGTCAGCATTTCGCCCGTGCTGCAGTTCAAGGCATCGAGGCCGAGAACATACTGGTTGCCGAGGGCGGCGACCGAACCATTGAATACCGCGGTGGCATTGACGCGCTGGCAGATTTGGCGCGCGACATCGTCGGTCAGCGGCGTGTCTGCGTGGCTTCTCCATAAAACGCAGCGCTTGGGTGATGCGGTCCCCCGAGACGAGGCTAAGGAAAGGAGTTTGTTGCAGCTGCGCGGAAAGACCCTCGCGCAGAGTGCCATCAAACATGGATCGCCCGTCGAGTTGGCGAAGTCGGCGACGACGATCGAGTCCTTTTCCGTGAGCTTCGGCGCGCGATGAAAGTAAAAGTACGCACCAGCGGTGGCTGCCACAATTAGGCTGCTGACTCCTGCGAGAACCGGCCAGAGCGCGCGGCGCGATTCGCGGTGGAGCGAGCGCCGTCCGGCGGCAGATGTCACCGTGTGCGGAGCACCGAGGTGGCGAAGGTCAACACCGAGTTCCTTTGCCGATTGGTAGCGGTTCTCCGGTTCTTTTTCCAGGCACTTCAGAACGATCCGCTCCATCTCCGGCGAGACCCGCGCATTGAATGCTCGCGGGGTTACTGGCTGTTGATGAAGAATCGCATCCGTCAGCTGAGGAACCGAGTCTTCCTGAAAGAGGCGGCTGCCGGATGACCACCTCGAATAACACAAGCACCCAGCGCGTGAATGTCGGTGCGTGCGTCGGCTGGCTCGCCTTCAGCTGCTCGGGAGCCATATACGGCAACGTGCCCGCGATGGTCTGCGCTTCCGCGAAACTTTCCGTCGTGGCCGCTATCGCAAAGGCAGCAAAATCTTCGCCAGCCCGAAGTCGAGCACTTTGGCCTGCCGTTTGGGCGTCACCATGATGTTGGCAGGCTTCAAGTCCCGGTGCATGATGCCTTGCTCATGCGCTTCTTCCAGAGCCGCCGCGATTTGCACCTCCTAGAGAAGAAATTTCCTTCTCGCCCAGCGAACCGGATTTGCACTTTCTCGGCGAGAGACAGGCCGGGAACGCATTCCATCACCAGATAATGCGTGCCTCCGTGTTCTCCCACGTCGTGCACTGTGGCAATGTTGGGATGATTGAGCTTCGCCAGAGCCAGCGCTTCTCTGCGGAATCGTTTCCGAGCAGCTTCATCGGCTGAGCAAACCCAAAGAAAGAACCTTGATGGCTACATCGCGTTCCAGCCGCCGTCGCGGGCGCGATAGACGACGCCCATCCCGCCAGCGCCGATGCGCGTCGAGAATTTCGTACGGTCCGAGTTTCGTCGCCGGGACTTCTAACGACTCGTTGCTTTCCGCACGCGGGTCGTTCGAGTGAACTGCTATCTCCCTGTTCGTGTGCGGCGATCAGCGATTCCACCTCGCGGCGCAGCGCAGGTTCCGTGCAAGCCTGGTCGAGATAGATGCGCCGTTCCTCCGGCGTCTCGTTCGAGCGCCACTGGCGAGTATGGCCTTCACTTCTTGCCAGCGTTCCGGCGTCACTTGCCTCTGCGCCCCTCTTCATTTCGCGCCGCAGCCAGGCCCGGGCCGTCGCCCATTCTCGCTTTACGGTGGCTGGCGACACGCCCAAGACAACAGCAGTTTCCTCGATAGAAAGCCCTCCGAAGAATCTCAGCTCGATAAGGCGGCCTTGCTGCGGATCCAACGCGGCGAGTTTGCCGAGTGCGTCATCGAGCGCCACCAAATCGATTTCTCGTTTCTGCGCCGGGGCCAGCTTCGGATCGAGGCTGAGGCGCGGCGCTCCGGCGCCGCGCTTGGCAGCCAGCCGGTTGCGGGCGTGGTCGACCAAGATGTGCCGCATCATCTGCGCAGCCACGCCGAAAAAGTGCGCTCGGTTTTGCCACTGCGGCGCTTCCTCCCGAACCAGGCGCAGATACGCTTCGTTGACCAAGGCGGCACTCTGCAGGGTGTGGTCAGGACGTTCGCGCCACAGATGGCGGCGCGCCACCCGACGCAATTCGTCGTAAACCACGGGAATCAACGCTTCCCGCGCTTCCTCATTCCCGTGACCCCAATCGGCGAGCAGCCTATTGATCCGCGTGGACGAAGCCGCGCACACGTTTCCCCTCCGGCCGCGTATGAATTACCAAATGTTAATCGAAAAGGTAGCGCCGTAGACAGCCAAAGTCAATTTAGCCGAGCGACGAGGCTCTGAACGGTTTGGTGCGGCCCGCGCCGCCCCCCCAAAAAACTTCAATTCCAGTGAGCCAGTTTGCCGGTGGTTCTCGCTTTATGAAGTGAAGGCACGATGTGGACTCGATCAGCAGGTGGAGGACGCATCGGCCAACGTAAAAGGAGGAATACGACGATGAAACTGAATATCACACGAAATGCAACCAGGTTGACGTTGTTCGCGGCCGCCCTGTTGGCCACTATCCTGTTCGCCGGCAGCGCCAACGCCCAATCGCAGTTCAAGGGCAAATTCACCCTGCAACACGAAACCCGCTGGGGCAAAGCAGTACTCCCGGCAGGCCACTACACAGTCACATTCGATAGCCACTTGTCCCACCTGCTGGTTGTCCGCGACGCCAAGACCCTCCGGGCGGTTGCCTACGAGCCGTGCAACAATAGGCAGGACAGCGGCGAGGGCGGAAGTGCGCTGCTTATCGGCAGTCGAGGATCGCAGCCGGTCGTCCATTCGTTCCGCGTTGCGGAATTGGGCGAGACCTTCGTCTATGACCCAGCGCTCGCCAACCGGAGCGCAGTCGAAGAGGCGCGCCAAACGCAGGGTGTCCCGGTAATCGTGGCCAAGAAGTAACACGAAAACGCGGGTCTCGATGATGCCTACCCAAGCGGGGGCCAGCCTTCACCCACCTTCTGGCCCCCACATTCCTTGAATACTTCGGGAAAAAATCTGAAGCTTCCGGCTAGTGCTGGCAGCGAGGTTGAAGGACCGTCACGATCATCAATTCCGAGTTGGTGAAGAGCCACCGTCCGACCTGGGTGTCAGCAGCTTCAGCGGCGTTTGCGAGGGTTCCGAGATGCTTGTTGCGAGCCAGGCCGCGAAGGTGCTCGACGCAAATGCCCGTCAGGTTGGCGACTTCATCTTCGGTGAAAATCTTCTGGCTCGACTTGATTCGGACCATCGTGCCACCTCGCAACTTTCTTGGATGCTAAGAGCAGCCTAACTGCCGGCAATTTCGCCTGCAATAGCCGTTCCGTACCAACCGCATGGGACTTTCAATTACAATGCCCACAGAACTCTTTTATCTTTGGCGGTTTAACGAAATAGAAAGGCAGCGACCGGCGAAAAAATCAGGCTTCGCCGTGCTCAGAAGCGGAAAGAAAATTCACGATACGGGATTTTTGTTACAAATTTTTAGTAAACGAAATCCAGTAGCCCCGGCTTTCGTCGATTTTACAATCCGAAGCCGCCAGCCTCCTCAAAAGCTCGCGCGACCTGCAAAACTCGGCTTTCGGAGAAGTGCGGTCCGAAGATTTGCATGCCGATGGGCAAGCCAGTTCTGTTCGTACCGCAGGGAACGGAGATTCCTGGGACACCTGCCAGCGATCCTGTAACTGTATATATATCAGCGAGATACATCTGCAGCGGATCGGCTGTCTTTTCACCTAGCCCGAAGGCTGCGGTCGGGGCGGTCGGCGTTACGATCACATCGGCCTTTTTGAAAGCATCTGCAAAATCTCGCGCGATCAAAGTTCGCACGCTCTGCGCCCGCAAATAATAAGCATCGTAATAGCCGGATGAGAGCACGTAGGTTCCCAGCATAATCCTGCGCTTCACTTCCGCTCCGAAGCCGCCCTCCCGGGTGTTGCGATACATCTCAGTCAGCGTCGCTCCGGGCACGCGCAAGCCGTAGCGGACGCCATCGTATCGGGCTAAATTCGAACTTGCCTCTGCCGTCGCGAGCACGTAATACACGGCGGTTGCGAAGTCGGTATGCGGCATCTGCAGCGGAATTCGGTTGCAGCCCAGGCGCTCCAGCAGGGCGATGCCTGATTGGACCTTCCCTTTCACCTCTGGATCGATACCCTCGGCGAAATAATCCTCCGGAACGCCGATTCGGAAGCCCTGAATGGGTCTCCGCGTCTCGCTTGAGTAGTCCGGAACACCAACAGCCGCGGAGGTGGAGTCATTTTCGTCGTGGCCTGCGATGACGGATGTTACGGCCGCAGCATCCGCGGTATTTCCAGCAAGCGGCCCGATTTTGTCGAGGGAGGATGCGAAGGCCACCAGCCCATATCGAGATACCCGGCCGTAAGTCGGCATCAGCCCCGGAATTCCGCAGAATGAGGCGGGCTGTCTGATGGACCCTCCGGTGTCGGTGCCCAGCGCCGCTACTGCGAGCCCCGCGGCGACGGCCGCAGCCGATCCGCCACTCGATCCGCCGGGGACGCGATCGAGCGCGGCAGGATTATGCACCGGCCCGTAGGCTGAATTTTCGTTGGAACCACCCATGGCAAATTCATCGCAATTTGTTTTTCCTAGAAAGACGGCTCCAGCTCGTTCCAGGCGCTCGACGGCGGTGGCGTCATATGCGGGGACGTAATTCTCGAGGATTTTCGAGGCGCAGGTGGTTCGAACCCCGCGCGTGCTGATTACGTCTTTGATGGCCATGGGCACGCCGGCGAGCGGGGGTAGATCTTCGCCGCGCGCCACCGACACATCAATCCGGTCGGCTTGCGCGTAGGCTCGCTCGGGCGAAAGCGTCAGATACGCGTTCAGCTCGGGGTTTCGGCGCTGGATGCGCCCGTAGAATTCAGTGGCAAGCTCGCGTGCGGAGATTTTCTTGGCGAGCAGTGCGGCGCGAACGCTCTCGACCGTCCAAGGGGCGGCAGCGCTCATCGAGTGATCACCTTGGGCACGCGAAAGAACGGCTTCTCGGCATCAGGCGCGGCGGCCAGCACGGCATCGGCTATATCGCAGGGCCGCAGCGTGTCGTCGCGCAACTCTGGGTGATCGTCTTTGGCACCACTACCCGCGCCTGAATGGAGCACTTGGGCCATCGGCTCGACGTCGCTGACGTCGATTTTCTTGAGCTTGTCGATGTAGCTCAAAATGCCGTCGAGCTGGCCGCGATAGGTGTCAACTTCCTCGGAAGACAGCCCGAGATGGGCCAACTCGGCAATTCTCAACACTTCTTCGCGGCTAATTTTCATGGCTTTGATCTTTCGGTGCCGTGCGTTCGAAGAAGAAGCCTCCCCGATTCTGTGACGGGTAGGCCCGACGCCGGTCCTTTGTTTTCATGGTGTTACGTCACCTTCTACTCGTCTCATGTATCGAGCAGGATTCCCGACGCCTGGCTGTCCTTCCGAAGAGGCGGCGGCCAGCCGGCTGTCCCCCGCTTCTACAGAAATACAATCGTAAATCATGGAAATTATCTTAGAGGAAACACACGGCAATGCAAGCGGTGGCACCTGTGGACTATTTTTTCGCGGGCAATCTGGTAGTGAGTGACATACCGATCCAACGCCGGGTTGGGCGACGCTGCGGGACATTGTATTTCGATCACCCTCGTTCCATTTTCTCGGTCGCCAAACGGAGGAGTATGGCCTGTCCGACCGCCAGTCGACCGATGCGAGTGACCGCGCCGTAGATTCCCGCCGTGTTTTCGTGCGCATGAACGATCGCTTTCATTACTTCTGGCGCAGAACTTGCTGAGTCGGGATCAAGGTTCACCATCGAGCAGCGAACGTCGCGCATCGTTACGGTGATGGCGGGCGCGTCGTCCCCCTCTCCGAATGAGAGCACACCGCCCAACCACTCGTCCTCCTGGAATGGAGCCCATCGCAGCAAACGAACCACAATATTCGGGCGAAATCGCCGCGCGTCCAGGCTCCGCCCTGCTAGTCGCCCGATCTCGCCCATCGTATCGGGGGCGATCACGGAGATGGGTGCTTCATCGAAGATCCCATGATTCAACTGCATCATCTGCACGGGAGACTTGTACCGGCGTCCGACCTCTGCGGCCAAGTCCTCTCCGAAGACAGTCATGTCTACGCCATCCGGCGTGCGAATGTGCGTAGGGAGGTCTTCCTGGGAGCCGTCTTCACGGCCCAGCGGGGCAAACAGGAGCAGGTCGGGAAGCTTGCTTGCTGATAGCCACGGGAATCCGCTGTGGTTATCAATGCGCCGGAATGCCAGGCGCCTGTCACCTTCGATGCCGTGCCAGCCCAGCGTGGCGGCCTCGAGTTGTTCGCCGCGCATGGACTTCACGGGATACCGGAAGATCGCCTCCACATGGCCGATTTCTATGGGCATGCTCGGTCAACTCTAATGTTGGGCGGACTCGGATCGCGCTCGGGGATTCGGTTCGCGCGCTTTTCTGTTTCTTCTCCGCAAGTTTCTTGCACTGATATGCGGCCTCGCGCCTGTCGAGTCCGCGCGTGGGAAGCGCGATGATTTCACGTGCTAGCAGCTTGGTCAGTCAACGATATTATCACGCAATTTTTGCCGGTGATTGTCAGGCGCGTCGTCTGCGGATGAAGGGGATGTGCTCGTTGTCGTTTTCGAGTGAAACCCGGGAGGGGCCGGGCGCAAATGGGGAGTTCCGAACGGCAGGGGAGTCGCTACCGGACGTGAATTTCACCTCACTGACCAGCTTTCCGCCCCAGGCTTGGTTGATGCGGATGCAGATTTCGCGCTTCATGCTTTCGAGTTGACGCTGCCATGGCTTTCCGTCCGCTGCCAATTCCAGGCAGCCGCTTTGGCACCGCAGCGGGAGCGTGTGTTCCGCGAGGGCCTTGCCAACGATCGCCGGCCACGCGCTCGAAAGCCAGGCCATCGCTGCTTCAGGCCGGTCCATCCGGCGCAGCGCCGCGCCCAGAAATTCTCCTATTCGATCCATGAGGGCCGCGATTCTAACACCGTCGAGGTGCAAATCGGCCGGGAATTGCGCGCTTAGACGGCGTCACTGAGGAAAACCGATGCGGCGCACCAGATCGGCGTAGCGTGGATCGGAACGCAGGTTATCCCACTCGTGGTCCGACTTCAGGAATATCAGTTCGCTGGCCTTTCGTTGGTAGGCTTTTTCCAGCCAGTCGAAAGCATTGTCCTTTTCTCCTAGAAGGGCGTAGTTCTCAGCCACGGTGGCGGGGTTGTATCCTGGCTTGGCGAGGTCGCTATCCTGCGCGATGGACCATAGGTGCACACCTTTCATTCCGGAAGTCGCGTAGACTCGTTTGAGTTCCGCCGCCAGTTCGGGTTGCTCCGAATAGCGCCAAAAGACGCTCTTCCGCGTCTATGGACTTGTCGTACATCCCTTTGGCCTCGTAGCACTCGGCCAAATAGTTGTACGCCAAGCCAAAGTTGGGGTCGATCTCCAGCGTCTTTTGTAACCGAGCGATCGCGTTGTCATAGTCATGCTGGGCCGCGAAAACCAAACCAACTTGAGCATTGGAGTAGAGCGATAGCGGATCCAACTCCAGAGCCGCGGCGGGCCTCATCCATCGCTTCGCTGTATCGCCCCATGGAGACCAGGTAATTCGAATACGCCTCAGGTGCATTCTGGAAGTTTGGGTTCAATTCCACGGCTCGCTGGTATTCAGGTTCCGCTGCGCTAAATTCCCAGCTCATCCAATGGACGATGGCCAGAGCCAGATGCGCTTCGGCGGAACGATTGTCGAGGGCCAACGCCTGCGCGGACGCGGTGCGAGCTTTTGCGAATGCGGGCTCGCGTAGCGAGTGTAGAAAATATCCAAGAAGGCTGTTCGCATCAGCCAATCCGCCGTAAGCGGCCGCGTAGCTCGGATCCTTATCGATTGCCTGTTGAAAGTAATCCGCCGCCTTCTTGAAGTGGTCGGGAGAGAACTGATCGAATTCGTGCCGTCCCAGAAGATATAGGCGGTAGGCGTCTGCGTTTTCCATTGGGCGCTCGGTCATCTGCTCCTTCTGAGACGGACTCAGCCTCATGCGGAGCTTGTCTGAGATGTCGCGCACGATGTCCTGCTGTACCATCGCGACATTCGCCATCTTCTCGGTGTACTGCGCGCCCCAGATTTGGCTGTCGTCGTCGGCATTCACCAACTCGGCGTTCACCGAGAGCGTATCGCCTTGCTGCTCGATTCTCCCGATAAGCACTGCATCCACTTTCAAGTCGCTGCCGACTTTTTGGGGATCGAGATTTTTTCCCGCGTAGCGCATCGTTGCGCTGCTGGACATTACTTTCAGGCCCGGCAACTGCGAAAGCGCATCGGTGACTCCGGTGCTGATGCCATCTTGCAGAAATTCAGCGTCCGGATTGGCGCTCGCTCCTGTGAAGGGCAAGACGGCAACGGCGTGAACGCTCTGCGTGCCTGGAGCCCGCAGATAGCGCGCTACGAGCAATCCCGCTATCACAGCAATCGGCAGTGCGACGCCAAAGGCAATCCATTTCCGCTGGTTTCCCTTGGTGTGCCGCGGAAGCAGCTCGGTCGCTTGCGCAGCAGACGGCACCCCTGCGCCGGAAGACATAGCTGCGGAACTGGGCGCAGTCGAGACCGTCGCGCTCTTGCCGGAATCGAGCTGGCGCTTCAAGCGCTTGAGGTCCGCCCGCAACTCGGCCGCGCTCTGGCAGCGCAATTCGCGATCTTTCTCGAGCGCCTTGTTGATGATCCCTTCAAGCTGCGGCGGCAGGTTCGGATTCAGGCGAATCGGAGCGATTGGCGCGCGGTTCAGAATGGCATCGAAAATTACCGCGGAGGTATCCCCGCGGAAGGGAAGAGAGCCGGTGGCCATTTCGTACAGCACCACGCCGAAAGAAAAAAGGTCGGTGCGGGCGTCGAGCTCCTTGCCGCGGGCCTGCTCGGGAGACATATAGGCCACCGTTCCCAGTGTCGATCCGGGGCTGGTGAGTTGCGCCTCGGGAACTTCCGTGGTTCCCGCCGATGTGACTTCTGAAGACCGCTGCGGAATTGACCGGGACTGCGGTGTCACCTTGGCCAGGCCAAAATCGAGAATTTTCGCGTGACCACGCTGGGTGATGAAGATATTGGCCGGCTTGATATCCCGATGAACGATACCCTTGGAGTGGGCAGCGTCGAGCGCGTCCGCGACCTGGATGCTCAAGTCGAGCAACTCTTCGAGGTCGAGCGGATTGCCGCGAATGGCGTGTTTGAGCGTTCGGCCTTCGAGCAGCTCCATGGCGATGAACGGTTTCTCATCGGCTTCGTCCCCTGCATAAATTGTGCAGATGTTTGGGTGGTTGAGCGCGGAAGCGGCCAGGGCTTCGCGCTGAAAGCGTTCGCGTGCCGCGGGATCTTTGGCCATTTCTTCGGGAAGGAATTTCAGCGCGACGCGGCGGTGCAGCTTCAGGTCTTCCGCTTCATAGACGACACCCATGCCGCCGCCCCCGAGCGCCGCAACGATGCGATAATGCGAGACGATCTGGTCCGCGGTGAGCTCGGCGCCGGGCATGGTGGAGGGATTCTAAGCTGCTTTGCTGCTTCCTCGGAGCAAATTTTTGGAATGTGGTGTGAGCGAGCGTTGCAGCACGGGCCGAGGTAAAATGCGGAACGGAGCCGAGATACTCGAATGGCAACTGAGGTCAACTGGGGAATTTATCGGGACACGTTGCGCATGGCGTTGCGCGCGCTGAGACGAAATAAGCTGCGCACAGCGCTGACCATGCTCGGCATCATGATCGCTATTGCAGCGGTGATCTGCACGGTTGCCGTAGGCCAAGGGGCAACGCGGCAAGTACAAGATCAACTGACGGCGCTGGGCGTCAATATGATCTGGATCGAAGCGGGCGGACGCAATGTCAACGGCGTTCGAACGGGTAACGGTGCAACGAAGACGCTCACCGTTGACGACGCCGCGGCAATAAAGGTGAGCGTTCCGCAAATAGCAAGCGTGGCTCCGAACGTCGACGGCCCGATGCAAGTGGTCTATGGCAATCAAAATTGGTACACGCGCTTTCGCGGCGTCTCGTCCGATTATTTTGAGATACGTAACTGGCGGCAAGAGAGAGGGACGCTGTTTACCTCAATGGATTCACAACACGAAACCGACGTATGTCTTTTGGGGAAGACAGTGGAAAACCTGGTCTTCGGTTCCAGCGATCCGATTGGGAAGACAATCCGCCTGCAGAATCTGCCCTTCAAGGTAATCGGCATAATGGAAGCGAAAGGTTTTTCACCCACCGGTTTCGATCAGGACGACATCGTAGTAATCCCTTACACGACGGCGATGAAAAAGCTGAAGGGCATCTACTGGCTCGACGATATTTATGCGTCCGCGGTTTCGCAAGACGCGATCACGCCGGCGATTGACGAAATAACGGGCCTGCTGCGTCAGCGACATCATCTGCGGCCCGACGAGCCAGACGATTTCAATATTCGCCACCCGGAAGAGACACTTCAGGCTGAAGAAGAGGCGAGCCGCACCTTGACGTTAATGCTGGCGGGGATTGCTTCCGTTTCGTTGCTGGTGGGAGGCATCGGCGTCATGAATATCATGCTTGTTTCTGTGACGGAGAGAACGCGTGAGATTGGCGTGTGCCTGGCGGTGGGTGCTACGGAAACGGACGTCCAGAAGCAATTTCTGGCGGAAGCTGTGACGGTAAGTTTGATCGGCGGGGCGGCGGGAGTTTTATTTGGAATCGGCGCATCCGCATTCATTTCCAGAATTTTGCAGTGGCCGTCGCTGATTTCGCCCCTAGCCATAATGGTCGCCACAATACTTTCGTTTGGCGTTGGAGTCCTCTTTGGTTACTACCCTGCTCGCCTGGCCTCTCGCCTCGACCCTATCGAGGCCATCCGTTACGAATAGCCATTTTTGGTTAGAAGAGATTTTTCAGAGTCCGAGCGGGCGGAGTTGCGGCCGGTTGCGCGGGAAATTCAGGCGTGCGAAAATTGCTTGCATCGTTTATCCGCAAGATTCTCCTGCGCTAATTCGCGAGGCATTTGCGATTGCGACGCGGAATCTGCCGTGGCGATATGGTCTGGCGATATGGTCTAAGGGTTAGGACGCGACCCTCTCAAGGTCGAAATCCGGGTTCGAATCCCGGTATCGCTACCAAGCAAAAAGCCCCGGATCTCCGAAGGGCAACAAAAAAACGGCACGTAGCATACGCTGCGGCCGAAGTTTCGATGTAAACTTTTTATATTCCACGGCGGCCGGCAAATGGGCCGCCAAGGGGTTGAAATTATGCCGTCTCGAATATGTTGTCCCGATAACCATGCCGTGAAGGGAATCTCGCTTCACGACGCCGCCATTGCCGTCGCAGAGGGACGAGCAATCGGCGTTTGCAAGAAATGCGGAAAGCCACTGTTGTACAGAATCGACCACGCATTCTCGGGCGATCCAAATGAAAAGCAGCACAGCTTTGCAGTCACGCGAGCGGCTCGATTGGGAGCTCGGCTAACTGGCAACGACGGCTATGATCCGTTCCTTTTGGTTCTCCGCCAGCTCGAAACGGGCAAAGAGCAGATTCTGCCCACCTTTTGGGTTGATGGGCAAACGGCTCAGCGCGGCGGACAATTTTCGCCGCTGCTGACGTTTGAGGAATGGAAGACGCTTTTCCGTCGGTTGGATGCGAGCTTCGACGAAATGGAAGAGAGAATCCGCATTCGCGCCTACGAGCTTTACGAAAAGCGCGGGAAACGCGATGGTTCGGCTCTGGCCGACTGGCTGCAAGCAGAAGCTGAGTTGGCAGAGCAAGTGATTCTCGGCGTTGCGGCGTAGCACGCTACACCGTCCAAGAACGCGGCGGGCGGCCCTCAAAGGCATCTTCCAACAGCGAGCGCAGTCCTTCGGTCGTTAGCTCGCGCGGATTGTAAAAAGGCTTCTCGATCGCAAGCTCGGCAGCGTGGTCCAGACCTTCGCGTTTCATCCCGATTGATTCGAGCGACAGCGGCGTGCCGATCGCTGCTTCCAAATCGTGGAGTCCCTGCGCGGCGGAATCTGCTCCGCCCTTCACGCCGAGCGCGCGCGCGATGCGTTTCATTGCTTCGGGAGCGGCTGCGGCATTGTATGCCGTCGCGTGCGGGAGCAAGACGGTGTGCGTTTCGGCGTGCGGCAAGTTGAAGGCGCCGCCGAGAACGTGGCACAACTTGTGATGGAGCGCCATGGAAACAGCGCCGAGTGAAGCGCCGCCGAGCCACGCGCCGTAGAAGGCTAGGGAGCGCGCTTCCATATTTGACGGCTCCTTCACTACAGTAGGGAGACTTTTCGCCAGCGCGCGAATTCCTTCTTCAGCGATCAGCGAGACGATTGGATTCGCTTCCTGCGAATAGAGCGCTTCGACGCAGTGCGCGATGGCGTTCATGCCGCTGGCGGCCGAAAGCATGGCGGGCATGGTGGTGGTGAGCGCGGGATCGTAAATCGCCGTCTTCGGGCGGGCGCGGGCGTCGCGCGTGGTTTTCTTGATGCCGTGCTCGGTGAGGCCCCAGGTGGGCGTCATTTCCGAACCGGAATAGGTGGTGGGGATGGCGAGGATTGGATTGCCGGTGATCACCGCGATTGCTTTCGCGAGGCCGGTTGCGGAGCCGCCGCCGATGGCGACGTAGCAATCTGCTTGTAGGCGCGAGGCTTCCGCGCGTCCTGTTTCGGCGGTTTCGGCGGGAACGTGCATCACGGCGGCGCCGAAAACTCCGGCCGCTTTTACGCCGAGACGCGCCGCCAATTCTTCGCCGAGTTTTTTGCGGCCGGGCGTGGTGAGGATCAGAACGCGTTTGGCGCCGAGGCGGTCGATTTCTTCGGGTGCGTTCTGGAGGCTGCCGGCGCCGAAGACGACGCGCGACGGTGCGGCTTCGTAGGTGAAGGGTGCCACGGAGTCGGCGGTCATGAGCGAGCGTCTCGGGAATGTGTCGAGTAGCCTGTGCCTCGGTCCTTTGTTTTGTGAGAGATACAGGCAGTTCTATTCGGCTTGCTGTCGATTAGAGATTTGGCGAAGTGCGGCGAGTGGGGGCGGAGGGCGGCCGTTTGTGGTACGCGGACTTCCTGGCCGCCGAACTGCGCGTTGACTGCGGTCTCGTGGACCATGCGAGCATGTTGTTCGAGGTAGGTGATGGTGTCAAGCGTGCGCGCCTGTGGACTCTCGCGAAATTGAAGACTTGGAAAGATGGACGCGGTGGGCAGGTCTAGCCTTGATTTCGAATCGACTCCGGTGAGCGCGGTGCACCGCCGCGGCAAAAGACTTCCAGACTCTGAAATTCCCGGAGTATTCCTTCAACATGCGCTCGGGATGAAATTGAAGGCCGACGACAAAAGCAGATTGGGGATCGTAGTAAGCCTCGATCAATCCGTCGTCGGCCTGCGCCATCGGCTCGAAACGAGGGGCCAATTCGCGAATTCCCTGGTGATGATAGCTGTTCACCTGTAACGTTTTCCGGCGATACCAGCGCGCGAGAGGAGTTCCTGGAACGATGGAGAGGGGATGGCGGTAGGTATCGTAATTGTGATAGTCGATGTGCGGACGATGCGAAGCTTTTTCCTTTTGCACGTCTCCGTAGAGCGTCCCTCCGCAAACCACGTTCAATAGTTGCGAGCCGCGGCAGATGCCCAGAATCGGAAGATGACGGCGCAGGGCGTAGCGCACCAGCTGAATTTCGATTTCGTCCTTGAGGGGATGCGTCTTTTCAAGATATTGAAAATTGGCCTTCCTCGCCGCGAAGCGCTTCGGTTCAATGTCTTCGCCTTCCACGAGAAGAAGACCGTCCATGGGTTCCATGTATTGCGGAAGGCATGCTTCTGTGCCGGCGACGACGGGGACGATTATCGGCAAGACGCGCAAGCGGACGAGAAGCTCGAGATGAAGCTCGCCAACGTAATCGATGAGCTTGTTCTTCCGGGCGGTTCGGCGAGCGCCGACGAGAACAACCGGCCGGTTCATTGCACCAGTGTCCGCAGCGCTTCCACGAACCGAGCGTCCTTCTCGCGCCCCTGCGAGGCGACACGAATGTGAAAGGCATCCATGCCGAGTTTATTGGAGCAATCGCGGACGTACATCTGGTGCTCGGCGAGCAGGCGGGCCTGGAGTTCAGTAGCGGTCATACCGTTTTCTATCTTGAAAAGGACAAAATTTGCGCCTGTGGGATAGACCTGCAGGCAGGGGATCGTCCGCAGGGCGCCGTAGAGGGAGCGAACGTCGGCGATCAATCGCTTGCGCCCCTCGTGATAGGCGGCGTCAGTTGGCGATAGGAGAGACAGGAAATATTGAGCCAGAGCGTTCAAATTCCAGGTAGGAACGAAGCGGCGAAGACGGTTGAGAACGAAAAGATTCGCGCTGTAGCAATATCCCAGTCGGAGACCCGGCACGCCGCAGTGTTTGCTCATGCTGCGCACGATCAGGAGATTCGTAAACTGGTCGGCAAGAGGAAGAAGACTGGGGATGGAGTCGCCGGCGAAATCGATGAACGATTCATCGACGATTACCAGTTCCAAATCCCGCGCCCGCTGCAAAAGTTCCACCATCTCTTCGAGCGGGATGAACTGGCCGGTGGGATTGCCGGGATTAATGATTAGCAGGGACTCGAGTTTTCGCTGGTGCACCCAGGCTAAGTAGTCTTCGAGACGAAGAGTGTATCCGCTCTCGGGATCGAGCGGATAGAGCTCGGCATCCCGCTGATCCTTCATTTTCTCGATGTATTCGCCAAAGGTGGGGATGGGGACGGCGATGCGATCGATCAGGGTCATGTCGATCAGGGCGATGAGTTCGGTGGCGCCATTGCCGATGATTAAGTGCTCTGGATCGACGTGCAGGACATCGGCGAGATTTTTCTGGCTCATCAACGGGTTGCTCGACGGGTAGGACTTGATCAGATTTGGCAGGTTGCGTTGCAAATCATCGAGCATCTCGCGAGTGGGGTAATACGGGTTGGCAATGAAACAGAAATCGACGATGTCCTTGGCCTTTTCATAGCCAACCAAATCGGAAACCGCAGGCGAATGCGAAGTCTCGTAGAAGAGATGGCGCCTCAGCTCAGCGACAGAGTCCGCGTGAGCCTGGTTTCCGAGTAGTGTAGTTTTCATCCAAAACTTCCGTCTTGAGCTTTCTTAATCGAGCCTACCTCTCCGCGGCGTCAACGGCAAGTCGCCGCAGTCCAGCTGAAACAAGGAAGAGAAAAATGGCTGCGAGAAGGCCGCCGGTCATGATCTGTTCCAGAGAATGACGGGCGATACCCGTGGCCATAGTGAAGAGTGAAATTGCGAAATAGGAGCCGATTGCAAGGCGAGTCGAGGCGGGAGGGTGGAGCAAACTGTAGCGGCGGCAGAGGATGGCGAGACCAGCAAGGCCCGCAACAATGAAGGTAAAGTAGACCAAGGCGGGTGCACGATTTTTGGCCAGCAATATCGCGCCGATGATGAAGGCTGGAGAGGCGACGGCGCCGAACAGAAAAGAAAACACAGCGCGGCGACTCTTGCGAGATTCAAAACCCTGCTCACGCCGGAGAAAATACGAAATTAGAACAAGCCCCGACAGGGCGAAGAAACAAGAAAGCATTTGCGGGTGAGGCTTGCGAACGGTGGAAATGCAAAGAATCAGCGCGATCAAGATAGCCGCGAGCGCGGCGAAGACTCGTTTGCCAAGCCACGTATCTTGCTCGCTGCCGGGGAAAAATCCGGCCAAGAGCGCGAGAGGGAACGTGATGGCGAACGATGCGTGCCAGGGAAGGATCAAGCCGGCCCAGGAGAAATTGAATCCCGCCGCGCAGATATAGTGGTCAAACGTGCCGATGGGCACGTGTTGAAATCGCAGCAGCGTCTGCGCGAGGAGCCCTTCGTTCCAGATGCCGTAGGCCAAGCCAATCACGAAAACGCCGAGGGATGACAGGCGCCAGCGCAAAACGAGCTCCCGAATGACGAGCAGCGGCAGGCTGTATGCCATGAGCAAGAACAGATCGACGCGCGGGTCCAAGAGGGCGTGCACCGGGGTACTGGCGGATGCGACTTCCGTCAGAATGGGAGCGGAAAGAACCAGGGCAAGAAATGCTTTCATCCGCGGAGACATGTTGTATTTGGTTTGTGGAATCCTTAAGAATGCGGTGTCAGCTTGCGGATGACGAATTCCTGAAGAATATTGGCGGCGGCGGTGCCACCGATGCCGATGAACGTGTTTGCGAACGTCAGGCCAACTCCGCGATCCTGAGCCGGGTAGTAAAGATTTGAGAGGCCACTTGAGGCCAAATCTCCCATGAGGTAGGAGTAATTTGGCTGCCAGCGTCCATTATCGCCTTTGCAGATGAAAGTGCTTTTTATTGCATAAAAAAGCCGCGATCGCGTACTGCCGGTCCCCTTGTAGAAATAACGCGGATCCTGTTTCAGGAGCGATGGCAGGATGGCGCCGCCGATGAACGTGCTGGTAGCGCGATCGGCATAAGCGGCGCCGAAGCGTTTCGCATAACCCTCCGGACCGGGCCCATATCCGCTGAAAACATTTGCCTCCTGCTCCATTCCGGCGACCGCGGCAGTCACTCCAATGCTGACCGGATCGACGGTCGACCTCCAGGCAAGCTGGAACTTTTGCTTGGGGCTGAGAGGGGCCGCATCGGGGACGTAGCTCACATAGAAATTTGGAATAAAGCCGAGGACGCGCTGCGCCTCTTCGGTTTGGATCTGCACTTCCGCGATTTCGGTTGGCGTGAGTCCGACGCGCACTTGCGTGGTCGCGGCAGCGAGAATCAGGGTGATCTCTGGAACAATGCTAGCTTCGCCGGAATTCAAAACGCCGGAATATATTTGCGTCGCGAAACCCGCAGCAGTGATCGTGAGATGGAAGGTCCCGGAAGCAAGGTTGTCGAATGAGAATTGTCCGTCGTCGCCTGAGGACATTACTTGTTTTGGGGATTGATCGTCCCGTGTGAGTGTTACCTGAGCTCCGGGGACAGCCGCTCCGGATTGGTCGACTATCGTGCCGCTGATGGTTCCTAATGATTGGTGGCCGGGCCGTTGGGTGGTTGGTGAGTTTGTTGCAGGTGCGGCGGGTTGGCTACCCTGGGCTGGGGTTGCGCTCGGGGCCTGGGTAGATTGCGCCAAGGCTGAAGATGGCATGCCAAAAAGCAGAAGAGACAGGCTTAGCCGGAGCAAGCTTTGCGCGCCAACAACCGGTAGCCCGGTCTTTCGAGCCGCGGATTTCTTGGTTGAGGCTTTTCGCATCGGATTCACGGCTCGCGCCTGCTTGAACGTTGCACATCTAAACCTGCTACATTCCTTGCCCATAAGTGTGATGTTGCGCGGGAACGAATAGATGGCCCGCGCGAAAGCGGCCACACCAGGCTGAAACAATTTTATGTTATGGGAGTGAGAAGGCGATTACGCTGTCGCCCGGAGTATCGTTGAAGTAACCGTTCAAGGCGACGATGCCGGGTCCGCCGAAGGCTTCCACGGCCACATATTGCTTGCCGTCGCGGCCTTTGTAGGTGATGGGGACGGTGTGAGCGCTGGCGTCGATTTTCTCGGTCCATAATTCCTTTCCGGTGCGGGCGTCGAAGGCGCGGAAGCGACCGTCGTTGGTGCCCCCTATAAAGATCAGGCCACTGGCGGTGACGATCATCGTGCCGGTATTGGGCGCGCCAGTATGCGGAAAACCTTTCGCGGCGAGCGCATCAACCGTGCCGAAGGGAACATGCCAGACGATGTCGCCGGTCTTGGCGTTGACGGCGAAGATTTCCGCCCATGGCGGTTTGATACAGGGCCAGCCGTTGCTCGGTTCCCAGAAGCGGCTCTGATAGCGCGAAGGGCCGTCGGGAAAAACTTTGTCGTAAGGGCCGCCGAATGGACCCGGAGCCGGCTTATCGAGTTTCACGAGGCGGCCGATCTGGCCCGCGTTGAACGTGGTAGTGCCGAAGATGTAATCGAGTTTGGGATCAAATGCGACGCCGCTCCAATTGCCCGCGCCCTCGCGGCCGGGGAAAATTACCGCCATTCTATCGGGATCGGTGCTGTAGACGGTGAAAGGCCCGTTGTTATACATGTGATTCGCGTCCCACAGATTCCGGCAGAAGGCGGCGTGCTCGGGCGTGAGATTGTAGATGTCGCTTCTCGAAATGCTGGTGGGCGCGAGCGCCGGCGGATTCAGGGGGATCGGCTGCGTGGGAGAAGTCTGCTCTCCGGGCACGGTGGATTGCGGCACGGGACGCTCCTCGACGCCGAAGAGCGGCTTGCCATTAGTGCGATCGAAGAGAAAGAGGTAGCCCTGCTTGCCGAATTCGGCGACGGCGGGAACAGTTTTGGCGTTGAGCTTTACGTCGAAGAGAGTGGGCGCACCGGGAACGTCCCAATCCCAAAGATCGTGATGGACGAGTTGCTGATACCAGATTAGCTTGCCGGTATTCGCGTCAACCGCGACAACGCTATCGGCATAGAGCGTGTCACCCAAACGGCCGCCACCATAAAAATCGGGACCGCCGGTTGGCGGAATCGGTATGTAGACGATGCCGCGCTCGGGATCGAGCGTCATAAAGCTCCAGGCGTCGTTGCCGCTGCGGACGTCCCAAGCATTATCCTTCCAAGTGTCATGACCGGGCTGGCCGGGCTGAGCCTTGGTGTAAAAGGTCCAAACGAGTTTGCCGGTGTGTGCGTCGAAAGCGCGAACCGACTGGACGCGATTTTGTCCGCTGATGATGAGGTCGCGATAGATCACCGGCGCGGAAGCGGGGCTGACGCCGGAAACAAAGCCGTCGTCGCCGAATCCGGCGGAGGGCTTTCCGGTTTTGGCGTCGAGCGCGAGCATTTTGTCGTCCGCGACGCCGAGGATGATGCGCGGCGGCGTTTGCTTGTCGCCCGGCCAATATGAAAGGCCGCGCCGATTGGTTCCTTTCACTTCGAATTTCCAAATTTGCCTGCCGGCGACGGGATCGAGCGCGAAGATACTTTTGCCGGCGTCGAGATACATCACGCCGTCGACGACGAGCGGGGCGCCTTCCGAATTCACGTTCTCGGCTGGATCGCCAGTGTGGAATGTCCAGGCGCGACGGAGCTTGGCGACGTTGCGCTTGCTAATTTGAGTGAGAGGAGAATACCGCATCGCGCCTGGATCGTGGCCGGCGTCGGGCCAGTCATCTTGACCTTTTGCCCAAAGATTCTTTTGTGCCGCGAGCGCGACGGGGAAGAATAGCGCAGCTAAAAGAGCAAGGCACACGGCAGCGCTCGATTTACGAGCGTTTACCGGAATTTTCGAGAATTTCCCCGAGGGCATTCGACCGGATGCCCGTGTTATTTCGCAGCGAGAAGCGGGGTCACGTCGCGCTCCATATCCGCGAGCGTGAGAGCCTTCTGGTAGTAGTACACCATTTTGCCGTCCCTGTCGAAGATCATGGTCATGGGAAGGCCTTCGCCATCCTTGGCCCATTGCGGCGAGATGCCCTTGTAAAAATCGTCTTCGAGCGAGGACGCGATGTAGACGGGAAATGGCGGGTTCGTCTCACCGAGCCACTTGAGCATTGCCCCTTTATCGGAAGGATCGGAATTATCGTTCATCGAAATTTCCACGACTTGAACACCCGCATATTGATACTTCTTCGCCATCTTGATGATGTCGGGAAATTCGGTGTGACACGGAACACAGTAGGTGGCGAAGAAGTTCAGGAATACAACTTTTCCCTTGTTCGCGGCGATGAGGGCGTGAACGTCCGCGGGCTGTACAACTTTCATGTCCGGGGTATTAGCGGGCGCAGCTGATGACGCAGGGACCGCTGGCGGACTGAACACCAGGAGCGCGAGCGCAGCCAGAGCCAATCCGAAAGGTCCCAGCGAAGCCACCCGCAAAGTTCGTCTCATTGGCCGCCGCTCCCTGAGGCCGTGGATCCGGCGGTAGCCAACATTTTCTCGGAAGCGTCGGCAACCTTTTGGAAATCGTCGACGTTGACGAGATTGGTGACGACTTGGCGCTTGTCGTCAACTAGGAACGTGTTCTTGGCCTGCGGATTGATTTTGTAGAGGCGAACACCCAAATCCTTGGTGCCCCTTGCCAGATAGACCATTGGAATGTGGATCCCCTTATCCTGCGCGAGCTTTTCGAGCCAGGGCTTGGAATCCGGGCCATTGACCATCACAACGAAGGCTTTGAGATTCTTCGAAGATTCCTTTTCAGCTAGGCTGTTGAGCTTCACGATCAGATCGGCGGCTTGATCGCTGGGACCATTGAAGAATCCGATCACTGTCGGCGCTTCGCCGTATTCGCAAACGTAACAGGTGTCTTGTCCCTTGTACTTACCCGTTACGTCGATTACGCGGAATGACGGCGTGACAGCGCCGACCGGGCGGCCCGAGGTGATGGGCCCGGAGGACGTAGCTGCTGTTTCCGTGGCTGCCGGAGCGGCTGCGGTGGTTGCGGGTGCGGAGGAGTTCGCAGCATTGCCTGTGTTGCTGGAGGCCGCGCCATTGGCTGCAGCGGCATCGGCTTCCTTGACGGCGTTGGCTGCGTCCGTACCTTCGACGGGGTATTTCAGGGCAACCCACTTATACCAACCGCCCTCAAGAACTTTGGAATCGAGGTAGCCGAATTCGCGCAGCTTCTTGACCATGTCAATCGAATCTTCGTCATGATTGCAAGGGCAGTAGAACACGAGTTCTTTGAAGCGCGGCAGAGAGATGGGAGGCGTAACCTTTGGCACCCACGGGAAATTAATCGCGCCCGGGATATGGCCTTCGGCGAATGCCTCGGCAGGCTGCGTATCCACCAAGACAAACTTCGCGGTTTTGTCCGCGAGAGCCTTTTCCACGTCGGCAGGCTTTATAAAGTCGATGGGAAGATTTGCCGTTTCGGCGGTGGGGTCTCCGAAACCCTGCTGCCCAAGATCATCCTGAGCGACCGTAAACTTCGGCATAAACACGAAAACTCCCAGCGCCAGAGTTGCTACCAGCCATTTAGCCAGATTCCTCATAATAACCTCCCGAAATTGGGCTGCGCCGCCCCTAATAAATTAGATTCGGCCAGATAGCAAAGGGTGCACGCCATTCGCTGCACTATGTGCTTCTAACCGTGGATGTTACTCACGGCCAGATAGGGTGTCAATACCGCGTACTTCCGACCATTCGCCATCTAACCACATCCAGCATTCATCCTACATACAGTTAGACGTGGAGGTTCGGACTCGGTTTCAACGAGATGGCGGGCTAGCGGCTACTGGCCAAGATTTCGAGAACTGGCCGATGGCGTTTCAGGGAGGGCGAAGCCGTACACCACGCCATCCACCGGGAACACGACGTACTGCCGATTGTCCAGCTCATACGTCATAGGGCCGGTCCCCAATCCGCCGCCCGGATACATGTGCCAAAGCACTTTACCCGAGGACGGATCGAGTGCCACCAGATTCTGGGCATCGTCGGCAGTGAAGAGCAGGTGACCAGCAGTAGTGAGGATGCCGGATGATCCGCCGCGGCCGTTGGCAGTGTGCTCCCAACGAGTTTTGCCAGTCTGATAGTCGATGGCCTTCAGCATCGATTTGGACCCCAGGAAAAAGTCGCGGCCCGCCCAGCCCTCAGCGTTTTTCCCCGGCATGGTGAGATAAAAGACGCCCATGGTTTCGCGCGAGTTGACGTAGAAAAGTTCAGTTTGGGGATCGAAGCTCGGCGCTTGCCAATTCGTGCCGACGCCGCCGCTCACCAAAACGCCGTCAGGCTGCGGCTCTTTGTCTTTTGCGGGAATCGGCTCGCCGCGTTTATTGAAACCTGAGAACCAGTTGGCTGGCACGAATGGCTCGGACAAAAGCGCCTGGCCATTGGTGCGGTCGAGAACAAAAAACATTCCATTCTTATTGGCCTGCGCGAGCATTTTCCGCGGCTTGCCCTTGAAGGTGCCGTCAAAGAGAACGGGCGTCATCACCGTATCCCAGTCGTGCGTGTCGTGCGGCGAACTCTGAAAATACCAAACGAGTTTTCCAGTGTCCGGATTGAGCGCGATGATCGAGCAGGTATAAAGGTTTGCGCCTACGCGCGTGTAGCCATTTTCAACGGGATGCGGATTGCCCGTGCCCCAGTAAAGCAAATTGAGTTCGGGATCGTAGGTGCCGGTGAGCCAGGTCATCCCGCCGCCGCGAGTGATCACGTCCGTATCATGCGGCCAAGTATTCCACGCGGGATCGTTAGGCTTGGGCATGGAATCCCAGCGCCACTCGATTTTGCCGTCCACTGGATTAATCGACTCGAGGAAACCGGGAAGGTCGGCGGTATCACCGGAAGTTCCTTCAATCAGGTGATTGCCCACCACGAGCGGGGCTACAGTGCCGAATGCTTTCAGCGCGGGATCGGCAATCTGAATCTGCCACAGCATTTTTCCCGTTTGCGCATCGACGCAGAGAAGTTGCGCGTCGAACGTATTCATGTAGAGGCGATTCTTCCACATCGCGACGCCCTTATTGCCGCCGCCCGGAGGGAATCCAGGACGCACAAAATGCCAAATCTGGCGGCCCGTGCGGGCGTCCACGGCCCAGATCTGATTGCCACCTGAAATGTAGAGAATGCCATCGACCTCAAGCGGCATGGACTGGAGACCCTGCGAGTGACTTTGGAAGGCCCATGCGAGAGCGAGCGAGCCGACGTTGTCCTTGTTGATTTGTGTGAGCGGGCTGTAGCGGCGGCCCGTGTAGTCGCCATTGAAGGTCGGCCAATCATTGGTTGGCGGCTTCAAGATTTGAGATGGATCGAGTTCCTGCGCGGGCAAGCACGCAGCGAAGGCGAACATCAATGCAAACAGAGCAAGAAGCTTCTTCACTTCAGCGTCTCCAGGTAGGTAAAGATGTTGTGCATATCGGCGTCAGTGTATTTCTGCAACAACGCCTCATGCGCGGCAAGCGGGTCATGCACTTCGATTTTCACGTCGTTGCGCGGCCAGGAGTGATACCAGCCGTCTTTGCCCTGTATGGCGACATTGAATCCATCGTTCACCAGGAGTGTGCCTTCGTATTTTTCACCTGACGGCAAAGTCACGATCGCGGTGGAGGGCGTGCCGGAAGGATAGAGGAAGCGAACCTCGAGATCGGGCGGATTGTATTTGCTTGCGACGTGCGCGAGGTCACCGGTGGGCGAGTGGCAACTGGAGCAGTGAGCGTCGAAGTAGGATTTCCCGGCTTCGACACTCCCGGTGGCAAGTCGCGACGCCGGAATATCGTTAGGATAAGGACTAAACCGGGTATGGAGATCGAACAGGGCGAGTTGCGCTTGGATAAAAGCTACGAGGTCGGACACTTGGGTTTGGGTAAAGGGGAAGGCCGGCATGCCCTTGTCGGCGCGGCCGCCGGTAACAACCGGGCCGATCAGGTCGCCATTCTTATCGTGTCGCACAAGCGACGAACGAATGAGGTCAGGGCCTCGCCCGCCGGTGAGGTTTTCGCCGTGGCATACGGCGCAATTTTCTTTGAAGAGGGTGCTGCCCCGGTCGGCCGCGGCGGCTTCCGCCTCTTTCTGCGCTGAGTTGCGTGCGCCGAGTCGGCCTCCTTGTCCGGGCGGAGCCCCGGGTGGCGCGCCTACCTGAGCTCTGAGCAACATCACAGTGCAAAGAACCAAAATCACGAGGACCGCAAGTTTTTTCAAATGTAAATTCCCCCACGCGAGCGCATCTACGCCGTCAGACGCGCTCCGGTTGCGCCTGGTTTCCCGGAGCAAAACCTCGATCGTGATCACCGCATCCGTGCAGCCTCGTGTTTTTTTGGCGGTGGCACGTAGTGGAACCGAATCAGATAGATCCTGTCGCCACGGCCGTGCTTGGCCACCTTGAGCAGGTCGAGGACTCCGAGAAAGCCCGACGCCCGCGCCAATTCTGGCGTGATGTCTGGGAAGCCGATCGGCTCGATCGAGTCCACCTCAATCTCGCCCTCCTCCATTCGGTAACGACCGCCCACTCTGACGTGCGGTCGCGTCCAGATCCGGACCGTGCACGTAATTTCTCCGCGACGAACTCCCTCCCGCAGACGCTTCGCAAAAAGCATCAGAAAAAATTAGCTAGTTGCCCGTTTTGTTCGTCGTGGCGCCGGTGATTTTTACCGTTTGGTGCGCCCAGTTCGTTCCCGGATAGGTAAAGAGCAAATCGTATCCGGGCGAGCCGCCGGCCACGACGATGTGAAAATCATCAGGGCTCTGAACAACCGGCACCCGCCCTCCCGGTTTCAGATTGTCGAGGAAAATCTGCGCTCGGTCTGGCCGGATTCGCCCATCGGCTACTGATGCGCGGATAAGTGCCTCTTCCGAGCCTTCGCCAAATGCCGCCAATCCTCCGACTAGCTTCTCGTAAGGCACGCGAGTCTGTTCGTACAAGTACTCCTGAAGGCTTTTTCGCGTGTAACCCTTGTTCGCAAGTTCCACCGCGCAGTCCGGGTGCAGCACCACGATATGTTTCTGGGCGTGAGGCCAAGCCACTCCCCGGTTCCGAATTTGCGCGGCCATCTGATCGATCACGCCCTGGGCTGTCCATGGAGCGACCGCTCCGCCGCCGAAAACCGCCGGGTTTCCCGCCGACGAAACCGTGACAGTGCTGTCTCCCTTCTGAAAGCCCTGGCTCACGTTGTACGGTTCCCACGGGCTCTTCGCCGTGTCCTCCGCGAACGTGTAGAAGGTGTAGCCCTCGAGCCGGCCGGTGAGTCCCATGAAATTTACCTGCGGCCATGTCTGGCCAATGTTGAGCAGGGCCAGTTGAAGCGCCCGGCCTACCGTGCTATTTGCTTGCCATCCGATACCCAGCATCCCGATACCCGAGTTGAAGCCGAGCTCCTGAGTGATGGGCCCGTCCACAATGACAACAGGCGTGAATGATCCCGTGGACGCGACCACGTGCGTTAGATCGTAGTGCTTATCGGTGAAACCCTCCATCGCCGCCAAAATCACGGGAAAATATTCCGGCTTGGCCCCGGCCATCACTGCGTTGATGGCGATTTTCTCGACGGTTGCCGTGCCGTTCTTCGGCGCCACTTGCCCAATCACTTTCTCTGGCGAAAGCGTGGTCCCCGCCTCCATCGCCTTCACCAATTCAGGCGTCGGCGGGACGATCGGCAATCCGTCCGCCCAGCGATTCTCGAGGAACAGCTCGTTCACCTTTTCCGAGGCGTCGAGGAAATCTTTGCCCGATACCTTGATGTTCGCATCTTCGTGCAGCTTCTGAGTCTGAGAAGGCTTGGCCTCCTCCGGCGTCAACGGGCGCGTGAGTGCGTCCACCATTTTGTCGAAGAACGCATCCGCGATCGGCTGCACCTCTTGCTTGTTCCCGCGAGCCACGTAGTACTTGTCCGCGGGAAGCGCCAGCGTGCGGACTCCTGGCATGCCGCGATCCTTCGCCGCGGATTTTGCATCGTCGAGAAATTCGGTGGTTGTGAAGTAAACGCCCGGCATTCCTGTCTTCTCAATTTCGATTGTGTCGTGGGAACCCCACCACGTGCAGCTCCCTCAATCACCGACACCGAAAACGAAAAGATCGCCCTGCTGCTTCACGGTCGGATACCACTTCGGCAGATCCGTGATCGTCTGCGCGGCGGGCTTCGGATACATCACGACGGTCGCCTTCGGATATTTTTCTCTCAGCATGTCCGCGAGCGCATCGAGGAAATTGCTCGCGCCGTACTTGCCGTTGTCGATCAGCACGATTTTCTTGCCGTCGAGGCTTCGGCCGCGCGGGCTGATGCCCACGGTTTTCGGCGGAGGAATCTCACCTCGCGGATTCATCACTTCGAGCGTCACCTGCGCCGAAGCCGCCGCAGCCAGAAACAAGCTCGCACAAGCCAGGGCGGCGCCCAGCAGCCAATTCGTGTTTCGCCTCATGATTTCCTCCCCCTTGGTGCTAACCGGCGCCGCGTCGCGGCGCAAAGTGCCTTCACGATAGTCAGCGCCGCCCCGATTGTCAATTGCGCACCATTAAGCAGTCGGTCAGTTTCCGGGTGCCGCGTTTCAGCGGGCTCACGCCCGCAGGCGCGGCGCGCAAATTGAGCCTGATTTCGATCTGCCGGTTGAGATCAACCATCAGTGGTCGATTTCAGCCGGCTGGCTCAGCCAAGCGGACCAACAGCATGCGTGTTATCAATGAGTTTGCGTATGGCCATGTGGTTGCATTCTGCGTGAGTGCACTCGGCACGAACTGATTTAGAGTTCAAGCGAGAAGTGCAGCAGTGGAAAGGTTTGAAAGGAAAATCACATGAAAATACGCGCTCTAGCGGCAGTTCCCGTTCTCGCTCTGATGTTGGCTGGCCTGGTGACCAGCACGAGTGCGAAAACCGTTGGCGAAACGAACCGCCCCCTAGCTGAACAGGTACGCCACCAGTTGGCCATGCTTCCTTGGTACGGCGTGTTCGATGATTTGCGGTACCAGGTAAACGGCACCCAGGTGATTTTGAGCGGCGACGTGAGCCCGCTACACGATCAAACGAAGTACGACGCGGAAAAGGTTGTGAAAAGAATCCCAGGCGTAACACAAGTTGTCAACGACATCCGTGTTCTCCCGCTGTCACGCTTTGATGACCAAATTCGCCACGCGGAGTTCCGGACGATCTTCTCGCGGCCGGGCCTGGGGCGGTATACGCTCGGTACGATTCCGCAGATTCACATCATCGTGGAGAACGGCCACGTCACTCTGGAAGGCAGTGTGATAAATGAAATGGACCTGACCGTGGCTGGTATTGCAGCCAATACCGTTCCTGGCGTGTTTTCCGTAACCAATAACCTTCGCGTCGGCGGATAAGCGTTCTTACTCCTGCCGGGCAGTGGGCTGGTGAAAACCAGCCCACTTTTTTTGCAGCCGCAGTCTCGAATCTGGTCGCCTTCTGATCGGCAAACAGCTAATTAATCG
Source organism: uncultured Acidobacteriota bacterium (assembly GCA_963823145.1). Classification (GTDB taxonomy): domain Bacteria; phylum Acidobacteriota; class Terriglobia; order Acidiferrales; family UBA7541; genus Palsa-295. The sequence continues at coordinate 1,056,307 of CAWGJZ010000001.1, forward strand.
ACTAATGGAAATTGGTCCAAGATCAGATTTTTTAGCTACCTACGCGGTTTCACCGTGGACGATTTTCACTCGTAAAAATAAGGGTTTTGCGCGATTTGCTTGCTTATGGTAAAATGAATATTGTATTCACGTAATGCGTCCAGTCGGCTTCAGTTTCCCCTCTCAAAGCCTCCCAATTTGCGGCAGCGCCGCTGCTACTGCCAACCGGAAGTATCACCAAACGGCAAGCCGGTCATCACGGCAATAATCGAGTCGATCTTGCCATCCTTGATTTTGAAAATTTCGTCCACCTCTTCGCTGAACGGGCGCAGAGCGGCCGCTGATTCGTTCACTTTGCCAACCCCGGGCACGTCCACGCTCTTCACCTTGCCGGAAGTATTGAACATAAAATCGCCCATCACGATCCCGCGCTGCCGATCAACGACTGTGTAACGGCGCGGGCTGATTGGATAGATGTACTCGAAGATGTGCGAATCAAGTCCGGCGGCGCAACCTAGAGGCTTGCCATTCCTCGATGCAGCGCCGAACGTCGAAGGACACGTTTGCGTACCGTTTTCCACGCGAATCACATCCGGCGCAAACGGCACGATGCTGCCGCTGCTTTTCTCGATGCCATCGAAATAAAGGTCCGTCTGCGCGATCAGATCTTTGCGCGATTCCCGCTCTGCCTCCGGGACATCCTCGAAAAATCCCGTGAGCCTCGGCGCGACTTTCGGATCGGTGAGCCCGTCGGGCCGCGTGAAGCCCGCCGCCGTTTCCTTCCGCGTGATCAGCGCCTCGACTTCGCTGACCTTGTGATCCACAACTTTAAGCCGGGTGCACAGCAAACCCGGCATCCCCGCTTCGAACGTCTCACCGACGAATCCCACCTCGCCTTTTTCCGGATCGTCGATATAAAGCTTGTAACTACCCCAGCCCGTGAGCGTGCCCCAGAGCCCGTCGCCGAATTTCAAATCTTGCGCGTTTTCGGTATAGCGCGCGTCGCTCGTCAACGGCAGCAGCGAGGGATTGTGATCGATCAGCGCCGCGCGGTATCGGTCCACCAAATCGTTCAAACACTTGCGATCACAATCGCCCGCAGTCGATGCGGCTCGAGCGAGCGGTATCGGTTTCTCTCCCTCTGCGCCCCATCCCGACTTGATGCCGTATGGCTCCTGCGTGAGCGCGGCCTGAACAAACCGGATTTTTCCTTTTTCAATCTTGAATAGCTCGCCCACTTCCCAAGTGAACGGGTGTCGAAGCGTTGCGGGCACTATCCTGCCATCCGTCAGGGTCATCGACTTGACGGTGCCCGCATGATCGAAAAACGCGAACGCAAATGCGAGCCCGCGCTCCCGATCGACGATCACAAACCGCCGGTCGCGAATCCGGGTGACAATTCGGAAGTATCCCGTCTTGAACTGCGCTTTGCATCCCAGGCTCATGATCTCGTTGCCGATGCTTGGATCGCTTTTGTACCGCTCGGAATTATTCGTCGTTTGCGACGCATTCTCGATCCGGTTGCAATCGTCAGTGAAGGGATACACTCCCTTGCCGTCGTTGTTCTGGAGGCCGGAGAAATACATGTTCGCCGTCTTGACCAGTTCCTCCCGCGTGGCGCGTTCCCCGGGGGGAATCTCCGTAACGAGCAGCGAATTTGGCTGCCCCATCGCATCGAGCTTCTTCGCCGCATTTGCATCGCGCACGACGAAGTCCTCGACCTCGACGATTTTTCCGTCCGCTACTTTCAGGCGCAGGCAAAAAATTACCGGGTTATCCCACTCCTTCATCACGCCGATGAAACCAACTTGTCCTGCCTCAGGCTCCGCAAAATAAAGTTTGAAGGTACCCTCGCCGTTGAACGTGCTCCACGTTCCTTCGCCGATTTTCAGCTTGGCCGTGTTCTCCGTGAATTTCACCTCGCTCGCGAATGGCAGCTTCGATGCATCGCGCGCCGCAAGCGCGGCCAGATACTGGTTGACGAAGCCTTCGAGGCACGCGCGGTCACACTGTGGTGCGGGCGATGCCGCAGCGGCATTCGATGGAAGCGTCAAGCCGGCGAAAAAGAGCGCAACCGCCAGCAACGTATAGAAACGCGAAAATCTCATTTGCATTTTGCTCCCCTGATCGCGGATTTTTATGAATGCTGCCAAGATTGCGGTTTTCTGTAGCACTTGGAAGATTTGCAGATGCTGAACTAAGCCGCTCGCTGGCTACGGCAACCCAAACACAAAATAAGTGGTGCCCGCTGTCACAAACACGTATTGCTTGCCGCCAACCGAGTACGTAACCGGATTCGACCGCAGCGACGCACCCAAGTAAATTTCCCAAAGTGGCTTTCCAGCTTCGGCATCAAGCGCGAAGAAATTACCTTCATCGGTGCCCGAGAACACCAGGCCGCCCGCAGTCGCCAGTGTGCCCACCCACGATGGCGAGTGCAGCCTAAACTCCCATTTCCTTTCACCGGTGGTGGCGTCCAGCGCGCGAATGGCGCCGTAGGCATCGTCTCCGCTAAGCGCGCGTTCTCCTCCCGCATTGATGGGAAACTTGCCCATCTCCCAGTGCGTGTTGGGGCCTTTGACGAAATACGAACCCATCTCGCGCGCGTCCACATAGAAAAGTCTCGTCAGTGGGCTATAGGAATTGCTCGTCCAGTTGATCGCGCCAGTGATGCTCGGGAACACCAGATTTCCCTCGGGAGTCGGACCTGTATCGGGCAGCACGATCGGCTGGCCCTTGGCGTCGAGTCCCTTCGCCCAGGTCTCTTTGACATAAGGCTGGCCCGCAACGAACTCGCCAGTCTCTCGATCGAGGACGTAGTAAAAGCCATTGCGATTTGCGAAGCCGAGAAGCTTGCGCGGCTTGCCGTCAATCGTCTGGTCAAACAGAATCGGCGGCTCGGACGCGTCCCAGTCATGCGTCTCATGCGGCGAAAATTGAAAATACCATTTCACTTTCCCCGCTTCGGGATCAATGGCTAGCAGCGAGCAGGTATAGAGGTTTGTTCCGGGACGCTCATCGCCATTCCAATCGGGAGCGGGATTGCCGGTGCCCCAATAGACGAGATTCAGCTTCGGATCATACGCAGCTGCATTCCACGTTGTCCCGCCGGCTGGCACAGTATTTCCCCACGTTTCCGAGCCAGGCTCGCCCGGCGCGGGAACAGTCCAGACGCGCCATAGCCGCTTGCCTGTTTTGGCATCGAAGCAATCGAGCAGCCCGCGCACGGCCGCCTCACTACCGCCTGTACCGATCATCACTTTTCCGTCGATCGCAAGCGGCGGTCCGGTAATCGCATAGCCCAACTTATTGTCCGCGACGACCGTGTCCCAAATAACCGCGCCGGATTTCGCGTCGAGCGCGACGAGATGAGCGTCGATCGTCGCCACGTACACGCGATTGCCCATCACCGCGACGCCGCGATTCGTCTGGAACAGGCCAATCGCCACCACATTGTGCAAGATCGGCGACCACGTCCACAGTTTCGCGCCGTTGTGCGCGTCGAGCGCCGTCACCGTGCTTGGCGGCTCGGTGACGTACATGATTCCGTCGACAACGATCGGTGACGTCTCCACATTGCCCGCCGGACGGCTCGGCTGATACGCCCACGCAAGTTTCAACCCGGCGACATTCCGCGGAGTGATCTGCTTGAGTCCCGAAAATCGCTGATCGTAATAATTGCCGCCGTACGTAAGCCAGTTGGCCGGCTCGCTATCGGATTTCACGATGCGCTCGTAGGGCACTGGCGTTTGCGCCCATGCAATCGCTGGCGCGACGAGAGCAGCCAGAATAAGCACGTGGCGGACGGCTTTCATGGATTTTGCGCACCTTTCAAGCTGGCAAGATAGGCGACCAGGTTATCGAGCTGACTATCCGAAAGCGTCCCTTTGAAACTCGGCATCACGCTGTGTCCCGGAAACTTTTCGAATTTTGCCAGATCAAGCTTTTTGAACCCGTGAAATTTGCCCGCCGCATCTTTGATCTCGATCGTGAACGAGTCTTCGTAAACGCGCGTGCCGTCGTAGGAGTGCCCGTCCTTCATAACCACGTGGACGAAAAGAAACTGCGTGAAGCGCCCGCGCTCCATCACGCCGCCTTCCTTCGGCAAGTTCGTGCCGGGAGTCAGCAGCGCCGTACGCAAATAGGGGGGGCCGCGCATCGCGCCCACGCGTGTCAGCTCCGGACCCACCCCGCCGCCTTCACCACTAATAATGTGGCAGGTCGCGCAGCCGCTTGATTCGTAAACAACCCTTCCTTCCGCGGGATCACCCTTGGCCACTTCGGTATCCGCAGCATGTCCCAATGTCCGCAGGTATCCCACGATCTGTCCCGCCTCATCCACGCCCAGCGATCCGAACCCGTTCATCCCCGTACCGGGAATGCCGAAGCGAATAATTGTGCCGACTTCGGCGTCGCCCAATCGCTGGGGTGCGCCCTGCAAATTCGGGCCGTTGCTTCCGCCGCCGTCCAGTCCGTGGCAGTTCGCGCAAGTCGATTCATACAGCACCTTGCCCGCGGCAAGATCTGCTGGCGAAGTCTTTGCCACAACGGGAGTAGTATCGCGAGGAATTTGCGCGCTCGCGGTCAGCGCCAACGCGAAAAACCCAACCGCAGCCGCGCACAACGGCGCAATCGCTTTCATGCAATCTCCAACTCGTGAAATGCCTTCGATTCGCTGCGGATTATTACACCGAAATTTTCGCTGTCAAGCGTTCCCATAGACTGCAAAACGTCATGAACCGCCGTGCGTTGAAGGACAGTGTATAATCCGCCGTCGAAAAGAAAATTTCCTCCGCCGCAAACGCGCAGCAACGGCAGCGCATAGGGGACACCACCATGAAATGTAATCATCTCCTGTTTCTGACTGCGCTAGCTGGATTCTTCATCATTCCCGCGCGCGTATCCGCGCAGCAGTCCTGCGAAAGCCTCGCATCGCTGAAAATTCCGAATGTCACCATCACTCTCGCAAAAGCAATCACCGCCCCGCCCGATTTCGAAGTCCCGAGCACCGGCGGACGCTTCGGCACTCCCGCAGGCCTCAAAGTGTCGGTCTCTTTCTGTCGCGTAGCCGGTTTCTCCGCGCCGACGAGCGATTCGCACATCGGTTTCGAAGTTTGGCTGCCGATCGCGGAGAATTGGAATGGCAACTACGTCGGCATCGGCAACCCGGGCTTCATCGGTTCGATCAGTTACGCAGGGCTCAGCAGGGAAGTAGCGCATGATTCTGCCGCAGCGTCCACGGACACGGGCCACGAAGATGTTGGCGCGCGACCAGCGAAGCGCCCGACGCCTGGGCGATCGGTCATCCGGAAAAAGTTGCCGATTGGGGACACCGCGCCGTGCACGAAACTGCCCTCGCGGCCAAAGCGCTGATCCGTGCGTACTACGGCAAGCCCGAAAAGCTTTCGTTCTGGAGCAGTTGCCACGAAGGCGGCAACCAAGCGTTAACCGAGGCCCAAAAGTATCCCACTGACTATGACGCCATCGCCGCCGGCGATCCCGCCTATTACATCACTCATCTTCAAGCCATGTCCGAATACACCACCTGGGTCGCATTGAAAGATGGAGTGAAAGCGCCGGGCTACATCCCGCCGAGCAAATATCCGGTAATCCATCGCGCCGCGCTCGATCAATGCGACGCGCTGGACGGCGTTCGCGACGGCTACATCGAAGATCCCACGCGCTGCCACTTCGATCCGGAGTCGATCCGCTGCCCCGGCAAGGCCGACCTCGCCTCGTGCCTCACCGAGCCGCAAGTGCAAACGGCCAAGCTGATTTACGCGGGCCCAAAATTTGCCGACGGCAAACAGATTTATCCCGGCTTCGATCCCGGCAGCGAACTCGGCTGGGGCCCAATGGCCGCCGGGCCGCAGCCGTTGAGCATCAGCACCGGTTTTTTCAAGGCCATCGTGTTCCAAAATCCCAACTGGGATTTCCGCACCTTTGACGTGGATCGCGACACCAAGCTTGCAGAATCCAAAGACGGCGCCGCGCTGGATTCAAACAATCCTGACCTGAAGCCTTTCAAGGACAATGGCGGCAAGCTGCTCATCTACCAATCGTGGGACGAGGCCATCATTCCCCCGCGCAGCATGATCGAGTATTACAAAAGTGTCCTCGCAGCGATGGGCGGCCCGAGCAAAACAAATAACTTCGTCCGCCTGTTCATGGTGCCGGGCATGGGAATGTGTCCCGGTTTCGGCTTGGGAGATAACGGCACCTTCAACGCGCTCGATGTAGTCGAGAAATGGCGTGAGACCGGCGTCGCTCCCGACAAAATCATCAATTCCCATAAGCTCGCCAATGGCGAGGTCGACCGCACGCACCCGGCGTGCCCCTATCCCCAAGTAGCCATCTACAGCGGTAAAGGCGACCCATACGACGCTTCGAGCTTCACCTGCGGCAACCCAAAGTGGTGACCGAACTCTCTTGGTCTTGATTCTGTGGAGGCACAGTGCCGGGGACCCCAGCGCGCGAAGTGTCCCGGCGTTTTGGGGTCCGGTCCGCAGACTGAGTTACGAAATGTCTCGGCTGCACAGAGGACAGTCTCGAGCCGGTTGCAACCACCTTTGCTAATCGGGCCGTCCCAATCAAATCGTGGAACTCAACTAAGCCCGGCGCGGAATCATATCTGTCGCCGCAACCAACCGTGAGTAACGAAGCGCATGATACTGAGGAGTTCTTCCATGATTACACTTTTTCGCAAAACTTATCGAAATCCAGGTAAGGAGTCTTCGCCTTACTTGCCTGCGATCCTGCTGGGATGTGTCTTCGTTTTGATGCCTCTCGGAATTTCGGCCCAGAATGCTTCAGCGGGACCGATACCTGCCGGTACACCATCTGATCAAGCTCCAGCGGCGCAGAGCCAAACTACAGCCGCTTCTTCTGAAGCCCATCCGAATCTGGCGGGAACCTGGCAGCTCAATAAGAAGCAGAGCGACGATCCGCGCGAAAAAATGCGCGAGGCGCGGAGTGAGCAAGGAAACGGAGGAGGCGGCGGGTTCGGCGGCAGGGGAATGGGCAGACACCGTCAGGGCCAGGGCCAAGGCCAAGGTGGCGATATGATGAAAGAGTTCGCGCAGCTCACTATCACCCAAACGAGCTCAACGGCCAAAGTAACTGGCGAATCAGGCCGCGTCCTTGCTCTCTACTCAAGCGCCGATCAATCAGCGAATCAGCCTGCAAGCAACGATTCGAACAAGTCCGATAACTCAGCGCCGATTGAGGATTCTGCGGCAGCACAATGGCAGCAAGACCAGCTTGTGGTGACCTCGCAAACTCGCCGCGGTTCCACAACTCGCAGCTATGGGCTCTCTCCAGACGGCAAACAACTCTATGTGACGACACGCATTGAAAATCAACGATTGAGTCAGCCGGTTGTGATTCGCTTCGTGTACGATCCGACCAGGTCGAGCGAGTAGCTACTTCGTGACGGTACTCGAAGGAGTCTCCTGCTGTGGCCCATGCGCCCAGGAAACGGCAATTGTGCGACAGTAGGGCGGTGAAAATTGCGGCCTTTCCGTTTATGGTGATCGCGATGATTCTGGCCGCGCCTTGCGGGAACCATCAGGCCTTGCTTTCCGCGGCTGAGCGGCCAAATTCGCAGCGGCAAACTGGAAGCCAACCATCACAGCCTGAATCCAAGCCGGCGTCTGCGGCGACTTTCAGCGTCGGCGGAGTGGCGCATACCGCCGACGGCATCCCGGTTCCCGGTGCGACGGTACGCTTCACAAATACCGATACAAATCAGGTCTGGGTCAGCTGGACGGACTCATCCGGCAAGTTCGAATTCCCCACGCTTCCCGCGGGACCTTATCGAGCCGAAGCCAGCCAGATTGGCTTCGTGTCCACCTCTCTTGAGTTGCAGCTTGGAGCTGGACCAGCCGCGCCCTCGATGCAGTTTGTGCTCCGCGTGGCCACGCTCGCCGAACTTACCGCTCCGCTAGGGGGCGCGAAAAGCGCGAGCGCAAATCCACCGAACCCTACCGAGCGGCGCGGCAAAAGGAATGCAAATGCTGGAAATGCACCTGCATCGAATGCGCCCGGCGGGCGCGCCGGAAGTCGCGGCAGAGGCCAACTCCCCCCCGGCGTGTTGAACGCGATGAGCCAGGGATTGGCCGTTGGCGGTTTTCAGCAAACCGATTTGGCGGACGAGTCAACTGGGCAGAATGAGGAAGCCGGTCCGCCTCCTGCGGCGATCTCTCCCAATGCATCAGGGTCGTCTTCCGACGCGTTCCTGTTGCAAGGGACCGTCGGCATGGGACTGTCCCCGACCGGGCCGGGTGGTCCGGGTGCTGGCGGTTTTGGAGCATTTGCTCCTGGCGGAATCGGTCCCGATGTCATCGGAGTTGGGGTCCCGGGCGGACCTGCCGGCGGTGTCGGCGGCCGGGGAGCTGGAGGGGCGGGCGCTGGTTCGGTGCAAGGAGCCGGCCGAGCTATCTTTTTCGGCGGTGGGCCGGGAGGCGGTGGAGGTGGGCCTCGCGGCGGCGGAGGTGGCGGAGGCGGAGGCGGAGGCGTCAGACTATTTCGCCAGGCTGTTAATCGCGTTCGCTTCAGCTTTTACAACCGCTACGAGAATTCAGCGTTCGATGCGGAGCCGTATTCGCTGACTGGCAACCAGTTTCCAAAAATCGGCCACTACGACGAGCGGTTTGGAGGGAACATAGGCGGTCCGCTCGCAATTCCGCACATCTACAATGGCAAAGACCGCACGTACTTTTTCGCGAACTACCAGCACGATACCGAGCAAAGTCCGATAAACACTTTTTCGACTGTGCCGACGCTTGCCGAGCGCCAGGGCATCTTTTGCGGCACTACCCTCTACGAGCCTTTTTCCAACCCGGGCACTCCGTTCCCCTCGGTGGGTCCGGGTTGCCAGCAAATTCCCGTCAGCGCAATTTCTCAGGCCTTGATGGCGTACATTCCAACGCCCAATGTGCCCTGCACGGTAGCGGGATGCCCCGTCACTCGAAACTATTTACTGCAAGCCACAACTCCGTCGAATACCGATTCCGTGAACCTTCACGTGCTGCACACGCTCAACGCCAAGTTCAATCTGAACGGCGGCTACAATTTCGATTCCGTGCGCGAGAACACTCTCTCCAATTTCCTGGATACCGCTGGAAACGAATCCACTCGAAATCAAGGCTTCAATCTGAGCCTGGCTCACAATTGGTCTCCCAGACTCGTCGAAAACACTTCAATTAACTGGAGCCGCGGCCGGGCGCAAATCCTGAGTGACAATTCATACGTCAACAACATCGCCGGCAATCTTGGAATCAACGGTATAGCGACCACCCCCATCGATTACGGCCTTCCGTTGATCCAGTTTACGAATTTTTCCAGCTTGAACGATCCGGTACCCTCGCTGGTGCGCAATCAGGCGCTGCGTTTGGATGACGGTCTCACGTGGGTCCGCGCAAAACACACCATGCGGTTCGGCGGAGAAGTTCGCCGCATCCAGCTCAACAATGATTCGAATCCCATTCCGCGCGGCCAGTTCACCTTCACTGGACTTGTAACCGCCCAGGAAGGTTCGAATGGCTTTCCGCTCGAAGCAACGGGAAACGACTTCGCGGATTTTCTTCTGGGGTACGCCTACAACACCCGCGTCCAGTTTGGGAATCCCAGCACGCACTTCCGGAGTTGGGGCTTCGCCCTCTACGCCCAGGATGATTTTCGCGTCAGCAAAACTCTAACTATCCAATACGGGATTCGCTACGACGCCGTCACGCCTCCCGTCGAGCTTGCCAATCAAATCGCGAATTTGGATTTGAATGCAACGGCAACAGCCGTAGCGGTCGTAACTCCCGGCTCGCCCGGCACGCTAAATGGTGTCACCGTGCCCGGCGACATTGGCCCGTTCCACGGCACATATCCCCGGGCGCTGATCCACGGTGATTACAGCAATTGGGCGCCCCGGATCGGGTTCGCGTGGCAGCCAGGAATTAAGCCGAAGACGGTTATCCGTGGCGGCTTTTCAATTTTTTACGACACCTCCATCTACAACACGCTCGCTCAGCGCTACCTAGCCTACCAGCCGCCTTTCGACGTTTCGAACACCGTCCTGACCACGCCGCAACAGCCCCTTACGCTCTCCAATGGCTTATTGGCACAGGGGCAGTCGTCCTCGGCCATCTCGAACACCGGCAGTATTGATCCGTACTATAGAGATCCCTATGCCCAGATTTGGACGCTCGGCACGGAGACGTCCTTTTCGCAGAATTGGATCTTGGACTTGACCTACACCGGAACGAAAGGCACCGATCTTGAAACTTTACGCTCGCCAAATCGGGCGCCGCTCGGGACGCCTCCGAATCAGACCCAACTCGATCTCCAAATTCCGGACGCCACCGGCTTCTACTATCTTCAATCAAACGCCAATTCCATTTACAACGCCTTGCAGGTGCGCCTGATGCACCGGTTCACGCATGGCTTCATGATGCAGGCCATCTATACCTGGGGAAAATCGCTCGACGATGCGGGTTCGCTCGGCGGCACGTCGGCGACGGTACAGCAGCAAGATGGAAACATTCACGCCGAATACGGATTGTCTTCATTCGACGTCCGCGACCAATTTCGCCTGTTCTCGGTTTATCAATTGCCTTTCGACGAACGCAATCGCCACGCAAATCACGGCTGGACGAGAAATATCTTCGGTGACTGGCGGCTTCAAAATGTCTTCACCTGGCAAACCGGAACTCCCTACACCGTGCTGGTGGGTGGTGCCGCGACAGACAACGGCACCGGCGCCAACTTTTCCTTGCGTGCCGATCAAGTGGGCAATCCGAACGTAGGCATCTGCGGCGGCTCTCAGGGGCAGTTCTTCAATACTAGCGCCTTTGTCTCCCCGCCCGCCTTTGCCTATGGCAATGAGCACCGCGGCGCTCTCGAAGGTCCATGCACGATTAGCTGGAACATGTCTCTCGCAAAGACTTTTCGCTTCGGCCCGGAGCAACGCCACCGCATCGACGCGCGTTGGGAAGTTCAGAACCTCACCAACACCGTCAACTACAATGGTGTCGGCACTTCTCTCGGCTCGCGCTACTTCGGCGAAGTGACCAGCGCAGGTTCCATGCGCACCATGGATCTAATGATCAGATTCAATTTTTAGGGTGATCGCAGTATGACAAAAGTCGCGAAGCATCCGGTGGCCGTCGCCAAAGCAATCGTCGCAGTGCTGCTGGCCGCGAGTTGCCTTGTTCCTTCGCTGGTGTGGGCGCAGCAATCCAAGCCGACCACTGTTCCGGCTCCTCGCGAGTCGCAGGCCCCTCCGCGGACCAACCAAGTGAATCCGGCCAACGTCCTGCGCGCGCAATCCAACGTCGTCCGCATCGATATTGACGTAACCGGCCGCGATGGAAAGCCCATCAAAGGTTTGCGAGCCGATCAGTTCGTCATCAGCGACGATGGCAAAGACCAGAAAATTTCCAGCTTTTCGTATGCCGATATTGAAGCAGTCGAGCAAGCCGGCGCGGAAGATGCTAAGCCGCTGGTTGTTCCAGTCGATAGCCCAGTGCCCGTCGCCGGCTCGAACGCCTCCGGCGCCGTCGCCGACCAAATCCGCAACCGCCGCATGATTGTTCTGTTCTTCGATCTCACGTCGATGGAAACGGACGACCTGATTCGCGCGCACGATGCCGCCGTGAAGTTTCTCAAGGCGCAAATGAAGCCGCCCGACTTGGTCGCCGTGGTCACTTTCGGCTCCAATCTTTCCGTCCTCGCAAACTTCACGAACAACCGCGCCACGCTCGAAAAGGCCGTCGCGCAACTGATTCCAGGCGTCTCATCCGGGATTGCGAATCCTCTTTACGCGGCCGCTCAAAACGGCGAATACGATGTGCAGCAATATACCGGCGACGCCTACACCGCCGATGAAACCGAATTCAACGTATTCAATACCGATCAAAAGCTAGTCGCCATCGAGGGACTGGCCAATGTTCTCGCCTCGATTCCGGGCCGAAAAGCGCTCGTCGAATTCACCGGCGGCATCACGCAAACCGGAGAAGAAAATCGGGCTGAGCTGCAATCCGCCACGGATGCCGCGAATCGCGCCGACATTTCCATCTATTCGATCGATGCCCGCGGCATGTATACAACTCCGCCCGGGGGTGACGTCACAACCTCGGCGGCCAGCGGTACCTCCATGTTTAGCGGCGCCTCCGTATTTCATCAGACAGACCAGCGAGAGGATTCGCGGGATACGCTCGCAACTCTTTCCACCGATACCGGCGGCCGCGCGTTCTTCGATCTCGGCGATCTCAGCGATGCCTTCCCGAAAATCCAGCAGGAAAATGGCGGGTACTACCTGGTGGGCTACGATCTGCCCGCGGATGCCAAGCGCGACGGCCGCTGGCACGCCGTTCGCGTGAAGGTGAAGGTTTCCGGCGCGCACGTTCGCTACCGCAATGGCTACTACGCCCCGCGAGATTTCCAGCATCTCGAAAAAGAGAGCCGCGACGAACAGCTTGCGGACGCTTTGAACTCGGAGAATCCCGAGGTTGATTTACCGATTGCGGTCGAAACTTCAGTCTTCCGGCTCAACGACGAGCAAGCCTACGTTCCCATCTCGACAAAGCTTTCCCCGCTTGCGCTGGACTGGGCGCAAAAGCACGACCGGCGCGAAGCTGCTTTCGACTTCGCCGTCGAGGTACGCGCCGTGCCCTCCGGCCAGTCCGTGGCCGCTTTACGAGATACGATCAATGTGCGTCTCGATCAGCAGCGCTTTGCGCAGGTAAACCGCAGCAGTTTGGTCTATCAGGGCGGCGTGGTTCTCTCGCCGGGAAACTACCGGCTGAAGCTGGTCGCCCGCGAAAATGAGTCCGGAAAAATCGGCACCTTCGAAGAAAATCTAGTGGTACCTCCGCGTCCCCCTGCGCGGGTCAGCCTCAGCTCAGTTCTTCTGTCAAGCCAGCTTGTGCCGGTTGAAAAATCGACGGAGGCTGAAACCAAGGGCGAGGGATTTCACGCGAAAATGGCAACCACGCCGCTCGAAATTGGAGGCGAAAGAATCGTTCCCAGCGTGACGCGCTTTTTCACCCAGCGGCAAACGCTCTACGTTTTCTTCCAGGCTTACTATCCTGAGAAGCCGGAAAAGAATCAGGCCTTCGATCCAAGCACCCTGCGCGCGGGCCTGATATTTTTCCGAGGCGGAATGCAGGTGAATACGACTCCGCTGATCGAGCCTACCCAGATCGACGAAAAAATGCACACCGCGTCGTTCCGAATCAGCCTGCCGCTTGCGAAACTCCCGTCGGGGCGCTACACCGTGCAAGCTGTGGTCATCGCCGCGGGAACGCAGCAGTCCGCATTCGGCCGCGCCTATCTGGCCCTCGAACAACCGCCGCAAGCACCCACTTCCGCGGCTCCCGCTGCGGCGACTCCAGCCAGCTCCCCTGAAACGCAAAAGTCGCCGAATCCTTAGAAGTTTTTCAGGCGGTCTTGTGGGCGTAATAGCAGAGTTTGTAGAGATTGCATTCAGCGCACATCGGGTATCGCGCGCGGCAAACGCGCCTCCCGTGCCAGATCAACTGATGCGAGAAAAGAATCCATCTTTCCCGTGGAATTATCTTCATTAAATCGTTCTCAATTTTTTTTGGATCGGTATTTTTCGAAAGGTCGAGGCGCTCCGAGAGTCTTTGCACATGCGTATCCACCACCACGCCGCTGGCGATCCCAAAGGCCGTGCCGAGGACGACGTTCGCTGTCTTTCGCGCCACACCCGGCAGCGTCAATAATTCCTCCATGGTTTTTGGCACTTGGCCGCCGAATTCTTCGACGATTAGTTTGCTCGCGCCCATGATCGACTTGGTCTTGTTGCGAAAAAATCCGGTGGGACGAATTTCCTGCTCGAGTTCCGCCGGATTAGCGTACGCGAATGCCTCTGGGCTTGAATATTTCCGGTAGAGCGTTGAAGTGACCTGATTGACGCGCTCGTCCGTGCACTGCGCCGAGAGAATGGTCGAGATCAGCAGTTGGAAGGGATTCTCGTGGGTCAGCGCGCAGGTGGCCGCGGGATAGGCTTCGTCCAGCCCCTTCAGAATGGCTCGCACTCTGGCCGGGTTCGTTCCTCGGCCTGCTCCATTTTTCTGGGCGTTGGTTTTAGCGGATGCGATCTTCGCGGTCTTTTTTGCGGACTGATTTTTTCCCGGCGCGCGCGCAGGCGCCTTCTTTTTCTTTCCAGCCATGGAGCCAGGAACTATAGCACACGCCGGAATTACGCTTCGACGCGAACCCCTTTCCAGAACGCGACGTGGTCCTGGATCTCCGCCGCGGCGGGCTTAGGAGCCGGGTAATACCAGGCGGCGTCCCGGTTTCTCTCGCCATCCACTTCAACGTCGTAATAGCTGGCAGTGCCTTTCCACGGACACACGGTATGAGTTTCGCTCGGCCGCAGATATTCGGAATGCACCGAGTTCAAAGGAAAATACTGATTGCCTTCCACCACAACGGTGCGGTCGCTTTCAGCCAGGACCGCATCCTTCCACGTAGCTTTTGCCATTGTTTATCCTCCTATGCGCTTAGACCGCGAAGAAGAGGTTCTGTGCGAGGGGCCATTCTGTATCGAACCATTGTCCGGCGCAACGATAGCCGGCGCGCTCGCCCATCTGGATCACTTTCCGCGGATCGTACTTATGCGAGCTTTCGGTCCAGATCGTCTCTCCTTCGCGAAGATAAAATCGAAATCCCGCTTTGCGAATCGTTACTCGCTGCCATTTTTTCGACCGCAGGTGCATTTCGATGCGGCGTTCCTGTTCGTCGTACCGGACCAGATGCTCGAAATGCGCAAGATCGAAATCTCCCTCGAGCTCGCGATTAATTCGCGCAAGCAAGTTCTTGTTGAACGCCGCCGTCACCCCGGTAGGATCGTCGTAAGCCAGCACCAAGGTGGGAACCGGCTTTTCAAGGTCGGTTGCCAGCAAGAGCGCATCCTCCTCGCGCAAAATCGAACGCACTTCGCGCAGGAATTGCTCTCCCGCGGGCCGGTCGAAGTTTCCAATCGTGCTTCCCAGAAACAGGACGAATAGTTTTTCGTCTCCGCGCCGGGCGGCTACTTCCTGAAGGCCATCCAAATAGGCCCGCTCAAATCCCACAATGCTTACGCGGTCCATCTGGCCCAATTCCTGCTGGCAGCGCGAGAGCGCGCTGCCCGAGATGTCGATCGGGTAATAATTCACGCGCTGCCGGTGGGCCAGGGCTTCGAGCAACCAACGTGTCTGTTGGCCGCTTCCGCTTCCGAGTTCGGCAACAACCGCGGGGCCGGGCACGCGCCCGACAATTTCGCCGGAATACCGTTCAAGCATGCGCATTCCCGCGCGCGCCAGTCCGTACTCCGGCAGCATGCAGATCACATCGAAGAGGGCCGAACCCACCGCGTCATACAGGTATTTCGACGGGAGTTCCTTCTGTCCCGGTTGGGTGAGCCCCACCATCACCTCTGAACAGAATTCAGATAGCGCATGGCTCGGAGCGCTTACCGCCGACATTCGCGGAGCCGATCCCATCACTACTCCTCTATGCAGCGGAAGGTAGCGTACACGTGCGGGTAATGCGGCTGGAACCAGTTCCGGAAAGATCGCCGCAGCATGCATACATCGGTTCGCGACGATCCGCCCTTCATCACAAAATGCTTGCCGTCGAAAAAATTAGCCGAGTAGCCGGGATAAAAAGAGGAGCGCTTAAATCCGGGCAACGGGCCGAAAGGTGTCGAGGTCCATTCCCATCCGTTGCCGATCAGGTCTTCGACGCCGAATGCGCTGGCGCCGGCCGGATGCGCGTCCACGGGAGTAGCATCCCAACTCTGATGATGGAAATTGCCGCGCGACGTTTCCGGAGGTGCGCTGCCCCAGGGATATGCGGCTTCGCTTTCATTCGGCGTGCCGTAAGCGGCTCGATGCCACTGAGCCTCCGTCGGCAGTTTTTTCCCCGTCCAGTGTGCGAACGCGAAAGCTTCGGCATGGCTGACATAGACGGGCCAGGAAAGCGGCAACGGAATCGTCCCAAACATCGCTCTGTATTCCCACTGCGTGTCCGGATCGGCCGCCCGCGAGCTTGATCGCTGAACCCAGTAACGCGGATGCGTCATTCGGCCGCGGCGTACCCATTCCCAGTCTTCCGGTTTCCAATAACTGGGATCCTCATAGCCCCCCGCGCGTACGAACTTCAAATATTCCTCGTTCGTCACAGGAAATACATCCACGGAAAAACTGGGCACTTCAATTTGTTGCTCTTCAAATTCATTGTCCCAGCCGAAAGCTCCGCCGCTGCGAGACTGTCCCAGCGTTGCGATGCCCGCGGGGATGGTCACCTGGCGCGGTCGCGGCGCAGGTCTCGGATCCGCGAAGGCCGCAGCCTGCGGAGTTTTTCGTTCCGCCGGGAGATTGTGCAGCAGATACGCGAGGGTCTCGCCGTGCATCAAGCGGTGCTCGATCGCGGTCTGAAGAAGGGTTCCGTCTTTGAGGTAGGGATCGGGGGAACGGCGCGCGCGCGAATTGCGCAGGCTTTCATCCAGCCGGTCCCGAACGCGCCAATTGTATTTTTCCACCTGGGCGATATTCGGCCAGTCGCCAGGTTCGTCCGTCGGCAGTCCTCCACCTACAGGATCGATTCCGAAAGCGAAAAGATTATCGAAAGTAGGATCGTGCGATTCGAGATCCAACGCGGGCGCGAGCAGGTTCCAATCGAAAGCTTCCAGATGCCCCAGATAGAAGATCAGACGGTTGCGCTCTGCAACGGGACGGTCATAAAAGGAATTCGGAGGCAACAAATCAAAAAGACGGTCTGTGCGCGAGCGTGCTTCCTCCAGACGCAGAAATAACGGGGGATAAAGCTCTGGCGCTACACCGGAACTCGCCATCAGTTACCTCTCCAAGGGGGTATCTTTTTTACTCCGGCACCCATCGCCAGGGCAAGTTATTTGTTCCAGGTGATTGGATGCGACGAGAACCACCAAGGTCGCGCAATCATTTGCGTGGAAAAGTCGCAACAAGTCTGCTGAACGATCTGCCACGGTGGCTCAAACGGTTCTTTTCTTCTGCGGGTAACTCTGCAAAAGTTCTATTGGTATCAAGCATCTGGAATACCGGATCGTACCCAAAGCCATTCGATCCACGGGGCTCTTCTACAATTCTGCCTTCCACAAAATCGGAAACGACGGCGAGCACGCGGCCGCGCGCCGCAATCGCCGTCACGCAGACGAATCGGGCGCGCCGCGCATCCCCTTTTTTCCCTTCCATTTCGCGCAGCAATTTTTCGATTCGGTCCGGATCCGTGGCCTCCGGACCGGAGTATCGCGCCGAGCGAACTCCCGGCGCGCCATCGAGTGCGGGAACAACCAAGCCGGAATCATCAGCGAGCACGACGCCCTCCGCGAACGCGCTGTAATGCAACGCCTTTCCCGCGGCGTTTTCGGCAAAGGTGGGCGCCGATTCGTCAAATGCAGGAAGGTTCCGGAAATTCGGAAGCACTTGAACTTCAATCCCGGAGATCCCGGCAAGTTGCTTGTATTCGCGCAGCTTCCCAGAATTGGACGAGGCCAACAGAAGGCGAGTGAACGCAGGCTCGATCACGGAGTCTATCGCGAACGGCCGCGGAAATTCATGTGCAGCAGTTCCTGTTGCGCTTTGATTAGTTCCCGGATGCCGCCGCCAGCCAGATTCAGCAATTTTTGCAGCTCATCAGTAGTATAAGGACGCCCTTCAGCGCTTGCCTGCACTTCGACAAATTGGCCGCTCCCGGTCATCACCACATTCATATCCACCTGTGCGCGCGAATCCTCTTCGTAGACCAGATCAAGCAAGGGCTGCTCGTCGACGATGCCGACGCTGGTGGCCGCCACCGAATCAAAAAGCGGCACCGAGCGCATCATTCCGGCGGCAGTCATGCGCTGGAGTGCTAATGCCAGCGCGACAAAGGCCGCCGTAACGGACGCAGTGCGCGTGCCGCCGTCGGCCTCGATCACGTCGCAATCGAGCCACACCGTTCGCTCGCCCAGCGCCTTGAGGTCCGTCGCGGCGCGCAGCGTCCGCCCGATCATCCGTTGGATTTCAAGCGTCCGGCCGGACTGCCGCCCGCGGGTGGACTCCCGCGGCGTGCGCTCTTCGGTCGAACGCGGCAGCATTCCGTATTCGCCGGTAACCCATCCCTTGCCCGTTCCCTTTAAAAAGGAGGGCACGCCATCGTCGACCGTCGCCGTCACGATTACGCGGGTGCGGCCCATTTCAATTAGAACGCTGCCTTCGGCGCTGGGAATGAAATCCGGCGTCATTTTCACCGGCCGCAAATCCTCCGGCCCCCGTCCATCCGCTCTCAAGAAAAACTCCTTCCCTCGCGCGCTTTCTACGGCAAGCCATTTTTGACCACGGTCAGCGAATGTGTCAATCGGCTGCAATCAGCGCGGAGTTTTTTTGAGGGCAGCCGCGGCGGGCGGCTTGGGTGGGGGCGACGCGCCTGGTAGCGGCGAGCCTGCGTTCGGTGGCGCGGGCAAAATTGCCTGACTTGGAGGTGAATTCAAATCGAAAAAGCCGGTCAGATCCACGTTGCCCGCAAGCGTATCCACTTCCTGTCCATGAATCAGAATTTTCAACCGCCGCAGGCCGGTCACATTGGTCTCAAGCGTCCGCGCAATGGAGTCCACCGCCAACTGTTCGCTCAGAATCCCTGATGGCATTTCAGAAGCGACGGCATCAGAAAAATCGGCAACTGCGGTGCCGTCTGGAAGGAGATAAAAGTCCAGCAGCGTTGCGTCCGCGGGAAGTGTGCGCTGATCCGGGCTCGGAGGATCCGAGATGAGCTCGCGCAGCAATTGCTTTGAGCGCTCCACGGGATCGGCTGAAAGCGGCAATTCAACGTCCACCGGAGACACGTTATCGGGACCGGAGGCCCAATAGATTTCCGCCTTTGCGGTCACGTCCGTGGGAGTCGATATCGGCGGAGCGAGCACCTCGTGCCGCGCCTTCTCATCCGCCGATTGTGTTTCCGCCAGATGCTTCACTCGGCGGTGCAAACCGCGAAAACTGATCAGCCCGACGATAACTCCTATCACCAAGCACGCCAGGCCGATCTTGACGTACCGTCCCATTTATCTGGTTCCGATCGCGCCGCCCTGACGAAAGGCGACCATGCTTGCGGCAATCGCTCTAGCCAAAGGGGCTGCGGCCGCCGTGAGAGAATCGGGACTCGAACCGGACACGCTCGAGATTTCGATCGCCACCGCCGGTTCGTTGATCGACCGCAAGCTGCGGATCGCGGCCGCCGTCGAAACGAGGGAGGATCCGGGAAAAAGCTGGATGAGTTGCACTTGAATCAGACTTGCGAGGCGGTGACTGGGTTCGAGGAATGGCCGCTGCGCTTCGTTCCAATCGATTAAACCGCCCGATTGCGGATTCACAGCTCGCTCGGCTACGCCCGCCAGGCCCCCACCGGCGGACGCGGGCGCGATAGGCGTTCCAAATCGATCATAGTAGGCTCTCGCTGTGCCTGGCTTGCCGGTCGAAGAGATATGGATGCTGACGAACACAGCGCCCGGATAGGCATTCGCGATGCCGGCCCGGTCGTCGTAGGAGGGATTCGTGTCGTCATTCCGCGTAGTGATCACACGATAACCTCGCTGTTCAAGTTCCGGGCGCATCGTGCGGACAATTTGCAGCACCAAATCCTTTTCGACCACGCCATCAGGTCCGCGCGCTCCGGTGTCCGTGCCGCCGTGCGCGGGATCAAGCACGATGGCGGGACCTGCGGGAACCTGCGGAGCAGGAGCGGGCGGCGCGGGAGCGGCTTGTGGCGCGGGCGCCGGTTGCAAAGGAGCTTGCTGCTGCGAAGGGCTTCGGGAGTCCGCTGGAATTGCGAGTGTCGCGGCGGCAGCAACTACTATGCAAATCAGCACCAGGAAATGTCGCACGGCGAAAAGCATAGCAGAAGTAATCCTGGTTGCCGCAGACAGAAGCGGTCTGTTGCCGTAACGCGTCATGGTTGCGGAAGCGGAGAAACATCGAAGATGTGGGTCTCAAACCCTTCGCGGCGGACGAAGAGGCCCGGGCCGCGCATCTCGTCACCCGCGCGAACGTAGCGCACATCATTCAGCTCATCATAGAAAACATATTCCTTTGCCGGGAGCGAGCCCACGCCAAAATGAACGCGTCCCTGCGACGGTTGGTCGGTGAGATTCACGGCAATCACTTTCCAGGAGTTTTCCGATCGCCACTCGTAGACGATCAAGCCGTCGGGCGGCGCGTCGCCTTCGGGCGTCACATTGAGCAATTTCCAGGCACCTCTGTGAAATAAATCTTCCGCCGTGATGCGAAGTATCTTAGCGAAGAAAGCGGTGCTGGACGGATCGGGCGGCTCGTCCGCGGCCATTCGGAGCGTAATCGGAAGATGAATCTTAGATCCGTCAAGCTCGCCTTGGTGGTAAAGGCGCATGCCGGGCAGCGTACCCATCAGCGTTGCGGCGGAAGCCAGCCGTTCCCCGCCAAAAACTGCGGCGCAACGCGGCTCGTCGTGATTTTCGAGGAAGCGCGTGAGGTGATTTTGGTACCCGAGGTCGTCCTCGAGGCGCGAGCAAACATCTGGCAGCACAACATCCCGGACGGCGTCGTACAGCTCCTTGTCGTAGGCGAATGAGAACCCGAGATCGAGCAGCCTTCGCTCAGTTCCCCAGTAGGCCTCAGCGAGCAGGATTAGGTTCGGCACGGCCAATAGCGCTTCGGCCCAAAACTCCGTGGCGGGTGGGCTTGCTCCCTGTAGAAGACGACTCCAATTTTTTTCGAAGATGTCATTCAAATGGAGCATGGCCATATCGCAGCGCACGCCGTCGCAATGCTGTGCGATGGTGCGCAGTGTCGCAAGCTGAGCGGCGCGCATCGGCAGCGAAAAATGGTTCAGCTGCAGCGTATCTGTCCACGGCGGAAAGTAAGGATCTTTGCCGTGCGCCAGAAATAGCGGCTGCTTCACTGTTTCGATTCGGCAAAAGAGCGATGGATCATTCTCGAAATCGTCTTGTGCGCCTTGAACGTAGAAATCGGGGTGTTCGCGCGTCCACGGATGATCGAGTGCTGTGTGATTGCCCACGAAATCGAGGAATAGGGCCATACCTCGCGCGTGTAGTTTTTCGCGGACACTGTCGAGCTCGTCCCATGTACCGATGCGGGAATCGGGAACGTATTCCGCGACTGCGTATGGCGAACCAACTACGTCTTCGGGTTTCCAGCCGGGCAGCGCGCGGTCGTATTGCGGAATGTTTGAAGGATCGGCAAGCGCGATTCGGCGCGACTCCGGGCTTCGCCGCCAAACGCCCATCAGCCAGATAGCGTTGAATCCGAGATGCGCAAGCGCATCCCATTCCCCGTTGGGAATATCTCCGAGCTTGATGAGACGCCCTGTGCGAGCCGACAGCTTTTCGAGCCATGCCCACGTGTTGATCTCATAGAGGTGCGGATGCGGCCGCAACGGAAATGCGCCGGAAGATTTCTTGGCGGCGGAACGCGTGCTTGGCAACAGCCCAGCAAGAATCTGCGCGCGCCGGGTGTTTGATCGAGTGATTTGCACGGAGCCTGTTGTTCGTTTTTCGCGACTATTCTGGTCCCCGAATCAGCGCGTCTCTTTTACGCCTCCACTCTATTATAGGATCAGCCTCAAGGGGGCATGCGGCGGCCCTTCGGAAGCCAGCTGACGCCGAAGGTCTTCCATGACTCCCTCGGGAATGCCGCTTACAATGGGACCATATGCGCGGACCGACGACGCGTGGTGGCCAAGAAAACGGAAAGTTTGTGGGCGTTCGGGGGTTGATTTTCGATCTCGACGGCACGCTGATTGATTCGAAGCTCGATCTGGCGTTGGCCGTGGATGCAACGCTCAAACACATGGGGCGCGCACCGATGCCACACGAGACAATCGCCGGTTATGTGGGCCGCGGCGCCTCTGCGCTGATTCGCAGCGTCCTCGGTGAGGACGCCACAAGCGAGGAAGTCGAAACCGGGCTGGCGTATTTCCTCTCGTATTATCGAACGCATATGCTGGACAACACCGTCACCTACCCGGGTGTGCGCGAGGGGCTCGCGTCGCTCGCGAAATATCCGATGGCCGTGCTGACGAACAAACCAGTGCGATTCAGCAAAGCCATCCTCGAAGGTCTGAATCTGTTGCCCTTCTTCAAATATGTGTACGGCGGCAACAGCTTCGAAACCAAGAAGCCCGATCCCGAGGGAGTGAATGTCTTGTTGCGCGATTTGGGGATCGCTGCGAGCGAGGCAATGGTCGTTGGTGATTCCGATGTCGACGTGCGTACGGCGCGAAACGCAGGCGCCTGGGCTTGCGGCGTCACCTATGGATTTGGGTTAGCGTCGCTTCGCGACCATCCGCCTGACCTCATGCTCGATAATCTCGCCGAGCTTCCCGCGCATCTCACGGATCTGACTGGCGCGGTGTAGAATCGCCGATGTCGGAGACACTGCGAGTTCGTCAGTGAGTTAAAGTAACCAACAACATCACTCTTCGCGTTTAAGTATTGTGGGCCGCAAGTCATGATTCCCCGCAAATTAGAGGGCGCGGTCGAAAGGAAGGCGGATGAGCCTGGGTAAGCATGCTGTTTTGGTGATTGTCGCACTAGTAGCCTTTGCCGTTTGCGTTGCCTTATACATTCGCTTCACGAAGACTCCTACCAATGTCGCTTACGTGAGCGAAGAAGATGGCGGAATATCCGTAATCGATCTGAATACACTGAAAGTAGTGAAAAGGGTTCACCCGAAGAACGTTGCACCGCGCGGGATCGCCGTTACTTTTGACGGAAATTACCTCTTCACGGCGAATAAGGACACGGCAGACGCCACCGTATTCAAAACCCGCGGGATGAGCCTGCTCAAGCGCATTCCGGTGGGAGACAATCCGGAATTCGTCAAGATCGGTCCGAGCGGCAAATGGATTTACACCTCATTCGAGCCGGGCTCTTCCGGCGGCCCCCCGGCAGAAGGTCCAGGCGGAGAAGAGGAAGAGAGCGACGAGAATGAAGCCCCGGCGGAGATTGTCTCGTTCAATACCGGGGATTGGTCACGAGGAAAAAGTTTTACCGCGGGCAAGGAAACCGAGGGAATCGCATTCTCGGCTGACGGCGAGCAATTGATTGTCGCAAACGAGGCGCAAAATACGCTCGGTGTGTACGACGTCGAAACAGGAGCACTGAGCAAGGAAGTGAACCTCGTTTCGTATGGGAGGCGTCCCCGAGGCGTGAAATTAGCGCCGCAAGGCGATCGCTATGCGGTCACCATGGAGGGATCGGGGACGCTGCTTTTGCTCGATGACAAATTCAATGTGATCAAGTCCGTTTCCACAGCCGCGAAACCATATGGGGTGGCGTTCGATCGGCAAGGCAAGAGGATTTTTGTGGCGGCGGCAGCAGCGCACGAGTTTCAAGTTTATTCAGCGGATTCGCTCGAGCTGCTCGGAGAGACGCCTGTGGGCAAACGCTGCTGGCATTTTACGTTTACGCCGGACGATTCGAAAATTTTGCTGGCGTGCGGGCGCTCGAACAATGTGTACGTGATCGATGCAAAATCCTACAAGCCGATCACTGAAATCGGAGGATTTCAGACGCCGTGGGGAATCATCACGTATCCGCGGGCGTATGGGAGCCTGGGTCTGCCGTGACGTTTGCGTCTGACATAGGTAGCATATTGTACCGGCCGCATCGGTAACACTTCCTCTCTGAAGACAGAGGGAATGATGCCTTGTAAGTGCCACCTAGGTCTTGGCTACGTTGTCTAACCCATGTCTCCGGGCTGGACCGATTTAAAGTGGCGCGCCCGGAGGGATTCGAACCCCCGACCCTCTGCTTAGAAGGCAGACGCTCTTTCCAACTGAGCTACGGGCGCGTTAATCGATTCTAAGAGATTTCCGGTTTGCGAAACCATCATTTGTTCCGCGCGCCCCCGTTCCCGTAACGTATACGTTTACATTGCGAGAGGGCGAAATTTCTAGTATCAACGTGGCGCGCGAGCTGCCACATGAGTACGCCGGCGACTGAGGAGAAATCATTCATGAAACGATCGGCCAGATTTTCGGCATCGGTCGCGACTGGCGTCCTGATTTTAGTTTTGCTCGCTCCTCGATCGATCGCGCAGGGCCGGGTCGCGGCGGTGTCAAAGCCGCCCGGCGACACTCTCTATCAGCAGAGTTGCGCGAAGTGTC
Source organism: uncultured Acidobacteriota bacterium (assembly GCA_963823145.1). Lineage (GTDB taxonomy): Bacteria > Acidobacteriota > Terriglobia > Acidiferrales > UBA7541 > Palsa-295. The sequence continues at coordinate 1,080,463 of CAWGJZ010000001.1, forward strand.
ATTCCAGCCCGACTGCTTCGAACCGGGCTCCCGATCTGAAGGCGCTGATGAAGCTGTCGCCAGAGACGATTTACGGCGCGATTACCACGGGCGCAATGGCCACTGCTGCGCAGCAGCTCAGCGCCGCCGACAAGCAAGTACTCGCTGCGTACTTAGGCGGGCGTCCACTCGATCTAACCGACGCGGGCAGCGCAAAGAGGATGCGCAATCACTGTGAGGCTAACGCGCCCATCGAAAATATTTCGTCTACTCCTGCGTGGAACGGCTGGGGCGTCAACCTGGCAAATACCCGATTTGAAAATACCCAGGTCGCAGGAATTACGGAGCAACAAGTGCCGCACCTGAAGTTGAAATGGGCATTCGGATTTCCTAATGGCGATACGTCGTTCGGCCAACCGTCTATCGTAGGTGGCCGCGTGTTTGTGGGCAGCGACATCGGCTATTTTTACGCGATCAACGCTAGTACGGGGTGCATCTACTGGTCCTATCGGGCTCAGGCCACGGTGCGGACCGCGGCGACCGTTGGCCCGGTTACGGGGCACGGCACGACAAAGTACGCTGTCTATTTCGGCGACTTCCGCGGGAATCTCTATGCGCTCGATGCTTCGACCGGCAAACCGCTATGGATTCGCAACGTAATCGACAACAACTATATCGCCCGCCTCAGCGCTGGGTTCACGCTCTACAAGGGCCGCCTCTATGTTCCGATTTCTTCCACTGAGGAAGTTTTTGGAGCCGATCCGACCTATCCGTGTTGCAAGTTTCGCGGCAACATCGTCGCGCTGGACGCGAATACGGGCCAAATAATTTGGAAATCCTACGTCATCCCAGGGGCGCCCAAGCCTGTCAGGAAGAATTCGCGCGGCGTGCAGCTTTATGCCCCCGCCGGCGGCGCGCTCTGGGATTCACCAACGATTGATACGGAGCGCCAGTTGCTGTACATCGGCACGGGAGACTCTTACACCGAGCCTGCACCAAAGACGACCGATGCCATTGTCGCCCTCGATTTGAAAACTGGCAAAATCGTCTGGTCATTTCAGACCGTGAAGGACGACGCGTGGGTGGTCGGCTGCGTTCCCACGTCAACCGAGAATTGCCCGAAGAACCTCGGTCCCGACCACGATATCGGCGCCTCGCCGATTCTGGTGAAAATGCCCGATGGTCATCGGCTGCTAATCGCCTTGCCGAAGAGTGGAACAATCTTTGCGCTCGACCCTGATCGCAAAGGCGCACTTGTCTGGAAATTCGCGACGACGGAAACCGTGGCTCCGAATAACGGACAATTGGCGCTCGGCGGCGCGAGCGACGGTCAAAATCTGTACGTGGCCCTGGAAGACGGCACTGCCGTGGCAATTGATCTCGCAAGCGGCAAACGTGAGTGGCTCGCTCGCCTCGAATCGTTGAACGATCTGGGCGAGCCTACGTCCAATGGCGAGAATCGCACCAAGGCCGGCTTGCGCTTTGGACAATCCGCCGCGGTCTCGGCGATACCCGGCGTTGTTTTTACCGGCGGCTGGGATGGAATCATGAGGGCGCTGTCGACGTCCGACGGTCAGGTGATTTGGCAGTTCAATACCGCGCGTGCGTTCAAAGCCGTGAATGGCGTCCCGGCGAAAGGTGGCTCGATGGGTGGTCCCGGGCCCATCGTAGTCAATGGCATCCTCTATGTGCCCTCTGGTTACGCCGCGTTTGGCGGAGGAATGCCTGGCAATGTTTTGCTGGCGCTTTCGCCTGGAGAATGATTGGTCAGCGTGCATTTCGGAATTTCCTCGATCGCCGAGATGGGTTCGGCAGAGAGGTGGGTTCATGGGCCTTGTAAGTTTCGGTCAGCCCGACAATGGGATTATCCAGACGGCGTACGTTGTTAAGGATGTCCGCCAGGCGATCAATCGTTGGGTCAAAGATTTGAAGGTCGGGCCGTGGTTCCTGCTCGAACACTTCACGGGGGAAGAGCCGAAATATCGCGGCGGCCACTCGAGTGCCGAGGTCGCTATCGCCATGAGCTTCGCCGGCCACATGATGATCGAACTCATCGCGCCGAACGACGATGCGCCGTCGGTCTATCGGGAGACGATTGAGAAACGCGGTTATGGATTTCACCACTGGGGCGTCGCTACGTCGAATTTCGATTGCGACGTCGAACAACACCGCGCCCAGGGGCATGAACTAGCCTTCTTCGCCCGCGTTCCCAGTGGAGGTCGCGTCGCATACATGGACACGACCGCGGAGCTGGGCGGCATGCTGGAGCTGATCGAGTTGGGCGCTTCGTTTGACCCAATCTTTAGCCGGTTCTACGGCGCCACTATTGGCTGGGACGGTAACAACCCGATCCGCTCATTTCTCTAATTGATTTCGGATTTGCCAGGCGGGCCTATTCGTCGCGCGTAATCAAGAGTTGCTTGTAGGCCTCTCGGCGTGTCAGGCCGCGTTCGCGGGCCGCCTGCTTTAGCGCGGCTTTTCGGGCTAAACCTCGCTCTCGCATGATGTCTTCGACGTGCCGGGCCAGCGGAACCGTTTCGGCGGAGGCTTGCTCATTGCCGGCGTGCTGCGTCTGCCCATCCGGCGGGGCGATGAGCAGCGTAATCTCGCCACGCGGTGGCTTGGCGCTTGCGGCTCGGACAAGATCTTCAATATGTCCGCGTGAGAATTCCTCGAAGGCTTTCGTGATTTCCCGGGCCATCACGGCGGGCCGGTTACCGAAGATTTCGAGAGCATCCTCCAGGGTATCGAGCAGACGATGCGGCGCCTCATACAGCGCGAGCGTTCGGGGCTCCGCCGCGAGTTTTCGAAGGGCTTTGCGACGCTCCGTAGGACGCGAAGGCAGAAATCCCGCGAATGTGAATTCCTCCGTGGGTAATCCAGAAGCCGAAAGCGCGGCGACGAACGCGGATGCGCCTGGAATGGGCACCACCTTGACTCCATGCCGAAGGCACAAGCTGACGAGGCGGTGGCCAGGATCGGAAATTGCGGGCGTTCCAGCATCGGTAACCAACGCGACCTTGGCGCCTTGCTCCAGATCGATCACGATTTCCGGAGCGCGCATAAGTTCGTTGTGTTCGTGATAGCTGACAAGGCGCTTGGATATTTCGAAATGGGAAAGCAGCTTCAAGGTGCGCCGCGTATCCTCACAGGCGATCACATCCGCCTCCTTGAGAACGCTCAACGCGCGGAGCGTGATGTCGTCAAGATTGCCGATGGGCGTGGATACAACGTAAAGGACGCCGCTCACCACCGCGTCAGGTTGAACTTTTGCTTTCGGTTTGGTCTTCGCCATGCGCCACCAGCCGCGATTGCAGCAGCCATTGTACTCGGATTGGCGTGTTTGGGTTTGTCGCTTTCGGGAAGTTGCAGGAGTTATGGTGCCCGGGCTACCGTGCGAAAATGCCACGGCCCGACGATTGACTTTTCTGTTCACGCACCCTAGCATCATCAGCTTGCTGCGAGTCCGGCCGGCGTTTCTTGTCATCAGATAATTTAAGCGGCTGTTCTTCGGAGGACGCATGTCAGTGAAAGTGGGCATCAACGGTTTCGGGCGCATCGGCCGAAATATTTTTCGCGCCGCGCTCGGCGATCGAGACATCGAAGTCGTAGCGGTGAACGATATTACGGACTCGAAGACGCTCGCGCATCTACTGAAATACGACTCCATTTTGGGCAATCTTACGAATCAAGTTACCTGCACGGACGATACGATTTCCGTGGACGGCAAGAGCCTGAAAGTCTTTCGCACCAAGGATCCCGCGGATTTGGACTGGGCTTCGGTGGGCGCTTCGATCGTGGTTGAATCCACCGGCTTATTTACAAAGGGCGCCGACGCGCGCAAGCATATTCGCGGTCCCGTGAAAAAGGTAATCATCTCCGCGCCCGCCACGGATCCTGATGCGACTTTCGTTCTCGGCGTCAACGAAAAGACCTATGACCCCGCGAAACATCACGTGATCTCGAACGCCTCATGCACCACGAATTGCCTGGCCCCTGTGGCGAAGGTGATCCACGATACATTTCGCATCAACGTCGGCACGATGACGACGATCCACTCGTACACAAATGACCAGCGGCTTCTGGACCTTCCGCACAAGGATCTCCGGCGCGCACGCGCTGCCGCGCTTTCCATGATTCCCACTTCGACGGGGGCGGCGAAGGCGCTTCATCTGGTGATTCCCGAATTGAAGGGAAAACTCGACGGCTACTCGCTGCGCGTGCCCACGCCGAACGTGAGCGTTGTCGATTTGACGGTGATGACCGAAAAGCCCGCCACCGTTGAAAGCGTGAATGCCGCGCTGAAGCAAGCTGCTGAAGGTCCCTTGAAGGGCATCCTCGCATTCACGACAGAGGAATTGGTTTCGGTGGACTTTCGTGGCGACCCGCACTCCTCGATCGTGGACGCGGAATACACTCGCGTTGTCGGCTCCAACTGCGTCAAGGTTCTTTCGTGGTACGACAATGAATGGGGCTACTCCTGCCGTTGCCGCGATCTGATCAAGCTTTTAGCGGCGCGCCTTTAGTTTCTAAATCCGCTGCTGGGGCGATTCTTCTACGGAATTATGAAAAAGCTCTCCATCCGCGATCTCAATCTTGGCGGCAGGCGCGTTTTCATTCGCGTCGATTTCAACGTTCCTTTGGATGGCTCGAAGGTTGCAGACGACACCCGCATCCGCGAAACTTTGCCCACCTTGCGACTGGCAATGGATCGCGGTGCCCGTCTGGTTCTGGCTTCGCACTTGGGCCGCCCAAAAGGAAAGCCAGATCCGAAATACAGTCTGATGCCGGTGGCAAGCTGTCTGAGGGAGTTGCTCGGCAAGCCCGTTGAGTTTTCCAGCGATTGCGTAGGCCCGGCGGCCGTTTCGAAAAGCGAGGCGCTTCGCGATGGGGAAGTGCTTTTGCTTGAGAATGTCCGTTTTCATCCCGAAGAGGAAGCCAACGATCCCGGTTTTTCGAAGCACTTGGCGAGTTTGTGCGATGGAATCTTCGTGTGCGATGCTTTCGGCTCTGCCCACCGCGCCCATGCTTCAGTTGTAGGTATCACGAAGTTTGTCCGTCAGGCTGCCGCCGGCCTACTGATGGAAAAGGAACTCGCGTATCTGGGGAAAGCGATTTCTAATCCGGAACGCCCCTTCGTCGCGGTTCTTGGCGGCGCGAAAGTTTCCGACAAAATTGAAGTGGTGCAGAACCTGATGAAACTGGCCGATGCGATGCTCATCGGCGGCGCCATGGCTTACACGTTCCTGAAGTCCGAGGGCCTCCCGGTCGGCCGCTCGCTTGTGGAGAACGACAAGCTCGATTTAGCTCGCGATTTGCTCGAAGAAGCTCGCAAACGCAATTTCTGTCTGTTGCTGCCCGTCGATCACGTCCTGGCGGAGTCGCCCGATTCCGCTCAAACCAAGATTTCCGACATCGCGAATACCCCCGAGGGCTGGATGGGTCTCGACATTGGTCCCAAAACGATGGAGCTTTTTCGCCAGGAGATTGCTAAAGCGAAAACGATTGTCTGGAACGGCCCGCTCGGCATGTTCGAAAAGCCTGCATTCGCTCAAGGAACGCTAGCTATGGCTCGAGCGGTGGCTGCCGCGACCAAAGCTGGTGCCACGTCCATCGTGGGCGGTGGCGACTCCGTCTCCGCCGTCGAGCAATCGGGCGTGGCCCAGCAAATTTCGCACATTTCGACGGGCGGCGGCGCTTCACTGGAATTCCTCGCGGGCGAAAAGCTCCCTGGCGTCGAAGCGCTGACCGACGCGCCAAGCTGAACGCCAAAGCACAAGCAAGAAGGAGTGTCGATTGCGCCGTCCCGTGATCGCAGGCAATTGGAAGATGTACAAGACCCGCGCGGATACGCGGGCTTTCTTCGACGCCTTTAAGCCTCTATCAGCGGGGTCCGAGCATTGCGACATCATCGTGGCGCCGCCCTTCACGGCGATAACGGCCGCGGTTGAGGCCGCCCAGGGCACGCCGATCGGAATCGCAGCGCAGGACATGTATTGGGAGCCTGAAGGCGCCTTCACCGGAGAAATCTCGGCCCGCATGCTAGTTGACGCTGGCTGCCGGGCCGTTATCATCGGCCATTCCGAGCGCCGCCAATACTTTGGCGAGACGGACGCCTGGGTTCATCGCAAAACCAAAGCTGCCCTTGAGGCCGGCCTCACCCCGATTGTCTGCGTGGGCGAGACGCTGGCCGAACGAGACGCCAATCATACCGACGAGGTGCTGAAGCGCCAGCTTGAGGGCGGCCTTGCCGCGTTGACCCCTGCGGAGTTCTCGCGTATTCTGTTGGCATACGAGCCGGTGTGGGCCATTGGAACGGGAAGAACGGCGACTCCCGACATGGCTGCCTCCGCGCACCATCACCTGCGAAACCTGGCTGCCGCTCGCTTCACCGTTGAACAAGCGTCTGCTCTTCGCATTCTGTATGGCGGCAGCGTCAAGCCCGAAAATATAAAGGGATTGATGGCAGAGGCGGAAATTGATGGTGCGCTCGTTGGTGGCGCCAGCCTCGATCCGAAGTCGTTCGCCGCGATTGTAAATTTCTAGAAACCGCCAACATAGGGCGGGGACAAAACGGAGTCGTGAATGCCGACTTGGTTCAAATGGGCTATCTCATTGCTGGTGGCCGTCGGTCTAATTTGGATCGGTTGGCGCGTATCGGTGGTATTGGTGACGCTGCACATTTTGGTGTGCTTTATCCTGGTCGTCGTGATCATGCTGCAGAGCGGCAACGCTGCCGACCTGGCGGGCGCTTTCGGCGGCGCGGGCAGTCAGACGGCCTTCGGCCCCCGCGGTGCGACCACATTTCTCTCTCGCGCCACCACTTGGTGCGCCATTGTTTTCATGATGACTTCTCTGACCCTGTCCTTCAAGCGCGCTCCAGCACAAGCAGGCACCGGCTCTATCTTGGAGCAGACTCAGCAGCCCGGCAATGCTCCCGCGAAATCGGCTCCCCCCGTGCAAGTGCCGGCGCCCGCTCCAGCGCAGAATCAGCCACCACCTCAGCAGACTCCGGCTCCGTCTCCGAAAAAGTAGCTCTTCTCGCAGCCTATCGGCTGTCCTGACGGCCTGACCTGTCCCCGAAACGGCCGTCTTTCGCTCCCAAGATTGAGTTACCGATACGCTTGCTGCCCGGCAGTCGAAAATCCCGCCTGGCCCGCAAATGATCTGGTAACGGCTGCAGGGAGGCTGTCCTGAAGGGGTACGCAAAAGTACCTTTTGGGGGGTACGGTTGGGCCATTCCCTCATTAGTCTCCGAAACTGTACCTTCGGGGTGCGGGATTCCGGTGCCTAGGCGCCCGGGCCGCCTTCATCCATGACTACAGACGGGATACCGAGGGGGCATTCGAGTTTGGGCCTGCGCACCAAGTTCCTGCTTTCGTTGGTACTTACCACTACGGGCTTGAGCTGCGCCACTTTGCTGGTGGTGCGCCACACCGCCCAGAAGCGCCTCCAGCAGGAGATCGTCAGCGACGCCCACAGTTCGGGGCTTACTCTGCAATTGCTGCTCCACCAGCGCGAAGCAATGCTGAACCGGAAGGCCAGCCTGCTGGGAACCCTTGCGGCTGTGACGCTGGACGACGATCCCACTCTGCAAGATTCGGCGGACAACCCTCTCGATACCGAGGGCAACGACCTCGTAATTCTGGCCAGGGGCGACCACAAAATCACCGCCCTGCACACCACGAATCCTCGTTTCCAACAGGCTGACGCCCAGCAATTGGTGGCGCATGCGGCTGGCGAACGCACCACAGCAGATTGGTGGTACGCGGCCGGCACCTTGTATCAAATCGTGGTCCTACACGTCGAAAACCGGACAGCGGAGACAGGTGCCGAGCCGGAAACGGTGGTGGTCGGCCGGAAGGTTGGATATTCGGCAGTCCACGATCTTGGACGAATCTCCGCGAGCGAAGTGGCGTTCAGCTACCGGGGCAATATTGCCGCCAGCACGCTGACGCCGCTCAACGAGGACGATCTGGGCGCGAAGCTGCGCGCCACTCCCCAATTGGGAGACATTTGGATCGGCGGCGCCGAGTTTTACGGCGTTTCCCTGCCGCTGACGAAGGCGGCATTCCCGCAGGCTCAGATTGTGATTTTGAAGCCCTATAAGGCTGCCGCGGAATTCCTCAGCGAAATCAACCGGCTGCTGCTCGGGCTCGGAGGGCTGGCCCTCGTTGTCGCCATATGGCTGGCCTTCTTCATCTCCGAAGCGTTCACGCGGCCTCTGGCGAACCTGGACAAGGGCGTACAAGCCCTCGAGAAAGGGGACTTCGCTTTCCCTCTCGATGCGGTCGGCGACGATGAAGTGGGGCGCGTGACGCGGGCGTTCGGCCGGATGCGCGGCACCCTGCAAAAGAACGAAGCTCAGAAACGCAAACTCGAAGACGAGCTGCGCCAGTCTCAGAAGATGGATGCGCTGGGGCGTCTCGCGGGCGGAGTGGCGCACGATTTCAACAATCTATTGACGGTGATCAAGGGCCACAGCGATCTCATGATCGAACGGCTACAGCCCACGGACCCGTTGCTGGGAAGCGGCCAACAAATCCGGAGCGCGGCGGACCGCGCGGCATCGCTCACCCGGCAAATGCTGGCGTTCAGCCGCAGGCAGGCGCTGGAGCCGACCGTCTTCGACCTAAACGTCCTGGTGACGGATATGTGCAAACTGCTGAAGCGGCTGATCCACGAAGACGTGGAGTTCTCCCTCCGCACGGGCGCATCGCTAGGCAAAGTGAAAGCGGATACGGGGCAAATCGAACAAGTAGTCCTGAATTTGGCGGTGAACGCCTGCGACGCCATGCCCCAAGGTGGAAAGCTGACCATCGAAACGAAAAGTGTTTTTGTGGACGATAAGTACGCGCGGATGCGACCCACTGTGCCGCCTGGAAATTACGTCGTCCTAAGCGTTACGGACACCGGGCACGGAATGGATGCGGAAACGCAAGCGCGAATGTTCGAACCGTTTTTCACTACCAAAGAGAATGGCAAAGGTACGGGGCTGGGCCTTGCCACCGTATATGGCGTGGTGAAACAGAGCGGCGGATTCATTTGGGTTGAAACCGCGCCAGAGCGCGGCTGCCGGTTCGAGGTGTATCTGCCCCAGGCCGAAGCACCCGCGCAGACGCCGCGCGCGGACAAGATGCAGGCCCCCTTCTCACACGCCACCGAGACTGTGCTGCTTGCGGAAGACGAAGGCGCGGTGCGGGATCTAGCGTGCGAATTTCTTACCGCCGCGGGCTATCGTGTGTTTGCGGCCGAAAATGGCGAGAAAGCGCTCAAGATTGCGGAAACTTTGTCCCAGCCGATTCACCTGCTGGTTACCGATGTGGTCATGCCTCGAATGCGTGGCACTGAACTGGCGAAAAAGCTAAAGCGCCTGCAGCCGAATATGAAGGTGATTTATATGTCCGGGTATTTGGGAGAAGAAGGCAGCGAAGAATTCGTGACGGACTCGGAATATCTGCAAAAGCCATTTACCCGCGACAGCCTGCTGCACCGGGCGGGCATCATCCTCAACGAAAGCCCCTCGATAGCCGGCGCAATTCCCGAGATGCACATCGCGTGACGACAAACCGTTTCGCTGCTCTATTGATTAAGTAGCGGGATGCTTGATGCCCGCGCAGGCGCCGGCATCGATTTCAGATACGCGAAAATGTCCGTGAGGTCCTGGTCGGGAACCACTTTTTCAGTGTAGGGCGGCATCTGACCGGTGGGATGGCGGACGTAGCTCAACAGGAACGCTAGCGAAAGTGGCGGCGGGCCAATGCGCGGGCCCGTGGAAGCGCCCTGTCCCTGGTACCCGTGGCATTGATAGCACCCGTAGGCGACGAAAAGCTTTTTGCCGTTCTCGGCGTTGCCCTCCGGGGTTTCGCCCTGTGATGCCGGTGCCGCTGATTTCAAGAAGGCGTAAATGTCGGAAAGCTGCTGGTCCGACGCGGTCGCAGGCGAAACGGCTGGCATCGTCCCGCTTGGCTGGCGGACGTAGCCGATCAGAGCCGGGAGTTCCAGTGGTGGAGGGGCGATTTGTGGCGCGAGCTTCGTCCCTTGTCCTTGAGCGCCGTGGCAGGCCACGCAGCCCGCGCTCACGAATGCGTGCTTGCCACTATCCACCTTCGCAGTGGACGCGGCGGATGATTTCTCGGCGGCCGTCTGAGCCTGCACGCAGACACAGGAACCGGCCAGCATCAACAGAAGGGCGATAGACACTGAGAAGCGCCGGAAATTCCGCACGTATTCCCTCCCTGTTCGCACGTAAATCCACGAGAAAATCGCGTCAGCGCGGCTGCGTGACGACGTCCACTAGAGCCGGACTTCCGCTTTTTACCACCGCGATGGCTCGCTTTATCGCGGGTGCGAGATCGTTCGGATCGGTTATCGGGCCTTCTCCGTGCACGCCCATGCTTTCCGCCAGCTTGGCATAATCAATAGGAGGATCGGTAAGCACGTTGCCGATGCTGGCCCGCGTAATGCCGCGATTGTGGCGATCAGCCATGATCTGAATCTGCATCAGTTCCTGATGGTAGGCGCGGTTGTTGTGCATGATGGTGAGCAACGGAATTCTGCTGTGCGCCGCCGTCCAGAGTACGCCGGGCGCGAACATTGCATCCCCGTCATTCTGAATGTTCACGGTCAGTCGCCCATGCTTGCGGTTCGCCAGCGCCGCCCCCACCGCTGCCGGCAAGCCGTAGCCGACGCCGAAGCCACCCTCCGTACCGATGTAGTGATAGTGCTTATTGAAATCCCAAAGGCGCAGCGGCCACCGGCTCACAAACTGACAATTCGAAACCAGCGACCAATCCTCGTCCTTTATTTGCGCCCAAAGCTCCGCCGACATCCGCGCGGTGCTGACGGGGCTGTCGTTCCATCCGGGGGTAGCGGCCCCGCGTGCTCGATCCAGCGCCTGCTGGTGAGTGATCGCGAGTTTCTTGCCGCGATCCTCAAAAGTGTTCTTCTGATCGCTGGTAATCTGGCGCTTCACCGCTTCGATTAGAGAAGGCAACGTGGCCTCGGCGTCAGCGGCGATGGCCACGTCAACCGGCTGGTATCGCTGAAAATCCTGATAATTGCTCTTCAGGTAGAGATCGTTGGCTGTGATGCTAATCAGTTTCGCGCCGGGCTTCGTCGACGGACGCGCCACCGGATACACCTGTCCATGAACGGAATGCACGCTGCTCCAAAAATCCGTCAGCTCGAGGCCGGCGATCACGTCTGCCGTGTCAATTACCGCGCCCGCGCGTTCCGTCTGATTCAAGGGATGGCGCGTCGGGAAATTCATGCGTCCATTGCGATCCACCACCGGCGCTTGCAGAAGTTCCGCGAGCTCGATCATGCCCGCTAGGCCCGCAGGCGTCCGCGCTACGCGGTCCGTGACCAGCACCGGATTCTCGGCCGTCACCAGGAGTCGCGCCACTTCAGCGACGGCGCCAGAATCCCCAGCCGGAGGCGATACCATAGTTAGCTTGGGAACACTGAGCGGAGCGCCGTCCGGCACCGCGTCTTCCTGCAACTCGTGCCCTGCCACCAGCGCCACCGGCATCATCGGAGGAGTCATGGCGACTTTGTACGCGCGCACCGCGGACTCGGCAAAACTCTGCAGCGAGACGGGTTGATCGTCCCATTTCACGAAATCGCGGATCATGGCCGCGGGGTCTTGCGCACTGTGCGTCCAATCGACTTGCCCGAAACGCATCGCTGCATTCTCGAAATTGCCGAGGATGACGTAGACGGGCACGCGGTCGCAAAACGCGTCGTAAATGGCCATGGACGCGTGCTGCAATCCCACCGTCCCGTGCACGCAAACCAGCAGTGGCCTGCCTTCGATCTTGGCGTAGCCGTGGCCCATGGCCACGGCGGATTCCTCGTGGCAGCAGGTGATGAATTCCGGATTTTTGTTTCCGCCGTAGTTGATCAGCGACTCGTGCAAACTGCGAAAGGAATTGCCGGGGTTCGCGCAGAGGTATTCGAAATTCAGCTCCTTCAGAGCGTCCACCATGAAATCCGAGCCGGGCCGATCGACGGTTACAACGTCAACGTGAGACGCAGCGTCGGCGAGAGGCGGTTTGGCGAGCGTTGGCGCCGTCGCATTGCCGTGCGGCATAGCCGGCGACGCGGCATGAGCGGCGACCGGATTTGCGGCCAGCGCGGCTGCGGCCGCCGTGCCCGCGGCGGCAGCTTTCAGAAAATCGCGCCGCTTCACCGAATCGTTTTTGGACTTGCGCATCACCGCACCTCCTTCTTTGCCTTCGCCTTCCTAGCGCGCGCCGATTTACCCCGAGCGGTATGGCGGAGCGCAGGCCGGCATCTTCGACGGAAAGATTACTCCCATCCGCGGTTTCCTGCACCAATCAGTTCGCTGATCGCCGTGCGGCCCTTCGCTGCGCGACCCAGCCCAAAAAGCGCTCCATGCGGGCGCGCTCGCGCCACATCAGCCGAAAGAATTTGCCCGCGTCGAGATCGGCCGCCTCGTGTCCGAAAAACGTCTCAAGCCGCCATTGAACATAGGGCGATTTCCAGGGGCGGAGCCGGTACCCCTTGGCGATGATCCAGTAGTAGCTCAGAGCATTGAACATTAGTCACAGACTTGGCTAGCAACCGCCTCCGCTGCTCTTGTAAACCGCTCGCCACGAACCATCTTGGTACTTGTAAATCGTGTAGTCCCATGACTCGCAGTAGTAAGAAGTCGTAATGATCTCGTCCACGCCGTCATTGTCAAAATCCAAATGACTCAGAAAAGTCTCATACACGCTGTCTGTCCCGTCCTCAACATCCGTCCAACGATGATAGGAAGCAATTACAGGCGAGGGCTTCCCGTCGTGCGTTGTTAGGACTAGAAACACACTGTGGACTGCGTCCTTACGACGCAGCAGCGCGGTGCCGACCAAGAACTTCGACCACCGCGAACCAAGAAAGACGGAATGCACGTCGCTAATCGTCACGCCCGAAACTGCCTTCCTTGGGAGGCCCTTCCGTACGAGGTAGGCAGCAGCAGCGCCGCGAAAGCTGGCACGCTCCGGGAAGCTGACTGTGGCGTCCCGGTCAGGATGAACTCCAAGCCCCACCGGAGACGTTACGGCCAGCCCCAAATCACCGCGCGGAAGTGGGCTGGGCAATTTTGCGGTTGCAGTAGCTGAAACGCAGCTTACCTCGACCGGCTCAATGACCACCGCGCTGCCCGCTTTAGCTCCGTGAATAAAGAGGGGATATTTCGCACCGCGTTTGTAGAATTTCTTCTCGAACTGATCGAACGCGGCGTCGGATGCTTTCTGGTCCTTAGTATCAAATCCTGGCAGACCGCTGAATTTGCCGACGTCAAAGACGGCGATCGGATCCAGAAGGGGTTCGTCGGTTCCTTTATTCTTTTCCGGTCCACCTCCTGCGGGCCAAACCGCGAAGATCACCATGGGCTGACCCGCATCCATTTTCGGTCGTTGCGCCACGGTCACCAGGGAGAACGCAAGTACGCCAATCCCAAGATAGAAGACAACGGTCTTCCCTCGTTGCACTCTCATGCATCACGAGTGTAAGACACGGAACGCAACATGCCAACCTTGGGATCGAATTGCGAAGATTTCGGATTGCTCACGGCTTTTTTGCCGCCATCCAGAGGGAATCGCTGGTGGGGAGGCGGTCGCCGAGTGGGCGCGGGAGAGGCTCGAATCCGGCGCGGCGAAGGATTTGGGCGAGTGTCCTCGGAGTGAAATAGTTGCAGTGCGCGGGAATGTGGTAGCCGCACCATTTTGGTCCCCGAATGTGGCGATTCCAGCTTGCGTAGTTGGGTGTTTTGAGGACGGTTATGCCGCCGGGCTTCAGCACCCGAAACGCGCTGCGAAGGCCCGCTAACGGGTTCCATTCGTGCTCTAGGTAGCCGAATTGTGTTACGACATCGAAGGAGTTGTCGCTGCAAACTCGATCTATTATTTGCGTCACGGGACCTTCCAGAATTGCGCCAGGAGGCAATTTTTGGCGCGAAAGCTGCACTCCGCGCGGGCTCAACTCGATTCCAGTCACTTCAAAATAACGCGCGGCAAGCACCAAGAAACCACCGTCGCCAGATCCGAAATCTACGAGCTTTCCGCTCCTTTTCCATCGCAGAGTTTGCGCGAGCATGTGGCGATTGGTGTTGGGGCGCAGCGGGCGCAACAGGCGCGAAAGGAACAGCATGACCGGTTGCGTTTGCTTTCGGCGCGCAACTTCCTTGGCATATTCCTGGAGCCAATCGTAATTTTCCGCCTGCGCGGAATAATCGAGTTCGCTGCCGAGGAATACCATCGCACAACGCTGGCATTCGACAATTTCCCATTCGTCGCGTTGCAAAATCATTTTCCGATCCATTGCGCCGCACAGAGGGCAAGGACGGATTTTCGCGCTGGTTGAATTAAAGTTCACACACATAGCTGGCAAGATTCCCAAAGACCCGCGATATTACCAAGCGAAATAAAATATGTGGCTCTTTCAGACCGAGGGAATCGAGTAGAATATTTTGCGTAGCACCGCGACCAGCCGCGGGAACGCCCAGGCCCCGTAACCAATTCCGATTTCATCACTCGCAATTATTTCAGGGGGAATTATGAAAGTCTCACGCTTTTTCGCAATCATCGCTTTCGCCGTGGTTCTGCAGTCGGTAGCTCTGGCGGATACGGTAACGATGAAAAATGGAGACCGTCTCACTGGCACGATTGGAGAATCCGACGGCACGGCGGTCACCATTCATACGGATTATGCGGGAGACGTCAAAGTGAAGTGGTCCGCTATTCAAGGGGTGACTTCGGCGAAACCTATATTCATTGTTACGTCGGACAAGAAGACTGTCGGCGGAACAATCACTCTGGAAGGCGAGAATCTTGTGGTTCACACCGCCCCGGAATCGGCGGTTGTGGTGCCACTAGCGAAAATCACGGCGGTTCATTCCACCGAAGGGGAGCAAGCCTACGAAAAGGCCCTGCATCCCGGCTTGCTCCATCAGTGGAAGGGCAGCGCAACCGTCGGCTTCGCGCTCGCGCGCGGCAACAGCGACACCACCGACCTTAATTCGGGGCTCGCTCTGACCCGGAAGACGCTGACGGACCAAATCAAGCTGTACGAATCCTCGGTGTATGCCACCAGCAGCGCCACACCCACCACGCCGACCTCAGGCGTGACGGCTAACGCGATTCTAGGAGGCGCGCGGTACGATCGAAATATTACGAATAAGATGTTCGCCTTTGCGAGCGCGGACTTCACGCATGACCAGTTGCAGGATCTCACTTTGCAGTCAATCTATACGGGAGGCCTCGGCTGGCATGCGATCGCTCGTCCTAACACGACGCTCGATGTTTTTGCCGGCATCAACTACACGCGTGAAATGTACAGCGCAACCGCTTCTTCGGTTGTTACTTCCAGCCTCAACCGGAACCTTCCGGGGATCACGGCCGGGGAGGACTTCACGCACAAGTTCGGCGCGATTTCGACGCTTACGGAAAACTTCATCTTCTATCCCGACCTGAGCGACTTCAACCAATATCGGTTTTCTCTGGACGCGAGTTGGGTGACAAAGTTCAATAAATGGCTTGGCTGGCAGGTCACGGCGGCGGACCGCTACATCACAAATCCGCCGATCCTGGGTGCGAAGTCCAATGACCTAATTCTATCGACTGGGCTCAACATAAGCTTCGGCCAGTAGCCTAATCGCCTCGCGAAAATTTGGCGGAAAGTTCGGCTCCCGGCGCCGTACGTGGTTGGATTAGAAGGCTTTTTTTCGGCGGCGTCTGCTTGGGACAAAACGGGGCCTCGCCTTGAAGTTCCGGATAATCCGCGCAAAGGCTCCTTAAAATTGAAGGCAGGTTGTCGGCCACCATTTCCTGGCCAGCCTGGCTGCTGGCTGCGGTAAGCTGCGCCGTTGCGTCGTTGAAATGCTGCCCGGCGGAAGTCTGATAGAAATCCGAGAGAGCTTTCACGTCGTCATCGGAAAGATATTTCGCATAGAGCGCGGCTTCGCGGTCGATAAATTCCTGCGATGCCAGCAACGCGGCAAGCCTTTGCTCATATGAATCGGCAATTCGTTCACGATTCGGCGTCGGTGGGAGCGAGGCGACAACGGCCGGGCGCAGAGACTGAAACATCGTATGGCTCATCTCGGATGTTCTCGATCTCAAGTGCATCACGTCAAAGAGGTGCAAAATATCGGCCTTGAACTGCGGGTCGATCGTTTGCGCATCGGCGGTAGGGTCCACATCGTTGGCGTCGGGACCGGCATGCGAATACGGGGAGTACGGCTGCGGTTTCAGATTGCCCGAGTCATCGAGAGCGAACACCACGGTAATCGTGGTGTCTACTTCAAGCGGCTGGCGATTCACGCGGAGGGGCCGGTAGCGCCACTGCCGCGCGGCATCAATTGCAGCGGCCATCAGGATGCGAGGACCGGAGACATATTCAAGCGTGTGGACCGCGCCATCTTTACCAATCGTGCAATGCAGCACCACTTCGCCGGTGGCGTGCGCTTCTCGCGCTGCGGTCGGATATTCCGGCTGAACCATGCGGACGATGGCGGCGGATTGCTCCTTTTCCCCGACTCGAATTCTTTGCGGCAATGGCGAGGGTGAATTAGGCGCGGCGGTTTCCGGCGGAGTGGTCTGTTCCTGCGGATACGTTCCGATCGCAAACAACAAAATCGATAGCGTGAGGCCGATTGCAAAGGTTTTGCGGCGCATATTCTGACTCCTCGGCGATGGCTGGGAGGCGCGGTGCCTATGCGGAAGTATACGCGCTGAATTTGCGGGGGGCGAGCGGCAAGGGGCTACCGCTTCTTCGCAAATTGAAGATTGTGGATTCCGGAGAAAAGAAAAAGGCTCATGCTCGCGGATTGCGGCACCCACCAGGTGCGCCGCCATAGATTATTCCGGCTGCGCTGCATGTGGCGCGCGACGATATCGAGCATGGCCGGTCCGAGTTGAATGGCCGCGTAAACCGCCGGGGAGTGTGCGAAGGGGCGCATCGCCGGGTCAGCCTCGATAGCGCCGCGTCTGATTGCGCGGCGAGTGGAGTAGGCGTCGAAGGCGGCCGCGCCGTGCTGCCCCGCCGACAAAATCAGCCAGGGCAGTCGCGGGGCGATGTCCGCCTGAATCATGGAGGTTTCCGAGGGCTGCGGCTGCGAGGTGGGAATCGGGGCGGGCGGTTGCGAATTTGCCTCCGGATCGTCAGAAGCAACCGTGTAGGGGAGAAGCGAGGAAGCAGACTTTGCCGATGGGGCGTCCGGCAGAGACGCCGCCTGGACGGCTGGACCTGCGACGCCCTGCGGAAGGACTGGAGCGGTAGCGCTGAAGTGCAAAAATAGCATTGCGATGCAACAAATCATGCGGGCAGAGAATCCTCTTCTCGCGGTTGTGGCAAAGGCTCTGGTAGCCCCGTGGAGGAGCACGGCGGAGACCACCTTCATTAGAGTTTTAAGTGGTTTGTTTAGGTGAGGGATCGGAGACGTAGTGCACCCTGGTGGAAGAGAGTTTCCGCGAAATGAGCGTCTGCTTGTTTGGCATTGGAGGCCAGCGCTGCAGGATCGCGCCCGCCGTATTTAGCGGCGCGGATAGTGAACACGGAGTCAAGCGTGTGCGCCGGGCAACGATGTGTCGTGCGCCCTACAAATGCCGAGGAGAAAAACTATTTGGGGACGGAAATCGAGGTGAGGCTTGATTTGGCGGCCGCGAGCGTGCGTTCGATATCGTCGTCAGCGTGGGCGGCGGAGACGAAGAGAGCCTCGAATTGAGAGGGCGGCAAGAGGATTCCGCGCGCCAGCATTTCACGGAAGAAAGCCGCGAAACGCGCTGTGTCCGATTTTTTTGCTCCCGCATAGTCGCAAACGGGATCGGCACTAAAAAATATTGTTAGCAGTGAACCGGTCGCGTTCACCTGCGCCGGTATTCCAGCGTGCTGCAGCGCCGTACGCAAGCCGGCGGCAAGGTGCTCTGCCTTTCGGTTGAGCAAGTGGTAAAAATCGGGCGCTTCCAATTTTGGCAGTGTCGCCAATCCGGCACGCATCGCCAACGGATTGCCGGAAAGCGTGCCGGCCTGGTAGACGGGACCGAGCGGCGCAATCATGTCCATGATTTCGCGGCGACCGCCGTACGCGGCGACGGGCAATCCACCGCCGATTATTTTGCCGAGCACGGTGATGTCCGGTTGAATTTGGAAAGTACTTTGAGCGCCTCCGTATCCGACGCGAAAACCGGTGATTACTTCGTCGAAAATCAGGAGCGCGCCATCGCGCTGGGTAATCTCGCGAAGAGATTCGAGAAAATTCGGCTGTGGCGGGACCACCCCCATATTCGCGGCCACCGGCTCAACGATTACGGCCGCGATTTTCCGCGCGTGCTCGGAGAAAATCCGTTCGACGGCTGCGGCATCGTTGTAAGGCGCATTGAGCGTTAGGCGAGCGAGAGTTTCAGGGACGCCGGGGGTGGAGGAAATTCCCAGCGTTGCGAGGCCGGAGCCAGCTTCCACCAGGAAACTATCGGCGTGGCCGTGATAGCCTCCCTCGAATTTTAGAATCAGATCGCGCTTGGTGAAGGCGCGGGCGGCGCGAATGGCGGACATGGTCGCTTCGGTGCCGGAACTGACGAAGCGGATGCGTTCAATCGAAGGAACGGCGTGTGCGATGCGTTCGCCCAGCTCGATTTCGAGCGGCGAGGTGATGCCATAGCTGGTGCCGCGCCCGGCCTGGTCCGCGATGGCGGCAACGACATCCGGATCGGCGTGGCCGAGGATCAGCGCGCCCCAGGAGCAGATGTAGTCGATGTATTCGCGACCGTCGGTATCCCAAAGGCGCGAACCTTGCGCGCGGTCGATGACCAGAGGCGCGCCACCGACAGCGCGGAATGCGCGGACGGGGCTATTCACGCCGCCGACGAGAATTGTTTCAGCGCGTGCGATGAGATCGGATGAGCGGGAGTGGGGGGGCACGGTGGAATCATATTATGAGACACGAGATGCGACCACCGAGAATGGTGTTTACATCGAAGAGAGATTCTTCGACTGCGTCCCCGCGCCGCGCACAAACCGCGCGAAGAGAGAAAGCGCGGGACTCCGCTCAGGATGACAAACCTGACGCTGATCGCTTAGCACTGTTTCAGCCAGCGAGCCACGTCTTTGGCGTGATAGGTCAAGATGACCGAGGCGCCGGCGCGCTGGATGCCGGTGATGATTTCGAGGACGATGCGCTGCTCGTCAATCCAACCTTTCGCCGCCGCCGCTTTGACCATCGAGTATTCGGCGCTCACGTTGTAGGCCGCCACGGGGACATCGAAGCGCTCGCGCACGCGCGCGATCACGTCAAGATACGCCAGCGCTGGCTTGACCATGATCATGTCCGCGCCTTCGGCGATATCGAGCTCGACTTCGCGCAGAGCTTCGCGAGCGTTGGCGGGATCCATCTGATAGCTGCGGCGGTCGCCGAATTGCGGCGTGGACTGCGCCGCTTCGCGGAACGGGCCGTAGAACGCGGAACTGTATTTTGCGGCGTAGGACAAAATCGCTACATCGTGAAAATTGTTTTCGTCGAGCTTGCAGCGGATGGCAGCGACGCGGCCATCCATCATGTCCGATGGCGCTACGATATCGGCGCCCGCGCGCGCGTGCGAAAGAGCGGCGTCAGCAAGCAGCGCGATGCTCGGGTCATTTAGAATTTTTCCGTCCTTGATCACGCCGCAATGGCCGTGGCTGGTGTATTCGCAGAGGCAAACATCGGTGATCACCAGCAGATCGAGCTTGGCTTTGCGGATCGCTTCGATCGAGAGCTGCACGGCGCCGGTTGCCGAGGCGGCTTCCGAACCGGTTTCGTCCTTGCGCTCCGGCAGGCCGAAAAGAATCACCGCGGGAATGCCGAGTCCGGCGACTTCGCGGCACTCTTCGACGATCTGATCCGGCGATTGCTGAAAAATTCCCGGCATGGAGCTGACTTCCGTGCGCACTTTCGTCCCGGGGCAGGCAAACATCGGATACACGAGGCCGTGCGCCGAGACTTGCGTTTCGCGGACGAGTCCTCGCATAGCTTCCGAGCGGCGCAAGCGGCGTGGGCGATGGAGCGGGAAGGTCATGCGCGCCTCTCAGTGGCAGCACTCCCTTGAAAGTAGCTCGCAATTGCGTCGACAAGCCCGTTCGTTGACGGGTCGGTCGCCTGAATATCAACAGGTATGCCCGCCTCGCGAATTGCGCTGGCCGTGATGGGGCCGATTGCTGCAAACGACACACGAGTTGCAAGGTTTGAAAGCTCTCGTAGCTGGATGAGACCGCACAAGTTCTTAAAGGCCGAGGGACTCGCAAACGTCAATACATCGATGTCCGCGCGCCGAATCCGATCGAGAACTATCTGGTCGGGTGTTTCGGGCAGGTCCGTCGCGTACGCGACGACTTCAGTAACACGCGCGCCAGACGAACGGAGGGCCTCAGAAAGCCGGGCGTCGCCGAGGTTGCTGCGCGGAAGCAATACGCTTCGCCCCGCGAGCGTGATCCCAAGCTCGCGTACCAGTGAGTCGCCTGTGAGGCCTTTCGCGATATAGTCGACTCGCAATCCCTTGTCCTCTAGTTCCTTCGCCGTCGCAGGTCCCACGGCCGCGATCAATCGCTCCGACGTATTCCGCAGCTCGCGGTCCACTTGGAGCTGCTGGCAGCGTTTGTATGTGAATGCTACCGCACGCGTACTTAGAAACAAAACTGCATCGAAGTCGGGGAGTTGGCGCAACGCCTTATCGAGCCGCTGTCCATCCTCTCGCTCGGGTAGTGCGAAGCTAACCGTCGGAAGCATGAGGACTTCCGCTCCCCTTTCCTTGAGCCGGAGAGCCAATTCCTGCGCCTGTTTGAGCGCGCGTGTGATGACGATGCGCTTTCCCGCCAGCGGTTTGTCAGCGTTGGCCAACGGTTCGTCCCGCGAGGCGCAGGATTTTGTCCGCGCCTGCGCCGATGAGAATTTCGCCGAGGCGCTTTCCTACGGCGGCGGGATTCGCTACGGCTCCGCGCGAATCGCGGCGGACGAACTCCTTGCCATCGGCGGAAAAAACCGCGGCCTCGATGTGAATTTCGCCGTCGGCGAGATGTGCCAAGACGCCCAGCGGCACCTGGCATCCGCCTTGCAATTCATGCAAGAGCGCGCGTTCGGCGGTGATGCAGACGCGCGTCTCCGCGTCGTCTAGCGTGGCGGCGAAGCGCGAGGTTTCCATGTCGTTCGCGCGAGTCTCGATTCCCAAAGCGCCTTGACTGACTGCGGGGAGCATCACATTTTCTTCGAGGACCTGCGTGATACGGCTGCTCAGGCCCAACCGACTCACGCCGGCAACCGCGAGGATGATTGCGTCGAATTCGCCGGCATCAAGCTTCTTCAGGCGTGTATCCACGTTGCCGCGCAAATCGACGGCTTCGATGTCGGGGCGATGGTGGCGAAGCTGGGCCTGGCGACGCAAGCTGCTGGTGCCCACGCGTGCGCCCGGAGCTAGAGTTTTCAGCGTGGCGCCTTCGCGAGAGATCAGGCAATCGCGCGGATCTTCGCGGCGCGCGATCGCGGCGAACTCGAGATCCGCTGGAATTTCCGTGGGAACATCCTTCATGCTGTGAACGGCGAGATCGATAGTGCCGGCCAGCAGCGCCTCTTCAAGTTCCTTGATGAAGATTCCTTTTGCACCGGATTCCGAACCGATCGCGGCATTCACTTGAGCGACGGAGGCGGATTGAAGATGGTCGCCGGCCGTGCGGATGCGGACGATCTCCGTTTCCACTCCATGGTGCTGCGCCAGCAAATCTGCAATGTGGTTTGCCTGCCAGAGCGCCAGCGAGCTGCCGCGCGTGCCGATGCGCAACTGCTTCACTCCTCTTCCTCGCCCCTTACGCTATTTTTGTCGAGCCCGAAAATGTGCCGGATGGTTTCAATTGCGCCAAGGCGTCCGCGCATGGCGCCGCCCCTACCGAGGCGCTGTGCGGGTTCGTCAAGAACGCGCTCGATCAATTCTTCGGTGATGCTGGCGAGGCGTTGCTGTTCTTCCGGCGAGATTTTTTCGCCATTGGCGAGATGTTCGCGCAAAAGCAGTTCGCGATGTCTGCAAAATTGTTCTCGAAGGTCGTCCACTATCGAACTGGCTTCGAGCGCCGCGCGCCACGTTTCGAATTTCGCCACGTGTTCGGCGATGATGGCTTCGGCGCGCGGGATTTCGGCTTCGCGGGCGCGTTTATTCTGCTCGATGATTTCGCCGAGATCGTCGACGTTGTAGAGGTACAAATTGTAGAGGTCCGCTGCGTTGGAATCGACGTTGCGCGGCACGCCGAGGTCCACCACAAAAACCGGCCGGCCGTCGCGCGCGGCCAATGCTCCATCCAGCATTTCACGCGTGAGCACCGCGCCGCTGCTGACCGAAGTGACGATGATGTCTGGCGCGCCGAGAACATCTTCGAGCGACGCCCAGGCTACCGCTTCGCCGCCCATTCGCGCGGCCAGTTCCGCGGCGTGGTTGTGCGAACGATTCGCCACACGGAGAGTGCCGATGCCGCGATTGCGCAAATGTTCGACTACCTGCTCGGCCACCGCGCCCGCGCCGACGATCAGCGCGCTGTGACCCTTCAGATTTCCGAACACTCGTTCGGCAAGCTTCACGCCGGCCAGAGCCACCGACATCGGGCGCGCGCCCACTTCGGTTTCAGAACGCACGCGCTTGCCTACCGCGAGCGCGCCCTGAAATGCGCGGTTCAACATTGGTCCGGTGGAACCATTTTCGAGCGCCTGTCCGTACGCGGTCCGAAGTTGGCCTAGGATTTCGGCTTCGCCAAGCAGCATGGAATCCAGCCCTGCGGCGACCCGGAAAAGATGCCGGACGGCCTCAGAACCAAACCAGCGATAGGTGCGCCCATGAAGTTCGGCGCGGGGAATACGATGGTAGCTGGTTAGAAAATCCTCCATTGCGTCGGTGACCGCAGGACCCGAAGTGGCTGGAACGCCGTAGAGTTCACTGCGATTGCACGTGGAAAGCACCACGGCTTCTTCGAGAATTCCACGCTTGCGGAGTTCTCCCGCGGCCTCCAAGGCTTGCTCAGAGGTGAAGGCTACGCGCTCGCGAAGCTCCACCGGGGCCGTCCGGTGATTGCAGCCTATCAGTGCTAGATGGGCGCCTCCCGCGGCGCGGCTGCGCGCGAAACTTTTCGAGTTGGAAACGGTCGTCATCAGTAGAATCGGTGAAACTTTGTGAGATACAAATTCACGATTGTATAGCTGAAGAGCACGGCTCCAAAATTCAGCGCGCAGATTACGGCAGCCCGGGCGCCCCGCCATCGCGCGTTGCGCGAGAGCGCCAGATACAAAATGTAGACCGCGATAATTCCGATGGTGACGATCACTTTTGGATCGCCCAGAGCGTAAGCGCCCGTCAGCCGGTGCTCCCAGATCAGGCCACTCGCCACTCCGACGCCCAGAGTTGCCAGGCCAACGTAGACGCTGCTGCGGGCCATGCGGTCCAGCACGCTAAGCGCCGGGGAACGCCAGAAGACGGCGCCAGCTCGATGCGAACGCAGCATACGGTCCTGCGCCAGGTAAACAAGACTCACAACAAACGACAGCGCAAAAGCCGCATACGCCCACGTATTGAGCGTCACGTGAAAATCGAACAGCGGACCTCGCGCCTGCGGAGGCGGCGGCAGCGCGCTCGGCGCAAACCAACCGAGCAGCGCCATCCATATCGCCAGCAAAAGCGTCACGAAAGCCCCCACCGATCTCTGGCGGTGCACCGTTTCCAGACCCAGATAGGTAACTCCCAAAAGCCACGCAAAAAGCGACATCGATCCAAAAAGATCGTCGTACGGTACCGTGTGCATCCCGTGCGAACGCTCGAGCAGCGAAAAATAATGCAGCGCAATTCCGCCGCACAGCAAAAGCGTCGCCAGCCGCCCCACCCACACATTTGGGACGTAGAGAATTCGCGCGTAGCAGCAAAAACTCGCCACATACAACGCGAGACTCAGGTATCCCGTGTGATTCAGCATGAGACGCGGACCTTCCCCGTTCGCGTAATTATAGCGCCAAACTCGCCGTTAGCGGGCATGGGGCGCGCTCCCAAAAGCATCTTCTCGCCTTAGGAAAAATCGCAGGGATTCGCCGGCTCTTCCGCCCAAGGCTGTGCCGGCAGATTTGGCGGACGGTAAGAGCGATCCACATGAAGTTTCTCGGCAACGCTTTCATGTAGCACGGAACCTTCCGGAATTTCTCTTCGCGCGCCCAGGGGAATTCGCCACTTTTTTCGCCGAGCGGATAAATCGTAGTAAGAGTGCGGCAAAAGTTCCAAGATCCACCATTTCCACGTGAGCGAGTTGTGCGTTTTCGCCGCCGGATCGGGCGCAACCGGCGGAGGCGGCGGCATCCGACCCAGCACTTTGTCCGTTTTTCCCGCGTCAACCAGCAATCCAAATGACGCGGCTTCGCAAAGCATCCACTCCAGCGCAATTTGCGATAAGCCGCTTTGCAAATCTGGGTAAGAGCCCCCCACATCCGAATGCACACCTGCGAACCACACTTGCTTCATATTTTGTCCCGGCACCGATGCGCCCCACAGCTTGTCGCGAAAATAGCAGCGTCGCTCGTCGATTGAAATTGCGTGACGTCCGTTGGCGATCGCCGGATTCTGCCCCGTGAACG
Organism: uncultured Acidobacteriota bacterium; assembly: GCA_963823145.1. Lineage (GTDB taxonomy): Bacteria > Acidobacteriota > Terriglobia > Acidiferrales > UBA7541 > Palsa-295. The sequence continues at coordinate 1,105,067 of CAWGJZ010000001.1, forward strand.
GCAACCAGACTGGATCCCAAATCCAGCCTACCGAGCTTACCGTGTCCCAAACACCCACGAAGTGCACCTTGCAATCGCGGCAAAAAGTCTCCTTGAAGCCCTGCGCCACGCCGAAAGTATGCGTCATGCCCTGCGCTTTGCGAGACGTCCTCGCGTACAGTCGAATAATGTAGGGAATCAGCCCGTCATTCCCAGGATGCAGTAATCCGAACATGTGCAGAATCCCGCCCAGTACTCGCACGGTGTATGCGCCTCTGCTAAAGCCGAAAAGAAAAATATTGTCGCCCACTTCGTAGACGTTCATCAGATACCAGTACGCGTCGCCCACATTGGCCAACAACCCCGCCCCAAACGCCAGCCCCATGATCACGGACCAAGCCTTAGTGAAGTAATTGTGCGCGGTCGGCGCACCCATCGTTCCCACTCCGGGGTGGTAGTAGCCAATCTGCCGCTGCTCGTCGATCACGAGCGCGCTGTAAAGTTTCACTACATTCGAATTCGAATCGCTGAATTCATTTCCCGTTCCATCGCAACAAATCACTATATTTTTTGGCATATTGCTTCTCCGGCGCCCGCACGCGCGCCGCTAGCCAAAAGATACTGCTTCGCTGGCGCCTTGGCTGGGAATATTTCTGTGGACTTGCGCTTCTGCTATGATCGTTAAGAATCACCCGATCTGATGCCTCGTACCGACGAAAATAAGAAGGACCTGTTCCTGCGCGCCTGCCGCTTCGAGCCGGTCCACCGCGTCCCGGTCTGGATCATGCGCCAAGCGGGACGTTACCTGCCCGAATATCAAGCTGTGCGCGCGCAGCATTCCTTCCTTGAAATCTGCAAAACGCCCGAATTGGCCGCCGAGGTTTCCATCCAGCCGTTCCGCGCGTTGGATGTCGACGCGATCATCGTTTTTTCCGATATTTTGATCGTTGCCGAAGCCATGGGGATGCCGCTTGACGTCCCCGATTCCGGCCCAATCCTCTCAAGTCCAATTCGCGATCTGGCTGCTGTCCGTCACCTGCGCGATTTCGATCCCGAGCGCGACACGCGATTTGTCGGTGACGCCATTGGCGCGATTTGCAAACAAGCCGGCCCCAACGTGCCGATAATCGGCTTCGCCGGCGCTCCTTGGACGCTCGCCTGCTACATGATCGAAGGGCAGACGCGCGGCGATATCTCGCACGCCAAGCAAATGTTGCGGGATCAACCAGAAGTTCTGCGCGAACTGCTAGAGCGAATCGCGCGCGCCACCACCTTATATCTGAAATCGCAGATCGCAGCCGGCGCATCCGCGATCCAGCTTTTCGACACCTGGGCTGGAGAGCTCAGCCCCGCCGAATACGACGCCTTCGAGCTTCCCACCACTCAAATGATCTTCAGCGCGCTCGGCAGCGCCGACGTTCCGAAAATACTTTTCGCGAAAGGTTCCGCGAGGCATCTCAGCAGCCTCGCGAAAACCGGCGCGAACGTTCTCAGCGTGGATTGCAATACCGATCTCGCCGAGGCGCGCCGCAAACTTGGCCCTCATATCGCGCTACAAGGAAATGTGGACCCTGAAATTTTGCTCGGCGATGAAGCATCTATCCGCCGCGCTGCGCGCGAGGCCATAGCAAAAACCGGCGGCTTGGGCCACATTTTGAATCTTGGCCACGGAATCTTGCCAACCACGCCGGTCGCAAACGCCAAAGCGTTTGTCGACGCCGGGCAGACCGCGCCGATTCGCGCGTCAATCCCTGCGGGACCTCCGGCAAGAACCGCTGGCGCAAGCCGCAATGGCAAGCTCGACGTCGGCCAAATCTCCGAAGAACTTCTCGCGAAATACAATCGCCCTGGCCCGCGTTACACCAGCTATCCCACCGCTCCGGTTTGGAAAGACGATTTCGGCCCCGACGATCTCGAACGGTGTTACGCCACCGCCGATTTCCGCGGCACGCCGCTCTCGCTTTACATGCATCTCCCTTTTTGCGAAAGCCTTTGCCTCTTTTGCGCGTGCAACGTCTCGATCCAAAAAGATAAGAGTGTCGCGATTCCGTATCTCGCCGCGCTCAAGCAAGAAATCGATCACGTCGCGCGCATGGTTTCGCGCAAACGCCCGGTAATCCAGTTCCATTGGGGCGGCGGCACTCCTACTTATCTTTCTCCCGCGCAACTCGAAGACCTCTTCGCCTACACCCGCGGGCGATTCTTTTTCGCGCCGGACTCAGAAATCGGAATCGAAATCGACCCGCGCGTTACCAGCCGCGCGCATTTGGAAACACTTCGCCGTCTCGGGTTCAACCGCCTCAGCATGGGCATTCAGGATTTTCAGCCCAAGGTGCAGGAAACCATCCATCGCGTGCAGCCCTATGAAATGACGCGCGACCTGATCGCCGCCTCGCGCGGACTCGGCTTCCAAAGCCTCAACGTGGATTTAATCTACGGCCTGCCGTATCAGACCGCCGCCAGTTTCGAGCACACCATCGACCAGGTGCTCACTCTCGCGCCCGACCGCGTGGCAATGTTCAGCTACGCGCACGTTCCGTGGCTCAAAAAGCAGCAGGGCGCATTTGCCGCGCACCTGCCGGAGGGACCCGAGAAGTTCCGCATATTTCGCGCCGGCCTGGAAAGGTTTCTCGATGCTGGATACATCTACATCGGAATGGACCATTTCGCGCGCCCCGAGGACGAGCTCTCGATCGCCCAGCGCGATCGCACGCTGCACCGAAATTTTCAAGGCTACACCACCAAGGCGGGCACCGACCTTTACGGCATGGGAGTGAGCGCGATCAGTTCCATCGGCGAATCTTACGCGCAAAATCGCCGCGAAATTCCCGCGTATCAAACGACCGTGGCCGAGCGCGGCATCGCAACCATGCGTGGCTACCGCCTCTCGCAGGATGACATCATCCGTCGCGCCGTAATCGGCCGCTTGCTTTGCCACACCGTAATCTCCAAGCCGGAAATCGAGCGCGAATTCGCCATCTCGTTTGACGAATACTTCGCCCCGGAAATTGCGAGTCTCGAGGAACCCGCCTCCGACGGCCTGGTCGCTCTGGATTCAGCCGAGATCCGAGTCACGCCGCCCGGTCGCATCTTCATCCGCAACATTGCCATGGCCTTCGACCGCCATCTCCACGAGCAGCAAATCGACCAGAAGCCCCTCTTCTCAAAAACCCTTTAGCGTGCCACTCACCTGCAGCGCAGCGGCCACGCCGGTTTCTCGCTGTACCGCATTTGTAGAGGCACGGCATGCCCTGCCCGGCAGACGTGCTTGGCACCTATGCGCGACGTTCGCTTCGTGCACGGGCGCAAAAGAGAAACGGGGCGCATCTCGCGCCCCGCTTCCATCCTCTTCATTGTGGCAATCAGTTACCGGTGTCCGCCACCTCCGCCACCGCCGCCATGGAACCCGCCTCCACCACCGTGAAAGCCTCCGCCGTGGAAGCCGCCTCCAAAACTATGCCCGCCGCCGAAGCCGCGGCCGCCTATGCCGTGATGTCCGCCGAAGCCCCTGCCGCCGTGAATTCCGCGTCCATAATAGCCATATCCGCCGTATCCGTAACCGCCAAAGCCAAGACCCCAGATCCCGCCGTATCCTCCATAGAACGCAAAGGGAGGATAGAATCCCCATCCGAACGGGCTGTAGTAGAGTCCGCCACCAGGTACAAACGTGTAACAACTCAACCAAGGATCCCAATACCATCCCGTGCCGAACCAACCCAGTCCGTATCCTTCGTTCGCCAGATAGGTCGGAGCCAGAGCCGCGTTCGCTTCCGCGAGATACGACGACCGCAAGCTGCTCCAGCTATACAAGTCTCCTTCGTATTTCTTCTTATCGAACCCTGTCGCTTTCAACTTTTCGGCGTTGATTGCGAGTTGATGTCCTCCCTTCACCTTCACCTGGCGGTCGCCCTCCCGTACCTCGGCCTGTCCGCTGAACACTCGAACCGCTCCTTGATCCGCATCGAAGTCGTAAAAGCCCGCCTTCACCAGGCGTGTTGCTGTGTTGTCTTCGTCCACGATGAGTTGATTCTCGGGATGAATGTCCGTTACTTCCACTGTCGCTTCACCCTGCTCAACCGCTACTTCAGTGTCGGTCAGACTTGGCGAAATCATCTTCATTTCGGTGCTATCGCCCAATCGCACAAATACACCGGGCGTAAGCAGCACTTCCGCTTTGCCCTGCTCTGTTGAGATTGTTTGTCCCGCAGCAAGATTCGTCGTTCCGATCGATTTCGGGTCAACCGGCCGCGATTCAATCGACACCTGCCCTTCCACATAGTTCAAAGTCCCCGGATACGCTGTCCCAGCGTGTTCTGTAGCGCCCCAAACCGGGGCGGACAGGACTGTCGCCAGGAACAACCCTGCCGCACTTGTCAGCCCTGCATTCCACATTTTATTTTCCTCCATGTATATAGGATGCGGTTTTTGGGGGTTGCGATTTCCGGGCGCAGAGTCGCGGTATGAGGGGTGGAGGATGCTATAACTTTTGTAATCCTAATAAGTTGGGGAGATTTCCGCCGGTTGCTAACAAATGGGTTGAGATTGGCGTCTCTCCCGTGTTAGTTTTAGCGAACAAAAGGCGAAACTAACGCTGGCGGGCGCTCTCAACGGGGCTCGCCGCGCCGCTACTTTTGGATCCGTTTTCGAGGAGGAAGCATGGCAGCGTCCGGCGGTTTGGCCTCGCGTTCGCAATCGACCTTGGAAACCGTGGAAGAGGTCCTCGCCGTCCTTTCGGCCCGGCATCGCCATGACGACGTCCTCACGGCCATTAAGCACTTCCCCGCGCGCCAAGCCCGATTTCGTCCCATGCCGCCTTGGGTATGCCCTGAACTAGCTTCCGCATATAGCGCCAAAGGCATCGAGCGCCTCTATTCGCATCAAGCCGCAGCTTCCGAACTGGCCCGCGCCGGAAAAGACTTTGTCGTGGTCACTCCCACTGCCTCCGGCAAGACGCTCTGCTACAACTTACCGATACTCAACTCCGTTCTCGAAAATTCGGATACTCGCGCGCTCTATCTTTTTCCCACCAAGGCCCTGGCGCAAGATCAACTCGCCGAGCTTCACGATCTCGCCACGCGCCTCCAAGCGGGGCCCCCGGGTCGCCGGCTAGGCGAGCCTGGGAGAACGGGCTCTTTCGGCGTGTTCACCTATGACGGCGACACACCCAGCGACGCGCGCAAAGCCATCCGCGAACGCGCCCACGTAATCCTCACCAATCCGGACATGCTGCACACCGGCATCCTGCCACACCACACCAAGTGGATGCGGCTGTTCGAGAATCTTCGCTACATCGTGATCGACGAGCTGCACACGTATCGCGGCGTTTTCGGCAGCCATCTGGCCAACGTGCTGCGCCGCTTGGCACGCATCGCGCGGTTTTATGGTTCCGCGCCGCAATTCATTTGCTGCTCGGCGACAATCGCGAATCCCGGCGAACTCGCTTCGCAGCTGATCGAACGCCCGGTTGAGACCGTGGAAGAAAATGGCGCGCCCGCCGCCGAAAAGCTTTTCGTTTTCTACAACCCGCCGATGGTCAATCGAAACCTAGGCATCCGGCGCAGCTACCTGAATGAAACCGCGCGCGTATCCAAGGAACTGCTCGCGCGAAAGCTGCAAACCATTGTTTTCGCCAATAGCCGTCTGCACACGGAGGTGCTCCTCACCTATTTGCAGCAGGCCAATCCGCCGCAGCCCGGTGCGGATGAGCCGGTTCGCGGCTACCGCGGCGGCTATTTGCCCGGCGAGCGTCGCGAAATCGAGCGCGGCCTTCGCGAGGGATGCGTCCGCGGCGTGGTCGCCACCAGCGCCCTTGAATTGGGAATTGATATCGGTTCGCTCGATGCTTGCGTGATGGCAGGCTATCCGGGTTCGATCGCTTCCACGTGGCAGCGCGCGGGACGCGCCGGCCGCCGCAGCGGAACTTCCTGCGCCGTGTTCGTTGCATCGTCGGCGCCGCTCGACCAATTTATCGTCCAGCATCCGGACTATTTTTTCGGTGGCTCGCCCGAACATGCCTACATCCAGCCGGATAATCTGGAAATTCTCGTCAACCACCTGAAATGCGCGGCCTTCGAACTCCCCATCGCACCGGACGAGCAATTTGGCGCCGTCGATCTTCCGAATCTCTGCGAGCGCCTTGCCGAAGCCGGCTTCTTCCACCGAAGCGGCGGAAATTGGCACTGGGTGCAGGAAGCCTACCCGGCGGATACGGTCAGCTTGCGCTCCGTCACATCCGATAATTTTGTGATCGTGGAAACCGCCGCGGAAGACGATGGCAACCTTGACCGCTTCAAGAAAGGCGGCCCCGAAGTGATCGGCGAGGTCGATTTCTCATCCGCGCTTACTACCGTTCATCCCAAGGCGATTTATCTTCACCAGGGCCAGCAATACCACGTCGAGCACCTCGATTTCGATCGGCGCAAGGCCTACGTCAAGCCGGTAAACGTCGACTACTACACGGACGCAATCCGCTATACGCAGGTCCGCGTCCTCGAAATCGCCGAAGAACAACGCATCCCCAATTCCGCACTCTCGTCTAGCGCCCCCAATCCGTCATTCCGAGCGGAGGGGCCCGACGCTTTTGCTTCTCCGGACGAAGTCCGGTCGGGCCCCACAGCGAGGCGCGGGGTTTGCGTCCCGAATGCAGTTGCGGGAAATCTCTCTTCGATTGCGCCATTGCCTCCGCCCGCCACGACAGAAGAACGGGATTTAGGGGGTCGGAGCTTCAGCTCCGACATAACGCGTGCCCCCTCAGGGGTTTCAACCCCTGAGGTCCGCGAAGTCGCTAGCAGCGCCTCCCGTTCTCACGGAGATGTTCTCGTCCGCTCTCAAGTCATCGGCTTCAAAAAAATAAAATTCTTCACCAACGAGAATGTAGGCGACGGAAAACTCGAGCTCCCCGAAAACGAAATGCACACCACCGCCTTCTGGCTTACGCTCGATCGCGAATTGTTAGAGGCCCTTCCCTTCGCCCTTTCCGACCGCCAGAGCGGGATCTTCGGTTTGCTCTACGCCCTGGAATCGATGGCTGCGTTGCTCCTGATGTGCGACCGCCGCGATATCGGAACGGCCGTGGGCGAACGTCCACCCAGCGCGGGGATTGAAACCGAGTGGCAGGAATTTACAGGCTCGATTCGCAATGTAGCCGCGACGAGAGAATTCTTCGAGCCGAATTTGTACATCTATGACGCATATCCCGGCGGCATAGGCTTCAGCGAGCCGCTCTATCGCGTCCACGATTTGCTCTTGCGTCGCACCCAGGAGCTAGTCGCGGCGTGTCCATGCGAAAACGGATGCCCGTCTTGCGTCGGACCGGCTGGAGAAAAAAGTGAGCGCGCCAAGGAAGCCGCGCTCGCCATCCTGGAGCGCTTATGTTTCTAGAAGAAAGTCCACAGGTCTGTTTTCACTTTTCACTTGCATTCACGATTAAGGTTGGGGCAGCAGCAAAGAACTCTCCGTCAAAGGAGCGAAGTGAACGGCGGAGCGAGGGAGATTGGTCTCGAAAACACGCGGTTCTAATCGACACATGAGCCGAGTAGAACATGACGCAACTCACAGAAAACAAAGGACCGGGACTACATCTACTCGACACAATTCCGAAAGGTCGAAATGCAACTGAGCCTTGCGAGCACTCAATGACCACTCACCCTATTCTAAGCCAGCTCAAGGCGCTCCAGCCCAGCCCGCGCCAACGGAGAGCGCCGCTCGCTACCGAAGCTAGCAATGCGACACGTGGACTCGCGCCAGACATCCCCGTGGGCGCCGGCCGCCTCGCCGAAATTCTCGGCGCCTCGCCCCGAAGTAATCGCTTTGGCGAACACCTCGGCCTGCGCCGGTGGTTCTCGGAAACGATAGGAGACGGCCTGGCACTGAACGCGCCAGAACACGAAATCGATCCAGCTGCGCTCACCCTACTCGCTCCCGGCGCGCCCAAAGAAGTGCGCGACTCCACGCAATGGCTTTTCCTCGATACGGAAACCACCGGCCTCGCGGGAGGCACTGGCACATATCCGTTTCTAGTCGGCATCGCCTGGTGGGACGCGGGCGGCCTTGAAGTTGAGCAGTTTTTCATGCGCGAGCAGAGCGAGGAACATTCCTTGCTGGTCGCGCTTGCCGAGCGCATGGCCGAGCGCCGCGTGCTCGTCACCTTCAATGGGAAATCATTTGACTGGCCTCTGCTCGAAACTCGCTTCCGCATGACCCGCGCAATTGAGATTCCCGCGCCGCGCGCGCATATCGATTTTCTTCACCCCGCCAGGAATTTGTGGCGGCTGCGGCTCGGCTCTGTGCGCCTGCAAGACCTCGAAAAGCATGTGCTCGGCTGGAATCGCGGAATAGACGTGATGTCTGAATTGATTCCTTCTATCTACTTCGATTTTTTGCGCGGCGGTTCGCCCGATCCTCTTATCCCGATCTTCCATCACAATCAAATGGACTTGCGAGGACTGGCAGGGCTTGCCAGCCGTGTGCTTGCCCTGCTCAGCCGGCCGGAGCAGCATGGAACGGACGCGCTCGAATTTTTCGGCCTATCGCGCATCTGCGAGCGCCGGGGAGAATCCGTTCGCGCCCGAAAGCTTTATCAGCACTCGATTGCCCGCGCACTGCCCCCGGAAACCGATCGCGCCGCGCGCTGGTCGCTTTCGCGGCTTGCGAAACGCGAGGGAGATTTGGCGCTGGCATGCGAGCTATGGGAAGGAATGCTCGGAAATTCCCGCGAGGGCTTGCAGGCCTACGAACAGCTCGCCATCTATTACGAGCATCGCGCCCGAGAACCTCATCGTGCTGCATCGCTCACGCGCAAGGCGCTTGGCGAACTTCACCGAGCCTCTAAACTCGGCTCCATTGCGCCCTTAGCCTATCGCCAACGCCGCGCTCGCTTCGAACAGCGATTGGTGCGACTAGAACGAAAGGCGAGCCGGAGCCTCTTGGACACGCTGGGAGCGGAATCCATTGGTGCCGCTGGTGAATCAAATTAGGAAGAATAAAGGGGGAGTTCCATGTCTGAATCGGATAGCGCTGCAGCCCGAACTGCGAGAATCTCGGGGCCGGAGAATAAAGCCACGCCCGGAATCACGGATCCCTATCTGCGCGACCAACTCGAGAAACGGCGTGCGGAGTTGAAGACGAACATTGCCGTCATCCCCGCGGACGATGCGGAAGCGGCCGCTCCTTTGCTCGATCTCCTGCAGGAAGTGGATTCCGCGGTGGATCGGATGGACAACGGAACCTACGGAATCTGCGAGGCCTGCCAAGATACTCTCTCGCAGGAACGGCTCCTTACCGATCCGCTAGCCCAAATGTGTCTTGACTGCTTGACTGGTGAAGAGCAGCGCGCGCTGGAACGCGATCTCGAACTCGCTGCGCGCATCCAGCGCGGGCTGCTGCCGCAAACAGACGTGCGGTTGCAGGACTGGCGCGTTCACTACCGGTACAAACCGGCGGGCGTAGTCAGCGGCGATTACTGCGACGTGATTCCCTCCGCCACGGGAGACGGCAAGGTAATTTTCCTTCTCGGAGACGTGACGGGCAAAGGAGTGGCGGCGTCACTGCTGATGACCCACCTACACGCGATGTTCCGCAGTCTGGCGGGAATCGGCCTCGAACTCGATAAGCTGCTGGAAATGGCGAATCGCCTCTTCTGCGAAAGCACGATTGCGGGGCAGTACGCCACTTTGGTGTGCGGGAGAATCGGCAGGGATGGCGAAGTCGAAATCGCCAGTGCCGGTCATTTCCCCGCGCTGCTGATCGGGAAGAGCGGCGTCAGCCGGATTGAAGCTACGGGCCTGCCGCTGGGAATGTTTTCGACGAGTAGCTACGCGGTTCGCCGCGCGCGCCTGGAATCGGACGACAGCCTGCTCCTTTATACCGATGGTATTTCGGAAGCGCGCGATCCCTCGGGGAACGAATACGGGATCGCCGGACTCTCACTCGCTGCCGGCGAAAAGTACGGTTTGACGCCGGCGGAGCTGGTTGCGGCTTGCATGAAGGACCTGGAAAGACATTCTTCCGGGACGCGGCAGGCGGACGACCAGACCTTGATGGCGATTCAGAGAGCCCAATCCCGCCACGCATCCTTCAACGACTAACCGCGTAAAATCCGAACTTACGATGAGGCCGGGCGCTCGATTCCGATATGGGTGCGGCTGTGCTCGAAAATTCGCGCGCGCTTGATCGGGGAGGAATCGAGGAGCCGCTGCAATTCCTCCATGGTATATGCCGAGCGGACGGAATCGCAGTAGAGCTTGTACATCAGTCCTTGATAATGGCGCCCGTGCCGCCGAACGTGGAAGGGATATGCCAAGCGGTTCGGCCTTCGCAGATCTCGGAGCAGGATTGCGCCCCGCGGTTTCGCGAGGCGCGCGATTTCCGCCAGCAGTTTTTGCGGTTCGGCGAAATGGTGCAGCACGGAGTTGCACACCACCAAGTCAAAGCTAGCATCGCGAAACGGAATCTGGTTTCCGTCAGCCTCATGGAAATGTACGCGTCCGGCGAGGTCCACAGCAGGCCCTAGGCCCGCAATCCCTTGCGCGATCATGTTGGGCGAACGGTCTACCCCGATAAATTTCCATCGGGTCAGCCGGCGCGCAAGCTTCAGGACGATTTGCCCGGGACCGGTGCCGATATCGAGCGCGCGGCCTCTTTCGCGTTTCCCCACCAGTCGCATGGCGTGGTCAACGAACGTGTCATCAATGGCGTTCAGGTGAGACTGAGCGGCCGCGGAAGAATATGCTTCCACTTCGGCCGAATCGTCCATCACTTCAGGTTCAGCGACGCGCTGTAATTCGAAAACGCTCATCGGAGAAATACTCGGTTTCAGTGAGGCTGTGGCGGGCGCGCGCCTTCGGCTGGCTTGGCGTCTCTGAATTGTGCCACCGACGGTTCAGCCTCTACCGGGCCCGGCGCGGCGGGCCAGCCGATGGCGCGGTTGATTGCGTCGAAAGTCACGCGTGTGGCGTGTTCGACGCTTAGGCATTGCAAGTCCAAGCATCGAAGGAAGACGCCGCCCGTATCCGTCTGGAACTGGAAAAAATTCGGACGGCGGTAGAGTGCGGTGCGCGTTTTGTATTTCGTTTCCAGAGCCTCGCTGTATTGGCCGAAAAACCGTGCCGCATCGTCCGGAGTTTCGAGCGCAAGATGGAACACCAACGGCGTTTCTTTTGTTTTCGTGTCCTCGAAGACGGCGTAACGGTCTCCGTCCCATGCAGGCGAAAGAGCGGCGGCTCGCGCCGGGTCCAGAAACTGCTTGAGCAATTCCTCGAGGCCGAATTCGCCCATCACATTTTCCTCGAGCAACTTCCAATCCGCGGGAATCAAGCCTTTCCAGGGCGGCAGCGTCACCTTGGCCGGTCCGACGTCCTTCAAGTAAAAGTCGGGATGCAGGATTTGCTGCGTTGAAACGGGCGGTCGCTCGAAGAGCAGATGGAGATCGGCCCAGCCGGTGTGCGCCTTTAGGAATTGCTGCGCAAAGCTTGTGCCTGCGAGATAGGGAAACAAAAGACCGTCGCGAATGTAGAGCGGCGCTTTCGATAGCTTCGGGTCGTTATTCATCTCTGCAACGGCGCCGGCGCGAATCAGCATGCTGACGTCAACCAGATCGCGGACGCTGACTTTTTGATCTCGTAGCGCGTAATCGACCATGGCAGCCATTGCGGTGCCTTCGCTGACCGCGTCGCGCGCCATTTCGGCGTCATCATTCGGCCGCGCGGCCTTGATCCAAGGGTCCACATTGAAGGACTGGTCCTCGAGAGCATGCGTGAGCTCGTGCGACATCACCTCTCGCTGCTCGCTGGCTGGGATCCAATCCGCGATGTAGAACTCCTTCGCTTTGGGATCATAGAGACCGGCGACTTGATCGGTAAGGACATCGAGCATGAAGGAATCGAGGGGAAATCCTTTGGGGATAAGGCCGAAAGCCTCGAGCGATTTGGTATCGGCGTAGCGCTGCGCTTCGTCCTTGTCTTCCTTTTCCTCGCGAATCAAGTAGTCGCGAATTTCCTGCTTCGAGCGCAGGGTTTTCTTAAGGGGCTGTTCGACAGGAAGGTGAAGAATAACGCTCATCTGCTGCAAAACCTCGTCGGCGGTCTTCAGAAATTCAGGACTCGGAGCGATAGGAGCCTGAGGCGAAGAGGAAGTCGGTGGTACCGACGGAGGCGGCGATGCAGATTGGCGCGCCGCCGCCGAAATTCCGACCGCGAGCACAAACAGCAAGCAGACCCATCGCCTCATTCTCGCCTCCCGAAAAAATGGCCGCGCAAGAAGGATAGCAGGTTTGGATAGCCTGAGCGCGGCGGGGTGAGAGCGGCTTCGCGCTGCCAAAACCGATGCGGCAACCAGGCAGCTCGGATGCGCCTCGACTCCATTTCCCGGCCGAGAAGTTTACACTTGACTTCAATTCTTCATTTGTATATTGTCTATATACAATAGGCAATGAAAAATCCACGCACGCTACGCATCGACTTGGCCTCCGCGCAGCCGGTCTACGCGCAGATCGTAAGCGGGCTCCGCGCGCTTTTGGTTGCAGGCGAATTTGAATCCGGAGAGCGGCTTCCTACGGTGCGGCATCTGGCGATTGATTTGGGCGTTCATCACAACACGGTCGCTGAGGCGTACCGAGTGCTGGCGGAGGAAGGCTGGCTGGATTTGCGCAGGCGCCGAGGCGCGATGGTCCTCGACCGCCGTGATCCGAAGGCCACTCCCGAGGCGAAGCAGGATTTCCGGAAGCGTTTGGAAGAATTGATCGCCAAGGCCATCACGAACGGAGTCCCGCGGTCAGCGATCGCCGATCGCATGGCGGAAATAGCAAGAAAGCTGGGCCAAGGAGGTACGAGATGATTCAACATTCCGCATGGATTTTCGGCCCATTCATGCTGGCACTTGTGGTGCTGGTAACCTGGGCGTTTTGGATGCTGCCGCAGTGGACGCGATCTGGAATTTATTTCGGCGTGACAGTGGCACCGGCTTTCAGGAAGACGCCGGAAGCCCAACGCCTGCTACGGAGGTACAGGCTCGAAGCGATGATTCACGTGGCGATTTCCTTTGCGATGATTCTGGCGAGCGCGTTACCAAGATATCAGTTTTTGGCGATCATTGGCGGAATCTGGCTTGCGGTCGGCCCTCTCACGGCTTTTGTGGAAGCTCATAAGCGGGTGCAACGGTATGCAGTGCAAGCCGTGACCGTTCGCGAAGCGGTGCTCGAGCCGCGCAGCACGCGTCCGCCAGGAGGATGGATCGTGCAGGTGGGTCCGTTTGCGATTCTGCTCGCCACGGGCGTCTTTCTTCGTTTTTACTGGAATGAAATACCGGCGCGCTTCCCCGTCCACTGGGGAATTGACGGGCAACCGAACGGATGGTCCAGCCGCACGCCAACGGGGGTGTACGGCCCGCTGGTTCTCGGCGCGCTGATGTCGGCATGCATGTGGCTGACGGCCAATACGCTGCTTCGATCGGCTCGCATTGTCGATCGCGCGAGACCGGTGCTGGTGCTACATGATTTCGCGCACCGCGTAGGACTGTTTCTCCTATTCATCGAATTTTTTCTGGCGGTGGTGTTTTCGTGCGTCGGGCTCATGCCGCTGACAGGCGCGATGCCGGTGATGATTGCGACGATCCTGATGCTGCCGGCGGTTTTCGTTCTCATCGTGTGGCTGAACAAAGGGCGCGCACGTATTGAAAGGTCGGGCGAGACGAACCCGCAAGCCGCCGGAGACGGCACGCCCGACGAATGTTGGAAGTTCGGAATGCTCTATTTCAATCCGGACGATGCGGCATTGTGGGTCGAGAAGCGAGTCGGCATCGGCTACACGATGAATTTTGCCCATGTTTCCGCATGGGTGATCATGGCACTGATTTTACTGGTGCCGATTCTCGGACTGATGGCGGCGCACAACCAATTGAAATGAATCACGGAGAGCCTGCGGTGCGCGGTTGACACGCGCTATGGCAATCTTTATGTTGGCACGAGCGGCCGACTGGAGGCATTGCATGGTGGGCGGACTGCAAGCGAAGGATGGCCTTCATGAATAGCGCGGTTCGCGCCGCGATCGCTTGCCTGGTACTTTCTTTCGTTTTCCATTCCACTGGGGCGGTCTACCTGGCCCGCGCACAAAATACCGCGACGACCGCGAGCGCCGAGAAGCGAATCCAAGCGGGCAACAAACTCTATGCATCAAGCTGCGTCTTCTGCCATAGCGTGGATGGAAACGGCAGCGTCGCCGCTCCGAGCCTCCGCCAACTCGATTTGTCCGCCGGCCAAATCGCAGGGGTGATTTCGGAAGGAAAAGCTGGCACGGCGATGCCCGCGTTCAAGGACACCTACAGCCTCGCACAGATTGCCGATCTTGCGGAGTATTTGCTTTCCCTAGCGAACAAAGGCGCCAAGGCGCGCTCCGCGGCGGCGTCGAATTCGCCGGAGGCAGAAGGCGCCGCAATCTATGCCAACAAGTGCGCGTCGTGCCACGAGGTGGGAACGGCGCCGCTCTTCAATCACTACATCCTCAAGAGCATGTCGCCGGACTATATCCTCTACGTTCTCAGGTCGGGGGCGATGCGGGAGATTGCCACCGACATGCCTTTTGGCCAGCGCGTGGCGGTTGCGGAGTATTTGACTGGCAAGCGCGCAGGAAGTTCACGGCCGACGAATCCGCTTGCCGGCCAATGCACCGGCCGAGCATCTTCAGATTTTTCCGGGCCCGAATGGAACGGCTGGGGCGTGGACATGGATAACAGCCGATTCCAAACTGCCGATCAAGCTGGACTGACCGCGGCTCAAGTACCGAAACTGAAACTGAAGTGGGCTTTCGGATTTCCTGGCGATTGGGGCGCGTTTGCACAGCCAGTGATCGCGGGCGGGCGAGTTTTCGTAGGAAGCTCGATGGGAGTGGTCTATTCACTCGACGCTAAAACGGGATGCACGTACTGGAAATTCCGCGCCGAAGGGGCGGTTCGCAGCGCCGTGGTGATCGGTCCGGGCAACCTGGCCTATTTCGGCGATTACCGGACAAACATTTACGCGGTGAATGCGATTACGGGAAAACTCGTCTGGAAAACTCGCATCACCGATCATCCGTATGCGCGCGTGACGGATGCGCCGAAGCTCTACGAGGGCCGGCTTTACGCAGGAGTGTCGTCGCGCGAGGAATGGATGGCGTCCAGCCCGCATTACGAATGCTGCACATTTCGAGGAGTCCTGGTTTCGCTGGATGCCGCTACAGGCAAGCAGATTTGGAGAACCTACACGATTTCAACTCCGCCGCATCCGACCACGGCGAAGCCAGGCGGCACGCGGAGGTGGGGACCATCGGGGGCGGCTATATGGTCGTCGCCAACGGTTGACGCGCAAAAGGGACTTCTTTACGTGGGAGTGGGCGACAACTATTCCGATCCGCCGACGGCGCACAGCGATTCAATTCTCGCCGTCGATATGAAGACGGGGGAAATCGTCTGGTCGAAGCAGCTTACGAGTGGAGACACGTTCAACACCAGCTGCATTCAGAGGGATATGGTGAATTGCCCGGCGAAGCCCGGCGGCGATTATGATTTCGCGGCTCCGCCTCTTTTGCGCACGCTTCCCAGCGGACAGCGGGTGCTGATCCTGAGCCAAAAGTCCGCGACGGTACAGGCCATTGATCCGGACAAGCAAGGAGCCGTGCTCTGGAAAGCGCAAATCGGCAAAGGCGGACCGTTGGGCGGAATCGAATGGGGTCCCGCGGCGGACGCCAAAGTGGTGTACGAGGCGTTGTCAGACCTGGACGTAATTTCATTTCCCAAAGGGATCGAGGGCGATCCCAAGAAAGGCGGGGGATTATTCGCACTGGATATTGCAACGGGCAAGCAGGTATGGGCCGCTCGTCCTGTGGCGGGAACCTGCCTCGTTCCGCGATGCACGCCCGCCCAATCTGCGGTAGTGACGGCCATGCCGGGGGTGGTTTTCTCGGGTGCGGATGACGGGCACATGCGGGCCTATTCGGCCGAGAACGGGAAGATCGTGTGGGACTTCGATGCGGCGCGCGATTTCAAGACGGTGAACAAGGTTCCGGCGCACGGGGGGTCAATCGACGGGGGTGGCGGAGCGGCAATTGCAGGTGGGATGGTCTTCGTGAATTCCGGATACGGCGCACTCTTTGGAATGCCGGGCAATGTGCTGCTGGCATTTAGTCCCGAATGAGCGCAACAGAAAACGCGGCAGAGGCGGGCGCGGATTCTTAAGAGCCTGAGATGGTGGAAACCGGAGATGCTAGCGCGGGCGGCTCCGAGGGACCAACCGCCATCAAAGGCAGCGTAACGGTGAAAGCGGCGCCCCGAGGCTCCACATTGCGAACGCGGATTTCGCCGCCGTGCTCCTTCACGATGCCGTAGCAGATGCTGAGACCGAGACCGGTTCCTTTCCCGACGGGCTTGGTGGTGTAAAAGGGATCAAAGACACGGTGCGGGTTGGTAACGCCGGGACCGTTGTCTCTAAACTCGACACACAGGCGATTCCCGGCAACCTCGGTTCGAATGGTGATTTCTCCCGGCGCGCCCGCCTCCTGAATGGCATCCACGGCGTTGTTGAGAATATTGAGAAAAACTTGTTCGAGCTGATGAAAGTCTCCGCCAGTGGGTGGGAGCTGGGCGTCAAATTCCCGCCGAATCACGATATTGTTATACTTCATGTCAAATTCCCGAAGGATCAGAGTTTCCTCGAGGATCTGATTGATTTGAACCGAGGCACGCTCTGGCTTCTGTTGGCGGGCAAAGCTGAGCAGGTTCTGGACAATGTGGTGGGTTCGCTGCGCCTGTTTATAGAGCTTTTCGACGTAATCCAGCCCGCGCGGGAGAACAAGTTCGTCGGATTTCAATAGCTGGGTATAACCGAGTATGGCGGTTAAGGGGTTGTTGAGCTCGTGCGCCACGCCGGAAATCAGTTGTCCGACAGCGGCCATCTTTTCGCTTTGGAGCAACTGCTCCTGCGTACGGCGCAACGTATCGTAGGCTTCGCGAGTTTTCTCGAGGAGAAGCGATTTGTCAATTGTGGTGGCGATCTGATTGCCGACGGCCGAGAGCAAATTCAATTCAGCTGTCGAAAAGGATCTCATCTCGCGGCTGCCGATGACGAGGGCGCCGACCACGCTGTCCTTGGCCCAAAGCATGGCCAGTTGGGAAGATTGTATGCCTTCCCGCTCGTGGAATTCGCGCAGGGCCCCCGGCAGCGAGGGGAGGGATCCCGATAGAAGCGTGGCATGAGCCTGGCGTATCTGCTCCAGAAGGGTCGCCGGAATGGCAATTGGTTCAGGCGGCCTCGCCGGATTCGAGCGGCAACCGATAGCGGCGGCTCGCCTAAGTGAATTGGTAGCTTCATCCAACAGATATACGGTCCCAAAATCTGTGGCAAAAAGTTCGGCGACCTTAGCGAGGGAGGCGGTCAGTCCTTCCTCGAGCGATTGAGACTGGCCTAGAAGTTCCCCGATGTTGTTTAGCGCCAGTAGGGCGCGATTGCGCCGGCGAACGTCAAACTCAGCCTCTTTTTGATCGGTGACGTCAAGCAAAAAGCCTTGGTAAGCGATCACGATGCCGGAATCGTCCCGAGTGGCGAAACTGGATTCGTGAGCGGTGCGAATATCTCCGTCGTGGCGGCGAAACTGAAATTCGAAATCGGTTACCTCGCCATATTCGTTCAGCAAGCGCTGACGGCGATCACGATCGGCGGGGTTGACATACAACTGCGCGGGAATATCGGCTTGAAGCAATTCGTCATGGCTTTCGTATCCGAGGATACGCATGAAAGCGTCATTGAAATCGAGGAAGCGGCCGTCGGGCGTGGAAATGAAGATGCCCTCCTGAACCTTTTCAAACAGGGTGCGGAACTTGTTCTCGGCCTGGCGTCGGTCCGTCAAGTCCTTCAGCACGTGAATGGTGCCGAGATAGCCGCCTTCAGAGTCGTGAAGGGAAGAATCACTGGCAAGAAAGTATCCGCCGAAGGAAGGATCGATCTCGTCGGCTTTCCCGGCGGCGCCTTCGCAATAGGGGCAACGCGACCATGCAAAGCCGGACGAATGGAGAACATCGCGGACCGAGCGTCCCACGAGCGTGGCGAGCTCAGCGCCTAGACGGTCTGCCAGTGCGCGATTGGCCCTGAGGATAATGCCGTCGAGTGAGTGAACCAGGATCAGATCGTCAATCGAATCGAACGTATCGAGCCATTGCCTGCGAGCGGTAGCGGCGTTTTGAAAGAGCGCGACGTTCTGTGCGGTGAGACCGAGGAGGTTGGCAACGTTGACGAGGAAGTCCTGTTCCTCGCGCTCGAAATCGCGGGGCGTCAGGGAGCCGATTGCGAGGAAGCCACGGGGCTCTTCCTTTCCGGGAATACGAACGAGCATGAGGGTGGCGAGTTTTTCGGTTTCCATCCAGGAACGGGCAGCTACGTTCTTGGTTTGTGGCGACAAGATAAGAGGTTTCTCCCGGAGAAGCAATTGCTGCAGCCACTGTTCATTTGCCGAAATTTGGGGACTCTGTTTTCGAAAACGTTCACTAAATCCGACCGACCCTCGGCATGCGAGGGCAGGAGGCTGTTTGCTATCGTCTACCAAGAATACAAGTCCGTGGCTGCCGCCGAGACTTTCGACCAAGTGAGAGAGGACGCCCTGAAGAACTTCGTCCACGCGGAGAGACTGCGTGGCTTCGGCAGTGATCAGCGAGAGGCGGCGCAACTTTTCGTTGAGGTCTTCAGTGCGGCCGCGGCCCGCTTCGAGCACGAGGACGGCCATGGCGATGCCCATCATGATCCCGAATAACCCTTGGAACGAAACTCGGAAGATTCCCGCTGAATGCGCGGCCCACTCGGGCTGGTCGAGGCCGTGAAGGCCTCGCAGTAGCAGCGCGCACGCGAGAAGTTTCCACCCGACGCCGCGATGGCGGGCTTGCGACCGCCAAAAGAACCAGCCGGCTAAAAGATAGAGCGAACACTCGAGCAGCGTTTCGGACCAGTTCGGCAAGTGGTGTATCCGGCCAGCCCATCCGAGCATGGCTATGTCGGATGCGGCAAATAGCCATAGAGGCCACAGTTTCCAGACCGGCTTGCCTGGATCGCGACAGTCAAGAACCGATGCCAGGAAGAATACGGCGGCCAGAAAAGAAAGCGCTTGGCCGAAAGGCGGCACACCGGGTCCACCGCGCCAAAGAGAGAAAATGCGAAGTCCTTGCAATGTGGTATAGAGCGTCCAGCCAGCGAGCCAATAGCGGAAAAATCGCGCCGGAAAGGATGGCAGAAGCAGCCAGTACACAAGCAAAAGAATGAAGGCAGCGGATCCCTCCATGAAGGCAATCGCGAGAAAGCCCGAGTTGGAAGCAAAGGTCATTTGAAGGCACTTCGAACTAGACGTGTCCGCCGCCTAGCGGCACGTCGCGCCAGAGTTCTTGGGGATATTAGAGAGCCATTGTGCAAACTAGCACACCGCCAAGAAATCCGGCAACGAGAGCAACCGTTGAATGTGCCGTCCTTTATAATGGGCATCAGCAGGCGGAGCGCCCATGGCCCACGAAAAAATACTTGTGGTGGACGACGAAGAAGCGATCCGGGAAGTGATTTCGACCTTGCTGGATGCTCAGGGTTTTCAGTGCACAACTTGCGTGAACGGTAAAGTTGGACTCGAAACCTTTCGAAAAGATTCGTACGATCTGGTGCTGAGCGACATTGTCATGCCGGAAATGGACGGCCTGAAGCTGCTGGCGGAGCTACGAATGGCCGATCCGGATGTTCCAGCAATTATGGTGACCGCCATGCACGATATTTCCATCGCGCTCGAAGCGATCCGCGCCGGGGCTTACGATTACATCCTCAAACCATTTGAGAAGGATCAGCTTTACCTGAGCGTGCGGCGTGCGCTGGAACATCGCAGGCTGGTGCTGGAAAACCGGACCTACCAGAGTGATTTAGAGCAACTGGTCGCCGAGCGCACCCGGCAACTCTCCATCGCTTTGCAAGACCTGGAACAGTCGTACGACTACACGCTTGAAGCACTGGGCGGGGCGCTCGATGCGAAGGATGCGGAAACGGAGGGACACTGCCAGCGCGTGACGGCTTTTACGATTACGATCGCAAAAGCAATGGGAGTAGACAACTCACTGCTGCGGCAAATCGCTCGCGGCGCATTCCTCCATGACATCGGCAAGATGGGAGTGCCCGATCAAATTCTGCGCAAACCCGGCCCCCTGACGGCGCAAGAACGTGAAATCATGCGCCGCCATTGCGATATCGGCTACGCCGTGCTGGAAAGGATTCCGTTCCTGAAGGAAGCGGCGGAGATCGTGTTGGCGCATCAGGAGTTCTACGACGGTACCGGCTATCCGCGCAGACTGAAAGGCGAGCAGATTCCGCTCGGGGCCAGAATTTTCGCTGTCGCAGACACGCTTGACGCGATGATATCCGACCGTCCGTACAGGAAGGCTCTGCCGATTTCGGCCGCACGGGCGGAGATACAGCGCTTCTCGGGGACACAATTCGACCCGCAGGTGGTGAAAGTTTTTCTCGCACAACCTGAGCAATTATGGCGTGAGCTCCATACCAAATCGGGCGATCCGTTCCTTCTCACGCAGCTCGAAGCTGTCTAAGCCTTTCTCCCTCGCTGTAGAAATTCTCTGAAGTGGGCGACTAGCAGCATCGCCTGTGCTTCTCCGTCGATTCTCCCAACTAATCTTCTAGCGAGTCGTGTTTCGGCGGTGATACATCAGGCCAAATATTCCGAGGAAGAGGCTGAGTGCGGGCAGTAGGAGAATTAAAATTCCGTGCTGAAGCGCAGTTCGGCCATGAGAATCGGCCGCAGCAGCGTTCTGGTAGCACATCGCGCAACCCTGCGCGACTACGCGGAGGGGTGCGAAGCCAACGATCGCTGCCGCGCGCGCTAAAATCTTCGCCAGCCGAGTGCTGGATTGGGTGGCCGAATTGCGGAACATCGTGTTCATTCTTACTTCGTCGCAACCAAAAACAGGAATACACCAAGCCACAGTGCAGTCATGCCATGCCAGTATAGCGCTATTACCTCAGTGGCCGTCTTCCGCAGTATCGGGCGAGGCGACCACCATAAAACCGCCAGCAAGCCTGCGGTGCCGCCAAGAAGATGCAGACCGTGCGCCACGGTGAACACGTAGAAGAAGCCGCTGTTCGGGGTTGTTGATAGAAAGACTCCCGAGGAAGCCAGTTGCCACCACGCGATAATCTGCCCCACAAGAAAGAAGATACCTAGAATCGTCGTAACACCACACCAGTGGCGGAAGTCTTCGAACTGATTCGCCAGGAAACGCCGCCTGGAATGCGCCAGCGTGAAGCTGCTCGCAACGAGGATCAGCGTGTTGAGCCAAAGAATGCGGGGTAGCTCGAAGGGTTGCCAGTCCGTACTCCCAAGGCCCTTGCGGACAATCGACGCGCTGGCCAGCGCTACGAAGAACATAAATATCGCGCCAAGAGCGATCATCATTCCCGTCATGTAGGTTCGCTGAGGAACCCGGCCGCCGTCGAAAGGACTTGGACCTCCCGCGTCCGGGCCATCGGCCCGCGAGGCACCGCCGTTTCCCGCGCCGCTTGCATCGCCCGGTTTGATGAATTCTGTGAGTGCGCTATCCGGCATGCTCAGATTCCTCGTCATCAGTCAAAACTTTTTCTGGCGCCACATTCTGGGGAAGAAAATCCTGGCTCGCGCCGGGAACGCTGTATTCGTAAGGGCCGCGATAAACTCGCGGATAGTTTCCATTGAAATTGTCGAACGGAGGCGGCGACGCAGTTGTCCATTCGAGCGTGGTTCCGTTCCAGGGATTGGCGGATGCGCGCGCGCCTCTGGTAAGGCTGCGAAAGAAATTGTAGAAGAAGACGATCTGCGCAGCGGCGGTGACGAATGCCGCAATGGTCATGAAGCGATGCAGCGGCTGGAGGGCAGCCAGATAATTCGCGCCCGTCCAATCCGCGTAGCGGCGGATTCCGCCAGCGATGCCTACAAAATGCATGGGCATGAAGATGCAGTATGCTCCCGAGAATGTAAGCCAAAAATGAACCTTCGCCAGAGTCTCGTTCATCATTCTCCCGAACATCTTTGGAAACCAGTAATACGTCGCGGCGAAAATCCCGAAAATTGACGCCACTCCCATGACGAGATGAAAATGACCGACTACGTAATAGGTGGCGTGCAGCACGCTATCTAATGCCGGTTGCGCGAGGAAAATTCCAGAAAGCCCGCCCGTGACGAAAAATGAAACAAAGCCTATGGCGAAAAGCATCGGGGAATGAAATTGAATCTTGCCCCCCCACAGTGTTCCAAGCCAATTGAAGGTTTTTACAGCCGACGGCACTCCGATGGAGAGCGTGAGCAGCGAGAATGCAATTCCCGAGTAGGGGTTCATGCCGCTCACAAACATATGATGGCCCCAGAGCAGAAAGCCGAGAAAACCGATGGCACATAGAGTGGCAGCCATTACCCGATATCCGAAGACCGGCTTGCGCGAAAAGTTCGCGAGAATGTGCGAGACAGCGCCCATGCCCGGCAAAATCGCGATGTAGACCTCCGGATGCCCGAAAAACCAGAAAAGGTGCTGCCAGAGGAGCGGCGAGCCTCCGCTATGGCTTTGCACTTGACCATTCACCACCAGGCCGGTAGGCAGGAAAAAACTGGTCCCCGCCGAGCGGTCGAGCAGCAGGAGAATTCCACCAGCAAGCAATACGGAAAACGAAAGGAGGGTGAGAACCGCAGTGACCAGCCAGGCCCAAACGGTGAGCGGCATGCGCATCAGCGTCATTCCCGGGGCGCGCAAGTCAATGATGGTGGTGATGAAATTCACCGAGCCCAGGAGCGACGCAAAGCAAAAGATTAATATGCTGACGATCCACAGCGTTTGGCCCAGGCCTTCTCCGGGACCCGTGATTTCTCCCAAGCCACTGAGCGGCGGATACGCGGTCCAACCGCTGATCGGCGCGCCGCCGCGAACAAAAAATGCAGCAATCATGCAAACGAAAGCGATGAAGGTCAGCCAAAAGGAGAGCATGTTGAGCTTCGGGAACGCCATGTCCGGTGCGCCGATTTGGATCGGCAAAAAATAATTGCCGAAGGCGCTCTGAGGAGCGACCGTGAGCACAAAGAAAACCATTAGCGTGCCGTGCATGGTGACGAGCGCGAGATACTGCTCCGGCTCCATGATCCCGCCGGCCACAAACGGAAGGTGCGCCGCGGGCCACACTAGGTGAAAGCGCATTAAAAGTGAAAGAACGATTCCGATTGTTACGGCCGTGAGGGCGAGAAAGAAATATTGCACGCCCACCACCTTGTGGTCTGAGCTGAAGATGTAGCGGCGGATGAAACTACTGGGCGCTTCGCTGGCGTCGTGGACGTTCCGGGCCGGAGAACTCACGCGCGGCCTCGCGCTGCATGGCGGCGGTCAGGGCGCGGCAACATCATTATCGCTATCATTGCAGGGTCGCCTGTTTCCTCAGGAATTGTTCGTAGTCGGTTTCCGACACCACGTCCATGAAACTGTGCATCTTGTAATGACCCAGGCCGCATAATTGCGTGCAGACAATCTCATACCTGCCGATTCGATCTGCGGTGAAATGGATGGGGATCACCATACCCGGCACCGCGTCCTGTTGAAGGCGCAATTCGCGCACAAAAAAATTATGAATCACGTCCTGCGAGCGCAGCAGAAGTTCCACAGGACGGTTCACGGGGACGGTTAGGATCGGCACAACCACATCATCCCGGCCCGCCGCATCGTTCGGGTCGAGGCCTAGTGGATTTCCAGCCGGCGCATTTACCAGGCTCGGATCGAGGCGCCCGAATTTCCCGTCGGCGCCCGGATAGCGGAAGGTGTAGACAAATTGCGTGGTCGTAACTTCTATCTCTACCGAATCGCGGCTTGCAGGCGTGAAACGCATCTCCCCCCAGGCCTTGCTTCCGGCAATCCCCAAGCCGACAAACGCAATGATCGTGATCGAGGTCCATAAAACTTCGGCAAGTGTGCCTCCGCGCGTGAAGTGAGCACCCTGTCCGCGATCCCGGAAACGCAGGATTGCGAAGCCGAGTCCAAGCTGTGCGAGGATGAACGCTGCTCCGGTAACGTACAGCGTGAGGTTGTACTGTCGATCGATTTGCCGGCCGAGAGAACTGATGGCTGGAGGCGCCGCGTATATGTGCGCGACAAAAACGTAGACCGTGACCGCAACCAGTACCCCCAAGAGAAGTGCCAGGAGGACTGACGGCGCGGCAGAGCCTCGATGATCTCTGTCTGTGCGGTGGGACTTTATCCGCGCGAATCCATCGGCAGAAAGCAATCGGGAGAGTCGCATCGTCGTTTGCGAAGCGCCATCATACAAAACCCGAAAGGCATTTCAAAGGAAAGCGGCTGCAATCGCCTTTTATCCGGCACCATGGATATTGCAGCGTCTGCGACTCAAAGTTTCCTCCCCTGCCAGAGGGAACGGACGATGATCGGCTCCTATGTAGCAACGATTGCTTTCTGAAGGCTTTAGATTCGAGGGGGCCGACCCAATGAGTGACGGAATCAGGATTGAACTTGCATTACGTCTGACACCGGCAATACTGGGCCGGATCAGAAGAAAGCTTGTGGCGCGTGAACAGCGCGAGGAAGGCGTCACCTGGCGCTATGAACTAGCCGGCTTTGATCGTAAGCATAGGGAAGAGGGGATTGTGGATCTCGGGTCGCGCGATGACTGACAGTATCACGGGCCGAGGCTTCTCAGATATTTTTCCATGTCAGGTTTCTCGCATAGATTGGCCGGCCAAACGGCCAACTTGTCTTGATACTGTGTGGTGGAAGCCCTATGCAAGTCACCGAAGGGTTGCTGCCACTTGCCTCCGTGAGCCGAGACATATTTTAGTGCTTCAAAGATGACTTGCCTCTCCCTATCACTTCGGCGCGGCTCCGCCTTGCGGGATCTGCATTGGCTGGGCACAGAGCTGTTCGATCGGCTGGCCGGGCTGATACTCGATCTTCTTGGGCGGCTCACAGCCCTCTTCGCGGCTGATCAACAAGCTCGGCGTGTTCACATCTTCCCGTTCCGCCTGCGCGGTGATCGGGGCGAGTTCCTTCTTCATTTTCTCGAACGCAGAGCTTTGCACGATGGCTTGGGGATTGGCCGGAAGGAACATCATTTCGCGCTCCGAATCGACCATTCTCTTGTAGAAGGGCGGATGCGTACGGAACCAACTAACGCTGTTCACGTACCCTTCTTTCGTTGCCATTTTGTCGAAGAAGCGGACGAAGCCGGAGGGGTCATAGCCAGCTTTCCAGGCATACTGAATACCGAGCTGATCGGCTTCGAGTTCGTCGTCGCGGCTGACGCCGAGCAACTGAAGGCTGAGCACGAGTCCGAGACCGTAGAAACCATACTGAAGGGCGTAGTAGAGGCCGATACCTGCCATTCCTCCGGTCAGAATGATGGCTGCCACTTGCGCAGCCTGATAGAAGATGCTCGCGATCGTGGCGCGCTTCATGAGCTTGTTGCTGTGACGCGCCGTGTCATGGGCGATTTCGTGGGCGATTACGCCAGCGCTTCGTCCGATTCCAGCGAGATGCGACGCGCGACGCTGGAAGAACTAAACCCCCAAAAAGCGTAGCTGACGGAGCGCCCTAGAAAGAACGGTATCGCGATCAGCCGGAGTCGCATCGTGGTAAGACCGTATGCAATGAACAAGTAATTTGATGGCAGAGGCGAAAAAGCGTAGAGAAGAAACACGCTGAATGTCAGTTTCTTCCGGCCCTCCAGTCCTTCGCGAATCGAATCGATGTTCTTCTTCTTCGCCTCGCTGAGAAAGCGTTGGCGGACCACGACATGGGCTAACCGAGCCAGTGTCACTCGACCAAGTGTCGCTGCCAAGGCCCCGACCAAGGCCAATAGCGCGACGTTCGAAGATGGGTTCCGGAATCCTAGATACGAAAAGACCATCCACGTTGGCGGCGCGAATGCAGGGATGAGGTTCAGAAGAAGAACGACCACAAAAAGGAAAAATAGTGGATACAAGGGATTCCGGCGATTCTACCGGCCTCCAGCCCGCAGAGAATGAAAGTTCACTGCGGCGCAACTGTTCGCAGCCGCGCGGCACGGACCTCTTTGATCCGTTGCGACTTCAAGGCGATACCGCCGTTGCTACTTGAATAGAGTGTCTTCAGTGTCAGATTGTCTGGATGGCTGCATCTGACACCTTCTCTCCCGGGTGTGCATCGCGGGTATCCCAAGGGGGTCATCGCCAGCGATGCAACCCGAGCGATGATTTGGCGCTCCAATCTGTTATTTCGCCGAAGGCACCCAGACTGCGTCGGCGGCACCCAGTTCCACGCCAGCGACTTCTGTGTCGATATTAACGTACTGCAACCCCGCCTTATTGCCCGGTTTGGCTGAAAAGCCCAACAAGAACTGATTGTCGAGTATGCCCTGAAGCTGATCGAGGTAAGGCTTGAAACTCACCGGGGCTGCGATGCCCAAGAAGAAAGACTCGCCTCCGGTCTCTTCCGAGAGCTGGGCAATACCGTTCTGTCCTCTCGTCACTTCCCAGAAATTGCGAGCCAAGCGTCCCACACCAGGAGTGTAGATCGTGTGGATTACGATTCCTGTCCGCAGCGCAACATTGACCGCGGAATTCACGTCCGGGTTGAGCCCGAGTAGAAAACGCGGTCCGCCCCGTGCTCGGTCAATTCCGTCGGTGATCATTAAGACCTCGCGACGGTTGGGATGCTCGGGCCAGCGCTTCATGATGTCAATAAGGGAAAGGTACGGACTGCCGAAGGCGCCAGCGGACTCCATGGGCAACCGAAGCGCCTTGGAGACCTGCGCGTGGTCAGTCGTCAAGTCTTGGACGACTTGAACTGTGGTGTTGCGCATGTAGCCTACTCCAATTGAAGTCGTCGAGGCCTGGGCGTCAATGAAGGTGCGCAAGTCCTCGAGCTGCGAACCGAGACTCGTAGCATTAGACGCGTCATCAATCAGAATGAACAGGTCGAGCCCGGCATGGTCTCCTAGGGCCGGGGCCCAGTGCGTAACCTGTAACCGTTCGCTGCCGCGTTTCACAAGAACATCTTCCCGCTTGATTTCAGGCATCCGTTTGCCGCTGAAGACGCTCGCCGTAACTGTCATCTTCACGGGAACGACTGTAGACGTTGCCGTTTGTTGCGCCTGCACCGAACAAATGAATACGAACATCGCCCCGAAAACCAGGAGCGCCTTGAGCGTAATACCTTGTTTCTTCATTTCAGCCTCCTATGCCACTTTGGTACTCTCTGCATTAAGTCTTTGGTTGCACACCCACCGAATGTTTATGGGCCACAATTGCGACAAGTGTTAGCGTGCCGCCAGAGAGCTTATTCCGGCGACTGCGCCGTCGCTGCTTGAGCAGATTGCGTCCAGCGGCAGATTGCCTGGACGTCTGCGCCTGAGAGCTTCGCCCCGGCATGCATCAGCGGGTACATCGTTCCCGGCATCTCTTTTTCGGTCACTTCCTTGCAGATCTCGCCGAGCATTTCATTATTCTTTTCGGGGGTGCGCAAGCCCCATTCGGAAAAGTTCAGCGCCCTTCGGCCGTGCTTCACATCGACCGCAACCAGCCAAGAAGCGGGAGCGACATTGCTGTACCACGGCCAAACGGTCGCGTTCGAATGGCAGTCATTGCACGACCTGCCGAGGATTCCTGTGACATCCGTCGGGACCGTTATCGCGGCTGAAAGGTTATATTTCGGATCCGCTACGGGATTCGTCCGCGAAGGCCTGATCGCTTGGGCAACAATCAAAACTGCCACGACTACCCAAATTGCGCGCTTTATCCAGACCGGCATGTTCGCCCCCATTTCACCTGACACGGCTGACGCCGTCAGTTTCCGCCCTGGTGCGATTCGAGAGACTTCAGCGCGGCTTGATATGCATCGCGGTGCGCCATTTCGTCTCGCCGAATTTCTTCAAACCGGTCCGCAGCTGACTTGTCGCCGAGCGCGGCGGCTTGCTTTGCAAAGTTGGGGTACATTGTGTTCACTTCGTACGATTCGCCCTTGATCGCATCCTTCAAGTTGTCTGCATCGTTGCCGACGAGGCCGGCAAGCTGCGCTTCTTCGGCGAAATGTTGGAAGCGCTCGACGCGCGCGGTCTTTGCGAAGAGGTCGGCCAACTGCTGGTTGCCTGAATGCCGCGCATGCTGCGCGTACAAATTGTATTTGGCGTAGGCGAACGCTTCGCCGTGCATGGCGGTGGAAAGATTGTCGAGAGTTTGTTGGTGCAGAGCAGAGTTCTGAGCCGTGGTGCGTCCGATCATGAAAAAGACCGCTGCCACGGCGACAACCGCGAAACTCAAAACTGCTTTCATAACTTCTCCTCCTGGAATTTAAAGCTGACCCGGCCGCCAACTAGATGGGCGACCTGTGAAAGTAGATAGCGCGGAGGAGTTCGAATAACTGTGACCGGCGTCACCGGGAGAGGTGACGTCCAACACGGAGGCTTTGGCCCATTGCGCATACAAAGAAAATGACCGAGCAGGATTTTCGCGAGGTGGCCGAAGGGCGGAAGATGTTTATGGAATTCGCACCGTGCCGGAATGTTCGCAACCTGCCCGCGACAGAGGAGAAAAACAATGAAAGCGATTAGGGTAGCGTTGCTACTGCTTGGGGGCATTGCCCTGCTTAGTGTAATGACGGCCCAGGCGAACACGTTCGATAAAGCGACAAAAGTGACATTCGATCAGCCTGTCGAAGTACCGGGAACGGTGCTTCCTGCGGGCACATACACGTTCACAATCCATCCTTCGTTGGGATCCCGTAACATTGTCCAGATTTTCAACGAAGACAGGACCAAACTCATCACGACGATTTTGGCGATCCACAACTATCGCCTGGAGCCAACGGGCGAGACGGTGATCAAATTCGCAGAGCGTCCGGCGGACAGGCCACAGGCGCTGAAGGCGTGGTTCTATCCGGGGCACAGCTATGGCGTGGAGTTTGTGTATCCCGAGAAGAAAGCACTTGAGATCGCAGAAGCATCCAACGAAGTTGTTCCTGCGGAAACTGAAGTGGCAACAACTCCGGAGGAGATGAAGACCGTTCCACTGGTGGCGGTTACGCCGCAGCAGAAGGAAGAGCCTGTTGAGCAGGCGATCGAAATGCAACCGCCGACAGAGCAAAAGCAAGTTGCCGAAGAACTTCCGAAAACGGCCAGCGAAATACCGCTGATCGCGCTGCTTGGCGTCATCGGAGTTGTCGTTGGATTCGGACTGAAGCGGGTTACGGCTCAGGCCCGGTAACACTCTTGAGTCCCCCTCTCGCGGGGCTGGCCGACAAGTCTCTCGACGGTCCCGCGGGGATTAAGCGGGCGGCGCAGCTTATGCTTCTCCTCTCAATGTTCGGAGGGCGATTCGCAGGAGCGATAAGCTGCGCCTGTCTGCTGAGTTTCGGGTTTCTCGCGCGAGTTTCGGGCGCGAGTGCACAATCGTCCTCACGGCAGACAACCGTCCCACCCGTACTCTCTTCTCGTACAGAACTCGTGGCCGTGCCGCTGATGGTGACCGACCGCGAGGGAAAGTTCGTTTCCGGTCTGATGGCGAGCAACTTCGAGATCATTGATAACGGCCAGCCGCAGCCCATTACATTTTTCGAGCAACAAGACACGCCGGTAACCGTTGGGCTCCTGATCGATCACAGCGGAAGCATGGGGCCGAAGCTATCAGCGGTCGGCTCGGCGATTTCGAGCTTCGCACACTCCAGTAATCCGCAGGATCAAATGTTCGTCATCGATTTTGGCGACGTCGTTTCCATCGGGCTCTTCGACGGGCAATCTTTCACAAGCGATGCCGCGCAAATCGAACGCGCAATTACATCCGTCTGGGCGCGCGGACGTACCGCTCTTTATGATGCGATAGCCGAAGGTATCACCCACCTCAAGCTAGGAAAATGGAACAAGCGCGCTCTGATTATCGTCAGCGATGGCGGCGACAACGCCAGCCATTACAAATTCAATCAGGTTTTGGAAATGGCCCGCAGCTCTCATGCGGTGATCTACGCGATCGGCCTGCTGAGCGAATCCGGGCAAGAAGAGAATCCGGAAGTACTTCGGAAACTGGCCCGCGATACCGGTGGGCTGACGTTCTTTCCGGGACCGCATGATTCAATTGCGGCTGTATCGAACGAAATCGCTCGCGATCTTCGCAGCCAGTACGTGCTAGCTTTGGTGCCGCCGAAGCGAACCGGAGCAGCCGCATTTCATAGGCTAACAATAAAGGTGAATGCTGCAGGACGGGGGAAACTGCGAGTGCGGGCTCGCGCCGGTTATACAGCGGGATCTAGCCCGACTGCGGCCTACACCGGCGAGACCGCGGCTCAAACGGAGAGCGATTTGCCATGAAGACTCGCACGATCAACAGTCGCGGTGTTTTCGCCCGTCGCCTGATTCGCCTGATCTCATCAATGATGATCGTGGCGGGATTCGCGGCGCTTGGTTACGTGGGCTATGTGATCGTTAGCGCGCGGTATTTTCAGGAAACGGAAGCTGCGAAATTCACGAAGGCCGCGAAATTAGAAACTCTCTCGCCCGTGCCGAAAAGCAACCGAACGCCCCGCATAGTCGCAAATGGCGACGTAATCGGGGTAATAGCGATTGATAGCGTGGGCGTGCGGGCGGTAGTTGTACAGGGCGATTCAAGCGACGCTCTGCGCCGTGCGGTGGGTCACGTCCCCGAAACTCCCTTGCCGGGTGAGGCAGGCAATGTCGCTCTCGCCGCGCATCGCGACACGATCTTTCGGCCACTGCGGAAAGTCAAGGCGGGCGATCTAGTTGATTTTCGAACAGACACGGGCGTGATTCAGTACCGGGTTCGCTCGACTCAGATCGTTCCGTCGAGCGACGTGGGGATTCTGGAATCGCGCGGCCGCAATGAGTTGACGCTCATTACCTGCTATCCCTTTTACTACGTCGGCCATGCCCCGGATCGGTTTGTCGTTCGCGCCGAGGAAACGGTACCTTCACGGAAATAGCTGCCGGCCACGTGAGGCGAAACCGTGTCTCTTCGACAATATCCAGCACTCCGTCTTCTTGTCGCCCTCGGAATTGGACTGCTGATCGGGGCGGAGCGCGAACGGCGTAAAGGCACCGGCCCCACTCGCTCTGCTGCAGGTGTGCGAACCTTTGCGGTTACGGCGCTCGCTGGCGGAATCAGCTATTTGGTCGGGCAGGGACTGCTTGTGGCAGTAGCCGCCGCCGTCGTAGGAATCTTTGCCGCTGTCTCCTATCGGCGTGCCGCTGCGTCTGATCCGGGGCTCACGCCGAAATGGCTCTATTTACGACGGTACTGTTAGAAGCATTGGCAATTGAACGTCCGGGGATCGCGGCGGGGCTAACCGTAGCGGTTACGGTCTCGCTTGCTGCAAGAGCCTCCTTGCATCGATTCTTGCGAACCGTACTGACAGAACAAGAGCTTCACGACGCGCTTCTGCTTGGCGCAGCTTCGCTGGTGATCCTTCCGCTGATGCCAAATCACTCGATTGGACCATATGGCGTCTTAAATCCAAGGCGATTTTGGGAGCTTGTCGCCCTCGTAATGGCCGTTGGCGGAGCTGGGCACATTGCGCTGCGGGGGATGGGATCTCGGCTTGGCCTGCCCCTCGCTGGAATCGTAAGCGGGTTCGTGTCGGCAGCTGCGACAATTGGCTCGATGGCTTCTCGCGCCGAGCGTGATCCAAGGATTGCTCGAGGATGCGCGGCTGGCGCGGTACTCAGCAGTATTTCCACTGTCATTCTGATGGCGCTAGTGTTGCTTGCGACAAACCGTGACACGGCGCGGGCCATGGCAGTCCCACTCTTATTTGCCGGCATCGCGGCGGCCGGATATGCGGGGACCTTCCTGATCGGACACAGCAAATCGGATGAAACACCAGCGAAAACTTCTCCGGGCCGCGCGTTTAGCTTAAAGTTAGCCATCGTATTCGCGTCTACGCTGCTGTTGGTCATGCTGGTTTCGGCTGCGGTAACGCAACGGGCTGGCGTCAAGGGGTTGCTTGTCGCGACGGGGCTGGCTTTGTCGACACACACTCGGCCGCGATAAGCGTTGCAGCGCTCGTTAACTCAGGGAAGATTACCGCCACGGATACCGCGATACCGATTCTCACCGGCCTGACGACCAACAGCGTCACAAAGGCGATTTTTGCGGCCGTTCTTGGTGGGCATAGTTTTTCATTCAGGTCGCCGTGGGGCTAAGCCTAATGGTTCTTGCGGCGTGGATCGGCTTCGCCCTGCTATAGATGAACGATGCGACGAGGCTGGCTTCGGTGGGCGGCCCGATCACACTGTTTTGTGATCTGCGTCACGGGATTCTCGCAAAGCGACTGTCAACATAGTGTCGCGGGAAAGACGACGATGTCCCACGTAATGGCCCGAAAGCCCTAAATGGTCCCGAAACGAACAACGCTGATTTTTCTGGCCTTCCTAAGCAGCATTGCAGTTGTTTTTTGCTTCCTCTTGCTGGTTCCTTTCCTGAAAGCTATTGTCTTTGCGGCCGTTCTGGCGATCATCTTCTACCCCCTATACGTTCACGTCCGTCGATGGTCTCGGAACCGGAACGTGGCGGCGGCAGTATCGGCGACAATCGTCGCGGTCTGCATCGTATCTGTTTCGGTTTCCCTCGGGACTTCCATTACTTCCGGCCTAAGGAATATCTATCGCTCGCTGAGCGATCCTGCGGACGCAGCCAACACACTCACTATCTACTTTTCTCAGGTGATCGAAAGATTCGTTGTCCTCGTCAGTGGATACGTCCCCACCTCTGTAGCCGATGTGCACGGTGCACTTTCGGCGCAAGCCGAAAACATCGTTTCGAGCCTGCTTGGATTGACGGCGAGAATGGCAGGCGGCATCGCATCGCTCGTCGTGAACGCCGCGATTTCGCTGTTCATCTTATTTTTCTTGTTTCGTGACGGGCGCTCTCTGCTACGGCGTGTCGCTGTGTTCCTTCCCATGGAGAGCACTCAGGTAAGCCGCTTGTACGAAACCGTGCGGCAGACGCTGAATGCGATCGTGTACGGCACTTTGGTGATTGCAGCTATGCAGGGTTTGCTCACAGGCATCGCGTTTTGGTTCCTGGGAGTCGCATCACCAGTTTTGTGGGGCGTGGTGACTGCGCTATGCGCGCTGCTGCCAATTATCGGCACGGGTTTTGTCGTCGCCCCGGCGATTCTATTCCTGGTGCTCGGTGGCAATTGGGTGAAAGCTTTGTTACTCGGCGTATGGGCCCTCACGGCGGTGCATCCCGTCGATAACCTGCTGCGACCGTATCTGATCGGCGAGAAGGCGAAATTATCGACACTTTACGTGTTTTTCGCGTTGCTCGGCGGTTTCGAGGCATTTGGCGGGCTCGGACTCTTCGTTGGGCCGCTGATTCTCGCTGTTACGTTCGCGCTCTTTAAGTTCCTGCACCAGGAATTGAAGTCGTGGAAACAGCACGAGCGTTCCAGTTTGCGCCCGTCGATCGGGGCCGTCCCAAAGCGCGCCGCACCAGGATGAAATTCGTATGCTAACTACCGAGGAGATCGCAAAACCGGAAGCGTCCGCGGCTCGCGGGAACGATGGCGCAAAAACCCCACGACAAACCGCGACCATATGGAGCGGACCAACCGTTATCGCCATTCTCGCGTTCGTGTGTATCGTTCTTCATCTGCTGCTTCGCTACGTGTTTGGATCTTCTCGAACGGTTTGGCTCAGCCCCCTCGTGATTGCACTGTCCGTGGGTGGCGTGCCTCTCCTTGTGCGCCTTGCCCGCGAACTGTTTTCTCTGCGGTTCGGATCGGATCATCTCGCCGGAGTCGCCATCGTCACGTCGGTGGTTCTTGGCGAATATCTCGTTGGCGTGATTGTCATCCTGATGCTTTCCGGTGGAACTGCCCTTGAGGAATTCGCGACCCGCCGCGCCTCTTCGGTGCTAGAAGCCCTCGCGAAGCGAATGCCGCAAATAGCTCACAAGAAAAGCGGAGCCCAGTTGAACGATATCCGGCTCGAAGACATTGCGGTCGGAGACGCGCTCGTTGTTTTTCCCCACGAAATCTGCCCGGTTGACGGCGTTGTTGTCGAGGGCCGGGGCAAGATGAACGAGGCGTATCTAACAGGCGAACCTTTCGAGATCGAGAAGATTTCAGGATCGCAAGTATTATCGGGCGCCGTCAATGGCGATACTGCGCTTCAAATTCGGGCGGAGAAATTGGCTATCGACTCGCGATACGCACGGATTATGCGGGTGATGGAGGACGCGGAGCAGCACCGGCCGCAGATGCGGCGACTGGGCGATAAATTGGGAGCGTGGTACACACCGACCGCTTTGGCGTTAGCCGGTATGGCGTGGGTGGCCACGGGCGAATCGCAGCGATTTCTTGCTGTGGTCGTGATCGCCACTCCTTGTCCATTGTTGATTGCCATTCCTGTTGCCGTAATCGGCGCGATTTCGTTGGCGGCCCGGCGCGGAATCATCGTCAAGAACCCCGCAGTTCTGGAGCAGATCGACCGATGCCGGACTCTCATTTTCGACAAGACTGGTACATTGACCTACGGAAGACCTGCCCTATCCGAGATTATTTGTGCTCCCGGATTCACCGAAAGTGATGTGCTGCAGACTGTTGGCAGCCTGGAGCGTTACTCGAAGCACCCTCTATCAGTAGCAATTCGAGAAGCAGCACAAAAAGCAAACCTCCCTGCCGAACCTGTTTCCGAGATGAGCGAGCGCCCTGGCGAGGGTTTGCGGGGAATCGTCGGCAAGCGCGCCGTGTGGATTACCAGCCGAAGCAAAATCCGCGGCTGGAACATTGCTTTGCCGCCTGTCGCGTCCGGGCTCGAATGTGTCGTATTCATCGACGACCGATATGCCGCAACCTGCCGATTCCACGACCTGCCTCGCAAGGATAGCCATTTGTTTATCAAGCACCTGCGTCCACGGCATTCTGTCGACCGGGTCTTGATCGTCTCCGGCGATAGGGACGCTGAGGTGCGGCACTTGGCACAACAAGTGGGAATCCGAGAGGTTCATTCAGCGAAAAGCCCGGAGGACAAAGTGGCCATCGTGCGCAGAGAGGCGGCTCACGCACCGACACTTTTCCTCGGAGACGGTATTAACGATGCGCCTGCGATGCAGGCGGCGACCGTCGGGATCGCTTTTGGAGTGCAGAGCGACATCACGGCGGAAGCGGCGGATGCAGTCGTGCTCGAAACGTCATTGAGCAAGGTCGATGAGCTGATTCACATCGGGCGGCACATGCGCGAAATCGCTCTCCAGTCCGCTGTCGGCGGAATGGCTTTGAGCATCGTCGGTATGGTCCTCGCGGCATTAGGCTATCTGCCTCCCATCGGCGGGGCGATCACGCAAGAAGTGATCGACCTGTTGGCCGTGCTCAACGCCGTACGCGTGGCAATTCCCGGCGCGTCCTTGACCGACTTCTGATTTTCAATAACTTGCCCGGTTCATAGGAGAGTTCCACGGCAATGGTGATTTGGCTCACCGATTGCAGTAACGCGCATCACAGCCAGTCTCCTGTGTCAGCTCCCAAAATGACAGTGATTGGCGGTGCCAATCTTGAGAGATCGAAAATGGCTACGGCTCCAATTCAGCCGGGACGAGCAGCAGATGGGCCGAGAATGGTCCAGCCGCAGCAGCCGAGGCGTTTGCGCAAAAGATGGGTGCGATGGGGGCTTGCCCTCGGTCTAGGCGGACTCCGCGAATCCCGACTAGCGGTCCTTAAGAAGTTATCGGACGTGTAAACGGCTGTTCGTAGGCACATCGTCCATTAGGCCAACACGGGAAGCTCGATGTGGCGCGGAACTCTTCCGAAAAACACCAGAAAAACTCCTTAGTCTGTTGCCTATGTGTTGCCAGCGCTGCCTGTTTTCAGCGGTCTGAGGCACGCCTCGCGCTTTTGAGAAGTTACGCCGTCTAGCTGAAGACGAAGAAAACCCCAAATATTTATAGGGGCTCTCGGAAAAGGCATGCGGTCGAGTGGATTCGAACCACCACGCTCTTGCGAGCGCCAGCCCCTCAAGCTGGTGCGTCTGCCAGTTCCGCCACGACCGCAAAGGACTTACTCTTTTACTGAGGACTGCACAGCTGCGACGCAAAACCCGGAGTAATCATAAACTTCATCCACCATTTTCACAACTCGGCCTTCTTTGGCGGTACGTCCAAACCCGTCCCAAGATGCCGGCCGACATTCTTTCGGCTGGCCGAAAGCACAGATGTATTTTGCGCTTGACATATTCCCATATAGGAATATAATATCCTTACCATGGCACGGGCTGCTACCACTTCAGACGCCTTTAACGCAGTGGCCGAGCCTCGCCGGCGGGAGATACTGAACTACCTCGCGCTCGAAGAGCGCCCCGTCGGCGCGATTGTGGCAGCTTTGGGGTTGGAGCAGCCATCGATCTCGAAGCACCTCCGCGTGCTGCGGGATGTTGGCCTGGTGCACGTGCGACGCGATGGCCGGCAGATGTTTTATCGAACCAACGCGGAAGCGATTCGGCCGTTGCATGAGTGGACCGGCACGTTTGAACGCTTCTGGCAGCATCAGTTGGCTCGCATCAAGGAACGCGCTGAAGAGAAGATGAAAAAGAACTGATTCAATTTGAATCTCAGGAGGAAACATGAGTTCGAAAGCAGCAGCGATCGGAGAGGCAACGAGCAGATCAATTGAGGATTTGACGCTAGAGGTGAACCAGGAAATCCGGGTTCGAGCGACACTTGACGTGACATTCGGGGCACTGCTCGAGCAACTGGGCTCGGAATTCAGCACGCCAGACGGGACGCCCATGCCGATGAAGATCGAGCCCCGGCCGGGCGGCAGATGGTACCGCGATCTGGGCGACGAAAACGGCCATTTCTGGGGACACGTGCAGGCCATCAAGCGTCCCACGCTGCTGGAAATCACCGGGCCGATGTTTATGTCTTATCCGGTGGTGTCGAACATCCAGTATCGGCTGAGCGAAGTGGATGGCGGAACGCTGATCGTTCTTCACCACGCGGCGTTTGGACTCGTTCAGAGCGGCCACAGAGAGGGAGTAGGGAAGGGTTGGTCTCACATTAACGAGAGCGTGCGAAAACGAGCCGAGGCTGGTCTGTCTGGGGAAAAGACGGCGCGCTAAGCGCCGCTTTCGTTGGCAGAATCTAAATGGAACGTAAATCAAAGGAGAAACACATGAGAGCGATAGATTCCATTTTGAGTGAGCTGGACCAGGAAGCACAAACCACGAGGCGAGTCCTGGAGCGAATTCCGGACGACAAACTTGGCTGGAAACCGCACCCGAAATCGTTTTCGTTGGGCCAGTTGGCGCTGCACATTGCGTCGTTGCCGGGCGGCTTTACCGCGGCAATCGTGAACGACACCAGGGAAGTGCCAAACTTTTCGCAGCCGCAGCCCAAGAGCCGGCAGGAAATTTTGGATACTTTCTCCAAGAGCCTCGAGAGCGCGAAGGAGACGTTGAAGACGATGGACGATGCTCGGTTGGCGTCCACCTGGACGTTGACGAGAAATGGGAAGGCCGTGCTTTCGGCGCCGCGGATCGGAGTGCTGCGCTCGATTCTGTTGAATCATGGCTATCATCATCGTGGGCAGCTTTCGGTGTATCTGCGGATGCTGGATGTGCCGGTGCCATCAATTTACGGACCCAGCGCGGACGAAAACCCGTTCGGCTAGTTCAGCAAAGCGGGCAAGCAGAATAACGGGCGAGGAAGACGGTTAGTCGGCGGAGACCGCGCCGATTTCGGAAGATGCTGGCGCTACTGCGGCTTCGGCTTCAAAGGGAGCTTCGGCGAGGCGGGGGAAACCGAGAGGGCCAGGCCCGATGAGGCTGGGTTCGGTGGCTCCGCTGCCACGCAGGAAGCGCAATCGGTCAACGTAGGTCTGGCCGAGAGACATGAAGCCAGTGTAAAAGTAGCCCCACACGAAAAGGATGAAGAAGGGAACCGTGGCGTAGTTTTCGTTTTGAATGGCGTAAATGGTGGCCCCAGCGAAGTAGGCGCCGAGCGCAACTTCGGCAAAAGGCATCAAACCCGCGCGCTTGTGATACTTTTTCTTTAGCCACTCACCCGACTTTTTGGCTCCAGCTTCCACTTTATATTTTGGAGTGCGCACGAATTCGGATTTGATCCCGAGGATCGCTTCGATCACGCCAACAGAATTGCGGACCGAGAGGCCGATTCCCACAGCCATCACGAATGGCAAGTACCAGAAGGTCCGCTTCCAGGTCTTCGGATAAAAGGCGCGCTCGGCCGCAAGATAAAAGGACGAAATCGAGCAGGTTGAGGCCAAAAAAAGCGGCAGGTCAATCACCATCACCTGAAACCATCCCTGGTAAAAACGCACGATCATCGCGGGAAGCAAAATGATGGAGAGAAAAACCATCAGCGGGTAACTAATGTTGGCGGTGAGGTGGAAGAAGGCTTCGGACTTCACGGCAAAAGGAACGTCCGCGCGGATCACGCGAGCCAGGATTTTCTTCGCCGTTTGCATCAGGCCTTTCGCCCAGCGCGCCTGCTGCGCCTTGAAAGCGTTCATTTCGACAGGCAGCTCGGAAGGGCACTCGATTTCCGGCAAGTAAAGAAATTGCCAGCCGCGAATCTGGGCGCGGTAGGAAAGGTCGGTATCTTCGGTGAGAGTATCGTGCTGCCAGCCGCCGGCGTCTTCGATAGCGGCGCGACGCCAGATGCCCGCGGTGCCATTGAAGTTGAAAAAGCGGCCGCTGCGATAGCGTGAGGAGTGCTCGATGGCGAAATGGCCGTCGAGCATGATGGCTTCCACTTCGGTCAGCGTGGAGTAGTTGCGATTGACGTAACTCCAGCGCGTCTGGACCATTGCGAGCCTGGAGTTTGCAAAATAGGGGACGGTGCGGCGGAGGAAATCCGCAGGCGGAATGAAGTCGGCATCGAAAATGGCGACGAACTCGCCGCTGGCACTTTTGAGTCCTTCCTGCAACGCGCCGGCTTTGAAACCTTCGCGATTGTCGCGATGAATGTAGATGATCGGGATGCCGAGGGCGCGGTGTCGCTCGACGCAATCGCTCGCAACCTGGCGGGTTTGGTCGGTGGAATCGTCGAGAACCTGGATATCGAGGAGTTCGCGCGGATAATCGAATTGCGCGACGGTCTCGATGAGGCGCTCGATGACGTAGCGCTCGTTGTAGATCGGGAGTTGAACCGTGACCTTTGGCCATTCCGCGATTTCCGGCGGCGGGCCGGGAATATTTTTGCGATTCTTGAAGTAGTTGTAGACCAGGTGATAGCGATGAATTCCGTACATCGCCAGAACCACCATCACCAGGAAATACGGGATCATGATGGCGAGATCGAACGCGTTGGCCTGGTAAAGCCCGCGAAAAGTCGGATCGACCAGATGCCGCCAGTAAGAATCGAGAGGATTGCCGCCCGTAGACAGGTACAGCGCCAGATTGTATGGAGGCATCAAGGGGTATCTACTCTACTAACTGCTGGGCAGTCACGATTATACGGAGGTCGAGGGCCGTGTCAACGGTTCGTATCCGATCGCAGCGATCTAAATTTTCGATAGGGGCGGCGCAACCTTTAGGCTGGCTGGCGGGTTCGAAGTTAAGGCAGTCGCATGCCGGATTGCGCGCAGGATTCGAACACCGAGAGCAGGTTCGTGAGGCCGAGAAGATTCCTGATCGATTTGTTGTAGTTGATCAAGACCAACTCGCAGCCGCACTTTTTCGCGGAGATGTAGAGGCCGACGATGGCGCCCAAGCCGGAACTATCCATGCGGGTGACTTCCCGGAGGTCGACGATGATTCGGCGACTGGCGGGGAGCAGATTACGGACATGGTTCTTCAGGGCCGCGGAGTGTTCCACGGTCAAGCGACCCTTGCACTGAACAATCATGGCGTCGTCCCAAGGCCGTGTTTCCAAAGTCAGGTTGGACGTCGGAACCGCTGCCGAATCCAATGGCATGTGCGCACCCCGCTAGTCGGGGAACTATATATCGAAACATGGGGTCTGGGGGAGTGGAAGTCGATTACCAGATGCAAACTATGTAAAAAGGATGCGATACCCGCAGTCCTTTCTAACGCGCTTTTGTGCTGTGATCTTCCCTCATCCCCGTATGTGCACGAAACCGGTGCCACGTTACCGTTGGATCAGCAGGAGGGGGCAAATGGCAAACATGCCTGAATCATTCGTCCACGTGCTTCTCTTCGGATGTTGCCGGTGCGGAGCGCCCGTTCCATCAGCCATAGTAAGCGGAAACAGAAACGTGGAAGAAGTTGACGCCGGTTTGGTTGAACTGAGGTGTCAATGCGGGTGGTCGGGAAAGGCATTGGGAGTTGAAGCAAGGGGACATTGGGTGCATGACTGGCCGAGCGATGTGCTCGACCCGATTTGACTGAGCAGCGAAGAGCCCAGCCGACGCGACGAGCGCCTCGTCGATGAGCGCGGCGACGACAACTCGTCAAACTAGTTCAGGCCTTGAGCGGAGACAAGTGAGGCGGGACAAATCAGGGCCGAACGATCACTTCATTCGGTCCCGATGGCAGAGTGAACTTTGTGTCCCGGTCCTGGTTGAGTTTTAAGGTTGCGGGAACGTCCAACGCAGACAACTGAACCTCTCGTGTCCACGAACCGCTGCTCCAATAGTCCGCGCTGGCGTACAGGGTTGAGCCCACCACTACATATTTTCCAATTTCTTCGCGGTGCCCGTCGCGAAAAATAAGCACAGCTGCTGGCAACGCGCGAACGGATTCGGCGGCCTCGGATCGGGGCGCGGCGGCAGTTTCGGGGTTGGCTGCTCGCGCGGACTCAGGCCGGCCGGATTGCCCATCCATTTGTGACTGACCGTAGTTCGTGACGCGCACCCAATGATCGCCCTGCAGTTCAATCACAACCGAATCGGGCGCAGGAGTAACTGGCGCGGGCGCCGGCGGAGCAACTTGCTCGACGATCTGGGGCGGAGGCGTCTCGACTATCTGCGGTCCGGAATCGTAGCCGTAATCGTAGTCAGAATAGAAATACGGAGCATAGAACGAACCGGGGAAATAGCGGCGCGCGCGGTGCTGGCGGACAAACGGAGGTGGCATGCCCCTGTGTCGAGAGAAGACGGCTCCCATTCGATTATCAGAGGTGCGTGCAAAGGCGAACTGCCGCTGGGCTTGCGCTGACGGCAGAACAACCGTCGCTCCAAGGATCGCAAGAGCAACAACAATCGCCCGTTTATTCATGCACGAATCCGTTTCAGCCGTGAAAGTCTGCCTGGTCTCCTTCTCAGTGTACGTATAATCCCAGTGAGTACAGGAGTCAAGCCACGGAACTGAGCGACGCTGAACTAGAGTGGTGGGGCTGGGGAGAGTCGAACTCCCGACACGCAGTTTAGGAAACTGCTGCTCTATCCATCTGAGCTACAGCCCCGGCTAGAACCTATTGGCATGATTCTATATGATTTGTCGCATTTGCGTCGAAGTTCAAAACGCCTCTCGCAAGTGAACTCACGAGAACAGAGTAGATTCGATGGGTGGCTCGTCCGCAATTTCCTCCAGCTCCGGGTAGCGATGGCGAAGAGGTTCAGGAACTTTCACCTTTTTGCGCGTTAGCATGTTGATGAGTTGCAGCGCGTTCACCACTCCTTTTCCCTCGAAGTGATTGTTGGTGATGACAAACGTCGTGCGGCTGTTCTTTTGCACGGTGCGAATACGCTGGACCCAGGGCGCTAGTTCCGTCTGCGAGTAGAGATAGTTATAGCGCTCGTGAGGCGGAAGTTCGGGATCGTCGCTGAACCACGTGTCGTAGCGCCTGCCGTGGAGACGAATGTAGCCGACGGGCGCTGTAGCGATTTCCGACGCCTTGAGCGAACGCCCGATCAGGGGCTGGTCGATGTTGCAGAAGCCCACGCCGATTTCGTGCAGGAGCTGAAAGAAGGCAGGCTCGTTCCAGGAGGCGTGGCGCACCTCGACGACAAGAGGGTAATCCTGAAAGCGGCCGGCCAGACGTTCTAAGTAGGCAAGATTGTCGGGCGTCTGATGGAAAGAAAAAGGAAATTGGAGCAAGATGGCGCCGAGTCTTCCGGCGTCGCGCAGCACGTCGAATCCGGCGCGTGTATCTCTCTCCTCTTCCACGGTAGCGTCCGTTTGATGCGTGAATCTCTGCCAAAGCTTGGCAGTGAAGAGGAATTGCGAGTTCGTCGAAACTCGTTCGATCCACTGCCTGCAATGTTCCGGCTTCAGCGGTTGATAAAACGAAGTGTTGATTTCGATAGTGCTGAAATAGTCGGCAAGGTACGTGGCTTCGTGAAAGCCGCGAGGCCGCGGAGTAGGGTAGACGATGCTTTGCCAATCCTTGTAGGACCATCCGGCAGGACCGATGCGAAGCTGCTCCTCGGTGCGCTTAGGGTGCCCGGGTTTTGGGGGCTTGGGTTCGGCCATCGCGGCATGGGTTCGAAATTTTATTGAGAGCTAGGGACATCTCGTTTCTGCTTGTGTTTGGGCTGTTTTGACGGCGAACTGGCGGTTTGGCGGTGATAAACGATTTCGGTGATATGGGCATCGCCTTTTTCCGACGTGAGTT
This sequence comes from uncultured Acidobacteriota bacterium, assembly GCA_963823145.1. Classification (GTDB taxonomy): domain Bacteria; phylum Acidobacteriota; class Terriglobia; order Acidiferrales; family UBA7541; genus Palsa-295. Next base: position 1,147,576 of record CAWGJZ010000001.1, read on the forward strand.
CGAATCGAGAGATGTAAGAATCCGCACCCACCCGCGTGAACGTTGCCGTCTTGGGTTCGCCATCGGCATGATTTTCAAAGATTGCCATGATCGAATTTGCGCTCTCTAGATTCAGGTCCACAGGGTCTTCCTTTTCCCAGGCGACGAGTGAAGGAGTGAAGTGGCGGATATGCAATTTGAGCATGCCGTCCTCTTCAGTCAGCGTAAACAGCTCTACAACCAGCGTCTTTCCATTTTCCGACAGTTGGAACGAGCCGAGCATGGTGCCGGCACGCGGCGGCGTCCAGGCTTCGAGCGCGAGGCGAGGTCCCCAGGTGCCATGCCATTCGCCTGCGAGCCACGCGAAATCCGCAAGTGTCGGCTGAACGAGCGGTCCGGGAGGCACCGCCGAAACAGCGCTAGCCGCGGACGACGGGAGCGTTTGTGTATCCGTCCCGGCAGGCTCTTGCGCGGATGTAGCCGCCGCAAAGCTCAGTAAGATGAGCATGGCAGCGAGGGCCACCACCGCCCGTTGATGGGCATTAGACGCCATAGGGGATGTAATCACCACGACTATAGCAAGAGAGGAGCCGAAGTTTCGAATGCCCACGTCGATTTACGCGTGCCGGGTCGAATCGGCGCGGAACAGAGCATCCCGGAAAGCTTTGACGCGTCCTTCTAGCTGTACGATAATTGGTAATTGGTGACGAATGAAAGCGATTCTTAGTGCGGGCCTTGCAGCGCTCCTGATCGCAGCGCCGCTCGCGTTGGCGGAACCTCCCGCGCGGCCCCAGACGCCAGCCGGCGCTAAAGCCGCAACCGATTCTACGCCGGGCGACGCGTATTACTACTTCACTCTGGGACACCTGCAAGAGCTGCAATACGAAGCCACGAATAAGTCGCAATTTGCGGAAGACTCGATCGAGTCGTACAAAAAAGCGTTGGCGATGGATCCGGATTCGGCCGTGATACAGGAACGGCTGGCGGAGATCCACGCGAAATCCGGGCACATGCGCGAAGCCACGGAAGAGGCGCAAGCAGCGCTGAAGATCGAACCGGACAACGTGGATGCGCACCGGCTGCTGGCGCGAATTTATGTCCGGGCATTGGGAGAAGCGAGCGCGGGCGAAGTTCCGCAAGCGGACATCACCCAGGCGATCGAGCAGTTTCAAGCCATTCTGAAAATTGAGCCAGACGATACTTATTCGGCCTTGTGGCTCGCGCGGCTGTATCGTTTCGAAAATCATCACGAGGATGCGGAGAAGATCCTGCGGCAGGTGTTGCAGAAGGATTCGGAGAATGGCGCCGCCCTCGAACAGTTGAGCCAGCTTCTGATTGACGAGGGCAGGTCGCAGGAGGCCATCAGTCTGCTGACGCAGGCCTCCAAGGATTCTCCCTCGCCCGATGCTTACGATCTTTTGGGCAGCGCGTATTCCCAGGCAAAGGACTATGCAAAAGCCGAAGACGCGTACCGCAAAGCCGTCGCGATCGATCCGGACGACGCGGGCCACCGGCACGGCTTGGCCGAAGCCCTGATGGAGCAGGACAAGTACGCCGACGCTCTCGAACAATATAAGAAACTGGTAGAGCTTGAGCCCGGAACTTCGGAAAACCATCTCCGGCTGGCGCAGCTGTACCGAAGGCTGGGCCAGTTTGACAAAGCGCAGGCAAGCTTGGAGCGTGCGAAACAGCTCGCGCCCGGGAGCCTCGAAATTCTTTTCAACCAAGCTCTGCTGGATGAGGACCAGGGGCATTACGACGATGCGGTGAAGCTTCTGACGGACGCGATCGCAGGTATAAAGAGCCAGCCTGCCGGCGGGCATTCCAACGCGCTGGCAATTCTTTATGAGCAATTGGGCCGCGCGTATCGTGGCGCGCGAAATTACCCGGCAGCCCTCGAGGCCTATGCGGAGATGGGGAAGCTTGGCCCAGATCCGCAGAAGCGGGCGGAGGCGCTCACGATCGAAACCTATCGCGAGAACCACAATATCGACCAGGCAATCGCCGAAGCCAAGAAGGCGCTCGACGCGGACCCTAAAGACCCCGAGATGACGGTTACGCTGGCTATGCTTTACGGTGAAAAGACCGAGACCGCAGCCGCCACGCAGCTTCTCCAGGGGCTGCTCCAAGGCAACGACGCCGATCAGGAAATCTACGTTGATATCGCGCAGGTGCAGGAGCGCGGCCGAAAATACACTGAAGCGGAGCAAACGGCGCAGAAGGCCGAACAGATGGCTCATGGGGATTCCGGCAAGGAGACAGCTTGGTTCTTGCTAGGGTCCATTTACGAACGGCAGAAGAGATTCGACCAGGCCGAGCAGCAATTTCGCAAGGTGCTGCAGGTGAATCCGGATAATGCTCCGGTGTTGAACTACTACGGCTATATGTTGGCGGATCGTGGCATTCGCTTGGACGAGGCTGGCTCGTTGATCGAGCGCGCGCTGAAGCAGGAGCCCAATAACGGCGCGTATCTCGATAGCCTGGGTTGGGCTTACTACAAGCAGAACAAGCTTCCGGAAGCGGAAGAAAATCTGCGCAAGGCGATCGATCGCCAAGGCAACGATCCCACCATTCTGAGTCATCTTGGCGACGTTTATTTGAAGCTTGGCCAGAACGAGCGGGCTGCGGAAACCTTCGAACTAGCGCTGGCAGAATGGCGGAAGGCTGTGCCCGCCGATTATGAGGCTGACAAAGTGAGCGAATTGGAAGCGCAACTGAGGACCCTGAAGAAGCACCTCGCGCAGAAATCCTCTCCGGATTCCGCGAAACCGCAGTAAGCTCCCCCGCATGATTTCCAGCAAGAAACGGTCAGTGCGTCTCCCTGCGTTCGCGAAGATCAATCTGTGCCTGCACGTGATCGGACGCCGTTCGGACGGCTATCACGAGCTGCGTACGATTTTTCAGGCCATTTCGCTAAGCGACACGCTGGAACTTTCCCTGACGTCCAAGCCTGGAATCTTTTTGGAGACGACTGACGCAACGCTGACGGCCGGCCCTGACAACCTTGTGCACCGCGCCATTGATGCGTTGGGATGTGAGATTGGGTTTCGCGGCGGCGTCCGCGCGCGGCTCGAGAAGCGAATACCCGTGGCGCGCGGCCTCGGCGGCGGTTCAAGCGATGCCGCAGCCGCGTTGATCGGAATGCTGCGCTTGACGAAGAAACGATTGTTGCTCGAAAAACTGATGGCAATTGCGGCGGGCTTGGGCGCCGATGTGCCCTTTTTTCTCTTCGGCGGGCGCGCCGTGGCGGTGAATCGCGGCGACGAGATTTATCCGCTGGATGATCAGCCGAAGCAAACGATCGTCGTGGTTTCGCCGCGAAATGTAGCCGTGAGCACGAAAGAAGCCTATCAATGGATTTCGGCGGAATTGACAAAGAGTACGAAACCCCATAATATCTTCGGGTTCTGCGCTCTGTGCTGGAGCCGGCAGAGCAGGGTCTCCAACGATTTCGAGGGCCCTGTTTTCAGCCGTTATCCGCGCCTCGGAGAAATCCGGGACGGATTGCTCAAGCGAGGAGCCGCGAATGCCGCGCTGGCGGGTAGCGGGTCGGCGGTGTTTGGAGTATTCCGAAACCCAGCGCAGGCGCGCCGAGCCGCTCGGGCGTTCCCGGAAGATTCGGTTTTCGTCTCTGAAACTGTTTCCAGGGAAAGGTATGGCCGTGCGATGGGTTGGAGTGTGACCCGATAGGGGAGAACTTTGGCCGACCAGAAGTTCAAAGTTTTCTGCGGGACGTCGAATCCGGCGCTGTGTGACTCCATCTGCTCGTATTTGGGAGTGCCGCGAGGGCGCGCCGAGCACGGGCAATTCTCGGACGGCGAAACGCGCTATCAGATTCTCGAGAATGTGCGCGGCGCGGACGTGTTTGTGGTGCAGCCGTGCGCGAATCCGGTGGATTTGCACCTGATGCAGCTCTTGATCATGGTGGACGCGTTCAAGCGCGCGTCGGCCTGGCGGATTACGCCGGTGATTCCGTATTACCCGTACTCGCGCCAGGACCGAAAGGATCGTCCGCGCGTGGCGATTTCGGCGAAGCTTGTCGCGGATCTTTTGGAAACCGCTGGATCGAGCCGCGTGCTTTCTCTCGACCTGCACGCGCCGCAGATTCAGGGATATTTCAATATTCCGGTGGATCATTTGTACGCCGCGCCCGTGCTGGTGGAATATTTTCAGAAGAAGCAGTTGGGCCCGGTGACAGTGGTTTCGCCCGACGCCGGCGGCGTGGAGAGGGCGAGGCTGTTCGCGAAAAGGATGGATGCGCCGCTGGCAATCGTGGATAAGCGGCGGATTGACGTGAACGTGAGCGAAGTAATGCACCTGATCGGCGAGGTGAAAGACCGCACCGCGCTGGTGATCGACGACATTATCGACACCGCGGGGACGCTGGTGAAAACCGCGGAAGCACTGCTCGAGAATGGCGCATCAAAGGTTTATGCCGCCTGCACGCACCCGGTGCTCTCAGGTCCGGCCGTTGAGCGCATTCAGAACTCGGATATCGTGGAAGTGGTGGTGACGGATTCGATTCCGCTAAGCCAGGCGGCGCGGGAGCTGCCGAAGATCAAGGCACTGAGCGTTGCTCCGCTGCTGGCGCGGGGGATACAGTCGATTCACGAAGAGACTTCGATCAGCGAGTTGTTTATATAGCGAGTGTGAGGTAGCAAATGGAGACGTTTACAGTAGAGGGAAAAGTTCGCGAAGGGCGCGGCAAGGGTCCCGCGCGACGCACGCGCCAAACAGGCATGGTCCCGGCCGTGCTTTACGGCGGACGCAAGGAGTCGGTGTCCCTGGCGGTGAATGCGAAACAGGTGGCGCGGATTCTGCGCTCGGAATCGGGCCACAACACGATTTTTGGCGTGCGAGTTGCCGGAGGCCGCGAAGAGCAGGCGATGCTGAAGGATTGGCAAGTTGATCCGCTAAGCGGCAGGCTGCTGCACGTTGATTTGCTGCGGATTGCGATGGACGTGCGAATGCGCGTGCGCGTGCCGGTCCACACGTTTGGGGAGCCACAGGGCGTGAAATTGCAAGGCGGCGTTTTCGAGATGGTCACGCGCGAAGTGGAACTCGAGTGCTTGCCGGCGGATATTCCCGAAGAGTTCAAGGTGGACGTGACGGAGCTGATGATCGGCAAGCAGCTTCGCGCCGGCGACCTTCCAATCGATGCGAATAAGGTGAAACTGCTCACCGATCCGCAGCGTGTGCTGGCGCACGTGGTCATGTTGAAGAAGGAAGAGGAACCGGCACCGGAAGCGGCTGTGGCGGCGGAAACGGCGCCCGCCGAGCCCGAGGTGATCAAGAAGGGCAAGAAGGAAGAAGAAGGCGAGGCCGAGGGCGGCGCGGAAGCAGCTGCGAAGAGCGAGAAAACGGAGAAGGCCGAAAAGCCCGAAAAGAAGAAGTAAGCGAGTGGTGCCGAAGTGCCGGGCGCGTAAGGAGCCAGCTCGCCCATGCGACTCATCGTTGGACTCGGCAACCCGGGCCCTGAACACGAATGGACGCCGCACAACCTGGGTTTTCTCGCCGTGGATGCGCTGGCGGAACGGGCGGGAATCAGGGTCACTCGTCCGGAGGCAAAATCGCTGATCGGACGCGGCGCAGTGGCGGGCCAGGACGTGATCGTGGCGAAGCCGCAGACGATGATGAATCTGAGCGGCGTCGCTGTGCGAATGTTGGCCGAGCGATATAAATGCACGCCGGCGGACGTGATCGTTCTGATTGATGAGGTGGACTTGCCGTGGGGCATGCTGCGAATTCGCAACAAGGGCCGCAACAGCACCCACAACGGCATGCAATCGATCATCACCGCGCTGGGAACGGATGAATTTGTGCGCATTCGGCTGGGCGTGCGGCCGGAAAAGATTTGGGGAGACCGCAGAGACTATGTTCTTGGGACGATGAACCGCGAGGAGCGGCGGATCGCTCAAGAGATGGTGGCGGAGGCGGCTGACGCGGTGGAACTGGTTTTGACCGAGGGCGTCGAGAAGGCGATGTCGCGGTTCAATCGCAAGATGACTCCCAACGAGGAAGATCCGGAGTAGGGAATTGGCTGTTGCCGCAAGGAAGGCAAGGAATCGAGAGGGCATATGGAAGAACGTCTATACGATCTGATTTTTATCTGCCGGCCGGATACCCCGGAGCCGGAAATCGACAAAGTGATTGCGACGCTGGAGCACGCCGCCACCGAAAAGGGCGGCAAAATCGAGAAAACTGAGAAGTGGGGCCGGAAACGCATGGCCTATCGAGTGCAGCGTCTGCGCGAGGGATTTTATGTGTACATGGTGGTGCGCTCTGCACACGGCGAAGTGGTGAAGGAACTCGAGCGGAGGCTGAAGGTAGCCGACGCCGTGATGAAATACTTGACCGTGCGCGTGGACGAGGAATTGAAGCGCCAGGAAAAGTTGAAGAGGCACCGCGACAAGCGCGCGGCTCGCCGCCCGCGCAAGACCGCTCCCGCACCTGCTCCGGCGATGCCGGGCAGCGGCGAACAGGCCGCGGCCACAAGCTAGTTTCTAAGTTAGGAGAAATCGAATGGCAGAAGAAAACGCACCGAATCCGCAAGCACCACCCGCGGCGCCAACTGCACCGTCCGGACAGACGTCCGGGCCGGGGACCTCGTCCGGGCACTCCGGCGGGCATTCCGGGCCATCGGGTCCTGGCGGACCCAGCAGGTTTGGCGGGCCGGGAGGTCCACGTCCACAGGGCGGCAGGCCGGGAGGTCCGGCGAAGCGAGGGAAGCGCAGCTTCATTCGGAAGAAAAAAGTGTGTCGGTTCTGCGTGGACAAGTCGGACTACATTGATTATAAGAAATCGGAAATACTGGCGCCGTTCCTGCAGGAACGCGGAAAGATTTTGCCGCGCCGGATGACGGGAACTTGCGCGCGGCATCAGCGCTGGCTGGCTGTGGCGATCAAGCGGGCGCAAAATATCGCGCTGCTGCCGTTCGCAGCGGAACTGTAAGCGAGACGAAAGGTTAAGGGGTCATGCAGATTATTTTGCAGGAAGACGTTGAAAAGCTCGGAACGCGAGGCCAGGTGGTGAACGTTGCCGAAGGCTACGCGCGGAATTTTCTTCTGCCGCGGAAGCTGGCGCTCGAAGCCAGCGCCGGCAACATGAAGCGGCTCGAGAAGATGCGCGCCACATTCGCAAAAAAAGAAGCCACCGAAAAGGGCGACGCCCAGAAGTTGGCCGAACTGCTGGCAGGAGTTTCGCTCGAACTTACGCGTAAGGCGGGAGAAAACGACCAGCTTTTCGGCTCGGTTACGTCGGCCGATATTTCCGAGGCGCTGGCGGCGAAGGGCTTTAACGTGGAAAAGCGCAAAATCGCGCTGGCCGATCCCATCAAAGTTGTCGGCGAATTCGAAATTCCCGTGAAGCTGCACCGCGAAATTGCCACGAACGTGAAGCTCAGCGTCAAAAAGGAAGCATAGAAGTCAGCCTGGCCGCGCACTGAAAAGTTGTACCCGAAACGACGGGTATTGTGGCTGGAGGCGGCGCTTTTGAGCATTTTTAGACCGTTAAATGTTTTCAATTGGACGGAGTTGGTGCGTTAAACTCGAAACAATTTTTTAGAAAAAAGCTCACGTAATCCAGATTTCGCTCGTTCGGCTCGCGCACCAGAAATTAGGAACAAGATTCCTCACTTACGTTTCCTGCCGTCGGCGTTTTCCACTTTTCCGAAAAAGTCCACAGGCGGAGGTGATTGACGTTTGCTTTTCCGGCGTGCAGACTCCCGCGACCGGGTGAAAAAAATTATGCATCCACGAGAAATTTGGCGCGCAGAAGGCTGCGGCAAACGATCTCTTGCGCTACGCGCGGTACTAGGCGAAGATAAGGCGAACAACTAGATGGCTTCAAACGTCGCAATCGAACGGCCGCTGCCTCACAACCTGGAGGCGGAGCGCAGCATTCTGGGCGCGGTGCTGCTGGATAATCATGCGCTAAACGCAGCCGTTGAGCGGTTGCGGTCCGAGGACTTCTTTCTTCCGCAGCACCGACACATCTTCGAGCGCATGGTGCAGCTTGGCGAGAAGCAGCAGGCCATCGACACGATCACGCTGATGGAGGATCTGGCGCGAAACGGCACGCTCGAAGCTGCGGGCGGCGTGGCGTACCTTTCGTCGCTTGCCGACGGACTGCCGCGCGTGACGAATGTGGATCACTACGCGCGCATCGTAAAAGAAAAAGCCATCCTGCGGAGCCTGATCTATTCCGCGTCGGCGATTCAGGAGCAAGCGCTGGCGGCCGGCGACGATGCGGATGTGATTCTCGATCGCGCGGAGTCAACGATCTTCCAATTGGCGGAAGATCGCGTGAAGGCCGGGCTAATCGGCGTGAAAGATTTAGTTAAGGAGAGTTTCGATCGCCTTGAGAAAATTTTCAGCGAGGGCCGCCGGATCACCGGCTTGGCGACCGGGTACTCGGGGCTTGATAACGAAACGGCGGGCTTGCAGCCGTCGGAGCTGATTATTCTGGCGGCGCGGCCGTCGATGGGGAAGACGGCACTGGCGCTCAATATGGCTGAGAATGTGGCGCTGCGGCAGCGTGAGCCCGTGGCGATTTTCAGCCTGGAAATGTCGAAGGAATCTCTGCTGCTGCGCCTGCTTGCGTCGCACGCGCGCGTGGATGCGCATAAGTTTCGCACGGGACATATGAATCGCGACGATTGGGGCAAGGTGACCAAGTCGCTCGCAGAGCTTGGCGAGGCGCCTATCTGGATCGACGATTCCGCCTCATCGACTGTGCTCGAGATGGGAGCGAAGGCGCGGCGGCTGAAGCGCGATCGCGGACTTTCACTTGTGATCGTCGATTACATTCAGCTGGTTGTGCCTTCAACGAACCGGCGGAATAGCAACCGCCAAGAAGAAGTGTCGAGCATCTCGCGTTCGTTGAAGGCGCTGGCCAAAGAGTTGAAGGTTCCGGTTGTGGTGCTTAGCCAGTTGACGCGCGCTCCCGAGCGCGAGGATCGCAAGCCGCAGCTTGCTGACCTGCGGGAATCGGGCGCGATCGAGCAGGATGCGGACGTGGTCCTTTTCATCAACCGCCCGAACTTTTACAAGACGGACATGGCGGAAGAAGATCGAGCCAAGGCGGAAATCATAATCGCGAAACAGCGCAACGGGCCAACCGGAAACTTGAATTTTGTGTTCCTCAGCCGCCACACACGCTTCGAAGAGGCGGCGCCCGATGCTTGGAGTTCAAGCGGGGATGACTAGCTTCCGCTGGAGCGTGGGCGGCAATGGACTTACATCGTCACCACCTTAGGTGTGTACCTTATATGGTACACTGATCTGTAATGGCAAAAGTTCCCGAGGAAGCGGCGCAATGAGCGCGAAAAAACGTCGGAAAAGAACGGACCACAGTGGATCGAGCTTCGATAGTTTCCTTGAAAAGGAAGGGATTCGAGAGGAGGTCAAAGCGGTCGCGATCAAACGCGTATTGGCTTGGCAACTGGAACAGGCCATGCAAAAGCAGCAGAAAACCAAACAAGCCATGGCGAGACAGCTTCGCACGAGCCGGTCGCAACTGGATCGTTTGCTGGACCCTGGCAACGCGTCGGTGACGCTCGATACGATCGCCCGGGCGGCGCGTGCGCTCGGCAAGCGCGTAATCATACGTGTGGCCGACGTTAAAGCAAAACGAGCCTAGGCGAGGCCTCCGATAGCCACGTTCTCGAGAGTGTTTCATTTGAAGCTTCGCACCCTTCGCAAATCCCGCGAAGGATGCGGCACCCGCACGTTTTTGCGTCGAGCCTGTGGCTAATTCTGGTGTGGTATTTAGTCGCGCGGTTTGATGTCAGAGGTGGGAAATACGGAGCGAAAGGGTGAGCCACCCGCCTAATCTCCATTTGAATCTCTGTTGCGCGAGGACGGTTCGATGAGCGCACCTACCCCCCTTGAGATTTGCGATACACTGTCGGGCATGGCGAGGTCTAAATTGCTCCGACCGCGTAGGAGACAGAGCGCCCCTCCGCCGCCCACCTTTCGAGAGCCTCAAAAAGTCTGTAGACGTTTTCAGGAGAGAGAGGACGCCACGTATCGCGTAGCAAGCCTCTACATAAAAAGGTCGTGGGGAAACACTAGCGATGTGTCCGATGGCATCGCGGTCCTACTTCTTCTGTGGAATAAGGCGTTCTATAACCGCTACCGCCCGCGCTTTCGACATTTAACGAGAGCGTTGGAGAAGAACGTCGGGACCCTCAACCGTCTTAGAAGCCGCTCCATTCTTTCCTATCAGCCGCAACAAGACGCACGCGACATTACAAAAGTGTTTCAGTCTTTGGTTGAACCGCTGAGTGCGCGGGGAAAGAAGACGCCTGTCGGCATTTCAAAAGCACTCCATTTGCTCGCCCCGAGCTTCTTGCCTTTATGGGACGGCAGAATCGCTCGGAAGTATCACTGCGGCTGGTCGAGAAAGAACCCTTTCGTGTCTTGCTATCTAAAGTTTGTAGGAGAAATTCACCGGGTTTGTGAGTACGTCGTTGCTGATTATGCAAAGACAAACCGCGTTACGGCTCGGATAGCGGTCAAGCAGATCGAGGGGCACTGTTCCTCCGGAGATTTCGGTCGGTCACTAGTTAAGCTGGTCGATGAATATAACTTCGAAAAGTTTGTACGGCCTGAGTTCAGAAAGTGACCCGGACAGATCATTCACCTCTGCAATTCATCGAAAACGACTCCAGCCGATCCATATTCCAGGCGTCACTACGGGCAAGGTCGCGCTCCGGCGCTAAATGCTTCCGAGGAAAGCGACGGGAATGCGCTCGCCCTGAGCCTCAGATTGTTCGGCCTGACCCAAAGCCAAAGCAATGTACCTCTTTGTAAAGTGCGCGATGGTCGGCGTGCGCTGCTAGGGCCAGAAACGGAACAACGGAATATGGGGCACCCGGCATTCAAACTCCAGTCTTAGAATGTCCTCCGATTCGGTAAAGATTCGCGTTTTCCCTGTCATTTCGCGTCTTCTTCCAGGCATCCATCGGAAGGCTGCTCGCAGTCGCTCCACTCATTCAGAATCGCCACGTAGTTTTGGCGGGACTTGGGAACCCATGTGCCGTCCTGGGAAGCGTACGTGTGCCTGTGCCTTGCCTCTGTCGATTGGGTGAAGCTATTGTCCGCCTCTGCTTCGGCCCTAGTCTTGTGGAATGCGGTGAAGTGTTTTATCAGGGTAAATTCCAAGACGCCCATGTATGGGGAGACCAGTGAATCAGTCTTGCGAACATCAATACTAGAATCCCCAGACGGTTCAAAATATATCTTTGCCCATCCGCCGCCGAGGTTACCGACATACTCGCGCCTGTCGGTCTTGTAGCTCACCATATAGCCGGCTACATAATTTTTGAATGATTTGACAACATCCGCATCCGATTGCGCCGCGGCTGCGTGCGCACCTGGAACCGCAGCCGAGAGCACAACCAGCGCCAGAAGATTCAGTTTGTACGATCTCAATAGAAATCTTCGCTTAGGCGTTTTCATTTCCTCCTGAAGCTATTGTTTGTGCATCGTCCCGTGAAGTTTTTCTTCTCGAATATCGAACTGGCTTCATCTGCTCGACTATATCAACAAGCTGGAGTAAGTTCTCTGATTCAAAAATGTTTATTTCTCCGCGCATTTGGTCAAACTCACCACCTGCCCATCGGAGGTTCCGCGAACTCTGTATAGCCTTGTAATCCTGAAGAATCTCGTATGCCAACCAGTCAGCCGCTTGCAGTGGCACGAACGCAAGAATGGGATTACCATTGGGGTCAACTCTTTCCTTCTTTGGTTCAAAGGGTGGGAGCAGTATATCCATCGTGCAACAACCTTTCCACCAGCTTGCCCTTACCGATATCGCCATCCTCAAATACAAGCCGAAATGGTTTCGTGATTTTTTCTCTCTTCGCCCAAAGGCTCATATCAGCCGCGCAACCCCACCCGGCAAGGACGTAGGCGTTGGCCACAAACCTTCGCTTGATCTCCTCGGAAACATGCTCCTGAAACGACTCGTTCACGACGATGGAACCGAATTTTTGGTATGCATGGCTCCTGATAAGCTCCATTAGGTCGGCGAGCAGTTTCTGCCTTCTCGGCTCGTTTTCTTTCCATCCATGAGCAAATTCTTCACGAGAGTGAGCGAAGTCGACAGCATGAAAATGGGTAAGATGGTCTTCTCCAAGCCGCTTGCTCCAGAGGGCGGAGAATTCATCCCAGTCCTTTGCGCTGGAGACAAATCCAGCCACCATCAAAACAGGCTGGTCGTATTCACTGCCTCCAGCGTCAAAAGCCCCTTTTAACATTACGGTGCAAAGCTCCACGCCGAGAACTCGGCGTCAGTTAGGCATCAAAATCCTGTTCTTGGCTCATTTTATGGCCGGTCAGGGGATAAGGCCAACTGATTGAGCGAGACTTAGCATGATTCGGAAATTCAAATCCCATCGCTCACCCATCCAACCTAAGAGTCCCAAAAACGCCGCTGACGACCTGACCGGCAACATCCGGCTGCGCGCGCTTCGCGACCTTGGGGGAGGGCCCTCCACGTTGCCGCCGCTGCGACCAAGACGTATGATGTCCGCGTTATCGGCGGCCTACCATCCGGAGATTCGATATGCGTAATGGATTTGGAAGCGTTACCAGCGTGACGGCGTTGCTGATGTTCGCCGCCAGTGCGTTTTCCAGCACGTTTTCCGGCGCGGCGCTCGCGCAGAACCCTTCGTCTCCGGCGCCGAGCGGATTCCCGGCTGGCCCCTCGGCGAAGATTCTTAGTTTCACGGGGGAGCCGGAGTCGATTCAGCCGGGGCAGAGTGTGAAGCTGACGTGGGTGGTGATAAACGCGGATCGCATCGAGGTGGAACCGGGGATAGGCGTTGTGGCGACGCGCGCCAGTCAGTCGGTGACGCCCGCAACGTCAACAGTGTATGTGCTCAAGGCTATTGGACGCGGCGGCGCTGACAGGCGGACGCTCACGGTGACAGTAGCGGGCACTGCACCGCCTTCCGAGCCCGCGAGCACGGACGCCGACCCGCTCGCAAACAAACCGATCCCGCGCACGGCGGATGGTCATCCCGACCTTGCCGGAATTTATATCGGTGGCTTCGACATTCGTCCGACGGGACCCATTCTGCCGGCACCCGGCGCCGAAAAATACAAGGTGGCGATGGACGCCGGAGGCAGCGACCTGAGTGAGCATTGCCTGCCGTCCGGCGTGCCGGGACTGACGGGGGCTCCCTATCCTTTGCAGATTATCCAAAATCCCGGCCAAATTGTGATTCTGTATGAGGTCGATCACCTTTTTCGCGTGATTCCCACGGATGCGCGCTCGCATCGCGCCGATCTCGATCCTACATGGATGGGGAATTCGGTTGGACACTGGGAAGGTGACACGCTAGTAGTGGATGTGACAGGCTTCAACGATAAGACCTACGTGGGCGGCTACCGCCACACAGCGGCATACCACGTCGTGGAGCGATACACGCGAAAGGCATACGACAAAATCGCCTACGAAGCGACAATTGAGGATCCCAATGTGTTCGCGGCGCCCTGGAAGGAAGCGGGCACGCTGAGACTTCATCCTGAATGGGAAATTCAGGAGTACATCTGCGAAGAGAACAATCACGACTACAAAGAGCTCTTCAAGAACCTCAAGAAGTAGCGACGCCGTCCCCGGCTGCACGAGCGTACACCCAGCTATTTTGTGTTCCTCAGCCGCGAGTCATAGGTTGTAGCGGAAATTTCGGTTGACTCCATCGCAGCGCCACCGTAGTGTCCTGCGTGAAAACCAACCGGCTCCGGGCCCACGGCCGCACCCAGCAAGACTTGACAGGAGAGACACCAATGAAGCGATTCATCGCAACTCTGGTCGTTATCGTTTTCTGCCTGGCCGCAGCGGGACTGGCACAGGCCCAAGGGAATCCTTTCGTGGGAACTTGGAAAATGAACCCAGAAAAATCGAAGGCTAGGCCCAATCCGGGACCCAAGGAAGAAACGCGCGTTGTAGTGGCGCAAGGCGACGGCGTCAAGGGGAGCTACGAGGGCACGGCCGCCGATGGCAGCCACATCGCATACGGTTACACCGCCAAGTACGATGGCAAGGATTATCCACTGACCGGAATGGGAACGCCAAACGGCGCCGACACCTTAGCGCTTAAGCGCATTAACACTAACACTTATGACGTGACGGCAAAAAGGGGTGGCAAAGTTGTGCTGACGGCCCGGGTGGTGGCCTCCAAAGATGGAAAAACCACCACGATTACAACCAAGGGAACAGATGTCAGCGGGAAATCCGACAGCAGCGTGAGGTTTTTCGACAAGCAGTAGGAGGCTGGCGGTCTCTCCATCTCCGAGCTGCTACTCGAGGGTTCGCACCCTTCGCAGACGCCGCGAAGGATGCGGCACCCGGCCTTCTGCTTTTCGGGAGACAAATCAAGGAAGTTTTCGAGGGCTACGACGATATTTCGTTCAGCTCGATTCGTTAGTTCCAGCGCCTATTTTTCCACTTTTTACCTGAAACCTGTGCACAGCTGAAAGACTGTGATTGTCCAACCGGGACTGAGGCGATATGATGACGAAAAGAGGCTTCGATGACGACCGAGCGTATCGAGATTAACCCGGCGATCATGATGGGGAAACCCGTGATTCGCGGTACGCGGATCACGGTAGAGCTAATCTTGCGCGAACTCGCTGAGGGCGCAGGCGAGGCTGGGCTGTTGGAGGATTATCCGCACCTCACAACAGAGGACATCCGAGCGGCCGTGGCCTACGGTGCGGCAAGTGTAGCCCACGAGGAAGTTGTACTGCTCCCCGACGCGCCAATTCCAGGCAAATCCTAAAGCATGAACTTCGTGGCCGACGAGAGCTGCGCTGGACCTGTCGTCCGAGCGTTGCGAGAGGCCGGTCACGATGTGGTTGCGATTGCAGAGGTCGCGAAAGGAGCGACTGACGAGGAGGTTTTGAACCGCGCACTCAACGAGAAGCGCGTGCTTATTACAGAGGATCGGGATTTCGGCGAGTTGGTGTACGCGCACGGTCGGCCCTCAACGGGCGTCATTCTTGTGCGGTTTCACAGTCGTGCACGTCGTGCCAAACCCCCTACAGTCGTCGGCGCAGTGGCCAAACTAGGCGCGACTACAAGATGCGTTCACCGTGATAGAGCCGGGGCGAGTACGGGTAGGCGCCCGGCCCCAATTCGGTACCACATAGTCGATACGAGTCGGTGAACCTCTTTGAACCCGCTCGACCCTCGCGAGAAACTTGGCGTCATTTAGGTGATGGAATCTGGTGACTTGGGAGGCACGCTTATGCCGAAATGTTTCGCGCGGCTGGGGTGCGGTCTGGCATCCTAAGGAGACATGGCGAAGGAAATTCAAGTGCGGGGACGGCCGCTATGGGCGGAGGTTTCGCTCAAAGCCCTCGAACACAATCTGAAGGTTGTTCGACGACACATCGGGCCGAAGCCTGAAATTCTGGCGGTGGTGAAGTCGAACGGATACGGGATGGGAGCCGTGCCGGTTGCCAAGACGCTCCAGAAAGCGGGAGCGAATCGCTTTGGCGTAACTTGCGGCGATGAAGGCATCGAACTGCGCGAGTCGGGCATTCGCAAACCGATTCTGGTTCTCACGGGATTCTGGCCGGGTGAGGAGGCGCGGTTCATCAAGAACCATCTCACTCCCACTGTGACGCGCCTGGAAGATGTGCGGCACCTTGAACGCGCGGCAAAGGCTGCGCGCATGAAGTCTCGCCTGCGATTTCATCTGAAGATAAACACCGGGATGAACCGGCTGGGTATCTCGCCCTCGGAGATTGATTCTTTTGCGGGCGCGCTCGCGGAGTGTCGTCACCTGGAACTCGAAGGCACTTTCACGCACTTCGCTTCGGCGGAGGATTTCAGCGCGCGTCAAACGGACGAACAGGAGCAAGTGTTCCGTGGCTGCTTGGACCGTCTTCGCGCGCTCGGCGTTTCGCCGGGGATCGTTCACATGGCGAATAGCGGCGCGATCTGCGCACGGCCGAGCACGTGGGCAGACATGGTGCGTCCCGGTGCGATTCTCTATGGCTACTACCAGTCGTTCGATCCTCCCGACAAAGGACAGGAAGTGCGGCAAAAGCTGCCGATCAAGCCGAGCCTCTCGTTGCGCGCTCGCATCATCACGCTGCGCGATCTTCCGCCGGGGCAGCCGGTAGGTTATGGAGCGCGTTTCGTCACCGACCGGCCATCGCGGATCGCCGTAATCAACGCGGGCTACGCGGATGGCATCCTACGGCAGCGAACGAATCGCGGCTGTGCGCTCGTGCGCGGCAAACGCGTGCCCCTGGTGGGCACAATTTCGATGGATCTCACCACGTTGGATGTAACCGACGTTCCAGGGGTCGCGCTGGGCGATATCGTCACCATCTACGGCCGCGACGGGGAAGCCGAAATTCAAGTTTCGGACGTGGCTCGCGAAATCGGAACGGTTACGTCGGATCTACTTTGTGCGCTGGGGCGGCGGGTGCCGCGTCATTACGTGTGAGGGAAATTTCGGGAAACTCGAGAGTGCCTCAGTTTGTTTCTTGGCTGTGGCTTGCTAATTGCCTCGACTTACGCGTCGCAGGCAAGAGTGCCTGCGCCACAGCCGCCGCGTGCCGCGCCGTTATCTCTGAAAGAAGTTTCCGGAAACTCGGTTCGCTTGGATTTGCGCGCGGTGTTATACTACGGGCATCATTTTTAATTTAAGTGAAGTCAATTTTATATCTGGGCGGCAAACGATGCCCTACAGGGCGTCGGCGAATAAATTAATAAGTCGATGAAGGCCCGATTTCATACCTCATAAGGTGCCACGATGCAAAGGACTTCTAACGCGCCTGGCCGAGTTCCGCCGGACGTAGCGTCAAGCCAGCCACCTTCCAAGCCAACGTTGATTTCGCGCCCTTACCGGGATAGCGTCGGCACATTTTGGGATATGCTGGCGTTCCGCGCAATCTTCACGATCATCTGCACTGCCGCCGGTTTTCACTTTCAGCCGTTTGACCTTTCCAGGCCGTATGGCGCGCTTGCCGGCTTTCTATTCGCAATCGCCGTGGTTCTTTTCGAATTGCGGCTGCGGAAGGCAAGCCTTCGGAGGCTTATTGGCGCCGCTATCGGGTCCATTCTTGGGATTCTGGGCGCATATTTGATCTCGCTGATCTTTACGCACACCACGATCCCGATAAGCACGCGATCTTTCTTCAGCCTGGCAATTTTCCTGGTGATGACCTACATCGGCCTGGTGCTGGGCGCGAACAAAGGCGACATGCTGAACCTGCAGGCGTTTGGCGGGGTTTTTGGCAGCGAGCGCAACACCAAGCACTCGTTCAAGCTGCTGGATACGAGCGTGATCATCGATGGCCGCGTGGCGGATATTGCCGACGCGTTGTTCCTCGACGGCACGATCATCATACCTCAGTTCGTTCTGCGCGAATTGCAACTGGTCGCCGATTCAGCCGATCCGCTGAAACGCCAGCGCGGCCGCCGCGGGCTCGAAGTGCTGCAACGCATCCAGAAAATGCCGCATCTGGAGGTGCAAATTGCCGAAGACGATTTCGCGCACATTGCGGAAGTGGATATGAAGCTGATCGAGTTGGCAAAGCGCTACGACGCGAAGGTCGTGACCAACGATTTCAACTTGAACAAGGTGGCAACTCTGCAGGGCATCGAAATCATGAACGTGAATTTGCTGGCGAACGCGCTGAAGCCTGTCGTTCTGCCCGGCGAAACCATGCGTGTTTTTATCCTGCGCGAAGGCAAGGAATACAATCAGGGCGTCGCCTACTTGGACGACGGCACGATGGTTGTGGTCGATGGAGCGCGCAAGATGATCAACAAGACTGTCGATATCAGCGTTACGTCTGTCCACCAAACGACGGCGGGAAAAATGATCTTCGGCCGCTATGACGATCGCAGCGAAGCGACGCAGCGTGGCGCCGCTTCCGCGGAACCACAGGGAAGCCGCGCCCCCGAAAGCGCCCCTGGTGGCGGAGAACGTCCGCCGCGTGCGCTCTATCCCGAGTCGGGCCGCTCCTAGAAAACGTGCAAAACCCTTTGTGTCGCCCCCGAGGCGCGGATTGCGATAGGATTACGCTCCGATGAATCGAATTGCCGCAATTGTGCCGGCTGCGGGGCTTGGCACACGCATGGGCGCCGATCAGCTGAAACAATTCCTCGAGCTGGACGGCATGCCGCTGATTATTTTCACGTTGCGGCGGTTGGCAGCTTGCACCGCGATCACGGATTTTTTCATCTCCACTCGCAGCGACGACGTCGTTTTTCTGCAAGACAAAGTAGCCAAGGCTGCCTTGGGGCGCCCCGCTCGCGTGATTCATGGCGGAGATACACGCCAGCAATCGGTGGCGAACGCTCTGGCGCAAGTGGATCCCTCGACCGAGATTGTGCTGGTGCACGATGCGGTGCGTCCCTTTGTGACGCTCGAGCAGATAGAACGCTTGATCGCCGAAGTGCGCGCACGAGGAGCGGCCATTCTTGGCATTCCAGCGATTGATACGGTGAAGGAAGTGAAGCGCGCCACCCTGCCGCAAGATGTCGCGTTGATTTCGGCGACGATTCCACGCGAACGAATCGTGCTGGCGCAAACGCCGCAGGTCTTTTCCTACACTCTGCTGCGCGATGCCTTTCGGAAGTCCCAGGAAGATGGAGTTACCGCGTCGGATGAGGCCGCGCTTGTCGAGCGCTTCGGACACGATGTGTTCGTGGTGCTCGGCTCGGAACGCAATTTGAAGATCACGCGGCCGGCGGATATGGACCTGGCGCGCTTTTACCTTGAACAGGAACGCCAGGGGGTGAAAGCGTGACCATCATGCCCAATCAGTCGTCACAGGTTCGCATGCCCGCTGCGCTACGCATTGTTCTCTTCTGGACTTTGGTGATTGCGCTCGGTGTTTTCTTGTGGCGGGTGGATTTGAAGCCAGGTGGGGCGAAGGGACCTCATCTCTTTCTGGACGTTCTTATTGGTGCGATCGTGGTTGCAGTTTGGGTGCTCACGTATGCAATTTGGTGGAAGATTCAGCAACGCCGATGCAACCCTAGTTACCCTACGAACAGGCCTCTAGGATGACCTACTCTGGCATCGGATACGACCTGCACCGTTTGGTTGAAGGGCGGAAGCTCATGATCGGCGGCGTCGAAGTCCCGTTCGAGAGAGGCTCCGAGGGGCACTCTGACGGCGACGTGCTCAGCCACGCGCTGTGCGATGCGCTCTTGGGAGCGGCTAGCCTCGGCGATATCGGCACGCACTTCCCGGACACTGACCCCAAGTGGAAGGGCGCTTCGAGCTTGATCTTCTTGGAGCACGTTCGCAAAATGCTCGCCGATCGCCGGTTGCGAATCGTTCATGCCGATGCGATTGTGATTTGCGAACGCCCCAAGCTCGGGCCGCATTTTCCTGCCATGCGCGCTGCCCTGGCGAAATCTCTGGGCATTACAACGGGCGAAATCAACCTGAAAGCAAAAACGAACGAAGGTACCGGCGAAATCGGACGCGGGGAAGCCATCGCAGCGCATGCGATTGCAACCATTCGTCAGCAGTAAGCAGCCTGGGACTCCTGAAGCGAAATCAACACATGAACTGGATGACTGGATTCCATGCGGTCGAAGAGGCACTCACGGCAGGGCGTCCGCTGGACCGCATCGTGATCACGCGAGGCCGCCACGGGGACCGTGTAGAGACGATTGTTCGGCTGGCGAAGTCGCGCGGAGTGCCGGTGCGCTTCGAGGATCGCCAACAGATAGACCGGCTCGCCGGCACGCGAGAACATCAGGGCGTCGCTGCGCTAGCTGCTGCCAAGCCCGCGGTCGGGCTTGAAGATTTACTGCGCGCAAAGACCGCGCAGGGACTGCTGGTCCTGCTCGATGGCATTGAAGATCCTCACAATTTGGGTGCAATCGTCCGAACGTCACTCGCGGCCGGGGCGCAGGGTGTCGTCATCCCGGAACGGCGCGCCGCCGGCCTGAGCGACACCGTCGAGAGAGCATCAGCGGGCGCGCTCGCGCATTTGCCCATCGCACGCGTAAAGAATCTTGTCCGCGCGATGGAAGAAATGAAGGAAGCGGGTTACTGGTTGGTGGGCCTCGATGAGCGCGCCGAAAAAAAATATACCGAGATCGATTTGAAAGGCTCGGTTGGAATCGTCCTCGGCAGCGAAGGAGAAGGGCTGCACGAGCTGACCCGCAGACGGTGCGATTTTCTTGTATCGCTTCCTACCACTGGGCCGGTGCGCTCGCTCAACGTGTCCGTGGCAGCTGGCGTGATGCTTTTTGAAGCCGTGCGCCAGCGCCGCGCGCTTGGGTCTTAGCTTTTTTTGAGTTGGGATTCTCAGCTGTCGTACTTCAGCAGCGAAAACACATCAAGGCCCGGCAGTTTCGAGCGGCCATGCAGAAAGTTCAACTCCACCGCGAATGCCGCGCCCACTACTTCGCCTCCCAGTTGGCGTATTAGGCCGACTGCAGCTGCCGCGGTGCCGCCCGTTGCCAGCAGGTCGTCGCAAAGAACAACGCGATGGCCCGGCCGCACCGCATCCTGGTGGATTTCGAGCGAATCGCTGCCATACTCCAGCTGATAAGTTATCGAGGTGGTTTTCCAAGGAAGCTTCTTTGGCTTGCGCACCGGAACGAAACCAGCGCCTAGCCGGTACGCTAGGGCGGGCGCAAAAATAAATCCGCGCGCCTCGATCCCCGCGACAATGTCGACTTTCTTTCCTTCATAGTGGTTGCACAGTTGGTCGACGAGCGAGTGGAATCCACGGGGGTCCTGGAGCAGCGTGGTCAGATCGTAAAACAGAATTCCGGGTTTCGGATAGTCAGGGATTTCGCGGATCAGTTTCTTCAACTCGTCCATTATTTCCTCTTTTTCTTCATTCGTCGTATTCGATGGAAAAGCCGAGATGGAACCGCAGTTCGAGGGGCGCGTCTTCCTCAGTCACCTCTTCGACGGAAGCCCCGATCGGCCCGCGCTCCAGGCGCTCGCGCAAAGATGCGAGCGAATCCGCCGGGCCAATGGCGTATACCTCGACGCGTCCATCGCGCAAATTCCGCACGTAGCCCATTATTTCAAATTGCGCTGCGGCGCGTTCCGCGAAATAGCGGTATCCGACGCCCTGCACCGTCCCGCTCACGAAGTAGCGCTTGGCATTGTTGTTTTTGTGCACAATTGATTTGCCCACTGGCCGCGAGTGCGCGATTTTAGCAGAGCCCTCCGACTTAGGATTCCCCTTTTTAGGGTCTCGTTACTAAGTCTGTGATATTTTTGTGGAAAGAGCGCGCCGGGCCTAACGCCGCGCACGCAAGACGCATCTAAAAGTTAAAATGAGCTTACTCCGCAAGCGGATCATCTTCGCCGCGGCGCTCGTCGCCGCCGTGGTTGCGGCGGTTTCTCTCCCGGTATGCGCGCAAGACCAAGGCCCGATGGCGCCGCCGCCAAAGTTTGAAGTGAAGCGAATTCCATCAGTGCCACACCCCGGGCCTCCGCCGCTGCCGGCCCAGGAGATCATCGAAAGATTCGCTGCAAATGAGGACGCGGCCAAAAGCGTTTACGACAAGTACGATTTCACGGAAACAATTCGCATCGAGGAACTTGCCGATAATGGAGGAAAGTTTACGGTAACCGGCTACGAATACACGCGGCCCGATGGGCAGCGGCGTTGGCGTGTGACCAAGCAGCCTCAATCGAATCTGAAGGTGACCAACTACAGCCTGGAAGATGTCCGCACCATCGTCAGCTTGCCGTTATTCTTTCTCACCACGGATCAAATCGGGAAGTACGATTTCCTTTACGCCGGCCAGCAAAAGCTGGATGAATTGAACACCTATGTTTTTCAGGTGAAGCCCAAGCAGTTGAGCCGGACCCAGCGCCTTTTCCAAGGGGTCGTTTTTGTCGACGATCACGATCTGGCTATTGTCGAGACCTACGGAAAATTCGTCAGCGAGCTTTCAGGCATGGGCCAAAAGCTGCCTTTTAGCCTGTTCGAAACCTATCGGGAAAATTTTCAGGGCAAGTATTGGTTGCCGACCTATACCACTTCGGACGACTATATCGATCAGCCCAACGCCGACCCGCTTCAATTGCGCCTGGTGGTTCGCGCAACGGACTTCAAACTCAGCCCAGCCCCAGCGCCCGCTTCCGGCGCGACGCAAGGCGGTCCTCCGTCGCCGTCCGCAGCTCACCCTTCGGGTGAATCCTCATCTGAGCACCAACATTAGGCGGAAGTCGGAGGTTGGACGTCGGAAGTCTAGATACGGGTGGGCGCAGTCCGAGGATACGAGGGGAATCTTTACACGGGGAGTCGAAATCGCGCAAGTAGTTGTTGGTGTAAAGAAAAATCGTCCACGGTGAGGAGGCTATATTCGCCGTTTTTTGAACTTTTCGGCACCTGGTTCCGCCATCGCCGCCAAGTGCTTGGGCAAGTCCTGGATTGAGCGCAACAGCAGGTCAGGCCGCGCGGCGCGCAGGCGAACCGCGGTAGGAAACGGTCCCAGAACGCCGATCACGCGCATACCGGCTCGCCGCGCCATTTCAACGTCCTCTGGGGCGTCGCCCACGTACAGGCACTCATCCGGCTGCGCTCTCATGTGCTTGAGCGCCAGTTGCAGGGGCGCGGGGTGCGGCTTTCTGCGCGGCGCATCTTCGCTGCAAATGCATGCGTGGAAATGCTGACGGAAAGAGAATTCCCGGAGCTGCTTGCGGACACGCGCCCCGCTGCCGCTGGTCACCAAGCCCAGATCGAACTGTCGACCCAGTTCGTGCAGCACCTTTGGTGCGCCCGGAAGCAAACGGGGGCGTTGGTTGCGGTACGCGGCTCGCCAGAGCCGGTCCGCACGCACCCAGCTTGAGCGCGGGATCCGCGCCGCACGATACACTCGATACCAGTCGGGAGAATAATGGCGCTCGATCTCGGCGACTCCCCATTCAATCCGAAGCGCTCGAAACATCGCGACGTAGGCATTCTTATCGGCAGCATAGGAATCAAGCAGGGTTCCGTCCCAATCGAGCAAAACAACTCGCGTTGGGAATATGCGAGAGGCCATTAGAGGAAGATCGTAACAGAAGAGCGCAGCTCTTATGGGCGTAGTACGACGTTATCGGAGAGATCCTTGGCTTGATGTTGCGAATCGAAGCGGGCCGCTTCGTCTTCTATTCGAAGTAGTTAGGGCGCCTAGGCAGAGAATCGTCCCGTTGGAGAGCGAAGTCGTCGAAGCTGGCGGCATACGCTTTCCAACCAGGCATATCGGTTTCGTCGCAGCGCACGATGTGAGCGGCAGTGCACATCTGGACGCGGCCGCAACCCAGCGGCCGATCAACCAAAGCGACTTCCAGCTCAATGGCCATTCCCGCCTCCATCTCGCGAGGCGCCAGGAAATAGATTCCGCTCGAGCTGATATTCCTGGTCACAAGCGTCACGGGGAACGGTTCGGTCTTATCGCCAATGCGTGTGAGGCGTAAGGGTAGCGAAAGCGAAGCTCGCGGGTAGCGGCGACGTTCGTCCGCCACGCCTATCGCGTGAGTGGGAACGCGAGCAAACCGGCGCGGCCCAGGTTTTCCCGAAATGGCTGTTACGGACTGTGTACGGCTTTCGACTTCGCGCATCGGCGAAACAACCGGCCGATCATCACGTTGCGGAAGAGCTCCCATAACACTGCCCCCAAGTACTGCGGAATGAGTACCCTAGTTTCCGGTTGTCCGAATATGCGGGAGGCCGCACGCCCCGTCAACCTGCCGCCAATTCCGAGTGTCCTATAGTGTAACCCCCTTATTTTCGACCAACCGAGCCGGATTTTCCATCACTTTAGCTTCACCCTTGATGTGTTTCATAGTGGACCGTAACAGGCCCTTGATGAAAATATTTTTCAGGGTGCTTACAAACGCGAGCCTGGCTCGGCCGGAACAAAAATCGAAAAGGAGCGTCTTTGCGATGAAGAAACCTGAACTAAACAGGGGCGAAAGAGCGAATTGCCGGCGAAGTGATTGGGGAGGCGAAGGACGAAGGCAGCAGATCAACCTTGTGGTTTGATCTTTTGGGTTCCCTTCGGCCAGTGAGGTTTGAACTCGGAATCCGAAATGGGCGGATTCAGAATGATTTTTGAATAGTGGACTATGGAATAGTCCCCGGAGCCCGCCTCTTCGAACCGTTGTTGGTCTGGAAGCCAAGTCGATTCGTCCACCCAAAGTTGAATTTTGGAGATTTGATGGCGCACGGACTCTAATTTCGGCGTCAACTCCAGTTCGATGGTTCTTTTGTCGTCTACTCTATCCTCGCCCGTCATCTTGATCGAATAGCCCTTTTTCAGCTCCGTCCCTTTTGTTCCGAATCCGAGTAGCAGAAACTGATCCACTAAGTCCCGATTTTTGCCTAGGTTGTATTCCTCGACGCGCTTTAGGCCTGGAGTGTAGATATAAAGATTGTCGCCGGTTTTAAGGATCGTGCGTTCATCCGGCGCCTTCAGTTGCAGCAACATCTTTTCTCCTCTGACGAGGACGGTGCCCTCTTCAGTTGAGCGGTCGTTCACAACGATCGTGACCTTGGTACGCTCAACGCTCGCCGAAAGGCTGTGGAAATCTTTGGCTACAGCGTCCATTTGCGCAAGAACACTGGCGAGGGTCAGCGCCGGCCCCTGGCGATGAGCGGCTAGCGCCAGCAGCGGGGTGATCCACACGGCGATCCAAAAGGCGAGTGCTATCTTGCCGAATTTAATCACCCAATCCCCCAAGCAGAAGAACATCGAGGACGAACGTTCGTGATCATAGCACACCACTGTAGAACACTTTATGCGGCGAAATCTCTCGATGCGGTTATCGAGTCAAGTTTTTCTCTCAAGAAATGCATTCCAGGTAGCAAACGAGACAGTTCCCGGCCACTCGGGTGCGGGAAGGCCGAAGAAGTCTTCCGCGTTGCAATCGCCGGGGCGCGAGGGCTAAACTCTAGATCCCAGCTAAAGTGACAAATTAGGGCTTGACACGAATTGGCACGGTATGGAGAATGTGTCGTCGCGCCAGTTCCTGCCTTCCCTCGTTCGTGAGTTTCTCCCCTTTCGCATCGCCGGGAATAGTCTGCGAGGAGACCGGTGGCGGAAAAAGATGGCATAGCAGCTAACATGGAACTCGATCGCGAAGTAATCCGCTGTCAAGTTTGCGGATTGGTTCAATACCGTACACGCACAGGCAACTGTCGACGCTGTCTGCGTTTGCTGCCCCCAAGGGTGACGTTCGTCATTCCGACGCCGTCGCCTCAAGATTTACCCGGGGACGATCGCCAATTGTTCGAGAACTGGCCTAACCGCGAAACCGTGGAGAATATTGGCCAGCGCATCAGACAGTTGCGAGAATCGCGCGGCATGACGCAGAGCCAGCTACAAGCTCGCTCACGCGTCTCACGCTCATATCTCTCCCGAATCGAAAGCGGCCAGATGACACCCAGCCTTGGCACTCTCGAGAAGATTGCCGAAGCCTTGGGCGTCGGTTTGAACCGCTTCTTCGTGCCCGAATCGAATGGCGAGACTGTCCTCGAGGATCCATTTATCCAGGGCCTTCGGCCGTTCTTGCGTCAGCTTGATTGGGCGCAATGGCAGGGCATTCTGAAGAGGTTGCAGGCGATTAGCGAGCACGTAAGCACAAATCAGATCACGCGCCCGCTTGCGCCCCAGCCGTCAGAACGAGTGCCTCAGATTGCTCGCAGGCAGAGCCAGGGCCATACCTCGGGTCACGGCAGCCACTCGAGTGCCGCAATGCACCGCTAGCGAAACATAAGAACTCAACCCTCACATATTGCTTGGCGAGGGGGCGCGAGTAACGCCCCCCGGCTGAGTCGGCGCTGAATCAATAGAAGCGCACGCGCACGTCCGTCGATCCCTTTTCCAGATGCACGGAGTCGATGAAGCGAATCTGCCGGTCTTCGTATGTCATGATGAGCGATTGGGTGCGCGTTCCTCCGCCGAAGAACCGAACGCCGCGCAGTAGCCCTCCGGGCGTTACGCCGGTGCAGGCGAAGATGATCTTCTTGCCCGGCGCGAGATCGGCCGTATCGTAAATGCGGTTCGGATCCTTGATGCCCATTTTCGCCACACGCTCCCGGTGTTCGCGTTTCGTTATGACCAGCCGGCCCAGAATCTGGCCATTCAGACAGCGCAGCGCCGCAGCGGTGAGCACGCCCTCAGGAGCGCCTCCCGTGCCCATCACGGCGTGCACGCCCATGTCCGAAACAGCGGCGCTGATTCCAGCCGAGAGGTCGCCATCCGATATCAACCGAATGCGCGCGCCGGTCTTTCGAATGTCCGCGATCAGCTTTTCGTGGCGCGGCCGGTCAAGCACCGTCACGACCAAGTCTTTCACTTTGCGGTCGAGCCGCTTGGCGATCGCCTTGAGATTCTTTTCAGGGGGTGCGTCCAGATCGACGGCGCCCCGGCACAGCGGCCCAACGATAATCTTCTCCATGTAGAGATCGGGCGCATGGAGCAGTCCTCCGTGTTCGCTTGCCGCGAGAACTGTGATGGCATTTGGCTCCCCGGTAGCGCACAGATTCGTTCCTTCCAGGGGATCGACGGCGATGTCCACAGCGGGGTATTGGTGGTGCCTATCGTGCGACGCCAACCCCACCTTTTCTCCGATAAAGAGCATCGGCGCCTTATCGCGCTCGCCTTCGCCAATTA
The DNA here is from genome assembly GCA_963823145.1 of uncultured Acidobacteriota bacterium. GTDB lineage: Bacteria > Acidobacteriota > Terriglobia > Acidiferrales > UBA7541 > Palsa-295. Next base: position 1,174,183 of record CAWGJZ010000001.1, read on the forward strand.
CGATCGTGCCGTCCATGCCGACTGTGTCCATCTCCGCGCGCATGGCCTCGACGGCGACCTGGTCGGCCTTGTGACGGTCGCCGAGTCCCATGGTGCGGGCGGACGCGATGGCAGCGCGCTCGACGACGCGCAAATATTCAAGACTTAATTCTTGTTCCATGAACGCCCCCTAAAATGTGCGCTGAGCCCGTGCGGAAGAGCGCCGGGAGATTCTAATGCAGGCTGGCATGGAGCGCATACGAATAAGTCAAATTGCCGCGGAATCCGCGGCCGCTACACAAATGCCGAAATTCCCGTAATGCGCTCGCCGATCACCAGCTTGTGAATGTCGTGCGTCCCTTCGTAGGTGTAAACCGATTCAAGATTGTTCATATGCCGCATGATGCAGGAATCGTCCACGATTCCATTAGCCCCGAGAATTTCCCGGGCCGCGCGGGCGGTTTCGCGGGCCATCCATACATTGTTCATTTTCAGCATCGAAATGTGCGAGGGGTGCACGCGGCCCTGGTCCTTCAATCGCCCGGCTTGCAAGGCGAGAAACTGCGCCTTGGTAATTTCCGTGATCATCCAAACCAGCTTTTCCTGCACCAATTGATGCGACGCAATCGGGCGGTTGTCGAATTGTTTGCGCTGCTTGGCATAGCCGAGCGCCGCATCGTAACAAGCCATAGCCGCGCCGATAGCGCCCCATCCGATCCCGTACCGCGCCTGATTGAGGCACGATAGGGGACCTCTCAGGCCTTCGACCCCGGGCAACACGTTTTCCGCCGGAATTTTGCAGCCCGTCATGGCCAGGCCGGAGGTCACCGATGCCCGCAAAGATTGTTTGCCATGAATGTCCCAGGCTTTGAATCCGGGCGTTCCTTTTTCGATCAGGAAGCCGCGGATTTTGTCGTCTTCGCATTTTGCCCAGACCAGGGCCACATCCGCGATCGAGCCGTTGGTGATCCACATTTTTTCGCCGTCAACGACGTACCTGTCGCCCTTTTTCACGGCACGGCTCAGCATTCCGCCGGGATTGGAGCCGAATTGCGGCTCGGTGAGCCCGAAGCAGCCGATCGCCTTTCCCTGCTGGAGCTGCGGCAACCATTTTTCCTTCTGTGCTTCCGATCCGAAGGCGTGAATCGGGTACATCACCAGCGCCGACTGCACGGATACGAAGCTCCGCAAGCCCGAATCGCCTCGCTCGAGCTCTTGCGTCACCAGCCCATATTCCAGGTTGGACATTTCCGCGCAGCCGTAGCCTTTTAGGCTCGCCCCGAAAAATCCGAGTTGCGCCATCTGCGGGACAAGCTGCATCGGAAATTTCCCCGCGCGGTCATGTTCCGCAATAATCGGAAGTAACTGCTCGTCCACAAATTGGCGCGCAGTTTTTCTTGCTAACTTTTCTTCGTCGCTGAGCAGGGAATCGAACTCGAGGAAATCGACGCCAGGGAACGCGGCCATTGAGGTATCTCCTGCGGCATTCTACCGGACTGGCGTCTGGTAACGCCCGAAAATCGCGAGGTGCCTAGGGCTGGCTGGATATTTTGACTATACTGGCGCCGTGAGCATGAGCCTTCACTTATGAAAATTCTGACTGCCGCGGAGATGAGGGAAGTGGATCGGCTGACGACCGCGCGATACCGCGTCCCCGACCTAACCCTGATGGAAAATGCCGGGAGGAGTGTGGCCGAGTTCATCCAAGCGCGATTCCCAAATTTTACGCATCGGCGCATCGTGGTGCTCTGCGGCAAAGGAAACAATGGGGGCGATGGGTTCGTCACGGCGCGGTATTTGCGCAAGATGGGCGCGAAGCCCGAAGTGCGATTTTTCGGGGATCCTCGCGAAGCAAAAGGCGATGCCGCCGCAAATCTGAAGCGGTGGAAAACGGCATCGGGAAAGTTGCAAGTTGATAAACCAACCGCAAAAGGCGACGAACTGAATTTCACCTCCGATTCGATCATCGTTGACGCGCTTTTGGGTACCGGCACGCGCGGAGCGGTGGAAGGCCGACTGCAAGAAGTAATTGCCCGCGTAAACGGGCGGGAGTCTGGTTGCGCGGTCGTGTCAGTAGATATTCCTTCCGGGCTTCATGCGGATACCGTCGAGGCGCAAGGCGAAGTGATCGTCGCCGACTACACGGTCACGTTTACCGCGCCGAAGCCCGGCCTCTTGCTCGGTTCGGGTCCACCGCATGTGGGCGAACTTGTCGTGCGCGAGATCGGCTCGCCGCGGGAACTCATTGAGGAGCTAGGAAAGGGAAAGCTCCGCTGGAGCGAACCGCAGGAATTCATCCAATTCGCGCTGCCCCGCAAGCCCACAGGGCACAAGGGAACCTATGGCCACGCGCTAATTGTGGCCGGCTCAGTGGGGAAGAGCGGCGCCGCCGTGCTCGCATCGTGGGCGGCATTGCGGTCGGGTGCGGGGCTCGTCACCGTGGCAACGCCAGAGCCCGTATTGCCGACGATTGCCGCGCACACACCGGAGATTATGACGGAACCTCTGGTCTCCACGCTGGCTGGCACAATCTCGGCGCGCTGCCTCGAAGCCAACTTTTTCGGGAAGCTTGTGTCCGGAAAGAGCGCTCTCGGAATCGGCCCCGGCCTGACCACGCAGCTGGAAACGCAGGAATTCGTTCGCGGCGTCATGGGCATGCGGTCGCGCGTGCCCATCATCCTGGATGCGGACGGCTTGAACGCGTTCGCGGGCCGGGCGAGCGAGCTGAGAGATCCGAAAGAGACGATCGCCATCACGCCGCATCCCGGCGAAATGGCTCGCCTGGCCGGCTGCACCGCGGCCGAGGTGCAATCCCGTCGCGTGGAACTGGCGACCAAGTGCGCGGCGGATTGGAACGCGCAGGTGATTCTCAAGGGGCATCACACCGTCACCGCGTCTCCAGACGGATGCGCGTGGATTAACTCCACGGGAAATCCTGGGATGGGGACGGGCGGGACGGGCGATGTTCTCACCGGCATGCTCGCGGGACTTACTGCCCAATATCGCGACGCGCCTTGGCCGCTGGTGCTGGCGTTTGGAGTGTACCTGCACGGCCTCGCCGGAGACATTGCTTACGCCGAAAGCGGCGAGGCGCCGCTGATGGCCTCGGATCTGATCCACGCGATTCCGCGCGCCTACCGGCGATTCTATGCAGAGTGCGGCCGTGCCTAGCCGCGAGTGGACAACGCACTCCTTTGAAGAAACCATTCAGCTTGGCCGCGAAATCGGACGCCAGCTAGCGCCCCCGGCGCTGATTTTACTTTCCGGCGATCTGGGGACGGGGAAGACCACCCTGACGAAAGGCATTGCTAGCGGAATGGGCGCTGCCGGGGAAGACGAAGTTACCAGCCCGACCTTCACCCTGGTTCACAAATACGACGGCAGATCGCGCGTGTATCACGTCGATCTCTACCGCATTGCAGATTCACACGATCTTGAAACGCTCGGCCTGGAAGATATTTTCAACGAGGCGGCAGTGGTGATCGTCGAATGGCCCGATAAGCTAACCATGCGCACGGATTGGCCAGTAATCCGCATTCAGTTGGAGCACGTTTCAGATGACACGCGCCGCATTGTAATTTTCGATGACGCGAATATTTCGTTCGCCAGTCGATGATTTCTTGTGGTCCTGCGGCTCGCCCGTTACTTACAGGCCCATGATGTGGAATCCGGCGTCCACGTAAATAATATTTCCGGTGACGCCCCGCCCAAGATCGCTCCCCAGAAACACGGCGGTGTCCGCAACCTCCGCGGGATCGGTATTGCGCCGCAGCGGTGCGCGCTGCGCGGAAATCTCCAGCATCTTGGACAAATCCTTCACTCCTCGCGCCGAAATTGTCTTGATCGCGCCAGCCGAAATCGCATTCACGCGTATCTTGCTGGGACCGAGTTCACTGGCCAAATATTTCACCTCCGCCTCGAGCGCGGCCTTCGCGATGCCCATCACGTTGTAATTGGTCACCACGCGCGTCGATCCCAGATAAGTCAGAGTAAGGATCGCTCCGCCGCCGGTCATCAGCGGCGAGAGTGCCTTCGAAATCGCCACCAGCGAATACGCGCTCACATCAAGCGCAAGCTGAAACCCTTCTCGCGAAGTGCCTAAGAAAGGCTGGCCGAGTTCTTCGCCCTTCGCCGCCGCAAGGCTGTGGACTACGATATCGAGCCTGCTCCCCTCAGCCTTCATGGCCTCGGCCAGCCGATCGATGTCGGATTGCTGCTGTACCTCGCACGGGAAAAATCCAGCCGCGCCGAGTTCGCGGCCCAGTTCCTCCACTGTTGGTTTCGCGCGTTCGTTTTGATAGGTGAGCAGCAGCTTCGCTCCCTCGCGAGAGAACGCTTGCGCGATGGCGTAAGCGATGCTCCACTTATTCCATACGCCGAGGACGATAGCCGTTTTGCCTTCAAGTAGTTTCGACATGGCCCGACATTTTAACTGGAAATCGTGCGGCAGGCTTGATCTTCTGTCTGATTGATCGAGCGGCGCGGGCTCATCCCAATCCGGTGCCAAAAGCTCGCCAACAACCCTAGTGGGAATGCATCCAGCGAATGATTTCCCGGACCACGTCATCCACATACGGCCAGAGGATTCCAGCAATCGCAGCGACGGCCGCCAGCACCCGCCTCCGATTTGGGGTGATCGCCGCGGCGGAGCCGGGCGAATGGAGGGCGCAGAAGCCCCCCTCAAGCGCTGGTTTCGCGCATCTCTGCCCCGATGGTCCGAGGTAGAGGCATGGTCCCCAACTCTTGTCGGCCGCTAGGTTCGCCGAAGTCCGCGACGTGGAAATTTCGGATACGGGCAGGTAATCACCCATGCTGGCAGTGTAGCTCGAAGGTAAGTGCTGCCACGAGGTGCCCGAAGGCATATCCGGCTCCCTGCTAGCTCCGGGAGGTTGACCCTTTCGCTCCCGTTCCATTGCGTACGGCGTTTTCTATCCGCTACAGTAATAGTTTAGCTGATCGCACAATTTTCGATGCTGGAAACGCGTACCGCGCCACCTGCCAGCCATCCAGACCGGATGAAGCTTGAGCCGTACTCCGCCGAAATCCGGCTCGCCAATCTGACCATTGGTGTCGATAACATCCATTATGACGTTTTTCTAAGTCCGCGTTTCGTGGAATTCGCGCGCACTTACCTTTTCGACCTGGTTCGGCAGGTCGTCAACGTGGGTCTCCTCTACGGCGGCGATAAGGGACGCAAGCCTGCCAAGCCCCCCGAGCATCCCGCGTTTCGCAGGTTGCTCACGGAAATTCTGCAGGAATCGCTCACGCGCGCCAAATTTCAGCAGTCCATCGAGACGGACGTCCTCCATCACCTCGCGCTTCTGAAATTCATCATCCAGGAGACGGGAAACCAATTTTCGAGCATCCTGGTCGAGTGCAAGGACTGGATTCGCGGCCGCGGCGAGCTCTTCGAGCACAGCGAACAGGCTCACGTGATGCGCTCCAAGATCGCTGAAATTCAGGCCGACCGCAAAAACGTCATCCGTCAGGTTGGCGAGACTTTATGCCGCATCTGGCGCGAGGTAGAGGACACCACCATTGCCAGGACGCGCCTCGCTCTCTTCGGCGACGATTCCGACGAAATGTATCCGCTGCTACAGAACCGCTTCCTCTTCGTCGAAGGCGGCAACGACGAGTACCTCTTTCTCGAACATTACGTCCTGCTCGGCAATTTCATCAACGATCCGGATCGCTTCGAGACTTTCGACGCTTTGCTTCTCGATATCGTCCGCGAATGCGTTCTTTCCGGCGACAATGCCGGAGGCGCGGCAGAGGAACTCACCAAAGCCCGCAAGCTTCACGAACGCCTGCTCGAACAGGCGCGCCTTCTTCATGCTGAACTCGCGCTCATCGAGGAAGAGCACGAGGAAGCCGCCGGCCGCGCGGGTGAAAGCGACAACTTGTTCCCTTCGATCTTCAAGCGCAAGACGGCTCAGGATTCCGACGCGCACGGCGAGATGGACGATCTCCGCCGCAAGACCGCTTCGCTCGAAAAGAATCTCGAAGAACTGGCGCCGCAGATCGCCGCCGCGAAGCAGCGCATGGACTTTTTGAACGCGGAATTTCAGGGCCGCCTCGGCGACTATCTGAATCAGCCCGCAAACGCGCGGCGCCTGTTTGACTCCAGCGCAGGGGCGGACGAAAGTTCTGCTGCCGCCGCGGAAATCCGCGCCCATCTTCTCGAGGAATGGATTCACAGGCTCGAAGAACGCGACTTGCTCTTCCACGTTCTGGCGGGCTACGAACTGCGGGCGATTGCCTCCGAATATTGCCCTCCGATTCACCTTCAGCAATTGAAGAAAGCGCTTGTCGTTCGCGACGAAGCCAAGCGCATCGCGCAGATTTTGGAGAAATTTCCGGCGCGCAAAGTCTCGATGAAAAAATTCGAGCAATCTTCCCGCTCCATTCGCCGCCGCAACACGCAGGAAACCTTGGCGATCGGCCTTCAGTTCGCCGAAGACTTGATGCGTTTGCGCCGCGACCGCCGCAATTACCAGCAGGTTACCGCTTGGATGGAGCGCATCAATCTGGTCCACTCCGAGCGCGCCCGCGAACTTTCGCGCGCCAACAAGAGCCTCTACGAATTCCTGCATCCGGACGAGGGTCGCCCCGCCGACGATCCAGTCATCAACCACGTGGTTATCAAAGCCGATGTCCGCGGTTCCACCGGCATCACCAAGGACCTGCTCGAACGGGGCATGAATCCCGCCTCGCATTTCAGCATGGCTCTGCACGAGCCCGTGAAACGCATGCTGGAACGTTTCGGCGCCGCCAAGGTTTTCATTGAAGGCGACGCCATTATTCTGGCGATTTACGAAAATGAGTCCACCCGAGCCACCCAACGCGCTGTCGCCCGCGCCTGCGTGCTGGCGCGCGAAATCCTGGCCGTCACCCAGGCTTACAATGCGCGCGCCAAGTCCGGCAATCTTCCGCCGCTCGAATTGGGAGTCGGCGTCGCTTTTCAGGATTCCGCGCCCTCGCTTTGGATGGACGCGGACTCCCGCATCATGATTTCGCGCGCCCTCAATCTCTCCGACCGTCTTTCCAGTTGCTCGAAGATGGCCAAGCGCCTTTTTCAGCAGAATCCCGCTCCGTTCAACGTGTATCTGCTGCAAACGCTGATGGACGACGCCACGCCGGACGAGGGCGAGGAGCTTCTCGTCCGCTACAATCTCAATGGCATCGAGCTCAACGAAGAAGGCTTTCAGAAGCTTCAGCGTGAAATTTCTCTCACTCCCGTGGGCGGCAATTTCCCTCTTCCGTGGGGCAAGGAGCGCGTGCAGCTCTATTTCGGAGAAGTGCCTCTCGGTGAATCTCTCGAGCCGGTCGTAATTCGCAAGGGTCTTGTCCGCCAATTGCTACCAGGCGGCAAAATTGGCGATCAAGGCGCGCGCGCGTATTACGAAGTTTGCACCGACGCCAAGCTCCTTGACCTAGCCCGCAGAAAAGTTTCCGCCGCCACACCAAAGAACTAACTCCGCAGTTACACCTGGAAAACTCTCGAAATCAGTGGCGCTTTAGCCTTAACACCGCATCACGCGCGGCGTACTCGCGCTTCCGGGGCGGAGTCGGATCCACAGGGCGAGCAAGGAAAGACAGGCTAGGCCGGCGATCGGATCCAGCAGCGCAACGTGCTCCTGGATGCTCCCTTCAATGAACCGCTGAGGTGTTGCCTGGACGGGTCGAATGTAGGGTCGAAGCATTCACCCAAATGCATGTAACTCTGTATTGGCCGCCGGTTCATGCGGGGCGACAGTACAAATAGCCCAGGACTGCTAACTGTTTTATCTGGAGGCCAACATGAATTTGAAACTTGCTTCGGTATGGATTGCCCTCTTCGCTTTGATTGGTGTCGGTAGAGTATCCGGTCAGGACCAGACGAAAAAGACGACGCATGAAAAAGTGCGCACGCTGACCGGCTGCTTGCAAAAGACGGAAAACGATCCCAATGAATATCAGCTAACAACAAAGGCCGGAGGGACCTGGGAGGTTAAGAGCGACAGAGTGAAAATGGCCCCACATGTTGGACACACCGTTACCATTACCGGAGTTGTTTCCAACGCCACGGCGCACGGCCTGAAGGAAGATACAAAAAGCGAGGCCCGCGAGCACGGCGTCGATAAGAACTCCACCGAGCACGGCCACATGACCGTTACGAGCCTGAAGATGGTCAGCTCTACTTGTGATTGAGTTAGCACTCGCCGGGTGCCCAGGTGTAGCCTCGGACGTTTCGGGCGACCCATGCTCGGTTTGAAGCTGTGAAAAAACAGGTCAGCCGGGTGCCGCACCCCCCACGCACCGTTCCGCAAGCAACTTTCATCGCCGCATGAACTGTCACACCACAATTTGCTAAAGGCGCGAATGATATTCTAGGGTGGCGCACTCTTTCGGCCTTTTCGAAAGGGTGCGGCTTTTGTTCCTTTTCTCGTATTCTCCAAACGAATCGACGACGAATTCTCTTCCGCTCGCGCCGCTTCGCGCTTTTGGTGTGTCTGGTGGAAGCCCCCGCATTCATGCGGGGGAGGCAGCGCTTCAGCGTTGCTGGAATGACGGCCCGGCGCGAAGCGCCTACCTTTCGCGCCGCCTCACCCGCGCGAGCCTTCGCCTCGGCGCTTCTAACCCGAGAATGAATGTACCTTTCGCGCCGTCTCACTCGCGCGAGCTTTCAGTTTTGACTCTCTCTTCAGCTACAATCACGTCACCAACAGCGGTTTCCAGTACGATGCCGCAGGCAACATGACCCACGACGCCAGCCACAGCTACACCTACGACGCCGAGAATCGTATTACGAAAGTCGATGGCGGCAGCACGGCCACCTATGGTTATGACGTCGACGGGAGGCGCGTGAGTAGAGTGGTAGCTGGAGTGGAGACCGATTATATATACGATCTTTCGGGCCACGTGGTGGCCACCTATGGAGGCGGCTGCGGCAACACCTGTTGGAACACGGGATTCGTGTACCTGAACGGCCAGATGGTCGCCCAATACTGGGGCGGGACGTACTTCGTGCACGCCGACCATCTCGGCTCCACGCGGCTGCTCACCAGCTATCCGACACCGAGCGTTGTGGAGTGCGATGATTACTATCCGTTTGGGGAGCAGGTTTCCTGCGGCGGGACGAGCACGACGACGCACAAATTCACGGGCTACGAGCGCGACGCCGAAACCAACCTCGACAACGCCCAGGCCCGCTACAACTCCTCCTCCCTGGGCCGCTTCATGTCCCCCGACCCTGCAGGCAACTTCGTCGCCGACGCCACCAACCCCCAAACCTGGAACCTCTATACCTACGTCAACAACAACCCGCTGATGTTTATCGATCCCAGCGGGCTCGAATGCGTCTGGGACGACGGCAGCTACGATTCCGCAAATGATTCCGATACCGGCAACTATCCCCAGTGCTCTGGCGCGGGAGGGACGTGGATTGACCATTCGTACTTC